>CAWHEN010000006.1:0-579878 GCA_963828595.1 uncultured beta proteobacterium
GCTTGCGCCGAGCTGCCCAGCATCGCCGACGAGATGAGTGCGAGCACGCCCGCTAGCGCGATTCCGATACCAACGCCGGCAAACACCCAGCCTGCGAGGTCGCTTCGGCGACGAGACGCGAGATGTGCAAGGGACCAGGCGCAGGCGCCGACGAGCACGAACGCGCTCGCGACGCCTGCGATAAACCGAAAAAAGAGCCAGATCGGCAGGGAGTTGGTGCAAGCCATTGCGACCGTCGCGAGAGCGACTGCGAGCAATCCCCACTTGGCCGACACGCCGGCTTTTGGCGTGAGAACGAAACTCGCGCAAGCACCGAGCAAGTAGCCCACGTAATTCGCCGTTGCGAGCCAAGCCCCTTCAGCAAGCGTAACGCCGAGTGTCTCCTGCATAAGTGGAAACAGGGGTGTGAACGCAAATCGACCTATGCCCATAGCCGCGGCAAGACTGGCGAGGCCAATGACGGTGGCGGTCCTTACGGAGACGTATTGATTGATGGCCACGACCAAAGCGTAGCGTTATCATGCCTTCTGGTATAGCGAATAATTGAGAACGTAGTATTCTCTAATCGAGATGGCTGACCAGCCTCCTGATCAATAGCGTCAGCTCTCACACTGGAATCAAATGGACCTCACGGACCTTGCAATATTTAAAGCGGTGGTCAAGGAAGGCGGCATTGTGCGAGCCGCACGCAAGCTGCATCGCGTGCAATCCAGCGTAACCAGCCGCATCCAGCAACTGGAAGCGTCGGTCGGAACTCGCCTTTTCTTACGCAACAAGCAACGGCTCTATCTGTCCTCCAGCGGCGAGGTGTTGCTCGCATACGCCGACCGACTTCTTGGGCTTGCCGAAGAGGCGAGGAACGCCGTAGCTGACGGGCCGCCGAGAGGCGTTCTGAAACTCGGCGCGCTGGAAAGCACGGCGGCCAGCCGGTTGCCGGCCGTTTTTTGCGCGTTCCACCATCGCTTTCCTGACGTTCGCATCGAGCTGATTACCGGCACGAATGACGCTTTGACCGCCGCGGTGAGCGATCGAAGAATCGACGCGGCCTTTGTCGCGGTCGCGCCGAATCGACCGGAGTTGGCGCACTCGCCCGTCTTCAAGGAGCAGCTGGTGCTCATCACGTCGCTCACTCACGCGCAGGTCAAGCGCCCTGCGGACATTGCCCTTGACTCCGTGATCTCATTTCCACGAGGTTGCGCGTATCGAAGAGTTCTCGAGCGTTGGATCGGAGACAAGGACCTAGGCTCTGTGCGAGTCCTCGAACTCAGCTCCTATCACGCAATCATCGCGTGTGTTGCTTCGGGCACCGGCGTTGCGATCGTGCCTCGGTCTGTCCTGGCAACGGTCCAATGTGATCGCGTCGCAATCCATGCGTTACCGAAGGTACTGAGCGATGTAACTACGCCACTGATCTGGCGTTCCGGCGAGCACACTCCTCCTGTTGTTGCCATCCGCGAACTGGTGAGAACGGTCCCGGCCGTCCCGCCGCCCCGCTCTGGAAGTCCTCGGCGGCACATGCAAAACTCGGCGCCTCCGGTGCCGTCGTCGATGGTGCCCTATCGACCCGAAGCAGACATCGCTGCCAATGGAAAGCAGACGCGCAACCGCCAAGTAGAGAACATCAATCGACGCGGCCAACCGCCGCTCCAACTTACGACAGCGGTTCCGCCCGTTCGGCCGCTTCGTTTGAGCGTGCTGCCTCGATCAGGATATCTACCAATTGTAATGGTGCGCTGATCATCGCATCGTGGCCAGTCGCGATCTCGATCACCCGCCAGCCCGGTTCGGATCGTACCCTCGCGCGTGACTTGTTGACGGTTGGGAGTGCCGGCGTGGTGCAGTCCACGAACGTACGCGGAAGGCTTGCCACGCGGGCCTCGTCGAAGTGCAAGGCATCTTCATACACGCCGCCTGGATGGGGCCGCTGACGTCGGTCCACCCATGCCGCATCCTCGCCAGTCAGGCCGAAGGCAGAGGCCGGCAGCGGCGGCATAGCGCCGTCGCGTGCGATTCCAGCCCGACGGGCCTGGCGCGTACTTTCGTCATCAAAACTCGACCAGCTCTCGCCACTGCGGGGAACGATGGCATCGAAATAGACTAGGTGGGCAATGCGTTGCGGATAGCGATCAGCAACGGCCGTGATCAACAATCCGCCATAGCTGTGACCCACAAGAACGGCGTGCGTCAACTCCTCAGTCTCAATGACAGCCGCCACATCATCAATGTGCGTTGCCAGCCGAATGGATGGGGACATGAGATGTCCGCGGTCGCCAACCCCGGTGAGGGTCACGGCAAATACGCGGTGACCTTTGGCCCGAAGCGCCGGGAAAATCCTTTGCCAGCACCATGCCCCCTGCCACGCGCCGTGCACCAGAACAAAATCAGCCATGACTCTCTTCGCATCTCGCGTTCTAGCCTGCCGCCATTCTGAGGCAGGCCGAGCCGGCTTCACAATGCCCGGGCACTGGAATGTCGCTAACGGGCAAACTTAACTCCCGCGAGCTATGTCGTCAATTGGCCGCTTGTGAAGTTACCCACGTTTCGTGGACAGTTCCAGACAGGCACAATAGCCTTAGGAGGGCTGTGTCATGGAACGCAAGGAACGCAGGCACCATACCCGGGAGTTCAAGCTGGAGGCGGTGCGGTTGGCTGCCGTTGGAGATAAGACCAAGGCCAAGGTGGCGCGGGAACTTGGCGTTCGGGTAAACCAGTTGCGCCAGTGGCGCCTGGACTTCGAGGAAGAGGAGCGCAACGGCGTTCCCAAGCAAGAGCTCGCCACGGCTGAGCAAGACCTCGGGACGCTGCGGCGTGAGAACGCCAGGCTGCGGGAGGAGAATGAGATTTTAAAAAAAGCGGCCATCTACTTTGCGAAGGCGTCGAGATGAAGTACGCCTTTGTCGAATGCCAGCGCCGGCAACATTCGGTGCGTACGCTGTGTAGGGCCTTGCGCGTTTCACCCAGTGGGTACTACGCAGCCCGGAGCCGGCCGCCCAGCGCCCGGGAGGAGCGGCAATCGTCTCTGACCACCAAGATCCGGGAAGTCCACCTTGCCAGCCGCCAGACGTATGGCGCGCCGCGAGTGCACGCGGAGCTCTCGGTTCAGGGGATTGCGTGCTGTCGCAACACGGTCGCCAAGCTGATGCGCAGAGCGCAGATTGTGCCCAAGGCGATTCGGCATTTCCGGGTAACGACCGACTCGCGCAATACGAAGGAGGTCTTACCCAATTTAGTCAGGCGGTGCTTCAAAGCCGAGCGGCCCAATGCTTGCTGGCTCAGCGATGTGACCTACATCCCAACACGCGAGGGCTGGCTGTACCTGGCGGCCGTTCTGGATGTGTACTCCCGGGCTATTGTGGGCTGGGCCATGAGCCACACGCTGGGGGGCCAGTTGGCCACCGACGCGCTCGCTATGGCAATTTCCCGACGTGGCGTTCCCGAGCTCGTTCACTCCGATCGAGGCTCAACCTACGCAACCTCGATCTACCTGGACTCATCAGGAAGCATGGGATCCGACAGAGCATGAGCCGCAAAGGAAATTGCTGGGACAACGCGCCGATGGAAAGCTTCTTCCACTCCCTGAAGACGGAGCTTGTAATGCACTGTGACTACAAGACTAGGGACCAAGCACGCGCCAGCCTGTTCGATTACATGGAAGTCTTCTACAACCGCCAGCGCCGCCACTCCACCATCAACTACGTGGCTCCGCTAGCCTTCGAGGAATCAACCAGCGCCTGATCGGACTGTCCACCGTTCGTGGGTAACATCAGTTGTTGCCCTCCAGGGATGGCCGCCAGCGGCCCGAAGTGCCGATTTCAACCGATTCTCGCGGTCCACGTACCTGCGCACCGGTTGAAGTTCTGCGAGGGGCAGTGTGCACGTCACGGCGGCCGCCGAGGTCCACGGGTAGTCAAGTTGCCCAACCCAACGCATCACCTCGATCGTCATCGCGGCATCAAGGATTAGCATCGCCTCGATTGTGATGATGAGTTCGGTCACATGTAATTCCGGCTCCCGCTGAAAAGCCCACTCATACCGGCCACATCCGACGCGAACGGCTTTCGACTCCTTTTCGGTCATTACGACCAGCCAATCACACGAGAACGCCTCCTCGTTTGATGTTGGGCGAGCGAGGTAGAAGGAATAGATGTTCTCGTAGGTCTGGTTGAAGCGACGGACCAGGACGTCTGCGATTCCGGCCAAGCCGACCGTGACGGCCGGGAACCTGATCTGTTCGGACCGGTTGCGAATCTCCAGCCGAGCATCCGTTGAGAACACATCGTCCAAAAGGTGAGGACGGTTCTCGTCTTTCGCGTGAAAGTAGGTCCGAAGAGCTTGCTCCGGAGACACCGGCCACCTCGCTTGAGCGTCCGCTTTGCGGGGATTGTGCAGGTTCGCCGGCTTGACCGCTACTGGCCGATAGCGCCAGTTGGCGGGCGTCGCCTAAATGACCGCCATCGCGACATTGCGGCCGTTGGCAGCACGAAGCTCAACGGCGGCAAGGGGGTCGACTCCTGTCGACGGCGCTTCTTGTAAGCCGCCATTGCGGCGCACGCCCGCTTTCTGGACCAGCGGTAGAGTTTGTCGGCTCAAGAGGTTGACAGACATGCCAATATTGGCATACACTGGCAATTGATGAGGGTCGACGAAAAGCCACTGATCTGGCTCGGCAGCTCACGCAAGGATCTTCTCGCCATGCCGAGGGCAGTGCGGCGAGAGTTTGGCTTCGCACTGCACCTGGCGCAAATCGGCACCAAGCACCCTGGCGCAAAGGTGTTGCGCGGGTTTCGGTCGGCAGGCGTGCTGGAAGTCGTCGAGAACTTCGCGACGGATACTTACCGCGCCGTCTATACCGTACGCTTTTCGCGAGCCGTTTATGTCCTTCATTGCTTCAAGAAGAAATCAGCAAAAGGCATCGAAACTCCAAGGCCGGATGTGGAGTTGATCCACAAACGCCTTGACGATGCCAGCCGTCTGTCGTAAGGAGATTAAAGATGCCCCGAAAATCCACGAAGGTGGTCGAATACGAAGTCAGTTCCGGCAATGTCTATGCCGATCTCGGCTTTGCGGACTCGGCGGAAATGCTTGCCAAAGCACGGATCGTGGCCCAAATCGGCCGCATCATCCAGGCTCACAAGCTGACGCAGGCGGCGGCCGGCGAGTTGATGAACATTGATCAGCCGAAAGTCTCCGCGCTACTGCGTGGACACTTCCGAGGCTATTCTCAGGAACGGCTCATCGGTTTTTTGACCAAGCTTGGCATGGATGTCGAGATCGTCGTGCGGCCCAAAGCCAAGAAACGGCAAGCCGCCGGCTCAGTGTCAGTTACATTCGCCTGAATGACCGGACCGGCAGAACAAACCGCCTTACAAAACTCGCGCCGTCGAATCATCTGCACAATAGCTAGCGTAGCTATTCCGTAACTTTTCTTGCCTTCGTGTGGTTCGCTCTAGGCTATGCACCGCTGCTCTTGAAACTTGGCGTGTGTTGCAAGAGCTTGATTAGAAAATGTTCCGTAACTCAGCGACCGATTTGTAAACCGAAGGTCGTGGGTTCGACTCCTACTGCCGGCACCGACGGATGTCGCGCCGAGCACTGCGCGACTCAACATCCGCTGCTTGCCGCACGCGACGGCCTGAGCTCATGCTGATTCGCAGGAGGCCAGCTGGATAAGAGCTATGAAGGCTCGGTGGGAGAAGGCGGACGATCTGCGGATCGCGCAGCTCGTCCGCCAGGCCACTGCATCCAGGAGGATATTAACGCAGCGCCAGCCGGAGACTATGCGGCCGAACGGTGGCTGTCAGTTAGCGAAATGTAAGGATTTCGGCGCCTGACGTACTGGACGGGTCCAAAGCTCGGCAAAGACCGTCGGCGCCATCGTGCGCTCAGGCGGCGCGCTGGCTGCAACCGAGCGCCTGCTCGCGCAACTCGACGGCGGGCGCGGCCGCTCGGGTCCGTCGGCTGGAGATCCGGCCGAGATTCGTGGGCCTGCAACGTACTGATCGCACCGACGGACGCTGACCGCCCCCTCGGGTGGGCGCCTTCGTCAGCGCGAGCGAATAAGGCGCCGCTGGTCAGCGTCACAATGAACAGCGCGAGACTTCCCACGAACACGAATTGAACGATGGCCGGAACGCCGGCGACCATAGCTGCGGCCACGCTGCCTGATCCGAGCAATGTCGCCAATAACAGGACTGCCAAGAGCCGCAACACTTGCTTAAAACCTTTCTTCTTTGCTACGCCCGCGTTGGTTGAATCTTGCAGCGTCGATGAAGCTCGAAACAATCGGCTTCTTGCTGAATCGGGGGTAGGGAATACCTGCCGCCGTTGTAGGCCGCAGGCCTACTGCCATCCCGGCCGCGCGCCACGCCTCCCGAACGGCGGCTCCCTCCCGTGTGCTAGCATCGTTCGTCCAATTTCGGTCCCGTTCGGTCCCACCTTTCCCGACCGCAAGCTATGAGACCGTCCCCATCGGACTCGCCCGCGGATTCAGCCCCGGGGCGGGCAGTTTCGTCGGCCTGGAGTCCGCTGCATAACGGGCTGTTCCGCAGCCTGTGGATCGCGACCATCGTCTCGAACGTCGGCACCTGGATGCAGGACGTCGGCGCCGGCTGGCTGATGACCTCGCTTTCTTCGTCGCCGTCGCTGGTCGCGCTGGTGGAAGCCGCCGACAGCATTCCGGTCATGCTGCTCGCGCTGCCCGCCGGCGCGCTGGCCGACATCGTCGATCGGCGGCGCCTGCTGATCGGCATCCAGGTCTATCTGCTGATCGTTGCCGGCGCGCTGGGCATCCTCACGTTGCTCGGCATGACTACCGCGTGGGTGCTGCTCGGATTCATCTTTGCGCTCGGCGTCGGCGCCGCGATGATGATGCCGGCGTGGGCGGCGATCGTGCCGGATCTCGTGCCGCCCGGACGAACTGCCATCCGCGGTCGCGCTTGAACAGCATCGCGATCAACGTGTCGCGGGCGATCGGGCCCGCGATCGCCGGCGTCCTGGTGGCGGCCGTCGGGCCGTGGCTCGTCTTCGTGCTGAACGCGCTGTCGTACATCGGCATTCTCGCGGTGCTCGTGCGCTGGAAGCGCGAGCACCGCAAGAGCACGCTGCCCGCCGAGCGATTTCGTCAGCGCGATCCGCGTCGGCATGCGCTTCGTCATGCATACCCGCGCGCTGCAGGTCGTGCTCGATCCGCGGCATCGCGTTTTTCGTGTTCGCCAGCGCGACGTGGTCGCTGTTTCCGCTGATCGTGCGGCGCGAGCTCGGGCGCGGGCCCGGAAGTCTACGGCCTGCTGCTCACCTGCATCGGCGTCGGCGCGGTCGGCGGCGCCATGCTGCTGCCGCGGGTGCGGGCGAAATTCTCGCGCGATGCGCTGGTGGCCGGTGCCAGCGTGCTCTATGCGCTGTGCCGCCCTGGCGCTGGCGCATGTGCAGAACATCGCGCTGCTGGCCGTGGCGATGCTCGCGACCGGCGTGGCCTGGATCTCGATTCTGTCGGCGCTGCAGGTGTCCGCGCAGATGACGCTGCCGCCGTGGGTGCGCGCGCGCGGGCTTGGCCGCGTTCGTCGTCGTGTTCATGGGCGGAATGGCGCTCGGCAGCATCCTGTGGGGGCAGGTCGCGACACGCGATCGGCATTCCCGCCGCGCTGACGATCAGCCGCGGTCGGGAATGGCTGCTGGCGATCGCGCTGACCTGGCGATTCAAGCTCGGGCGCCACGAGGTGCTCGACTTCACGCCGTCGATGGATTGGCCGCTGCCGGTGCTCGCCGAAACGCCGGAGCCCGACGCGGCCCGGTGCATGGTGACGATCGACTACCGGATCCAACCGGACAAGCGCGCCGAGTTCGTCGCGGCGATGCAGGCGGTGCGCGAGATGCGCC
Source organism: uncultured beta proteobacterium (assembly GCA_963828595.1). Lineage (GTDB taxonomy): Bacteria > Pseudomonadota > Gammaproteobacteria > Burkholderiales > Casimicrobiaceae > PALSA-1003. The sequence continues at coordinate 7,876 of CAWHEN010000006.1, forward strand.
GCCGCAACGGCGCCTACTTCTGGCAGCTCTTCCACGACTCCGGCGACCCGACGCGCTTCATCGAATGCTTCATGGACGAGTCCTGGCTCGAGCATCTGCGCCAGCACGAGCGGGTCAGCGTCGCCGATCGGGAGATCCAGCGGCGCGCGAAGCAATATCTGGTCGAGGGCGAATCGACCAGATCGTCGCACTGGCTCGCGGAACCCGGATCCTGATCGCTTTAGTGTCGGCCGCCGACACGCATTGCGCACTTTCGTGCGCTTTCACGTACTTGCGCGTAGTGTCGCGTCCTGACCGTCAGATGCTACTGGCACGTCGTCCCCGGCGGCGTAAAAATCTCGCGCGTGATCGCCTTGGTTTGGGTGACGCCGTTGACGGTGTAACTGAACGTGCCTGCGTTGCCGTCGACAAAGTTGAAGGTGGCCGTGCCGACATTGCTCCCCTGCGCTCCGCCCGCGGTCGCTAGCGCCGGAAACGGAATCGAATTGAACGGCGGCCCCCGGGTCGCTCGGTACAGTTGCCCGCTGTAGGTCGCCGGGCCCGTCTTGTTCGCGGTGACGACCAGCCACATCGGCGAACGATCGAAGTCGTAGGTAAACCACGTGGCGACGATCGTATCTCCCTCGTGAACGAGATTGATTCCCCAGCCTGCCTCGGACCCTGCCGGGCGTCCCACCACAGGTCCTGGTAGTTGGTGGCAAGCGCCAGGCTGGACTGCGTTGCGGAGCGGCATGCGGGAAGAATTCCGAAGGTCTCGCGCGTGATCGATTTGGTCTGACTGATGCCGTTGACCGTGTACGCGAACGATCCGTTGTTGGCATCGCTGAACGTCAGCGTGCCGCTGCCGACCGAAGCGCCGGTGGCGCCGCCGGCGCTCCCGATCGGAGGAAACGGAGCGGCATCGAACGGCGGCCCCGTCGCCTGAAACAGCGTTCCAGCGAACGTTCCCGGTGCCGTCTTGCTCGCGCTCATCACCAGCCACCAGGCCTTGCCCGTCAGGGCATAGGTAAACCACGAGGCGAAAATCGTGTCACCCCGCTGCGCCAGGTTGATCCCCCAGCCGGCCTCCGACCCAGCGGGCGAAGCGGTTGCCGAACGTCAGGACGTCGGTGTTGATGCAAAACCTTCCCTGCGCGGCGACGCTCGACGCCGCCCCCAGGCTGATCAGCAACAGCAATAAAGTACGGATATACGGCACCACGCCGCGTGCCGCGGCCAGGTTTAACGCGCGTGCATCACGGTTAACGCGCGTGCATCACGGCGAGCGCGCGGCGCCTCAACTCTTCGGGAAGCCGGGTATCGCCCCGTCTGTTGCCCGCTTCGGGATGCGCAGCAGGGCTATTGGCCGCTTCCGGATGCGCCGCGGCATAGGGAAATAGTACTCGACGATAAGGCACGCCGTTGATCACGGTATCTTCTTCGGACGGATCGACCGTGTCAGCGCGGCCGGACAGCGCAGTAATCCAGCTCATTTTCCTCTCCGAGGCTCTGGCCTCGACGATCGAGCGCCATGGATGGATCGTACGGCTGCATTCACGGGGTGAACATCAGCCGCGGTCCTCAAGATGGTGTAGGACTGTGCGCAGCGCGCGAGGAGAAGCCAAATGCCGCCCCGGCTCGGAGGGCGAACACGGGGTTGAAAAAGGTATCTTTTCTATCCGGTAGCGAGCATGATGGGTACGGTAGCGCACAAAGCGGGAAGAAACCGGACGGGGCGTCCGGACTTCCCGGCGCGCCGGGAGCGAGGTAACATGTCGACCGATGGTGATGCAATTCTTCGCTATGCCCAGGCGGACCGGGAGCTCGACGAAAAAGCCAGGCCGGTGCTGACCCAGATCATCAAGGAAATCGAGGATCGCTCCGGGATCAAGATCGCCGAATTTCGCGTGACGATCGATCCGTCTCACAGCGGCAATGGTTGGCCCAGCGTGAATTGCGTCATCATGCGGGAGCGACAGCGCGCGCGCATTAACGCAATCTGCCGAAGGCAGCGTTCCCCACGCCTGCGGCACTTCAATCGTGTGTTCCAACAGCGAACGCGATCTGGTCATCGGCCAGACCGCAGTTTCGCCACAATGCGGTAGATGGTGGCCAAAGTCATTCCGAACGCCAGTAGATCAAAGCGGTGATCCAGTCTCGGGACGATGCGAACCAGGGAAAGACCGCCGTGAAGGCGTACATGTTGACCGCGTACAAGCCTAGCCCGAATGCGGCTCCGGCGAGCAGAGATGAGGGAGTACGCAGGCCCGCTATGAGCCGGGCGAGAATCAACCCGTAGGCGATCGAGAGCGCGAAATGCACCAGCGTCGCGATCAATAATATTCGCCTGTCGAAGCTCGCCGGCGGCGGCAGGACGCCAGGGCCGAGCACGATCGCAGCGGTGAAGCGTGCATCCCTGAAAAGGATCGCCGGCAACGCGTCGGTGAAGATCGACCACAGGATGATCTGCACGGCCGTGGCTAGGATGCCCGCCGCGATGCCGGCAGAGACGGCTGCGCCGACATCGATGCCGGCCGCTCGCCCTGGGTGACCTGCCTCAAGCCAGCCGCAAGGCCGGCACAACTGTCGCCGGGTGAAACGATCGCATCGCTTTGAAGCCCAGCGCAATAAAGATGACCAGCACGATGACCTGCGCAATGATGAACGGCGGCTCGGATTGGGTCGGTGCTGCGCATGCAGGAAGGACAGTTTGTCGAACGCCTGCACGACGCCGACGAAGACGTTGAAGTACAGCGCTACCATCGCGCTCACGACATAGATCCATCGCCAGGATCCGGCGAGGTGATAAACGTAAAAACCGAGGATGGCAAGCGCAAGACGACCAGCGACAGGATGCCGACGATATGCGACGGCAGGATCTTGATCGCGGGAAAGAAGAAGCCGGTCACGCTGGTCAGCACCGTCGTCGCGAGAAAGAGCGCGGTCCAGCCGTTAAGCGGTTTGGAGCCGAACATGCCGACAACGACGACGGCCCCAGCGAGGATCCCGACCAGGCTCAAGACGACGTGGAACAACGTAAACGTGGACAACGACATTCCCAGAATCATGGCGCACCTTCCTTTGAAGACAACGCAGTGCAACGATGGGCTGAAGCGATCGACCTGACGCGCCGCATGAATTTTATCGAGCTGATTCCCGTCGCGCGAGATCGATGTCCAGATACTTCCAGTAGGTCGAGAATACCTGCGGGCTGAAACCCAGCAGCCAGGGTTGAATGAAGTCGTTCTGGAGCCGGAAGATCGCAGGAAGCTCGGGCATGTAAGTGCGGGCAAGCTCGGTCATCTTGCGTGCGGCGGCTATCTGCTCGGCGGCGTCGATTATGCATTAACCGCGCGGCCGATTCAGCGATCGACTCGGCGCAACGGTAGGGCTGTCGACCTACGCCGGCGGTTTACCTGCCTAGCTCGGCTGCGCCTCGGGTTCGGGGGCGTTGGCCCAGACCTCGAGCAGCACGTCGCGCAGGGCGGCGAGCAGCGGATCGCCGTCGCGATCGGCGGCGTGCACCAGCCAAAGCTGCGTCGTCACACCGGCGCCGGGCCAGATCGCGGCACGCCCCGCGTCAGCCATCGGCGCGACGATTTCCGCGCGGATCAGGCTTGCGCCGACGCCCGATTCCACAAGGTTGACGATCAGCGATTCGTTGTCGGCTTCGATGATCCGATGCGGTTGCGGGCGACCGTCGAAGAGCTCGGTCACCAGTTGCCGGTGCGAGCTCGGTTCGGGCGCCACGATCCACGGCCGGTCGGCGAGCGCCACCCATGACGCGCCGACCAGCTCGTCCGCCCATGCGAGTGGCAATGCGACGCGATAGCAGATGTCGCGCAAAGGAACCGAGCGCAAGTCGGCAGTCGGAAGCGCGCCGAAATAAAAACTCGCATCCAGCGATTGCTCGCCTACGCGCATCAGCGCATCGCTCGACAGGACCTGATGCAGTTCGAGCTCGATTTGTGGGTACCGCTCGAGCGCGCGCACCAGAAGATCGCCGACACGCAGCACCACCGGGTCGAGGACCGTGCCCAGCTTCAGGCGGCCGGTCGGCTGTCCGCGCAAGCTCTGGGCGGAATGCTGCAGATGCTGAACGGCGCCGATGATCCGTTCGGCCTCCGCCAAGAGCTGGCGGCCGGACGGCGTCAGGTCCATGCCCGATGAGGTCCGTTCGAACAGGCTGATGCCGAATTGCTCCTCCAGCGCCTTGATGTGCCCCGAGATCGCGGGCTGACTCAAGTGCAATGCCTCGGCCGCGCGCGTCAGATGGGCAAACCGGGCGACGGTGACAAAGGAGCGTAGTTGATTGAGGTCCATGACGTTCCTTCTTGAGCCGGGAGGGCGGCGGGGCAGGGAATATTATTGCGTTGCACCATGATCTTGCTCATGTTTTTACGGGCCGATGGCCGCCATTGCTACATATGATTGGATCTGCCCGACCGATCGCGGTACAACTGACGGCAGCACTCATTAGATTTTGTTTATTAATAGCTTTAGAGATCGGATCGGAATCATGGAGCCATTGGTACTGACCGTTGAAGGCACTCTCGCGGCGCGCTTCGGCGAATGCCCTCCAACACCGCCAGCGCTTGATTGTACCTCAGATATGCTGCACTGCACAACGCAGTCGATATGGCCTCAAAGACAGGACTATCTGGTCGTCGAGCGCATCGCCCGCGATATGCGGAATCAATACATTGCAAGCTTGCTCGGCCGGGCAAAAAGGGCGCTCGCCAACCTTTTAGCGCATGGAGCGCGGCAGTTGATCGGGCGCGCCCTGTGATGCGGCGTTCACTCGCCAGCATTGCGGCTCAATCGCCATAAGTTTGCGCTCACTATCTGATACCCAGGAGATTCTGATGCACGAGATATACATGCTAGCTGTACTGGTCAACGCATCGCGCCATCGAACGCCGGAGCGGACATGCGAGCAGCGGCTGCGCGACGAGCAGGCGTTTTACGACCTGCACAGCGGCGACCGCGGGCGGCGATTCAAAAGCCTGGCTCGATTCGCGCCCACCGTGCCGGTCGTGCTGGTCGCCTTCGCCGCCGTGATCGGGTTGACGCACTTGCTGGCGCGCTGGTTCCAGACCGCCTCGGCCCAGCTTTTCATAAAGACGTAGCTTACAAATCCACGACACGGTAGTTGCAAATTCTCCTGGATCGGAGCTACCATTATGACAATGGCAAGTGGAGGCCGCGCATGAAAGTCCGATCGCTCATCTCCAATCAGCTCTATTTCGGCCTCGAGCCGCTGAACTTGCGTCGGGGCACCGAGCGGACGCTGTCGCGCGTCTTCGGGCTGCCACCCGACCGGGTTCGGGTCAATAGAGAAACCCTTCGCGAAGACTTCCGACTCGACATCAGCGAGGCCGATGCGCTCGTTCATTCGTTCGTGACCGGCGGATTGCTCCAGGCCGACCCCGAGAGCGCTGGCAACTACCGGCTGACCGAGCGCTTCCACGAGTTTGCCCAGGCGCGCGTCGTTGCGCCGCTGGAACGGGCGGAGGCGAAAGAACTGGTCGACAAGGCCTGCCGGCTTGCCGCACAGATCAATGCCAATCAAACATGGAACCCAGTGATGATCGACATGCTGGGGGTTTCAGGCAGCTATATGAGCCGCAGCGAGTACATCGCAGACCTGAAGCTATGGCCAGTCGTGAAGACGCGCGCTCAGATAAGGCCCCGGCGTTTTGGATCGCCGATGACCAAGGCCGAGGGCTCCTCGGAAATCCGCGGGGCGCTGCGCGAGCTCAGTCCGTTCATCCTGGTGCACCTGGTTACCGACACCGCGTCGGTCGAGCGCCCGTTCAGCGTTCCATTCCGCGCCTACGACGAGTTGATCGCCTCCTCGCTTGCACCCGCGAAGCTGCTGGCCTGGAGCTCGTCGATTCGCAGGCAACTCAGCGGGCGCTGATCCGCCAGGTTCGCACCGGCGGCACGGGCTCTTTGCTCTCGAGCTTTTAGCGCCTGCCCGACCCGCACGGGCAAAGCTGGAACGCCGCGATCGTCAGCGTCTCGCAGGCCGACCCTTAGTCGCGATCCTCCAGCAGCTGCAGAGACTCCCCCACAAGCCCGCCACGGAACAACCGCGACTCCTCGCAGTGAAGATGTGCGGAGCATGCACGCCCGAACAGGCGAGATCGATGCCTGCCCTCTGAGAAGCATCCATAATGGGCGGGGCGATGTTAGCTGGCATCGAGAAGCGTGTGATAAGACGACGCAAGCGCGTGGCATCCGGACGTCCTTGGCTAAGGCTGGAGGACGCAAAGCTGGCCCTCGCACTTCCGCTGTTGTGGGCGCTCGCATTGACGATCCCGGAGCGGCGATGGCGAAAGTTATGCTATCGCCTCGAATCGATCAGGGCCAGCATGGACGCCAAGGATCTGGAGGCGTAGAACGTGCTGCGGAGCGCGTCGTCGGTGGATCTCACGCATCGTTCGAAGGCCGGGCCTTCGCGCTCGAAGCCGCAGCGGGCGCCACCGAGCACATCTGCAGGTCCTGCGCAGCCGCAGCCGCGGTGGTTGGAACCCGTGCTGCATCTGGAGGGCGCGGCGCATCTCGATTCGGCCCTCGCCGCCGGAAGGGGAGCAGTGCTCTGGGTGGCCCACTTCTGCTTTACCGCCCTTGCGACCAAAAAAGCGCTGCATGATGCCGGTTACCGGCTTTGGCATTTGAGCCGGCCAGAACACGGGTTTTCGAAGTCGACAGCCGGGATCGCTTTGTACAACGGCATTCGAACCGCCGCAGAGGGGCAGCAGCTGGTGGGCGCATCGTGTTTGAGCGCGATCGGCCTGCCGCCGCCGCCGTCGCCGCAATGCGCGTTCTAGCGCAAAACGGGATCCTTTCGATAACGGCCGGCGATTGGGAGGGCCAGCGCATTGCCGGCATCGATGTTTTCGGCGGCAAGCTACATCTCGCGGTCGGTGCGCCTCGCTTGCGCGGTTGAGCCGGGGCGGCGCTGCTGCCCGTTTTCACCGTGCGCGGCGCGGATCGGAAACGATAAGCGTCGTCATCGAGCCTGCATTGGCGGTCCCGACGCGACGGCAAGATCGATGACGCATTGCAGGGCGGCGGCGGAAGGGTTTGGCCGATTGCTCGAGCACTATGTCAGGCGCTATCCGGCCGAATGGCGAGACTGGAAGAGACTGGAACTGCCGGCGAACGACGAGAGGCCGGGAGACTGCCGATGACACACGACTATCGCCTGATTCGCTCGTGGCTGTTCGTGCCTGGCGACTCGGAGCACAAGCTCGCGAAGGCCTGGACATGCAGCGGCCGACGCGCTGATCGTCGACCTCGAGGATGCGGTTGCCCGCGAGCGAAAGGCGATAGCGCGCGACATAGCGGCCGGCGCGATCGCGGCGGCGAAGCGCGGCAAGACGGTCGTTTCGATTCGTATCAACTCGATCGACAGCGGGTTGGCCGGAAGAAGATATCGCACAGACGTTTCGCGGCCGCCCCGACGCCTATGTGCTGCCCAAGGCGAGTGACGCCGCCGACATACGGCGAGTATCGGCGCAGCTCGCGATCCTGGAATCGCAGGCGGGATCGAGGATCGGATCGACCGCGGTCGTGCCTATCGTGACCGAGCATCCGCGTGCGATTTCGCGGTTGGAATCGCTGTGCAGCTGCGGACTCTCGGGTTGTCGCGATCATGTGCGGAAACGAGGATCTCGCCGCCGCGATCGGTTCCCGGCGGATCAAGGACGAGTCAGGCGTCGATGCTCGAGGTATTCCGCGTCGTGCGCGCGCTCGCACTGCTTGCCGGCAGCGCCGCGGGCATCGGCATCATCGATTCGCCGGTCGTCGAGCTCGCGGCGACCGACGTGTTGCAACGCGAAAGTGACGAGGCTGCGGCGATGGGCTATACGGGAAAACTGGCAATCCACCCGGCGCAGGTCGCGCCGATCAATGCTGCTTTCCTGCCGACGCCAGCCGAAATCGAGCAGGCGCAGTCGCTGCTTGCGGCGGCACAAGGACATGACGGCGCGTTTCGCTTCGAGGACAGGATGGTCGATGTGCCACATGTGCGCCGCGCCGAGCGGATCATGGCGCTGGCCCGGGCGCACGCACTGGAGTGACCGGACGACGGCGACGCGCCCTGACCAGGCATACCGCCTCGCGGCGCGACGCGAGGTCGCGGCCACCTGACGTATGATGGCGCACCTTTTAATCAGCGGCGCATCGACGCTGGTCGCCCACCATGCATATCGCTCCGAAATCGCCGACCGAAATCATTCGCGCGCATCGTATGTTCCAGATCGCGCTGCTGCTGAAGGGACTCAATGGCATCGTCGAGCTGGTCGGCGGGGCGCTGGCGCTGTTCATCCCGCTGCGGACCGTCAATCAGCTAGTGTTATCGCTGACTGCCTCCGAAATAGAGAACGATCCGAACGACTGGCTGGCCAACACGCTGATCGACGCGGCGGAAAAATTGTCGATGGGAACGAAGGAGTACGCCAGCTTCTACCTGTTGGCGCATGGCGCAGTGAAGGTATTCCTCGTCTACTCCCTCTGGCGCGAAAAAATCTGGGCGTTCCCCGTCGGGCTCTCGCTGATCGGCGCGCTGGTGTGCTACTCGATCTACCGCTTTACGCACACCCACGCAGTCTCGCTGCTGCTTTTCGCTTCCATCGACTTGATCATCATGTGGTTCATCTGGCGGGAATATCTGGTGCGGCGCCAGCCGGCAATGCGAAACTCGCCGGCCTGACTCGGCCGGCGAGTTTGCTCGCTCCGATGCAGCGACGCCGGCGAGCCGTCATATCGGGCGCCCGCCGGGGCGCAAGAGTTACGAGACCCTATCAGCGCTCCCAGCGACCCGGCTCGTAACGGTAACGCCCTTCGTGCTCGGACCAGCGATCGGCCACCCACCGCTCGCCATGACGCTCGTGGATATAGTGGCCCTTGCGCCAGACATGATGATGATGGCCGCTATCCCACGCCCAATAGCCGGGGGCCCAGACATAGCCCACGCGCGGGGGCGGCACGACTTCGTAGCGCGGTGGCGGCGGGGCGATGTTGATGTCGAGGTAGACCCGGGCTTGCGAGCCAGCGGTAGCGCCAGCGAGGCTGCGGCCAAGCCGGTAATCAAAAGCTTGTATCGTGCATGCACGATAGGACTCCTTCGCGTCGATGACACAAGCCCATGGTGCCGCGGAGGACGCACGATTGGCTATCGGACGGCCGCGCTTTCGCCTGTAGGCGCGGTGTCGCTATCTTATAGGAGGATCGCCGACGCGGCGGCAGGCAGTCGCTCGGCGTACCAAATGTCCCTAGTGCCGATGGCGGTGCGCGCGGCGCTCGTCATCGACCGGTGAGCGCAGGCGCGCGACCGCGCTGACCGCGATGTCCTGAAGCGCGCCGTCGGCGTTCCTTATGGTCAGAATCAAGGGCAGGATGTCGCCGAGCTTGATCGTCCTTGTTGAGCCGGCGCAGCGACAACCGGTAATGGCCGGGTGCGAGCTCGACGATTGCACCTGCCGGAAGCGCAAGCTCGACGGCTGCGCGCGTATCGCTGCCCGGGCCGATGCAGCGTCATCCGGCGGCGAGGTCGCTGCGCGCGGCGACCAGCGTCGCACCTTCGGTGCTGGTCAGATTCATATAGGCCTCGGTCGAACGGCCCGCGGCGGCCGGCTTGACCCAGGGCTGGTTGACCACGACCAGAGCCTGTGCGGCCATGCCGGACGCGGCGAGGACGAACCCGAGCAGGAGGGCGGGACGGCGAGCACCGGATAAGGCGTAGCATGGGCTTCACCGATGCGCGGTCAACAGCCGGGCCGCTCCGATATTCCCTTCGGCGGTGCATAGGAATAGTCGGAAGACCGCCGCTGTTAGCCCGCCACGAAGGGTCGTCCTGCGGCGCTTCAGCATGGTCGTCGCTTCACCCCGTTGCCGGAGATCACTGATGTCACATTCCCTGCGTTGGCTCACGATGGCAGCGTTTGCGCTGGTCGCAACGTCCGCACGCGCCGAGTTTCATACCTTCCAGATCGAAGAGATGTATTCGAACGCCGACGGCAGCGTGCAGTTCGTCGTTCTTCACGAGTCGCAAGGCATGAACGGCGAGAATTTTCTGGCCAGCCCAGGTGCTGACCAGTACCCACATGGGAGTCACAAAGACTTACATTTTCCCAACCAACCTGCCGGGCGGCAGCAGATGTGCGATGGTTACTATGGCTGCTACGCCAATCCGAGTCCGACCGCCGACAGCCGCGTACTGATCGGCACCGCCGGGTTCGCAGCCCTCAACCTCGTCGCGCCGGACTACGTCATTCCCAACGGCTTCCTTCCGATCGACGGCGGAACCCTCAGCTATGCCATGGTCGATCAACTGACGTTCGCCTCGCTGCCGACCGACGGCATCAGTGCGCTGTCACGCAACGGGGACGATCATACCGAACGTCGCGACGAATTTCGCCGGCTACTTCCGGCCTCGGTTACGGGCGGTGCGGCAGTCAACTACCAGGGGCTCTGGTACAACCCGACCGAAGCAGGATGGGGAATCAACTTCGCCCACGACGGCGACACGATCTTCGCCTCGTGGTTTACCTATGACCTGACGGGCAAAGGCACGTGGCTGGTCATGTCGGCCACCAAGACCGCGCCTAACACTTACACCGGGTCCTTTATTCAGGGCACGGGACCCGCATTTGACTCCGTGCCGTTCCCGCCGCTGGGCAGTCCCGGCGGCGCAACCGTGTCCGGCCTCGGGGGAACCGGCACACTGACGTTCACCGATGCGAACAACGCATTCTTCTCCTACACGGTCAACGGCATCACGCAGACCAAGGCGATCACGCGTCAGCTGCTCGGGCCCGGAGCGCCGGCGACCTGCACGTTCGGCGCACAAGCCCAACCTCGCGCTCGCGACCAATTACACCGCCTTGTGGTGGGCGGCACCCGCGGGATCGGAGTCGGGCTGGGGCATCAACCTCACCCATCAGGGCGACTTGATCTTTGCACCTGGTTTACTTTTGCGCACGACCATACGCCGATGTGGCTGGTCGGAACCGCGAGCAAGACCGCGCCTGGCGTGTACACGATGACGCAGCTCGCACGGCTGACCGGGCCGCCGTTCAACGCGGTGCCATTCCCGCCGCTCGGAAGTCCCGGCGGGCCGACGTTCTGCGGTTGTCGGCTCGGCGACGTTCACGTTCACCGATGGCAATACGGCTGACTTTTAACTACACGGTCGATGGAGTGACGCAGACCAAGACCATCACCCGCCAGGTGCTTCAGAACCCCGGCACCGTTTGTCAGTGAGCGGTCGCGCGGGTGTCTCAGCCAGCGGCGAGGCTGTTGCGTCGCAAAGCGGTGACGACGCGCCGCGCGGCGCTGGCGATCGCGTTCGCCCTCGTCGTCAACGGCGCCTTCGCTGCCGGAATCGGCGATCCGGCGCCGGCGTTCGCACTGCGCGACGCGAACGGCGATACCCTCTCGCTCGAAAGCGCTGCGCGGGCAGGTGGTATACGTCGACTTCTGGGCCTCGTGGTGCGGACCATGCCGTCGCTCGTTTCCGTGGATGAACGAAATGCAGCGCCGCTACGGCGGCCGCGGGCTCGACGATCGTCGCGATCAATGTCGACAAGAATCCGCCCGACGCCGCGCGCTTCCTCGAGCGCAATCCGGCGCAGTTCGCCGATCGCCTACGACCACGCCGGCGTGACGCCGCTGGCGTACGCTGTGCGGGATGCCCAGCTCGTACCTGATCGACTCGCGAGGCAAAGTCGTGGAAGTCGAGCACGGGTTTTCACGATGAGCGCAAAGGCGCGCTCGAGCAGCGCATCCAGGCCTTGCTCGCGGCGCGCTGATGCGATCGTCAGAGCTCTGTGGCGTGTCCGGTGCGGCTGCCGCGGCATTGGGCCGGCGTCGCGATGGTCGTGCTGCTGTCCGGCTGCGCGACCATGCAGCCGCCGAAGCCGTGGGAAAAGGGCCAGCTCGCAAAGCCCGAGATGCAATTCGACGCCGATCCGACGAATGCCCGGCTCGCCGATCATATCTACACCAGCAAGGAAGCGGCAGCGGAGGCTATGGCGTAGGCGGCGGTGGTTGTGGCTGCAACTGAAAGCGAGCGACACCGGCCCACGCGTAACCCCTCCGGCGAGTCCCGCCGGCGCTCTGCTCGCGGCCGCGCTTGCGCTCCCGGGCGTCATGCCCGCGTCGGCGCTGGCGCAGACCGCGCCGGACCAGGGTCTCTTCGCGCTCAAGTACGTCGACTATCGCGACTGGCAGCCGGGCGGCGACCGGATCCACGTGCACAGTCCCTCGCTGTATCTGCTCACGCCGCTTTCCGACTCGCTCGCCGTCGGAAGGCTCGCTGGTTTACGACGGCATCTCGGGCGCGTCCCCGCTGTATCACAACACGCTTTCCGGCGCGTCGGGCAAGGGCGGCGTGACCGACTATCGCACTGCGGGCGACGTCAAGCTGACCAAGTACTTCGACGATGCCGCGATCGGCGTCGGCGCCGCGATTTCGTCCGAACGCGATTATCTTTCTCGCGCGTTTTCGCTGGACGTCCGCGTATCGAGCGACGACCGCAATCGCACCTACGCGTTGGGCATCGGCGGCGCGAGCGACAATATCAACAGCACGAACGGCATCGCCGAAGGCAAGCACAGACGCACTGTTGACCTGCTGCTCGGCGTAACCCAGGCGCTGTCGCCCGAAGCGATCGTTCAGTCGAACCTGACTTGGTCGACGGGACACGGCTACTATTCCGACCCGTACAAAACGCTCGACACCCGTCCCGACGGCAGGCGCATCCTCGCGTGGCTGACGCGGTACAACCAGCACCTGCCCCGATCCGATGCGACGCTGTCGCTGTCTTATCGTTACGTGCGCGATTCGTTCGGCAGCGATTCGCACACGGTCGACGCGACCTGGCATCAGCCGCTGCAAGATGGCTGGTCGATAAGACCCAGCTTGCGCTACTACACGCAGGCCGCGGCCGATTTCTATTTCGACCCGCCGTTCCCGCAGGGATTTTCGTTTGGCCAGCCCTACACGGCGGATACACGGCTGTCGGCGTTCGGCGCGCTGAACCCGGGAGTCACCGTCGCCAAGCTGCTGCCCGGCGGCTGGCAAATCGATGTCAAAGTCGAGTTCTACCGGCAGCGCTCGGACTGGCGGCCCGGCGGCGGCAGCCCCGGGCTCGAGCCGCTGTCGGCGCGCTGGATCCAGACGGGCATCAGCAAGACGTTCTAAAGCGGCGCGATTCGACCGCGGCCGCCAGCCTCGGGCATAGTTACGCGATGCCGCTATTCCGCTTCGGCTTTGATGCGATGGCCTCGCCGAACGAGCTGCAGATCTGGCTCGACGACGAGAGCCGCGCGCGCACGCTGGCCGATACCGCCATAGCCGATGTGCGGCGCATCGAGGCGAAGTATTCGCGCTATCGCGACGACAGCGTGACCGCGCGGATCAATCGCGCCGCCGGCGGCGCAGCGGTGGCGATCGATGACGAGACCTACGCATTGCTGGGCTATGCCGATCATTGCCATCGCCTGAGCGCCGGCCGCTTCGATATCACCTCCGGCGTGCTTCGCCGCGCGTGGGATTTTCGCCGTTCACCGCCGCGACTGCCCGACCAGGACGAAATCGCGGCGGCGATCGCGCTGATCGACTGGCCTTGCGTCGAATGGAGCAGTCGGAGCGTGCGCCTGCCGCGACCCGGCATGGAGATCGATTTCGGCGGGATCGGGAAGGAATACGCGGCGGACAGGATGGCGACGATTTGCCACGACGGCGGCGCGCGGCACGCGTTCGCCAATCTTGGCGGCGACGTCCGCGCCGCGGGTCCGCAGCGGGACGGGTCGCCCTGGCGCGTGGGCATTTCGCATCCGCGCCAAGCCGACGCGGTAATAGCGACGGTCGAGATCGACGGCGGAGCGGTGGCGACCAGCGGCGACTACCAGCGGTTTTTCTGCGCCGGCGGACGCCGCTATTGCCACATCATCGACGCCCGCTCCGGCCAGCCGGTCACGCGCTGGCAGTCGGTCAGCGTCATCGCGCCGCTCTGCTTGCTTGCCGGAAGCTGCGCGACGATTGCGATGCTTTTCGAGGGCGAGGCCGAGGCGTTTCCTTGCCCGCGAGGGCGTCGAGTACCTCGCCGTCGACTCCGGCAGCGTATTGCATAAGTCTGCGGCGCCTGCCTGAAACAAGCGAACGGCGCCGCTGGCGCGCAGCGCCGTCGCTCCACCGTCGTGCGCCGCGCCAAGGCGCGGCGGGGCCGAATCGACGACTACCAGCGGGCGATGCGTCCGAGTCACGTAACCAGCCGCGAGCGCGCTGAATACCGTCGTCAGCGGCCGCGCCCGAATCGTATCGCATGCCGCCTCGGTCATCGCGCCTTGCGCGCGCCGGGCCTTCTCCGGCACCTGGCTCGCCCACTCCGCGGCGGATGCCGCCTTGTCCGCGGTGGTGTTGACGGCGCGGTGCACCGAGTCGCTGGCGCGTCCGACGCTGGACACGGCCTTGTCGGCGACACGGTCGACGTTCTGGTGCGCCTGCTGAGCGGCGCTTTCGATCTTCGGATTGTACGGCGTGGATCGAACTTGGCTTTCTTCCATCACTATCTCCTCGTCGGTCAAAGTCTAATTCACCGGCGCAGCGGGCCGCCGGTCATCATGAGCAGGATCAACTATCGGCTCGCGCCGAGGCTTGCGGTATCAGCGATCGTCCGATTTCAATGTAGGAGTCGGTCGAGCGATCTACGTCGGGCCGATCGGCAGCGGCGCGGGAGTACGCTCGGACGGCGCGATCCCGACGCGTGCTAGGATTCGCGACGAGCTAAAACGGGCGCGCAGCAATGAATCGACTGGACTTCGATGGCCAGCGTTGCCGTCATCAGCGGCGGTGCGACCGGCATCGGGCTCGCGGTCGCGCAGCGGCTGAAGGCCAGCGGCGGACGAGTCAGCCTGTGGGACCGCGATGCGAGCGCGCTGGAACAAGCTGCGGCGACTCTGGGGCAGGGCGCCGATGTGCGCAAGGTCGACGTCGCCGACGCCGACGGCGTTGCCGCCGCCGCGCAGGCGACGGCGTCGGCGCTGGGACGCATCGATGCCCTCGTCTGCTCGGCCGGAATCACCGGCCCGAACACGACGACCTGGGACTACCCGGTCGATGCCTGGCGCCAGGTGATCGACATCAACCTGAACGGCGTTTTCCACTGCAACCGGGCGGTCGTCCCGCTGATGCTCGCGCGGAACTACGGACGCATCGTCAACATCGCCTCGGTGGCCGGCAAGGAAGGCAATCCCAACGCGAGCGCCTACAGCGCGTCGAAGGCTGCGGTCATCGGCCTGACCAAGTCGCTGGGCAAGGAGCTCGCGAAAATCCGGCGTGCGCGTCAACTGCGTGACGCCTGCGGCGGTCAAAACGGCGATCTTCGATCAGATGACGCAGCAGCACATCGATTTCATGCTGTCGAAGATTCCGCTGGGGCGCTTCGGGACCGTCGACGAAATCGCGGCGCTGGTCGCCTGGCTTTGCACCGCCGACTGTTCGTTCTCCACCGGCGCGGTGTTCGATCTGTCGGGCGGGCGGGCGACCTACTGACTCGACGGCGCATGGTCGCGCCGGGGCTGCGCGAAAGCCGCTTGCGCCGTTACGGCCGCACGGCCAGCATGATCTTGCCGATGTGGGCGCTGGATTCCATCAGCCGATGCGCGGCCGCCGCTTCGGCCAGCGGAAAGACGCGATGGATGACCGGGTTCAGCTTGCGCGCGGCGAACAGCGGCCAGACGTTCTGGCGCAATGAGCTCGCCAGCGCCACTTTCCTCGCCGCCGGACTCGCGCGCAAGGTCGAGCCGGTGACGGTCAGCCGCTTCATCATGATGTGCCGCCAGTCGACGGTGACCTTGCTGCCCTGTAGAAACGCAATGATCGCCATCCGGCCTTCCAGCGCCAGGCATTTCAGATTCTTCTCGATATAGTCGCCGCCGACGATATCGAGGATGACGTCGACGCCGCGCTTGCCGGTGAGCCGCGCGACTTCGACGGCGAAATCCTGCTGCCGGTAGTTGATCGCGTGGTCGGCGCCCATCGTCTTGCAGAACGCCGCTTTGTCGTCGCTGCCGACGGTCGTGATCGTGCGGTCGCGCCGATCGCGTGCGCGAGCTGGATCGCCGCCAGCCCGATGCCGCCCGAGCCGCCATGGATCAGCACCGTTTCGCCCGCCTTCAGATGAACGCGGTCGAACAGGTTGTTCCAGACGGTGAAATAGTTTTCCGGCAGGCTCGCCGCCTCGAGCGCGGAAAGGCCTTCCGGATAGGGCAGGCACCACGCGGCCGGCGTCGCGCAGTACTCGGCATAGCCGCCGCCTGGGGTCAGTGCGCAGACTTGATCGCCGAGCCGGCATTCGGTGACGCCTTCACCCAGCGCGACGACGGTGCCGGCCACCTCCAGTCCGAGGATCGGCGAGGCGTCGGGCGGCGGCGGATACTGTCCCGCTCGCTGGATGCAGTCCGGGCGATTGACGCCCGCGTAAGCTACCTCGATAAGCACCTCTCCCGGCTTCGGGGCAGGCGTCGCCGTCTCGGCAAGCGCCAGGACGTCGGGCGGCCCGGCCTCGCGGGCGACGACGTAGCGCATGACGGGGGGAATGGCGTTAGGCATCTCTGGCGCAGTCGCAGGTCGGATAGGCGAGCATTGTAGCCCGGGCTGCGCGTACCCTCCGCGTGCATCCGGGCTACACTTGGGCGGCGTCTCGTCCCGTCCGCCGATGAAAAAGCTCGTCGCACTCCTCCTCTTTCTCGCCGTCGTCATCGGCGCGGCCTGGGTCGCTTTTGCCGCCGACTACAGCGACGGCTACCGCGTCGGACAGGTGATCAAGCTGTCCCGCTCGGGCTACGTGTTCAAGACCTGGGAGGGGACGCTGGACTTCGGCTTCCTGCAGCAGGATCCGACGCTGGGCACAGCCACGCGGCTGTGGGACTTCAGCGTGCGCGACGGCGACGACGCGGTTCGCAAGGATATCGACGAAGCGATCGCGGTCAACGCGAAGGTCAAGCTTTTCTACCACGAGAAGTATTTCCGCTGGTCCTTTTTCGGCGACACCAAGCATTTCGTCTACAAGCTCGAGCGCGTCCACTGAGGGCCGCGGTCCGCCGCGACCATTCGTGATGCGCTTGCCCCAGGTGCGGCGTGCACCGCGGGCACCAGGTCGGCGATTCCCGGAACGTTTTTTGCTGCCGCTGCTTCAGGCGAGCTTGGTTGCGCGTTTTTTACAGGAGACGAGCGATGGCGCAAATGCAAGGTTCAATGGGATCGAACAGCTACAGCAAGTGCGCTCACCCGGGATGCATGTGCGATGTCGCGCCCGGCAAGAAGTATTGCTCCGACTATTGCGAGCAAAACGCCGGGACCAAGTCGGCGTCGCCAGGGGGCTGCGGTTGCGGTCACTCCGCCTGCAAGCGCGGCTGAACGGCCGCGGACTTCCGGGCGGCGGCGCCTCGCGCGTGGCCCGGCAACTATTGCTGGCGCTTGTAAGCTTTACTCGATCACGATTCGAAGCGAAGGAGAAAACCATGCCTGAACGGAAAACACTGGAGCGCGCGGCCGAGGACAAGCGCGAAGGAAAGGCGCCGAGCACGCAGGCAGGCGAGTTCGTCCGCGAGGAGATGGAGCACGTGCGCGAACGCAAGCACGGGGCCAGGTCGGCGAAGCACGCGATCGCCATCGGCTTGTCGAAGGCACGCCGCGCGGGCGTTGCGCTCCAGCCGCCCGCCAAGGGCAAGGCGCGGGCAAAGACTCGCCGCAGCGCGAAGCTCGCCACCGCCGCCGGCAAACGCAAGGCCGCCGTGTCGCCGCGGCGATCGAAGGCGACGACCGACGCGCTGAAGCGCGAAGGCAGCAGTGCCGCAAGCCCGAGGGCCCTGTCGCGGCATGCGAAGGCGGTGGCCAGGAAACGCGGCCCGGCGGCGCGTTCGGCCGCGGCCCGGAAGGCGGCGCGCACCCGCTCCCGAAAGACTTGACCGCAACGGCGGACTTGACCGCAACGGCGGACTTAACCGCAACGGCGGGCTCGACCGTACGGGATCGCGCCCTTTCGGTCGCGATCCGAAACGCCCGGCTACCGATCGGAGGGCGCTGGCTTGCGCTGGCGCACGCCCAGCGCGCTGATCGCCGCAGCCGCGGCGGCGCCCGCCGCGACGGCGAACACGGCGCGTGCCCCGTAGCCTTCGACGATCCTGCCGCCGAGCGCGTGACCGGCGCCGAGGCCACCGACGAGGAATGTCGTCGACCAGGTAAACGCCTCGGTCGCGTAGCGCGACGGGGCGTTGGCGCTGATCAGAAGCATCACCACCGTCAGCGCCGGAGCGATGCCGACACCGGCGATCAGCGCCAGCGCGGCCAGCAGCCACGGCGAACTCGTTCCCGTATGCGCCGCCAGCGGCAGCACGAGCAGCAAAAGTAATCGGGGCAACTGCCGCTCGACCGGCATCGCGAGCTGCGCGCCGCCATAAAGCAGGCCGCCGGTGCCGCTGCCGATCGAATTGATCGCGATCAGGATGCCCGCGAACGCCGGCATTGCAGCGGCAGTCGCGAAGCCGGCGTAGCCGATCTCGAGCAGCCCCAGCGAAAACATCAGCAGGAACGTCACGGCATAAACGGCTAGCAGGGGCGGATCGGCCAGCGGCCCGAGCAGGCGCCGCTCGACGCCGGGGTGGTGGCGCCAGTATTTCAGCGCCGGTGAGAGGGCGAAGACCGGCACGGCGAGCGCGACCATGAGCAAAGCGGCGGTGAACGCAACGCGCGGCGAGGCGATTGCCAGAAGCACGGCGACGAGCACCGGGCCCAGCGTGAAAGCGAGCTCGATCAACACCGCATCGAGAGCGAAAGCGGTCTTGCGCTCGTCGGGATCGTCGAAGCGGTAGCGCCACACGGTGCGCGTCAAGACGGTGACCGGCGGTGCGAAGGCGCCTGCGATCGCGGCGGCCGCCACGAGGGCTGCGACCGACAGGGCCAACCGGTCCGCCAGCAATATGAAGACAAGCGCCACCGGGCAGACGATGCCGGTAACGAGCATCACGGCGCGCGGTCCGCGGCGGTCGATGATGCGTCCCAGCACGGGGGCGGCGATCGCCGACGCCGCGAGATCGACGCCGACAGTCAAACCCGCGAGCGCGAACGACCCGGTCAGCGCACGCAGGTGCATCAGCATCGCCAGCGTCAGACTGGCTATCGGCAGCCGTGTGATCAGAGCGGTCGCGAGCAGCCGTGCAACGTCCGGCAGGCGCAGAAACGACCGGTAGCGACCGAGGATGTCGTCGAGCATCGAGGGGCAGGGCCGCGCACGCCACTGGTCGCGCGCGCAGTCGCCTAGTAGACGACGGTCACGTTCTCCGGGGCCAGCCATTCGCGCAGGCCGGCGAGCAGGTGCTCGTCCAGGTTTACCTGCCAATCGCTGCCCAGCTCGATATCGCCGCCGCTCGCCTGGTTGGAGTAATTGATCGTCACCGGGCAGTGTCCGCGGCGAAACGGCTCGATCAGATCGAACAGGCGCTGCGCCGAGCTCGAGCCGTTGCACGAAAGACGCAGCGCGCGCGCCCATTTCCGCCGCGCGCCCGGGAGGTCGTAGACGGCATCGGCGATGATGCGCAGACCCTGAACCTGGCCATCGTCGCCGACGCGCTGCTGCACCTTCACTTCGGCAACCAAGACAGTGTCCTCACGCAGCAGATGGCGATTGGCGTCGAAGGTTTCGTTGAAGATGACGATCTCCGTCTGGTCACGGCCGTCGTCGAGAGTCACG
The DNA here is from genome assembly GCA_963828595.1 of uncultured beta proteobacterium. Lineage (GTDB taxonomy): Bacteria > Pseudomonadota > Gammaproteobacteria > Burkholderiales > Casimicrobiaceae > PALSA-1003. Next base: position 27,621 of record CAWHEN010000006.1, read on the forward strand.
AACGCCATCTTGCCGCGGCGCGACGTTTGCGTGCGCAATTGCACGACGATGCCGGCGATGCGCACCGGCGTCTGCGTGGGCTTCAGCGCGCTCAAGCTCTGCTGCACGAGCCGGGAGAGCTCGGCCGCGTGCGCGTGGTACGGGTGACCCGACAGGTAGAAGCCGAGGCTCGTCTTTTCCTGCGCCAGCCGCTCGGCTTCCGACCACTCGCGCGCGGCGATCAGGGCCGGTGCTGCCGGCCCCGCGCCGCCTTCTTCACCGAACAGCGACACCTGCGAGGCCGCACGCTCGGCCCGCTCGCCATGATCGAGCGCAGCGCCGACCGACACGAGCAGGCTTGCGCGCCTTGTGTCGATGGCGTCGAAAGCGCCGGCACGGATCAGCGCCTCGACGGCGCGGCGATTGACGCTGTGCTTGTCGACGCGACGGCAGAAATCGAACAGATCGGTGAACGGCGCTTTCGCGCGCGCCGCGACGATCGCCTCGATCGCAGCCCGGCCGGTACCCTTGATGCCGCCCAGGCCGTAGCGGATCCGCTCGCCGTCGACCGGCTCGAAGCGGTAATTCGACGCGTTGACGTCCGGCGGCAATATCGACAGGCCGAGCCCTGTCGCGTCATCGTAGAACTGGCGCAGCTTGTCGGTATCGTCCATCATCGCCGACAGGTTGGCGGCCATGAATGCGGCCGGATGATGCGCCTTGAAATACGCGGTCTGGTAGGCAATCAGCGCGTATGCGGCGGCGTGCGACTTGTTGAAGCCGTAGCCGGCGAACTTTTCCATCAGGTCGAAAAGCTGGGTCGCCCTGGAAGAGGTCAGGCCGCGGTCGATTGCACCGGAGGTGAAGCCCTGGCGATGCTTGGCCATTTCGTCGGGAAGCTTCTTGCCCATCGCGCGGCGCAACAAATCGGCGGCGCCCAGCGTGTAGCCGCCGATCACCTGTGCGATCTGCATCACCTGTTCCTGGTAGACCATCACGCCATGCGTCGGCGCCAGGATAGGCTCGAGCCGAGGGTCGACGTACTCGAAGCGCTCGGCGCCCTGCTTGCGCCGCACGTAGTCGGGAATAAGCTCCATCGGCCCCGGACGATAGAGGGCGACCAGGGCGATCACGTCGTCGAACCGCTTCGGCGGCGCCTGCAGCAGGAGCTCGCGCATGCCGCGCGATTCGAACTGGAACACCGCCGTCGTATTGCCGCTGCGGAAAATGTCATAAGCGCGCTGATCGTCCAGCGGCAGCGTATCGAGCGTCAGCGTCGACGCGGGATCGAGCATGCGGATGTAACGCAGCGTCCAGTCTAGGATCGTCAGCGTCGTCAGTCCCAGAAAGTCGAACTTGACCAGGCCAACGAGCTCGACGTCATCCTTGTCGAACTGCGACACCAGCGCGTCGGAGCCCGGCTGCGTATAAAGCGGGCAGAAATCGGTCAGCTTGCCCGGAGCGATCAGCACGCCGCCGGCATGCATGCCCACGTTGCGCGGCAAGCCCTCGAGCTGCTCGGCCAGGCTCAAGAGCTCACGCACTTCCTCTTCGGCTGCCTCGCGCTCGTTGAGCAGCGGCTCGACCTCGCGCGCGTAGACGACGTTCGGCGGCGCGTCGCTGCCGCGCCGCTTCAGCGTCACCGCGCGACCGGGCTGGAATGGAATCAGTTTGGCGATGCCGTCGCAGAAGCTGTACGGAAGGTCGAGGACGCGCCCGACGTCGCGCACCACCGCCTTGGCCGCCATCGTGCCGAAGGTCGCTATCTGGGAGACCGATTCGGCGCCGTACTTCTGTTTGACGTAGTCGATGACGCGGTCGCGGCCGTCCTGGCAGAAATCGATGTCGAAGTCCGGCATCGACACGCGCTCCGGGTTGAGGAAACGCTCGAACAGCAGCGTATAGCGAAGAGGATCCAGATCAGTGATGCCGAGGCTGTAGGCGATCAGAGAGCCGGCGCCGGAACCGCGGCCCGGCCCGACCGGCACGCCGTTGTCCCGCGCCCAGTTGATGAAGTCGGCAACGATCAGAAAGTAGCCGGCATAACCCATCTGAATGATCGTCCTGGCCTCGAACTCGAGCCGCGCCGCGTATTCGGGTTGCCTCTGCGCTCGCGCTTCCGGATCGGGATACAGCGCGGCGAGCCGCCGTTCAAGGCCCGTGGCTGCCTGGTCGCGCAGATGCTGCTCGATGCTGATTCCGTCGGGCGTCGGGAACGCAGGCAAATAGTTCTTGCCGAGCGGAATCGTCAGGTTGCAACGTTGCGCGATCGCGACGCTGTTGGCCAGCGCCTGCGGCACGTCGCCGAACAGTTGCGCCATCTCGGCTTGCGATTTGAAATACTGCTCGGGCGTGAAGCGTCTCGGCCGCCGCGGGTCGGCGAGCACGTGCCCCTCGGCGATGCACACGCGTGCCTCGTGGGCACGGAATTCGGCGCGCGTCGCGAACTGCACCGGGTGCGTCGCAACGACGGGCAGCGCCAGCGTGCTCGCGAGCCGCAGCGTCGCGGCGGTCAGCGCTTCATCGTCGGAATGGCCGGCGCGTTGCACTTCGAGATAAAAGCGGCCGGGAAACGCGCTGGCCAACGCAGTCGCTGCGGCGCCGGCGGCCGTCGCATTGCCCTGCGCCAGCGCCTGGCCGACTTCGCCGCCGGCGAATCCCGACAGCGCGATCAGGCCCTCGGTGCCATCGGCGAACCACTCGCGCCGCAGTTCCGGGCGACCGCGGTGCTGGTTGGCGCGATGCGCGCGGGTCAGCCAATCGGCCAGCCGCAGATAGCCCGCGCGCGACTGGCAAAGCAACAGGAGGCGATGCGGCGCGTCGCGCTCTTTTTCGTGCGTAATCCAGACGTCGCAACCGATGATCGGCTTGACGCCGCGCGAACGCGCCGCCTTGTAGAACTTGACCATGCCGAAGACGTTGGCCAGATCGGTCAGCGCAAGCGCCGGCATTCGATCGGCCGCGGCGGCGTCGACCGCGTCGTCGATGCGCACCATGCCGTCGACGATCGAATACTCGCTGTGCAGGCGCAGATGAATGAACAGCGGGACGGCTGCGGACGCGCTCATGAGGTACAATTTTACTCGCTTCCGCCGCCGACCCCGATGATCGCCACCTTGCAGATACCGGCGCGCCGCGCGATCGGCGCATTAGCAATCGCGCTGGTTCTTGCCGCCTGCACGTCGGTCCCGCCGCCGTTGTCGCCGCCGGGCAATCAGCTTCCTTCGCCGACGGGGCCAGGCACGGAACCGGCGGCGCCCGCCAAGCCACAGGCGCCGCCGACGAAGAATCCGAATCCCCCTGCCAACGTCAATCTGCAGGGGTTTCCGTTGCCCTATCGGCAAGGCTATGCCGACGGGTGTGCGAGCATCGGCAGCGTCGAGCACAAGGACCCGGTGCGTTTCAAAAGCGATGGCCAGTACCGGACCGGATGGCAGGATGGAAACTTCCTGTGCAAGAAGAAATGACGGCGGAGCGAAGATCGCAGTGACCGGCGCGGCCGTGCGGCCATGACGCCTTCGACCTCGCAATTCCTCGCGGTGCGCGGGTTGTCGTACCACGTACGAAGCTGGGGCGATGCCGCAGCGCCGAAACTTTTCATGCTGCACGGGTGGATGGACGTCGGTGCCTCGTTCCAGTTTCTGGTCGACGCACTGGCCCGCGATTGGTGCGTGCTGGCGCCCGACTGGCGCGGTTTCGGCCAAAGCGCGTGGTGCGAAGACGGCTACTGGTTCGCCGATTACCTGGCCGACCTCGACGCGCTGCTCGAGCATTTCACTCCGGATGCCCCGGCACGAATCGTCGGACACAGCCTCGGCGGCAACGTCGCCTGCATCTATGGCGGCGTGCGGCCGCAGCGGGTCGCGCGGCTGGTTTCGCTCGAAGGCTTCGGCATTCCCGCCGAGAAGCCCGAGGTCGCACCCGACAAGCTGTTGAAGTGGCTCGACGCGCTGCGCGATCCACCGTCGTTCGCGCCGTATGCGAATCTCGCAGCCGTAGCGGACCGGCTGCAAAAGAACAATCCGCGCATGGCACGCGACCACGCGGAGTTTCTCGCCGGACACTGGGCGGAGGCCTTGCCCGACGGCAGTGCGCGCCTGCGTTCGGATCCTCGCCACAAGCTGCCATTCCCGACCGTCTACCGGACCGAGGAGGTGCGCGCAGCGTGGCAACGCGTGACAGCGCCGGTGCTGTGGGTCGCTGCCAGAGATTCGTTTGTGCCGCGCTGGCTGGGCGAGGATAGTGCGGGGCTCGAGCGTCGGGTCGCGAGCTTTCGCGATGGCCGCATGACGACGATCGCCGACGCCGGACATATGCTGCACCACGATCAACCAGCGAGCGTGGCGGCGGCGATCGAGCCCTTTCTCTCCGGGTGAGTGCACTGGCTACGCGCGGTCGAGGCGGGGGCCGCTGGTTGTTACTGGCCGCCATCGCGACGATCGCTGTCGGCGCCTTGGCATGGTATGCGGCGCGGCCCCGCGCCACGAGTCTGGCGACGACGCCGGTCGTCACCGTCTATCCTTCGCAGCAGTTCATGGTGCTCGATTCGACCGGCTACGTCGTCGCGCCACGCAAGGCGGCGATATCGTCGAAGGTTTCCGGCCGCCTCGAGTGGCTGGGCGTGACCGAAGGTTCGCGAGTCAAGGCGGGCGAGGTCATCGCGCGCCTGGACAGCCGCGACGTCAAGTCGAAGCAGGACATGCTGATCCGCGCGCCATTCGACGGGGTCATTCTTTCGAAAAGCGCCGATGTTGGCGACCTGGTGACGCCGTTTTCATCGACGGCCGATTCCAAGCGCGCAGTGGCGAGCATCGCCGACATGAGCACGCTGGAAGTCGAGGCCGACGTTCCCGCATCGGGCCTGGCCAAGATTAGCGTCGGGCAGCCTTGCGAAATCGTGCTGGACGCGCTGCCCGACGCGCGCTTCCTCGGCATCGTCGCGCGTATCGTGCCCAGCGTCGACCGCGCGAAGGCAACGGTGAAAGTCCATTTTGTCGCCACCGATCAGCGCGTGCTGCCGGAAGTAAGCGCCAAGGTCTTGTTTCTTTCGCAGCCGATCACCGCGGAGCAGCAGCTGCCGCTAACCGCGGTGAACGGGCGTGCGCTGACGAAGCGCGACGGCAGAACGGTCCTCTACGTGGTTCGCGACGACAAGGCGGTGGAAGTGGCGGTGACGCCGGGCCGGAAACTCGGCGAGTTGACTGCGTTCGCCGGCGACGCCAAAAGCGGGGACAAGGCGGTGCTCGACCCTCGAGCCGAACTCAAGGCCGGCGCGCTGATCGAGCCTGCAAAGAAATAGCTTAGGCGATTGCGACCTGAATACGCCGGTCGAAGCGAGGCGCCAAGCTCGACGTCAGCCGCGCCGCTTGTTCGGCAGCAGCTCGTCGTCGAGGGAACGGTCGAGCGCGACCTGTGCCGGATGCGCCGGACCGCCCTGGGTTTCGCGTTCGGCCTCGTCGATCGCCTTGAGGATGGAATCGCTGCCGATGTCGATTGCGCCATCGCTGACGGCCTTGGCCCACTCGGCGCGGATCGTTTGTTCTTCCAGCAGGTCGGCGTCGAATTCGGCGAAGCGGTGATCCTCGATCGTCGCAGCGCCCTTGACTGCGCCCTGCTGAGACCTGGTCGTTGTGCGCGCTCCAGATGCCGTGCGCTCGGCCTGCGCGGCACCGCGTGAGAATTCGGGGCCGGGCTCGGTCATCGCCGCGAAGTGCCCTGTCTTGCCAAAACTCCTAGAAGTGCTTGCGCCGGAAACCGAAGGGTTGGGTTCGGTGCGCGCGGTCGGCGCAACCCAAGCCGGCGGTTCCAGTGAACGGCGGCGCATCGGTACCAGCCACCGCGCAAGCGCGCCGACAACCAGCAATGCGGCCGCTAGCGGCCACCAAGGTGCGACCGGCAATTCGACATCAGCAGTCATCAACCCGGTCTGGCTCGACGATGAGCGCTGCAATCCGGCCGCTGCCGCTTCGGCAATGAAGGAGCCTCCGCCGGAGCTCGACAGCATCGTCGTCGGCTGGCGCACGGGTTCGATCGGGGCGATCTTGGGAGCCGGCTCGCGAATTCCAGTGTCGGACGGCGCCGTCGCGACATGGATAAAACCACTCGGCGCCGGCTTCACCATGCGCGGCGCAGCGGCCGTGGCGACAGCTGCAGTGGCAACAGGCGCCGTTTCCGCGCGGCGATAGGCGACGGCCGCGGTCGCAGCGACGGCACCCGGTGGATCGAGCAGCAACACGTAGTCGCGGCGGGTCGTGCCGTCGCATCCGGCTTGTACGGCGAGCCGTACGACCGGCTCGTTCACCGATCGCGTAGTGGTCACCAGGAGCTGCGCCCCGGCCGCGGTGCGATCAATAGTGACTCTGCCCGTCAGTAGCCGCGGCGGACCGCTGCCACCCGCCGCGTCGGCGATGACGTGGACGCATGCGGCAGTCAGCGACTGAGATTTGGAGGCGTCGATTGGGACGACGACGCGCAGCGGCTGGCCAAGCGACGAGTGGGGCTCGGCATCGCCGAGCGAAAGCGCCAGCGCGCAGGGCGCCGCCAGCAACACAAGCGCGCCGGTGATCAGTCCGGCTACCGTAGCGATCAAAGTCGAAATCCGCATGACAGCCTCGAGCAAAAAGTAACCGTTTCCGGTCGTACACCTGCCAGCTGCCGACCCGGTCCGGTTTTCACCCTGGATTGAGCAAGTTCCATGCCGATAGCGGAAACCGGCGATGGTGGGGTGCGGTAAGCTTCCGGGTCGTGCTCGCGCCGCTATCCGTTCGCTACCGTGTATCTTCTGTTCCGTCGCGCCATCACGAATGCACTGCGTCACAAGCTGCGAACGGTGCTCGCGGCCGTGTGTCGTCGCATTCGGCTTGTTGCGTACAACCATCGACGCAGGCAGTGGCCGGTCGCGCTCAGCTGACGTCGAAGCGCATGCGAATCGGAGCCATCGGACTGTTTGCCGTCCCGTCGGCAATCTGGGGATCGACCTGGCTTGCGATCAAGTATCAGCTCACCGGCGTCGCCCCCGAAGTCTCGGTCGCGTATCGTTTCGCGCTCGCGGCAGCCTTGCTGGCGGCCTGGTGTCTGGGGACAGGACGCTCGCTTCACTTTTCGCGACGGGACCACGCGTATCTGGTCGCGGTAGGCGTAACGCTCTTCGGATTGAATTACGTCGGCGTTTACTGGGCCGAGCACTTCGTAACTTCGGGCCTGGTCGCGGTGCTGTTTTCGACGATCGTGTTCCTGAACCCGATCGGCATGCGCGTGTTCTTCGGCACACCGCTGACCGCGAGGACTTTCGTTGCAGCGGCGATGGGCGTTGCCGGCGTCGCGCTGTTGTTTCTTCCGGAGCTCGTTGAGGCGCGCGGCGGCGGCACGGCGGCTTACGGCATCGCGTTCGGGCTGGGCGCGACCGTCATCGCCAGCGGCGGCAACCTGATCGCCCAGCGCAACCAGCGCGCCGGCATACCGACGTTGGCCGGCAATGCCTGGGGCATGGCCTACGGCGCTGTCGTCGCGGCCGTGGCGGCGTCGGTCCATGGCGTCGACTGGACGTTCGACGCGCGGCCCGGCTATCTGCTGTCGCTCGCCTATCTGGCGCTATTCGGCAGCGTCATCGCGTTCGCTGCGTATCTGACCCTGCTGAGACGCATCGGTGCGGCGCGCGCCGCTTACACGGCGGTGGCAACGCCGGTGATCGCGCTGGCGCTATCGACCTTGTTCGAAGGCTACCGCTGGACGTGGGTCGGCGCGCTGGGCGTTGTGCTGGCGATCGCGGGCAACACGCTGGCGCTGCGCCGGTCGCCCGTGCGGCGGAAAGCCGAATGAACGGCGGCCGGCGCGACTCGCCAGCGGCACGCTAGCTTGAGCCGAGATTGAAAAATTCGCGCTGTCCGCGCATCGCGCCGATACGGCTGCGCAGCAGCTGCAAGTGGCCGGGCTCGTCGACGAAGTTCAGGCGCTCGCTATTGACGATCAGCAGCGGGGCGCCGGCATACTGGTAGAAATAGCGGCTGTACGCATCGGCCAGCCGCGCCAGATAATGCTCGGATATCCCTCGCTCGTAACCGACACCGCGCCTGTGCACGCGCTCGATCAGCGTCGTCACCGGCGCCTGCAGATAGATGACCAGATCGGGCGTCGGCGTTTGCAGCTTCAGATGCGAATATACCTTGTCGTATAGCGCGAATTCGTCATCGGAAAGATTGAGCCGCGCAAACAGAGGATCCTTGTCAAGCAGGAAATCGGCAACCGTATGCCGGGCGAACATGTCGAGCTGGGCCAATCCTCGCAGCTGGTCGACCCGCTGGAAAAGGAAATTGAGCTGTGTCGGCAGCGCGAAGCGGCGCATGTCCTCGTAGAACCGGGCGAGGAAGGGATTCTCGTCCGGCGCCTCGAGCAAGGTGTCGGCGCCGAGCGAGATCGCAAGCGTTCGGGCGAGGCTGGTCTTGCCCGCGCCGATCGGGCCCTCGACGACGATGTAGCGGCATTTCTCGATATCCATGGCAGCTTGTCGCTACGACCGGGTGTGGCGGCGCGTCCGGGCGATGCGCTGTCCGTGCAGTCCGCGCAGCCAGCGGCGAGCGGCGCCACGGCCGGGAATGACCGCCGCGGGCGCGACGTCCAGCAACGGCCTTAGCACGAACGCGCGCTGATGCATCCGTGGATGCGGCAAGGTGAGCTGTCGTTGTCGCGAACGGCGACGCCCGAATAGTAGCAAATCGAGGTCGAGCGTCCGCGCGGCGTTGCGCAGGCGTTGCTTCGCCGGCGGCCTGCCGTGGCGATGCTCGATCGCTCGCATCCGCTTCAGCAGGGCAGGCGCTGCGAGCGACGTAACCAGTGCAGCAACCGCGTTGACGTAGTCGGGCTGCGGAGCGCTTGCCCCGAGCGGTGCACTCAGATAGTTCGGTGAAACGGCGACCACGCGCGTGCGCGGCAGGCGCGCCATTTCAGCGACCGCGCGCGCAACGTGGCGCCGCGGATGGGCAAGGTTGCTGCCGATACCGACATAGGCGAGCGAGGCCCCGGGCAGATGCCGGAATCGATGCTGCACTGGCCTACTCGGCGCTTTCTTCGCCCTCGGCGGCGTCCGCTGCGGCTTGGGTCGGCACAGGCTCGCGCTTGCGTCCCCGGCTGCGCGAACGGCGACGCTTTTTCGGCGCCTCGTCGGGCTTCAGCATCCGCTCGCGCTCCGCGGTATCGGCATCCTGGAACTTCGTCCACCAGTCGGCGAGACCCGCGAGCTCGCCTTGCAATTCACCGCTTTCGCAGCGCAGAACCAGAAAATCGTACGCGGCGCGAAAGCGCGGGTGCTCGAGCAGGCGGAACGGGCGCTGCCCGGCACGCTGTTCGAAGCGCGGCTGCAGCGCCCAGATTTCCTTGATCGTGGTCTCGAAGCGGCGCGGAATCGCCAGGCGCTCGGCCTGCTGCTCGAGCACGCGATCCATCGCCTCGAACAGCGCCGGCGTCGGGCGCTCGCCGCGCTGCTGCGCGGCGGTCCAGCTGGCGAGAACCTCGTGCCATAGCAGCGAGGCGAACAGGAAGGCTGGAGTCACCGACTTGCCTTCGCCGACGCGCCGGTCGGTGTTGGCCAGCGCGAGATCGACAAAGCGCTGGCCCAGCGGCTGTTCGAGGATCACGTCGAGCAGTGGCAGCACGCCGTGATGCAGCCCGTGCCGGCGCAGACTCTTGACCGATTCGGCGGCGTGACCGGACAGCAGGATCTTTTCCATCTCGTCGAACAGCCGCGCCGGAGGGACGTTGTGGATCAGAGGCGCCAGCACCGGAATTGGCGCTGCGGTCTTCTTTTCGATGCTGATGCCGAGCTTCGCGGCCAATCGCGCCCCGCGCAGCATGCGGACCGGGTCTTCGCGATAGCGTGTAACCGGGTCGCCGATCAGCCGCAGGCGCCTCGCCTTGATGTCGGCCACACCGCCCACGTAGTCCCAGACTTCCTCGGTCGTGGGATCGAAATACAGGGCGTTGATCGTGAAGTCCCGCCGGGCCGCGTCCTGTGCCTGCGTGCCGAATACGTTGTCCGACAACAGCCGCCCATGTTCGTCGGCGATGTCGTCGCCGGTCTGCCGCGACCGGAACGTCGCGACCTCGATCGTTTCCGCCCCGGCGAGAACATGGACCAGCCGGAATCGCCTGCCGATGATGAACGCGCGGCGAAATAGCGGCTTGACCTGCTCGGGCGTCGCGTTGGTCGCCAGGTCGAAATCCTTCGGCGTGATGCCGAGCAGAAGGTCGCGCACCGCGCCGCCGACGACGAACGCCTTGAATCCCGCCTGTTGCAGCTTGCGCGCGACGTCCTGCGCACCGCGGGATATCTGGCTCCTGCGCACCGGATGCGCGCCCGCGCCGTAGATGCGCGGCTCGGCCGCGATGCGTCCGGGAACCAGGCGCGCCAGAAGCCGGCGAATCATCGTCCTCGCGATCTTGCGGGCAGGCCCGCGACGCCCGGGCAGACCGCGCGAGCGCCGGCCGCGCGCGGCGTTCGGAGGCACGCGAATCGAGGGATTAGGGGTGACGCCATCAACGATTGGGGACAGGTTGCTGCAGCGACGCGAACGACGCGTTCGAAACGCCGGAAGGAGACGCGGCGCGAAGCGGCATCATAGCACGGCGGCATGGCAGGCCGAGGCGGAATCGCGGATAATCAGTAGTTTGTGCGGCTGTCGCGGCCGCATTCAGGAGAATTCATGCCCAGCTATCAACATGTCGGCGTCCCGGCCGGCGGCGCGAAGATCACCGTAAACAGCGACTATAGCCTGAAGGTTCCCGATCAGCCGATCATCCCATACATCGAGGGCGACGGCACCGGAGTCGACATCACGCCGGTGATGATCAAGGTTGTCGACGCCGCGGTGGCCAAAGCCTACGGCGGCAAGCGCCGGATCCAGTGGATGGAGATCTTCGCCGGCGAAAAATCGACCAAGGTCTACGGCGCCGACGTCTGGCTGCCGGACGAAACGCTGACGATCCTCAAGGAGTACGTCGTGTCGATAAAGGGGCCGTTGACCACCCCGGTCGGCGGCGGCATCCGCTCGCTCAACGTCGCATTGCGCCAGCAGCTCGATCTCTACGTCTGCCTGCGTCCGGTCCGCTATTTCGCCGGCGTGCCGAGTCCGCTCAAGGCGCCCGAAAAGACCAACATGGTGATCTTCCGGGAAAATTCGGAGGACATCTATGCGGGCATCGAATGGGAGGCGGAATCCCCCGGCGCGAAAAAGCTGATCAAGTTTCTGATCGACGACATGGCCGTGAAAAAGATCCGCTTTCCCGCAACGTCGGGCATCGGCATCAAACCGGTGTCGCGCGAAGGCACCGAGCGGCTGGTGCGCAAGGCGCTCCAGTACGCGATCGACAACGACCGCAAGTCGATGACGCTGGTGCACAAAGGCAACATCATGAAGTTCACCGAAGGCGGGTTCCGCGATTGGGGCTATGCGCTGGCGCAGAAGGAGTTCGGCGCCGTTCCCATCGACGGCGGCCCTTGGTGCAAATTCCGGAACCCGAAGACCGGGCGGGACGTCGTCGTCAAGGACGTCATCGCCGACGCTTTCCTGCAGCAGATCCTGCTGCGCCCCGAGGACTACGACGTTATCGCGACGCTGAATCTCAATGGAGACTACATCTCCGACGCGCTGGCTGCGCAGGTCGGCGGGATCGGCATCGCGCCGGGCGCGAACATGTCGGATTCGGTCGCGATGTTCGAAGCCACGCATGGCACCGCGCCGAAATACGCCGGCAAGGATTACGTCAATCCCGGCTCGGAAATACTCTCCGCCGAGATGATGCTCGTCCACATGGGCTGGCCCGAAGCCGCGGCGCTGATCGTGTCCAGCCTCGAAAAGGCGATTGCCGACAAGGTTGTGACCTACGACTTTGCCCGTCTGATGCCAGGCTCGACGCAGGTGAGCTGCTCCGGATTCGGCAAGGCGATGATCGAGCGGATGTAGCGCGCCGTAGCGCGGAAGAGGGGCCCCGCGCAGCGGGGATCTGACCGCGAAGGCGCGCAAGCCGGCGACACGCGTTGTTTCAAATGCACCGGGCCGCATTGAGCCGGCACGCGAGTGCCCGGCGAGGGGCACCATGCGAAGCATGGGGATCGACGGGAATTGCGAGTCGACACAGAGGCCGACTCGTGGTGTACCAATTGCGCGCGTCGGTGAAGGAGGCCGAGCGGCGGCCGAGCGGCGGCCGAGCGACCGTCTGGCGGTTCGTTGCGCGGCAACTGTTGCACAAATCCAACGCTGGCCGCTGCGCTGCGCCGCAGCGGTTGCACGCGCACCTCGGCAGCGCGGCGGCCCGTCCCGCCTGTCACTCGGCGCGACCCACCCCGGCGCGAACTCGCGCTCGGCCCGGCCGATCGTCGCTCCGCTGCTGCCGATTGGTGCGCACGATTGAACCAGTTGGCGGGCGGACTTGCCTTATGCCTGCTTCCGTCGAAGAATGGTAATCGTGGCGACTCGATTGAAAGGGCTGCGCATGGGCCAGGGCTCGCTGCCGGTGCCGGATTCCGCGGCACGATGGTGCGTTCCCTTGAAAAAGCCGGTGCAGACATCAAACTAGTGACGGTTGCGACGCTTCGCTCGACTCGACGGCAGCGACGCCGCGCGGCGGGCGACGCGGGGCGGCCGCGTCACCGGCGCGCCGCAGCGACGATCGGCGTCGCGCTGCGCATCCGGGGCTAGGCTCGTCGCGGGGCGCGCAGTGGCGATGCAAGAACGTGACGACAATGTCCTCGAGGTCGAGAAGACCCGGCTCAAACCCCCGCCGCTGTATAAGGTCATTTTGCTCAATGACGATTACACACCGATGGACTTTGTTGTCGTCGTGTTGCAGACTGTGTTTGCGATGAACCGAGAGAAGGCGACCCAGGTGATGCTGCAGATCCACCGCGAAGGCATGGGAGTGTGCGGCACCTATACCCGTGAAGTGGCTGCGGCCAAGGTCGATCAGGTTCTGAGCATCGCACGCAGACATCAGCATCCGTTGCAGTGTACGATGGAGGAAACGTAGCGTTGGCGGCGGGATTGCGCCCAAGCGCTCTTGCCGAGATTGAGGTCGGAAAGAAACCATGATTGCGCAGGAACTCGAAGTCTCCCTTCACATGGCTTTTGTCGAAGCTCGGCAGAAGCAGCACGAGTTCATCACGGTCGAGCATCTGCTGCTCGCGATGGTCGACAACCCGTCCGCAGCCGAAGTCCTGAAAGCCTGCGGCGTCGACATCGAGGAGCTGCGCAGGTGTCCTGACCGACTTCATCAACGAGCACACGCCGCGCCTGTCGCCGCATTCGGACGCGGATACGCAACCGACGCAGGGATTCCAGCGCGTGATCCAGCGTGCGATCCTGCACGTGCAATCGTCCGGCAAGAAGGAAGTTACCGGCGCGAATGTCCTGGTTGCCGTGTTCGGCGAAAAGGAATCGCACGCCGTCTACTTCCTCAACCAGCGCGGCGTGACTCGGCTCGACGTCGTCAACTACATCGCGCACGGCATTACCAAGACGCCGCAGAAGGGCCAGGAAAAGCAGGAGCCGGCCAAGGAAGATGCCGAGGGTGAGCAACAGCCGGCAGGAGCGCTCGACGCGTACACGGTCGACCTCAATCACCTGGCCAAGACCGGCAAGATCGACCCGCTGATCGGGCGCGAATACGAGCTCGAGCGGGTCATTCAGGTGCTGTGCCGCCGGCGCAAGAACAATCCGCTGCTGGTCGGCGAAGCCGGCGTCGGCAAGACCGCGATTGCCGAGGGACTCGCTCGGCGCATCAACGACGGCAACGTCCCCGAGATGCTGAAGGACTTCGTCGTGCATTCGCTCGACATGGGCGCACTGCTTGCCGGCACGAAATACCGCGGCGATTTCGAGCAGCGCCTGAAGGCGGTGCTGAAGCAGCTGACCGAAAATCCGAGGACGATCCTGTTCATCGACGAGATCCACACGATCATCGGCGCGGGCGCGGCTTCGGGCGGAACGCTCGACGCGTCGAACCTGCTGAAGCCCGCGCTGTCGACCGGCGCGCTCAAGTGCATCGGCGCGACCACGTACAACGAATATCGCGTGATCTTCGAAAAGGATCACGCGCTGTCGCGTCGCTTCCAGAAGATCGACGTGCCCGAGCCGTCGATTGCCGAGACGATAGAGATCCTCAAGGGCCTGAAGACGCGTTTCGAGCAGCACCACGGCGTCAAATACGCACCGGCCGCACTGACGACCGCGGCCGAGCTCGCGGCGCGCTTCATCAACGACCGGCATCTGCCCGACAAGGCGATCGACGTGATCGACGAGGCCGGCGCCGCGCAGAAGATCCTGCCGAAATCCAAGCAGAAGAAGGTGATCAACAAAGGCGAGATCGAGGAGATCGTCGCCAAGATCGCGCGCATTCCGGCCAAGAGCGTTAGCTCCGACGACCGCAACGCGCTGAAGACCCTCGACCGCGACTTGAAGAACGTCGTCTTCGGCCAGAACCTGGCGATCGACGCGCTGGTCGCGGCGATCCGGATGGCGCGCTCCGGCCTGGGCAATCCGCGCAAGCCGATCGGCAATTTCCTGTTCTCGGGCCCGACCGGCGTCGGCAAGACCGAGGTGGCGCGCCAGCTCGCGTTCTGTCTCGGTGTCGAGCTGTTGCGCTTCGACATGTCCGAGTACATGGAGCGGCACGCGGTTTCGCGCCTGATCGGCGCGCCGCCCGGGTATATCGGCTTCGATCAGGGCGGGCAGCTGACCGAGGCGATCACCAAGCATCCGTACAGCGTCCTGCTGATGGACGAAATCGAGAAAGCGCACCCGGACATCTTCAACATCCTGCTGCAGGTGATGGATCACGGCACGCTGACCGACAACAACGGCCGCAAGGCGGATTTCCGCAACGTCATCATCATCATGACCACCAACGCCGGCGCCGACGTGCTGTCGAAGAGCTCGATCGGCTTCACCAGCAACAAGCAGGCCGGCGACGAGATGGAATCGATCAAGCGCATGTTCACGCCGGAATTCCGCAACCGGCTGGACGCGACGATTTCGTTCGCTTCGCTCGACCACGAGGTGATCCTGCGCGTCGTCGACAAGTTCCTGCTCGAGCTGGAGAATCAGCTGCACGAAAAGAAGGTCGAGCCCTCATTCACGCCGCGGCTGCGCGAGTTCCTGGCGAAAAAGGGATTCGACCCGCAGATGGGCGCGCGCCCGATGGCGCGCCTGATCCAGGACACGATCCGCAAGGCGCTGGCCGACGAGCTGCTGTTCGGCCGGCTGGTCAGTGGCGGCAAGGTGACAATCGACGTCGGCGACGAAGACAAGATCACGCTCGTGTTCGACGAATCGAAGGAGGCGGCACCGGTCGCATGATGAAACCGTGCTGGCTGCGAGACAACGGGAGCCTGCGGGCTCCCGTTTGTTTTGCTCGTCGCACGCGCGATTTGAATCCAACACCGAAATCGGCGACGATGCAGCGATGAGGCCGACGTACCTGCCGCGCCTGTTCGTCGCTTTGTTGGGCGCGTGCGCGTGTCTGCCGGTCATCGCTGCGGAAAGCGAGGCCGGGCGCGATATCGCCGCCAATTGCGCGAGCTGCCATCACGGCGAACGCAGCAGCGGCGCCGCGATTCCCGATCTTGCCGGCATGGAAAAGGCGACGATCATCCAGCGCGTGCGGGAGTTTCGCGACGGCAGGCGCCCCTCGACGATCATGCGGCAGCTCGCCAACGGCTATTCCGACGCGCAGATCGAAGCCGCCGCTTCGTATCTGGCGGCGCAGAAGCGGTGACGATGCCGTTCGCGGACTTCCCCGCCGTCGCTTTCTCGGGGCGGGTGCCGCGATGCTGCTCGCGCGCGACGCTCGGCGCCTGCGCCAACGCGGCGCCCGCGAGCTGCGCCGAAAGTCGTCGTCGTGGGCGGCGGCTACGGCGGCGCGACGGCGGCTCGCTATTTGCGCCTGTGGAGCGGCGGCACGATAGCCGTCACGCTGGTCGAGCGCGACGCCGCGTTCGTTTCGTGTCCGCTGTCCAACCTGGTGATCGGCGGCAGCAGGCAGCTGGCCGACATCACCATCGCCTATGACGGCCTGGAAAAATTGGGCGTGCGCAGAATCCGCGGCGACGCGGTCGCGATCGACGCGTCGGCGCGGACCGTCCGCCTGGCGCAGGGCGAGACGCCTTCCTTACGATCGCCTGATCCTGCGCTCCGGGCGTCGACTTCATCTACGACGGCATTCCGGGGCTGAGGAGTCTCGCCGCGCAGGCGCTCGTGCCGCATGCGTGGAAGGCGGGACCGCAAACGGTGGCGCTTGCGCGCGCGGCTCGAGGCGATGCGCGACGGCGGCGTGTTCGCGATCCACGTGCCGAGGGCGCCGTACCGCTGTCCGCCGGCGCCTTACGAGCGCGCCTGCCAGGTCGCCAACTATTGTTCGCGGCACAAGCCGAAATCGAAGGTGATCATTCTCGACGCCAACGAGGAAGTGCAGTCGAAAAAGGCGCTGTTCACCGCGGCGTGGAGCGGCCGTTATCAGCGGCTATGTCGAATACCGGCCGAACAGCGAACTCGTCGACGTCGATCCGGCGGACTCGACGATCAAGCTCGATTTCGAGGATGTGCGCGCCGACGTGATCAACGTGATTCCGCCGCAGCGCGCGGGCGCGATCGCGCGCCAACTGGGCATCGCCAATGCCAACGGCAGGTTCTGCCAGGTCGATTTTCTTTCCTACGAATCGACGGCGCAGAAGAACGTTCACGTGCTCGGCGATGCGATCCAGGTCGCGCCGCTGATGCCGAAGTCGGGCCACATGGCGAATCAGCACGGCAAAGTGTGCGCCGCCGCGGTCGTCGCGCTGTTTCCGGCAAGGAAATCAATCCATCACCGCTGATCGCCAACGCCTGTTACAGCTATATCGACGACAGGGAGGTCGCGCACATCGCGTCGGTTCATGCCTACGACCGCGAGCAGAAAACGATGCTGGTCGTTCCAGGCAGCGGCGGTCTGTCGCCCGGCGCCGAGCACCGAGGAGGCGGTCTACGCGGAGGCTTGGGCGCTCAACATCTGGTTCGACATGCTGGGCTAGAGCACTGCTATGCGGCGGACCCGCCGATCAAGCCCTGCGGAACGAATTTCCATCCAGCGGTGGCGAGTTCGGCTTTGAGCCTGTGACAGCATGGTGCCGGAGATCGATAGTCACCGCATCAAAGCTCAAGCAGTTTATCATCACAATAATGCGCCAAAGGTCAATCGCTTCCACCCTGCGGCGCAATTCAAGCTAAAAGCGTTGTAGATTTATGATACTGCAGTGCGCAAAATAGCCTTCCACGTTGCCGGAAGCTATTTTTAACGTGAACTATGCACCGGCCGCCATCATTCATCGTACGGCAGTGCGCAAGACTTGTAAGCTTGTCCACGATTGTCGGGCCGCGAACGATCTTCGCCGGCTAGTGAGTGCGGTTTTCTGCGGCCTGTCCGCAGTTCACGCACGGGCGGTGGCTGGAGCGCGATCGACGCGCGGCCATCGCGAACCGGGGTTTCGGCAGAGGCGCCCGCATACGCGGTCGCCTCGCCGAATTGGCCATGACGAAAGACGATGGGAGCAGCGATGAATTACGATCTCGAAGCGGCAAGACTCAAGAAGGACTGGGCGGAAAATCCGCGCTGGAAAGGGATCACGCCGCGGCTACGCCGCCGAAGATGTCGTGCGCCTGCGCGGCTCGATTCACATCGAGCACACGCTCGCTCAGCGCGGCGCCGAAAAGCTGTGGAGGCTCGTCAACGAGGAGCCGTTCGTCAATACGCTGGGCGCGATGAGCGGCAACCAGGCAATGCAGCAGGTGAAGGCGGGTCTCAAGGCCATTTACTTGTCGGGCTGGCAGGTCGCGGCCGATGCCAACGTCGCAGGCGAAATGTACCCGGACCAGTCGTTGTACCCGGTCAATTCCGTGCCCGCGGTCGTGCGGCGGATCAATGCGACGCTGACCCGCGCCGATCAGATCCAGCAGATGGAAGGCAGCGGCGAAATCGACTATTTCGCGCCGATCGTCGCCGATGCCGAAGCCGGTTTCGGCGGCGTGCTCAACGCCTTCGAGCTGATGAAGGCGATGATAGATGCCGGCGCCGCAGGCGTGCATTTCGAAGACCAGCTCGCGTCGGTCAAGAAGTGCGGGCATATGGGCGGCAAGGTGCTGGTGCCGACGCGCGAAGCGGTCGAGAAGCTCGTCGCCGCGCGGCTCGCCGCCGATTGCATGGGCGTGCCGACGCTGATACTGGCGCGAACCGATGCGGAAGCCGCCGACATGGTGACGTCGGACATCGACGAAAACGACCGGCCGTTCTGCACCGGCGAGCGAACGGTCGAAGGCTTCTACAAGACTCGCAACGGTCTGGACCAGGCCGTGTCGCGCGGGCTCGCCTATGCGCCCTACGCGGACTTGCTCTGGTGCGAAACCGGCAAGCCCGATCTCGAGTTCGCCAAGGCGTTCGCCGACGGCATTCATGCCCGGTTCCCGGGCAAGATGCTGGCGTACAACTGCTCGCCCTCGTTCAACTGGAAGAAGAATCTCGACGACGCCACCATTGCCCGCTTCCAGCGCGAGCTCGGTGCGATGGGTTACAAGTTCCAGTTCATCACTCTGGCAGGATTCCACAGCCTCAACCATTCGATGTTCCATCTGGCTCACGGTTATGCGCACAACCAGATGAGCGCATTCGTCGAGTTGCAGGAAGCGGAGTTCGCCGCGGTCGCGAAAGGGTTCACCGCGGTCAAGCATCAGCGCGAGGTGGGCACAGGCTACTTCGACGCGGTCACGCAGACGATCCAGGGCGGAAAGTCGTCGACGACTGCGCTGAAAGGCTCGACCGAAGACGAGCAGTTCTTCGACCGGCCGAAGACCGAATTGTCGGTGGCGAACGGGTAGGCGACTGCCGGGTCGGCGCAGCGCCGGCCCCACGCCTCAAAGCCGCGGCGCGAACGGCAGACGGCGCGGGCCAAGCGATGGGCCCGCGCCGTTTTGTCTTATATTGGCGCGATGGCCGATCCGAAGCTGCGACTGTTCTTCGCGCTATGGCCCGATCCGCAAACCCGAGCCTCGCTCGCCGCGCTGGCGCAGCGGGTGGCAGTCGAGACCGGCGGCCGCGCGACGGCGCCGGACAATGTCCATCTGACGCTCGCGTTTCTCGGTGCCCAGCCGCGCGATAGCGCGACCGAGCTCATCGCGCGGGCAGGCGCGATCGACGCGTCGCCGTTCGTACTGACTCTCGACCACATCGATTGCTGGCGCAAGAACGCCATCGCCTGGCTGGGCGCGAGCGAGATTCCGCCTGCGCTCGCTTCGTTGCGCGAGTCTTTGCTCGCCTCGCTCGCCCCGCTGCGCATCGCCGACGAAGCGCGTCCGTTCGCCGTGCACGTCACGCTAGCGCGCAAGGTCACGAGCTTGCTGCGCCGCCGTTTGCCCGCGCCGATCGCCTGGCCGGTCGACGGATTGGCGCTGGTCGTCCTCGGACACGGGAAGCGATGGCCCGGTCTATCGCGTGCTCTCCAGCCTGCCGCTTGTTCGGCGGCGCTGATCGCCGATTAACTGCCGCGCGCGACCGGACGCGTCGGATCGGCGACCCACTCGCTCCACGAACCGGGATAGAGCCGCGAGCCCGGCAGCCCGGCAACCTCCATCGCCAGCATGTTGTGGCACGCGGTCACGCCCGAGCCGCACTGATGCACGACCGACGCCGGAGGCGCGCCCCCAGTTGCGCTGCGAATTCGGCGCGCAGCAGCTCGGCCGGCTTGAATGTTTGCTGCGGCGTCAGGTTGGCGCCGTAAGGCCGATTGATCGCGCCAGGAATGTGGCCGGCAACCGGATCGAGCGGCTCGATATCTCCGCGAAAACGCTCTGGAGCGCGCGCATCGAGGATGGTCAACGGGCTCGGCGAGCGATTGCGCAAGTCCCGCAGGATCTCGGCGCTGGAGATGATCGGCCGCGGCGTCATCGCGACGAACCGGGCCGGTCGAATGCTCGGCGGATCGGCCGTCGTCGGCCGCCCTTCGGCGATCCATTTGTCGAGCCCGCCGTCCAGCACCGCAGCCGCATCGTGGCCGAGCCAGTGCAACAGCCACCACAGGCGAGATGCCCACATGCCGTTGTTCTGATCGTAGGCGACGACCTGCTTGGACGCATCGATGCCGGCTCGACTCAAGGTTCCGGACAATGCGGCGACGTCCGGCAGCGGATGGCGGCCGTTGCTTCCGGTTCGCTCGCCGGACAGGTCGCGATCCATGTGCATGAAGCGCGCGCCGGGCAGATGCGAGGCGCCGATAAGCGCGCTCACCCGCGTCGACGTCGCTCAAGTTGTGACGGCAATCGACGAGCACCAGCGCAGGGTCGGCCAGTCTGCCGCGCAAGCTCGTCGGTGGAGATCAGACTCGTATACATCGCCGCATTGTCAGAACAGTTTGCCGCCGATCGGCCAGACTTCGAGCGGCCCCAGCTTCAGCGCCTCGAGCGCGGGCTGCAGGCTGGCACGATCGCCGACCGCGATCACGACCATCGACCCCGGATCGAAATAACGCCGCGCCAGCGGCGGCAGATCGGCAGCACCGGACCGTGGCCAATTGCGACGGCAGCTGGCGGAAATAGTCGAGCGGAAGTGCGTAGGCAAACAATTCACCGAACGAGCTTCCGGTCGCGCCGTTCGTTTCGAACATCGCCGGCAGCGACTGGGTCAGCGAGCCGCGAGCGCGCTGCAGCTCCTCCGGAGTCAGCGGCGCTGCGCCCGCGCGCTTGAGCTGTGCGAGAATTTCCCGGATCGCCGGCACCGCGACGTCGCTTTTCACCGCGGTGCGCACGACGAACGGGCCTGGGCGGCGTCCGTATTCGAAGCGCGAGCCGATGCCGTAGGTGTAGCCCTTCTCTTCGCGCAGATCGAGATTGAGTCGACTGGTGAAGCCGCCGCCGATCGCCTCGTTCAGTACCTGCAGCGCCGGGAAATCGGGCGTGGTCCGCACGGTGCCGATCCGGCCGATTCGCAGCTCGGCCTGCGGAGCGCTCGGCTTGTCGACGATCACGATACGCGCGCGACCGTGCTCGCGGCTGGCGTTTCCGGCTTCGGCGCCGACGCAATCGGCGCGGCGGCCCATGACGCCCACAGTCGCTCGGCCAGCGCGCGCAGCTCCGCGGCGTCGATCGCGCCGACGACGATCAGCGCCGCATTGTCGGGCCGGAACCAGCGCCGCCAGTATTCGCGCAAATCGGCCTCGCCGATGCGCTGCATCGATTCTTCGGTGCCCAGGTTGCTGCGTCCGTACGGATGGTCGGGTCCGTAAAGCGCGCGCGAAAACGCCACTTCGGCGAGCGTGCCGGCATCTTCGCGCGCCTCGACGATCGCCGACAGGTGCGCCTTGCGCTGCCGCTCGACTTCCTCCGCCGGAAACGTCGGATGCTGCGCGATGTCGGCGACCAGTTCCAGCGCGGCGGGGAAATTGCGCGCCAGCGCGTCGATCCGCAGCAAGGTCGCGTCGCGTCGGGTCTGCGCCGAGTAGCCGGCGCCGAGTTGCTCGATTTCCTGCGCGATCTGGACGGCGTTGCGCGTCGTCGTGCCTTCCTCGAGCATCGCCGCCGCAAAATCCGCTGCGCCGGGCCGCGCCGGATCATTGGCACCCAGGCCGGCATTGACCACCAGTTGCGCCGTGACGATCGGCAGCGCCGAGCGCTGCAAATGCAGCACCGTCAGCCCGTTGGCGAGCTTGAACGACTGCGGCGCGGGCAACGTCGGCACCGGCGCAGGACCGGCAGGCGGCGGCTTGCTGCGCCATGACTCGTCGGCGTTGATCGACTCGGTCGCGCGCGTCCGGGGCGGCGGGGTTACTGCCGGTTCGGGGTCGAGCTTCTTGGCGCCGCGAACCGCGAAGACGACAACGCGCGCATCCTTGCGCAGATGGGCGCGCACCGCGCGCTGCACGGTTGCCGTCGTGACTGCGGCATAGCGTTCGACGTCCTTCGGCAGGTAGCCGGGGTCGCCGGTGTACTGGTTGTACATATTCAGCGTGTCGGCGCGCCCGACGACCTTCTGCAGGCTCTGGTACATCGAACGCTCGATCTGGTTGCGGGCGCGCTCGACTTCCGCTTCGGTCGGCCCTTCGGCGGCGAAGCGATCGAGCTCGACGTCGATGGCGGCCTGCAACTCCGCCGCGGTATGCCCGGGCCGGGCGAACGCCTGGACGTCGAATATCGACGTCAGCGCATACGCGTCCTGAGCGGCGCTGACTTCCTGCGCAAGCTGCAACTCGTAGACGAGCTTGTTGTACAGCCGGCTCGACTTGCCGCCGGCGAGGATGTGCGCGGCGATGCTGAGCTCGGCATCGTCGGACTTGAACCGCGGCGGCGTCAGCCATGCCAGATCAACCCGCTCGAGCTCGATCCGGTCGGTGACCGTCTCGCGCCGTTCGCCGACAATCGGCGGGGTGACGATCGCCGGCCGGGACACGTCGGGCCCGCGCCTGAACGAGCCGAAATACTTGCTCACCAGACGCTTCGCCGTCGTCGGTGTCGAAGTCGCCGACGATGGTCAGCGTCGCATTGTTCGGGCGATAGTAGCGCTTGAAAAAGTCGCGCACATCGGTCAGCCGCGCGGCCTGGATGTCGGCATGCGAACCCATGATGTACGAGCGATAGGGATGGCCGACGGGAAACAGGCTCCGGAACACCGCCTCGTCCACGATGCCGTAAGGCTGGTTCTCGATGCGCTCGCGCCGCTCGTTGCGAACGACGTCCTGCTGGTTCGACAACGCCTTCTGGTCGAGCGAATCGAGCAGGTAGCCCATGCGATCGGCATGTGTCCAGAGCGCGAGCTCGAGCTGGTTGGACGGCAGCGTGTCGTAGTAGTTGGTGCGATCGAACGAGGTCGATGCGTTCGAATCCGACGCTCCGGCAGCTTCGAGGAGCTTGTCGGCCAGGCCCCGCGGGACATGCTTGCTGCCGGTGAACATCATGTGCTCGAACAAGTGCGCGAAGCCGGTGCGGGTTGGCTCCTCGTTCGCCGCGCCGACGTGGTACCAGATGTCGACGGTGACCAGGGGCAGCGTGCGATCCTGCGAAAGAATGACTTCCAGACCGTTCGGCGAGCGGTATTTTTCGTACGGAATCGTCGGCGCGGTTTCGGCGCCGCGAGCGGTGCGCTCAGCATCGGTCGCGAGTCCGGCGAGGCAGAGGAGTTTGAACATCGGTTACCTCGATAATGGCGGCTGCCCGGCTCCGGGCGGCACGGATTGCGGGAATGTCGCAGTGGAACGTCGCATCGTCGGGCCAGCCGCGTCGCCGCGGCAGCGCCGGTCGCGCCGCCACGACAGCGTTATCAGAGATTCGGCCCGAGCTCGCGCCGCAGGAACTCGTGGAAGTGCTGCATCCCGTCTTCCATCGGCGACTGGTATGGGCCGACCTCGCTTCGCCCGGCCTTGTACAGCGCGCGCCGGCCGGCATCCATGCGCTCGGCGATCTCGTCGTCCTCGGCGGCCGTCTCCATGTACGCGGCCTGCTCGGCCTCGACGAACTCGCGCTCGAACAGCGCGATATCTTCCGGGTAGTAGAACTCGACCATGTTGGTCGTCCGGTCGACGCCGCGCGGAATCAGCGTGCTGATGATCAGCACGTGCGCATACCATTCGATCATGATATTCGGATAGATCGTCAGCCAGATCGCGCCGTGCGCGGGCACTTGTCCCTGGTAGTAGTCGAGCACCGCCTTCTGCCAGCGCTCGTAGCTCTTGCGTGCCCGGCTTTGCCAGCGCGTTGTTGACGCCGACCGTCTGCAGCGAATACCGCTCGCCAAACTGCCAGACGAGATCGTCGCAGGTCACGAATTGGCCCAGGCCCGGATGGAAAGGCTCGACGTGATAGTCCTCGAGATAGACCTCGATGAATGTCTTCCAGTTGTAGTTGCATTCCTTCGTCTCGATCCGGTCGAGCATATAGCCTGAGAAATCGAGCGCCGGCGCGGCGCTCATCCCGGCCAGATCGGCGGCCACGTCGCGCGGGCCGTCGAACAGCAGCCCGTTCCAGCGCCTCAGCGGCGTGCTGTGCAGCTTGGCGCAGGGTTGCTCGGCGAAATGCGGTGCGCCGAGCAGCTTGCCGGAAAGATCATATGTCCAGCGGTGGATCGGGCAGACGATGTTCGGCACCGATCCGCGGCCGTCGAACATGATCGCCTGCCGATGCCGGCAGATGTTCGACAAGAGCTCGACACCGCCCTCATTGCGCACCAGCATCTGGGCATTGTCACGCCAGGCGAGCGTCTGATAGTCGCCGGGATTCGGGACCATCAGCTCGTGCCCGACGTAGCCGGGCCCGCGCGCGAACAGCAGATCCTGTTCGGCGGCGAGGACACTCGGATCGCAATACGAGGGGACCGGCAGCTGCGACGTGGCCGAAGCAAGGCAGCAGCCGATCCGCAGTAGCGAGATTCGACATCAGCCTACCCTTTTCCGTAAACCGCCAACCCAACAAACAATATAAGAGGCGAGAAATCCGCCCCCCAACCGCTTTGCTAAGTCAGCCCGCTACGAAAAGCTTCGTATCAAGGCTGCGTCGTCAAATGAACGAATAATTATAGCGAGATTGCCTGGCCCGGGCAAACCGGAGTCGCGACCGAACGCATGCGTTTCGCCGACCAGCCAAATCAGGTATTCTTGAGCACTTTTCAAAGAGCCGCGCCGCAATTCGCTTCGTTGCGCCGCGCATCCGAGCCGATGTCCAAGCCCACGTCTGAGACCGCCACGGCGCCACCGAGTTTCGAAGCCGCGATGGCCGAGCTCGAAAACATCGTCGCGACGATGGAAGGCGGCCAGCTGCCGCTCGCCGATTCGTTGGCCGCGTACAAGCGCGGGGCGGAATTGCTGCAATACTGCCAGGCGGCCCTGAAGGATGCGCAGCAGCAGGTGCAAGTGCTCGAGCGCGGCGTTCTCAGGGCATTCGCGCCGGACGCATCGGCGTCCCGCCACGGACGATGAATCCTGATCTGGCGTGGGAAGTCTGGTCGCGCGAGCGCGCCGCCGCATCGAGAGCGTGCTCGATCGTGCGCTGGCCGGCGCCGACGGTTCGCCGCGCCGCCTGCACGACGCGATGCGCTATGCCGCCCTGGGCGGCGGCAAGCGGGTGCGCGCCTTGCTCGCCTACGCCGGCGGCGAGCTGGCCGGTGCCGATCCGGATGACGTCGACGGTGCGGCCGCGGCGGTCGAGCTGATCCACGCCTACTCACTGGTCCACGACGATCTGCCCTGCATGGACGACGACGTCCTGCGCCGCGGCAAGCCGTCCTGTCACGTTGCATTCGGCGAGGCAATCGCGCTGCTCGCCGGCGACGCGCTGCAGAGTCTCGCCTTCGAAGTTCTGGCCCGCACGCCGGCGCGCGAGCCTGCCGCGCAGATCGCGCTGCTCGCGCACGCGTCCGGCGCCTCGGGCATGGCGGGCGGCCAGGCGATCGATCTTAGCGACGATCGGCGAAACAGCTCGCACTGAATGAACTCGAGCGCATGCATGCACTCAAAACTGGTGCGCTTATCCAGGCGGCGGTTCGCCTCGGCGCTGGCTGCGGCCGGCTGATGAGTGCCGACGAGAACGACGCACTCGACCGTTACGCGTCGGCCATCGGGCTCGGCTTTCAGATTGTCGACGACGTACTCGACGTCGAAGGCACGGCGACGAGCCTGGGCAAGACCGCGGGCAAGGACGCGATGCAGCGAAAGACGACCTACGCTTCGCTGTTGGGCTTGTCCGCCGCCAGGGAGCGCATCGACGCCTTGCGCGCCGACGCACGCTGCTGCTCTGCGCGGCTTCGCGACGGCGCGGCGGCTGATCGAGCTCGCCGACTGGGTCGCGGCGCGCACCCATTGATGTTCGCGATGACTATCCGTTGGCGACGCCCGGCCCGCGAGTACGTGTCGCGATCCGGCATCGGCCGTTGATGCTGCTCGACTCGATCGACAGTCCCGCCGACCTGCGCAAGCTCGACGCCAGCCAGTTGCCGGCGCTTGCCGCCGAATTGCGCGCTTTTCTGCTGCAATCGGTAAGCCGCAGCGGCGGGCATCTTTCCTCCAATCTCGGCACCGTCGAGCTGACCCTGGCGCTGCACTACGTCTACGACACGCCGCACGATCGCGTGGTGTGGGACGTCGGGCACCAGACGTATGCGCACAAGGTGTTGACCGGGCGGCGCGGCAGCATGGGCGGCCTGCGGCAATGGGGCGGAATCGCCGGGTTCCCGCGCCGCGACGAAAGCGAGTACGACACGTTCGGCACCGCGCACTCGTCGACCTCGATCTCGGCGGCGCTGGGCATGGCCATCGCGGCCAGGCAAAAGGGCGAGCAGCGCAAGATCGTCGCGGTGATCGGCGACGGCGCCATGAGCGCCGGCATGGCGTTCGAAGCCTTGAACAATGCCGGCGCGGCCAATGCCGACCTGCTGGTGATCCTCAACGACAACGACATGTCGATCTCGGAGCCGGTCGGTGCGCTGAACAGCTATCTCGCCCGCCTGCTGTCGGGACGCATCTATAACTACGTGCGCCGCGGCGGCAAGGAGATGCTGGCCCGGGTGCCACCGGTGCAGGACTCTGGCGCGAGCGCTGGGAAGAGCACATGAAGGGAATGGTGCTCCCCGGCACGCTGTTCGAGGAGTTCGGCTTCAATTACATCGGCCCGATCGACGGGCACGATCTCGACGATGCTGCGCAAGACGCTGACCAACGTCAGGCAGCTGGCGGGACCGCAGTTGTTGCACGTGGTCACGCGCAAGGGACAAGGCTATCCGAAGGCGGAAGCGGATCCGATCCTCTATCACGGCGTCACACGCTTCGATCAGGAGATCGGCATCGTCGCCAAGCCGCCGGGCAAGCCGACCTACACGCAGGTATTCGGCGACTGGATCTGCGACATGGCATCGCGCGACCCGCGACTGGTCGGCATCACGCCGGCAATGCGTGAAGGATCGGGCCTGGTGCGCTTTTCGCAGGAGCATGCCGGTCGCTATTTCGACGTCGGCATTGCCGAGCAGCATGCGGTGACGTTCGCAGCGGGACTCGCCTGCGAAGGCTTAAAGCCCGTGGTCGCGATTTACTCGACGTTCCTGCAGCGAGCCTACGACCAGCTGATCCACGACGTTGCGCTGCAAAACCTGCCGGTGATGTTCGCCATCGATCGTGCCGGGCTGGTCGGCGCCGATGGTCCGACGCATGCCGGCAGCTTCGACTTCTGCTATCTGCGCTGCCTGCCGAATATGACGGTGATGGCGCCCGCCGACGAGGGCGAATGCCGCAACATGCTGTACACAGCGTATACGCTGGACACGCCGAGCGCAGTTCGTTACCCGCGAGGCGCCGGGCCAGGCGTCGCGGTCGACAGGGAAATGCGAGCGTTGCCCATCGGCAAGGGCGAGCTGCGCCGCGAGGCCGGGCGGCGGACGCAACGCATCGCGCTGCTCGCGTTCGGCAGCATGCTCGGACCGGCGCTCGCCGTTGCCGAGCAAATCGACGCCACCGTCGCCAATATGCGCTTCGTCAAGCCGCTGGACGTCGAGCTTTGTGTGCGCGCTGGCGCGCACCCACGAAAGCCTGGTGACGGTCGAGGAAAACGTCGTCGCCGGCGGCGCCGGCAGCGCCGTCGCCGAAGCGCTCGCCGCGCGCGGCATCGCGGTGCCGCTGTTGCAACTCGGGCTGCCCGATCGCCTTCATCGATCAGGGCGACCCCGCATCGCAGCTCGCGCACTGCGGCCTCGACGCGCAGGGCATCGCTGCATCGATCGCGGCCCGCTTCGGCCAGCCGTCCGGCGAAAGCGAGGACGTTGACGTTGCGCAGCCGGCGATCGTCCGGCCTGCTATGAGACAATGACGGGCTCGTCGTCCCGCGCCTCGTCCAACGCGAACTGCCGCAATGAATCGTCCCGAAACGCCGTTGATACCGGATGTCCAGTCGCATCCCGACGCGCGGAAGCTGCCGATCGACCGCGTCGGCATACGAAATTTGCGCTATCCGATTCGATTCATCGACGGGAACGACGCCGCCGCAATCGACGATCGCCGTTTGCAGCGCCTATGTCGCGCTGCCGGCGGATCGCAAGGGCACGCACATGTCGCGCCTGGTCGCGGCGATCGACGAGCTCGCCGAGCCGCTGTCGCTGGCGACGTTTCCGGCCTTCCTCGAGGCGATGCTGGTCCGGCTGGAGGCGGAGGCTGGCCGAGTCGACATCGCGTTTCCGTGGTTCATGCGCAAGAGCGCTCCGGTGACCGGCGTGCAAAGCATGATGGACTACGAAGTGAGACTGGTCGCCGACGCGTCGCCGGGCAAGCGTTCGGTCGAGGCGACGATCGTCGTGCCGGTGATGAGCCTGTGTCCCAGCTCGAAGGCGATCGCCGACTATGGCGCGCACAACCAGCGGTCGCACCTGACGTTGACCGTGCGTCCGACGCCAGGCGCCACGATCACGCTGGCGGAGCTGATCGTGCTGGCCGAAGCCGAGGCCTCATGCGAGCTTTATGGCCTGCTCAAGCGAGCCGACGAGAAATTCGTCACCGAGCGCGCCTACGACCGGCCCCGATTCGTCGAGGATCTCGTTCGCGGCATCGCCGCTCGCCTGGTCGACGATGCTCGGCTGGTCGGATTCAGCATCGCCGCGGAAAATTTCGAATCGATCCACAATCATTCGGCGTACGCCGAAATCGTTCGCGGCTGAAGCCCCGTCCGGAAGCCGGCGCGACGCGCGACCGGGGGAAGGCGTTTTTTTTGAGCGACGGGGGCGCTAGTGCAGCGCGTAGCTGACCTGGGTTTCCGCCGGTTCGACCCTCGCAGCGGTTTCCACTCCGGTCAACCTGCCATTGGCAAACGACAGCCGGCTGGTCCCGCCCATCCGCCAGCGATAGATCCACTCCTCGTACCAGACCCGGTTCGCCTTGCTGCGCGTGATCGCGCTCGGCCTGCCCCAAGCAGGCAGATTCAGGACCTCATAGTCGGACATGCCGTCGCGATGCTCGTGCGCCAGGAGACGCGCTTCGAATTGGCCGAATTGCCCCCGCGCTCTCGCGTCGCGGGCGTTACGGAGGGCGCCTCGGCGCGAGAAGCAGCGGGCTCGGCGCGCACGTTGTCCAGGCTCGCTATCACGACGTCACCCGCGCCGGAAGCGCAAGGCATCGACTGGTAGGCAACGCCCTCAGGTGCCAGGCACTTGTGGATAGCTTGCGCGTGTCCGGCCAGCGGATACGCGATACCGCAAAAGCTCAGGCACAGGACCAGGACACGCATGACGGCACCCGGAAGAACGAGCACGGTGCACAGCGTGCTCGCCGGGTCACGGGACCGCCATCAGCCGCGGTCTGATCTTGTTGTAGGAATGTCGTCTGTCAGGGGGACTTTTCGACCGCGACCCAGCCGCCACGCCGTTGCGATTCGAGGCAGGCCTCGATGAACGCCATCGTGTGCGCGCCTTCTTCGATGCGCGGATAGGGCGCGTCGGGAATCGCCTCGCCCAGCGCGCGGGCCATGCGCTCCTGCGCGACTTCGCGGTAGATATTGGCAAAGGCTTCGCGTAAGCCCTCCGGATGGCCGCGCGGGGTGCGGCCGGCGGCGATGATTTGCGGCGGCAATCCGGGATCGCCGCGTCCGATCACGCGCGCGGGCTCGCCCTGCAGCGCCAGACGCAGGTAGCTCGATTCGCGGTGCGACCAGTCGAGCATGCCCTTTTCCCCGTAGACGCGAAGCCGTATGTCGTTCTCCCCGCCGGCCGCAGCTTGGGTCACCGTCAGCGTGCCGCGCGCGCCGCCTTCGAATTCCATCAGCGCCGACGTGTAATCGACGACCTTGCGGCCGGGGACCAGCGCACCGACTTCCGCCGCGACGCGTGCGATCGCGAGGCCGGAGGCGAAGCAGGCCAGGTGCTGCGCATGGCAGCCGATCGCGCTCATCACCAGCGAGAGACCGCTGCGCTGCGGGTCGAGGATCCATGCCAGGCGGTTGCTCGACGGACCGTCCTCGAGACGCGTCGCGAATCCGCTCTGGATGTATTCGACCTGGACCAGGCGCACGCGCCCCGAGCGCGCCGTCCTTGACCAGACGCCGCGCATGGCGGGTCATCGGATAGGCGGAATAGCCGTGGGCGATCGCGTAGATTCTGCCGTTCTTCCGGGCGCGCGCGACCAGGTCGCGCGCCTGTGCGAAGTCATGCGTGACCGGTTTGTCGCCGACGACGTCGAGACCCGCGTCGAGGGCGGCCTGGCGCAAGGGATAGTGCGTGTCATTCGGGGTCATGATCGCGACCGCTTCGGCGCCATCCGGCCGCTGCTTTTCCCGATCGAGCAACTCGGCGAGCGTGCCGTAGCTCCGCGCCGCGTCGAAGCCCATGGCGACGCCGCCCTTCCTGGAGCGCTCAGCGTCGCTGGAGAACACGCCGCCGACCACGCGCCAGTGACCGTCGAGCTCGGCCGCGGTGCGATGCATTTCGCCGATCCATGCACCAGGTCCGCCGCCGACG
The DNA here is from genome assembly GCA_963828595.1 of uncultured beta proteobacterium. Classification (GTDB taxonomy): domain Bacteria; phylum Pseudomonadota; class Gammaproteobacteria; order Burkholderiales; family Casimicrobiaceae; genus PALSA-1003. The sequence goes on from CAWHEN010000006.1 coordinate 58,074, forward strand.
ATCGCGAGGCGCAAGGGACGGCCGAAACGGGTTCGTAATTGATTCATTGTTGTTCCCTCGATTTGCCGGGCGGGCCCTGGGGCCGCCTCCATGGCGGTGCGCCCGGCTGCTAGAATGACGGATTGTAACGGCGCGCGGCGCCGATTCTCCATGCGTCCCGTCGCGATTTTCCGCTTCTCTCCGACCGAAGGACCGGGCCACTTCGGCCAGTGGCTCGAGCGGCACGGCGTGCCGCGGCGGCTCGTCGCGCTCGATCAGGGCGAAGCGGTCCCCGAGGATGCCGCGCGAATTCGCCGGCATCGGCATGATGGGCGGCCCGATGAGCGCGAACGATGCGCATGCCTGGAACGTGCCTTTGCTCGCGTTGTTGCGGCAGGCGGTAGCGGACGACATACCGGTCATCGGACATTGCCTGGGCGGGCAGCTTTTCGCCAAGGCGCTCGGCGCCACGTGTCGCGCCGACGGCAACCCCCGAAATCGGATGGGGCGACGTGAGGGTGCCCGATCGCGCGGCGATCGCCTGGTTCGGCGGCCGTGACCAGTTCACCACGTTCCAATGGCACTACGATGTGTTCGAGCTGCCGCCTGGCGCGACACGCGTGCTGACCAATCCATTCAACCCGCAACAGGGATACGCGTTGGGCAAGCACATCGGCTTCCAGTGCCACATCGAAATGACGCGAGAGATGGTCGAGACCTGGGCCAGCAGCGGCGCCTGCGAACTGCCGGCGCGATCGGCGGGTGGTACGCAAAGCCGCGACGAAATCTTTCGCGATCTCGATGCGCGGCTCGCTGCGCTGTCACAGGTCGCCGACGATGTCTATGCGCGCTGGGCGACCGGGCTCGTGCGCTGATGCCGTCGATCCGTCCGCTGCCCGATCAGCTGATCAACCAGATCGCCGCCGGCGAGGTCGTCGACCGGCCGGCCGCGGCGCTGAAGGAAATCCTCGAGAACAGCCTCGACGCCGGCGCGCGGCAAATCGACGTCGATCTCGCCGGCGGCGGCATCAAGCTGATTCGCGTCGCCGATGATGGCGATGGCATCGGGCGCGAGGACCTGCCGCTGGCGCTGGCGCGCCACGCGACGTCCAAGATCGCCAGCGCCAGCGATCTCGAGGCGATCACGACGCTCGGCTTTCGCGGCGAGGCGCTGGCCAGCATCGCCGCCGTGTCGCGGCTGACGCTGACCTCGCGCCTGCGCGGCAAGGAGCACGCCTGGCGCATCGAAGTCGACGGCGGCGAGATCGGCGCGACGCAGCCCGCCGCGCTCTCCGACGGCACGACGGTGACCGTGCACGAGCTCTATTTCAACACGCCGGCGCGGCGCAAGTTCCTTCGCACCGAAGCCACCGAATACGGCCATTGCGAGGAAGCGTTCCGCCGCGCGGCGCTGTCGCATCCCGACGTCGGCTTCACGCTGCAGCACAACGGCAGCGTCAAGCATCGCCTGCTGCCGCAAGGACGGCGCGCCCGCGTCGATGCGCTGCTCGGCGAGGCATTCGCCGCGCATGCGCGCCGGTCGACGAGCCCGGGCCGGGACTCCATCTGGCCGGCTGGGTCGTGCGGCCGGCATACGCAACGGCGACGCGCGAGGCGCAGTATTTGTTCGTCAACGGCCGCTTCGTGCGCGACCGCATCCTGTCGCATGCGCTGCGCGAAGCCTTCCGCGACGTGCTGCACCATGACCGGCAGCCGGCGTACGCGCTGTGGCTTTCGATCGACCCGCGCATCGTCGACGTCAACGTGCATCCGACCAAGAGCGAAGTGCGTTTTCGCGACAGCGGCGCGATCCACCAGTTCGTCCGACGGGCAGTCGAAAAAGCGCTGGCCGCGACGGCGGCCGAGCAGCCCGCGGTATCCGCCGCCGAACGTCTCGGCGCGGCCGCGGCGCGGATTCCGCCGATCGCGCGGCGCGGGCGAATCGATCGCCGGCGAGTGGCGCGCCGGCGGGGCTTCCGCGCAGGCGGTGATGACTCTCGGCACGGCGGAGCCGGCGTCGTTTTATGCGCGGCTGTTCGGGCAGCGTACGCCGCCGCTCGACCGGCCCGATCTCCCCGACGGCAGCGAGCATCCGCTCGGCTTCGCGCTGGCGCAACTGCACGGCATTTACGTCCTCGCGCAGAACCGCGACGGCCTGGTGCTGATCGACATGCATGCGGCGCACGAGCGCATCCTCTACGAGAGGCTCAAGACCGCGCTCGACCGCGCGATGCCGATGCAGCCGTTGCTGGTCCCGGTGACCTTTGCCGCCGATCCGCTGGACGTCGCGACCGCCGACGAGAACGCGGAGATCCTGTCCGCGCTCGGGTTCTCGCTGTCGGTGCTCGGCCCGTCGACGCTGGCGGTGCGCGGCGTGCCGGCGCTGCTCGCCGACGCCGACACCGTCGCGCTGGCGCGCGCGGTGCTCGCCGACGTGCGCGAATACGGCGGCAGCCGCGTGCTGACCGTGCAGCGCGACGAACTCTTGTCGACGATGGCCTGCCACGGCGCGGTGCGCGCGCATCGCGCCCTGAGCGTCCCGGAAATGAACGCGCTGCTGCGCGAAATGGAAGCGACCGAGCGCGCGGGCCAGTGCAATCACGGCCGGCCGACCTGGTATCAGCTGACACTGGCGGAACTCGACCGGCTGTTCATGCGCGGCCGATGACGCCAGCGGTTCTGCTGATGGGCCCGACCGCGTCGGGCAAGACCGCGGTCGCGCTCGAGCTCGCGGCGAGGCTGCCGGTCGAGATCGTCAGCGTCGATTCGGCGCAGGTCTATCGCGGCATGGACATCGGCACCGCCAAGCCCGACGCCGCGACGCGCAGCCGCGTACGACACCACCTGATCGACCTGATCGATCCCGACGAGGCCTACTCGGCCGCGCGCTTTCGCACCGATGCGCTCGCCGCGATCGCCGACATCCGCGCGCGCGGCCGCATTCCGCTGCTGGTCGGCGGCACGATGCTCTATTTCAAGGCGCTGCGCGAAGGCTTGTCGGACTTGCCGCCGGCGGACGCCGCCGTGCGCGCGCGCCTCGACGCGCGCGCGGCTGACGAGGGATGGCCGGCTCTGCATGCCGAGCTCGCGCGCATCGATCCGGCGACCGCGGCACGCCTCGATCCGACCGACAGCCAGCGCATCCAGCGCGCGCTCGAGGTATACGAATTGTCGGGCCGGCCGATTTCGGCGCTGCAGGGCGCGCGGCGAAGACCGGCCGAAGCGGGCTTCTTGTCGCTGGCGCTGATTCCGCACGACCGGGCAGAGCTGCACCGGCGGATCGCGGCCCGCTTCGATGCAATGCTCGCTGCCGGCCTGGTCGACGAGCTTTCGGGCTTGCGCCGGCGCTTCCGCCTCGACGCATCGATGCCGTCGATGCGCTGCGTCGGTTATCGGCAAGCCTGGCAGTTCATCGACGGCGATGGTGACCGCGACGGCTGCGCGCGCGCGGCGTCGCGGCGACGCGCCAGCTCGCGAGACGCCAGTTGACCTGGCTTCGTTCGCTGCAGGAGCAGGCGTTCGATGCCTACGCTCCAGGGGTAGCTGCCCACGTCGCCGGATGGCTGGTCGAGCAGGGCATCGCCGCCTGAAGGTGTACTGCGGGGCCGTCGCGCAGGCCCGCTTACCGCCCGCTTGCTGCTGTGCAATAATTCAAGGTTCGCGAATCAGCTTACGCCGTCCGCCGATGACCGCTCGTACTCTTTACGACAAGCTGTGGGACAGCCACGTCGTTCGCCGCGAAGGCGACGGCACCGCGCTGCTCTACATCGATCGCCATCTGGTGCACGAAGTGACGAGCCCGCAGGCGTTCGAGGGTCTGAAGCTCGCCGGGCGCAAGCCATGGCGGGTCGGATCGATCGTCGCCACCGCCGATCACAATACGCCGACCCAGCACTGGGATCGCGGCATCGAGGATCCGACCTCGCGCGTGCAGGTCGACGCGCTCGACGCCAATATGCGGCAGTACGGCGCGAAGGCCTATTTTCCGTTCCGCGACCGGCGGCAGGGCATCGTGCACGTGATCGGCCCGGAGAACGGCGCCACCTTGCCCGGGATGACGGTCGTCTGCGGCGATTCGCACACCAGCACGCACGGCGCGTTCGGCTGCCTCGCGTTCGGCATCGGCACCTCCGAGGTCGAGCACGTGCTGGCGACGCAATGCCTGCTGACCAAGCAGTCGAAGGCGATGCTGGTCAGGGTCGACGGTGCGCTGCCGTTCGGCTGCACGGCCAAGGATATCGCGCTCGCGGTGATCGGCAAGATCGGCACCGCCGGCGGCAGCGGCTACGCGATCGAGTTCGGCGGCCCGGCGATCGAAGCCCTGTCGATGGAAGGGCGGATGACGGTGTGCAACATGTCGATCGAGGCCGGCGCCCGCGCCGGGATGATCGCCGTCGACGACAAGACGATCGCGTATCTGCGCGGTCTTCCGTTCGCGCCGTCAGGCGAGATGTGGGAACGCGCCGTCGCGTACTGGCGCACGCTCAAGTCCGACGCCGAGCGCGAAGTTCGACCGCGTCGTCGCCGTCGATGCGGCGACGATCGCCCCGCAGGTGACCTGGGGCACGTCGCCGGAAATGGTGACGACGATCGAAGGCCGCGTGCCCGATCCGGACAAGGAGCGCGATCCGACGCGTCGCGACGGCATCGAGCGCGCGCTGCACTATATGGGGCTCGCCCCGAACACGCCGATGACCGACATTCGCATCGACAAGGTGTTCATCGGCTCGTGCACCAATTCGCGCATCGAGGATCTGCGTGCGGCCGCGGCGGTGGTCAGCGGCCGGCACAAGGCGGACAACGTCAAGCTGGCGATGGTCGTGCCCGGCTCGGGCCTGGTAAAGGCGCAGGCCGAGCGAGAAGGTCTCGACCGGGTGTTCACGGCAGCCGGCTTCGAATGGCGCGAGCCCGGTTGCTCGATGTGCCTGGCGATGAACGAGGACCGCCTGGAGCCCGGCGAGCGCTGCGCATCGACCTCGAACCGCAATTTCGAAGGCCGCCAGGGTACCGGCGGCCGCACGCATCTGGTCAGTCCGGCGATGGCTGCCGCCGCCGCGATCGCCGGACATTTCGTCGACGTGCGTCGACATTCTTGAAGGTAGACAGATGCAGCCGTTTCGCATCCTGACCGGGCTGGTGGCGCCGCTGGATCGCGCCAACGTCGACACCGACGCGATCATCCCGAAGCAGTTCCTGAAGTCGATCAATCGCTCGGGATTCGGCGCGAACCTGTTCGACGCATGGCGCTATCTGGACAAGGGCGAGCCCGGCATGGATCACTCGCAAGCGCCCGCTCAATCCGGACTTCGCGCTGAATCAGCCGCGCTACCAAGGCGCGCAGATCCTGCTGGCGCGCCGCAATTTCGGCTGCGGCAGCTCGCGCGAGCACGCGCCATGGGCGCTCGCCGATTATGGGTTTCGCGCGCTGATCGCACCATCGTATGCCGATATCTTTTTCAACAATTGCTACAAGAACGGCTTGCTGCCGATCGTGCTGTCGGAAAGCGAGGTCGCGCGGCTGTTCGACGATGTCGCGGCGTTTCCCGGGTTCAGGCTGACGATCGATCTCGAGCGGCAGACGGTCGCAACGCCCGACGGCAGCGCGACGTTCCGGTTCGAGGTCGAGCCGTTTCGCAAGCATTGCCTGCTCAACGGCCTCGACGAGATCGGCTTGACCTTGACGCACGCCGACGAGATCGCGGCGTTCGAGGCCAAGCGAAAAATCGAGCAGCCGTGGCTGTTCTGACTGGACGACCGGATGAAGAGACGACGACGGAGCGAGGCGGACCACTAGAAGCTGCTCCTCGCGCTCTTCGCTGCCGCCATCGGAGCTCGCGGTGAGGATCGCGGTTCTTCCGGGCGATGGCATCGGCGTCGAAATCGTCGCCGAGGCCGTGCGCGTCCTCGAGCGACTGCGCTCCGAGGGCCTGGACTTGGCGATCGAAAGCGCGCCTATCGGCGGCGCTGGTTACGATTCGTCCGGGCAGCCGCTGCCGGATGCGACGCTCGAGCTTGCGCGGCGCGTCGACGCGATCGTGCTCGGCGCTGTCGGCGGACCGCGCTACGATGCCTTGCCGCGCGCGCTGCGCCCCGAGCAGGGAATCCTCGCGCATTCGCAAGGCGCTCGGCCTGTTCGCGAACTTGCGTCCGGCGATCCTTTATCCGGAGCTCGCGGGCGCGTCGACGCTTAAACCCGAGGTGGTCGCCGGGCTCGACTTGATGATCGTGCGCGAGTTGACCGGCGATATCTACTTCGGCCAGCCGCGCGGACGCCGCATCAATGCCGCCGGCGCGGCGAGGGGTTCGACACGATGGTCTACAGCGAGCCGGAGATCCGGCGGATCGCGCGGGTCGGCTTCGAGCTCGCGCGCAAGCGCGCTCGCAAGCTGTGCTCGGTCGACAAGGCGAACGTCCTCGATACGTCGATCCTGTGGCGCGAGGTCGTAACGGCGGTGGGTGCGGAATACCCCGATGTCGAGCTTTCGCACATGTACGTCGACAACGCGGCGATGCAGCTGGTGCGCAATCCAAAGCAATTCGACGTCATCGTGACCGGCAATATTTTCGGCGACATCCTGTCCGACGAGGCGTCGATGCTCGCCGGCTCTATCGGCATGCTGCCGTCCGCTTCGCTGGATGCGAACAGCAAGGGACTCTACGAGCCGATTCACGGATCGGCACCGGACATCGCCGGGCAGGACAAGGCCAACCCGCTGGCGACGATCCTGTCGCTGGCGATGATGTTTCGCCACAGCTTCGGCCGCGTCGACATCGCGGCGCGCATCGAGGGCGCGGTGCGCAAGGTGCTCGCGCGCGGTTTGCGAACGCGTGACATCGCGTTGCCTGGCGAGCGTGCCGTCGGAACGCGGGCGATGGGAGACGGCGTGCTCGCCGCACTGCAATGAGCGCCGCCGGACCGCTCCAAGGCGCGAACAGCACCCCCCGTGGGGCGGCGCACTGGCCGAATTGGCCAATGAGGCCGCGAGCGTGGGGAACTATGAGCATCGCCGGTCATCCCGTGGTCGTGCGCCGCGCCGAGCCGAGCGATGCCGAGGCGATACATGCGACCTTCCTCGGCGCCCGGGCGATCGCGGGAACCCTGCAGTTGCCGTACCCTTCGGTGGAGATGTGGCGCCGGCGGCTCGCCGAAGGTGCCTCCACCGATTACCTGCTGGTCGCCACGATCGCCGGCGAAGTCGTCGGCAATCTGGGCTTGCGCGCCGCATCGAAGTCGCCGCGGCGCAGGCATGTCGGCGATGTCGGCATGGCCGTGCGCGACGACCGGCAGCGGCGCGGCGTCGGTACGGCGCTGATGCACGCCGCGATCGAGCTCGCCGATGGCTGGCTCAATTATCAGCGGCTGGAGCTTACGGTCTTTACCGACAACCTCGCGGCGATGGCGCTGTATCGCAAGTTCGGATTCGCGATCGAAGGCACTTGCCGCGCCTATGCGTATCGCAACGGCAGCTATGTCGATGCCTACCTGATGGCGCGACTAAGTCCCACGTTTGCCGCGACGCTGCCGGGTTGACGTCCAGGGAGAAGACGATGATGCGGGTGGGTTTTGTCGGATGGCGGGGCATGGTTGGGTCGGTGCTGGTCCAGCGCATGCTCGAGGAAAAGGACTTCGATCTCATCGATCCGGTCTTTTTCTCGACCTCGAACGCCGGTGCCCCGGGTCCCAGGATCGGCAAGTCCGGCGCGACGCTCAAGGATGCGGCCGACGTGCGTGCGCTCTCCGCGCTCGACACGATCATCACCTGCCAGGGCGGCGACTGGACCAAGCCGATGCACGCCAAATTGCGCGGCGCCGGCTGGAACGGCTATTGGATCGACGCTGCTTCGACCTGCGCATGGCTGACGACGCCGTGATCGTCCTCGATCCGGTGAACATGAACGTTATCGAAGCCGCTCTCGCGCGAGGCGTCAGGAACTACATCGGAGGCAACTGCACGGTCAGCCTGATGATGATGGCGCTCGCCGGTCTTCTCAAACGCGACCTGGTCGAATGGATGACGTGCATGACCTACCAGTCGGCGTCCGGCGCCGGCGCGCAGAACATGCGCGAGCTCTTGCAGCAGATGGGCGAGGCGCATCTGGCCGCGAAGGAACTTCTGGACGATCCGGCATCGTCGATCCTCGACATCGACCGCGAAGTGGCCGGCATCCTCCGCGACGACCGCTTCCCGACCGAGCACACCGGCGTGCCACTGGCAGGCAGCCTGATCCCGTGGATTGCCGAAGACATGGGCAACGGCGTATCCAAGGAGGAATGGAAGGGCGGAGCGGAGACGAACAAGATCCTGGGTCGCGAGGCGCAGCCGATTCCGATCGAGTCGATCTGCGTCCGGGTTGGCGCGATGCGCTGCCACAGCCAGGCGCTGACGATCAAGCTCAAGCGCGATCTGCCGTTGCCCGAGATCGAAAAGATGCTTGCCGACGCGCATGACTGGGTCCGGGTCGTGCCCAACGAACGCGAGGCGAGCATGCGCGAGCTCACGCCGGCCGCGGTCACCGGCAAGCTCGAGATTCCGATCGGTCGTTTGCGCAAGCTCGCGATCGGGGATTGCTATCTCGGCGCGTTTACCGTCGGCGATCAGTTGCTGTGGGGCGCCGCCGAGCCGCTGCGCCGCATGCTGCGCATCCTGCTGGCACGATGAGCGGCGATGTCTTGAGCAAGGGCCAAGGCTTTCGCTTATGACATGCGCCCCGGCCGGCCGGCTGAAGCTCGCGTTTTTGCCCGGTTTTATGCCTGGGCGCTAAGCCGGCGCCCTGCCGGGCACGGCGTGGCGACGCAGTTACAACAGCCGCGGCGCGGCTTCGATGGCACCGAGCATATACAAGGTGTTGTAGCTATCGGAATCGGGGCCACCACCGGTAGCGCTTGTGCGGAAGCGAAGGCGACGCGATCCCGTCCTGGCCAAACCGGCTTTTCGGCGCAAAAAATCAAGCTAATACCGAGGTTTAGCTTGCACCGCTAACTCCATGATGTTAAGTTAGGTCAGCAAATAAGCACACTGAGGTCGGCATGCGAGCAAAACCCTATATCACCTGCGGGCTGTTGGCGGGCGCTCTGACGCTCCCCGTCTCGGTGTTCGCACTGGGCCTGGGCAAGCTGACCGTGCAATCGGCCCTCGGGCAACCGCTGTCAGCAACGATCGAGCTCACATCTGCGCAAAAAGACGAACTCGATACCTTGCGCGCAAGAATCGCCGATCCGGCGGTGTATCGCGACAACAACGTTCAATATCCTTCGGCGATGTCGCGCGCGCGGATCGTCGTCGAACAGACCGCGAACGGCGCACCGTACCTGCGCGTAACGACTTCGCAGGCGGTCAACGACGCCTTCCTCGATCTTCTGGTAGAGCTCAATTGGGCAACCGGACGGGTCGTGCGCGATTACACGTTCCTGCTCGATCCGCCGAGCAGCACCGAAACACAGGCAGTCGAGCCTACGGCGCCGATCCGCGCCCAGGCCGGCTCTGCACCAGCTGCGCGCGCCCAGGCCGGTTCCACCGCTCCTGCCGCTGCCGCCGCTGCGCCCACGCGTCGCTCGGCCGGCGCCGCTTCCGCCGAGGGTGCGCCTGCTGGCGGGTCGACCTACACGGTCAAGCGTGGCGATACGCTGTCGAAGATCGCCCAGCAAACCAAACCCGCCGACGTCAGCCTCGAGCAGATGCTGGTCGCACTGTTCCGCAGCAACGAGAACGCGTTCGACGAGCGCAACATGAATCGGCTGCGCACTGGGCAGATCGTCACCATACCGCAAGGCGACCAAGTCGCGGCGGTCCCGCAAAGCGAGGCGACGCAGGTCGTCAGAACGCAAGCCGCCGACTGGCGCGCCTATCGCGACCGCGTGGCCGCTGCTGCGCCCGCAACCGATGCGACTGCCGCAAGGCAATCGGCGAGCGGCAGGATCACGACGGCAGTCGAAGACAAGGCAAGCGCAGCGCAGCCGGGCAAGGATCAGTTGCGCGTCTCGCGCGAAGCGGGCAAGGGCGCCGCTGCGGGAACGGCGCTGGCCGAGGACCTCGCTGCCAAGGAAAAAGCCTTGAGCGAAGCCAATTCGCGCGTCGCCGAGCTCGAGAAGACGGTGCGCGATCTGCAGCGCGCGGTCGAGCTCAAGAATCAGACGATGTCGTCGCTGCAGGCCAGCGCCGAAGCCGCCAAGGGCAAAGCCGCGACACCGGCGGAAGCGCCGAAGGTAGCGGCGTCGACGCCAGCGGTTACTGCGCCGACGCCCGCGCCGACACCGCCCGTGGTCGCGCCGCCGCCCGTGGTCGCGCCGCCGCCTGCTGTGCCTGCCGCTGCTGCACCCACGGTTGCGGCGCCGACGCCTGCGACGCCACCGCCCGAAACCAAGGCGCCGCAATCGCCTCCGCCGGAAACCAAGGCGCCCGAAGCCAAGGCTGAGCCGAAGGCGGTCGTGCCGAAGGCGGCTCCGCCGAAGAAAGTGCCGGCCAAGCCCGAGCCGTCATTCATCGACGACCTGTTCGGCAACACGCCGACCTGGGCGATCGGTGGCGGCGCGCTGGTGCTGCTGGCGGGAATCGCCGGTATCGTCGCGGCACGCCGCCGCAAGACCACGCGCTTCGAGGACAGCATCATCTCGGGCACCGATATCAAGACGAACACCGTGTTCGGCTCGACCGGCGGCGGCGTCGTCAACACCGGCGACAATTCGCTGGCCAGCGATTTCAGCCGCGAGGGCCTGGGCAATATCGACACCGACGAGGTCGATCCGATCGCGGAAGCCGAGGTCTATCTCGCTTATGGCCGCGACGCGCAGGCGGAGGAGATTCTCAAGGATGCGCTGAAGAAGGATCCGCAACGGCAGGAGATCTACCTCAAGCTGCTGGAGATCCATTCGCAACACAACAAGCCGTCGGCGTTCGAGACGGTCGCCAGCGAGCTCTATTCGGTATCGGGCGGCCAGGGCGAGGTATGGCAGAAGGCGATGGCGCTTGGCCGTCAGCTCGATCCGGCGAATCCGCTGTTCACCGAGGCCGGCGGCTCGGCATTCGCCGCGACGCCGGCGGCAGCGGCCGCCGCGGCCGCGGCCGAACCTCCGGCCAGCGATACACAGGTGTTCTCGGTGCCGCCCGAGCACAAGGCCGAGCCACGGGTGGCCACACCGCTCGACTTTTCGCTCGACGACGATATTTCGCTGGCGCCGAGCTCGGGCGAAGAGCCCAAGACGCCGGCGGCGATACTCGCCGGCGCGGCACAGGAGGTCGCCAAATCGAGTCGCGCCGCCAGCGATTCGTTCGACAAGTCGTCGGCGTTCCCGGGGACGGTGTCAGGTGCGGCGGCGGCCAAGTCCGGCGCGAGCGACAAGTTTGCGCCAGTTCATGACAGCTTGAGCCTGGACCCCGAATCCGTTCCGAAGTTTGATCTCGACTTCCATTTGGACGAGCCGGTTCGCGCAGCGCCGCCCGCGGCGCAACCCAAGCCGACGCCTGAGCCCGAGCGCGCGTTCGCCACCGCAGGCGCACCGGCGCCGCAGCTTGCGCGCCCGGCGGCGGCGATCGAGCTCGACAAGCTCGACCTCGCATTCGATCCCGACCGCTCGACCTTCGAGGATCCGACGCCGTCGGTGCTCGATGGCCAGTGGCACGACGCGGCGACCAAGCTCGACCTGGCCAAGGCTTACCAGGAAATGGGCGACGTCGAAGGTGCGCGCGAAATCCTGCAGGAAGTGCTGCACGAAGGTGATGACGAGCAGAAGTCCGAGGCGAAGACGTTGCTGTCCAAACTCGCTTAGCCCCGGCAGACTCGCGGGGCAAGAAACGGCGGCAGCGCATGCCGCCGTTTTTTTTGCTGGCGCGCGTGCGCTTGGCACGGTGCTGGTCTGGTGACGACAATGGCGCTTGAGCAAGTCCGATGAGAATCGCTGTCGGCCTCGAATACGACGGGGCACCGTTTCACGGCTGGCAGACGCAAGCCGACGGGACGCGGCGTGCAGGACGCCCTGGAGCGCGCGCTATCGCGAATCGCCGATGCCCCGGTGTCGACCGTCGCGGCGGGACGCACCGATGCCGGCGTCCATGCGGCGATCCAGGTCGTGCACTTCGACACCGAAGCGCATCGCGCCGACACCGCCTGGGTTCGCGGCGTCAACGCATTACTGCCTTCATCGGTCGCCGTGCGCTGGGCGCTCGATGTGCCGGCGGATTTCCACGCGCGCTTCGCCGCGACCGGCAGGCACTATACCTATCTGCTGCTCGATCGGCCGGTGCGGCCGGCGCTGCTCGCCGGCCGCGTCGGCTGGTACCATCGGCCGCTTGCGCTCGACCTTATGCGGACCGCCGCCGACGCGCTTGCTGGGCAGGCACGATTTTTCCGCCTTTCGCGCCGCCGAATGCCAGGCGAAATCGGCCACTCGGATGCTCGACCGGCTCGATATCGCGCGCCGAGGATGACATGATCTGCTTCGATTTTCACGCCGACGCCTTTCTGCAGCACATGGTGCGCAACATCGTCGGCGCGCTGGTCTACGTCGGCAACGGCCGCCATGCGCCGGCGTGGATCGCCGAATTGCTGGCCGGCCGCGATCGCACGCGCGCCGCGCCGACGTTCGCCGCCGACGGTCTGTACCTGACCGGCATCGACTATCCGCCGCGCTGGAATCTTCCCGCGACGCACGCGCCGGTCCGTGCGTTCGGCGGGTGAACGCGGAATGCGCGCATCATGAAGCCCGCATCGCGCACGCGCGTCAAGATCTGCGGCATCACGCGCATCGACGATGCGCTGGCGGCGGCGAACGCGGGCGCCGATGCGATCGGCCTGGTTTTCTGGCCGGGCACGCCGCGCAGCGTCGAATTCGAGCAGGCGCGCGCGATCGCGGCCGCGCTGCCGGCGTTCGTCACGGTCGTCGGCCTGTTCGTCGATCCGCAGCCCGCCGAGGTGCGCGCGGCGCTCGACGCGGTGCCGCTCGACGTGCTGCAATTCCACGGCGACGAGCCGCAAGCGCTGTGCGCGTCGTTCGGACGGCCGTACATCAAGGCGGTGCCGGTGCGGCCGGGCGTCGATTTGCTACAATACGCTTCGCGTTACCGCGATGCGCGGAGCCTGCTGTTCGACGCGTTCGTTGCCGGGCGGGATGCCGGCGGCACCGGCCGGACCTTCGACTGGAAGGCGCTGGCGACGCGGCTCGACGCGGGACTCGCGCGACCGCTGATTCTGTCTGGCGGCCTCGAGCCGCACAACGTCGGCGCCGCGATCCGGCGCATTGCGGCCCTGGGCGGTCGACGTATCGAGCGGCGTCGAGGCGATCGGCGACGACGGCAGACCGCACAAAGGCATCAAGGACCCGGCGAAGATCGCCGCGTTCATCCGAGGAGTGCGTGATGCAGATGGCTGACGTACCGTACGCGCTTCCCGACGAGCGCGGCCACTTCGGGCCGTACGGCGGCATGTTCGTCGCCGAGACGCTGATCCACGCGCTCGACGAACTGCGCGAGCAGTACGCGCGCTATCGCAACGATCCCGAATTCGTCGCCGAATTCGAGTACGAGCTCAAGCACTACGTCGGCCGGCCGAGCCCGGTCTACCACGCCAAGCGCTGGTCGGAGAGGCTCGGCGGCGCGCAGATCTATCTCAAGCGCGAGGACCTGAACCACACCGGCGCGCACAAGATCAACAACTGCATCGGCCAGGCGCTGCTGGCGCGGCGCATGGGCAAGAAGCGCGTCATCGCCGAGACCGGCGCCGGCCAGCACGGCGTCGCCACGGCGACCGTGGCGGCGCGCTTCGGCATGGAATGCGTCGTCTACATGGGCTCCGAGGACATCAAGCGCCAGGCGCAGAACGTGTTCCGCATGAAGCTGCTGGGCGCGAGCGTGGTGCCGGTCGAATCGGGCTCGAAGACGCTCAAGGATGCGCTGAACGAAGCGATGCGCGACTGGGTGACCAACGTCGAAGACACGTTCTACATCATCGGCACCGTCGCCGGACCGCATCCCGTATCCGATGATGGTGCGCGATTTCCAGGCGGTGATCGGCAGCGAATGCCTGGCGCAGATGCCGGAGATGATCGGCCGCCAGCCGGATGCGGTGATCGCCTGCGTCGGCGGCGGCTCCAATGCGATGGGCATGTTCCATCCCTACATTCCATACGACCGAGGTCAGGCTGATCGGCGTCGAGGCGGCCGGCGACGGCATCGCCACCGGCCAGCATGCGGCATCGCTGACCGCCGGACGGCCCGGCGTGCTGCACGGCAACCGCACTTATCTGCTGCAGGACGCGAACGGCCAGATCATCGAGACGCATTCGATTTCGGCCGGCCTCGACTATCCGGGCGTCGGCCCCGAGCATGCCTGGCTCAAGGACAGCGGCCGCGCCGAATACGTGGCCGTCACCGACGACGAGGCGCTGGCGGCGTTCCACGACTGCTGCCGCATCGAGGGCATCATTCCGGCGCTCGAATCGAGCCACGCGCTCGCGCATGCCGCGCGGCTGGCGCCGACGCTGCCGCGCGACAAGGTCGCTGCTGGTCAATCTCTCCGGGCGCGGCGACAAGGACATGAACACCGTTGCCGAGCGCGCGGGCCTGCACTTCCATTGCCGGCCCGAATGCGATCCGTCGCTGCGGTGAGGCGAGCCGTCGGTCCAGCGTTGCCGATGAACCGCATCGACGCGACTTTCGCGAAGCTTCGCGCGGCCGGCCGCACCGCGCTGATTCCGTACGTCACTGCCGGCGATCCGTCGCCCGCGGTGACGCCGCTCGCTGCTGCACGCGCTGGTGCGCGCCGGCGCCGACGTGCTCGAGCTGGGCGTGCCGTTCTCCGATCCGATGGCCGACGGTCCGGTGATCCAGCGCGCTTCCGAGCGCGCGCTGGCGCAGGGCGTGGGGCTCGACGACGTGCTGGCGATGGTCGCCGCGTTCCGCAAGCGCGACGCGACGACGCCGGTCGTGCTGATGGGCTACGCCAACCCGATCGAGGCGATGGGCGACGGGGAATTCGTCGAGCGGGCGACGCGCGGCCGGCGTCGACGGCGTGATCGTCGTCGATTATCCGCCGGAGGAGGCGCGCGAATTCGCGGCGCTCGCCGTCGCGCGCGGACTCGCGCCGATCTTCCTGCTGTCGCCGACGACGCCGATCCGCGCGCATGGCGCGCGTTGGCGGACATGGCGCGCGGCTACGTCTACTACGTTTCGCTCAAGGGCGTGACCGGCGCCGGCCATCTCGATACCGCCGAGGTCGCCGCGAGACTCGCGGAAATCCGCAGGCACGTCAGCCTGCCGGTCGGCGTCGGCTTCGGCATCCGCGATGCGGCGAGCGCGCAGGCGATCGCCGCGCATGCCGATGCCGTGGTGATCGGCAGCCGCATCATCGAGGAAATCGAAGCGCGGGCCCGGCGGACGAGGCGCCGGCGCGCGCCGGCGCCATGGTTGGCTACAATACGCGCGGCTGTCGACCAAGTCGCCAAACGAGCCGCCTGACCGGACCCGGGGAGACCGTATGAGTTGGTTGCAGAAGCTCTTGCCGCCGCGCATCAAGGCAACGCCGGGAACGGGCAGGAAGACGATGCCCGAAGGGCTGTGGGTCAAATGCCCGTCCTGCGAAGCGGTGCTGTATCGCACCGACCTCGAGAAAAATCTCAACGTCTGCCCCAAGTGCAACCATCACGCGCGCCTGACCGCGCGCGAGCGCGTCGATCAGCTGCTCGATGCCGAAGGGCGCTACGAGATCGGGTCGGAAGTGCTTCCGATCGACAGCTCAAATTCAAGGACACGCGCAAGTATCCGGAGCGCCTGTCGGCGGCGCTCGAGGAAACCGGCGAGACCGACGCGCTGGTCGTGATGCAAGGCAGCATCAAAGTCGACGCCGCTGGTGCTCGCGGCGTTCGAGTTCGAGTTCATGGGCGGCTCGATGGGCTCGGTCGTCGGCGAGCGTTTTGTGCGCGGCGTGCGCGTTGCGTACGACAATCGCGTGCCGTTCGTCTGCATCACCTCGAGCGGCGGAGCGCGCATGCAGGAAGGCGTCTGCTCGCTGATCCAGATGGCCAAGACGACAGCGGTGTTGCAGAGTTGTCGAAGGCGCGGCTGCCGTTCGTTTCGGTGCTGACCGATCCCACCATGGGCGGCGTGTCGGCGAGCTTCGCGATGATCGGCGACGTGGTCATCGCCGAGCCGGGCGCGCTGATCGGCTTCGCCGGCCCGCGCGTGATCGAGCAGACGGTGCGCGAAAAGCTGCCGGAAGGATTCCAGCGCGCCGAGTTTCTGCTGGAAAAGGGCGCGATCGACATGATCGTCGACCGGCGCCAGCTGCAAGGACGAACTGCCGAGACTGCTGACCCTGTTGCAGCGGCAGCCGCTGCCGACCGGCTGACGCGCCATCCCCGGCGCATCCCGTGGCACCGCCCTGTGAGTCCGCCCTCCACCCTTGCCGAGTGGCTCGCGTATCTTGAAACACTGCACCCGAAGGCGATCGCGCTCGGGCTGGACCGCGTCGAAAGCGTCGCCGCCCGGCTCGACGTGGCGCCGGCGTGTCCGGTCATCACCGTCGCCGGCACCAACGGCAAGGGCTCGACCTGCGCGCTGCTGGAGCACATGCTGCTCGCCGACGGTTACCGCGTCGCGCTGTACACCTCGCCGCACCTGCTGCGCTACAACGAGCGCGTGCGCATCGACGGCGTCGAGGCGAGCGACGCCGCGCTGTGCGAGGCTTTCGCCGCGGTCGAGGCTGCGCGCGCCGGGACGCCGCTCACCTATTTCGAATTCGGCACGCTTGGCGCGCTGTGGCTGTTCGCCCGGCAAGAGCTCGATGCGCTGATCCTCGAAGTCGGCCTCGGCGGGCGGCTCGATGCGGTCAACATCGTCGATCCCGACGTGGCGGTAGTCACGACGGTCGCCATCGATCATGTCGATTATCTCGGCACCGACGCGGGAGGACATCGGGCGTGAAAAGGCCGGCATTTTTCGCCCGGCCAAGCCGGCGATCTGCGCCGACCGCGATCCGCCGTCGTCGCTTATCGCGCACGCCGCGGCGATCGGCGCGACGCTGGTGCGCATCGGCCGCGACTTCGGCTACACCGCACAAAGCGCGCAATGGGACTACTGGGGCCCGGGCGGAGCGCGGCATGGCCTGCCTTATCCGGCGCTGCGCGGCAACTATCAGCTCGCGCAACGCATCGACTGCGCTCTGCGCGGCCGATGCATTGCGTAATCGGGTTCCGTTGTCGATGGGCGCGGTGCGCGCCGCGCTGGTCGGAATCGAATGGCCGGGTCGCTTCCAGGTGCTTCCCGGCCGCCCGGTCACGGTGCTCGATGTCGCGCACAATCCGCAGGCGGCGCGATGCGCTTGCCGACAACCTTGGCGCGATGGGCTTTCATCCGCGAACGATCGCCGTTTTCGGCATCATGTCGGACAAGGACATCGATGCGGTGATCGCGCCGCTGATCCCTCGCGTCGATCGCTGGGAGGTCGCGACGCTTCCACCGCCGCGAGGTTCTAGCGCCGAAGCGTTGCGACATCGGCTGCAAGACGCCGGCGTCGCGCCCGGCGCGGTCCGTGAGCACATCGACCCTGCGGCCGCGTACCGCGCGGCGCGCGAGGAGGCGGCAGAAGCTGATAGAATTATCGTTTTCGGCTCGTTTCTCACCGTCGCCGCGGTGCTGGCGGCGAAGGAGCGAACCGGTCCGGCCGGGGAACCTGCACGATGAATCGCCGTCGCCACCCGCGCTTGAAGTGCCTGCCTTACCGCGGCAGGGCGCTTGGCGATTCTGCTTGATTCGACCCCGTCCAGCCCCAACTGAAACGAATGGCGACCCGTCCCGAGATTGCCGATCCCGCAGTCGATGAACTCAAGCGGCGCGCACGCCGCCGGCTCGTGGGGGCGGTCGTACTCGCGCTGGCGGCGGCGGTGATGCTGCCGATGCTGCTGGAAAGCGATCCCAAGCCGCTGGGCAACGACGTATCGATCCAGATCCCGCCGATCGACCAGGGCAAATTCGTCACGCCCTTGTCGTCCGGCCAGGGCGCCGTGAACAAAGCCGCGACCGAGACGCCGCCTTCCGCGCCGATGGCGAGCGCCGGCAGCGCCGCGCCGGCGCTCGAGCGCACGCTGGCGGCAGCCGAGCAGCGCGTGCTCGGCCAGTCCGGTGCGAACCGCGCACCGGCGATCATGTCCTCGGCCCCCGAGGCGATGCGGCCGCAGACGCCCGTGGCTGCGCCTGCGAGCGGGGCGCCGGCGGTGAAAGCCGGAGCCGAGCCTGCGCCAGCGACCGGCGGCGCGCTGTTCGTGCAAGTGGCAGCGCTGGCCGATAGCCAGGCGGCGGCCGATCTGGCCGCTAAACTGCTGGCTTCCGGCTTCCCGGCTCGCGTCGAGCCAGTCACCACCCGCCAGGGACCGGTGCAGCGCGTGCGCGTCGGCGGCTATTCGTCTCGCGAAGCAGCCGATATCGCGCTCGCCAACATCAAGGCCGCGGGCTACGGCAACGCGATCATCACGCCATGACCGCATTCGACTTCGTCGTCATCGGGATCATCGGCCTGTCGACCGTGTTCGCCTTCGCACGCGGGTTTGTGCGCGTGGTGATTTCGCTGGCGGCGTGGGTCGTCGCGCTGGTCGCCGCATTCGAGTATGCCGATGCGCTCGCCGCGTGGCTGCCGGCGTTTGGCGACGCGCCGCGTGTACGCTACATCGGCGCCTTTGTGCTGATCGTCGTCGTCGTGCTGCTCGTCGGCGCGCTGCTCGGCTGGTTGCTGTCGCGCCTGGTGCGCGCGGTTGGCCTGGGCTTCCTCGACAGGTCGCTGGGCGCGGTGCTGGGTCTCGCTCGCGGACTGCTGATCGTCGTCATCGGCGTGCTGATCGCCGGCCTGACGACCTTTCCTCAGCAGGACTGGTGGCGCCGTGCGATGTTCGCGCCGGCGCTGGTCGATGCGGCGCTCAGTTTGAGGCCCTGGCTGCCGCAGGGATGGGCCCAGCAGCTCGCCTTTCCGAAGCCCGAGAAGAGGTCAACCAAGCAGGTCGTCCAGGCGGGAGCGAGCTAGTGGCTATCTGCGGGGCGGGATACTGACATGTGCGGAATCATCGGCGCCGTCACTCACACGCCCGTCAACCAGCTGCTCTACGACGGGCTGCTGCTGCTGCAGCATCGCGGCCAGGACGCGGCCGGCATCGTGACCAGCGAAGGCCCGGTCTTCCACATGTACAAGGGCCCGGGATACGTGCGCGACGTGTTCCGCACGCGCAACATGCGCGAGCTCATGGGCAACACCGGCATCGGCCATTGCCGCTACCCGACGGCCGGATCGGCCTCTTCCGATCTCGAATCGCAGCCGTTCTACGTCAACTCGCCGTTCGGCATCACGCTCGCGCACAACGGCAACCTGACCAACAGCGAGGCGCTGAAGCGCGAGCTGTTCCAGCTCGATTTTCGCCACGTCAACACCAACTCCGATTCGGAAGTCCTGCTCAACGTGCTGGCGCTCGAGCTCGAGCGTGCCGCGCATCATGCCAAGCTCGACGCCAACGCGATCTTCGCCGCGGTCGCCGCCGTGCACAAGCGCTGCCGCGGCGCGTATGCGATCGTCGCGATGATCGCCGGCTACGGATTGCTCGCTTTTCGCGATCCGTTCGGCATCCGGCCGTTGATCATCGGCGTCAACGAATCGATGGGCGGCACCGAATACGTCGTCGCCAGCGAATCGGTGGCCCTCGAGGCGCTGGGCTTTTCGGTGCTGCGCGACGTGGCGCCGGGCGAAGCGATCTACGTCGACCAGACCGGCAAATTCCACGCGCGGCAGTGCGCGGAGAATCCGCAGCTGATGCCTTGCATCTTCGAGTTCGTCTACCTCGCCCGGCCGGACTCGGTGATCGACGGCGCGTCGGTCTACGAATCGAGATTGCGAATGGGCGGCGAGCTGGCGAAGAAGATCCGCGGCATGCCCGAGGCGCAGGATATCGACGTCGTCATTCCAATTCCGGACTCCAGCCGGCCGTCGGCGCTGGAGCTCGCCAACTCGCTGGGCCTCAAATACCGCGAGGGCTTCGTCAAGAATCGCTATATCGGCCGCACGTTCATCATGCCAGGGCAGGCGATCCGCCGTAAGTCAGTGCGCCAGAAGCTCAATCCGATGGGCATCGAATTCAAGGACAAGGTCGTGCTGCTGGTCGACGACTCGATCGTGCGCGGAACGACCAGCCGGGAGATCGTGCAGATGGCGCGCGAGGCCGGCGCGCGCAAGGTCTATTTCGCTTCGGCCAGCCCGCCGGTGCGCTATCCGAACGTCTATGGCATCGACATGCCTACCGCGCGCGAGCTGGTGGCGACCGGACGCACCGAAGCCGAGATCGCGAACGAGATCGGCGCCGATCTTCTGATCTACCAGGATCTCGAAGCGCTGAAGCGAGCGGTGCGTGGCGCCAATCCGCGGCTGAAGGAATTCGAGGCCTCGTGCTTCGATGGCTACTATGTCACCGGCGACGTCACCGCCGATTACCTGTCGCATCTGGCGCGCGAGCGCGACGAGACGCGGGGCGAAAGCGAGGAATCGCTGCTCGCCGCCGGCTGAAGCGGGCATTGACTGATCCGCGGTTTGCGGCGATACTTCGACTCAGAGCGCCGATTTGAATCGGAGTTGCCGGCAACGGCGGCTTCACAGCTTGCGGGCGCTATACAAATTCAGCTAAAGCGAGGCGACGAATCGATCCGGGGCCCGTTTAGCGCAAGCTGACGGGCCTTTTTGCTGGAGCGATCCGATGTCGCGCAAGACCGGATTCACCACCTCGATTCTGCACGCCGACCGCGAGGCCGCCGTCGAGCACGGCGCGCTGCACAAGCCGCTGCACCTGTCGGTCGCCTACGGCTATCGCGATGCGCGCGAGCTGGCTGCGGTATTCCAGGGCCGTGCGCAGGGCTACGTCTACGGGCGGCAGGGCAACCCGACCAGCGCCGCGCTCGAGGAAAAGATCAACCGCATGGAAGACGGCGTGGCGACCGTCTGCTTCGCCACCGGCATGGCCGCGATCGGCGCCATCCTGCTCGCGCTGCTGCGCGAGGACGATCACGTCGTCTCCAGCGCGTTCCTGTTCGGCAACACCAACAGCATGTTCAACACGCTGGCTACGCACGGCGACCGGGTAAGCTTCGTCGATGCGACCAGACGCCGACGCCGTCGAGGCGGCGTTGACGCCGGAAACGCGGATCGTATTTGTCGAGACGATCGCCAATCCGCGCACTCAGATCGCCGACCTGGCGCGGATCGGCGAGCTCTGCGCCGGCGCGCGGCATCGTCTACGTCGTCGACAATACGATGACTTCGCCGTACCTGTTTCGTCCGAAGACGGTCAAGGCCGCGCTGGTCGTCAATGCGTTGACCAAGTACATCGGCGGTCATGGCAACGCGCTGGGCGGCAGCATCACCGACACCGGCGGCTTCGACTGGACGCGTTACCCGAACATCTACGACAGCTACAAGGGAGCGAAGCCCGAGCTCTGGGGCATCACGCAGATCGGAAAAAGGGCCTTCGCGACTGGGGCGGCACGCTGGCCGCCGAGCCGGCGCATCATCTCGCCGTCGGCGCGGAGACGCTGGCTTTGCGCATGGAGAGGCAATGCGCGAACGCGCTTGCGCTGGCGCGCTTTCTCGAGGCGCGGCCCGAGGTGCGCGCAGTCTACTATCCGGGATTGGCCTCGCATCCGCAGCACCAGCTGGCGGGCGAGCTGTTCGCCGACTTACGGCGCATTGCTGTCGTTCGAGCTCGATCCGGCGCTCGACTGCTTCGATTTTCTCAATCGCCTGCGCTGCGTCGTGCTCTCGTCCAACCTCGGCGACAACCGGACCCTGGCGATTCCGGTCGCGCACACGATCTTTCACGAGATGGGCGCGGAGCGGCGCGCGAGCATGGGCATCGCCGACTCGCTGATCCGCCTTTCGGTCGGCATCGAGGACTGCGACGACCTGATCGCCGACTTCGCCCAGGCGCTGGGCTGATCGCCCGCGCCGTTCAGCCGCCGCTGCCGCCTTCGTACGCCCGCGCCTCGGCGCCCTGTTCATCGACGCAGAGGTAGCTCGCGCGGTCGTACCAGTCGGCGAGCACCAGGCGCTCGCGGCGCACATCGTCGACGAAGTGCTCGTGTCGCGCCGGCCGATGGGTATGGCCGTGGATCAGGCGCGACACGCGATGCTCGCGCAGCGCCGCCGACGACGGCGTCGTTGCTGACGTCCATGATCGTCTCCGTCTTGCCGCGGTTAGCTCGACGGCTGGCGCCGCGCAGCATCGCGCCGATGCCGCGGCGCGCGAACTAGGGCAGCGCCAGGAAGCGGCGCCGGTGCGCGGGATCCGCCCACCACGCGCGATAGCGCTGGTATTTCAAGTCGTCGGTGCAAAGCTGATCGCCGTGCATCAGCAGCGTAGGCGTGCCATGCAACGGATGAACGATAGCGTCGGGCAGCAAGGTGGCGCCGGCGGCTCGCGCGAAACGCTCGCCCAGCAGGAAGTCCCGATTTCCACGCTGCAGATAGACGCGAACGCCGGCGTCCGCGCTCGCCGCCAGCGCGGCGGCAACATCGGCGGCGAACGGTTCGCGCAGCTGGTCGTCGCCGAGCCAGATGTCGAACAGGTCGCCCAGCACGTACAGCGCAGCGGCCTCGCGCACTGGACCGGCGAGCAGGGCCTGGAACGCCTCGACCAGCGCGGGGCGCTCGCGCGACAAGTGGAGGTCGGAGATGAACAGCGTCGGCGCCATCGGCGGCTATCGGCCTGGACGCTCGTCGGCGCTGGGCGGCCCTAACTCTCGACCACTTCCGCGCGCTCGATCACCACGTCCTCGGTCGGCACGTCGTCGTGACCGCCGCGCCGGCCGGTCGCAACGCCCTTGATGCGATCGACGACGTCCTTGCCCGAGACGACGCGCCCGAACACGCAATACCCCCAGCCGTTCGCGTCCGGCGAGCGATGATTGAGAAAGGCGTTGTCGGCGACGTTGATGAAGAACTGCGCGGTCGCCGAATGCGGATCCGACGTGCGCGCCATCGCGACGGTGTAACGGTCGTTCTTGAGCCCGTTCTTGGCCTCGTTCTCGATCGGCGGCCTGGTCGGCTTCTGCTTGAAGTCGGTGCCGAAGCCGCCACCCTGGATCATGAACCCGTCGATCACGCGATGGAAAATCGTATGGTCGAAGTGTCCGGCGCGCGCATACGCCAGGAAGTTGGCCACACTCTTCGGCGCGCGCGCCTCGTCCAGCTCGATGGTGATCGCGCCGTGGTTGGTGTGCAGAATCGTCGTGGTCATTGCTATGGCGTCACGACGGTCGCGCTGTTGATGATCACGCGCTCGGCTGGCACGTCCGTCGGAAACGGTCCGCCGCCGCCGGTCGGCGCCGTCGCGATCTTGTTGACCACGTCCATCCCCTGGACCACTTTGCCGAACACCACGTAGCCGTAGCCCTGCGGCGTCGGCTCGCGGAAGTTCAGCGACTTGTTGTCGTTGACGTTGATGAAAAACTGCGCCGTCGCCGAGTTCGGGTCGGCCGGTGCGCGCCATCGCAATGGTTCCGGGAACGTTGGTCAGCCCCGCCTTGCTGCTCTGCTCGGCCTCGTTCTGGACCGGCGGCCGGGTCGGTTTCTGCTTGAAGTCGGCAGTGAATCCGCCGCCCTGGATCATGAAGCCCTTTATTACCCGGTGGAATTGCGTGCCGTCGTAGAACTTGGCGTTGACGTAGGCGAGGAAATTCTCGACCGTCTTCGGCGCTGCAGCAGGGTCGAGCTCGATGCGGATCTTGCCCGCGGTCGTGTCCAGGTCGACCTGCGGGTTGGCGGCCTGCGTCTGGGCGCCGGCAGCGAGGGCGATTGCCGCGATGGCGATCGTGATGAGATTACGAAACATCGGTGACTCCTTCTCTAGGATTTCAATGACCGTCGCGCACTACGCGCGACGGGACGAGCTACTTCTTCGGCTTGGGCTTGGCCGCGGGTTTCGGTGCAACCGGCTTGGGCGGGGTTTCCGACGGCGGCACGGTGAACAGCTCGCGCACCAGCTTGAGCTTCGCCTGCGCGCTCTTGTTGCCCTTGTCGAGCGTGGTCGCCTGCTCGAATTCGGCGACGGCGAGCCGCGAATAGACGTCGCCCAGATTCTCGTGCGCGATCGCATAGTCCGGATTGATCACCAGCGCGGCCTGGAGTTCAATTCGCGCCTTGTCGTAGCTGCCGCGCTTGGCCCAGATCACCGCCAGATTATTGTGCGGCTCGGGCAACTCGGGGTAATCCTCGGTCAGGCCCTGGAACGTCGCGATCGCCTCGTCGGCGTCGCCCTCGTCGGTTTCGATGACACCGCGGATGAAGCGCGCCTGCGGATTCTTCGCATCGCCGGCAAGGACGGCATCGACCTTGCCGCGCGCCTCATCGTATTGACCTTCGCGGACCAGCTTCGCGGCAGCCGCGAGCTCGACCGACAAGCCGGGCGGCGGCGCGGGCTGGGTGATCGACGAGCTCGGCGGCGGCGGCGGCGCCTGCTGGGCGAGTGCGGCGCTGCAGACGACGACTCCGGCGATGGCGAGCCACGGGCGTGCGGACATGGATTAGGACTGCCTGGACCGGACGGAACGGGCAATTCTAGCAGAGCCCCGCTGGGGCTTCAGCGGCGCAAACGAGCCTCCTGGTCGCGCGCCTGCCGCAGGCGCTCGATCGTCGCATCGATCAGCTTGCGCGAAACGCTTATCGGCGAGGGCAGCTGCGGCAGCGCGTCGATGGAGAACCATTGCGCATCGGCAATCTCGGCGTCGCAGGGATGCATGTCGCCGTCCGCATATTCGGCGGTGTAGGCGATCATCAGCGAGTGCGGGAACGGCCACGCCTGGCTGGTGAAATAGCAGAGGTCGCGCACGTCGATGCCGACTTCCTCGCGCACTTCGCGATGAATGCAGTCCTCGATCGATTCGCCGGCCTCGACGAATCCGGCGAGCGCGCTGTACATCGCCCCGGGGAAACGATTGGCCCGCGCCAGCAGCAGGTCGTGGCCGCGCGTCACCAGGACCATCATGGCCGGCGAAATGCGCGGATAGGCGACGCGACCGCAAGCCGTGCATTCCTTCGCGCGCTCACCCGGCTTGTCGCGCATCGCCGCGCCGCAGCGGCCACAGAAACGGTGGCTGCGATCCCACTCCGAGATCTGGAATGACCGGCCCGCCAGCGCGAGCTCCGCATCCGGCAGCTGCAGGAAAAGCGAGCGCAACCCGCGCCATTGCCAACCGTCGATGTCCGGCGTGTCGCCGGCGACATGGAGAGCGATGCAATCGGTGCCGCGGTAGCGGCCCAGATAGTGGCGGACGCCATCGATGCCCAGCCGGAGGACGTCCGAAAGCGTCGGCAGGGTCGGAGGCTCGGCCGCTCTGGCCAGTATCCGGTCGTCGCGCCAGATGAAGCAAACCGCGTCGCCCGCGAGCTTGGCCGGCATCACGACGCCGGGCTCGAATCCGGCGGGAGTATTCATCAGAGCCTCAACGGAGGAACCGCTCGTCCTTCCCGATGACCGTCAACTCGACGAATTTCGATCCGTTGTGGCTGGTCGGCGTGAACGTGATCCAGTATCCGCCGAGGTCGAAGTCGCGCAGCGTTTCCATCGCGTTGACAAATCGCTCGCGCGTCAGGTCGCCCCCGGTGCGGCGAAGGCCTTCGACCAGCGTCTTGGCGGCGATGAATCCTTCGAGGCTGGTGAACGAATACTCGTGCTTCTTGGTCGAGGCCTCGAACAACTGCTGGTACTCCTTGACCACCGGGGCCGAGAAATTCCACGGGAAGGGCACGACCTGCGAGATGCCGACGCCGCGTCCTTCGACGCCGGTCTCGTGGGCCAGCGCCTTGCTGCCGACGAACGAGACGTTCATGAATTGCGGGTTGAAGCCTGCCGCCCGCATCGCCTTGATGAACGCCGCGCAGGATTTGTACGCCGAGATCATGATGACTCGCCTGCGGCTCGACCTTGGCGATCGATCTTCACGGCGGCGGCGACATCGACGGTGTTGCGCTCGACGGTGCCGGTCGCGACGATCTTCAGGTTGCGCTTGTCCATCGCGCGCTGAACGCCGGCGAGGCCTGCCTTGCCGTAATCGTCGTTCTGGTAGAACACCGCGATCTTGTCGAGCGTCTGCCCGGTCATCTGCGCGACGATCTTGTCGGTCTCGTCGAAATAGCTGGCGCGGATGTTGAATATGTAGCGGTTCAGCGGGTTGCGCAGCGATTCGGCGCCGGTGAACGGGCCGACGAACGGAACCGCGCAGCGGTGAAGATCGGCTTCGATGCATTGGACGTCGGCGTGCCGACGTAGCCGAACAGCAGGAACACGCCGTCGTCGATCAGCTTCTTCGTATTGGCGGCCGCCCGGTCGGGCTCGTAGCCGTCGTCGAGCGAGCGCAATTCGATCTTGCGCCCGTTGACGCCGCCGGCGGCGTTGATCGCCTGGAAGTAGGCGAGCGCGCCGGCGCGCATTTCGTTGCCAAGCTCCATCGCCGGCCCCGAGAACGCCGCCGACTGCCCGATCAGGATCGAGGTCGGCGTGATGCCCGGATCGGCGGCCTGCGCCGGGTGAACGCCGGCGACAAGCGCCACCGCGAACAGTGATTTGAGCAGCTTGTTCATCTTCCTCCTCATCGGCCCTCGCTCGAACCGCATCGACCGGCCAGTCGGCACAAGCCTCGCCCTATCATAGGGGATTCCTGCGGGCATGGGAAACGTCCAGGGCCCCTTTCGCGCGCGGGGGCCGGTGCGGCGGCGGGTATAATCGCAACAATCGATACCGGATCTGAAGAAAAGAGCGCCAATGGAAGCCGAACGCCTGAATCAAATCGCCAACCAGCTCGCCGATCTGCAGCATCGCGCCGCCGATCTGCGGAGGTATCTTTGACTTCGATGTGAAGGCATCGCGCTTCGAGGAAGTGGCGAGGGAGCTCGAAGACCCGCACATCTGGGAAACGCCCGAGCGCGCGCAGCAGCTCGGCAAGGAAAAAAAACAGCTGGAGATGGTCGTCGACAGCCTGCGCCGGATCGACCGGACGCTCAAGGACACGACCGAGCTGTTCGAGCTGGCGCGGGGCGAGGAGGACGACGCGACGCTCGCCGCGCTGGAACGCGACGCCGCGGGCGTCGCCGGCAACGGTCGAGGATCTCGAGTTCCGCCGGATGTTCCACAATCCGATGGACCCGAATGCCTGCTTTATCGACATCCAGGCGGGCAGCGGCGGCACCGAGGCGCAGGATTGGGCGGCGATGCTGCTGCGCATGTACCTGCGCTACTGCGAGCGCGCGCGGCTTCAAGACCGAGATCCTGGAAGAGTCGCCGGGCGAGGTCGCGGGCATCAAGAGCGCCAGCGTCAAGGTGACCGGCGACTACGCCTACGGCTATCTGCGCACCGAGACCGGCGTGCACCGGCTGGTGCGCAAGAGCCCGTTCGATTCGAACGCGCGCCGCCATACCTCGTTCGCCAGCGTGTTCGTCTACCCGGAAGTGGACGAGACGATCGAGGTCGAGATCAATCCGGCCGACCTGCGCATCGACACCTTCCGCGCGTCCGGCGCCGGCGGCCAGCACATCAACAAGACCGACTCGGCGGTGCGCATCACCCACCTGCCGACCAACATCGTCGTGCAGTGCCAGAACGACCGCTCGCAGCACCGCAACCGCGCCGAGGCGATGGCGATGCTCAAGTCGCGCCTGTACGAGCTGGAGCTGCGCAATCGCCAGGCCGAGCAGCAGAAGCTCGAGGACGCCAAGACCGACATCGGCTGGGGTCACCAGATCCGCTCTTACGTGCTCGACCAGTCGCGCATCAAGGATCTGCGCACCAACGTCGAGGTCGGCAACACGCAGGCGGTGCTCGACGGCGATCTCGATCCGTTCATCGCGGCGAGCCTGAAGCAGGGGGTGTGAGGTGAACGAGAAGAACGAGCGCGCCGGCGTCCGCCGGAGGACGAGAACCAGATCATCGCCGAGCGGCGCGGCAAGCTGCAATGCGCTGCGCGCGCGCGGCAACGCCTTCCCCAACGATTTTGACCGCAAAGCGCTTGCCGGCGACCTGCATGCGCGCATGGCGCAGAAAACGCACGAGGAGCTCGATCGACAGGCCATCACGGTAGCGGTGGCGGGGCGCATGATGCTCAAGCGCGTGATGGGCAAGGCGAGCTTCGCCACGCTGCAGGACATGAGCGGCCGCATCCAGCTCTACATCACGACCGATGCGCTGGGCGCCGAGGCGCACGATGCGTTCAAGCACTGGGACCTGGGCGACATCCTCGGCGCGCGCGGCGCGCTGTTCAAGACCAAGACCGGCGAGCTGTCGGTCAAGGTGAGCGAGCTGCGCCTGCTGGCCAAGGCGCTGCGCCCGCTGCCGGAGAAATTCCACGGCCTGACCGACCAGGAGCAGAAGTACCGCCAGCGCTACGTCGACCTGATAACGAGCCGGAATCGCGGCGCGTCTTTCATCGCCCGCTCGGCAATCGTGCAGGCGATGCGCGAATTCTTCGTCGCGCGCGGCTATCTGGAAGTCGAAACGCCGATGATGCATCCGATTCCCGGCGGCGCCGCGGCGCGGCCGTTCATCACCCATCACAACGCGCTGGACATGGATCTGTACCTGCGCATCGCGCCGGAGCTGTACCTGAAGCGGCTGGTCGTCGGCGGCTTCGAGAAGGTGTTCGAGATCAACCGCAATTTCCGCAACGAGGGGATCTCGACCCGGCACAATCCCGAGTTCACGATGCTCGAGTTCTACGAGGCGTACCGCGACTATCGCTACCTGATGGACCTGACCGAAGCGCTGCTGCGCGAAGTCGCGCGAAAGGTGTGCGGCACGACGACGATCGAATACCAGGGCACGTCGATCGACCTGGGCAAGCCGTTCGACCGGCTGACGATGGCTGAAGCGATCGCCAAATACGACTCGCGGCACGATGCGCCCGACCTTGCCCGCTCGAATACCTGAGGTCCGCGCTGGCAAAGCTGGGTGTCGAGCTGCTGCCGACCGATGGCCTCGGCGTGCTGCAGCTCAAGCTGTTCGAGGCGACGACCGAGGACAAGCTCGTGCAGCCGACGTTCATCGTCGCGTATCCGACCGAAGTCTCGCCGCTGGCGCGCGCCAACGACGCGAATCCGGCGGTCACCGACCGCTTCGAGCTGTTCATCACCGGCCGCGAGATCGCCAACGGCTTCTCCGAGCTGAACGACCCGGAGGACCAGGCCGCGCGCTTCGCCGCGCAGGTGCGAGGCAAAGGAAGCCGGCGACGACGAGGCGATGCATTACGACGCCGACTACATTCGCGCGCTGGAATACGGCTTGCCGCCGACCGCCGGCGAGGGCATCGGCATCGACCGGCTGGTGATGCTGCTGACCGACAGCCCGTCGATCCGCGACGTGATCCTGTTTCCGCAGCTCAAGCGCGAAGGCTGAAACGGCGATGGCCCGCCCGGAGCGGGTCCGATTGATCTGGTGTCAGGCTCGTCCGATTTCTTCGGATCGCCGCGATCGAGCGCCCATAGTGCCGCCCGTGCCACGATGCGCCGATGAACCGGATGATCGAACGCGCCGGCGTCATGGCCGAGCGTGTCGACGGCGACGCGCCCCCGTCCGATCTGCCGCGTCCACAGCGCCGGCTGCCAATCACCGGCGGCTGCGCGAACATGCATCAGCGGCCGTACGTCGGCGTGCAGGTCAAGGTCTCCGTAAGCCTCGTCGCGCAGATCGAAGGCGTTCAGGCCGCGCACCATCGGATGGTCAGCGCCGTCGAACCTGACCTGGACTTCGCCATACGGGGGATGACTGGAACGTCCCCAGCGCCAGACGCCGCCAAGTATGTCCTTCCACGCCGGCCAGTCGTCAAAGCATATGAGCGCCGTGTGCAGCGCGAGCAAGCCGCCGCCGCGCGCGAGGTGGGATTCGATCGAGGATCGTCCATCGGCGGACAGCTTGAATGCCCAGCGCGCGCGGTACGGCGCGTATTTGTCGCCCGTCGCCATGCTCCATCGCAACGCGTAAACGGTGAGCAGGTCGGGGCCGGATTCGCTTAGCGTCGCCAGTCCCGGCTTCGATGTCATCGGTGACTCGCGATTCGATCCCGTTCTCGCCCAGCAGAGAGGCGAGCGCCGGTGCGGCGACGTCGAACCGATGCGTGTGACCGCCGGTCAGAATGAGGTTCGTCGGCATGCCTACGGAGGGCTCGGGCTTCGGCGCTCGATCAATGCCGCGCGGCGCCGCCGCGAGCTGCTGATCGCAATGACGATCATCAAGGCGATGCCGATGCCATCCGAAACCAGTCCCGGAAACACGAGCAGGGCGCCGCCTGCGAGGGCCAGCGCGCGCTCCCAAAGCGCAGGGGGCCGATCCAGTAGCCGATGAGCGCCACCGACATCGAGAGTAGTCCAAGCAGCGCGGGAACGCTGGCGACAATCACATCGACGAACGAGCCCTTGAGCAGCAAGGCGGGCGAATACACGAACATGAACGGGACGATCAGTGCGGGCAAGGCGACACGGGTCGCCGAGAATGCGACGCGCATGCCGGACTCGCCGGCGATAGCGCCCGCCACGTAACACGATACCGCCGTCGGCGGAGTCAGATCGGAGACGACGCCGAAATAGAAGACGAACAGATGCGCAGTCAGCAGTGGCACGCCCATTTTCGCCAGTGCCGGCGCGACGAGAATGGCGCAGATCAGATACGTCGCAGTCGTCGGCAGCCCGGTGCCGAGCAGAATCGCCGCAATCGCGGTCAGCACCAGCAGCATGATCAACGAGCCGTTGGAGTAGCCGAGGATGAGCGAGGTGAACTTGAGGCCGAGGCCGGTCAGGTCGGTGACATTCATGACTATGCCTACGATCGCGCAGGCGACCGCGATCATGACCGCCGAACGAGACGATTCGTCCAGTGCAGCGATCAGTTCCTTCACGTCGATCCGCCGCCGCGCGTGCAGCTCGCGGGCAAGCCAGATCGGTACGAATGACACGGTTGCCCATGCGCCGGCGCGCCCTGGCGAAACCTGCGCTATCGCGAGGAAATAGATCAGAACGGCAACGGGAACGAGAAAATGCCAACCCTCGAGCAGCGTCGTGCGCAGCGACGGCAGATCGGCGCGCCGCATGCCCTTCAAGCCGTGGCGCGCCGCCTCGAGATCTGCGGTGACGAACAGCGACACGAAATACAAGGTGGCCGGCAGAAGGGCGGCCATCGCGATCTCGTAGTACGGCACGCCAAGCAGGTCGGCCATGATGAATGCGGACGCGCCCATGATCGGTGGCGTGATCTGTCCGCCGACCGACGCGGCCGCTTCGAGCGCTGCCGCCATGCGGGGAAGGTAACCGTTGCGGATCATCGTCGGAATCGTGACGATGCCGACGGCGGCGACGTTCGACGGGCCCGTGCCGGTGATGGTGGCAAACAGCGCGCTGGCGAAAATCGAAACCTTGCCCGCCGAACCGCGCGTCGTTCCGACCAGGGCCTGAGCAAGCTTGATGAAAAAATCGCCGCCGCCCATGCGCATCATGAACGCGCCGAACAGGATGAACACATACACGTAGGTGGCGCTGGCGCCGAGCGCGGTGCCGAAAATGCCCTCCAGCCGGACATACATCGAAGAGATCACCTCCGAGTAGCTGAAGCCAGGGTGACCGAGCAGGCCCGGCAGCCACGGGCCGATGAAGGCATAGGCGAAGAAAGACATCGCGATGATCGCGAGCGAAGGCCCCGCGGTCCGGCGAGTCGCCTCGACCAGCAGCACGACCAGGACCGAGCCGAACACGATGTCGGCAGCGCGTCGGATCGATCGCCCGGAAGATGCCGGGATTGGTGAATTCGATCGCCGCGTAAAGCGTCACCACGATGCTCGCGAGAGCGGCCACGCATCGGGCGACCAGGTCCCACCGCGCCGAGCCGACCCGCGTCGGGGTGACCAGGAAAAAAAGGCTCAGCGCAAAGGCAAGATGGACACTGCGCTGAACCATCGGAGAGAAGTTGACGGTGATCGCGGTGAACAGCTGGAAGCCGGCCATGGCGAGCGCGATCGCCTTGGCGACCGCGCCTACACCGCGCTCAAGGCCGGCGCGCGCCGCCGGCGCGTTGTCGGTTTGCAACGGGCGCCCGTTCAGGTCGGTGCGGCCCTCGCGCGTCATTTGATCAGGCCTTTTTCCCGCAGATACCGCGCGGTGCCGGGATGGAGCTTGAATCCCGGAAATTTCGCCGTGTTTTCCGCGGTGGATGAATTGGCAGCCTTGAACGCGGTTGCCAACTCGTCGTGCTTGTCGCCAAGGACTTTGGCGATTTGATACGCGGTTTCCTCCGGAAAATCGTCTCGCGTCGCGACATAGATCCACTCGGTGAACGTGCGGGTGTCTTTCGCTTCGTCTTTCATGGCATTGGTATACCAGCTCTTCTCGATCGTATAGGGGCTGTACCACTCGTACTTGGCGCGAATTTTCGCGACTTCTTCGTCCGAGAAAGGCACCAGCCGAACGCCGCGCGGATGGGTCGCGAGCTCGGTGACGACAGGGCAGGGCAACGGGCAGAGAAACGTCAGCGCATCGACGGCGCCATCCTTGTACGCGTTCGTGCCCTCGCCCTTGCCGAGGAATTCGAGGTGGAAGTCGCTCTCCTTCATCCCATATAGCTCGATGAGACGCAGGAAAAGGTTGGCCTCACCGCCGGCACGGATGCCGATCGATACTCGTTTGCCTTTCAGATCGGCGAACGAGTGAATAGGTGAATCTTTCGGTACGACAATATGAAACGGAATGTGGAACATCGCGAACAGCGTGCGTATCCTTGTTTTCGCCAGTCCTTCCTTGCCAAGCACCGCTTGCGCATCACCGGGGCCCGCCACGGCGATCTGGACGCCGCCGCGCTCGAGCAGCGCGATGTTTTCCACCGCGCCACCGGTTCGTGCGCTCGCTTCCATTCCGGGAATGTACTTGTTGAGCAGCGGCGCAAGCGAGGCGAAGTAGAGATGGGCAGTGCCCCCGGAGGAGGAGCCCGCCATCACGATTCGTGTCTGCCCAGCGGCATGCCGGGACAGCGTTGCGGCCACGAAGCATGCTGCCCGCGGCCAGGAACATGAATTTTCCGATTCTCATCGACGTGTCCTCCAGGTCATTTCAAGCGCCGCGCCGGACGATTCCGGGTCGGCAGCACAAGTCACGGGGCAGTGGGCGATCCGTACAGATGTCGGCTGCGAGCGGAGCGTTGCGAGCCGGGAATCCAGATGTCGGAACTGATCAGGGCGCAACACTATCCTTGACGACCAGGCGCAACAACACGCGCCTGCTCGCCGCCATGTCGTAGTTGGCCACCGCGCGATGCAGCAGGCAGCGATTGTCCCAGATGACCAGGTCGCCCGGACTCCACCGATGCGTGTAGACAAACCTGCTGCTGCGTCGCGTGCGCAAGCAACTGGTCGAGCAGCGCGCGGCTTGCGGCGCTGGCCATGCCGACGATGTGGGAGCAATACATGCCGAGGAAACAGACTCTTCTCGCCCGTTTCCGGATGCGTTCTGACCAACGGATGGACTACCGGCGGAGCGGCATTCTTCTCTTCATCGGTCGGCGGGCGGTCGTCGGTGCTGATGCGCATGTATTCGAGACTGTGGACGGCTCGGAGCCCGGCGATCCGCCGCTTGACGTCATCGGTCAGCGATGCGTGCGCCCGAATCATATCGGCGAACTGCGTGTCGCCGCCCGAGGGCGGCAACTCCACGGCATGAAGCATCGTCAGCAGCGCGGGGACCGGCAGGTAGGCCTTGTCGCTATGCCAGAAGTAGTTCGACTTGAGAAAGGGGTTCTCCGCGGGCCTGCCGGCCGCATCGAGATTGGAAATCTGATGAATGGCTTCCAGAGTGGACCCGTCGGGATTGCGGAACACGTTGCCTTCGACCTCGCCGAAAATCGTCGGCGACTTCCCCAATTGCGATTCTTGTCGAGCTGCTGGTCGCGGAAGACAAGCAGATGGTGCGACGGCGAATGCTGCGAGAATGTCTGCTCGCGAACGATCCCGGATATCGGCTGGCTGAGGTCGACGCCGCTGATTTCGGCGCCGATGCCGCCATCGAGCTGCTTGGCGATAGCTTCCCGCGGCGCTTGCGTCAGGCCGCGACTTCGGAAGTTGCGATTGCAGGGGTTCGTCGTCAGCGACGGGTTTCATGCGATGCGGGGCGTGCTTTTCAAGCGCAGTCGACGCGGGCACTGGGCGACATCGTTGATAAATATACTCTTTAACTCTACACTACGGCCAGGTCAAGGCGATGCAGATGAAAACGGCGCTCGTCACCGGCGCGGGCAACGGGATCGGAGCGGCGATCGCTCAGCGCCTTGCGCGCGATGGTTACCGTATCGCCGCGATCGATATCGACATCGAGCGCGCCGAGGCCCAGGCCCAGGCGCTGCCTGATGCCGTGGCGTACGCGACCGACGTCACCGACGAGCGCGCGGTCGAAGCGATGCTCGACGCGCTTGGCGAAGTTCCCGAGGTACTCGTCAACAACGCCGGCATCGTTCGATTCGGTCCGCTCCTCGAGCACAGCGTCGCGGACTTTCGCAAGGTTATCGACGTCAACCTTGTCGGAACTTTCATCATGTCGCGTGCAGTCGGACGTCGCATGATCGAGCGCCGATCGGGCGCGATGGTCAACATCACTTCGATCAACGCTGTCGCGCCGAGTCCCGACGCCGGCGCCTACCCTGCGTCGAAGGCGGCCGTTGCATTGCTGACGCAGCATTTCGCTTTGGTGCTCGGGCCGCACGGCATCCGGGTCAATGCCGTTGCCCCCGGCTTCATCGACGCGGGCATGGGAGCGGCGATCTATGCCGATCGCGAAGTGCGCGAGACGCGAAGCAGGAGCGTACCGGTGGGCTCGCTCGGCACGGCCGAAGACGTTGCCGAAGCGGTCGCCTTTCTGGTGTCCGACAAGGCCCGTTACACGACCGGGCATCAACTGATGGTGGATGGAGGGATCTCGTTCAGCCTGAAAAATCACCTGCCGCGCAAACCGCCGCCCGGTCGTATGTAACCGTCTGTCGGGAGTCCGTTGCGAACAGCGTAGAATTTTGACGGAAATTTCTGATAACGTGCAGCGACAGTTAGCCATGTCTGCGACAGCGTCGACTTCGACCATTCGCGATTGCGCCCAGGCGATCGCGGCCGCCATTGCCGCGGCACGGCAGCGACGGCGAAAAATTGGGAGCGGCCATCAGGGCGTCGTTACGCGAGCTGATTTCGATGCCGAACCTGCTGGAACGCGGCATCCCGCGCGAGGGCAACAATGTCGCGTTCTCGCAGTATCTCTACTTCGACGGCGAGCTTTCGATAATCATTTTCGAGGTTCCCAACGGAAAAACAATACCGCCGCACGACCACGGCATCTGGGAGACGCTGTCGGTCTATCGCGGGCGGATGCGACACGTCGTCTACGAGCGCATCGACGATCAGACGGTTCCAGGAGCGGCCGAGCTTCGCGTCATGGAGGACCGCGTGCTGGGTCCCGGCGATTTCGCGATCGTCGCGCCGCCCGCGGATATCCACAGCTTTACCGCGCTCAGCGACGGGACCTATGGCATCACCGTCGTCAGCGGAGCATATAAGCGCGATCGTCATTACTATCAGCCGGAAAAGAACACCTACGTGATCAGGCAGGGACGCAATGCCCGCTGACGAGCAGGAGGCGACCCGAAATCGCGCGCGGGTCGCCGGGAATCGACAGCGCCTGCGGTCATCGATCTTCATGCGCATGTGCGGCTGCAGGCGACCACTGGCGCCGCCGGCCGGCACGGACCGGAATTCGGGACCGGCGAGGCATGGCAAGCCGTGGTATCGCGTCGGCAACTACAAGCTCATCGGCGTCAAGCACACCGGCAGCCCGTTCACCGACCCGGATCTGCGCCTTAAGGCGATGCGGGAGGCCCGCATCGACTTTCAGGTCCTGTCGCCAAGTCCGCTGACTTACTTTCATCACATCGAACTTGCGGAGGCCCTGGCGTTCTGCCGGCGCCATAACGACGCGATGGCGGAGCTTGTACGAACCTACCCCGACAAGCTCGGCGGACTCGCGGCTCTGCCGATGCAGGATCCCGGCTGCGGCGCGTGAAGAACTCGTCCGCGCGGTTCGCGAGCTCGGGCTATGGGGGGCGGCAATCGGCACCGAGTTCAACGAGCCATTGCACAGCCCGGCCCTCGACCCGTTCTACGCGACGCTGGTCGAGCTCGACGTGCCGCTCTTCATCCATCCCGCTCCCGCCGGCATCGACGGACCACCGGGCGATCCGAATCTCAAGCGCTTCGACCTCGACATCATCGTCGGCTTCGGCGCGCAGGAGGCCATCGCCGTTTCGACACTGATATTCGGCGGCGTGCTCGATCGTCATCCCAAGCTCGACGTATGGATCAGCCATGGCGGCGGCTCGATTCCTGTCATGGTCGGGCGGCTCGCGCAGGCTGCGATGAAGCGGCCCTGGGCGACGGCCGCACACAAAAAGGACGGCGCGTTCGAGTCCCTGCTTTCACGCCTGTGGTTCGATACCCATGTGAGCGACGAGCGCGTGCTCGCTCTTCTCAAGCAGGTCGTCGGAACGGACCACCTGGTGTTCGGCACGAATTTCGCCGGTTGGGACCAGTCGGGCGGCGGCCATCACGGACCCGTCGATCCCGCGCTTCGCGACGAACGCGCGCCGGTTGCTGCGTAGGCGACAGGAACGCGCGCGGCAATGGCGGCCGACCCTCGGACGATTCCCCTATCGCTTTCGTACTACACGGTTCCCGAGCTTTCGCCGCCGCAGATGGTGAGGGCCGCCGCCGCTGCGGGCTTTGAGTTCGTCGGCGCCAGGCTCCTCAGCGGGCAGCCGGGGCGCGATCTCGCGCCGCTGATGGAGAATTCGCGGCGTTGCGGCGCGAGACCCTTGC
The DNA here is from genome assembly GCA_963828595.1 of uncultured beta proteobacterium. GTDB lineage: Bacteria > Pseudomonadota > Gammaproteobacteria > Burkholderiales > Casimicrobiaceae > PALSA-1003. Next base: position 94,929 of record CAWHEN010000006.1, read on the forward strand.
CTGCTTGCACGATGCGGGCGTGCGCGTTCTCGACGCCAGCGGCGCGCGATTGCGGCCGGAGACCGACATGACCGCGTTCGCGCCATTCATCGACGTGGCCGCAGAGCTGGGTGCCAAGCACATTCTCGCCACCGGCGACGATCCGGACGAGCCACGACTCGTCGCCCGTTTCGCCGAGCTGTGCGAACTCGCCGGACGGTCGGGGCTGACCGTGGATCTGGAATTCGTGCCGTGGATGAGCATCGCCGATCTCGCGCTGGCCGCACGCATGGTTCGCGCAGTCGCGTGCCCGAATTTCGGCATTGCCGTTGATGCGTTGCACTTCGACCGTTCACGTAGCCGGGTTTCCGATCTTGCCGCATTGCCAAGGACCTGGTTTCGCTACGTGCAGCTTTGCGACGCGCCCGGGGTTTGGACATCCGATCGCGCCTCGTTGGTGCATGCTGCGGTAAGCGAGCGGCTGTTCCCCGGCGAGGGCGCGATCGATCTCGTTAGTCTCCTGCGCGCGCTGCCGCGCGGCATCCCGATCGCACTGGAAATTCCCACCGCTACGTTGGCGAGAGACGCGCCGGCCGCCGAACGCTTGCGGCGCGCCGTCGCGGCGACGCGCAAGGTTCTGGTCGACGCCTACGGCTGATGTCGACTCCCGGACGCGGGCGGCACGCCGCCATACTGGGCCCAGGTCGACGCCACGTCCCAACCGGCGTCGACGACCAGGTTGATTCCGGTAATCGCGGAGGCACGGCCCGAGGCCAGGAATTCGATCGCCTCGGCGACTTCATTCGGCCGCACCATGCGACCCAACGCGGTGAATTCGCCGGGATCTGCCGCATAGCGGCCGGAGCGGATGCGCTCCTCGACCCGTGGCACCAGCGTTGAGCCCGGCGAGACGGCGTTGACGCGGACACCGGCACGACCCCACTCGCTCGCCAGGTTCCTGGTGAGCGCGACCACCGCCGCCTTGCTGGTGCCGTAGGCGTGAACGGGCATCGAGGCGATGGCTGCGATGGAAGCGATGTTGACGATGCTGCCACCGCGCGCCGCCGCCATGCGGGTACCGAACGCGCGGTTCGCGAGATAGGTACCGGTCAGGTTGACTTGCATCGTGCGTTCCCACACTTCCATCGGCAGTTGCGCCGGCGGCAGAACGTCCTGGAACATCGCTGCCGCGACCACCAGCGCCGCGACCGGCCCGCTTGCCGATTCTATGTCCGATGCCGCGCGCTCGACCTCGCTGGCAACGGAGATATCGAACACGACCGCATGCGCGCCTACATCGTCCGCCACGCGCTCGGCGGCGTGGCCGATCCTTGTCGGCGACCACAATGTGCCATCCCCGTTCGTGCATCAGGCGACACGTCGCCTCGCCGATCCCGTTGCCTCCGCCGATCACCACTGCAACTCTTGCTGCATCTGGCATAGACTGCTCCCTAAGCTGCCTGCGCATTCCTTTGCCTGAAACACGATGGCGCAGCCCAATGCATGTCATCGTACAGGCACTGCGCAAACCGGGAGGATCTCCATGCGGGTCGGCTTTGTTGGCTTGGGACGGATGGGATTGCCTATGGCGCGCAATCTCCTCGGCGCCGGGTACGAACTCGTGGTCCATAGTCGTGATGCCAAAGCCATCGAGCGGCTGACTGCGCGACGGCGCCCGCTCGGCCGATTCGCCGAGCGAAGTCGCGTCTGTCGTCGATGTCGTTTGCTCTTGTCGCGTTTCGCCTGAGCATTCGGTCGAAGTCTTTCTGGGCGCCGAAGGGGTGGTCGCCGCGGGGCGGGCGGGCCTGTTGTGCATAGATTTTGCGACGATCGACCCGGTCGACGTCGCGTCGCGTCGGCGCGGAACTGGCCAGGCATGACATCGGCTTCCTCGATGCTCCGGTAAGCGGCGGCCCGGGCGGCGCGGCGTCGGCGAACCTTAGCATCATGGTCGGCGGCACCGAAGGCGACTTTGCCCGAGGCCGTCCCGTTTTCGAGTCGCTGGGCAAGACCATCTTCCATATCGGGGAGGTCGGCAGCGGCGTTTCGGCGAAGCTTTGCAACAATGTCATCACGGGAACGCTGCATGTTCTCATCGCCGAGGCGATGGTGCTGGGAACCAAGCTCGGCATCGAGCCGGCGCTGCTCTACGAAGTATTGCGGTCGAGCTCGGCGCGGAGCAATACGCTGGAACGGGTCGTGCCGAACCACTTTCTGCCAGGCAACTACGAGCCGGCATCGGCGTTGGCGATGATGATCAAGGACCTCGAATGCGTGACGGCGACGGCCAAGTCCGTCGGGGTGCGGATGCTGTTGCCGGCCGTAGCGCAACAATGCTATGTCGAGGCGGCCGGGCTAGGTCACGGGGAAAAAGATCTCGCCGCGGTCATCTTGCCGATGGAAGAGATCGCGCAAATCAAAGTCGGACGAGCCCGAGCTGCGTCTTGAACGACGTCCGTAAAGGGAGGCACCCCAATGCCCGAACCCTACCGCTCGTTTCGCGAGTTCTATCCGTTCTATCTGTCCGAGCATCGCGATCGGACTTGCCGCCGTCTGCACGTCGTCGGATCTGCGCTGGTGCTGCTCTGTCTTGCGCTGGCGCTGTTCACGCGAAATGCGTGGTGGCTTCTGGGCGCGGTGGTCGCCGGCTACGGGTTCGCCTGGGTCGGACACTTTTTTTTCGAGCACAACCGGCCGGCGACTTTCAGTCACCCGATCTACAGCCTGATCGGCGACTGGGCGATGTTCCGCGATGTGCTGATCGGCAAGATCCGCTTCTAGCAGACGGGCGCCTCTCGCGGGCGGCGTTTGACATATACCTACCTAGGGTATATTATCAAAACCATGGACGCCACGATTTGGTCGCTGCGCCCCCCGAAGCGAAACGCAAGATCGAGCTCGGCCTCGAAGGGATGACCTGCGCCGCCTGCGCGGCGCGCATCGAAAAGGCGTTGCGCCGCATTCCCGGCGTCGAAGCCAGCGTCAATTTCGCGACCGAAACCGCGTCGGCTACGCTGGGCGCCGCCGTCGATCCCCAGCCAGCTGCTTGCCGCGGTCGAGCGCGCCGGCTATCACGCTGTCCTTCGCCGCGATGCCGCCGCCGAACGCGCGGGGGATCGCGCGCGCAAGGCCGTTGCATACGCCGAGCTGCGGCGCGAAACCTGGATAGCCGCGGCACTGACCCTGCCGCTGCTCGCGCAGATGGTTCCGATGCTCGCGGCCGGCGACTGGCTCGGCGGCGCGCACGCCCATGCCGAATGGCTGCCGCGCTGGCTGCAGCTCGCGCTGGCGACGCCGGTGCAATTCTGGATCGGCCGCCGCTTTTACCTCGGCGCCTGGCATGCGCTGCGCGGCGGCGGCGCCAACATGGACGTGCTTGATCGCGCTCGGCACGACGATGGCGTGGGGCTTGAGCGCCGTCGTCACGCTGCTCGGGCTCGAGAATCGCCACGTGTACTTCGAAGCCGGCGCCGCGGTAATCACGCTGGTCCTGCTGGGCAGGCTGCTGGAGGCACGTGCGCGGTCCGGCATGTCGGCCGCGCTCGAGGGACTGTCGCGCCTGCAGCCTGCGACAGCGCGCGTTCGTCGCGGCGGCGCCAGGGTGGAGGTGCCGCTCGCCGATGTCGCCGTCGGCGATCGGCTGATCGTGCGCGCCGGCGAACGGATGCCGGTCGACGGCGTCGTGCGCGAGGGCACGTCGAGCGTCGACGAGAGCATGGTGACCGGCGAAAGCCGTGCGGTCGCCAAGACTCCCGGTTCGACGGTATTCGCCGGCACGCTCAACCAGGAAGGTCTGATCGAATGCGAGGCGACCGGCGTCGGCAGCGCCACCTTGCTCGCGGGCATCGTGCGCCTGGTTGCCGAAGCGCAGGGATCGAAGGCGCCGATCCAGCGTCTGGCCGACCGCGTCGCCGGCGTGTTCGTGCCGGTGGTGGTCGTCATCGCGGTCGCGACGTGGGGATTCGGCTACTGGCTGGGTGGCGATGCGAGCGCGGCACTGATCAACGCCGTGGCCGTGCTGGTCATCGCCTGCCCATGCGCGCTGGGTCTGGCGACGCCGACGGCGATCGTCGTCGGCACCGGCCGCGGCGCGCAGCTCGGCGTGCTGATCCGCAACGCCGCCGCGCTGGAGCAGGCGGGACGGCTCTCCGCGCTGGTCGTCGACAAGACCGGCACCCTGACCGAAGGCAGGCCCGTGGTCGCCGGCGTGATCGCGCTCGACGGAGCGACGCGCGCGCAGGTGCTGGAGCTTGCGGCCAGCATCGAGCAAGGATCGACGCATCCGCTGGCCAATGCAATACGCGATGCGGCGACGCGCGACGGGATTGTGCCGCGGCCGCTGCGCGCGTTCGAGTCGGTCCCCGGCAAGGGAGCGCGCGGCAACGTCGACGTCGACGGGCACGAGGTCGTCGTGATCGCGGGCACGCTCGCCTTCCTCGCCGAGCAGGGCATCGCCGCACCGGATGCCGGAGCGCTGCACAGCATCGGCAACACTCTGGTCGGCATCGCGGCCGACGGCCGGGTCGTCGGCATGATCGCGCTGGCCGATCGCGTTCGGCCAACCTCGGCGCAGGCGATCGCGCGCGCGAAGGCGGCCGGCATCGATGTGCTGATGCTGACCGGCGACAACCTCCAGGTCGCGGCGACCGTCGCGGCCGAGGTCGGCATCGATGATTTTCGCGCCGGCGTGCTGCCGGCCGAGAAGGCCGCAGCCGTCCGCGAGCTCGCGGCGCGAGGCAAGGTGACCGGCATGATCGGCGACGGCGTCAACGATGCGCCCGCGCTCGCCGCCGCCGACGTCAGCTTCGCCATCGGCACCGGATCGGACGTCGCAATCGAGGCCGCCGACATCACGGTGGTCCGCAACGATCTGAACGCGGTCGTCGACGCCATACTGCTGTCCCGCGCAACCCTGGCCAAGATCCGGCAGAACCTGTTCTTCGCGTTCGTCTACAACGTGCTGGGCATCCCGCTCGCTGCGCTCGGCATGTTGAATCCGGTTTTCGCCGGCGCGGCGATGGCGGCGAGCTCGCTATCGGTGGTCGGCAACGCACTGTTGTTGCGCCGCTGGCGCCCGAAGCAATGAATCCAACGAGGAGCAATCGATGACCACGGTTACGCTCAAAGTAGAAGGCATGAGCTGCGGCGGTTGTGTCGCCAGCGTCACGCGCGTGCTGACCGCGCTTCCGGGTGTGTCCGATGCGACGGTCAGCCTGCAGGGCGGAACGGCGCAGGTGAGCTTCGACGAAGCCCGCACGAATCCGGCGGCCTTGCGCGTCGCGATCGAGAGCGCCGGCTATGAAGTCGCGTAAGCCGGCCGGCCAAGTGGTGCCACACCCGGCCGCGCATCCGCCCGTCCCCCGGCCGACCAAATCCGCGCTGGCCAAGCGAGTCAACCGCATCGACGGTCAGGTGCGCGGCATCGGCAAGATGATCGACGAGGACCGCTATTGCATCGACATCCTCACCCAGCTTAGCGCGGTGCAATCCGCGCTGGACTCGCTGGGGCTGCAGCTGCTCGAGCACCATCTGCACGGCTGCGTGCAGCATGCAGTCAAATCGGGACAGGGCGATCATGCGATCGCGGAGGCGATCGGCGTGATTCGACGATTCGCGAAATGACGGATCGTGACAACGCCTTGCGAAGCGAATTGACCCGCAATGCCCGTAACGGCGATAATCCAACCCTTTCGGGGTGTAGCGCAGCCCGGTAGCGCGCTTGCTTTGGGAGCAAGATGTCGGGAGTTCAAATCTCTCCACCCCGACCAGAACAAGCACTTGGTTCGAGCGGCCCCAAGTGCCCTTCAGGACCCGCGGATCCGCCGACTGGCCGGGATTCGTGGATTGGTTACGCACCGACCGCGAAAAGAGTGTGCCAACGATGGTCCGTCGCCCCGATCTGACGCGCATCGTCCTTGCGGTCCTGCTGATGGGAATTCTGATCAGCGGTTCGTTCTGGATACTGCGTCCTTTCCTGCTTTCGACAATCTGGGCGACGATGATCGTCGTGGCGACGTGGCCCATGATGCTCAAGCTCCAGGCCAGATTGGGACGGCGTTTTCTGGCGGTGGCGATCATGTCCAGCGCCATGGTGCTCGTGTTCGTCGCGCCGTTACTGCTGGCTATCCAAACGCTGGTTGAGAACACCGATACGATTACGCGGTGGATAAGCGAGCTCGCCACTTCACCGATCCCCGCGCCCCCCGAGTGGCTTTCCCGCATTCCATTGCTCGGGGCGAAAATCGCCGAGTATTGGTCGAGCATCGCGGGGGCGGGCAAGGGGGAGCTCGCCTCGCGCCTTGCCCCGTATACAGCCAGCGCCGCACAGTGGCTGGCGAGCGCGCTGGGCAGCGTTGGCTTGCTGGGTATTCAGTTTCTGTTGACCGTCGTGATTGCGGTGATCCTGTATACGCGGGGCGAAGCAGCAAGAGACGCCATGATCCGCTTCGGCAGCCGTCTCGCCGGCGATCGCGGCGAGCGCGTTGTGCTGCTTGCCGGTCAGGCAATCCGGGCCGTGGCGCTGGGCGTGGTTGTCACGGCCTTGGTGCAGACCGTTCTGGCAGGTCTTGGCCTCGCCGTTGCCGGAGTGCCGTTCGCGGGACTCCTGACCGGCGTCATTCTCCTGCTCTGCATCGCCCAGATCGGAACGGTTGTCGTGCTCGTTCCGGCCGTGATCTGGCTCTTCTGGAATGACGCACAGGGATGGGGTACTGCGCTTGCGGTCTGGACCGTCGTCGTTGCCAGTCTCGACAACGTTCTGCGGCCGCTGCTGATCCGCAGGGGCGCTGACCTGCCGCTGCTGCTTATTTTCGCTGGTGTAATCGGAGGGCTGCTCGCCTTCGGAATCATCGGCTTGTTCGTCGGCCCGGTCGTGCTCGCGGTCAGCTACACCTTGTATAACGAATGGGTAAGGGAGGAGGCCCGCCCGTAGCCATTGCGGGTGGTCCTACGGCCACTGACGCTTTCTGACCAGCCTGCGAACGGGCATGCCGGAGATCGACACCGTTCACGGCCGGAACCACGCATTGCCCACCTGGAAATATACTGCGGTGGTCCCCGGGCTGTGCGCGACGTCGATGCCGGCGTGCAGTCCGAATTTGCTGGCCAGCTCGTAGCGAAAACCGACCCCTCCGCTGCCGACGTTCTGAGTGACTGAGAAAGCATCGCGCATGGTACGAGTCGTGCCGGCCCCACCGAAGGCAACGACGCTCCACCGGCCGAAGACCTGCCAGCGCGCCTCCAGCTCGAATGACGCCATCTGGTCACCCTGGTAACGCATTGCGGGCACGCCGCGCAGTTGAATGTAGGGCCGAAAGAAGAACGGAGTGCTTTCGGAAGACCACGCATAGTCCGCTCGCGCGCCGAGCGTGACTTGATGCGGGAAGGACCGCCATCCGATGACCACTTGCTGAAAACGCTCGAAATCGACGCTTGCTCCAAGAGACTCGCGGGAAGCCAGATACGACGATTCCGCGTAGATCCCCCGCGTCGGCGTAAAGACGCTGTCCCGCGAATCGTATTCGACGATGGCGGTCGGAGCCGAGACCTTCACTCGAACCCGGTCGGTCAATCCCGGGAACGCCGGCTGGTCGCGCAGCTTCGGATCGACGTCGGCAAAAACATAGCGCAACCCGATCGCCCACGGCGACCTGGGCCCAAGCTGCCAGTTGGTCTGGACGATGGCGCCGTTGAACTGAAGCGAGTAGCGAACCTTCTGCTCGAACGAGGGGCGATCGAGGCCGAGACCGTAAAAGTCGAGATTGACCTGTCCGGTGCCCGCACCGGCCATCGTGCGCAGGCGCCCGTCCAGCCAGCGGCTTGCATCCGCCGCGAACGCCGCCCACGTCCCATTCTGGGTGGCCATCCCGCCGACGGCGGAGATGTCCGGCCGCGCCCAACCTTCCTCGCCTGCTTCCCTGCGAGGGCGAAGGAACATGCCGGCGGCGCCGGCGCCGTAGCCGACGGCGGGTTCGGTGACTACGATCGGGATGGGAAGGAAGCCGCGCGGATTCTCGAGAAAATAGCCGAGGTCGAACTGTCCATCCTTGGGATCCACGAACCGTGCACGACCTTCGCGCTTGGGCTCCGGCGGTGCTGCAGCTGGAGAGGTGCCATCGGCGCCGCGCAGCGGTTCGGCAAGTTCTTGCGCATCGGTTACTGTCGCGCAGCCCATTGCTACCCCGAAGATCGCACAGCGCAGTGTCGCCACTATCATTGGCGTCGCAAGGCGCCCCTCGCCGGGAAGCGCAATGGCGAAGTTACCGTAACCATTGCGCTGATTCGCATAGACCATCCAGCGTTATTGTGACAGATCAGCGCGATACGATATGATTACGCGTTTATTTGGAGCAGGATGTCGGGAGCCCAAATCCCTCCTTCCCCCGACGACCGGCTGGATCGGCTTCACGAGAAGAGGCTTTGATCGTGCAGGGCGCCCGTAGCTCATTCGGATAGAGCACCGGCCTTCTAAGCCGGGGGTAACAGGTTCGAGTCCTGTCGGGCGCGCCAAACATCGACGCGCCGCGGCAGGCGGCGGTAACCATGGTGGCTGTAGCTCAGCTGGTAGAGTCCCGGATTGTGATTCCGGTTGTCGTGGGTTCGAGTCCCATCAGCCACCCCAAAAATTCAATGTCTTGTCGCACAACATCGGCAATCTCAGTCAACTGACGGGACACTGGCGGGACAACGCCCAAAGATTCCGCCACCGGGGCTGAAATCGTTCGCGCGCCTCGCAGTCCCTCTGGGTTCCCTCGGGCGCCATTTTGTGGATAAGTCGGTCTAATCGGGGGATATTTGTCCCTCTATTGTCCCGCATTGATGGGACATTTACTATACACACTGTTATTAACAAGTAGTTAAAAATTAGATTGGCCGAATATTATCGGACTAGTAATCCGGTATTGTAGTTTTCCCCGGTTTGTTTTAGAGTGTGTTCGTCATCTCTCGATAGGGAAACCGCGATGGCGACACTAGAAAAACGAACGACGAGTGACGGGACGACATATCGCGTCAAGGTGCGCATTAAGGGATTCCCTCCTGAGTCCGCAACATTCGAGCGATTGACGGACGCGAGAGAGTGGGGAAAAAAAATCGAAGCCGACATGAAGGCAGGTCGGCATTTCGGACATAGCAAGCGGCACACATTCAACGAACTGGCCGACGAGTATCAACCGCACGCGAAAGACCTTCCTCGCCTTAGCTTCTGGCGCAAAGTGTTCGGCTCGGATTCGCTAGACACAATCACCTCCGCGCGCATCGCCAAGGAACGCGACAAGCTGCTGTCTCAAGAAACCCAAATCTTTGCCGTGCCGCCGACCGGTGACCCGGAGAAGGATTCCAAGCGGCCCAAATCTAAGCGTAGCGGCCCTACGGTAAACCGTTACTTGGCCGCGCTGTCCGTATGCCTTTCCTATGGCGTCAAGACGCTCCAATGGCTAGAGCGGAATCCGTGCGAGCGCATTAGCAAGTCGCGCGAGAGCACAGGGCGGGTTCGATTCCTGTCTGATGATGAGCGCAAGGCCTTGCTAAACGCCTGCCGTAAGTCCGACAACAAGGACCTGTACCTCGCGGTTGTGCTAAGCCTTACTACGGGCGCTCGTCAAGGAGAAATCATGAGGTTGCGCTGGGGGCAGGTAGATTTTGGCCGCAAGGTCATCACGCTTCACCAGACAAAGAACGGCGAGCGTCGCGCGATCCCCTTGGTTGGCGAAGCATCCAAGCTATTGCAAAAGCGCTCTAAGGTCCGCAGTCTTTCAGATGATCGGGTTTTCCCGCCAAAGCCGCGTGCCAAAAAGGCGGAGTGCATCGACCTCAACGCACCTTGGGTTGCCGCGCGAAAAACCGCCGGGCTGGCTGATTTTCACTGGCACGACCTTCGCCACACAGCCGCCTCATATCTCGCTATGAGTGGGGTCTCGCTGGTGGAGATTGCGAAGGTGTTAGGTCATCGGACGCTCGCGATGGTGGCGCGGTACTCGCACCTGTCCGATGGCCACATCGTGGCGACCGGCGAGAAACTGGCAACGCGGCTAGGGGTTGGGAAATGAATGCTGTTCCTCCGATGATTGGTGATCCTGCATACATAACCTATTTCGAGCTTGAACAAATTTTGGACAACGATGCAACGTTCGCTAAAGAGGCGCTAGACATACTCAAAGGCGACTATGTCGATTCGAAATCTACTTACACGACAGCGTCCAGCTCAGGGGCGCTACTAAACAAGTGGGTCGAGCGCAAGGAGTTGACCTGCATACGCCCGGATGGAGAGCTCGTCGAAAATTTTGCTGCCTATATCTACTCGGAGGAAGGGCTCGAAGTAGTTGAGCGGGGGTGGTTAATAAAGCGTGCGGATTTCGTGCAGTTGGTAGAGAAGTATGAGATGACGCCGCCAGCCGCGTTTTCGCCGGTTACTTCTGCTGAAGCGAAGGCCGAGCCCGTAGCCGTGGAAAGGAATCGCATCATCAATGCGTTCATGCTTCATAAGGACAAACATCAGAACAAGCGACTCTGGGACGACAAATTATCTCGTCCGCCTGAATATCTAAAGGGCGCGATGGTTAGGAAAGGTCGGCCAGGAGTGTCTACCCTCTGGGATCCCGTGAAAGTCGCCCATGCTCTATTTGAAAAGGGGATGCTGCCAATTGATCGGCTTGACCACGCCATGAAGAATTTTCCCGAATGTGAGGCTACCTGGCGCGATCAGACGGAATTGGAGCGGTAATAGTTACGTCGTTGACTTACCGCAATTGATCCATGACGTAGAGTGAAAACCTACCGTCGGTAGGGCTGCCCGCGCATGCGGTAGATACAACGAGGGCTCCACAACGCGCACAAAGCGCAGGAGACCTCCCGATGAACCCCGCAATCGCCGCACACCATAGCGACAACGTCGCCGCTGTTACTGGCTCGTATGCCAACCTGACCGCCCGCCCTGTTCTTCTGACGGTCGACCAGTTTAGCGAACGTAACCCCGCCTTCACGCCGCCCGCGCTCCGCAATCTGATTTTCAAGGCTGAGCCGCGTCAATCTTCGAAAGGCACGATTCCTGGTAACGGCTTGGCCGATGCCGGCGCGATCATTCGCTTGGGTCGTCGCGTTCTCATTGATGAAAGCAAGTTTCTGACGTGGGTAGCTTCGGCCGGAAGAGTGTCATGAAGACTATCTCAAAGGCCGGTCACCTACATCGCTCGGATACGACACGGCGCATCAAACGCTGCGAAGCTTGCCCGACGCCAACGGAGCGACCCGAGCATCGATTGTGCGCGAAGTGCTGGGCATGGCACCGATTTGGAACAGCGCTAGACACCTTCGCCAAACTCGCGCGAGAGGTACAGTGACCGCCGCAACCCTGTTGGACCGGCTCGATCGCGTAAAGCGGACGGGAACTGACCGCTGGCTCGCGCGTTGTCCTGCCCACGACGACAAGCGCGCGAGCCTGGCCGTGCGTGAGCTTGACGATGGCCGTCTTCTAGTTCACGACTTTGCCGGTTGTGCAATCGCGGATGTTTTGGCAGCGGTTGGCCTCGACTTTGACGCGCTATTCCCCGCTCGTGCACTCGACCATCATATGCCGCCCGAACGCCGACCGTTTCCGGCGGTTGATGTGCTGCGCGCGGTTGAGCAGGAGACGCTCATTGCGGCAACGGGTGCTGCCTATCTTGGGAATGGCGGCGTGCTAACCGACGAGGATCGAGCGCGTTTATTGCTCGCTTCCGAGCGAATTGCACAGGCGATCCGGGAGTCCCGCCATGTCTAACGGTCGGACGTACAGCATCGTGGCGGGCGCGAACTACCTTGACCGCATGCTGGCGGGCGCAGGGCGGCCCGCAGAGCGCGCCCGATTGGTGGACGCATCTTCGGGCCAACTAGGTATCAGGAAAGCGTCAGCGGTCGATTCCGACCTTGCTGATGTGTCATTGATCCGTGGGGACAGCGTAACGCCACGGGCTTTTAGATGGCTTTGGAATGGATGGCTGGCAGCGGGAAAGTTTGAAGTGCTGGGCGGGCAACCAGGAACTGGCAAGACAACTATCGCGCTCGACTTCGCCGCTACCGTATCCAGCGGCGGGCGTTGGCCGGACGGCACCCGAGCGGAACCCGGGAACGTCGTCATTTGGTCGGGCGAAGACGATATAGAGGATGTGTTGGTACCCCGTCTCCAAGTAATGGGCGCAGATATGACTCGCATCTTCTTTGTTGGGACTGTACGGCGCGGTGTGGACGCGAGCGCGTTTGACCCAGCCAGTGACATGCCGGCCCTGGAGCATAAGGTAGTCAGCATCGGGGGCGTGCGCCTGCTGATCGTCGATCCGGTTGTGTCGGCAGTGGCCGGCGACAGTCACAAGAATGCCGAGACGCGCCGCTCGCTGCAGCCGCTGGTAAACCTTGCCCAGCGTCTTGACTGCACCGCTCTCGGGATTACGCACTTCTCCAAAGGTACGGGCGGGCGTGAGCCGATTGAGCGCATTACCGGATCGCTGGCCTTCGGCGCACTAGCCCGCGTTGTATTGGTCGCCGCCAAGCTGCCGGAGGATCGCTCCGAGACAGGGCCGGCGCGAATCCTGATGCGCGCGAAGTCCAATATCTCCCCCGACGATGGTGGCTTCGGCTATGACCTCATCCACGAGGAGCTTGAGCGATTCCCAGGCGTGGGAGCGTCTCGCGTTCAGTGGGGTGCACCAATCGACGGCACAGCACGCGAACTGCTGGCTAAGGCGGAGGACGTAGACGAGGACGGCAGCGGTGAGAATGCCCGTGAATTTCTGCGCTATCTCCTTTATCCCGGGCCGATGCGCGCGGCCGACGTGTTCAAGGACGCCGAGGCCCACGGATACAGCAAGCGCCAAATGCAGCGGGCGCGAGCCGCCATTGGCGCAAGGATCGACAAGCTAGGAATGCGAGATGGCTGGCAATGGAGCCTCCCGAAGGTGCCACCCAGCCGCGAAGATGCCGAAGATACCGAACAAAATTGCTTGGCACCTTCGGCACCTTCGGCGGGTTCTTCGCGTGATTGACTGATCCGATCAACTAGAAAGCAATCTGACAATGGCATTCAAACAAGGACAGAGCGGCAACCCGGACGGCCGTCCTCCGGGCATCCGCGACAAGCGGACCGCCCTCCGCGAGCTACTCCTACCGCACGCGGATGCGCTAGTAGGCAAGGCGGTCGAGCAGGCATTAGCCGGCGATACTTCCGCGCTGCGTATCTGCATTGACCGGATCATCCCGGCGGCGAAGGCCAAGGACGATCCCGTAACGCTGCCGACGCTGAACGGATCACTTGCCGATAACGCAAAGGTTGTTGTTACGGCGCTGGGCACTGGCGAACTGTCACCGGACGAGGCCGCGACGATCTTGGGCGCGCTCGCCACCCAGGCGCGCATTGTCGAAGTCGACGAAATGGAAAAGCGCATAACGGCGCTAGAGAAAGGAACCAATGGCAAGCTATGAAAGCAGGGTTACGAAGCTGGAACAGGCTCAGCACCCCGTCGCAGTTCTCACGCCGAAACTGGTTATTACGTTTGTATGCCCCGAGCGGGGAATCACGGGGGCAAGGTGGCTCGACGGATCGACGCTTGACCGGGCACAGGACGAGGCAGAGGAGGCATTTAGGGATCGTATGGCGGCGCAATCCGCCATCGTCTTTGCGGACGCTAGATATTGCGGACCAACGGCCCTTTGCGAGCCGACCTCCGCCTGTAGTGCTCACCAGGACTCCCTGGAATGGCCGCAATCGACTGCGGTTTCAATCGATCGATGCAACAGATTGGTGAAATCGTTCAGCTGGTGTTTCGAAGTTTAATGTCTTTCTTGGACGCTCATTTAATTGCCTTGCAACGGCGTTGAGCTTGGCTTGCGAGTAGCCTGAGAGATCGGTGCCCTTGGGGAAGTACTGTCTCAATAGCCCGTTCGTGTTCTCATTGCTGCCGCGCTGCCAGGGATTCTGTGGATCACAGAAGTAGACCTGGATGTCGGTCGCCAGTGTGAAGCGCTTGTGGTCAGCCATCTCCTTGCCCCGATCCCAGGTCAGCGACTTATAGAGTTCCTCCGGTAACTTGCGCGCATGCTTGATCAACGCGTTGATGACCGTCTCCGTATCTTTGCCGTTAACCTTGACCAGCATCGCATAGCGCGTATGGCGCTCGACCAGGGTCGCAATCTGGCTGTTCTTGCTGCCGAACAACAGGTCGCCTTCCCAGTGACCGGGCACGGCCCGGTCTTCCACGGTGGCAGGACGCTCACTGATCGAGACGGTGTCGGTGATTCTGCCGTGACCGTCCTTCTTCTGGGTGTGATGGCGCGAACGGCGCATCACCCGGGTGCGCCGCAAGTGCTCCACCAGCTCCTTCTTCAGGGCGCCACGGGCCTGAATGAAGAGACTGCGATAGATGGTCTCGGGTGACACCTGACGGCTCGATCGTCTGGATAGGTGCGCTTGAGCCAGCCGGCAATCTGCTGCGGTGACCACCGCCGTTGGAGCTTGCCGGCCACGAGGCGCGCCAGCGCTCGGTTCTGCGCCAGTTTACAGGTCTTGGGGCGACGACCTCGATCCCAGGCGGACTGGTCGGCCTGGCTTGCTCGATAGGACTCCTGACCCCCGTTGCGCTTGATCTCCCGACTGATCGTCGAGGGCGCTCGGCCGAAGTTGCACAGCTATCGAACGCATCGAATGACCCGCCACCACCGCGCGCGAGATCTCTTCGCGTTCGGCCAGGGTCAGCGCCAATCGGGAGCGGCAGCGTGACGGCCGGACGGATCCCGCCTGTGGGCGCCAGAATCCCCTGTATCGACGAGTGGTTCCGATCAAACACCTGGGCGATTTGCTGCAGAGACTCGCCTTTCTGCCAGCGTTCCCACATCAGCGTTCTCTGACTCTCCGTGTAATAGATCCGAGGTCTCATCTGCAACACTCCTCTGATTGCCGAGACAATAGTGTGTTGCATTGACCAGTTGAAACCGCAACCCACTGCCGACATCGCGCGGAGCCGGAAGCGGGCATTGAAACCGGTGCAGGCTGCCGTTCGGCATCAGCAGGGTGAGAACGAACCTGACGCATCCCGAACCGGCCTAACCAGTTCGATCAGCGCATTGCTGGGTAGTCAAGATCGTCGCCGCTACTCAAGGACCAAAGTTGCGCGGCAATGCTTCTCTGCCCCGTCTTCGGAGCGGCCGCCGCAGATTCTCTCAAGTGCGGCCTGATAGTGGGATTCTCCAACCACTTCGATTTCGAAAGTTCCGGCCCCGTCCAGTGTCCCGGCCGGCGAATCGTTTGAGCGAGGGCCGCGGTGCAACACCATCCATCCTATTCCAACTAGGAGTAGAACGCCGGTACCCAGGACGTATGCATTGAGTGCCCTAACGAATCAAGGTAACCGGCGTGATCGGGTTACTTTGGATCAAGAAAGACATCGACATCACTTCCAACCACTATCTTGCCATCGCCACCTAGCCTACCTTCAAATAGTGAGTGTGTACCGGCGCGGTCCGTCCGTTTGAAGATCGCGGTCTGCATGCCGCAGACTGCGCCATCATCAATACGCGATGTGATTATCAATTGCACGCCGTCATATGACGCAGTGGCAGGAAGCCCCGAACCCTTGCAGCGAACACCCTCAAAAGTCCATTTACCGGAGATCGATCCATTTGCAGCACGGCTATCGACTTGAAACGCGATGCGGCCTGAATAGATCTTTAACCCTGCGTTGTTTATCCACTTTCCTTCGAGGGAGTGTGGCAATTCTAGAGGTTGTGCCTGCTGGGAAAACGCAGGAAGAGAAACCGAGAACAGTAACGTAAGCGCTATCGATTGCCACATATCGGTCTCCCTATGTTGTGCATTCGCAACTATTGCAGCCCAGAACCAGCAACGCCTAACTAGAATTTGGGAACCTAAACGAGCGGATACAAAGCGTCAACAACAGTCCTCACCCCTACTCGTCATCCGCACCGGCCTCGCGCTGCCAGTAGCAGCTGCCGCGGGCCGCATATCCCATCGTCCGCGGGTGCGCAAGCAATATGCCCGTTGCTGAGCTCGCCGCCGTGGAAGCGGCAGACGTAGCAGCCCATTCGCGGCCGTGCATCGCCTGTGTGTCGCGCCGGCATCTGAACTGCCGGCATGATTTTGTTTGGCAGCGGCGCGCTGAAGTCGGGCGCACTCAAGACCTGCCCCGTTCCCGCTCCTGGCACTCCTTGAGTTCCTGTTCAGCCCTCAGCCACGCCGCCTTAAGCCCCTGGGCCAATGTTCCGACCCAAATGGGCAAGAAGATAAGGGCAATCAACCATCCGCTGCCAAAGAAGAAGTAACGTGACCAAAAGTCTGAGGCAAATAAAACGAAGCCAAAGCCCAAAAGCGCGGCCATTTGGGACATGTACAAATAGAGTCTGCCATAGCGGAAACCATTGCCGAAAACCACAAACAGATAGGCACCGCCACCCGCGGCCGCTCCGGACTCTCCCGCCAGAAGCAGGGAGTACGTGATAACTCCCATGTCCGCGATGATGCCGAGAACCCGGCGCGGCGGCGCGTCTTGCGGGCGGGCCAGAATCCATAGAATCAGTGCTACGGCAAAGGCAAAGAATCCCGCGAGGAGCCAGACGAATCGCAGCGCCAGAAGAGACGCCGGTGTACGAGCAAACGCGCACCAGCTTGCGTAAATGAGAAGCGACCCCGCGATGAGCAGGCGCGCAGAAGCCTGACTGAGTTCGTTACGCAGCGCGAGCGCCTCCATATCTGCCCGCCCCGTTAACGTGGTCCAGCGTTCAATAACCGTTCTCAATGTCGTCTGAGCCATGATGTGTTCGGCCAAAGCGTCGATTGTGAAGGCACGCCGCGCTCGGTGCCAGTACGACCCGTTGTGCCGGATGCGGCTACAGAACACAAGGGCGATCTAATTCAGATCGCGTCTAAGAGCCGCTTCGAGCTCGTCCAAGTGTGTCCCGATCGAATCGGCCAGTCCGCGGGCATACTCCATCCCGCTGTCCAGGTGCTCGACCAGTAGGTCGTGCATCTCGCGGCAGTGCCGCAATAGCTCTCGAAACTCGGCGCCGATCTTGCCATCCGCGGCGAGCGTTTGCGCCTCAGCGATCGCAGCAATGAGCGCCGCCGAAATCAGGGCGATTTGGCGCGGGTCGAACAGATGTACGCGACGATACCTCGCCTAATTCGTGAGTAGAAACCGGCCAGTTTGCTAAGGGCGATTCTAGTGACAGACTTTGTCGCTTCGTTGCTTTATGAAGCCGAGAGCGAGTCGTTAGATTTGGCTCATGCCGGATTGAGTAGCGGCTTTACACCAAAGGTTGCGCCTTCGCGGCAACGTTTTTCTAACGCATACGCCTCGGCGCTCGATGTTGTTGTCCAGCAGATCACTGAACTGAATCAATGGATATGGCGTCTACTCTTGAGCACTGGGTCTTTCCTTCAGTCGCGTCCGTTTTGTTGACGGTGAAGAGCATAAATAGTCGCCCCTTTGCGGGACGGCCTCCTGCGTATGGATCGCCCTGCATAGTGACTGTTCCGTTGACGTTGTACGCTCGCGTGGGTGGTGGCCCTACCCATCGAAATGCGATGACGCATCGCCAATTATCAGGAATCTTTTTATCAACGTGCCATTGATATTGGATACGTTGATCGTTTGTTGCACTCCATCCATTGGATTGCGCAGTTGAGATACTCGCGACCGAGAACAGAACAAGTCCAGCAATCGGGCATAATCGATCAAGACGCGACATAAGCGTTTCCCCTCCAGGACTTTTGCGGTAGTGGGAAGTAAGGCGGTGACCAATCGCGTCGGACGTCCTCACTTGTAGCAGTCCGCCTCGACGGCCTGTGAGCAGTAATACTTCCAGCCTTTACCAGGATCAGCAGGTCCACTCTTACAGTAGGAAGAGTCAGAGATCTTTGCATTCCTGAAGTAGCTCCCACCCCTTGCTTCGCACGCCTTCATGAGGTCCGGACCCCCGTCTTGCGGGCTTATCCGCTGGCAGCAACTGGAACCCTGCTCATCGCTGTATTTCGTTGCTGACCCGCTTACCTTCCCAATCGGTGTGGCCGCGTGGGCCGAACTAGTCGCTACGGCAAGAACTCCCCACAGAATGATGACTACCTAACCTTGCTAATTGACGTTAACTACTCGAACGTCCAAGATCTTCGCATCGGGCCGACCTGAGCCGGTCATCCTTGCACACGTGTCGATCGGGTAATCTACGATGCTATCTCTCCCAGCAAGAAAACTGATGGTGTGATCGAAGGTGCTCGAATCGGAACCACATGAATATCTAACTTGGAACTTTACGTTCTGAACCGTTACTCCATTGTTGTTCTTGATTGTTGCTTTGACATCAACCATGTTGCTGCTGTTATTCGAAATCGTGGCGGTGACGGTTACTCCATTCATTTCGTCTCGATCTTGCGCTTCGACGGTGTTAACCAGCCCGAAAAGCCCGATGGTCAAGGCCAAACACATTATGGTTTTCATTTGAGTATTCTCCCTTGTTGACGTCAGTGGATTACAAATCAAAGAGACTCGTCTTGAGGTCCGATGTTCAGT
This sequence comes from uncultured beta proteobacterium, assembly GCA_963828595.1. GTDB lineage: Bacteria > Pseudomonadota > Gammaproteobacteria > Burkholderiales > Casimicrobiaceae > PALSA-1003. Next base: position 113,453 of record CAWHEN010000006.1, read on the forward strand.
GCAACCGCAGAGCGCTGAGCCACGTAACGATCATGCCTTCCTGTCTCAAGCATCAACAGGCCGGGGCGGCGGTGCCTGATGCTCGAGTATACGGCTCTTTAGTTTTTTGTTCACACGCCTTGGCGGCTCTATCCTCATCACCGTTGGTTTTCGGCTCGTAATAGAAAATTGGACAGGTCTTGCCGAGCGGGTGATACCAATAGACCAAGTCACGTCCCTGTGCCTGCACTGTCGAGGTCCCACCGATGAGCGTCCCACTGCCCAGACAGATCGACGCCAGCAGCAAGACGAGGAACCTACTGTTCATTAGCCGCTCTGTTGTCATCGTTATCTCCATTCAGATTTGAGTGGTGAGCTCCCCTGTAGCCAGGTATGGCGTTCGGCTAGAACAGCGACTTCTTCGCCCCACAGAGACTAATTGCGTGTGAGAACGCCTTCAGCAGGCGAGTAGCTGCCTCTTTATCGGCAACCACTACGTAAAAGTCTGCTATCTGGTCTGCCTTAACACCCTGCGCCGATTTGGTTGTTCTTGCAATTGCAGCAGCGAGATTTGTGGTTTTGAACTCGACACTCACTCCCGACCGCGTCGAAGTCCCATTCTGATCGGATTCTGTGGTCGGGAGCTCAACAATCTTCCCTGACGTCGGATCTAGATTTTTGAGGTTCACGGCGAGCGTCCACGAAACGTAGTACGGAAATGTGCCGCTCACTTGGCTTGCATTTTCAATCACTAACCCGCAACCATCTGCGCTCACCAATCTGCTTGTTGCAGTCTCGTCAGGCGTTCCATGCGTTGGCTCCTGTTGCATGGCTATGAATCGTCACGTGTGACACACCGTGTGACGAAAGGGCCTCCTTGATCCACCTTGTGGTCTCGGCCAGCGACGGCCCCGCAGCGGTCTTGGCTTGTGAGTTGGGGCGAGTACCCGGGTTAGCCTGGCCGGAAGCGAACGAAGGCAAGAGAGGAATCAGAACAAACGCGACGATCAAGAAACGGTTTCGCATGATTCCCTCAATTTTTAAAGGGAGGGGTAGAACACCGAAATACGGGGATGGAGGAAGCAGCGGAAAATTAGGTGCAGCGAGCGACGAATGCCGCTCGCATGGCGAACCCAGAATGTTCATGGATGTTCCCCCCTGACGATCCATGGGCCCGTCTCCGCAGTCGCGGAGAGGCGCGACGAAATTGTACTCACAAAACGGGGCAAGTTCAGCCCCCTGTCCCAGTGATGGCGCGCAGCCGACCAAGGCGATGATTGCCCGGCGGTGGGGTTGATGTCACCGTTGCCGCCTCTTGAGCACAGGGTTAAGCTACGCCTATCGCAGCGTTGCCTCAGGGGAGGGGACATGCGACCTCAGCGCCCTTTTCGGCGCGGGCATGGATCGTAAGGGGAGCGTCCATGAACAACCAGTTGCTCACTCCTGATTCGACAGGCACGCAGCGGCCGCGCTGCCCCTGCCCTCGCGTTTGCTCCTTGCGACTCTAGGCCCGGCGCAACCTGCGCATGAAGACCCGCAAAGCTGCCGCGCTCATCCTCCTCGCGTCGTGCGCCATCGGCTCACAGGTCGTCGGCAACGATGCCGAAGCTGCCCTGGAGACGGTTTGCCATCCGAACAGAGACGCGTGGGTGACTCAGTGCTCTATGCAAATGAATGTTTGCAAGGCGAACGGCCTCAAGCTGCAGCAGGATCGGCAATCAGCAGCTTTGAGCGCCTGCAGTGACGATCAGGCCAAGTGCGAGAAAAGGTTTCCACCCTGCAATTTTCCAAAACAATGCGTCCCCGACCCTCGACAAGCGAATACATATGTGTGCACGGATAGCCCAGGGCCGACCAAGGCGACGAGTCTAATCGGGAAGGTCACAGGGTCGGCCGAAAAATTCAGTGATGAGCGGGGGGCACAATGCTGCGACCGCATTACCAGCCCGCAAGATGCGAGCACCGACCTCATGAAGGCGTGTCGGGCATTGGGAGGCAGCAATTACAAGAGCGCGAAATTCTCAAGCTCTAGTTCCTGTGAAACGCACAATGCCAGCCCGGGTAAAGGATGGAAGTTCTACTGTGGCAAGGCCGTTGAAGCAGAGTGTTATAAGTGACGCTTCAAGGGACAGGCCCAGAACTAAGCAAAGTAGAGTCTGTGTTGCCCTCGGGCTGTGCAATTGGACAAGAGCCTCAAGACGAACGTAAAAAGGGAGCCATCTCATGAAAGCGAAAAAACTTCTTTGGATCGCGCTGATTGCTGTAGCGACGAGCTTAGCCTACGCCGCCACGATGGTCGGGAAGGTCACTGGATCGGCGATACAGTACACCGATGAGCAAGGTGCCCAATGTTGCGACCGCATCACCGTTCCCCAAGCCGCGAGCACCGACCTCATGAACGCGTGCCACGCGATGGGTGGCACCTACTTCAAGAATGCAAGGTTCTCAGACTCTGCTTACTGTGGGACTCATTATGCTAGCCCGGGTAAAGGATGGAAGTTCTACTGTGATAAGACCGTCGAGGCAGAGTGCTACAAGTGACTCCGCCATGACCCAAATAGGCCAAGGAAACTCCAGTCGGGGCTGTCGTTCAAGATGACAGCGCCGTTCTTTGTCGCGCTACTCTTTCTTATTACTTCCTTGGCATGCCATCAAGGAGGCTCAGCATGATGAAACGTTTGCCGATTACCTTGTCGTGCATCGCAGTCGCAACGCTGGTCGGCCATCCAATTCCGGCACGCGCGCAAGCCGACAGCGCGAGTTCAAAGCCATCCCTTGTCGAGACGATCGACTACATTCGTCTCAGGATGAAGGAGAGTGCGGTCGAGCGCTACAACGGGTACGCCTCGGCCCAACACAATGTGGGCGTGCATACATTCAGGGCCGAATCGTCTTCACGTTGCGTAGTGACCGTATTCGAGCACACCCGTAACGTGGGCACCTACCAGGACACTACAACGACTGCTCTTGAAGATGCTGAGGTGGAGATACCGCTTTGGGCCATTGACAGGGTTTCGACGGGAACAGGCAATGGGGGAATTGCCTTTGTGCAGCTAGACGCTTTCAAGTTCGCCAAGCTCTTCAAAGTGGACTACAAGAAAACATCCGACAGCCCTTACATCAAGGATGTATCTAGGAGCTATAGGATTGACTCCTACACGATTGGCTTTGGGAATTCAAACGAGGACAACCTGGACGTAGCGAAGCGCGTCGGCGCTGCCTTCACTCACGCCAGGAATCTCTGCTGTAGTGAGCAGCCAACAAGTAGCGACCCCTTCGCCACGAACGAGCGGCGTCCTTGCGATAAGAATTGAATATCCGGCTTCCTCTTTTCTCGGCAACTCAGTAGTCAAGTTGCGGCGCGAGTGGCTCGTTTACGCGCCCAACTCCTTCTTCGTGCCGTCAATGACGGTTCGGCTCTATTCATCGTCTCCGCCAGGCTCGCGTTGCCAGTAGCAGCATCCACGAGCCGCGTAGCCCATCGTTCGAGGGTCTGGTGGCCGTGCGCAGGCTATGCCCGGTTGTGCCAAGATCGCTGCCATGACACAAGGAAGCGATAACGTTCTAGTCATCCACGCTGTAAGGTCTGCAATCGGCCCGGACAAGGCTCAAGATCCCCAGTGCAGCCAATTTCAGGAGTTCAGGAGTAGGCAACGATTCGGGCGCCGAAACCAAGCCTCGCTAGGCGAGAAAATCTGGTCGACACAGTGTGCGCGCCGCCTACTTGACGCTGATCCCCGAGGCGCGTAAGGTTTTCGTAAGGTTGCCGTAAGGTTTTCACAAGGTCGACCTCAAGATCGGTTCAGGGAGGGGCAATGGGGATCGCGCTATGTCAGCGCGCCGCAATGGCGCGCGGAGTTGCTGTCTTTCGAGCGACGCTCGTCAGCGGCTTCCTTTCAAATATTCTGCTCTTTGGTTGGGTCGTTCGCAGCGAACAATATGCGTGCTGAGGGCCTACGACCCGGATTGAGACCGCACGTTATCGAGTGGTAACGGCGTCGATACAGATTCGATAAACCGCTTGGGCGATTCTCATAAAGTCGACTGACCGACCTTTCGGGTTAGGAACAGCAGGATCGCCGATGACCTCAATACCACCGCGCTTGGATCAGCGTATTGCTGGATTTTGCGTGATTCTTTTCGGGCTCATTGCGACGAACCCCATTGCTCACGCTCAAATTACATTCACTGGCTATTCATACCCGATCTCGCCTTTCTACTGCAACCTGCCGAATCAGAGTCCCTATATAAATAGCGCTTGCTACCCCCATAGCGCCGACGGTAACTACACCCCACTCCCGATCCCCACCGACAACCTGCAGGTCACCTCCATCGCTGTCCTAGGGGATTCGCGTACAGCCTTTCGTCCCACCTTAACTGTAAACGGAGGCTCGCTCCTAGATTCCGCAAGCTTTATGTCGGTCGACAATGGGAGCGTAACGGTGAGCAGCGGGGGGAGTCTCACGCTCAACAGCGTAGACACCAATTCGCCGACGATTATCGGCGCGACGGGGGCGAGCGAAGTTACGGTAACTGGTGGCCAACTTATCTCAAATGGATACGTCGCGCTGGGAACGTCGAGCACGGGTATTTTGACGATCCAGAATTCCAGCATAGTAAGCGTCGCGCATATGGACGTTGGCTTCAATACGGGCGGCAACGGGACCGTTACAGTCAGCGACAACTCCGTCCTTACTGTTACCGGCATTGGTGTAAATCTTGGTCTGGGTGGTTTTAATCACGACCAATACGGCATTGGACATATGGTCGTTGATGGTAGCCAAGTAAACCTGACCGCGAAAAACTCGATGCTCAATTTGGGTTTTGACGGAAGTGGCGAGCTAGCAATCCGCAATGCAGGCAAAGTCGACGTGAATGAGATGAATATCGGTGTTACCGGCAACGGGAACGGTTTAGTCACAGTTACAGGTGAAGGCTCGTCCCTCACGATCCATGGCGCTTTGAACATCGGCCATTCAACGCTGACCACCGTTGCTGCTGGCCTAGTCGCAGCCGATGACAAGGCCACAATAAACGTCGGACAATCGATCTACATTGGACCTGCGTCGCAGCTAAGCGTAACCAATTCTGGACGAGTCAGTGTAGGAGGTGGTCCCAATTTCACTCCCGGTCAAGGGAATACGCAACTGACGATTGGCAGTTCCGGATTCAGCGGTACTGTGACCGTGGACGGCGGGCAGATTTCCGTTTCGGGGACGCTTGCCCAAGTGCGTGTCGGCGCGGGTACCGGTAGCAATGGCACACTAAACGTACTAGATGGGGGAACCGTGCTTATCGACGGCGGTTCGGATATGAGCACGCAGTCGGGAATGAACATCGCGCGGGAGAGTGGCAGCGCCGGCACGGTATTCGTTAATGGGCCTGGTTCCAGGATTAGCACTACGGGAGATGCCGGCTATCTGAATGTCGCCGGTTCGAGTACGTCCGCTAATGGCACGGCGAGACTCGATCTGTTTAATGGGGCCGTGGTAGAGGTTGGCGGCGGCGGATTGAATATCGGAGGTGGAAGCGGAACAAGCGGTAATGGGACGGTCACCATAAATAGCGGCTCCCTCATCCGCGTCGCGGGCGGCGGCGACGGTGCGGGCGTACAGATTGGCAGAGGGAGCGGCACCGGCTCGCTGAATGTGTCGGCCGGGGGCGCACTGATAATCGAAGGATCCGGCGGGACCGGGGCTCCATACATTAACGTCGGTCGCGACGCAGGTTCAAGCGGTGTCCTCGACATCCGCGGAACTGGGTCTAGCGTGGTGATTTCGGGCGACACCATTAACCCATTCGTGGCTATCGGTCGCGGAGGCGTCGGTACGCTTACGGTGGCGGACGGCGGCCTTCTTCAGTTGCATGGAGGGGGGCCCCCGTCAAGTTCCATCTCTAACCTAACCAGCTTGAATATCGGCGGAGGGGGTGGAATTAGCGGGGGTACCGGAAGCGCGACAATCACGGGCGCCAATTCAAGGGTCGAACTTGACGGAACTGACGCTATTGTTTTTGTGGGCAATGGCAATGGCTCTCATGGATCGTTGTCGATCAGCAATGGTGGATCGCTTTCCGCCTTTGCTTTGATCGTTGGCCAGCAAGGCGGATCCGGTACCGTTAACGTAAGTGCTGGATCGATCTCACTCACAGGAATTCAGCAAGGTTTCGCCACGCCAGGTGCTGGTGCGGGCATCAATGTCGGCCGTAGCGGAGGAACCGGAACACTGACGCTCAGCAACGGCGCCTCCGTAACCATCTACTCCGGTCCAGGCGCTACCAGCGGAGCAGGCGTTTCGATTGGGGGCAGCGGGCTAACCGGAGGTGCCGGTACCGGCGCCTTGACAATGAATAGCGGCGCATCTCTTACGATCTCTGGCGACGCACCGCGAAGTGGGATAGGCATAGGCTCAGCTGGCGGCACCGGAACGATGACGGTGAGTGGGCCAGGGACTTCTGTCAACATCGTAGTGAGCCCCGCCGGTGGCGGCGGAAATATTGCGCTTGCAACAACCGCTACTGCACATGGAACGCTTACGGTCTCGAACAGCGCTAATGTCAACGCCGGCGCGCAGATCGGAATTGGACACAATGGCATCGTCAGCACCGGCGGAACTGGCACACTCATCGTCGCATCCAACGGGACCGTTCAGGCCGAGAACATCTATGTGGGGACTAACGGGACTATTCAAATTACGGGCGGGACGCTAATAGCATCAGATTCCCTGGTCTTTGACGGCCGGGCTACCAACGCGCTAACGATTAACGGCGGACACGTCAGAATTGGGGATGCTCCTAGTGTCTCCACGCTCAGCGTCGTGCTGGGGGATGGCGGCTTACTTTCAATCGGCGCTGGAAGTTCGATAACGATTGCCGGCGGGTTCCAGCAGACCGGCGGAAATGTAGATTTGTTCATTAAAGGCGGTGAAGCTGATCAGTCTCGCCTAACCATTAATGGAATCGCAACATTCACAGGCGGAAATATCGATATCGCCTTTGATGGCTCGCTCGACCTTCAAGCTGGTCAATCATTCGACATTTTTCAGGCGAGCGGCTTGGTCGTGCAGCACCCCGTTACGTCTGGCGTCCAATTAGAAGACGCATTGCCGCGAACGCTGTTTAACGTCACAGGCTTGCCAAGTGGTTTAACCTTCTGCGACACGTATGACGCTAGCAGCGGTGATCTTTCGCTACAACTTATCGATTTTAATGACGTCGCTGTCGGCGGAATCGTGGCTCAGCCAAACGGCGCGACGATGGGGGCATCCTTTACGCCTAGATGCGGAATTTCGATTGATGATGCCGCCGGAGTCGGAGGATTTGATCATTTCAATTGGCTTCAGGTTGTGACCAGTGATACCGATGTGGCGTTCTGCAAATCACATCCCGGGGGTACGGGTTGCGTCGGGCTTCAAGACCAATCAGGTGCGCTTCCTTCGACCCCATACATCGATCCACCGCTTGGTGGTTGGTACTATCAAACGGTGAGCTCGTGCGCGCCGGGACTATTTCCTGTCCAAGATTCCCTGCCTTGGTATCTAGACGAGGTCTATCAGCCTTACCAGACCACTTGTGGGGACCGCATCGGGTATCGCGTCGGATCGCCGACCGAACGTAAATCCGCCGAGATCGATGACTTCACATTGAATTTCTCCGATCGACCATCAGGGCTTGCAACAGTAGATTTCTTGACCTGCCTAGCGGCGATCACAACCCAGGGCAGTGGACTCACGTTGCAAGGGGCGTCCACCGATCTCGACTCTTCTGCGACCGATTGCTTCGCCTGGTCGTATAGCGGAGGGGTGAGTAGTGGCCCGTTTTGGGTTCGTGACTATGTGGGAGATCCTGGCAGCGGCACAGCGACTTTCTTGGGGTTTGTGGCACTAGACCAGATACCTCCCGATCAACTGGCGCTTCTCGAATCCGCTGGACGATCTTCATCGGTCCCAGAACCCCCATCACTGCTATTGTTCAGCACGTTGATGGTAATGTGGGTATGGTTCGCTCATCGGCGACGTATCATCGCTGCGCGCGACAGTCTCTTCGTAAGAGACTGCTTCCCGGCATGACTCGCATTGTTACCCTGATTGCCGCCATGTGTGTCTTGGCGTGCGCAACGTTAGTTGCGTTCATGATCTGGAACCGGTCGCTCCGAATGGAGGTCGCCGAGCGCCAGCAGACGATCAATCAAGCGTTAGCTCTTAGCCAAGTAAATAGTCGGCTCATAAATTCCCTGGCAGCGTTGGCATACCGTGAGAATGACGAGCAACTTCGCGCATTGCTTGCGCGGAACGGCATTACGTATACATTCACGCCGCCGCCTGCATCGCAAGATCCTCAGCATTCCGCGCCGCCTCGCACGAAGTGATTGATCATCAACAGACTTGGTCGCGCGACAACAGTCCGCTCCTTCCCGCGGTCCTGATGCTCGGAGTAACTATTCTTGGCCTCTTGGTATTCCTAATCTATCAATCAGTAGATGAAAGAAGCGCACTCCTCACCACCAAAGCGGCGCAAGAGCAACCGCTGCGGCAGACGGAGCAAGTCAAGACGCAGCTCAAAGGTCTCGCATCTTCAACAGCTCAGCTCGCTAACCAGGGCCACGCCGGCGCCAAGCAGATTGTCGAGGCAATGGAGCGCGAGGGTGTCACGCTGAAACCTTAGCCATGAATAAGTCTGCGCATCGGCCTGATGCCGCCCGCCGTTGTCGCGGGCGCCGGTCTGCGCAATCCGCCATCGTCTTTGCGGACGCTAGATATTGCGGACCAACGGCCCTTTGCGAGCCGACCTCCGCCTGTAGTGCTCACCAGGACTCCCTGGAATGGCCGCTAACGATCCTACTGGCAGCGCGAGCCTGGCGCCGATGACGGATGACGCTTGGCCGCGAGCCAGAGTGGACGGTCGAAATATCCGCAGAAAAAAGCCCCGCCGAAGCAGGGCTCTCTTGGGGCATGAATCCGGTTACTGCTTGCGAGCGCGACGCGAGAACCCGAGTCCAGCGAAGCCGATGCCGATAAGCGCGAGCGTAGCGGGTTCAGGAACGCTGCTCTTGTCGCTAATAATGACGTAGGTCACTGGACCCGCTGCGCCGGCAACGAAGCCCGGCTGCCCCTCCGTGGGTGTGTACGTCAAGCCATTATTGCCTTCGGGACCAACTTCCAAAAACGTTAAACCTAACCCTGGCGGTGTCGCGGGAAAAGGAAATACGTCCGCCGGCGCATCAATACCATCGAAGCCATCTGAATAGAATATAAGAGTGGCGGTCTCGTCGGTTCCCGCGAACTCGATGAGGTCCGAAACGGCGGTCGAGCCCACGATCTCTTGCAAGATCAGCGTTCCGTCGGTCAGGGAGGGCGCCCTTAGCAAGTCATAGCTTATGCCCCCACCGGCGATCTCCTGACAGAGTAACCCCGAGCCAAACCCGTTCGTATTGGTCAGCTGTCCGTTGCAGTTTTCATCCACCGTGATGGTTACCGAAAAGTCCTGCGCCGAAACGCTTCCGCACCAAGCTATAACTAACGCCACAATTCCAGCAACCGACGCGCGAATCCCCTTCTCGTACCATCCCATGGCCTCACTCCCCCCGTGGAGTCCACCGAAAACCGGAAAACAAGGCAGACTCCCTCCGCGTCAGCAAAGATTGAGCCATTGTCAGGAACTGACGCTATAACAGGACCTTACCTTTCAGCAGATTGTCAGGCTCTCCCGCCTATGTAAGGCCATCCGACAGTTCAACAGCGAGCGGGGCTTAGCTATTTTCTGGACGCTCCGACAAGTCGTTGTAGCGATCGTTTGCGCGACCCTGCTAACTGCGGCCGATGGTCGCGTCGTCCGGTCGAGCTCGGCCAAGGCTCAATTCAAAACTGAGCATCCTTGTTCCTCCCCTTGAAACCGATGACCGAGACGCTGCTGTCTTGGTTGTTCGTCACGTAGATCCGCGTGCCGGCCGGGTTGACGGCGATTCCCTCCGGATCGGTTCCGACCGGAATCGTTCTTCTCACTTTCTTGGTCTTGATGTTGATGACCGATACGTTGTTGTCGCTGGAGTTCGCCACGTAGACGCGGCGGCCAGCGGGATCGACGGCGACTCCTACCGGAGAGTTCCCCACAGGAATCGTTGCGATCACCGTATTGGTCGCAGTGTCGACTACCGATACGTTGTTGCTGTCGTTGGTAATGTAGGCAAAAGGGGCGGCGTGCGGCGAGCTGGCGCAAATCACCGCAAGTGCCACCCCTACCGCGACGATCCAACTCGAAGCGCGGCTGCCGACCTGAAAGCCCAAGATTTCTCCAGTGCGATTCAACATGATTCCTCCTGTCATGTCTTGGGACAGCCAGCCGATCCCTTCGAGTGATGCCCGAACGGCTCCGCAATTCCGCAGCATCCGAATATCCGCCGGCTCGTGCGCTAGTGGTGGAATCTCCGGTTCCCTGTATGGATCGTGCCAGTAGCCGTAGAGGTCGTGACCCCAGGTGCGGAAAGCGATACGGAAACTGTAACGACGCCGGTTTGGTCGTAAGCATGGTCGCCAGGAGCGCTAACGCTCAACCTACCGTCTGAACCGCTGACAACGCCTTGGGATTGCGTCCCGTCGCCCCAGTCTATCGACGCGGTAAAATCGGCGACGATGGCGCTCGGATTGGAATCGCTGAACGTCGCAATTTCCCCAGTGACCGGGACGTTTAGCTCCGCGTGCCTCAACAGCAACGTTGGATTGCTTAGTACGTCGCCGCCCGGTGGTGGTGGCGGTGGTGGCCCTGCCGCTACCACACGAAATGGAGGGTCAGTGCACGAACCGCCGCCACTCTGAAGCGCAATTGTGACCTTTTGCTTTGCTTGGGTATAAGTATGTGTGCCGAAAACTCCAGCAGAACAGATCGTAATGAGACCGGGCTGGCAGAACCTCACATACACAGAAACCACGCTCGTGGTTCCGTCGCCCCAATTGATCGTGACTGAGCCTTGCGGGCCGGGATGGGTACTGCCAAGACTTCCGACAACACCGCTGAAGGGAACGCCTTCGATAAGTGGCCCGATGACGCGACCGCATGAGAGGACTGCACCTGCGACACTACCGGCTAACATCGCGACGGCAACGCCAAAGCACACGGCCAGAATATTCGCCCGACGTCGGCTAAGCGATAGTGATCGCCGAGGAGACGGAGACATAGGACCTCCCCCGATTGCTTGTCTTGACCGCCCGTAAAGGCTCGCGAGCCTCGGCGTGGCGCAACGCGCCTATTTGTCGGGGTAGGGCGCCAACGGCGGGTTTATTGGCGCGGCTAAAAACCTATCACACCAACCTGTCGAGTTTCTGTCTATCTTCTGTCAGAACGCTGACTGAGAATTTCTTGTTCCCTGGTCTGGACTCCCGGTTTTGGCCATTCCTTTGCGTCGATAATCCGACTAGTCGTCGCGTCGGAATCAGGAGAACCCGGTGAGAGCCATGTGCACATAGTGCACACGCCCGAATGTCGGTTTCTGGCCGATATCACGGTGAGCGGCGAAAGAACGAACACACGCGAGGGGGCCTATTATGAAAACTTGTGGCATTGTCGTCGGTTGCATGATTGCGTCACTTTGCTTGATGTCCGGCGGCGCATTGGCGGGGCCGGGGAAGATCGTCGAATTCCCAATCCCTCCGGGTTTTGAGGAGGCGGTTGACATCACCAGCGGTCCGGACGGTAACCTCTGGTTCACCCTTGAAGTCAACGGCGGCGGCATCGGTCGGATCACGACCGGAGGCGTCATCACGCAGTTCCCGGTTCTCACGGTCAATAGCGAACCTTTTGGTATTACGGCTGGTCCCGATGGCGCGCTTTGGTTTACCGAATCGATGGCCAACAAGATCGGGAGAATCACCACCGCCGGCGTCGTCACCGAATTCCCGATTCCCACCGCCGCCACACTCGGCCCGGAAGGCATTGCTGCGGGACCTGACGGCAATCTCTGGTTTACGAAGCGGAGTCCCGCCGGCATCGGGCGCATCACGCCTGCGGGGGTCATCACGGAGTTTGGCGGCCTCACGGCAGGATCCGGGCCCGTCGACATTACCGCTGGTCCCGATGGCGCGTTATGGTTCACCGAAATCAACGCTGATCGCATTGGGCGCATCACGACGGCCGGCGTCGTGACCGAATTTCCGCTTCCGGCCAACAGTAATCCTCACGGGATCACGGTCGGGGGCGACGGCGCACTTTGGTTCACCGAGGCGGACGTGGGGAGAATCGGCCGGATCACGACGTCCGGCACGGTGACCGAGTTTCCGGCCCCGACGAGCTTCGGCAATGCGAAGATAACGCGCGGCTCCGACGGCCATCTCTGGTACGCCTCGAACCAAGCGGCCGTGGTGGGCGTCAAGACCGGCAAGGGCACCGTCAAGACCAGGTTGTTCCCGACCCCACCGGGACAGCCGAACGGCATCACCCTCGGCCCGGATAACCGGATTTGGTTCACCGATCTCTCCACCACGAACGCGATCGGGAAAGTGCTTCAACCTCATCCTTAGGACTGGACCGTTGCTTGCCAGCGTGCGAGACAGCCGGATCCTCTTGGTTTTTTAGCTCGTGGGGACCGGGCGGAACAACGCGCCAGGCTTTGGTCATTCGCGCACTGACGATCAAACCTTATGGCCAGGACGGACTAGAACATCGCTAGGCGACCGCCGGGGGGCCGAACGCCCGCCTGTTGGCGTCCGTGTTGAGCGACGGGTTAGGCGGCACGCTGAGATGAAGAAAGTACACAGCGAATACCTCCGCTGGAATTGGGCACGTCACCATCGTAACGCGGGATCAGGTGAACGTGTACGTGCATTCGCGACTGGCCAGCAGCGGCACCGATGTTGACCCCAATGTTGTAGCCGTCCGGCGGGAAGGTGAGCTGTATGTGGCGTTGAGCTTCCCCAAGGAGCTCAAGGACCGCGACTTGCTCGTCTTTCGACATGTCGAAGAAATCAGAAACATGGCGCTTTGGTACGACTAGCACGTGACCGCGACTTAGCGAATTATTGTCGTAGCGCACATACCCGAGTGAGTTCTCTATCACGACGTCAGTGACGGTAGACAACTCACAGGACGATGTATCAACGGAGCCTGTCATTGGACGACGCCTAACTAGAAATAGGGAACCTAAAGGACAGGGAATAAAGCGTCAATCGACCCTCCGAGTCTACTCGTCATCCGCGCCCGGCTCGCGTTGCCAGTAGCAGCAACCGCGCGCCGCGTAGCCCATCGTTCGAGGGTCAGGCGGCCTTGCGCAGGCTATGTGTCCATTACTAAGCTCGCCGCCGTGAAAGCGGCACACGTAGCAGCCCGTTCGCGGACGCTGGTTGTTAGTTTGTACGGTCGGCGTCGCCAACACGATGTTTTCGGACATGCGTCATTTTCGCCCGACCGCGATCATTAAACCAGTACAACCAGTTGTGCATGGATCGCTGCCACGACACAAAGAAGCGACAAACTTATATCGGCGGCTATCTCCAGTGTGGGGACATTCCAAGGAATGGCCGCTAACGACGGCGGATTCAACCCGTCGACGCAACAGCTTCATGAAATCGCTGTGCTGGCGTTTCGTAGTCCAGCGTCTTTCTCGGTCGTTCGTTGAGGCGCCTAGCGATCGCGTTGAGCTTCGCTTGCGAATAAGCGGAGAGGTCGATTCCCTTGGGCAGATACTGCCGCAATAGCCCATTCGCATTCTCATTCGACCCACGTTGCCAAGGGCTTCGGGGATCACAGAAGTAGACCTTGATGTCAGTGGCCAGCGTAAAGCGTCGGTGGTCTGCCATCTCCTTGCCGCGGTCCCAAGTCAGCGATCGGTACAGCTCGTCCGGCAGCTTGTGGGCGTGCTTGATAAGCGCATTCACGACTGTCTCAGTATCCTTCTTGCCGACCTTCGCGAGCATCACGTAGCGCGATTGACGTTCAACGAGGGTCGCGATCTGGCTGTTCTTGCTGCCGAACAACAGATCACCTTCCCAGTGTCCAGGAAGCGCGCGATCTTCGACCGCAGGGGGACGCTCGCTAATCGATATCGCATCAGTGATTTGGCCGTGGATGCTGGTCTTCTGCGTATGGTGTCGCGAGCGACGCGTACCTCGGGTGCGCCGCAGATGGGCCATCAGCTCCTTCTTCAGAGCGCCGCGCGCCTGGATGAACAGGCTACGATAGATCGTCTCGTGGGACACCTGAAAGGCTTTGTCATCAGGGTGGGCACGCTTCAACCAGCCGGCAATTTGCTCAGGCGACCACTCGAGGCGAAGCTTATGTGCCACGAGCTGGGCCAGCGCTCGATTCTGCACAAGTTTACAGACCTGCGGGCGCTGGCCTCGATCCCACGCCGCCTGATCCGCCTGGCTGGCCCGATAGCCGTGCGGGCCATCATTGCGTCGGATCTCGCGACTGATAGTAGACGGCGCCCGGCCCAGCGTCGCCGCGATCACCCGGATCGACTTGCCTGCCACAGCGCCGCGAGAGATCTCTTCTCGCTCGATCAGGGTCAATGCCAATCGCGATCGGCGCCGCTCGGTTGGGCGTATCCCGCCCGACTCCGCCACGATGCGTTGGATCGACGAATGGTATCGGTCAAACAACCGGGCGATCTGGTGAAGCGTCTCACCCTTCCGCCAACGCTCCCAGATGAGAGCCCGCTGGCTGGCCGAGTAGTAAATCCGCGGTCTCTTCTTCATCTGCAACACCCCTTCCGCCGCAATGGCGTCTAGTGTGTTGCATCGACCAGTTGAATCCGCCACCCTGAGCAGCCATTGGGCATTTCTGAAAGCAGTCGTTCGCAGACGCTTCTCGATCCAGGCTTCCGGAACAAATAGCCGCATCAATTCACGCCCGGCTTCGCGCCATCGGACGAAACCGCGTGGTCAAGTATTGCTTGGGCGATCAGGGACCAATCACGCGACGCGATATGCGCCGGCTCGGGGATCGGCCGCTGAACCAAGACTTCGTCCAATGCCTTTGCGGGATCCTGCGGGTCGAAAAAGCGTATGAACGGCTCGCGCCTACGCGCGAACTCCGGCGTCAAGCTGGCAGCGATGGGCAAGCCCGCCGCGGCGTACTCGTAGAATTTCATCGGACTGCGTCCGGCATTTGCCGGATGAGCGTTGAGCGGAAGCAATCCGACACTCGCATGCTGCAGGTAAGCCGGAAGGTCCGCGTACGGTCTGATTCCGAGCAGATGCACGTTCGCCAGTCGCGATGCCGCGATTTTGGCGACGGCCGTTCCGGAGCCAATCAGCACAAACTCGACATCGGGCCGCGCCCGAGCGAGTTCAAGCAACAGCGCGACCCCGAACCGGTTGTCGATTGCGCCCGCGTAGACGGCGCGGCGGGCCCTCAGGCGCGAATACTCCGCCGGGGGTGGGACCGGATGCGACATATGCGCGAACTCGACGCCGTTCTCGAACAGCGTCACGGTGCCCCGGCCGTGATCGCGCAACCGCTGGGCCACTGGTTCAGAGGTGGCGATCACGCAGTCGACTCGCGTAACTAGCGCGCGTTCAATATCGTTGACGACCCTGCGGTCGTGGAGCTCGGCGAAAAGGTCGCAACCCCGATAGAGGACGCGCCGCGGCGAGAGAACCAGGTCAAGGTTGTAGAACTGCGGATGGTCGACGACCAACAGGTCAGGCGCCTGCAGACCTGCCCGGCGCAGCGTCGACGCCAGCCCGACCGTGCAGCTCGGTAGCGAGGTGCCTAGGTGACGATACAAATGAGCGCCCCATACCCAAGGCAACAATCCGAACGGAACCCAGTTCATAAGTCCGGGTTCCACCTGCTGCACGCCGCCAATGGCGCTCCGATATCGCCCGCGAATCAACGGGTCCGCCATGTGCACGGCATGCCAGGGCGTTATCGGAGGCGACAGATGTAACACCCGATGCCCCGCGCGCGCCCACGCCAATGCCAGCTGATGGCTGCCCACCATCCATGGCCGCCAAAATGGCTATGGCCAGCGACGACGATATTGATCTTACCCACCAACGGTGGACACGATGATTAGACTATCGTTAATGCTTCGAAAGCCGGGGTGCTTATGGTGAATCGTAAATGTCGCCGAGGACCATTGTAGAACGACAGTGCCATCAAACGGCCGCGGTTGGCCGATACCAGACGTTGGCTAACGGGTTGTCCCTTAGGCGAGCGTCACTAGCGGCCTAACGGCGAACAATAGACGGGATAAGGCTTGCCCGTAAATGGATCGGTATACTCCCACGCGGGGCCGACATCCATCGGGACGCACTGCAGCCGCCAACCGGTATGAATATTCTTAAACGCGACATTGCCTACAGCGATGGTTCCAGCGGGGGCGACGCTTTGTATCTTGCAAGCGAGATTGATCGCACTCCCTAGCAGATCAGCCTGCTGCTTCGCGGGGGCGCTACCGACTACAACCACCGCAGCTTCCCCCGCATCTACACCGATTCGAATGTCTATCGGCGTAGACCCGCATTCCGCCAAGACCGGATTTAGCCCCTCATAGACTAATTTCCGCATTGTCGCAGCGCAATCAATAGCCAAGTCGTTCTTGTTAATGAAGCTTGGCGCCGGAAAATATGCGATAAGCCCATCGCCCCCATAGCTCAATACTTGGCCGTGGAAGAGTGGCACTAGGGCTGACAACTCAAATAGCAGCGTACGCATGATTCCAGCGTACTCGTCCGGAGGGAGTGTCATGGCGAGCTTCGTTGACCCAACTACATCAAGTGAAAGCACCGCAAACGCGAGCGTGTCCACCTTGACTGTGGCGAGAAATTCATTCGTTTGTTGGATTGCTGGGGCCGGTGATGCACCGCCTTTCAACGAAGCCAAGATATTTGGCTTGCGAGTCCGGATGTATTCCGAAGCGTCGCCCACCTTTTGGCTCGAAAAACTGAACGGCAAACCGGGTACTTTCTGAATCATCTCAGCGACCTCTTGCCGAGATATATATATGTCATCCAGTCGATCGTAGTAGAAGGCCTCTCCATTGACCTCTCTCTCTTCGTAGCGGCGCGGATCGAGTCTTAGTCTGGCGCTGAACGTGCGCGTAGCGTCATCGGTAGACAGCCCCTCCAACACGAAGTCCATCCTGAAATGCGAGTGCAAGCCCGCACGATCGATGTCTTTTTTATCGACCATAGCTGATACGGCCTCCATTGCCGCATGCGCCGTTTCAACAGGAAAGTTAGGAACGAGAGGGCATCGAGGCCGAGTTGCGGAAGCCAAAAAGTAAACCCGCCATGAGGCGGGTTTACTTTAGCGCGATTCATCGCGGATACTTTAGGCCACTTCGCGCTCTTTGGTACTTGCAGCTTTCAATACTTTGTTCTGACGCTCAGAAGCTCCTTTAAGAACGTCCGCGTAAACTCGTTTGCGCTCCCTGGACTTGGCTTCTCGAATGAAGGTCGAGAACTTGGTCGATACCTTCGTCGTCTTGGCTTTAAATAAGTTCAACATGCTTGAAACTCCTAGCGTGGTAGCGCTGCTTCCAGACTCGCTTCAGAGTAAGTTTCCAGAATGTGGTTGTCAATTCGATCTACATTGGCGACATAGGTTCGACGGGAATTATCGTTGTTTTTTATCAACAAATCAACAGAGATAGCTTTCCCAAACTTGGCCTTCAATCTATTGACCACATCGCGCGCGCCAAAGTATTGGGTAATAAAATGCTCTCGAGGAATACGCCGACCCTCCTGGATCTCCCGCGCTTTCACAAATGCCCAGGCCTGTAATGGGTCTTGGTAAACCTAAAGAATCTGCACATGACGATTCTTGGCCAGTGAACGCTTGACGTTACGTTCAGCGACATCAATCTTGACAGCGTACCGTCAAGTAAGAAGCTTTGGTGGTTGTCGATTACTAGATCCAAAATCTTTTCTACAAGGACAGATACAGCCCCCTGAAACAGCCACGCATTACTACCGTCGTAGCCTGGGCAATGGCGGCGAAGATCATCCGGGTCGATGCGGACAGTAGATCCGGACGCTTCCAGCCTATCCAACAGTTCAATTGACGCCTCCGTTTTTCCCGCGCCCGGGGAGCCAGACATAAATACGGATACTGGTTCGTTGTCTGGTAAATACACCTCGGGGTCGGTTAGCTCCTTTGCAATGCGCTTCTTTTCTCGTTTGGCGAACGCGAGTGCCTCAGTTTGTATTTGGTGCTCTTCTGCCGTCATTGCAGAGTCCGTCATCAGCGCATCAATCAGCTAAGTCCACTTCTCCAGCATATCCTCGCACCGTCATTTGCCGATTTTGGCATCCGTAAGGTAATGCCATCCTCGCAACTGAATGGCGGTGATCGAGCGAGCCTATTTTACAGGGTGCCGATAGGATGCTCTGCGCGCGCCGGCGTCCAGAACCAACTCCGCATTCGGCCGTGCTTGTACACCCGGTTCGGCAACGGCCGTGCAGCTGACCGTCCGCTGTAACCGCCTGGTTAGGCGACGTTCGGAAAAGCGCAGGACTCAACCTAGTCGCCTTTACAGAAATGCGCCGACACCCAGAAATTCATTCCGTCGTCTTGCCATCAAAGTGCTCGTTGTCGGCCTCCGCATCCGCGCGGGTATGGTGGACAACGCCGTCTCGGTGATTGGGCGGCGCGTAGATTGTGTAGAGCTTGAGTGGGACACTGCCAGTATTGATGATGTTGTGATTCGCCCCAGCCGGGACGATGACCGCAAAACCGGCTTGGATCGCCGTCCGCACACCGTCAAGAATCGCTTCCCCGGTCCCTTCCTCCACGCGAAAGAACTGATCCAGCGTGTGAACTTCCGCTCCGATCTCTTCCTTGGGCTTTAACGCCATGACGACGAGCTGGCAATTCTTCGCCGTGTACAGCACCCGGCGGAACTCCTCGTTCTTAACGGCAATGCTCTCGATGTCCTGTACGAAGCCTTTCATGATGTTTCTCCTTTGCGTTGAACGACCGAATTCGCAGAACACTTCGCGTGCCTCATTGGGGCGAACGAGGGGTTAAGTCTGGCGGCTAAAAGCGCGGGTTACAGAAGAGTAGGGTTGCTCCGCCATACCGCCCACGTAAGCGCCGAAGCAAAGCTTACCCAAAAGAGGTATGGCGCCAACAGCAGCGAAGCCAAGCGACTCGTACGCCAGAAAGCCACTAACGTCGCCATGATGAGTGCCAGTAGGACCAAGACCTCCGCTGCAGCCAGGGCGCCCCGATGCCAGGCAAAGAACAACCACGACCAAAGCGCATTCGCCGCAAGTTGCGCGCCAAACAAACCCGGCGCCGCCCCCTTGGAACCGGGCGACCGCCACACAAGCCACGCGGCGACCCCCATGAGCGCATACAGCATCGACCACACGGGACCGAAAACCCAAGCTGGCGGCGCCCAGGACGGCTTGCTTAGCTCTGCATAGAACGACGCCGCGTCAACGGAGGCAACGGCCCCCACTGCACCTGCGGCGAACGCAGCCAACAGCCACCCAAGCAAGCCAATCAATTGCGATGACAGGGAACGCGGCGTCATTTCGGAACAGAAAGACCTAAACGAATCGATGGTAACCGGCGACCATCAAGGCGCGAAGCGCCGCCGGCGGGCGTCCGTGTTTACCGCGTGGTTACGCGCTCATGCCCTGGGTAACTCAGTAACGCAACGTCATGGTCAGATCCATGCTCCGACCGTCGTACGTGAAGCTTGCGTCAGCGAACGAAGGCGGGCCAAACACCGCCTTTGCATTGTTTGAAAACCCGTATCCTTCCGTCGGGAGGCCGAGCCAATTGGTATCGAGCTTGCCATTCATGTTTTCATCGTGGACAACAGCCATCGCATAGGTTCCCGGCGGGACATCCCCAAAGTCACAACGCGCCTGCGCCTTCCGAATCTTTATCACCATGACGTTCGTCGCAGAACGCAGGTATTCATAAGGGAAACCTTCCGGCGAGTCAAACAAGGCACAAGCCACCGTTCCAGTGCTGTTCCTTATGTTCAGGATATCTACGTGAATTCCTGGGCAAGGTGATTGCGCGAAGGCGATTGCCGCAACATTCAAAAGCATGAGCGTCGCAAACCACGCTAGACATCGAGCTCCCATCAACAACTACCCACCCCACCGCGCGCCTAAACGCTAACGTCGGCGCGAGGCTGTGCTGTCGGCATCATCGATAATTGCGTCGTCGTCGACATGCAACGGTTCCTCGAATATCGCTTCGAGTTGGGTCGCCTCTTCGCTGTCGACATCGCCCTCCAGCGGCGCGCTGAGTGCCATATCGTTGGGGTCAGCAGCACCTTTCGTTTCGCCAGTCGGCCCCGCAATGTGGCGAACGGGTTTAGTGATAGCCGACCCCTTTGCGCCGACCGCGTGGCGCCGCCGTTTGGTCTTGCGGGTCGAAGTCATCATTTGGGACCTCCAGTCTGGTCTGCAATCTTGACTGTTAGCGCAATCGCCAATGTCCGTAGTGATCCAAGTCAAAGAAAGAGTTTGATCGACTCTTGCCGTACGTTGCCAAGTAGCTCTCCGAACCATTTCCCTTTTGCCCGATAATCCGCCGCACTGAGCACTTATGTGCGCCAGCGAGCGGACTGGGCACGGGACACTGGCGGGACACTAACCGGAAGAAAACTGCAACAACCGGGAAATCGCCAGATTCGGTAAGTTACTGATTGTCTTGTTCTGGTTTGCTCTGCACTATTGCCAGCGTCTCGATTCGCGCGATTGTGATTCCGGTTGTCGTGGGTTCGAGTCCCATCAGCCACCCCACCCATCACGTCATTCAGCGATAGTGCCGCGCTCGATCGTGGCCTAAGCGCGTCGCACTGGGGAAGACGGTGCGCCGCCGCATCCATCGCCGGGCGCGGCGTAGCGAGAACTCTACTGGCGCTTGGTCAGGGTCATGATTGCCCCGTCGTGCCTGATGTCGATGCGATTCAGGAAGCTCATGCCCAACAATGCGACGCGCAGACTGTCACCCTCCATCACGACTGCATCGACATCTTTCACCGTAAGCTCTCCGACGCGCACGGTGTCGAGCTTGACGCGGTACGCAAACGCATCTCCGTTGGCCGTCTCCAATACAAGCTTCTGACCCTTCCGGTAGTCGAGCCCCAATCGGCTTGCCTCGCGGGCGGGAAGGGAAATGAACGTTGCGCCGGTATCGACGGCAAATCGGATCGGCACGCCGTTGACCAGGCCGTTCGAGACAAAATGGCCCAACTCGTCTGCAGTGACCATTGCGGATTCGGCCGCCACAAGGCTCTGCGTCTGCCTGCGCGCAGGGCTCAGTCCGAAGGCCATGCGCTGTCCCTGCATATCGAAGGTGGCGCCATCCCGGTCCACTGATACCAGGAGAATGCCGTCGCGAGTCTTCTGTCCCACCGACAACGTTTGCAACGCGCCGCCGTCGATCTGCACGACAGCCTTGTTGGGGAACAGACCGACAACGTTAACGTCCAGCGCAGCCGCTCCGTTCGAGACGAGGAGGCCGACGACTATCGAGGCAATGAGATGGCGAGGATCCATGACCAAGGCTGTAGCATTTTCCGGGCCAGCAACCGCTACCAGCATTCATTCACCGGAAGTGACCCTGTCACGCCCTTTGTGCCCTGTTCCGTATACGTCATTACGCCGCAATGATCGCCGACCTGCGCCCCTGCTGGGGTCGCCTGCAATGTATATGTGGTGGCGGTGAGATTCGCCAGCGACAGCGCGTAGTAGCCGTTCTGCGTGGTGGCCGGATACACGCCACCAGCTCCGAGCGTCGCCGTCGCGTAGGTGCTTCGCTCGGTGAAATAGCGCTCCATTTGTCCTGCCGCGCCGACCAGGGCCGATTTCGCGTCCGATCGCCGCGTTTTCTGCACCTGCTTCTGATAGGTGGGCAACGCGACAGCGGTCAAGATCCCCAGGATGACACAGGCGATCAAAAGTTCGATAAGCGTGAATCCGTGTGCGCGCATGGTGGCAATGCTGTGCTGTCAGTCGACGTAGATGAGCGCGACGCGGCGATGCAGCGGATCCGTTGCGTCGAGCGTAAATCGGACATGGCCCCCGCTGCGTAACGCATAGATATTGGAAGGCTTGCCATCGCGGCCAAACACTTTCACTTGTTTCGCGTTGAATGTAAGCCGCTGGCCGTAGACCTGGAAAGTGCCGCGGCCGACACTTACGGATTCGATCGTCCCGTTGCGCAAACCCGAGCTGTCGTCTCGGGCCACCCTCGCGGATTGCAGGTCGGCAGGCTTCGGCGGCGGGACGTTCGTAGCGGTCGGCGGCGCCCCGCTTGGCTTGATCGCCAGAGCAGGTATCGACACGGTCAGAAGGCCGATCACGAAAAGAATGTTTTTCATATTTGGCCCTTTACTGGATCTGGCGCCAGGACTTGCGACCCTGGGCGCCCGATCCGGCGCCCTCCAGGATCTTTTCGACGTTGCCCGACGATTCGTTGACGTATTTGTTTTCCTTTGCGGTCTGACCCGCAACCAGCGGCGCATACAGGAAACCCGGCGCGGCAGGAATGCTGGTGATCTGGCGGCCGCTGGTGTTTTCGGACTCGCTGTTGTAGGTGACCAGGTCGCCGATGGAAATGGAATCGTCGCCATTGGTGTCGAACGTCGGCTTGTCGTATCGGTTGCCGGTCATCACGTCGACTTCCATCACCCAGCCGGTGCCGCCGAATCCGCATGGATCGGTATTCGGGATGAGAGTGTTGAAAATCACCCGGCCGGCACGAATGGCCGGATCGGTCACCGAGCGCTCGCCTGTCGTCGGAAGGTTGAGGTACCAGCCGTTCTTCGACGAATTGTAGGTCGCCACTGGAGTCGTGTCGTCACCCGATAAGGCGGCGTCCAGCGTTGCGGGCCCGACTGCGTGTGTGCTCAGGCGGTACGTATTGGTATCGGTGCCCGTTGCCGTGGCGACGACGCTCTGCTGGACCAGCGTCGACAATGCGTTTATCGGGCTTCCGCGATCGCGAATGCCATAGAACGTCTGCGCCTGGGTCGATGCGTTGTCCTGGGTATCGATGTAGCGGCCGGTGCCGAAAACGACGAGATAGCCGCCCTCCGAGAATCGCGTCACGTCCGGCTTGGTCGTGATCGGCTGACCACCGGTGCTGAACAGAGGTGACCCGCCGAAGGCGACCCCCCATTCGCTTGGCGTTGCGGACGACAGGTCGAACTTCCACATATTGCCCGCCAGGTCTCCGATGTAAACGACATCGGCGATGCCGTCGCCGGTGGTGTCTACCGCAATGCCGCCTGAAAGCCCGTTCGGAGTTCCGACCGTCCCTGTCTGCGTGTCGATCTTCGCGCGCAGCGCTCCGGTCTCGGCATCGAGCACGAACAGCACGGCGTGTCCGGTCGTACTGGCGCTGCCGTCGGCGTCGGTGTTGTTGTACCCGTTGCCGAAGATAACCGACCAGCGACCGTTGTTGGTCTTCACGAGCAACGGTTGACCGAAGACGGCGCCGACGTCGGCATCGTCGCTGTCATTGAACTCCCAGCGCACGACCGAGCCGGCGGTGGCTTGGGTGAATTTGGTCGGATCGGTGACGTCTAGAGCATAAACGCCCTGGCCACCGGCACCGAGCGCTCCGGCCAGCATCGTGTGCCAGGCTGTGCCGTAGAAAACGTCGCCGACGGTCGGCGAGCCGTCGACGTAATAGTGATGTGCGGTCGGATCTCCCGGATTGGCTGCGACGTTTTGCGTAGAGAGCCCACTGAGATTGCGATAGACCGGCGTCGGCACGTAGGCGAGCGTCTCCACGCCAGTCTTGGCGTTGAACGCGTGCAACATGCCGTCGTTGGCGCCGACGTAGATCGTCGGGGTTCGGTTGGCGTTGGCAGCGGCGAACGCACTGTATGCGGCCGCTTCCATCTTGTCGGAGTAGCCGAATGCCGGAACCGCGACGTACGTGGGCGCCGAGTGGATGATATCGCCAAGCTTGCTGGTCGGACGGCTTCGGAACGATGGTGTGCACGTGCCACAGGTACCGGCTTCGTTGGACGCGTTACCGCGCAGCCATTGCACGCGCTGCGCGCCGTACCCGTCCGTATTGCCGGCCATGTCGGCATTGAGCAGAGATGACTGTGCGAGGTCCAGCTCGGTGGCTGCCGGCGTGCCGGGATAGGTCGCCGGCCAGCGAAATGGGATGCCGCGGCTGCCGAGCGCTGCGGAGCCTTTGTAGGTAAGGATCGTTCGCCCGGTGTCCCAGTTCTGGGCGTTGATCACCTGGCCTGAATCATAGAGCTGGCTGCCGAGCGTGCCGTCCTGGTTCACCAGGTAAGCGATCAATTGGCCCGACCAGTCGCCGCTGTTGAAGCGCGCTTGGTAGAGGTTGGTGCCCGTGCCCCACGAGCCGGCATTGAGCGAGACGGCGGACGCGGCCGCCGTCTTCGATTCAATGTCGACGGCGATCGCCTGGAACGCGCTGGCCAGCGACCCCGCATCCTGGGCGAGATACGCCTGCTTGGTGCCACCCAGATTCGCGAACTGGTTCAATACCGCGATCGACCCCGGATTGGCGACGGTATCACCCAGTCCCACGACATAAGTCTGGATGTCGTGGACATGGCCGCCGACCGACGTGCTGCGCAGACTCGAGATCTGGGGAAAAACATCGCTGGCCGCCTTGGAGAACGTCCAGGTCTGGCTCGACGGGTCGTATACATTCTGTTGCTGGGACAGCGGATACATGTTGCCGGACAGGTCGGACGTCGGGTTCCCGTCGGTCGCGAGCAGCGCGAAGCTCTTCTGGCAGGACAGCGTGATCGGCGACGCGTAACCGGCGCTGCCCGTGAAATATTGGTTCGCGGTCACCATGCTCCCGGCAAGTGGCGTGAATACCGCCGCATTCTTGATCTCGCTGCCGTATTGGGTTTCAGACGCCATGAGGGCCATGATATTGCTCAGGTGTCCGGATGTGCTCGAAGAAGCGACCGGCTCGGCGATTGATCCGTATCCGTTGACGCCGGCGTAAAAGCCCCAGGCGCGATACGCGTACATTTGCCTTGAGATAGGCGGATTGAAAGGGATGTATCCGGCATCGGTCGGTGTGAAACCGAAGGTCGTCCAATAATTGGTCATATTGGCTTCAAACGCCGGCCCCGGATTGTGAGTGAAATAGAAGTTATAGCTGCCGCCTCCCGCCGTAGTCGCCCATGCGCCAGCTCCGAAATAGCCGATATACAGGACGTCGTTGATGTCTGGATCGTCGCTGGCCCGGTCGTAAGTAATGTAGTGATCGCCGACACTCGAGCCGTCCCACTGCGGATTGGCGAGGCAGCGCAAACCGCTGTTCGAAGCGGAGATGCCGTTCACGCAGTCGTCGGTGAACACCATCGTCTGGTCATTGCCGAGCCAGTACGGATAGGTCGAATAGAGCCCCGCGCCGCCGATGTAGAAGGTTTCGAGCCCCCAGTTGAACAGATCGGAGAAATTGTTGATCGTGTTGCGGATGACGCTGCGAGCGATATTGCCGCGTGTCGTGGGATCGTCTCCCGCGATCAGCTTCCCCGCCATGGTGCCGTCCATCGACTCCGAGTTATCGTAGATTACGAGGACGTTGGGAAGCGTCTTGTGAGTGAGAAAAAGCGGATATTGCGAGATCGAAAGCGCTGCTGCAAAGCAGGGCTCCGCGATGAACGCGACGATCACGACAGACCATTTCAATCGGTTCACGGGTTGCTCACGAGAAAAGTTGTTTGCAGGATGATGTGCGATTCGATACGCGCCCCTGTCCCGAGGACGGTAAGGCGATATGCGGTACCGCCGGAATTGGGCGGCGCCACGCCGATCCCCACGCTGCCGCCCGGCGGCACCGTAAGACCCGACAGTTTCTCGATTACATACAACGGCTGAGCTGCGACGTCTGTCAGCGCCGGTGCGCTGGTTTGGCTGCCGTAGGCTCGTGTCTTCGAGGAGTCACCCCAATCGACTGCCCTGGAGATGTCGGTGGCCAGCGGCGTCGGCCATGTCGAAGGCGGCGTGCAGAGGCCGTTCGTGCAGGACGACGTGAATACCGAGCCGGGCGTGATGTTCTTGACGACGTCGGCTTCCGCATCGCGCAGGCCGGCTTCCGCGGCCTGGAACGCCACGTTCATGTCCTTGGTATTGCCGGCCATCTTTTCCTGCAACAATGTGCTGTTGAGCGCAGCAACGCCGAGCACGCACAGCACGAGCAGAAACATCAGTGCCGGGAACAACGACATTCCCGTCTGGTAACTCCTGTTAGACCGCGGTGCCGGCAGTCTGCGCATCACGGCACCCGATTGCGGACCGTAATCACCGACGAAAGCGCGGATCGGATCCGCTTGTCCGTCGGTGTGGTCGAAACGCCCGCGAAGGCATACGGCTGTGGAGACGTCGCGACATTGTCGCGGACCGTCGCGAGCAGAATCTGCGCCCTGACGCTTACGACATTGCTCCAGGTGCCGACAGCATCGGCGGTCACATAGCGGTTGGCGGCGTGCACCCCATCCAGATCCTCGCCGAACAGCAGCACCAATCCGTCGACGCCTTCGACCATCTCTTCGGGCTGCGGTTGGCCGTCGTACGCCGGCACGTTGTTAGCCCATAGCGAGGTGGTTCCAGCCTTGCGCGCGCTCGGAGCGACATAGTAGGTCCGCGTAACCATCCGGTAGATCGATGCATCGGTGCTGAAGACATGGCCCAGATCGCTGCTGCTGTTGCCGGGGACAGCGGCGTTCCCGGTGTCGTGGCCGACGAGGCCGCTGACCGAATTGACGCTGGTCGCGTTGAAAATGGCCGCCGCTCCGCAGTCAGCCACGAGCAATACGTCGCCGGCGGCGAGATGGCTCCCGGGACCGATCTGCAGATCGGCAGATGAACTCGCCATCGTCGCGATCAGGGGAAAGCCGGGGCCGTCGATCTGGCGGATCGTCACCACGTCGGCGCCGCTGCTTGGCGCCGGGGTCAATGCCGAGACGCTCGCGTCCAGTGCCGGTAGCCAGGTCCCGCCGCTGGCATGGTATCCGGCAATCCCGACGTTGAATTGGTACGGGTAGTCGGTCGAGTTGAGAAGATTGACCGGATTCACTGCGCCGCCGTTGCAGCCGCGGTATCCCGCCATGCGAAGGTCCCGGTCGATCAGATAATCCGCAAACCGGCCGTTCTCCTGCATTCGCGAAATCGTGTCATTGGCGCGAGCGAGTTGCTTGCTGTTGACGTAGATTATTCCGATGATCGTGACGATGAGCAGGCTTATCGCGGCCCATACCATCAGCTCGACCAGCCCCATCCCCTTCTGCCGTAGTGCGTTCATGGTCGGAGCGGCGTGACGAAGCGATGCTGGGTGCTTTTTTCCGACCACCACAGCTTGATGGTCAGCACATCGCCAGCGCCGTCGCATGCCGGGGCAGCTGGCGTTCCATCATTGGGCGTGCTGTCGAGGCAAATCACCCCTGACCCGGCGGGGAGCAGCGCTGAAACTTCTGCGGTCCACTCGTAGAAATCGTTTTGCGCCACCTGCGCGGCCGTACAGCCCGAGCTGATGCAACCGGGGCTCGAGACCACGTCCGTAAAGGCGTCGTAGGAATGGGCCTGGACTCCTGGAAGATTCGCCCGCACGCGGTCGGCGATTTGGTACGACAGATACACGGCCTTGCTGCGAATCGCCGAGTCGTTCGCAGCGGCGAGCCCGTTGGCCTGCAGGCCTGCGAAGCCAACAAAGCCGATCGATATGACGAAGATCGAGATCAGCGACTCAATCAGTCCGGATCCCCTTTGCGCGTTTCGCTTCATTTTTGTCATCCGTTGCATGGCGCGGTATTGGCTGCAACGTCGGTGACGTCGGCCAGACCGTTGGGTTGGATGTTGATATCGAAGCCGCCGAGCGCCGGATCGATGGCGCAAACCTTGATATCGACCGCGGCCGCCGGCGCCAGAAAGCCCATGGGAGTAAACGTGATCGTGTTGACGGCCGCATCGCTCACGAGGACGTTCGACGGAAGGGCTTCATGGGTGCGCAGCAGCGTCTCCCCGTCGTCGTAGGCGCCATTGCCGTTATCATCGACCCAGGCGCTCCATCCGCCACCGAAGGCGTTGCCCGTGACCGGCGTCGTGGTACCGATGACGACCGAGACGCCACGGCGCACCGCCTCACTGCGCGCAAACGCGACATAGGCGACGAGTTCGTCCTGCGCGGCGTATACGCGATTGTTGCTCACCGTCGAGCTCATCGAGCCTGCGGCCAGAGTGGCGAGGATCACCAGGACGGCGAGCGTGGCGCAAAGTTCTATCAGCGTAAAACCGTGCGCGAGACAAAGCACACGCGTGTGCAATGACGTCGTGCGGTTTACAAGCGCCGCTTTTGAACTATCCATCGAAATCGTCAGCAACATCATGGCTCACCCTGTCACGTCCGCACTTCATCAGTTGGCGCTTGTGCGTTACAGCTTGTGGACTCGGATATCCGAATTCGCTAGCGTTTCGCGGTCTGCGCGTGCACTGAAACTGGTAGCAACCCCGCATGTCGCATGCCAAAGCGATCCATCACCGGGTAGATCTGGATAGGCGGTAGGAATTGACGGACTCCCGTCGGGGATCATCGAGGATGGGCGGAGCCAGCCCGGGTTGCGTCGGGTCCGTTGCGCCGGACGGCGATTGCCAACTGCGGCGCAATCTGACGTATTACGCCGTCCGTCCTTTGCTCTTTAGGCGACCGAGAAGGCGCGCACAATCGGGCCTAGCAGAGGTGACACTTTGTAGACGACGGCTGCGTGCCCGACCTAGTGCTCCCGTTCGATCCAGATAGTCAGATCGGCGATAGCCGCGTGCAGCGCATCGCGCGCCGCACGGCGTCTTTCTCCCGACAGCGGATGAATGGTCGCATCCGGGTCCCACAACGGCATCAGCCCGGCGTGCATTGTGGTCAGCTTGTCCAGCAGCGCGTAGAGGTCGCTGCGCAACACGCGCGCCCAGTCTTGCGCACTGGCGTGGTCGTCGACCGGATGATCGATGGCGCTCATCTCATGCCACTCAAGTTGTCATGGTCCTCGTATTACCGCTAATTTGGCTCCGCAGCGTCGTTGGTGCTCCGCCGCAACGAGTTTTTCGTTGAAACGCAATTCACGTGGCAAGAGCCGTGCCACACCTATCGCGGCAACAGACGTCGAACGCGCGACAAGCCTTCGACGATATCGCGCTCGTCGATTGCGCCGTAGCCGAACACCAATCCTGGCCGGACGGTCCTGCCGAAATAGAATTCCCGCAACGAATAGATTCCTATGCCCTCGTGTCGAGCCCGGTCTACGAGTGCGTCGACGTCGACCGGCGTTTTCGAAAGCGCCGCCAGGTGCAATCCAACGGCAGAGGGAATCGGCTCCAGCCAGCGGTGAAAATCACGCTTCAGGCAGCTAAGGAGCGTTAGGTAGCGCGCACCGTAGACCTGGCGCATTTTGCGCACATGCCGCGCCAGATGTCCTTCGGCGATGAACGCCGCCAGCGTCTGCTGCTCGAGGACCGCACAGTGCCAGTCCGTGCACTGCTTCGCGGCTGCAAGGGCCGGTCGCGCCCAGGGCGGCGGAACGACAAAACCCAGGCGCATTTCCGGGAAGAGACTCTTCGAAAACGTCCCGACATAGAAGACTGACTCGCTGCGATCGAGGGTCTGCAGCGCATCGAGCGGCCGGGCGCCAAGGCGGAATTCGCCGTCATAGTCGTCTTCGATGATGACGGCGCCGTGCGCCTGGGCGAATTCGAGCAAGGCCGTTCGCCGTCGGGTAGTCATCGTGGTGCCGAGCGGAAACTGATGAGACGGCGTCACGCAGATCACCCGCGCGTCGGTCGGCAGTCGCTGTACGGCGATCCCGTCACGATCGACCTGGACGGGTACGATCTTGGCGCCGGCGGCGGCGAAGGCCGCGTGCAGCGGCGGATAGCCGGGATTCTCGACGGCGACCACGGTTCGACCCGGAGAGATCAGGATGCGGGCGAGGAGATCAAGCGCTTGCTGAGAGCCGGCGGTAACGACGATGTCTTCGGGGCGGCAGGCAACGGCGCGCGCGAAGGAAACGTGCTTGGCGATCGCTTCGCGTAATCCCGGCAGCCCCTGCGGCTCCGCGTAGGCGGCCGGTTTCTTCGCGAAGCTGCGGATCGCCCTCGCTGTCAGCCGCCGCCAGACATCGAACGGGAAGAATCGTTTGTCGGGCACTCCGAGCCGAAAGTCGAAACGCGTCGAAACCGGCGCATGCAATTGCACCGGAACGGGCGATCTGCGCCAAAACGCCTGCAAGCGCGAATCGGTTCCAGCGGCACCGGTCGCGATCCCGCGACTGGATGACCGGGGGCGGACGTCCGCCACGTAGGCTCCGGCCCTCGGACGGGTGGCGAGGTAACCCTCGCTCAGCAGCAAGTCATACGCTGCCACAGCGGTGTTGCGCGACACGCCGTAGGCCGCGGCAAGGGCGCGCGTCGGCGGCAGGCGCGAGCCGGGTTGCAGTCGACCATCGAGGATCGCCGCTTTCAGTTGTCCATGCAGGGCGCGCAGCAAATCGCGTGAATCCCGGGACGGCAGGCTGATCGGGAGCTCGAAATCTGGATCCATAAAAATGTCCGTTGGTGGCTCTTATTGGATACCAGTGTATCTCTTATTCTTCGACCGTGACATGAGGAGATACCGATGACACAGTCCAAACTGCCGTTCGAACGACCCGATACGTTCGCTCCGTCGGGCTTCGCCTACCACGATGCGCGCGGTGCAGCGAAAAGCAGCCAGAGCAGGGGCCGCATCGTGAACGAGTATCAACCTGCGTTACCGGGCGTAGCTTGTGGCCTCGCGGCCGTCGCCATGGCGGCGATTACGTTCGGTCTGCTGGTGGTGGCGCCCGCGACGATCGACTCTGGCAGCGAGGCGATCCGCGCCGTGCCGGCGTCGCAGGCTCTCGCGATGCGGCCGACTGGAGTCGCCACCGCCGACGTGCAGAACGCTGCTGCGGAAATTCAGCCGGCGGTCGGGTGCGACAAGGCGAATCGCTCCCGGCTACCCGAAACGCGTTGTCCGCAGGGCCCCGACGCGCGTCCGCCGTCGAAATCGGACAGCCGCGGCGCCGGTTGCCTCGACGTCAGTTGAGCCCGCGTTTCACCCTTTTGTGTCTGCGCATCAGCGATTGGCCACAGGCGTCGAACCGACGTCCGCTGCCGGTTGCCCTAGAGAGGCGCCTTGCTGCTGCGGACCGGGTTTCGCGTCGCCGCGGTGCGCGTGGGCATTGGTGAACTCCGCCCCCAGCAGGAATATCTGCGTCGAATAGTAGATCCACAGCATCAGCACGACAAAAGGACCGGCTGTTCCGAAAGACGAGGCAACCGAACTCTTCCCGATGTACAACCCGATCAGCAACTTGCCTACTTCGAACAGCAAGGCCGTAATGGCCGCGCCGATCCAGACGTCTTCCCATGCGATCTCAACATTGGGCAGCACTTTGTAAATCGTCGCGAAGAGCCCGGTTATCACGGCGAAAGATCCCAGAAACGTAATCGCCTGGAGCAATAGTTCGGCTTCGCCGAGCATCGAATCGCCAAGGGCGGCGACGGCAGCGTTCAGGACCAGCGAGACGGTCAGGAGAAATCCGATCGCCAGGACCATTCCAAACGACAGCAGGCGGGACCGGATCAGATTGACGAGGCCGCTTCCTACGCGAGGCTTCGCTTTCCAGATCCGGTCCAGATCATCCTGCAATTCGACGAATGCCGTCGTCGCCGTCAGGATCAGCGCCCCTACGCCCACCACGATCGCGAGGATGCTGCTGCCAAGGTTCGCCGTGCTCTTCAGCATCTCGGCGATGGCGTTTCCTCCCGCCTCGCCGAGAAGTCCCTGCAGCTGGCCGACCACCGCCGCCTGCGCGGCATCGCGCCCGAACACAAGGCCGGCGATGGCAATCGCGATGATCAACAATGGCGCGATCGAGAAAGCCGTGTAGTAGGCGAGCGCCGCACCCATGCTGGGGGCGCGACCCTCGAGCCATGCATTTACCGACTGCTTGACCAGCGACCAGAGCTCTCTTGGCGAGATCATCGGCGCGCTCCTTTACTTCACCGAACCAATTCCGCGGGCGCGATGGCAAAACACGTCGCCGCGCCCTAGGGAATTCTCAGCACCTGACCTGGGTAAATCTTGTCGGCACTCTTGAGCATCGGTCGATTGGCTTCGAATATCTTGTTGTACTGGTTGGCGTCTCCGTAGGATTCCTTCGAGATCTTCGATAGCGTGTCGCCGCTTTTGACCGTATAAAACTTCGCTTCGGGGCCACTCTGCTCGACGCTCATGCGGTCATCGACGTGCGAAACGCTGGAGACGTTGCCGGCACACAAGATGATCTTCTCCCGGGTCGCCTGGTCGGGCGCGACGCCGTAAACGGTCGCAGTGCTCGTCGAACTGTCGTACGTGACGGTCAGCGCCGTCGCGTCGAGCTTTTGCGCCTTGATATAGGCAAGAATGGCGTCGCCCGCGGCAGCGTCCGCAGCCTTCACGCTGTCGGACGACGATCGAGTCGCCTCGGCAGTGGAGGTTTGCTGCGCTTGCTGCCCGGACGACGTCGATGTGCCACCGGTGTGGAACAGCTTTTCGCCGGCATCCCGGATGAAATCGATGAGTGCCATGGCCAGTCCTTTCATAGACGGTTGGAATTGTTGCAACACGACAGGTAAAAAATTCCTGCCGATTCCCACTTCGGGAGGGGAAGCCACCGCGCGGCTTTCCCCGCTGTTGGAAATGCATGAATCGGGCCACACGCGGGATGACCGCGTGCCTACCCGGCGGTGCCCGCAAAACGCCAAGCCTTGACTCGGGAGCATCGTCGGTTATCGTGACGGGCGCGCTGGTGCGTGCTGTCGGCAACCTATGGCACTCAAATCCACGATCTTCAAAGTCGAGCTTTCGATTGCCGACGTCGAGCGAGGCTACTACCGCGATCACTCGTTGCGGATTGCGCGACATCCGTCCGAGACCGACGAGCGGATGATGGTGCGCTTGCTCGCCTTCGCCTTGCACGCCGACGAAGCTTTGGAATTCGGACGCGGCTTGAGCGCCGAGGACGAGCCCGATCTGTGGCAGAGGGACCTGACCGGCGCGATCGAGCGATGGATCGACGTCGGGCTGCCGGACGAACGCGCGGTGCGCAAGGCCTGTGGCCGCGCTCGCTCGGTCGATATCCTGGCGTATGGCGGTCGTGCCGTGGAGCTGTGGTGGGAGGGCGCGCGCGCAAGGCTCGAGCGCCAGGAGGGTCTTACCGTCACCGAGGTTCCGCTCGAGGCAAGCCGGGCGCTCGCCCAATTGGCCGGCCGCTCGATGCGCCTGCAGGTCACGATCCAGGAAGGGCACGTCCTGGTCGTCGACGGGGCGGCCTCGATTTCGACCGATTTGCGGCAGCTGAAGGCAGCGTCGATTCCGCGCTGAACGACCGCCGCAAACGGCTCGTTTCGAGGGCCTCGTGCGCCGCCGCAAGCCGGAGCGCGGGGCCACACCGGCCGCCAGAAGCGCGGAATGGGCGGACGAAATGCCTGGTCGGGATGCCGGCGTCATGAAATACTGTCGCGCGCCGAAGATCAGAGCTATCTCTTTCGATCGATGCCTGCCCGCCGAACATTCGCTTCGCTGATCGCCTTGCTGGCTGCGCTTTGGGCGCTCGAGGCCCAAGCGGGCAAGAGCACCGTCTGCACGGTAACGGTCAACTCGCCCAACGAAAAGCAAACGCTGCGCCGGGTCCTGCCGGAAGACAAATTTCAGTTTGTCGAGCTGGTCGAGCGCGGCCGTCCGGATTGGCTGGCGTCGGCTTGCCGCCAGAACCTGCGCTGCGACGTGCTGGTCGTTTCCGGTCACTTTGACGGCGGGACCGAATTCTATTCCGATCGCCTCGACGCGCGCGAATCGCTGCCGGTCGCCGAGCTCGAACGCGCGTCCTGCAGCGCCTCGTGCTCCGGACTGTTCTCGCAGCTGAAGGAAGTCTACCTGTTCGGCTGCAACACGCTGAACGCGGCGACGCCCGAAAGCACCGCAGCGGAAGTCGCGCGCAGTCTCGTGCGTTCCGGCTATTCGCGCGCCGATGCCGAGCGCGTCTCGCGCGCCTTGAACGAGCGACACGGCGAGAGCAATCGCGATGGCATGCGACGCATATTCGCCAATGTCCCCGTTATCTACGGTTTTTCCGCGATGGCGCCGCTCGGAGCGTCGGCGGCGCCGCTTCTCGGCCGCCACCTGGTGTCATCTGGTGGCGGCGAATTCAGTAGCGGTCGCGCCAGCTCGAGCCTGCTGGGCCAGTTCGCCGGAAGCTCTATGACCGTCACCGCGGGGATGGGTGACACCGATCCGCGCGCAAACTACCGTCGCGAGGTCTGCCAATTCTTCGATGAGCAGCGTTCGCCGGCGCAGAAACTCGCCTTCATCCATCAAATCCTCGGCCGCGACATGGCCGAGGTGCGCATGTTCTTCGAGCGCATCGAGGCATTTTACGCATCGTTGACCCAAGAGGATCGGCAGGCTCCCGCGTTCATCCAGCAACGCGACGAGATCGCTCGGGATCAGCTGGTGCGGGATCGGTACATGGCGTTCGCGCGTGATGTCGATCGCCCGCAGGTCCGGAGCCGCATGGTGCACGTGGCTCGTACGCTCGGCTGGCTTTCACCGGAGGACGAAAAGGCCGAGATCGCGCGCATGCTGAGCGAGCTGTTGGCCGGAAGATCGATCGGCTCGGCCGAGGTCGATCTGGTTTGTTCGCTGAACAAGGATCGAAGCCTGGATGATCAGTTACAGCGCCTTGAGCGATCGCCGCTGCGCAGTGAAAGCGTTTCCGATGCGGCGCTCCTCGCTTGTCTGGGCAGTGCGAAAGACCGCGAACAGGTTTTGCGGGCGCTGACAGCTCGCGGCGATGCCGATGTCGAGATCGCGCGGGTTTACCTGCATCACCACCCGATCACCGACGTGAACGAGCTTCGCGACGTGGCGGCGCGAATTGCACGGATGACCGAATCGGACGCACAGGTTCGTGCCCTCGATACGCTGGCGCATTACTATCTGGCCGACCGCGAAAGCCTAGATCAGCTGACGCGCCTGTTCCCCATCGCGACCTCGGTGAACGTCCAGCGGGCGATCGCCGGCGTCTTCATCCGCTCCGACTATCGCTCACTCCCCAGGCAGGACCTGGTGCGCATGCTGCGCCAGCACCGCATCAAATCTCCGGACGGCGAAGACCTGATCGACGTCCTCATTCGCCGCCTCCAGGCTTAAGCCCCGCAGTTCCGCAGGATCGAACGACAGCAGGTTTCAAAAGCGCCGGTTCGCATCGCGGCTCGCGCCGCCGTCTGCCACGTCATTAGCGTCTGATCCCGCAACTCAGTCCGTCCTACACCCGCTTCAGCACTGCTCCGATACCGCCAGCGCGGCAGTTTCGATACGGTGTCCACTGCGAGGATGGCTCACTGCTGCGAGTCTTCGCGCGCATCGGCCCCTGCGTTCGCATCGCTGCGATTAACGTGGGCCACCGTACAGAACTCTGCAGGCAGTTGCGGTGATCATGTCAATCGCCAAAGCGAGCTTCGCGAACCCGTCGCGTTGCCTGACGCAACGGCGAATTCATCTGCTGGCTTCTGCAACGTCTGCTTTCGTTGTCGCGGCATGCAATGTCAAGGTGTAGGGCATGTCCAGGACCAGGAAAGTTGCTCTTCTACTCGGATTGCTGGCCACGCTCTGCGTCTTCGCCCAGGCGCGGGCCGCCAAGAGCACCGTCTGTACGATCACCGTCAATTCGGCCGACGAAAAGCAAACCTTCCGGCGCTATCTCCCCGAAGACAAATATCAGTTCGTCGAGCTGGTGGAACGCGGCCGGCCGGACTGGCTCGCTTCGGCCTGCCGGCAGCATGTGCGCTGCGACGTTCTGATCATCTCCGGCCATTTCAACGGCGAGGAGTTCTTCTCCGAGCACCTGGACTCGAATGAATTCCTGCCGGTCGCCGAGATCGAGCGCGCCTCGTGCAGCAATTCCTGCCCGGGATTGTTCTCGCAGCTGAAGGAAGTCTATCTGTTCGGCTGCAATACCTTGAACGCCGAAGCCGGCATTAGCGCGTCGGCCGAAATCGCACGCACGATGATTCGCGCCGGCCGCTCGAAAGCGGATGCCGAGCGCGTCTCGCGTGCGTTGAATGCACGGCACAGCGAAAGCAACCGGGACGGCATGCGCCGCATTTTCGTCAATGTCCCAGTGATTTACGGCTTTTCGTCGGTCGCTCCGGTCGGCGCGACGGCCGCGAGCACGTTGAATCGTTACTTTCACTCCGCCTCCAGAGCTGAAGTCGGCAGTGGTCGAGTCAACGCGAGACTACTCGGTCAGTTTTCCACCAACGGGATGACGGCCACGGCGGGCATGCGCGCGTCGGACCCGCGCGCCGGATATCGGCAGGAGGTCTGCCAGTTCGTCGACGATCGGCTTTCGCCGGCGCAGACGCTGGCATTCATCCATCAGATCCTCGGTCGCGACATGACCGAAGTGCGGATGTTTCTCGACCGCATCGAAAGCTTTGCCGCATCGTTGACCGAAAGCGAGCGCCAGACCCCGTCATTCACCGTGGCCTTCGACGAGCTTGCCAACGATCAGCCGGCGCGGGAGCGCTTTCTCTCCTTTGCCCGCGACGCCGACGAGTGGCCGCTCAGGGCGCGCATGATCAAGCTGGCGCACACGCTCGGATGGCTGTCGGCAGACGGTGAACGGGACGAGCAGGTGCGTCTGGCGCAAGACCTGCTGGCGGGTGGCAGGATAGGTTCCGCGGACGTTGATCTCGTCTGTTCGTTGAATCGGGATCACGCGCTGGACCCCGAGCTTGGCCGGATCCGCCTGTCGCCGGGAGCCGCCGATAATGCGCCGCAAGCTGCGATCCTGGCGTGTCTGGGAAGCGTCGACGGCCGCGCTCGCGTCTTGCAGGCACTGACCGGCGCCAACAACGAAGAGGTCCAGATCGCGCAGGTTTACCTTCAGCACAGGCCGATCGGCGATGTCGGTGAGCTTCGTTCGGTCGCGATGCGCATCGCGAGCATGGCGGATCCCGATGCGCAGGTCCGGGCGCTCAATACGCTCGCGGGCCAGTATGTGTCCGATCGCGAAAGCCTCGATGAGCTGATGCGGCTGTTTCCCAATGCGAGGTCGGTAAGCGTGCAGCGAGCCATCGCCGGTATTTTCATCCGCGCCGACTATAGGGCGATCGACAGGGACGAGCTGGTCGGCGTGCTGCGCCAGCACCGGTTGAGATCGGTCGACCGGGACGACATCATCGACGCATTGCTCCGGCGCCTTCAGGCCTGATTCCTCCGCCCGTCGGGTCCGCTGCAGCGGGGGTGCGCACGCACTCGATCCGGCTTATGCTGATGGCGGGGGAATCGAGTCGCGCGGCATGCCGCGACGACAGGCGCCCGCGCATGGCGCGGGGATCGGACTAAACGAAAGGAACTCAATATGCTGACTTTTGTGAACAACGACAGCGGGCAGACCGTGTCATGGAGCGTCGGACAGCCGCGTCCATCGATCAATACCGCCGGCAACTTCAGCTGCGCAGCGGATAGCGCGGAGCGCAAGTTCATCAAGGACAATTTCACCGGCCTGCCGTTTCGCCTGAACAGCACGGGAGCGACCATATGGCGTGGCGATTGCGCGCGGTTCATCGCTGATAACCTCTAAGTCGGCAATTGCTGATGACTGGGGGCGGCGCCTGGTTACCAGGCCCGCCCTCAGCGCGTCCAGAAGGCTCGTCGCTTGCCGCGTTACAATATAGACGCGTCGCCTCTGATTCTTTCCTGGAACTTTCGATGCGAGTGTTCAATTTCAGCGCGGGACCCGCCGTGCTGCCCGAGGCTGTGTTGCGCCAGGCCGCCGCCGAAATGCTCGACTGGCATGGCAGCGGCATGTCAGTGATGGAAATGAGCCATCGCGGCAAGGAGTTCGTCGGCATCGCCGCGAAGGCCGAAAGCGACCTGCGCAGCTTGCTGTCGATTCCCGCGAGCTACAAGGTGCTGTTCCTCCAAGGCGGGGCGATCGCGGAAAACGCGCTAGTCCCGATGAATCTGCTGGCCGGCAAGACGGCGGCGGACTACGTCAACACCGGCGAGTGGTCGAAAAAATCGATCAAGGAAGCGAAGAAGTACTGCACAGTCAATATCGCCGCCTCCGCAGAGGACAAAAACTTCACCTACGTTCCTGCGCGCGAGACCTGGAAGCTCGATCCTTCGGCGGCGTACGTGCACGTGTGCACCAACGAGACGATTGGCGGGGTCGAGTACCATTGGACCCCCGACACCGGTGCCGTCCCGCTTGTGGCGGACATGTCCTCGCACATCCTGTCACGAACGATCGACGTGGCGAAATACGGGGTGATCTATGGCGGCGCACAGAAGAACGCGGGACCAGCGGGCCTGACCCTGGTCATTGTCCGCGACGATTTGCTCGATCGTGCGCTGCCGATCACCCCATCGGCATTCCACTGGAAAGAGCAGGCCGCGAACGACTCGATGGTCAACACGCCGCCGACCTATGCCATCTACGTCGCCGGCCTGGTGTTCGAATGGCTGCTGCGCGAGGGCGGCGTCGCGGCGATCGAGAGCAGGAACATCGCCAAGGCGAAGCTCGTCTACGAGTGCCTCGATCGCAGCGAGTTCTACCTGACTGCGGTGCGCAAGGAGGATCGGTCCCGGATGAACGTGCCATTCAAGCTGCGTGACGCATCGCTGGACGAGACATTCCTGAAGGGCGCGAAGGAGCGCGGCATGGTCCAGCTGAAAGGACACCGCGCGGTCGGCGGCATGCGCGCGTCGATCTACAATGCGATGCCAATCGAGGGGGTGCAGACGCTGGTCAGCTACCTCGCGGACTTCGAGCGCGAGCATGGCTAGGGCTGCGCATGAACAGGCTCTCCCGACGAGCCATTACCGGATCCTGACGCTCAACCAGATCTCGACGCACGGTCTGCATCGCTTCCCGTCGGCGCGATACACGATCGGCAAGACGGTCGACAATCCGGATGCGATCATCGTGCGGTCGCACGACATGCGTGCGATGGTCGTTCCTGCCAGCGTCAAGGCGATCGGCCGCGCCGGTGCGGGAACGAACAACATTCCGGTCGCGGAGATGTCCGCCCGAGGCGTGCCGGTGTTCAATGCGCCCGGAGCGAACGCGAACGCGGTCAAGGAGCTCGTGCTCACCGCGTTGCTGCTGGCGGCGCGCAACGTCGTCCCGGCGCTGCGGTACGTTGACTCGCTCGATTCCGGCGCGGCGGACCTCGAGGCGCGCGTCGAGGAAGGAAAAAAACAGTTCGCCGGCGTCGAGCTCCCGCAACGCACGCTCGGCATCATCGGCCTGGGCGCCATCGGCAGCCTGGTGGCGGACACGGCGATCAAGCTCGGCATGAAGGTCATCGGCTTCGATCCGGAAATCACCGTCGACGCGGCCTGGCGTCTGCCGTCCAGCGTGCGCAAGGCCAACAGCATCGAAGAGGTGCTCAAGCACTCCGATTTTGTCACCCTGCATGTGCCGCTGTTGCCGTCCACGCGACATTTGATCGACGACAAGCGTCTCGCCGTCACCAAGCCTGGCGCGGTGTTGCTCAACTTCGCGCGCGACGCGATCGTCGACGAATCTGCGGTCGCTGCGGCGCTGCGCACCCACAGGCTCAAATACTATCTGTGCGATTTTCCCAGCGCGCTGCTGAAGGGCGAGCCCAACGTGGTCGCGCTGCCCCATCTGGGCGCATCGACTGCCGAGGCCGAGGAGAACTGCGCGGTGATGGTCGTCGACCACGTCCGTGAATATCTGGAGCACGGCACGATCGCCAGCGCGGTCAACTTTCCCGATGTCGAGATGCCGCGCGAGGCGCCGCACCGGGTGGCCATCGCGAATGCCAACGTGCCCAACATGCTGGGCCAGATCTCGTCGACGATGGCCAAGGCCGGCCTCAACATCCACACGATGGTCAACAAGTCGCGCGGCGAGATGGCGTACACGCTGGTCGACGTCGACAGCCCGGTCGACGAGTCGATGGTGCGATCGATCGCGGCCATCGAAGGCGTGCTGTCGGTGCGCGCGATCCCCGTCGACCCAAGTGGCTAAAACGTCGGCGACTTTCGCTTTCCCGGGCTTGTGAAACGGCGCCGCGGAACCCATCTAGGCAGAGCGACTTCACCCATGGCCGCGCCGTGAACCCCGCCTTGAACATCGTGTGCCCGCACTGCAACACCATCAACCGGGTGCCGGAAGCCCGGCTTGCCGACGCGCCAGTCTGCGGCCATTGCAAGCGGCAGCTCTTCGTGGGCCAGCCGGCCGAGCTGACGGCGGGCAATTTCGATCGCCACACCGGCAAAAACGACGTTCCGGTCGTCGTCGATTTCTGGGCCGCGTGGTGCGGCCCTTGCCGGATGATGGCGCCCCACTTCGCGCAAGCAGCGGCCGAGCTAGAGCCGCGGATGCGGCTGGCCAAGCTCGACACCGAAGCCGCGCAGGATATCGCCGGCCGCTATGCGATCCGCAGCATTCCTACGCTGATCGTGTTCGACCACGGCCGCGAGGTCGCACGGCAGTCGGGCGCGATGGATTCGCGGGCGCTGCTCGCCTGGCTGTCTCCACTCGCACGAGCGCCGCAGGCCGGGGCCGGCGCGCAAGCCTAAGTGTCGGCGGCTCCGCCTTTGGGCCCGGCCTCGAGCGCCGTGAGACGCGCGCGGAGCGCGGCATCGGCGGCGTAGCGCGCAGTGCAATCGCGGCCGATGGCAAGCGCGCCCAGGATCTCGCCACCGTCGTCGGTTACCAGGCCGAAGCTCAAGTCGACGTACAGCTTGCTGCCGTCGCGGTGCGCCGAGCGCGTGGTGAGCACGCGCTCGGCGTATTTGGTCCGGCCGGTGTCGATCGCTCGGTGAAAAGCTTCCCAATGCGCGCGCCGGAAGCGCTCGGGGATGATCAGGTCGAGGCTCGCACCCAGCGCTTCGGCGGCAGGGTAGCCGAAGATCCGCTCGGCGCCGCGATTCCAGACGCGGATCATCCCGTCACGATCGGCAAATATGATCGCGTCCGGCGCCTGATCGACGATGGTCCGCGACAGCGCCGCGCCTGAATGTTCAGGCGTCAATCGCGGCTCGTTCTTGCTGCTCCATGTCACAAATATACCGCATCACGCCTTGCCCGATCGGCGATGACCGTCGTCACTTCTTCGGCGCCGTGGCAGCCGACATGCGAAACGTTCCGCGGACCGCTTCGACGAAGCTTCGCTCTTCACGCAGGATCAGTCGCTTCGACTGGGCCAGCGCAAAATTCGCCCGCCCGTCGGGGTCGGCCTTGAGGCGGGCGCGGTACGCTTCGTATGCGGCGAGGCTGTCGAACGCAATCAAGCCCCAGGCGACATTGTTGGTGCCCTCGTGCGGCACGAAATAGCCGACCAGGTCGCCGCCACAGCGCGGAATGATGGTCGCCCAGCGCGCCGCGTATTCGCGGAATTCATCGCATTGGAACGGATCGATCTCGTAGCGGATGAAGCAGGTGATCGTCATTCGGTTGCTCGCAGGAGGCTTGGCAATGATCATTCTATCGCTTGCAACGCTGCGATGGTTCGTTTAGCATCGAACCATGAAAGACGGCCCGAACATCGTCGGCATCGCGGCTTTGATCGGCGACCATGCGCGCGCGGAAGTTCTTACCGCGCTGATGGCCGATCGGGCGCTGACGGCGACCGAGCTCGCCGCCGTCGCCGGCGTGACCAAGCAGACGATCAGCGCCCACCTCGCCAAACTGCTCGATGCGGGGCTTCTCGCGGCAGAGCGTCAAGGGCGGCACCGCTATTTCCGGCTGGCCGACCGCGATGTGGCCCAGTTGCTCGAGTCCTTGATGGGCGTCGCTTTCCGGACCGGTGCGCTGCGGCACCGGCTGAGTCCGCGCGAACCGGCGCTGCGCCAGGCGCGCGTGTGCTACGACCACCTCGCCGGCGAACTGGGCGTGGCGATCCACGAACGCCTGCTGGCCCGGCGCGCTCTCGCTCCGGGAAGCGACGGGCTGGTTCTCACCGCCCACGGCCACCGCTTATTGCGGCAGCTCGGGATCGACACGGCCGCGCTGGCCTTGCAGCGGCGACAGTTTTGCCAAGCCTGTCTGGATTGGAGCGAGCGCCGCCATCATCTGGCCGGCGCCGTCGGCGCAGCGTTGCTCGCGCGGATGATCGAGCTCGGCTGGATCAGGCGAGGGAAGGGCTCGCGGGTTGTTGTGGTTGCCGCGCATGGCCGCCTGGCGTTGCAGCATTGGATCGGCGCGCTCGTAGCGGAACCCGCCGAGCGGGGCCCGTCGGCGGTTCCAACACCGCGCAATCACCTGCGGCAACGAACGCCCGTGACGCGCGCATCCGGCGCCTAGCCGGGCTTCCGGTTCAGTCGTTCGATGAATCGGCCGAGCTCGATGACCATGCGCTCGTGCGTGCCTGTGCCTATGCGTTGTACGCCGTCAGTGGCGTCGATGCGAAACGCTACCAGCTTGCCCGTGACCCGCGTCACCTCCGCCTCGGCAGAAACGGTGCGCCCGGGGGGAGTGGCCGCCAGGTGCTGAACGTCGACCCGTGTTCCGACCGCGCTTTCGCCGGCATCGAGGTAAGGCTTGATGGCGTTGAGCGCGGCGTTTTCCATCGTCATGATCATCACCGGCGTCGCCAGCACCGGGGGCAGCGTTGCGTCCTTGAAGCGGTTGGCCAGGTGCTCGCTCCTGACGACCAGCGAAAACGAGCCTTTGGTCCCGACGGGTATCGGCCGCATGGTTTTCCTCCTCGATCGGTAGAATGACGCAGAAAGCGACCCAAGCCGATGTCCGACCTGTTGTTTCACATGATAGCCGGCGCTCCCGATCCGGTGGCGCCGTTCAGTCATGCCGTCGAAGCCGATGGCTGGGTGTTCGTGACCGGGCAGATGCCCTTCGAGGGCAGGTCGAACACATCGGCCTATCCGGCGACGATCGAAGAGCAGACTCACCAGGTGATGAAGAACCTCGTTGCCGTGCTGAAAGGCTGCGCGCTGGGCCTTGCCGACGTCGCGGCAGCACGCGTCTATCTGCTGCACTTCGACGACGACTACGCGCGAATGAACGAGGTCTATGCCGGCTACTTTCCCGAGAGCCGCCGGCCGGCGCGCACGTGCATCGGCGTCACCGGTCTCGCGCGCGGCGCCCGCATCGAAATCGACATGATTGCGCGCCGCAGCAGCTGAAATCCCTGCACGGACCCGGCCGAGCCGTGGCCGTCAACGGCCGTCCGTCCGCCGTTGTCTGGCGCGGCGGGAGATGACGGGCGCGAATTTGCCGCCGACCGTGCGATCGATCGTATCGACGAATTCGACGTCGATGCGCACACCGCTGCCGAGCACCGTTGCAAGCTTATCGACGACGCGCTGCCGCGTCGCCTGCGCATCGCACGCTGGCGCGGTTAGCAGCGCGACGCGGAAATGGGTGTCGGTCAACTGCTCCACCTGATATTCCCAGATCGATCGCTCTTCATTGAACGCGCTGCGGATCGCCTGAGGATGCACGATCCGGCCCGATGCGAATTCGAGCAGATCGTCGGTTCGTCCCTCGGGATACGACAGCAACGGCAGCGATCGCCCGCATCCGCAGCGATCGGGCAGCAGAGTGACGATGTCGCCGAGCCGGTAATTGAGCAGCACCATGCCGCGGTTGACCAGGTTGGAAACGATGACTTCGCCGCTTTGGCCGCGCGGCAGATCGCGGTCCGCGCCATCGACGATCCGCAGCGGATAAAGATCGATATTCAGATGAAGTCCGCAATGCCCCTCGCACTCGAAGCCGATCTTGAAGGCCTCGACCGCCTGGTAGGTGGTGAAAACCGGAATGCCGAAACGCTGCTCGATCATCGCGCGCACCGGTGCCGACAGGTTGTCCGCCGTGTAGCTGACGATTGCCGGACGATGGAACGGTGCGCCGGTGCGCTCCAGATACCCGAACAGGA
This sequence comes from uncultured beta proteobacterium, assembly GCA_963828595.1. Classification (GTDB taxonomy): domain Bacteria; phylum Pseudomonadota; class Gammaproteobacteria; order Burkholderiales; family Casimicrobiaceae; genus PALSA-1003. The sequence goes on from CAWHEN010000006.1 coordinate 157,342, forward strand.
TCGCCAGATGCGAGCCATAGCTGTGCACAACGTGCGGCTTGAATGCATTGATGTGTTGCACGGTGGTCTCGGGAGGATCGAGCAGCGAGGCATACTGGCGCTCGATGCCCACGCCGCGCGGATAAAGCCCCCGTTCCCGGCAGTACTGCTGGACCTTCAAGGTCGTGCTGTGCGGCGGTGCGACGGTCAGTTCGCGGTAGCCGGTCGCACGGCCGATGATCGCGGTCCAGATGCTGCGCTCGCGCTCGCCGTGCGCGGCGTTTTCGAATACGCCGCGCGGGTCGTGCAGAACCAGGCGCGGGGCGCCGCAGCTGCCGCCGCTGGTGATGCGGAGCAGGTCGCCGCGCGGCACCGCGTCCGAGCAGAAATATTCGGGATCGCGCTGGATCGCTTCACGCTCGAGGACCGGAAGCCGCGCCAGGTCACCGCCGTCGCGAAAGTCGGCCGGATCGAGTCCGAGCCGGCGAAACGTCTCGCGGTAATACGGAACGGTTCGACAGGCATACACGGCCATTCGCCGCACCCGTTCGGCCTGGCGGCGCTGCACGATAGCCAGCGGCAAAAAGGGAAACGCCGACTGGCCGCGCAGATGCCAGGCGAAGTAGCCCGCCCAGCGCAGCCGGCTCAGCAGCACGGCGGAATCCGGGGCCGCCGCAGGCGGTCAAGCTGACGCTGGTTCGCGCTCCTCGTGGTATTCGTCGTCGACATTGACATCCCAGATATTCTGCTTGTCGGTGCGACCGGAAGCAATGTTGTCGACGGCCGCCTTCGCGGTGAGCATCGAATGGTCCTGATTGTTGTAGCGATGCATGCCGTTGCGGCCGACCAGGAAAAGATTCTCGATCGTGTCGACATGCGCCCGGATAACGCCGAACTCCACGTAGGCGCCGAAATACGCAGGGTAGGCCCTGGGCACGCGCACGACGGTAGCCTTGACTACGTCATTGCCGTCGATCAGGTCGATCTGCTGCAGCTCGCGGATGGCCAGCGCCTCGAGCTTTGCGTCGGACAGCGACCAGAGCTCGTCATCCCGGTTGCAGAAATATTCGACGCCCAGCGCGATCAGCGCCGGATCGGCGACCATCGCGGGACTCCAGTTGTTGAAGATCTGCAGGCGGCCGGCGCGGACGTCGGGCTCCTGGATGTAGATCCAGTTGTCGGGCGGGAAAGCGGCATTGCTTCCAGTGGCCGTCCAGCTGCGACTTTTCATCCGGGTGACGAGCAGACCCACGGTGACGAAGTCGCGATACGGCAAGGCGCTCGCCACGCGGCGCACCTCGGGCGGCGGCGGCGGATCGAGGCTGGCGACCAGATCCTGGACCGCCATGCTCGAAATCACGAGGTCCGCGGACAGACTGCGCAGCGTGCCCGTCGCGACATCCCGTATGTCGACCGCTGTCACCCGATTGTCGGCGAGGCGAATCCGCTCGATGCGCTGCGACAAGCGTATCTCGCCGCCACCGGCCCGGACCTGGCGTGCGACTTCCTCCCATAACTGGCCGGGCCCGAGCTTCGGGTAAAGAAAGTGCTCGACCAGGCTGGTGCGCGTCCAGCGTGACGGCAGCGCGGAGCGCGGCGACGCGCGCGACAGCGCATGCCGCGCCGCAGCGACCAGGGACAGCCCCTTGATGCGTTGCGCTCCCCACTCGGCGCTGATCCGGTCGCACGACACGCCCCAGACTTTTTCGGTGTACGACTTGAAGAAGGTCCGATACAGCTCGACGCCAAAGCGGTTGATCAGGAAATCCTCGAGATTGCGCTCGGGACGGCGCGGAAAGAGCGTGGCCCAGGCGTAGCTGGCCGCAGCCCTGGCGAAGCGCCACGGGCCCAGGTTGGCAATCGTGCGCAGGTTGAGCTTGACCGGATAGTCGAAGAATTTGCGCCGGAAATAGATTCGGGACAGGCGATGCCGCACCAGCATCACCAGATCGCCGCGCGTCCCCGCACCGCCCGCGGCGGCGGCGACGGGCACGGTGCGGTGCCGGTTGCGGTAGCCGACGCTGATCGGCTCATCCGCAGGGCGCGATTCACGGTCCAATGGCAGGATTTCCTGCCACCAGTTCATCACCCAATCGGACTTTGAAAAAAAGCGATGGCCACCAAGGTCGATACGATAGCCGCCGCAGTCGATCGTGCGCGAGATGCCGCCGACGGCATCGCCGGCCTCGATGACGATCGGACGGACCTTCGTATGTCTGATGAGCTCCAATGCGGCGGTAAGTCCCGCCGGACCGCCGCCGACGATGACCGCGGTCTGTCGTGTGTCCCCCATGGGTGCGCATTGTAGGCGATGCGGCGTCATCCGCAGCATGCCGCCTCGGTGTGGCAATCGATCGCCGCGAATGCTAGTGTCGCTTGATGACTGATCGCATCGATGCGGCCGCGCCCGCCGCGCAAGCGCAGGCGTGGATTGCCGGCGTCGGCTTGCTCGTCGCCGGCATGGCGGTGTCGGTGCTGCTGGTCGCCATCGTCCATTCGGGTGGCAATTGGCGCAGCGGCCCGCCGGCGGTATCGGTCGACGGCGGTGCGTTCGCGCTGGGCCGCGGCCGCGGACACCGGGACGGCCGGGAGTTCGTGCTCGAAGCGACCGACGGCGAGGGGCTGGCGGTGCTCTCGGCGCGTGTCGCGCCTTTTGGCGCCGACGGTCATCCCCGCATCGACTTCAATCTCCACTCGACCGACGCGCTGCCGGTCGACCTCGTTTTTCTCTGGCGCACCGAAGAACGGCCGAATCGGAACTCTTCCAGGCGACTGGCCTGGAGCGGCACGCACATTGCCCCTTTGGAGCTGGGCCCCGATGACGGATGGACCGGCACGATTACCGGGATCGCACTGGTTGCCCGCGGCACGCTGCCGCGGCCGCTGGTGCTGGAATCGTTTTCGGTGCCGTCGGTGTCGATCGCCACGGTTATCGGCGATATCTTTCATCAGTGGGCCGCGTTCATTCCCATCGTCGCTGCCTCGGTCACGCTGCCATTCGACGGCGAGCGCAGTCACTACGCGACGCTGCTCGCGACCGTAGCCGCCGGCGGCTTTTTCGCAGCGGCACTCTATGGGCTGCTGACCCGCCGCGCGTTATCGCGCGACCCGCGCATCCTTTGGGCGATCGTCGTCGCCGGCTGGCTGCTTCTGGACCTGCGCTTCCAGGTGAACCTTTGGCGGCAACTGGCGCAAACCGCCGCGACGTTCGCCGGCAAGACCGGCGAAGAAAAGCGCTTGGCCTCCGATGATCACGAGTTGTACGTCTTGATGAAAGAGGTGCGCGCGGCCTTGCCTGCGCCCCCGGTGCGCATCCATTTCATCGCCGACGATCAGGCGCTGCGCACGCGCGGATCGTATTTCCTGTATCCGCAGAACGTCTATTACAGCGACGGCAGGCGAGCGCGCAAGCCGGTGCCGGAGGAATTGCGCAGCGGCGACTATGTTCTGCTTTTCCTGACCAGCGATCTCGGTTATGACAGCGCTGCCCAAACGCTGGTCTGGCGTGACGGCCGGCGCAAGCCGGCGGAACAGATTCTGTCGCGGCCTCCGGGGCTCGTTCTCGTCCGCGTGCGATGAATCCTCTGGCCTCCGCCGGGATCGCAGAGGACGCATGGGCGATCTGATCGGCGTCGCAGGAAGCGTCGCGCTGCCGTGGCTCGCTGGAAGCTGCTGCATGCTTGCGCTGCAGCGTCGCGCCGAACCGCGCGACCTGATCCTTGCCGCCGGCTATGGTTATCTGCTTGGGACACTCGCGACGTCGCTCGCGATGCGTGTACTCGGTGCAATCGGAGTGCGATGGACGGTGCCGCTGGTCGCGCTGCAGCTGGTCGCGCTCGCCGTCTTCGCCTGCAGTATTGCCCGCCTGCGATCGCTGCCGCCGCTGCGCGAGCGCTGGCGAGTGTCGCGCGCACGCGTCGCGGGCCTGCCTCCGGCGCAGCGCCTGCTGTTCTTCGCCTGCTTGGCGCTGATAGCCGTTCGCTTGCTCGGCCTCGGCCTCGAGCTGGCGTGGCGTCCGCTGCTGCCCTGGGACGCCTGGGCGCAGTGGGCAACCAAGGCGCGCGTCTGGTACGAATACGGAAAGATCGCCGCCTTCGTCGATCCCGCGACCTGGCTCGAATCGGGGAGCGGAATGCAATTCGTCGACGCGCATCCCGACTATCCGGCGACGGTTCCGCTGCTGCAGGTCTGGACCGCGCTATGCCTGGGCCACTGGGACGAATCGCTGATAAACGCGCCGTGGCTTGCAATCCTGGCGGCGCTCGGACTCGCGTTCTACGCGCAGCTGCGGCGAATCGGCATCGGGACGGCGCAGGCGATGCTGTTCACCTACCTGCTGCTGTCGATGCCGTTCATCGACCTGCACGTCGCGGTTGCCGGATACGTTGACATCTTCGTCGCTGCCGCCTACGGCTTGGCGGCGATGGCGCTATGGCAGTGGACTCGCCTGCGCGGCCGCACCGACGCGCTTCTCGCCGTGCTTTGCGCGCTGGCCTGCATCCTGATCAAGAAGGAGGGCGTGGTATGGGCGATGACGCTGTTGCCGCCGGTGCTGGTCGCAATCAACCGGCGCGTCGGCGTGGGTGTGGTGGCCTTGCTTGGCGTTGCGATGCTGCTTTATCTGCTGCTCGGCCCAAGCGAGCTCCGGGTGCTCGGCTACACTCTGCGCACCGAATTCATCAACGTGTCGCGCCCGATGTTCGAACACTTTTTCCAGATGGATAACTGGCATCTGCTCTGGTACCTGACGCTGGCGGTGATCGCGCTGCGCTGGCGTGCGCTTTTTTCCGTCCCGGTGGCGCCAATGACCGTCACGATGCTGGGCGCCTTCGCTTTCGTTTTCGTCGTGTTCTTCTACAGTAGCGCGGCTTTCGGCGTCGCCGACGAGACTCTGGTCAATCGCCTGCCGTTGCACATGGCGCCGGCGCTGGCGTTTTATCTGGCATTCCTGTGGAGGCAAGTGCCGCAGCGCGCGGCTGGCGGCAACAGCGCGCTGACGCGCCAAGTTGCGCAATGAGCGTGCCATGAGCACGCAACGAACGCGCAACGAACGCGTGGCTGCCGCCATCGCGATCAGGCCGGATGCGTCAGTCGGTCGAGGCGCCGGCGTATCGCCGACCAGCGGTGCGCCGCCAGGCAATAGGCGAATGCCCCGGCGCTATACAGGTAGTAAAGCTGGTGATACAGGACGCCGCCGATCGCAAACAGCATGCCGCGCCGCCGCCAAAAGAAGCTGAGCAACCGGTGGTTCGCGACCGCAACGAGGGCGAGCAGGATCAACGCGGGCCACGGCGGCGCCAGTCCCGCCGCGGCAAGCAGCAACGTCGCCAGCCAGCAGGCGGCAAGCAGCGCGCGAAAGCGCTCGCCGTCGTCCATGTTGAGACTTCTCGACCACCATCCGTGCTCGATGATCAGGCGCGACCACGGCATTGCGCGACGGCACACTTCGGTCCGCAGCAGATTGGGCAGGCGCCAGACCTTGAGGTGGGTCGCCAGCAGCGCCGGCTCGAGGTGAATGCGGAGCCCGCGCCGGCGCAAGCGCAATCCCAGCTCGATGTCCTCGATCGACGACTGAGGATACTTGTCGGCGTCGAATCCGCCGGCCTCGGTGAAAGCCTCCCTGGTTATCGCACCGCAGCCGGCCCAGAATGTGTCGACGTCGCCTTTGGCGCGGCAGTGCTGGTAGTGGTGCACCAGATTCTTGTATTGCGAAAAAAAATTGGGCGCTGGAGGGTCATCGTCATAACTGCCGAAAATCGCCGCGGCGCCGGTCGCTTGCAGCGCCTCGACCAGCACCCGCGCCCCGTCCACGTGGACGACAACGTCGGCATCGACGAACCACAGGATCTCGCCGCCCGCGGTGGCGGCTCCGACGTTGCGCGCGCCGCCCGGCCCCAGGCGTCCGCCGGATTCGAGCACGGTGACCCCCGCGTCGGCAGCAATCGCCGCGCTGGCATCGGTCGAGCCGTCGTCGACGACGATGATTTCAGCGACCTCGCCTTTGCGCCGCATCGTGAGCAGCGGCTCGAGGCTCTGCCGCAGGGTGCTGCTGCCGTTGTATACGGGCATGATGGCCGTGACGGCCGGCGCCGTGGGGCTGGTGCTTTCGATCGCTGCGTTCAGTGATTTCTCCCTACCGGCGCTTTGGCCGGCTGCGCGATACCGCGGCGGCGGTAACTTTCGCTACGCGAGCACTATAATTGGCCGCACTGCTCTGTGACGCATACGCCAAGGCAAATCGCGCGCATTGGAGCATCGGCAGTCTAATCAGTCACCGCTGCACGCGCAATCAATCAAACAATCGAGCGGAAGACACGCACGCCATGGAAGGCAATGGCATTCGATCGCCCGACGGCGGGTCACGCCGCTGGGACGCTGCGCTCGAGCCAGTGCTCGGCGCGCGGACCGGGGCGCTGTGGCGATTGCACAGCGACGCGGTCAACGCGACCCTGTTCGCCCGCTGGCTACCGACGGAAGCTTGCGCCGATCTGCTGAAGACCGACCTGTTCGACGAGGCGATGGGAAGCGGGCTGTATCCGCTGCTCTCCGAGCGTGCGCGGCGTGTCGTGGCACTCGACCTTGCGCCGTCGGTGCTGGCCGCGGCAACGAGACGCCATCCGGCGCTGCTGGCGGTGGCGGCCGATGTCCGGCGCTTGCCGTTTGCAAGCGACGCGTTCGATGTCGTCGTGTCTAATTCCACCCTCGATCACTTCGACAGGCGTGACGATATACTCGTGTCGCTCCGCGGTTTTCATCGCGTGCTGCGCCCCGGTGGTCGCCTGCTGCTGACGATGGACAATCTCGCCAATCCGGCCGTCGCACTGCGCAACGCGTTGCCATACCGGCTGCTGCATCGGCTGAAGCTCGTCGCCTATCCGATCGGCGCGACTGGAGGCCCCGGAGGTCTGCGGCGCATGCTTAGCGAGTCCGGCTTCGAGGTGCTGGAGACAGTCGCGTTGCTGCATTGCCCCCGCGCGCTGTCGGTGGCGCTCGCGCGCCGCTGCGAACGCCGCGGGACGCCGGAGGCAATGGCGCGGTTTTTGCGCACGGCATTGCGATGGGAGCGACTGGCGCGCTGGCCAACCCGATATCTGACCGGCTATTTCGTCGGCCTCCACGCGCGAAAGCCGTGATGTCGGACGGACACAGCGACGAGCGTCGACCGCCGCCCGCCGGCAAGATGGCGGGCGCGCAGACGCGGTCGGCCTATCCGGCTGGTAACTTCATCCGTCGCGCAGTTCTGACCTTGCGTGACGAAGGGCTGAAGAGCTTCTGGTTCAAGCTGTTGAGCCAGTTCGGCTACCGCCGCCTGCTGCTGGTCGAACGCGCGCTGGACCAGCCGGTTGCCGACGTCGTGCCGGGCTTGCCTGTCGACGTCGCGATGCTGGCGCAGGACGAACTGGACGACTATCTGGTGTTTCGCCCCGGCACGACGCGGCGCGAAATCGCCGGTCGATTGCGCTCGGGCCACATGTGCTTTGTTGCGCGGTACGAAGGACGGATCGTTGCCGCAGCATGGATCGCCATGCAACCGGTCTGGGTGCCGTTCCTCGGGTGCCGGATCGATGTGACACCGGATGAAGCTCACGTTTACGACAAGTTCACGCTGCCGGCCTATCGGGGCCACGGCATCGCCAACGCCGTGCGCGCGCACCACCTGAAGCATCTGCAGCGCGCCGGCTTGCGGCGCGCCACGGGTGCGGTCCTGCCGGAGAACGTGTCATCGCTGCGCGACGACACTAAGGGCGGCTTTCGCGTCTACGGCGTGCTCGGCCGCATCAAGCTGGGCCCCTGGCAGCGCGTGTTCCTGCTGCCGCCGCCGCGCGGACGCAGCTGACGCCGTCGGCTCGAGGAAAGCATCCATGTGCGGGATTTGCGGCATCGCCTGGTCGGATCCGAAGCGGCCGGTCAGCGCGGAAACGCTCAAGCGCATGTCAGATTCGCTGCGGCATCGCGGCCCGGATAGCGAGGGTTTCCTCGCCGCGCCGGGCATCGGGCTCGGCTTTCGCCGCTTGAGCATCGTCGACCTGAAGACCGGCGACCAGCCGATTTCGAACGAGGATGGCTCGGTCACCGTCATCTGCAACGGCGAGATCTATAACCACATCGAGCTGCGCCAGCGGCTCGTCGCCATAGGACACCGTTTTGCGACCGCGTCGGACGTCGAGGTAATCGTGCATCTGTACGAGGAACACGGTCTCGATTTCGTTTCGCATCTGCGCGGCATGTTCGGCCTGGCGCTGTGGGACGCGCGGCGGCAGCGGCTGGTGCTCGCGCGCGACCGGCTGGGCATCAAGCCCTTGCACTATGCGATTACCGCCGACGGGCTTTTTTTCGGGTCGGAGCAGAAAGCGATCCTCGCGTCGGGTGCGGTCGAGCCGCATCCGGACCTCCAGTCGTTGCGCCAGCTGCTTTCGTACGGACGCATCGTCGCGCCGCGCACGGTGGTCACCGGCATCCGCCGCCTGCCGGCCGGGCACACGCTGACCTGGAGCGAGGGGCACGTCGACATCCGCCAGTACTGGGACGCGATCTTCCCGGCGCGCGACGACTACGACCGGACCGCCACCGAGCAGGACTGGGCCGATGGATTGCGCGACAAGCTGAGCGAAAGCGTCAAGCTCCATCTGCGCAGCGACGTGCCGCTGGGCGCCTGGCTCAGCGCCGGGATCGATTCGAGCGCGGTCACGGCGTTGATGTCGCGCCTGGTCCCACCGCCGGTGCAAACCTTCACCTTGCGCTTCGAGGATCCGGCGTTCGACGAATTGCGCAATCAGAAAGGGCTGGACGACTATCCGGAGTACGGTCTTGCCGGTCACCGGATCGTCTGCCGCCACGCCGACATGGAGCGGCTGCCGAAGGCGATCTGGCACGCCGAGGATACGCTGCTGGGCGGCGTCGAAATCGGCCGGCTGATGGTGGCGCAAGCCACGGCCGCGCACGTCAAGGTCGTGCTGACCGGCGAAGGCTCGGATGAGATTCTCGGCGGTTATCCATGGTATCCGACCATGCGCCTGCTCGATCCGATTTTTCTGCTGCCACAGGCGGCGCGCCGGATGATCGCGGGCGTGCCAGCGATCCGGCGGCGGTGGCCGGGCGCGGCGGCGACAATCGCGGGCCCTCGCGAGATGAACTTCGAGCGCTTTTCGCGCAGCATCACGCACTTGCGCGGACAGGCCGACGGCAGCGAGGTGCTGGGACCGGAGATCATCGCCGAGCTCGACCGGCAAGGCGACGGCACCGCGGATTCGGCGCCGCCGCCCGCGGGCTTCGAATCCTGGCACCCGTTCGCCCGAATGCAATATTTCGACCTCAAGCACCGGATGGGCGACGGCGTCGTGCTCGGCCTCGATCGCGCATCGATGGCGTATTCGGTCGAGGCCCGGGTGCCGTTCCTCGATCACGAGCTGGTCGAATACTGCGCGCGCATTCCGCCGCGAGTGAAAATGAAATGGCTGCGTGAGAAGCATATCCTGCGGCGAGCGATGGAAAGCGTGCTGCCACCCGAAATCGTCAATCGCAAGAAGCGCGGCCTGCAGGTGCCGATGGACGCATGGCTGCGCGCGCCGCTGCCCGAGTTCGCCGCCGAACGAATTTCACCCTCGGCCTTGCGCCAGAGCGGCTATTTCGAAGCGGACAAGGTGCAGGCGCTGCTGCGTCGGCATCGTGCCGGCGACGAGAACCTCGGCCAGATCCTGTCGGTCGTGCTTTGCGTGCAGATATGGCACGACCTCTTCCGCCACAGCGCATCCGGGCGGCAAGTCCCGCCATGAGATTCCGCATCCGCGACCTGCCGGCCATGTTGCGCACGCCCGCCGGCCGCATGCATGTGCGCCAGGGCATCGCCTACCGGAGCTGGCCGCTGCTGTCGCCGTTGGCGCGGATGTACCGGCGCACGCTCAAGACTCGCGTCATCGCCGTCGTAGGGTCGTTCGGCAAGTCGACGACCACCCGCGCGATCGCCGCCGCGCTCGGCGTTCGCGAGCACAACGCGATGCTATCCAATTCCTGGTCCTGGATCGCATTCGCATTGTTTCGTATCCGGCCGGGACAGCGTCACGCGGTGATCGAGGTCGGGATTTCGAAGCCGGGACTTATGAAGGGGTATGCGCGCACCGTCGGACCGGACGTCGCCGTCGTCACCTCTATCGGCAGCGAGCACCATGTCAGCCTCGGCACGCTCGAAGTGACGCGCGCCGAAAAGTCCTGGATGCTGCAGGTGCTGCCAGCCTCGGGCGCCGCGGTCCTGAACGGCGACGACCCCAACGTCATGTGGATGAAGGAAAAAACGCGCGCGCGCGTGGTCACCTTCGGCTTCGGTGCCGCATGCGACGTCCGGGCTGACGTAGTCCGGCTGGACTGGCCGCGCGGAACTTACTTCCGCCTGATTGCGTTCGGCGAACAACGCGACGTCGCAGTGCGATTGCTCGGCCGCCATATGATCTACCCGATCCTCGCCGCGGTCGCGGTCTCGCACGTCGAAGGCTACGCGCTGGACCCTGCGCTGGCGCGACTGCGAGAGCTTGCGCCGACCCCCGGGCGCATGGATCCGGTGCTGCTGCCCAATGGCGTGACGGTGCTCCGCGACGATTTCAAATCGACGCTGGAAACGGTGCATGCCGCGCTCGACGTGCTGGCCGAGGTCCCGTCGTCGCGCCGTGTCGTGCTGCTCGGGTCGGTGTCCGAGCCGCCCGGACCCCAGCGGCCGATCTATCAGGCGCTGGGTGAGCGAATCGCGGCCATCGCCTCGCATCTGGTCGTGTTCCATCACGACTTCGAGCCGGTGTGGTCGGGTGCTCGACGCGGCGGCATGGCAAGGACATCGGTCACCGACGCCGGCCGCACTGCGCGTGACGCGGCGGAAGCGCTGAGCCAGGTGTTGCATCCGGGCGATGTGCTGTTGATCAAGGGTCGCGGCCCGGAAAAACTCGATCGGGTCAGATTGATCCTCGAAGGGCGGCGGGTCGGCTGCGACATCCGTTATTGCAGCCTGCGAACGCAGGAGTGCGAGCAATGTCCAATGCTCGAACGCGGTTGGGAAGGATACCGCGTGATCATGTAGACGCCGCCCGGCCGGGCTGTCCGTTGGTGCCGCCGCGACGGCACGCGCACGGGCTAGGATAGTGGCTTGAGGTCGCCGAGCAAGGTCGGCAGCAGCTCCGAAACCGTAGGGTGGATGTGCATCGCGCGCTGCAGCACCGTGTACGGTGCGCCGGCGGCCATCAGGTCCAGAATGCAGTGCACCGCCTCGTCGCCTTCGATGCCCAGCAAGGCCGCGCCGAGGATTCTTTTTGTTTCCACGTCGGCCAGCACCTGCATGAACCCCTGCGTTTCGCTGCGCTCGCGCGCCCGCCCCACTCTCGACATCATCCGCTTGGCCGTCAGTGCCGGCCGTCCCGAGGCCCTCACTTCGCGCTCGGTCATGCCGACGCGGCCCAACGGCGGGTCGATGAACAGCGCGTAGGTCGGGATACGGTCGCTGACGCGGCGCTGCTCGCCATCGAGCAGATTGGCGGCGACGATCTCGTAATCGTTGTACGAGGTGTGCGTGAATGCGCCGCGCCCATTGACGTCGCCGATCGCCCAGATGCCGGGGACGCTGGTCTGCAGCCCTTCATCGACCTCGATGTAGCCGCGCGCGTCGGTTCGCACGCCGGCGAGCTCGAGACCCAGGTCGTCGGTGTTCGGCACACGGCCGATCGCCAGCAACAGATGAGAGCCGTCGATCGCTCGCGGCTCGTCGGAACAGCTCAAGCGCAACGATACGCCATCGCCGCTCGGTGCGACGCCGAGGCACTTTGCGTTCAGGCGAAACGCGATGCCTTCCGCTTCGAGTATCGCCTGGATCGCTGCGGACACATCGTCGTCTTCGCGGCCGATCAGGCGCGGGCCCATCTCGACGACCGTCACTGCGCTGCCGAAGCGTCGGTACATCTGCGCGAATTCGAGCCCGATATAGCTGCCGCCGACGATCAACAGGTGATCGGGCACGAAGTCGACGCCCATCATGCCGGTGTTGGTGAAGTAACGCACGTCGGCGAGGCCGTCGACACCGTGCACGGCAGCGCGGGCGCCGACATTGATGAAAATCTGCGGCGCTTCGAGCAAGCGCTCGCCGACCCGCACGCTGCGCGGACCTTCGAAGCGCGCGTGGCCCTCGATCAGCGTGACGTTCGGCGCCTCGCGGATCCATTTGGCGACGTTGGCGTTCGACTGCGCGACGATCGCGTCCTTGCGCGCCTTGACCCGTGCCATGTCGACCCGAACCGGCCCGTCGAGTACGACGCCGAAGTCGGCGGCGCGACGCGCGACATGGGCGGCACGCGCGCTCGCGATCAGCGTCTTGGTGGGGATGCAGCCGACGTTGACGCAGGTGCCGCCGATCAGCTTGCGCTCGACGATTGCGGTCTTGCGGCCGGCATTGCCCAGACGGACGGCGAGCGGCGGGCCGGCCTGCCCGGTGCCAATCACAATCGCGTCGTATCCGGCCATGAAGCTCCCGTGGCAACGAATAGCGAGTGTAACGCCGAGCCGGTATCGGGCACCGTTACACGGCCGTCGGCCGCAGGCGGGACTGCAGCCAGCGATCGACGGAAATGCCGCTCGCGCCGTAGACCAGCAGCACCAGCAGCATCAATCCCCAGAGAATGTGATCTTTGACGGCGATGTCCGGCAGATCGGGATAAGAGATTACGGCAACGACGTTGAACACGAACAGCGCAGCCGCCGCGAAACGCGTTCCCAGTCCAAGTGCGAGCAGCACGGGCATCGAGAGCTCGGTCGCGGTGCCGAGCGCAGCCGCGACCGACGGCGACAGGACCGGGACGTGGTACTCGTTCTCGAACAGCGCCAGCGTCACACTCCAGTCGTGGATCTTGGTGAGCCCGGAAAGCAGGAAAACGCGCGCGGCGTACAAGCGCAAGCCGAGTGCCAGCAGCGGCTGCAAACGGTCGACCAGCCGGGTAAATCTGCAATACAAGGCGGCCGCGCGGCCGGACAGCGGTGATGAGCTGAAGGCATTCATCGCGGCCTTTCTTCGATTGATGATTCCGGCGCGACGAATGCGGCCAGCACATGATTGGCGAGGTGCCTCCGCAGCGCGGCCGTCAGGTCGAATGACGGTTCGGCTTCGGTCGCGAAATCTGCGGCAAGAGCGAGAGTCTCGCCGGCGGCGAAGCCAGCGAGCAGAGCCGCTTCACCGGGCTTGAGCCGCTCGAGCTCGACGCCGCACTCGCCGCGGACGACCAGCAGCGAATCGCCGCCCTCGCGCAGGTCGACCTCGGCCGGACCTTCGAAGTCCGCCTGGTTGACCTGCCAGATGTGCAGAATCGGATAGTGCGATCCGATGAGCTGCGCCGACGGATGCAGCACAAAGCGAAGGCCGGCATGCGCTTTTTCCGGCAGCGCGGCCAGCGCCGCGAGGTCGAATGGTGGCACGTCGGCCGCGATGGCCGCCTGATCGATCGCCCATTCGAGGCGCGCGATGTCCGGCAGGTAGGGGAGTGTTCGCGCTGGCTCGTAATCGGCAAGGAAGCGTGTCAGATCGTTGCCGTAGCGGTTGACGTCGCCGCGGGTCGAAGGATGCGAGCGCACATAGGCGTCGGCCGCGGCGTTGAAGAACGCGGCGCCGACCAGCTGCCTGACCACCGGAAACGTAGTCGCCAGCGCCTTGCGGTAGTTGCCGAACACGTTGCTGCGGTAGATGTCTATGCGCGCCGCAGGGCTGATCGTGCCAGGGACGATGCCCAGCCCGGCGAGCGCGGCCGGATCGCCGGATATCATCGCGGCGGCAACGCCGCGCTGAATCTCAACGAGGGATGGCATGTCGATGCTCGTCGAGGATCGCCTGAGCTTGCGCCGCTTCGTCCAGCAGCACGTCGAGCGCCGGAATGTCGGTGTCCCACTCCAACAAGGTCGGCTTCGCCCCGAAACGCTCGATCGCGGCGCGGTACAGCGCCCAGACCGGAGCTGCGACCCGCGACCCGTGGGTGTCGATCAGGCACGGCCCTGTGGCATCGTAGCCGGCGAGGTGGATCTCGGCCACGCTCCCGGCGGGGATCGCCACGAGGTAGACGTGCGGGTCGAAGCCGTGATTGACTGCATTGACGTAGACGTTGTTGACGTCGAGCAGCAGCTTGCAGCCGCTCTTGCTCGCGACGGCGGCGACGAAGTCCCACTCGGCGATCGTATCGCTGGCGAAGCGCAAATAGGACGAGACGTTCTCCACCAGCAGCGCACGGCCGAGCGCGAATTGCACCGCGTCGATGCGATCGCATACCAGCGCGAGCGACTCATCGGTCAACGGCAGCGGCAAGAGATCGTTCAGATGGCGACCGTCGACATGGCTCCAGCATAAATGCTCGGAGACCGCCGACGGTTCGATCCGCGAGGCGAGCCGCTTCAGGCGCGCCAGGTGCTCGACGTCCAACGGGTCCGCCGAGCCCAGCGACAGGCCTACGCCGTGCAGCGATACCGGATAGTCGGCGCGTATCGCTTCGAGCGCGGCAAGCGCCGGGCCGCCGTCGACAAAATAGTTTTCGCTGTGCACCTCGAGCCATCCGATCGGTGGCCGCGAGTGGCGAACCTCGGCGACGTGCGGAGCGCGCAAGCCGATGCCGGCGACGGCCGGAAGTACGCGCGCGGGGGCCATCTCGGGCAACAGGTCAGAATGCGCCGCCCGGGGTCAGCGGACGACGCGGGATCGCGAAGCCAGGGATCAGGACTTCGGCGCGGTCGTCTTGCCGCCGATCTTTTCGCAGGTCCCTTTGGCGACGTACTTCCACGAGACCGGATCGTTGTCGACGGTGCTTTGACCGGCGCAGGCGTGCTTGCCTGCGGCGCAGTCGTTCTGACCGGCCTTGGCGACGCCGTAGCACTTGTCTTTGCCCTTCTGTTCGGGAACCGGCTGGGCCGACACCGCGGTCGCAAAACCCAGCGCCAACAGTCCCGCGATCGCGGCTTGAATCGTCGTTTGCTGTTTCATTGCCATCTCCTATGCGATGACCAGAATCGGTGCATGACTGACATTCGCCCATGCGTGGCTTGGTCGCGCCGATGCCGGCTACCTTACACGATTGCCCGGCGACGGATCCGGCCGCCGCATCGATCCGGGCAGGATTCCGCAGCGCCTCCGGCCCCCGCGGCGACGGTCGCGGCGAATTGCCGTTACCATAAGGGACTTCCCGCGGCCACACTGCCATCATGCGTTTTACCGTCGCTACCTACAACATCCACAAGGGATTTTCCCACCTGACACGGCGGGTCGTCATCCACGAATTGCGCGACAAGCTGCATGGCCTGGATGCCGACGTGATGTTCCTTCAGGAAGTGCAGGGCGTGCATCGCCGGCACGCCGGCCGTTATCGCGACTGGCCGCTGAAGCCCCAGCATGAGTTCATCGCCGACAGAGTCTGGCGCGAAGTCGCCTATGGGCGCAATGCGATCACGCGTCACGGCCACCACGGCAATGCGGTGCTTTCGCGCTTTCCGATCATCGAGCAGGCGAACCAGGATATTTCGGCGCACGCGTTCGAGAGCCGCGGCATGCTGCATTGCGTAATGCAGCTGCAGCGCGGGTTGCCGCCGCTGCATTGCATCAACGTCCACCTCGGGCTGTTCGAGCGCGGCCGCCTCTGGCAGATAGGAGCGTTATGCGAGCGGATCCGCGAGTCGGTTCCGGCCGATGCGGCGCTGATCATCGCCGGCGATTTCAACGACTGGCGGCGCAAGGCCGACCGGATGCTGCAGGAGGAGCTCGGCGTCGTCGAAGTGTTCGAGGCGGCGCGCGGACGGCCGGCGCGCACGTTCCCGTCAGTGCTGCCCGTATTCCGGCTCGACCGCATTTATGCGCGAGGACTCAAGGTCGTCGCCGCCGATGTGCACTACGCCTATCCGCTGGCGCGGCTGTCCGACCATGCGGCGCTCGCCGCGACGTTCGACCTTACGCGTTCCAGCGTCGCGTCGCGCTGATCGCCAGCCCGCGGCGCGATGAATCGCTTCCTGCCGGGCAACCGCATCACCCTGCTGAGCAACGGTGACCAGTATTTTCCGGCACTGATAGGCGCGATCGACGCCGCTCGCGAGACCGTATGGTTCGAGACGTATATCTTCGCCGACGACGCAACGGGGCGGCTGGTCGCCGGCGCGCTGATCCGGGCCGCCCAGCGCGGCGTGAACGTGCGCGCGCTCGTCGATGGCTGGGGTGCCAAGTTCTACCTGACGGTTGCGCTGGAGCGCGAAATGCGGGACGGCGGCGTCGATTTCCAGAAATACCGGCCCGAGGTCGCACCCTGGCAATTCCGCTCGCATCGCCTGCGCCGCCTGCACCGGAAACTGTGCGTGGTCGACGGGGAGATCGCCTTCGTCGGCGGCATCAACGTCATCGACGACGAAAACACGCCGCGGCAAACCCCGCCCCGGGTCGACTTCGCGGTTTCCGTCGAAGGGCCGCTGCTGCCCGAGATCGAGCAGACGATGCAGCGTGTGTGGGGAATCGTGCAACTGGTGAGAACCGGAACGTCGGAGTTGCCGTTGTTGTTTCCCGAGCCCCGCCGCGCCCCGCGCGTCGGCACGCAGACCGCCAGGTTCGTCATCCGCGACAATCTGCGACATCGCCGCGACATCGAGCGGGCCTACCTCGCCGCGATCCGCACCGCGAAGCGCGAAATCATCCTCGCCAACTCGTACTTCTTTCCGGGGATTCGCATCCGGCGTGCGCTGGTCTCAGCCGCCCAGCGCGGCGTCGCGGTGACCTTGCTGCTGCCGGGGCGGGTCGAGTACCTGCTGCTGCATCTGGCCACGCGTGCGATGTACGGTCAGCTGCTCCAGGCTGGCATCGCGATCGAGGAATACCATCGCAGCATGCTGCACGCCAAGGTCGCCGTCGTCGACGATATCTGGGCCACCGTCGGCTCATCGAACATCGATCCGTACAGCCTGCTGATGGCGCGCGAAGCCAATGTGATCGTCCGCGATCGCGGCTTCAACGAAAAGCTGAAGGGGCAGCTGCGCGAGTTGATCGCCACCGGGTCGCGTCGCGTCGTCCCCGGCGACTGGCATAGCCGGTCGAGACCCTACAAGGCGGCGATCTGGATCGCCTACGGGATCGTGCGGATGGCGATGGGTTTGGTCGGATACGGCGGCAACGACTGGTTCACCGAGAGCGCCAAGGACTGACGACCTCACAGCGGCGCGATCGGCGGCGGTTGAAGTAATATGGCGACGGCGCGAACCGATTCGCGGTATTGCCGCCAGGCGCGCCCCAGCCCGCCCGGCGCCTGACGCGCCATTGCGCCTACCCATCCTGATGCGACGCAGCTCTTCGCTCCCCCTGCCTCCGACCGAACGATCGCCGCGGCGCGCTCGCGGCGACTGGCAGACGGTCGGCACGCTGCTGCCTTATCTGCTCGCGTACAAGGGCCGTGTGCTCCTTGCGCTCGGCTGCCTGGTCGCGGCCAAGCTCGCCAACGTCGGTGTTCCGCTGGTGTTGAAGGAGATCGTCGATCGGCTGACTACGCATACCGGAGCCCAGGCGCTGGTGCTGCCGCTCGGGCTGCTTGCGGCCTACGGGGCATTGCGGCTTTCGACGACGGCGTTTACCGAGCTTCGCGAGTATCTGTTCGCCAAGGTCACGCAGCGCGCCGTGCGCACGATCGCACTGAAGACCTTCCGCCATCTGCACGCATTGTCGCTGCGCTTCCACCTTTCGCGGCAAACCGGCGGACTCACCCGCGACGTCGAGCGCGGGACGCGCGGAATATCAACCTTGATCGGGTATACGCTTTTCTCGATCCTGCCGACGCTGATCGAGATCGCGCTGGTCTCGGCGATCCTGATCGCGCGCTATGACATCTGGTTCATCGGCATAACGCTTGCTGCGCTCGTGCTGTACATCATCTATACGGTGACGATCACCGAATGGCGCACCGGCTTCCGCCGGCAGATGAACGAGCTCGATTCCAAGGCGAACACCCGAGCGATCGACAGCCTGCTGAACTACGAGACGGTCAAGTATTTCAACAACGAGGAATTCGAGGCGCGGCGTTACGACGAAAGCCTGCAGCGGTGGGAAGAGGCCGCCGTCAAAAGCCAGACATCGCTGTCGCTGCTCAACATCGGACAGAGCGCGATTATCGCCGTCGCAGTGACGCTGATCATGTGGCGCGCGACGCTGGGCGTGGTCGAGCACACGATGACCATCGGCGATCTGGTGCTGGTCAACGCTTTCATGATCCAGCTCTATATCCCGCTCAACTTTCTCGGCGTCATCTACCGCGAGATCAAGCAGGCGCTGGCCGACATGGAGCGCATGTTTCATCTGATCGAGGTCAACGCCGAAATCAGCGACGCGCCCGGCGCGCCGCCGCTCACGGCCGGCGGCGGCGAGGTCCGCTTCGAGCACGTCGATTTCCACTACGAGTCGAACCGGCAGATCCTGTTCGATGTGTCCTTCGTGATTCCCGCGGGCCGCACGATCGCCGTCGTCGGGCCGAGCGGCTCGGGCAAATCGACGTTGGCCCGCCTTTTGTACCGCTTCTACGACGTCAGCGGCGGCCGCATCACCATCGACGGACAGGACTTGCGCTCGGTGCAGCAGACCAGCGTGCGCGCCGCGATCGGCATCGTGCCGCAGGACACGGTGTTGTTCAACGATTCGATCGAATACAACATCGCCTATGGCAACCCGGGCGCGACGCCCGAGCAGATCGTCATCGCGGCCAGGCTCGCGCAGATTCACGATTTTGTCTCGACGCTGCCCGAAGGCTATCGCACACCCGTCGGCGAGCGGGGCCTGAAGCTTTCGGGCGGCGAAAAGCAGCGTGTGGCGATCGCGCGCGCGATCCTCAAGGACCCGCGCATTCTGATCTTCGACGAAGCGACCTCGGCGCTCGATTCCAAGTCGGAAAAGCTGATCCAGGCGGAGCTCGAAGAGATCTCGGCAGGCTGCACCACCTTGACCGTCGCGCACCGCCTGTCGACGATCGTCGGAGCCGATCAGATTCTGGTGCTCGAGCACGGGCGCATTACCGAGCGCGGTACCCACGCCGAGTTGCTGGCCGCCGGCGGCTCGTATGCCCGCATGTGGGCGCTCCAGCAGCAGCGCCGCGAAGGCGCCGACGGCGGCAGCCCCGATCCGCGCAACCCGTCGGCCCAGGTCATCGCCTGAGCGGGTGGGCGCGTTAACCCGTTGGCATATCGCCAAAGCTGTGCTATAAACTTGCGTCGCTGCTGAGAACTATCTTAATGAACTCACGGTTATTTGTTGTTTTGATTGGGTTA
Source organism: uncultured beta proteobacterium (assembly GCA_963828595.1). Lineage (GTDB taxonomy): Bacteria > Pseudomonadota > Gammaproteobacteria > Burkholderiales > Casimicrobiaceae > PALSA-1003. The sequence goes on from CAWHEN010000006.1 coordinate 176,599, forward strand.
TTTCTGATTGCTACAGGTGCCGGCGCCGCCGAGGACCTGAAGCCGATCGGATCGACGCTGCTGATCGACGCCAGCAAGCTCAAGCTGGCGTCGGCCAACGCGCTGGTTTTCGACGCCCAGACCGGGCAGCCGATCTATTCCAAGGACGCCGATGCGGTGACCGCGATTGCCTCGGTCACCAAGCTGATGACCGCGATGGTCGTGCTCGACGCGCAGCAACCGATGGACGAGGCGCTGACGATCGACATCGGTGACCTCGACATGCTGAAAGCCAGCAGCTCGAGGCTGCGGCTGGGCAGCACGATGACGCGGCGGGAAATGCTGCAGCTGGCGCTGATGTCGTCGGAAAACCGCGCGGCGTCCTGTCTCGCACGCAACTACCCTGGCGGAACGCAGGCTTTTGTCGAGGCGATGAACCGCAAGGCGGCGAGCCTCGGCATGCTGCAGACGCATTTCAATGACGCCACCGGACTGTCCAGCGAAAACGTCGCGACCGCGCGCGATCTGGCGCGCATGGTACAGGCGGCTGCCGGCTATCCGCTGATCCGGGAATTCACGACGACCGCCAGCCACTCGGTCGAGATCGGCCCGAGCGGGCGCGTGCTGGGCTTCAACAATACCAATTCGCTGGTCCGCGGCGGGCAGTGGGACATCATGCTGAGCAAGACCGGGTTTATTCGGGAAGCCGGCAAATGCCTGGTGATGCTTGCCAATATCGTCAACCGGCCGGTTGTCATTGTGCTGCTGGACTCGTACGGCAAGCTTTCGCGCATCGCCGATGCGCAGCGGGTCAAGTACTGGCTCGAGACCGGCGAATCGCTGGCGCTGCCGACTGCTTCGCATGCCTCCTCGAAGGCCAAGCGGGCGACCCATCGGGTGCGCGGCAGCTTTGCCGCCGTGTCGGCCGCGGACAAGGCCAAGGCGCGCCACCTGTAGCCGGTCCGAACGTCCATTGACGGCCGCGAAAGCGGCCGTTTTTCATTGCGCGACGGCCCCGATTGGCGGCCTCATTTCGCGGGCGCCGCCCGGGCGGTCGCCAAGACTAGCGCGCGCGTCGCGTCGTCGCCTCGCGCTGCTGCGCCAGCAATTCGCCGGCGTGTGCCCGCGTCTTGGCGGTGATTTCGTGGCCGCCAAGCATGCGCGCAAGCTCCTCGACCCGCGCGCCAGCGGAAAGTCGCGCCAACTCGGACGCAACCGCGTCGCCCTTGCCGATCTTGGTGACGCGGTAGTGCTCGTCCGCGCACGCCGCCACCTGCGGCAGATGGGTGACGCAGAGCACCTGCCGCCTTAGCCCAAGCTCGCGCAGCATCCGGCCGACGGTCACCGCCACGGCACCGCCGATGCCGACGTCGACCTCGTCGAAGATCAGCGTAGGAACACGACCGACTTCGGCCAGCACTACCTGGATCGCCAGCGCGAGTCGCGACAGCTCACCGCCCGACGCGACTCGCGCCAGCGGGCCGAGCGGCTGTTTCGGATGAGTCGCGACACGAAATTCGACGGTTTCGGCGCCGAAGCTCGCCGGCTCGGCGAGTGTCGTCAGTGTAATCTCGCAGCGCCCGCCGGCCATCGCCAGCTCCTTCATCATCGCAGTGACCTTCTTGCCCAGCGACAGCGCCGCCCCTTTGCGTTTGCCAGAAAGCTCGCGCGCCAGCGCATCGAACGATTGCCTGGCTTGATCGGCCGCTCGCTCCAGCGCGCCGACGTCGGTGTCTGCGACGAGCTCGGCGAGGCGGCGCGCGGTTTCGTCGGCCAGCGCCGGCAGTGCCTCGGGACGCACGCGATGCTTGCGCGCGAGATCGTGGAACGCCGCAAGCCGTGCTTCGACGCGCGAGAACTCGCCCGGATCGAGGTCGAGGCGCTGGCGATAGGTGCGGAGGCTCCGGCCCGCTTCGTCGACGCGAATCTTGGCCTCGTCGGCAAGTTGAACGATGTCGGAAAGTGTCTGATCGTGTTGCGCGGCCTGCCGCAGACGATGTGCGAGGACGGCGAGCCTCGCGCCGAGGGCGGCGTCGCCTTCGGTGAATTCGGCCTCCGCGATCGTCGCCGTCTCGAGCAAGGTCGCCGCATGCGCGAGCCGAGATTGCGTCTGCGACAGCGTCTGCCACTCGTCGGCCGTCGCGCCGAGGGCGGCGAGCTCCGCATTGCGCGCGGCAAGTGCATCGCGTTCGGCTTGACGCGCCTCGGCCTCCCGCCCGCCGCGATCGCGGCGCTCGATCGCTTCGCGCCACGCGCGCCAGGCAGCAGCGACTTCGCGCGCCAAGGGCTCGACGCCGCCGAAAGAATCGAGCAGCTGGCGCTGCGCTTCGGGCCGGCCCAGCGACTGGTGCGCGTGCTGGCCGTGCAGGTCGATCAGGCGCTCGCCGATGTCGGCGAGTTGAGCCAGCGTCGCCGGGCGTCCGTTGACGTACGCACGGCTTCGTCCCTGCGCATCGAGCACGCGCCGCAGCAACAGAGGACCTTCGTCGGCGAGATCCTGCGCGGCGAGCCACGCGCGCAATTCGGGTGCCTCGTCACCGTCGAACTCCGCGGCGATTTCGGCGCGGTCGGTGCTCGCACGCAGCTGCCGTGTCTCGAAGCGATCGCCGAGCAGCAGCGACAACGCATCGAGCAGGATCGATTTCCCGGCGCCGGTTTCGCCGGTCAACACAGTGAAGCCGGGCCGGAACTCGACCTCGAGCGCCTCGACGACGGCGAAATTGCGAATGGAAAGCAGGCGAAGCATCGATTCGATTGTCCGGCGCAAAGCGCGCGCCCCCGATTATCGCCGGAAGTAAGCCTTGCCGCGCTCCGACCTAAGCCTTAGGCGACCTTAGGTAACTGAGGGTAACTGAGGCAGCCGAGGGAATGCGCCCTTTTCGCCTAAGGACGAAGCCGCTCCGGCGTCTCGCTCCAGTGCAGCTTCTGGCGAAGCATCGCGAAATGATCGTGGTCCTGCGGATGCAGCAGGCGCAGTCGATGCGCGGCGCGCCGGACGACGACGCGGTCACCCTCGACCAGTGCGAAATGCGACTGGCCGTCGCAATGCAGGCTCGCATCCTTGCCGCGCAGCAGCGTTATCTCGATCACTGCGGAGTCGCGCACCGCGATCGGGCGGTTGGTGAACGCGTGGGGCGCGACCGGCACCAGAAGCAGCGCCGCGACGATCGGATCGACGATCGGACCCTGTGCCGACAGCGCGTATGCAGTCGATCCGGTGGGCGTGGCGACGATCAGCCCGTCGGCCCGCATCGCATAGACGAAATTGCCGTCGATCGTCACTGCGCAGTCGATCATTCCACCCATCGCGCCGCGGCCCACGACGACATCGTTCAGCGCCAGCGTGCGCTCGCTGCCGCCGGCGGCGAGAGTCAGCGTCGCGTCGAGCAACGTGCGTGTCTCTTCGATGTAGCGCCCGTCGAGCATCGCGGACAGCGCGCTTTCCATGTCGGCGAGCGCAATGTCGGTCAGGAATCCGAGGCGGCCTTGATTGATGCCGATCAGCGGCACATCGAACGGCGCGAGCCGGCGAGCGATCGACAGCATCGTGCCGTCGCCACCGACGGCGATCGCAAGCTGGGCGTTGCGCCCGAGCTCTTCCCCCGGCGCGGTGCGGTAGCCGGGCAACGGCGTGCACTGCGCCGTCTCCGCATCGAGGATGACATCGTGACCGCGGTCCGCCAGAAACGCCGCTAGGCGCTTCAGCGGCTCGGCGATGCCGGCACTCGCGTAGCGGCCGATCAGCGCGACTGTTGCGAAGCGTTGTGCCGGACCCCCCATGGCAGCGATTAAAGCACATGCGCGCGGGCGGGCCAAACGCGCGCACCGGGCGTGGTCGTCGCCTTGCCGACAAGGCCGGCGGTACAATAGACCGATCGTGGATCCTCGCTCGCAACACCTGTTAAAGACGCTGATTGAGCGCTACATCACCGACGGCCAGCCGGTGGGTTCGCGTGCGCTGTCGCGGCAATCGGGCCTGGAGCTGTCGCCGGCGACGATACGGAACGTGATGGCCGACCTCGAGGAGATGGGGTTCATTGCCAGCCCGCATACGTCGGCGGGCAGGATTCCTACAGCCAAAGGCTATCGTTTTTTTGTCGATACGCTGATGGTCGTGAAGCCGCTGGAGCAGATCGAGATCCGCCGTCTCGAAGAAGAGCTCCATGCCGATCAACCGCAGCAGATCGTCAATGCCGCGGCCGTCATGCTGTCGCAGCTTACCCAGTTCGCCGGCGTCGTGATGACACCGAAGCGGCGCGAAGCGACATTTCGCCACCTCGAATTCCTGCGGCTGTCCGAGCGCCGGGTCCTGTTGATCATCGTGACCGCCGAAAACGACGTGCAGAATCGCATACTGCACACCGATCGTCCGTACACGCAGGCGCAGCTGATCGAGGCGACGAATTTCTTCAACCACAATTTCGCCGGCTCGCCGCTCGGGGCGATACGCGGCCGGCTGGCCGACGAGTTGCGCGCGCTCGGCGACGACATCGCCGGGCTGATGAGGGCGGCGGTCGATGTCGGCGAAGGCGCATTGAGCCGCGACGAGTCGCTGGTGGTCAGCGGGGAGCGGAACCTGTTGAACGCCGGCGATTTCTCGTCGAACATGCAGCGCCTGCGCCTGCTGTTCGACCTGTTCGAGCAGAAGACCTCGCTGCTGCACCTGCTCGACGCGTCGCAGCAGGCGGAGGGGGTGCAGATCTATATCGGCGGCGAGTCGGGTCTGCTGCCGCTCGACGAATGCAGCGTCGTGACGGCGCCATACGAGGCCGGCGGCGAGGTCATCGGAACGCTGGGCGTCATCGGTCCGACGCGGATGGCCTATGAGCGCGTCGTGCCGATCGTCGACGTCACCGCCAAGCTGCTGTCGAGCGCGTTGTCGCAGCAGATTGCCGACGATTGACCGCGGCCAGCCAGCGCGCCGTCTCGTGAACGGCATCGGACCCTCGCGCTGCCACCTGGGCACACGGTCGCTTGAGCATCGCGGGCACTAGCCCGGAAGCATGCGACCGATGTCCTTCCTGCCCGAACCCGCATTCGCCCACGACCGGCCGCGCCGGATCGGCGTGCTGCTGGTCAACCTCGGCACGCCCGATGCGCCGACGATCCCCGCCGTGCGCGCCTATCTCGCCGAATTCCTGTCCGATACGCGGGTGATCGAGATACCGCGCGCGGCGTGGCTGCCAATATTGCACGGCGTGATCCTGCGCGTGCGGCCGGCAAAGTCGGCGCGAAAGTACGCGACCATCTGGGGCAAGGACGGTTCGCCATTGCTGGTCCACAGCGTCAAACAGAAAACGCTGCTGCAGGGCTATCTGGGGCAGCGGATGAAGGAGATGGGCCTGCCGTCCGATCATGCGCAGATCGAGCTCGGCATGCGCTACGGGCGGCCGACGATAGACAGCGCGATGGCGAAGCTCAAGGCCGGCGGCTGCGACCGCGTGCTGGTACTGCCGCTGTATCCGCAGTACGCGGCGAGCACCACCGCGTCTGCCCTCGATGCAGTGTTCGCGACGGCGTCCCGGATGCGTGCCGTCCCGGCGCTGCGCGTGGTCGCGCCTTACCACGACGACCCCGGCTACATCAAAGCGGTCGCCCAGAGCATCAACGATTACTGGGTGAAAAACGGCAGGCCGAACAAACTGCTGCTGTCGTTCCACGGCGTGCCAAAGAGAAGCCTCGACCTGGGCGACCCGTACCATTGTCACTGCCACAAGACCGCACGCCTGGTCGCCACTGAGCTCGGTCTGACCAGCGAGCAGTACGCCGTCTCGTTCCAGTCGCGCTTTGGCCGCGCCCGGTGGCTGGAGCCGTATACGCTGCCGACCCTGCTCGCGCTGGCCAAGGAGGGGATGCGACGGGTCGACATCGCCTGCCCCGGCTTCGTCAGCGACTGCCTCGAAACGCTCGAGGAGCTGGGCCACGACGCGCAGGCCGCCTTTCTCGGCGCTGGCGGCCAGGAGTTGCACTGTATTCCCTGCCTGAACGAGCGGCCCGGATGGATCGCCGCCCTGGCCGACCTGGCGATGCGCAATCTCCAGGGCTGGCTGGATCTGCCGGCCGACGCCGCCGCGCGCGAGATGAGCCAGGCGCGAGCCAAAGCCTTGGGCGCGGAGCGCTAGGGCGATTCGCGTCCGGGACCGTCTCTCGGGGTCCGAGCGGGTTCCCGCGCCTGGGATTACGCTAGGATTCGCGCCTTTTCTGCCCGATCGCGGTTGAAGCTGATCGAAACAGCCCCATATCCTCGGTGTTCGCAGAGGAGTAACGATGGGCGAAAATCCCGACCATAACAGTCAAGTTTCTGGTGACGTCGAGGCCGGCGTCCCGATCCCGACCGATGCGCCGGCAAGCGGGCCTGCAGCCCGGCCTGGCGATCCCGCGCCGGACCTCGCCACGCTGCTGAAGCAGGCCGAGGACGAAGCTTCCCGGCTCAAGGATGCGTGGCTGCGCGCGATGGCGGAAACCGACAATGTGCGCAAGCTTGCCCAGAACGACGTGACCAAGGCGCACAAGTATGCGATCGAGCGCTTTGCCCAGGAGCTCTTGGCAGTCAAGGACGCGCTCGAGCAGACGCTGGCCGCGCCGGCCGCATCGATCGAAGCGCTCAGGGACGGCGTGCTGCTGACGCTGAAGAACCTGACCGCGGCATTCGACAAGGCGCAGATCGTCGCGATCGATCCGCTGCGCGAGAAGTACGATCCGCACCGCCACCAGGCGATGACGATGATCGAATCCGACCAGCCGGCGGGCACCGTCGCGCAGGTCTTCCAGAAGGGGTACATGCTCGGCGATCGCATCCTGCGGCCGGCGCTGGTCGCCGTAGCCAAGCCGAACGACCGCGGCGGCGAGACCGGATAACGCGCGTTTTGCCTTGAACCCGACCGAAAAAGCCCCACGTAGCGGCTAAGACAAGCATCCAGCAAAAGGAAGGAATCAGCATGGCCAAGATTATCGGCATCGACCTCGGAACGACCAACAGCTGCGTCGCCATCATGGAAGGCACTACGCCGAAAGTGATCGAGAATTCCGAAGGCGCGCGGACTACGCCCTCGGTCGTCGCCTATCAGGAAGACGGCGAGATCCTCGTCGGCGCTCCCGCCAAGCGGCAGGCCGTCACCAATGCGAAGAACACGATCTTCGCTGTCAAGCGGCTGATCGGCCGCAAGTTCGCCGAAAAGGAAGTCCAGAAGGATATCGGCCTCATGCCGTACAAGATCACCAAGGCCGACAACGGCGATGCGTGGGTCGAGGTGCGGGGCAAGAAGATCGCGCCGCAGCAGGTCTCGGCCGAGATCCTGCGCAAGATGAAAAAGACCGCCGAGGATTACCTCGGCGAGGAAGTGACGGAAGCCGTGATCACGGTTCCAGCCTATTTCAACGACTCGCAGCGGCAGGCGACCAAGGACGCGGGAAAAATCGCCGGTCTCGAAGTCAAGCGGATCATCAACGAGCCGACCGCCGCGGCGCTCGCCTTCGGCATGGACAAGAAGGAAGGCGATCGCAAGATTGCGGTCTACGACCTGGGCGGCGGCACCTTCGACATCTCGATTATCGAGATCGCCGTCGTCGACAAGGAGCACCAGTTCGAGGTGATGTCGACCAACGGCGACACCTTCCTCGGCGGCGAGGACTTCGACCAGCGTCTGATCGACTACATCGTCACCGAGTTCAAGAAGGACCAGGGCGTCGACCTGAAGAACGACGTGCTCGCGCTGCAGCGGCTCAAGGAAGCCGCCGAAAAGGCCAAGATCGAGCTGTCGTCGTCACAGCAGACCGAAATCAACCTGCCGTACATCACGGCCGACCAGTCGGGGCCGAAGCATTTGTCGATCAGGATCACCCGCGCCAAGTTCGAATCGCTGGTCGAGGACCTGATCGAGCGCACGATCGAGCCTTGCCGCATCGCGATCAAGGATGCGGGCGTCAAGCTCTCCGACATCAGTGACGTCATCCTGGTGGGCGGCCAGACGCGCATGCCGAAGGTTCAGGACAAGGTGAAGGAATTCTTCGGCAAGGAGCCGCGCAAGGACGTCAACCCCGACGAAGCGGTGGCGGTGGGCGCTGCGATCCAGGGCGGTGTGCTGAAGGGCGACGTCAAGGACGTGCTGCTGCTCGACGTGACACCGCTGTCGCTTGGCATCGAGACGCTGGGCGGCGTGATGACCAAGCTGATCCAGAAGAACACGACGATTCCGACCAAGGCGCAGCAGGTGTTCTCCACCGCCGACGACAACCAGAGCGCGGTGACGATCCACGTGCTGCAGGGCGAGCGCGACGTGGCGAGCGGTAACAAGAGCCTCGGCCAGTTCAACCTCGAAGGCATTCCGCCTTCACCGCGCGGCATGCCGCAGATCGAGGTCACGTTCGATATCGACGCCAACGGCATCCTGCATGTCAGCGCCAAGGACAAGGCGACCGGCAAGGAGAACAAGATCACGATCAAGGCGAGCTCGGGCCTGTCCGAGGCCGAGATCGAGCGCATGGTCAAGGACGCCGAGTCGCATGCCGAGGAAGACCGCAAGCTGCTCGAGACCGTGCAGGCGCGCAACGGCTTGGACGCGATGGTGCACAGCGTGAGGAAGTCGCTGGGCGAATACGGCGACAAGGTCGGCGCGGACGACAAGGAAAAGATCGAGGCTGCCCTGAAGGACGCCGAGGAGCTGTTGAAGAATCAGCAGGCCGACAAGGATGCGCTGGAAGCGAAGAGCGAAGCGTTGATGAAAGTGTCGCAGAAGCTCGGCGAGGCGATGTACGCGCAATCGCAGGCGGAAGCGCAGGCGGCAGGCGGCGCCAGCGGTCAGGGCGGCGACGGGTCTGGCGCGAAGCAGACCGAGGACGAGAAGGTCGTCGACGCAGAGTTTACGGAAGTCAAAGACAAGAAGTGATAGTACGTCGCGCCGGATTTTCGCCGGCGTGGTTTTGAGGCGTTGTCGCGGCGCGACGTACTATCTGGCGGGATTCGAGCGTCACCTGAAGGCGACGCTCAATCCCGCCGGCGCGTGACTAACTGGCCGGATTCGAGCGTCACCTGGAGGCGACGCTCAATCCGGCTGTTTGTCGTTTTGACGCGGTAGTCGAATGTTGGTTGTGACGGGTGCGCAGATCGGCTGTTGATCGATCTGCCTGGGAATGGGGCACTGGAGACGCATGGCTAAGCGGGACTATTACACGACGCTCGGCGTCAATCGCGACGCGACCGAAGACGACATCAAGAAGGCGTATCGGCGGCTCGCGATGAAGCACCATCCGGACCGCAATGCCGACAAGGGCTCCGAAGACAAATTCAAGGAAGCCAAAGAGGCGTACGAGATCCTTTCCGACGCCAGGAAGCGCGCGGCGTACGACCAGTACGGCCATGCCGGGGTCGATCCTTCGGCAGGTTTCGGCGCCGCGGGGGCGCGCGGCGCGGGTCCTGAGGGTTTCGGCGGGTTTGCCGACGCTTTCGGCGATATCTTCGGCGAGATTTTCGGCGGGGGCGGTGGGCGCGGTCGCGGCAACGGCGTCTATCGTGGCGCCGACCTGCGCTACAACCTCGAGCTCTCGCTCGAGGAAGCCGCGCGCGGCACCGAGGCGAAAATCCGCATTCCGGCGCTGGAGAATTGCGCGACCTGCCACGGCTCGGGCGCCAAGCCGGGCACTCAGGCCAAGACCTGTCCGACCTGTAACGGACAGGGTCAGGTTCGCGTGTCGCAAGGATTTTTCTCGATCCAGCAAACCTGTCCGCAATGCCACGGCACCGGCAAGATCATTCCCGAACCGTGCACGACCTGCGGCGGTGCCGGACGCGTCAAGAAGCAGAAGACACTGTCGGTCAAGATTCCCGCCGGCGTCGATCAGGACGATCGCATCCGTCTGGGCGGCGAAGGTGAAGCCGGCTTGAACGGCGGCCCGCCGGGCGACCTGTACGTCGTGGTTGGCCTGAAGCCGCATCCGGTGTTCCAGCGCGAGAGCAACGATCTGCACTGCGAAATGCCGATCAGCTTCGCCACGTCGGCACTCGGCGGCGAAATCGAGATTCCGACGCTCGACGGCCACGCCAAGATCAAAGTGCCGCCGGAAACGCAGAGCGGACAGGTCTTCCGCCTGCGCGGCAAAGGGATCAAGGGCGTGCGCAGTCATGCGCACGGCGATCTGTTCTGCCATGTCGCCATCGAGACCCCGATCAACCTGACCGCGCGTCAGAAGGAACTGTTGCGCGAATTCGAGGCGATCAACGCGGAAGATCCGGGCACGCACAATCCGCGCGCGAAGAACTGGTTCGATCGCGTTCGCGAGTTTTTCGGCCCCTGAGCGGCGGCGGCGCGCCGCCAGGTCTGGCCGCCTTCGTGACCAAGGCAAACGCCAGCGGCGCCGACGCGCGTTACGACGTCATAGTCATCGGCGCAGGCGCCGCCGGAATGATGTGCGCGGCTGTCGCCGGTCGCCGCGGACGGCGCGTCCTGTTGATCGAGCATTACGACAAGCTCGGCGAGAAGATCCGCATTTCCGGCGGCGGGCGCTGCAACTTCACCAATCTTCACGCCGAGCCGGCGAACTACCTGTCGCAAAATCCGGATTTCTGCCGTTCTGCGCTGTCGCGCTATACGCCGCGCGACTTTATCGATCTGGTCGAACGCTACCGCATAGCCTGGCACGAAAAGACGCTCGGACAGCTCTTTTGCGACCGGACCTCGCTCGACATCATCGCGCTGTTGAAAACCGAATGCGATCGCGCCGGCGTGCAGTGGCGCATGCCGTGCGCGGTGCAGGGGGTCACGCAGGAAGGCGGCGCCTTTGCGGTGTCGACCGCGATGGGACCGGCTAGTGGCGAAGCGCTGGTCATCGCGACCGGCGGATTGACAGTGCCGAAGATCGGTGCGACGCCGTTCGGCTATCGTATCGCCGAGCAGTTCGGCATCGCGGTCGTGCCGCCGCGGCCGGCGCTGGTTCCGCTGGCGTTCGATTCCGCGGCGCTGGCGCGCTACGGCGACCTTTCGGGAGTCTCTGTCGACGCCGAGGTGTGCTGCAACGACGGCAGGTTCCGCGACGCGCTGCTGTTCACCCATCGCGGCCTTTCCGGCCCGGCGATCCTTCAGATCTCGTCGTATTGGAACGGCGGCGACGCGCTGTCGATCGACTTGCTGCCGGGCAGTGACGCGCATGCCTGGCTGGAAACCGAGCGCCGGTCGACGGCGCGACTGGACAACATCCTCGCGCGCCGCCTTCCGCGGCGCTTCGCGCAGCAATGGAGCGAGGCGCACGGCGCTGCCGTGCCGGTCAGTGAGCTCGACGACAAGCGCCGGCACGAGCTGGCAGGGCTGCTCCATGCCTGGCCGGTGCTGCCGTCGGGCACGCTCGGCTACAACAAGGCCGAAGTCACGCTGGGTGGCGTCGACACGCGCGCGCTGTCATCGCGGACGATGGCGGCGAGAAGGTGCCGCGGCTGCATTTCATCGGCGAAGTCGTCGACGTCACCGGCTGGCTGGGCGGCTACAACTTTCAATGGGCGTGGTCTTCCGGCTACGCGGCCGGACAGCACGCCTGACCCGGCGCTCTAAGGAAAAGCCGGAATGTGCGGATCGGTGCCGCCGGACACCGCTTCGGGGTGATCGCGGCCGACGCGCACTTTCACCTGCTCGACGCTGTGCTCGGGCACGTCGACCATCAGCAGCAGCTTGCCTTCTGCGATCATCGGCTCGAATTGCTTCAGGCGAGAATTGGGCAGTGCCGAGCCGACCATGCTCGAAAACCATGCGCCGAGCAGCGCGCCGACCAGCGCCGCGCCGATGACAATCGGTATCTGCATGTGCGATTCAGTCAGCAGAAAATAGGCGGCCGCTCCGCCGGCCACGCAGCCAAGCACGGCTCCGGCGATCAGACCTGTTTGCGCGCCGTGCACGAGATCGGTCGATTGCAGCACATTGCATTCGTGCAGCCCGTCCATTGGCATCCCGGGCCCGGCGAGGAAATGGATGTGACGCTCCTCGATGCGCGCCAGCAGGAGATCGTCCATCGTCTTGCGTGCGCTCGGGAGGTCGGGTAGTAAGAAATACAATCGGCGTCTCATCGCATACCTCCATGACGAAATGGAAGAGGATGCACAGGCGCGGTAGCCCTCGAGAAACGCCGGCTAGAAACCGAACGGCGACGCGAGCGCCGACCGCAACCTCACTCTACTGCCGTCCGGCAAGCGGCGCAAGCGATCACGAGTCTACGCTTAAGCGCGCGCGAGCGAGCAAAGTTTGCGCAGGTGGACGCCAGGGCATAGCATTCGCATCTCTTCTTGTCGTCGCTGCCGGAGATCGCCATGCCGTATCCGATTTTTTTGCTGCTCGCCGTGCTCGCGTTCAGTTGTCAGGCGGCTGTTGCGCAAGTCAGGATTGGCCTGATGGTTTCGGCGACCGGTCCGACCGCGGCGATCGGCATTCCGCAGAAGAATACCGGTGCGCTGCTCGCTACGCGGGTCGGCGAGACGACGATCGACTATGCGCAACTCGAGGACGGCGGCGATACGACTCGTGCCGTGCAGAACGCCAGGAAGCTGATCGCCGAGGATCACATCGACGCCATTATCGGTCCGTCGACGACGCCGAATGCGCTGGCGATCCTGGACATCATCAGCGAGAACAAGGTGCCGCTGCTGGCGACCGTCGGCACGTCGTCGGTGGTCGAACCGATCGACCCAAAGCGACGCTGGGTGTTCAAGACCACGCAGAACGACGACCTGATCGCCTCGGCGCTGATCGAGCACATGCGCAAGAACCGGGTCAGGACCGTCGGCTTCATCGGCTTCAACGACGCCTACGGCGAGAATTGGTACAAGGTATTCGGCGCACTCGCCGAAAAGTCAGGCATGGCGATCGTTGCCAATGAGCGCTATGCGCGCAACGATTCCAGCGTCACCGCGCAAGCGCTGAAGCTCATTGCCGCCAGGCCCGACGCTGTTCTGATCGCCGCGGTCGGCGGACCCGCGGTGCTGCCGCAGACCACACTCTACGACCAGGGCTACAAGGGCCGCGTCTATCAGACGCATGCGGTGGCGACGGACGACTTCATCAGGCTGGGCAGGGAAAAGGTCGAAGGAACGATACTCGCCGCCGGGTCGATGCTGGTGATCGACGACATCGCCGATTCCGATCCGATCAAGCGCGTCGCGACCGGTTATATGAGCGCGTACGAAAAGCGGTTCGGAACCCGCCCCGCGACGTTCGGCGCCAATACCTTCGATGCCGGCTTGCTGCTTCAGCGGGCGATTCCCGTTGCGTTGCACGCGGCGAAGCCCGGCACCCAGGAGTTTCGCATCGCGCTGCGCGACGCGCTCGAGCAGCAGCAGGGCGTCGTCGGCTGCCAGGGCGTGTTCAACATGAGCCCGGGCAACCACAACGGCATGGACGAGCGGGCGCGCGTGCTGGTCGTCGTCAAGGACGGCAAGTTCAGGCTTCTGGCGCAGTAGCATCAGGCTCGCGATGCAACGACCGGTCGTCGGCTTGCTGCTTGCTGCGGGCAGCGGCTCGCGTTTCGGCGGTGACAAACTGCTGGCCAAGCTCGCCGACGGCAGGCCAATGATATCGGCGGCGCTGGCCGCGCTCGCCGCCGGCGTCGACTCGGTCATCGCCGTCGTGCGTCCCGGCGACGCGGCCCTAGAAGCGCTGCTGGGCAAGTCCGGTGCACTGGTCGCCGTCTGTCCTGACGCAGCCGAGGGCATGGGTGCCAGCCTCGCCTGCGGCGTGCGCGAAGTACAGCGACGCTTTCCAGAAGCGCAAGGCGCGATCATCGCGCTCGCCGATATGCCCTGGCTGTCGTCGTCGACCGTCGCGTCGGTCGCGACTGCATTGCGGCGCGGCGCGGCGCTGGCGGCGCCCACGCATCGCGGAACGCGCGGTCATCCGGTAGCGATCGGCGCACGCTATTTCGCCGAGCTTCAGACGCTTTCCGGCGACCAAGGCGCAAAAAGGCTGCTGGCGGCGCACGCCGCAGAGATCGAGCTGATTGCCGTCGACGATCCGGGCGTGCTGCGCGATGTCGATACGCGGGCGGATCTTTGACGCGGGCTACGCCTTAACTCCCGCTGCCCCGGGCGAACCTAAAGAGCGTGCTGCCGTCTCACGAGCCCCAACCCGGCAAGGCCAAGCCCGAACAGCGCTAGAGTCGCAGGCTCCGGCACACCGGTGGGCGGCAGGAAAACGTCGTTCACGATGAAAAGGTCGGGGTCGTTCGCGGTGAAGCCAGCCGGCAGGTTGAACACGATCCCGCCAAGAGGGAGGTCCAAACTGTTGGAGAACTCCGCCGTGGCCGACGAACCTGCGACGCCGGCGCCGGTAGCTGCGCTGAGAACCATCATCAACGGGACCGGGACGTTCAGCGGAACCAGGATGAGACCGGTGACGAAATGCCCGGCGACGATCACGCCATTGCACTCGAATGTGCCCAAGGGAGAGCAAGAACTCTGCCCATCACCATCGAGCTCGACATCTGCGCCCGTCAATACATCGCCATTGAGTACTGTCTTGAACGCCATCGACGCGCCTGCGTCTGGACCCCCCGCATTGAGCGTGCCTCCTAAGTCGACGTTCATACCGGCCATCACGTCGGTAGCGCCCTGGGGGCCGGTAAAAATCACACTGGTTTCCAGCCTCGCGAAGGTAGAGTTGGCCATTACGGGGGGCCCGCTTACGCCCACCGCATTCGCTGACACCCCGAGGTGTCCAGGACCGGCGAAGGACGTCGCCGCGCCAGAATTGATGGTGAAGGGATGGCCATCACTGTCTAGGCCGGTGCCATCGCATTGCACGTGTGCGCCGATTGATGAGGCGGACGTTCCACCGGAGAAGTCGGGAACGCAGGGACTGTTCGGAATTCCAGATACAATTCCAGCCTCAGCGGTGAAGAGAGTGCTGGCGGATGATGGAGAGGCCGAAATCAGCGTCGCCGCAATGGCCAACAGGCCGAACATGACGCGGGGTGAACGACGCATGACCCCTCCTCGAGATGCAAGCGGATCACAAAGTGACGCTGGGTTTTTGCCGAGAAAAAGAATCTTCCGCGGCGGCCATGCCTCGCTTGAGCCCCGACCAAGCGTCGGAGCGCGTTTTGTGGCGCCGCACGCAGAAGTCGTGCCAGGCTCGGCGACGCTAGATAGATCAGCTACATACTGCGTTTGTGGCGACGGCTTCGTAAGCGGACTGTAAGCTTCTTCGACGAAATCAAATGCGAAGTCGCGCAGCGATCGCATTGCTTTCGCTCGGAAGACAATCACGTCCACCCGGGATAACGCGGCTTGTCCGCTCGTGCTGCGGCTTCGCCTTGCGCGCTTGGACGGCAGCGTCACTTCCTCCACATGTCGACCTGTCGGCCGATGATGCGATTCTCCTCGTCCTGCATTTGCCACCAGGCGCGAAGCTCGGCTTCGCCGAGCGGATGGGATATCAGGAAGCCCTGGGCCTCCTCGCAGCCGTGCGTCTTGAGAAATTCGAACTGGGCCGCGGTCTCGACGCCTTCCGCAATAACGCGCAAGCCAAGGCTGTGTGACAGCGCGATGATCGCCTGAGCGATGGCCTCGTCGCTTGAGTTCTGCTCGATGCCGCGCACGAAACGCTGGTCGATCTTGACCGCTCTGGATCGGCAGCCGCGCCAGATACGACAGGCTCGAATAGCCGGTGCCGAAATCGTCGATCGTGATCGATACGCCCATCTGCTTCAGCTTGACCAGCGTCGAGACCGCCTTGTCCGGGTGCGTGATGATCACGCTTTCGGTGATCTCGAGGTCGAGGTAGCGAGCCGGCAATCCGCTGACCCGGAGTGCCTCCTCGACGATCGACAGCCAGCTGTCGTGCTGCAGCTGCTGCACCGAAAGATTTACCGACAGGCGCAGCAGCATGTTCTGGCGGTGCCAGCTGGTCACCTGGCGGCAGGCGTCGCGCAACACGCGCGCGCCGAGCGCCTGGATCATCCCGGATTCCTCGGCGATCGAGATGAATTCCGCGGGTCCGATGATGCCGCGCTCCGGGTCGCGCCAGCGCAGCAGAGCTTCGACCCCGCAGGCGCGCCCGCTGGCCATCTCGATCTGCGGCTGGTAAACGAGAAAGAACTCGTCGTCCATCAGACCGCGGCGCATATCGGTCTCGATCTGCAACCGAGCCTGCACGCGCGCGTTCATGTCGGCGGTGTAGAAGCGGTAAGTATTGCGCCCGGTGTCCTTGACCGAATACATCGCGGTATCGGCTTGCCGGATCAGACCGCCCGGATCGGTCGCATCGGTCGGATAGATCGACACCCCGATCGAGCAGGTCAAGGTCGGCGTCTGGTCGCCGAGCCGGAACGGCGCGAGGAACGATTCGCGCACCCGCGTCAGCACCGCCATGATCTCGATCGTCGCCCGCTCCGGGTCGAGGTCGGGAAGAATGACGACGAATTCGTCGCCTCCGAGCCGCGCCACCGTGTCGGACTCGCGCACCGCGTGGCTCAGCCGCTGGGACACCGCCTGCAGAAGGTGGTCGCCTGCGTCGTGGCCGAGCGTGTCGTTAATGCGCTTGAAGTGGTCGAAATCGAGAAACAGGCAGGCGACCTGGTGATGATCGCGCGCCGCCTGCGCGAGGATCTGCTTCAGGCGCTGGTTGAGCAGCGCGCGATTGGGCAGCCCGGTCAGGATGTCATGCTGCGCAAGCTTGTACGCCTGCGCGATCGCGATCTCGAGCTCCTTGGTCCGCTGCACGACTTTTTCTTCGAGCGTACGCTGGTATCCGGTCACCTCGCCCTGCGACTGCGCAAGGCGCTGCGTCATCTGATTGAACGCGCGCGTCAGCATGCCGAGCTCGTCGCTGGACGTCGGTTTCACCCGCACGCCAAGGTCGCCGGCGCCGACCGCCTTCGCTGCGCGCATCAGCTCGCGTATCGGCGACAGCAGCCGGTTGGTGAGCAACAGCGTGGCGAGGATAGCGATCACCATCAGCACGGCGACGACCGACAATGCGCCGATGACGTTGCTCTGCAAGAGCGCCTGATTGCGCTCGTAGTTCAAGCCCAGGCGCACGTAGCCGACCGGAGGAGCGGGGCAGCAGGCGCGCCGGCCGCCTCGGGCGCTTGCTCGTTCGCCGTTTCGGCGATCGGTGCGACCAGCTCGAGATAACGCCGCCCCTTGACCTGGCGCACGCTGCTCTCAACGGCGCCCGGATGCAGCTCGGCCGCCGGCGCCGGCGGCATCGCAGCGTCGCCGTAGCCTCGCGACGCGATCAGGTGGCCCTGATCGTCGAGCACCGCGGCATACGCGATGTCGCGGTCGCCTTCGAGGCTTTGCAGCAGCCGCTCGAGCGCTCTCAAATCGGCCGTATAGACCGCGTATTCGGACAGATCGGCCAGCATGTTCACGATCGTCTGCCCTTGCGTTTTCAGCCGCTCCTGCTCGGCTTCGATCTGCTGCTCGACCAGCAGCGCGCTGACGCCGATGGCCGTCGCCACGATCAATCCGACAGCAAGGAGATTGAGCTTGGTGAGCAAGCCGACGCGTATCGCGCGCCCACGCGAGGGGGCGTCGGCCGGGGCGGGGCGCTCGTCGTTGGTCGGTGCCCGGGCCGCCATCGTCGCTATTCCACGACCCGCTCTAGCGACTCGCGCACCGATTCGTCCCAGTGCACGCGGAACAGCCGGGCGCTGCGCAGATTGACATAGACGTGTGGGTGAGGCGGAATCGGCGCTGCGACACGGGCGCCGGGCAATTGCCGCAGCGCGAGCCGGCCGCAGAACGCGCCCAGTTCGCGGTAATCCCAGTCGAGCGCGTAGAGCGCGCCGGCCTGCACCCAGGCCTCCGACAATCCGATCAGCGGCAGCTTGTGCCGGAAAGAGAACAACAGCAGCGCCTTCACCGTCTCTCTCTTGTAGACGGTCGTGTCGGGTACGGCCAGCAGCGCGTCGGCCGAGCTGGACAGGCGCGCGAGCGCCTCAGGAAGCATCGCCGGCGTCGCGACCGGCGCGAGCACAGGATTGAGATCCGCGCCCCGCAATGCCGTGGCGAGCGCATCGACGAGCTCGCCGCTCTGCGCCGGATCGTACATCACGCCGATATAGCGTGCGTCCGGCAGCAAGCGCTTGAGCCAGGTGAGTTGCTGCTGCAACGGAATCGCGGCGGGGACCGCCTGTGCGCTCGCGCCCGCTTGCGTCGACACGCAGTCGATCGCGGAGAGCAAGGGCGCGTCGCGGGCTGCGTCCATAGCTGCTTGTGGGCCGACGGTGATGATGGTGGCGTCGGGATCTTCATGTGCCGCGGCCTTCAGAAGCGCTCCGGCATCGCCGGCCGGAATCTCCACAATCAGGGGTCCCACCGAGCGCTTCGCGCACACCGCGCTGCGCGGCGCGAAGCTGCGGCGTGTCGTCGGTCGCATACAACAGCACGCGGGGTGCCGCGAGCGCCGGTGCGGCAAGCGCCGCCGCGATCGTCAGGACCAGCGTCGCGGCGCGTTGCCTCAAGCGAGCGTGACCGGGATCTTGCCGATGCGCTGCTGCCATTCGCGCGGGCCGGTCTGGTGCACCGACGAGCCGGTCGCATCGACGGCGACGGTTACCGGCATGTCGCGAACGTCGAATTCGTAGATCGCCTCCATTCCCAGATCGGCGAACGCGACGACCCGCGAGCTCTTGATCGCTTTCGAGACCAGGTAGGCCGCGCCGCCGACCGCCATCAGATAGGCGGCGCGATGCTTTCGAATCGCCTCGATCCCGACCGGTCCGCGCTCGGCCTTGCCGATCATCGCGAGCAGGCCGGTCCTGGCCAGCATCATCTCGGTGAACTTGTCCATCCGTGTCGCCGTCGTCGGTCCGGCCGGGCCGACGACTTCGTCGCGCACCGGATCGACCGGGCCGACATAATAGATGACGCGATTGGTGAAGTCGACGCCCGGCGGCAGCGATTCGCCGCTTGCGCGAGCAGATCGGCGATGCGCTTGTGCGCGGCGTCGCGGCCGGTCAGCAGCTTGCCGGATAGCAGCAGCCGATCTCCCGGTCTTCCAGCTCGCTACTTGTTCGCGCGTCAGCCGGTCCAGGTCGACGCGTCTTGCGCCGTCGGCGCCGGCGCCCAGCGCACATCGGGCCAGCGCGCAAGATCGGGCGGGTCGAGGCTCGCGGCGCCAGATCCGTCGAGCGTGAAGTGCGCGTGCCGCGTCGCGGCGCAGTTCGGGATCATGCCGACCGGCTTGCTGGCGGCATGCGTCGGATAATCGAGAATCTTGACATCGAGCACCGTCGACAGTCCGCCCAAGCCCTTGCGCGCCGATGCCGAGCGCGTTGGCGGCGTCGTAGATGTCGATGCGCAGCTGCTCGAGAGCGGTTCGGCAGGACCGCGCTTCTTGAGCATGGCCATGTCGATCGGCTGCATCAGCGCTTCCTTGGCCAGCAGCATCGCCTTTTCGGCGCTGCCGCCGATGCCGATGCCCAGCATTCCAGGCGGGCACCAGCCGGCGCCCATCGTCGGCAAGGTCCGCACCACCCAATCGACGATCGAGTCCGACGGATTGAGCATGACGAATTCGGCCTTGTTTTCGGACCCGCCGCCCTTGGCGGCGATCCGGACATCGACCTTGTTGCCCGGGCACGAGCTCGAAATGCACGACCGCCGGCGTGTTGTCGCGCGTGTTCCGGCGCGCGCCTGCCGGGTCGGCGACGATCGATGCGCGCAGCTTGTTGTCCGGATCGAGATAGGCGCGGCGCACGCCTTCGTTGATCATCTCGGTCGCGGACATCGTCGCGCCTTCCCAACGCACGTCCATGCCGACCTTGACGAAGGCGACGACGATGCCGGTGTCCTGGCAGATCGGCCGATGGCCTTCGGCGCACATGCGCGAATTGGTCAGGATCTGCGCGATCGCGTCCTTGGCGGCCGGCGATTCCTCGACCGCATAGGCGCCGGCAAGCGCCTCGATGTAATCGACCGGATGGTAATAGGAAATATACTGCAGCGCGTCGGCTACGCTCTGGATCAGGTCTTGTTGCTTGATCGTCGTCATGGCTGGTGGTCGACGCAAACGACGGGCGAAACGCCCGGCAAAGCGGACGGTCAGGTCATGCGATTCTACCATCGCGGGCCCCGATCCGGCTCCGCGCGACCACCGCGGGATGCCGCGTGTCGTCGCCACGTGTAGTTGCCAATTGCACCGTAAGGGCAAGACTCGGTAGACTGCGGTCGAGCGGACAGGAGCGCGAGGGGATCCTGTCTCTTCGTCCGCGCCATCGAGGAGCAGGCAACATGTCGACGATCGAATCGGTATCGAACGAAACGCGCGTATTCGAGCCGCCGCGCGATTTTGTCGCGCAGGCGAACGTCACCCGGGCCGACTTCGATCGGATGAACGCCGCCGCGGCGGCCGACTACCCCGGTTTCTGGGCGAAGCTCGCGCGCGAGAACCTGCTCTGGCACAAGCCGTTCACCAAGTCTTTGGACGAGAGCAAGGCGCCGTTCTACAAGTGGTTCGAGGACGGCGAGCTCAACGTCTCGCACAACTGCCTCGAGCGCAATCTCGAAAACGGCAATGCCGGCAAGGTCGCGATCATCTTCGAGGCCGACGACGGTGCGGTGACCCGGGTCACCTACCAGGAGCTCTACCACCGCGTCTGCCGCTTCGCCAACGGTCTCAAGTCGCTCGGCATCAAGAAAGGCGATCGCGTCATCATCTACATGCCGATGTCGATCGAGGGGGTCGTGGCGATGCAGGCCTGCGCCCGCATCGGTGCGACGCATTCGGTGGTCTTTGGCGGATTTTCGGCCAAGTCGTTGCAGGAGCGCATCATCGATGTCGGCGCGGTCGCGGTGGTCACCGCGGACGAGCAGGCGCGAGGCGGCAAGCACTTGCCGCTGAAAACGATCGTCGACGAGGCGCTCGGCATGGGCGGCTGCGAAGCGGTGCGCAAGGTGATCGTCTACCGTCGGACCGGCGGAAAAGTTCCCTTTGCGGCGCCGCGCGACCTGTGGCTGCACGAGCTGGTGGCAGCGCAGGCCGATACTTGCGCGCCCGAATGGGTCGGCGCCGAGCATCCGCTGTTCGTCCTGTATACGTCCGGCTCGACCGGCAAGCCCAAGGGAGTCCAGCACAGCTCCGGCGGTTATCTGCTGTGGGCGGCGCTGACGATGCGTTGGACGTTCGATATCAAGCCGTCGGACGTGTTCTGGTGCACGGCGGACATCGGCTGGGTCACCGGGCACACCTACATCGCGTACGGACCGCTTGCCGCCGGCGCAACCCAGGTCATCTTCGAAGGCATACCGACTTATCCGGACGCCGGGCGCTTCTGGCAGACGATCGCGAAGAACAAGGTCACCGTCTTCTATACCGCGCCGACAGCGATACGCTCACTGATCAAGGCGTCGGGCGTCGCGCCGCAGACGGCGCCGAAGAACCACGACCTGTCGACGCTTGCGTCTGCTGGGCACCGTCGGCGAGCCGATCAATCCCGAGGCCTGGATCTGGTATCACGAGAATGTCGGCGGAGGACGCTGCCCGATCGTCGACACCTGGTGGCAGACCGAAACCGGCGGCCACATGATCACGCCGCTGCCCGGCGTCACGCCGCTGGTGCCCGGGTCATGCACGCTGCCGCTGCCCGGCATCATCGCCGCGATCGTCGACGAGACCGGGCATGACGTCGAGCACGGTCACGGCGGCATACTGGTCATCAAGCGCCCCTGGCCGGCGATGATCCGCACGATCTGGGGCGATCCGGAACGCTATCGCAAGTCGTACTACCCCGACGAGCTCGGCGGCAGGCTCTACCTGGCGGGCGACGGCTCGGTGCGCGACAAGAAGACCGGGTATTTCACCATCATGGGCCGGATCGACGACGTGCTCAACGTATCGGGCCATCGTCTTGGAACGATGGAGATCGAATCGGCGCTGGTCGCCAATCCGATGGTCGCTGAAGCCGCGGTCGTCGGTCGCCCCGACGACATGACCGGCGAGGCCGTGTGCGCCTTTGTCGTGCTCAAGCAGGCGCGGCCCGAAGGCGCCGAAGGGGAAAGGATCGCCAAGCTGCTGCGCGACTGGGTCGGCAAGGAGATCGGCCCGATCGCCAAGCCCAAGGACATCCGCTTCGGCGACAATCTGCCGAAGACCCGCTCGGGGAAGATCATGCGCCGGCTTCTGCGATCGATCGCCAAGAACGAGAACATCACGCAGGACGTGTCGACCCTGGAAAATCCCGCGATCCTGGAGCAGCTGAAGCAGGCTTTATAGCGATGTCGCGACTCCGGTGCGCCGGCTGATCGTCCGGCGACCGGCCAGCACTCACGCCGGCGGCGGCGCGGTATCGGAATAGGACGGACGTTTCGACAGCTTGTCGAACAGCGCGACCAGGTTCGCATGCTCGCTCCGCCAGGCAACCGTCGGATGCCTTAGATCCAGGTAGCCGAGCGCACATCCGGTCGCGATGTCGGCCAGCGAATGCGCCTCGCCGTTGCACCACGACTTGTCGGCGAGCTCTGCCGCCATGTCGACGATCCCGCGCTCGATTTTTTCCCGATTCCTCGCGATGGCCTCGCTGCTCTGCTGCTTCGCCGGTCTCGCCGCTTCGCGCACGATCGCCACGGCGGCGTCGCAGATCCCGTCGGCCAACGCTTCCCAGCGCTTTACTGCGATGCGCTGACGACTGGGCTCCGGGATCAGCCGCGAGACCGGGCTCACGGTATCGAGGTATTCGACGATTACGCGCGAATCGTAGAGCGCCGTGCCATCGTCCAGAATCAACACCGGCACCTTGCCGAGCGGATTGTGCGCCGGCACGATCGAGTCATTGACCCAGGGCGAGGCCTCGACCAGCTCGCAATCGATCTTTTTCTCGGCAAGCGCGATGCGCACCTTGCGGGCGTAGGGACTCGTTGGCGATGCGAGTAACTTCATTCGTTGATTTGGGCTTTGGAACGGGCGCTCGATATGAACACTAAGTGGTCACTGCGGTGGGCACTGCAGCGGGCGCAGCACTGCAGGTTTAATATTAATTATAGCACTGCGGCGGAACGCCCGGCATCGCGGGGCGATGCGCTGGCCGTGCTACACTTTGGCTCGACTTGGCTAGCGAAAATCGTCTGCCCTATGCCGATCGCCGAGGCGCTTTCCACCCTTACAGCGCTGTCGCCGCTCGATGGCCGCTATCGTGGCAAGGTCGCAGCACTCGCTGAACACTTCAGCGAATACGCGCTGATCCGCGAGCGCGTCCGCGTCGAGCTCCGTTGGCTCGAGGCATTGGCAGACGAGCCGGCAATCGTCGAAATCCCCGCGTTCAGCGCCACGGCTCGCCAGAAGCTCTCGCAGACCGCGCACGATTTTAGCGTCGCGGACGCCGAGCGGGTCAAGGCCATCGAGCGCACGACCAACCACGACGTCAAGGCAGTCGAATACTGGCTGAAGGAGCGCTTCGCCGACGTGCCCGAGATCGCGCACGCCGCCGAATTCATTCATTTCGCCTGCACGTCGGAAGATATCAATAATCTCGCCTATGACTTGATGATTGCCGGGGCGCGCCGCGACGTGCTGATGCCCGCGCTGACGGCCTTGATCGCCGATCTGCGCTCGCTCGCGCATCAGCATGCTGCTTTGCCGATGCTCGCCCGCACGCACGGCCAGCCGGCGACGCCGACGACCTTGGGCAAGGAGATCGCCAACGTCGTCGTCCGGCTCGAGCGCGCGGCCATCGAATTCGACGCCGTGCTCCCGGGCAAGCTCAATGGTGCCGTCGGTAACTACAACGCGCATCTGGCCGCATATCCGGACGTGGACTGGGAAGCGCTGTCGCGGCGCGTCGTCTCGCAGCTCGGCATGGAGTTCAATGCCTACACGACGCAAATCGAGCCGCATGACGGGCTGGCCGCGTTGTTCGATGCGCTGGCGCGCGCCAACACTATCCTGATCGATTTCAATCGCGACATCTGGGGCTACGTATCGCTCGGCTATTTTCGCCAGAGAGTCAGCGAAGGCGAGGTCGGCTCGTCGACGATGCCGCACAAGGTCAACCCGATCGACTTCGAGAACTCGGAAGGCAATCTCGGTCTGGCCAACGCCTTGCTGCACCACCTCGCTCAAAAGCTGCCGATCTCGCGCTGGCAGCGGGACCTGACCGACTCGACGGTCATGCGCAATGTTGGGGTCGCGTTCGGCTACGCGCTGCTCGGCTACGTGTCCTGCCGGCAGGGACTGAGCCGTCTCGCGGCCGATCCGGCGCGGCTCGCCGCCGACCTCGACGCGAACTGGGAAGTGCTCGCCGAACCGATCCAGACAGTGATGCGGCGCTATGGCATCGACAATCCGTACGAGCAGCTGAAGGCTCTGACCCGGGGCAAGGCGGGGATGACGCGCGAGACGCTGCATGCGTTCATCGATGCGCTGGCGCTGCCGGCGGAAGCCAAGATGCGGTTGAAGGCGCTGACGCCGTCGAGCTACATCGGCAAGGCGGAAGCGCTCGCCAAGCGGGTCTAGCGAACGCTACGGCGGCGGTCGCGAGCTATCGTCCGCCTGACCTTTGTCGCGCCGCCGTTCGCGCAGCCACTGCACGACGACCGGCAGCAGCGAAATGCCGACGATCGCGAGCACGATGAAGGTCAGGTTCTCCTTGACCCACGGGATATTGCCGAACAGGAAGCCGGCGTACACCAACGACGCGACCCAGACGGCGGCGCCGATCACGTTGTACGACAGGAATCGGCGGTAGGTCATCGCGCCGACGCCGGCGAGAAACGGCGCAAACGTCCGCACGACCGGAACGAAGCGGCAGATGATGATGGTGAATCCGCCGTATTTTTCGTAGAAGCGGTGCGTGCGCTCCAGGTATTCGGGCTTGAGCCAGCGCGACAGGCGGCTGTCGGGCGGCAGATTGAACACCTTCGGGCCGAGGAAGTGCCCGACGGCGTAATTGACCGAATCTCCGGCAACCGCCGCGACGAAAAGCACGATCGCAAGCAGATGCACGTCGATACCACTTGCCGCTGCGACGGTGCCGGCCAGGAAAAGCAGCGAGTCGCCGGGCAGCAGCGGAAAAACGACCAGGCCGGTCTCGGCGAAAATCACCAGGAACAGCGCGACGAACAGCACCCACGAGTGCTGCGCGGCGAGCTCGGCGAGCGTCGAATCTAGCGCCAGCAGCGAGTACAGCAGCGTGGTCAGCATCGCGCCTGCCCGGCAGCGATTGCCGACCTGTCAGGGCAGGATCTTCTCGGCACCCGCCGCGCCGCTTTTCTTGTCCGGCTTGACCAGGTCCTCGCGCGACACCCCCAGCCACATCACCAGCGAGGCCATCACCAGCGCCGACGAGTAGATGCCGAAGCAGATGCCGATGGCGAGCGCCAACGCGAAATGGTGCAGCGTCTCGCCACCGAAGAAGAAGATCGACAGAACCATCATCAACGTACAGCCATGCGTGATGATCGTGCGCGAAAGCGTGCTGGTAATCGCGCTGTTGATGACCTGCGGCACGCTGGCCTTGCGCATCTTGCGGAAGTTCTCGCGAATCCGATCGGCGATGACGACCGACTCGTTGACCGAGTAGCCGAGCACGGCCAGCACCGCGGCCAGCACGGGCAGGGAGAACTCCCATTGGAATAGCGCGAAAAAGCCGAGAATGATGATGACGTCGTGCAGATTCGCGATAATCGCCGACACGGCGAAGCGCCATTCGAAGCGCAGCGCCAGATAGGCCACGATGCCGAAGCTCACCAGCAGCAGCGCCAGCGCGCCGTTTTCGTAGAGCTCCTTCCCGACCTGTGGCCCGACGAACTCGACGCGCTGCTGGGCGACTGCGGCGTCGTCCGCCCGCAGCGCCGCCATCACCCGCTCGGAGAGCTGAGCGGTCGACACGCCTTCCTTCAGTGGCAGCCGGATCAAGGCGCTGTTGGAGCTGCCGAAGCTCTGCACGGCAAACTCGCCAAGGCTCATCTTTTCAATAGCGGCACGGACGCGGGTGAGGTCCGCCGCGTGAGGATAGGATATTTCGATGACGGTCCCGCCGCGAAAATCCACGCCGAGATTAAGCCCGCGGGTTGCCAGAAAGAATACCGCCAGCAGGAAGGTGACCAACGAAATCACGTTGAACACCAACGCGTGCTTCATGAACGGGATGTCGTGCTGGATCCTGAAGAATTCCATCTTCGCTCTCTACGCTTTCACGCCGGCGGACGCGGCGACGCTCACGTTGCCGGCTTCCAGATCTGGCCGATCGAGATTTTCTCGAGCTTTTTGCGGCCGCCATAGACCAGCGCGACCAGCCCGCGCGAGACGAAAACCGCGCTGAACATCGATGTCATGATCCCCAGGCAATGCACGACGGCGAAGCCGCGCACCGGGCCGCTGCCGAAAATAAGCAGCGCCAAGCCGGCGATCAGCGTCGTCACGTTCGAATCGAGAATCGTGTTCCAGGCCCGCTCGTAGCCGGCCTGGATCGCCGCGTGCGGCGTATCGCCCCATCGCAGCTCTTCGCGTATGCGCTCATTGATCAGGACGTTGGCGTCGATCGCCATGCCGAGCGTCAGTGCCACCGCGGCGATGCCCGGCAAGGTCAGCGTCGCCTGGAGCATCGACAGGATGGCGATCAGCAGCAGCAGATTCACCGCCAGCGAGATCGTCGATATGATCCCCATCAGCATGTAGTACCCGCAGATGAAAACCGCAAGGACGACGAAGCCGTACAGCACCGAATCGAAGCCCTTTTCGATGTTGTCCTTGCCGAGCGACGGACCGACGGTGCGTTCCTCGACGATCTCCATAGGCGCCGCCAGCGCCCCCGCGCGCATCAGCAGTGCGATGTCGTTGGCTTCGCGCGTGTTCATCCGGCCGCTGATCTGAACGCGCCCGCCGCCGATTTCCTCGCGGATCACTGGCGCGGTGATGACTTCGGCTTTGCCCTTTTCGACCAGCAGGATCGCCATCCGCTTGCCGACGTTCTCGCGCGTGACCTCCTTGAAGATGCGCGCGCCGGCGCCATCGAGATTCACGTGCACCGCCGGCTCGTTGTTTCGTCCATCGAAGCCCGGCTGCGCGTCGCTGATGCGATCGCCGGTCAGCACGACCTGCCGCTTGACGAGAATCGGCGTGCCGCTGGGCTCGGTGAGCTTGTCGTCGCCCAGCGGAACCTGGCCCGAAAGCGCCATCTGCTGCGCGGTCGGGTCGTCGTCGACCATGCGAATTTCCAGCGACGCGGTGCGGCCGATGATGTCCTTGGCACGGGTCGTGTCCTGCACGCCCGGCAGCTGCACGACGACCCGATCGGCGCCCTGCTGCTGGACGATGGGCTCGGCGACGCCGAGCTCGTTGACTCGGTTGCGCAGGATCGTGATGTTCTGCTGGACCGCGCCTTCCTGGATGCGCTTCTGCGCCTCGGGCTTCAGGCCGGCGACGAGCTTGAAGTCGCTGCCGCCGTCGACGTTGTTGAGCTGCAGGTCGGGGAAAGAGGAGGAAATCTCGTTGTAGGCCTTGTTGCGCTCCCCGCCGTCGCGGAAGCGCACGGCGACGTTCTGGCCCTCGCGCGAGATGCCCGAATAAAGCACCTTCTTCTCGCGCAGAAGCGATCGGATGTCGGTCAGATATCGATCAGCCGCCTTGTCGAGCGCCGCCTTCATGTCGACCTGCAGCAGGAAATGGACGCCGCCGCGCAGGTCGAGGCCGAGATACATCGGCAGCGCGCCGATCGACGCCAGCCAGCGCGGGGACGTCGATAGCAGGTTCAGCGCAACGATGTAGTTGTCGCCGAATTTCTGCTGTAGCACGTCCCTCGCCTTCAGTTGCGTGTCAGGGTCGGGCAGGCGGACCTTGACGCCGTTGCTGTCCAGCAGCGCACCATTGAACGGGACACTGGCCGCCTTCAGCGCGTCCTCGACCGTCTGCAGCGTGCCGGCATCGATTTTGACGCTGGCCTTGCTGGTCGAGACCTGAACCGCGGGAACCTCGGGAAAGAAGTTCGGCAGCGTGTAGAAGATCCCGACGACCAAGGCAATGGCGATCAGGATGTATTTCCAGGCGGGATAGCGATTCATTGGGGGTCCGGCGATGAGCGGCGCGTATCGCGAGGCGCCGCTCGCGCTCCTCGCGGGCGGCGACCAGTCCGCGCGTCTACAGGTTCTTGATCGTGCCCTTGGGCAACATCAGCGATATCGCGCTGCGCTGCACGGTAATCGTCACATTCGGCGCGATATCGACTTCGGCATACCCTTCGGAGATCTTCGAGATCTTGCCGACGACGCCACCGGCAGTGATGACCTCGTCGCCCTTTTGCAGTGCTTCGAGCATCGCCTTGGTCTCCTTGGCGCGCTTTTGCTGCGGCCGGATCAGCAGGAAGTAGAAAACGACGAAGATGGCGACCATCGGCAGGAACGCCATCAGGTCGCCGCCGAACGGGCCTCCGGTCGTGGACTGGGCATAGGCGGGGCTGATCAACACGATTGCTCTCTCCTCGCATCGGAATTCGCCCGGCTAGTCGCTTGTTGCGGCCAGCCGGCGGACTCGCATTAGGGCTGCTGATTTAACCGATAATTCTACCATGCCCGAGATGGCTGTCCGGACCCCGACAGGTGCTTGGATGGTGCTCGGCGATTCCTGGTGCGGCAGGACTTCAGGCGTCCGCCGCCTCGGCTTGCGCGCGGCCCTCCCGAAAGGCGGTCGCGTAAGCCGGAAGCGCGTCATCGCGGATCGCCTGCCGCAGTTCGGCGGCGAGGGTCAGATAGTAATGCAGGTTGTGGATAGTATTGAGGCGTGCGCCGAGGATTTCGTTGGCTCGCTGCAAATGATGTAGGTAGGCTCGGCTGAAATTGCGGCAGGTGTAGCAGTCGCATCCCTGATCGAGCGGGTTCGTATCGGTGCGGTGACGGGCGTTTCGTATCTTGACGTCGCCGTGCCGCGTGTACAGCCAGCCGTTGCGCGCATTGCGCGTCGGCAGCACGCAGTCGAACATGTCGATACCGTAGCCGACTGCCTCGACGATGTCTTCAGGCGTGCCGACGCCCATCAGATAGCGCGGCTTGTCGTCCGGCAGTCGCGGCGCGGTATGGGCTTCGATGCGGCGCATCGTCCTCCTTCGGCTCGCCGACCGACAGGCCGCCGATGGCATAGCCGTCGAAGCCGGTCGCGGTCAGCGCGGCCAGCGATTCGTCGCGAAGGTCCTCGTACATGCCGCCCTGCACGATACCGAACAGCGCATTGGGACTGCCGTCGTGCGCGGCCTTCGATCGCGCGGCCCAGCGCAAGGACATCTCCATCGATGCCGCCGCCTCGTCCCGGCTCGCCGGGAAAGGCGTGCACTCGTCGAACACCATCGCGATGTCCGAATCGAGCGCGCGCTGCACGGCGATCGAGATTTCCGGCGTCAGGAACAGCCGGTCGCCGTCGACGGGCGAAGCGAACGCCACGCCTTCCTCGCTGACCTTGCGCAGCGGACCGAGGCTGAACACCTGGAAGCCGCCCGAGTCGGTCAGCAATGGGCGGTCCCAGCCCATGAAGCGGTTGAGGCCGCCGTGCGCGGCGATCACGTCGATGCCGGGACGCAGCCACAGGTGAAACGTGTTGCCGAGGACGATTTGCGCGCCGACTTCGGCGAGCTCGTTCGGCGCCATCGCCTTGACGGTGCCGTAGGTGCCAACCGG
This sequence comes from uncultured beta proteobacterium, assembly GCA_963828595.1. GTDB lineage: Bacteria > Pseudomonadota > Gammaproteobacteria > Burkholderiales > Casimicrobiaceae > PALSA-1003. Next base: position 206,150 of record CAWHEN010000006.1, read on the forward strand.
CATGAAGACCGGCGTTTCGACGATGCCGTGCGCGAGCGTGAGCCGCGCGCTGCGCGCGCCGCCGCAGCGCGCGCTGATCGAGAATTCCATCGCGGCGATTGTAGCAGGCGAAGCCGCCATCGTTCGCGCTGCGAAGCTTACGCTTGAGCGTCCGGATCGCGCTCGAGCAGCATCGCATCGCCATAGCTGAAAAAGCGATAGCGCGCTGCGATCGCGTGCGCATAGGCGGCGCGGATCGCATCGTACCGGCAAACGCCGACACCAGCATCAGCAGCGTCGATCGCGGCAGATGGAAGTTGGTCAACAGGCGGTCGACGACGCGAAAGCGGAAGCCCGGCGTGATGAACAGCGAGGTTTCGGATTCACCGCCATCGTCGGCCGCGTTCTCCGCGGCGGCGGCCTCCAGCGCGCGCAGCGAAGTCGTGCCGACGGCGACGACGGCGCGGCCCCGGCTTCGGGTCTCGTCGATCGCGGCCAGTGTCGCCCGCGGAATGCTGAAGCGCTCGCTGTGCATCCGATGCTGCGACAGGTCGTCGCTTTCCACCGGCAGGAAGGTTCCAGCGCCGACGTGCAGCGTAACGTAAGCGAAACCGACCTTACGCGCGCGCAGCGCGGCGAGCAAGCCCTGGTCGAAATGCAGCCCCGCGGTCGGCGCTGCCACGGCGCCCGGATGGCGCGCATATACGGTTTGATAGCGCTCCGCATCGGCCGCCTCCGGTGCTCGCGCGATGTACGGAGGCAGCGGCACGGCGCCATGCCGCTCGAGATAGGCCGCGAGCGTCGTCGGCACGTCGAAGCGCAGTCGGAAGAAGCGCTCGTCGCGCTCGCACACCGACGCCGATGCGCCTCCGGGGAGCTCGATCGTCGCGCCGACGCGCGGCGCATGACTGGCCCTTAACTGCATCCAGGCCTCGCACGGCGCGACGATGCGCTCGAGCATCAGCTCGACCCTGCCGCCGCTGTGCTTGCGACCGACGATGCGCGAACGCACGACCCGGGTATCGTTGAAGACCAGGAGATCGCCCGGAACCAGCAGCTCGGGCAAGGCTCCAAAGGCAAGATCGACAAGGCGTGCCCGTGCAACGTGCAGCAGGCGGCTTCCCGAGCGCTCCGGCGCGGGGACTTGCGCGATCAGCTCGCTCGGCAGATCGAAATCGAAATCGGAAAGGCGGTAGGGCTTGCGGGTTGTCATCGTGCGGCGCGTTCGAAGATGTCCGCGGTTTGAAGCGGCGCGCCCTTTCCGCGATAATGCCGGCTTCACCGCGCGCCGGCAACGCGGCGCCAAGCGAAACGCGTCGCCTTTGGCCTGTCGGGGCGGATTCGATGCAGGCGGCCGGCCGGGATGGCGGAATTGGTAGACGCGCTGGACTCAAAATCCAGTTCTGGCAACAGAGTGGGGGTTCGATTCCCCCTCCCGGCACCAGCAAGATCTTGGAGCGGCGAGTTAAGAAGCGGTATAGCATCGAGCCGCTCCATCTGCGTAGATTGAATACGCACACCTGACAGTCAACCGGTAAACCGCATGCGTGGCATGGTGCTCCGCTCGCCGCGGCGGGCGCTCGAACCGGCGTATCGCGACGATCCTCACCCCGGCGCGGGCCAAGTCGCGGTCGCCGTTCATGCCTGCGGCGTCTGTCGCACCGATCTGCACATCGTCGACGGCGAATTGCCGCAGGCGCGCTCGCCGATCATTCCAGGACACGAGATCGTGGGTACGGTGGCGGAGGTCGGCGAAGGGGTCACGGCGCTCGCCGAAGGTGACCGGATCGGCATCCCGTGGCTGGGCTCGACCTGCGGCGTTTGCCGCTATTGCCGCAGCGGGCAGGAGAACCTGTGCGATGCGCCCGAGTTCGTCGGCTGTACGATCGACGGCGGCTATGCCGACCACATTGTGGCGGACAGCCGATTTTGCTTTCGTCTGCCCGAAGGGTTCTCCGACGTCGAGCTGGCACCTTGGCTGTGCGCGGGGCTCATCGGATATCGAGCGCTGCGGAAGGCGGGCGATGCCCGGCGCCTGGGCATCTATGGTTTCGGCGCGGCGGCGCACATCATTGCGCAGGTCGCACGCCACGAGGGCCGCGAGACATTCGCCTTCACCCGACCGGGCGACGCCAGGGCGCAGTCCTTCGCCCGCGATCTCGGGGCTGTCTGGGCGGGCGGCAGCGACGAACGCCCGCCTGCGGAACTCGATGCCGCGATCCTGCTTGCACCGGTGGGCGCGCTCGTTCCCAAGGCGCTGGCAGATGTCGTCAAAGGCGGCGTCGTCGTGTGCGGAGGGATCCACATGAGCGACATTCCACAGTTTCCGTACGCCGCCCTGTGGGGCGAACGACGTGTATGTTCGGTTGCGAATATGACGCGGCAGGACGGACGCGAGTTCATCGAGCTCGCGCAGCGAGTGCCGATACGCACAACGGTGTCGACGTTTCCGCTGGCGCAGGCAAACGAGGCGCTGGCGGCATTGCGCGGAGGCACGCTCAGCGGCGCGGCGGTGCTGACAATGATTTAGCTATCGGGACCTGACCTGTACTGTGAGACAACGCCTACGCCGTGCCTGCGACCAGGAGATCGGGGCATCGGCGCGCTCCAGTACTGCTAAGATTGCATTCCCTTCCAAAAAGGCGCGAATCATGACGAGCAGCGCATGATCGCTGCGTGGAGGTCCTAAGTGACAGTAAGCGCCGAATTCGGCCGGGCGCAGCACCTCGAGGAGGTGCTCAAGCTGGTAAAGGCGAAGGTTCCGGCCGCGCAGCGCGACACGATCGCTGCCTTCGTCCAGCGCTACTACGGTCAGGTCGATCCCGAAGATCTCGCCGAGCGGGCTCCCGCCGATCTGTACGGCGCCGCGCTGTCGCACTGGAATTTCGCCCGCCAGTCGCGAGCCGGCGCACGCTCGCGTCCGCGCCTTCAATCCGATCGATCGAAGAGCACGGCTGGCAGTCGACGCACACGATCATCGAGATCGTCAACGACGACATGCCGTTCCTCGTCGACTCGGTGACGATGGAGGTCAATCGGCACGGGCTGACGCTGCACCTGATCATCCATCCGATCGTCGCTGTCGTGCGCGACGCCGACGGCACGCTGGCCGGCGTGCGCCGACGGACGCCGAGGGCGCGCAGCGCGAATCGTTCATCCACGTCGAGGTCGACCGCATCGTCGATCCGGCAACGCTCGACGAGCTCGCCGCCGACATCGTCCGCGTGCTGGACGACGTGCGCGCGGCGGTCGAGGACTGGAAGAAGATGCGTGACACGCGTCGGCGCGATACTCGCGGAGAACGAGCAACGGCCACCGCCGCTGCCGCCCGACGAGCTCGCCGAGGGCCGGGCCTTCCTGTCGTGGCTCGCCGACGATCACTTCACCTTCCTCGGCTACCGCCGCCACGAGCTCGTCGTCGATCGGCGGCGAGGATGCGCTGCAAATCGTGCCTGGCTCGAGCCTCGGCATCCTGCGCGAAGGCCGAGAGCAAGGAACGTCGCGGCCAGCTTCGCCGCGCTGCCGCCCGAGGTCAAGGCGTACGCGCGGCGGCCGGAGCTTCTGGTCGTCACCAAGTCGACGTCGCGCTCGACCGTGCATCGCCCCGGCTATCTCGACTACATCGCGCGTCAAGCGCTTCGACGACGAGGGCAAGGTCTGCGGCGAGCATCGCTTCCTCGGCCTCTTCACCTCGACCGCGTACAGCGCCAATCCGGCCGACATACCGCTGCTGCGCCGCAAGATCGCCAACGTCGTGGCGCGCGCAGGCCTGGCGCCGGGCAGCCACGCCGGCAAGGCGCTGATCAACATCCTCGAGACCTATCCGCGCGACGAGCTGTTCCAGACCACCGAGGACGAGCTGCTGCGCACCGCCGATCGGCATCCTGCATCTGGGCGACCGGCAGCGCTTCCGCCTGTTCGTGCGGCGCGATCCGTTCGAGCGCTTCCTGTCGTGCCTGATCTACGCGCCGCGCGAGAACTACACGACCGAGCTGCGCCAGAAGTGGCAGGCGATCCTGATGCAGGCGTTCAACGGGACGAGCTCCGAATTCAACGTCTACCTGTCCGAATCGGTGCTGGCGCGCATCCTGATCACCGTGCGCACGACGCCCGGCGCGATTCCCGACTTCGACGTGCGCGCGCTCGAAGCGCAGCTGGTCGCCGCCGCGCGGCGCTGGGACGACGAGCTGAAGCAGGCGCTGATCGACGCGCTGGGCGAGGCGCGCGGCAACGAGCTCTTCCGCCAGTTCGGCGAGCGCGTTCCCGGCCGGCTACCGCGAGGATTTCGCCGCGCGCGAAGCGGTGCCCGACATCGAGATGATGGCTCGACTGTCGGCGACCGAGCCGCTCGGCGATGAGCCTGTACCGCCCGCTCGAGGCGCGCGCCCGGCGCGCTGCGCTTCAAGCTGTTTCACCTCGGCGGGCCGGTGACGCTGTCGGACAGCCTGCCGATGCTCGAGCGCATGGGGCTCAAGGTGCTCGACGAGCGGCCGCATCGCGTCGTCCCGCCCGGCATGCCGCCGGTCTGGATGCACGACTTCGGCATGCAGTCGCGGCTGGCCGATGCCGAGGTCGAGATCGATATCGCTGCACCAGGTGTTCGAGGACGCGTTCGCCCGCGTCTTCCGCGGCGAGGTCGAGAACGACGACTTCAACCGCCTGGTGCTGGCGGCGCGGCTGCCCGCGACCGAGATCGTCGTGCTGCGCGCCTACGCGAAATACCTGCGCCAGATCGGGTTCCCGCTGTCGCAGGCGTTCATCGAAGCGACGCTCGCCGCGCATCCGCGGATCGCGCGCGAGCTGATCGCGCTGTTCAAGGCGCGCTTCGATCCCGAACTCGGCGCCGGCACCGGTGCGACGCAGCGCGCGAGCTGGTGCGCGCGATCGAAGCCGCGCTCGACGCAGGTCGACAACCTGTCCGAGGACCGCGTGCTGCGGCAATACCTGGCGCTGATCATGGCGACGACGCGCACCAATTTCTGGCGCCGCGACGCCGCCGGCCGCGCCGCAAGGCTTCCTCTCGTTCAAGTTCGACCCGGCGAAGGTGCCCGGACTGCCCGAGCCGAGGCCGATGTTCGAGATCTTCGTCTACTCGCCGCGCTTCGAAGGCGTGCACCTGCGCGGCGGCAAGGTCGCGCGCGGCGGCCTGCGCTGGTCGGATCGGCCGGAGGACTTCCGCACCGAGGTGCTGGGGCTCGTCAAGGCGCAGATGGTGAAGAACACGGTCATCGTGCCGGTCGGCTCGAAGGGCGGCTTCGTGCTGAAGCGCGCGCCGCCGGCCGCCGATCGCGACGCCTACATGAAGGAAGGCATCGCCTGCTACCAGGACTATCTGCGCGGGCTGCTCGACATCACCGACAACCGCGTCGGCGACAGCATCGTGCCGCCGCCGCAGGTGAAGCGCCACGACGCGGACGATCCCTATCTCGTCGTCGCCGCCGACAAGGGCACGGCGACGTTCTCCGACTACGCGAACGCGATCAGCAAGGAGTACGGCTTCTGGCTGGGCGACGCGTTCGCGTCGGGCGGCTCGGCGGGCTACGACCACAAGGCGATGGGCATCACGGCGCGCGGCGCCTGGGAGTCGGTCAAGCGCCATTTCCGCGAGATGGGCATCGACACGCAGACGACCGACTTCACCGTCGCGGGCATCGGCGACATGTCGGGCGACGTGTTCGGCAACGGCATGCTGCTGTCGCGGCACATCCGGCTCGTCGCGGCGTTCGATCACCGCCACATCTTCCTCGATCCGACGCCCGATCGCGGCCAGCAGCTTCGCCGAGCGCGAGCGGCTGTTCAAGCTGCCGCGCTCGTCGTGGGCCGACTACGACGCGCAGCCTGATCTCCGCCGGCGGCGGCGTCTATCCGCGCAGCGCCAAGTCGATCGCGATCACGCCGGAGGTCAAGGCACGCGCTCGCGATCGCCGCGGACGCGCTGACGCCGACGGAGCTGGTCAACGCGATCCTCAAGGCGCCGGTCGACCTGCTCTACAACGGCGGCATCGGCACCTACGTCAAGGCGACGACGCGAGACGCATGCCCAGGTCGGCGACCGCGCCAACGACGCGGTGCGCGTCAACGGCCGCGAGCTTGCGCTGCAAGGTCGTCGCCGAAGGCGGCAACCTCGGCTGCACGCAGCTCGGCCGCATCGAATACGCGCTGGCCGGCGGCCGCATCTACACCGACGCGATCGACAACTCGGCCGGCGTCGACACGTCCGACCACGAGGTCAACATCAAGATCCTGCTCGGCCTCGCGATCGCCGACGGCGAGCTGACCGAGAAGCAGCGCAACGCGCTGCTCGCCGAGATGACCGACGACGTCGCCGCGCTGGTGCTGCGCGACAACTATTTCCAGACGCAGGCGCTGTCGGTCACCGGCCGCATCGCGCCGCAGCTGCTCGACGCGCAGCAGCGCTTCATCCAGTTCCTGGAAAAGGCGGACCGGCTCGAACCGCGCGATCGAATACCTGCCCGACCGACGAGGAGTTCGCCGAGCGGCGGCGCGGCGAGCGCATCGGGCTCACCACGCCCGAGCGCGCGGTGCTGCTCGCCTACTCGCAAGATCTGGCTCTACGACGAGCTGCTGGCCTCGGCGCTGCCCGACGATCCGTGGGTCGCGACGCGCGCTGTCGCGCTACTTTCCGCAGGCCGCTGCGCGAGCGCTACGCCGCGTACATGGCGCGCCATCCGCTGAAGCGCGAGATCATCGCGACGCACGTCACCAACAGCATGATCGAACCGCGTCGGCAGCACGTTCGTGCACCGGCTGATGGAGACGACCGGCGCGAAGCCGCACGAGGTCGTCCGCGCCTACCTGCTCGACGCGCGAGATCTTCGGCTTCGTCGCCGCTGTGGCAGGAGATCGAGGCGCTCGACAACAAGGTCGACGACGCCGTGCAGTCGGCGATGCTGATCGACACGGCCGCGGCTGATCGAGCGCGGCACGATGTGGTTCCTGCGCTCGCGCCGGCTTGGCGACGACATGGCGGCGACGATCGCGCACTTCGCGCCGCGCGTCGAGGCGCTGGCGGCGCGCCTGCCCGCAGCTGCTCGACGGCGCCGAGCGCGCGCGCGCGTCGACGCGGCGGTCGCCCGCTACGTCGGCGCAGGGCGTGCCCCGACGACCTCGCGGCGCGCGTCGTCACGTTCGACACGCTGTATGCGACGCTCGACATCGTCGAAGTCGCGGAGGCGACGCAGCGGCCGGTCGAGCTCGTCGCCGAGATCTACTTCGAGCTTGCGACGCGGCTCGGCCTGCCGTGGCTGCGCGAGAGGATCGCCGCGCTGCCGGCGACCAGCACTGGCAGATGCTGGCGCAGGGGCGCGATGCAGGACGATCTGTCCGGCCTGCAGCGCACGATCACCGCCGAAGTGCTGGGCGGCGGCGGCGATGCCGCGACGGCGCGCGCGAGCTGATCGGCGCCTGGCAGGAGCGCAACCGGCGCGGCGATCGAGCGCGCGGGGCAGCTGCTGGCCGAGCTGCGCGCGGCGCCGCGCGCCCGACGCGCGATGCTGTCGGTCGCGCTGCGCGAGTTGCGCAACCTGGGCTAGCGGCTGAGCGCTGCCTGCGCCCCGGCCTGCGCCGGGGCGACGAACAATCGTATCCGCGAGCATGCCCCGGCATGACTAAGCCGGGCGCCGCGCATGGAGCAAGTGCGCGAGCGCGAGCGCGCCCAGCGCGATCGACACGCGGCGCACGCGTAGGCACGTATTGCAGCGCCTCGATTGCGCGTCAGGATCGTGATCGCGGCGAGCGCGATCGCGATCTGGATCAGCGTCATCGCCTGCGCCCAGCGATGGTGGACGTGCATCGACGGCCTCGCTCTTCTCCTCGGCCGCCTTCGCTGCGTCCTCGAGCTTCTTCGCCTCGGGCATGATCTCTTCCTTCTCCTTCTTGTAGCGCTCGACTTCCTTCTGTATTGCGCCTGCTGCTCGCCGGTGGTCAGCGTGGCGCCGAGCTCGGCGAGGTTCTGCTTGCTGCTCTTGGCCTGGTAGAAATTCCACTGGTCCGACGCCTCGGTCCTGCGGATCGCCGCTTCGTTCTTGAACAGCAGCGCTTCGTTCTGCGTGTGCGCCCGCCATGTAGCCGAACAACGCGCCGATGGTCGCGAAGATCGCCGTCATCACCGCGATCCGGCCGGCGAACGGATCGTCGCTGCGCTGCGATGCTCGACTTCGTGGTCGTGCGGACCGTGCACGTGAAAGTGGTCTCCGGACATGCGTGATTCTCCGATCGAATGCGCGGTTGAAGCGACAGCGCGCGCTCTATGGGCGCCGCGCGCGATAGGACGCGAAATGCGTAGGCGAAGCCGTCGGATGCCGTCGCAGCGCGGCGCGACTCGCGCGCCGTTTCGCGCCATGCGTGCGGTCGACGGCGGAAACGTCGCGTCGCCGTCGAAGTCGCGATCGATCTCGGTCAGGTACAAGCGGTCGCGCCAGCGGCAGCGCGGCGCGGTAGAGCTCGCTCGCCGCCGATGCAGAACGCCGGCGCGGGCAGGCGCGCCGAGGCCGAGCGCTCCGGCGAGCGAATGCGCGACGTCGGCGCCCGGCGCGGCGAAGCCGCGGCTGGCGCGTCGACGACGATGTTCTGCCGCTCGGGCAGCGCGCCGGCCGAGCGATTCCCAGGTCTTGCGTCCCATGACGACCGCGTGGCCGGTGGTCAGCGCGCGAAAGCGCTTCAGATCGTCCGGCAGGCGCCAGGGCAGGCGGTTGCCGGCGCCGATGACGCCGTTGCGCGCGACGGCGGCGATCAGCGCGAGCCGGGGCGCCGCGCTTGGCGGCGGCGGCAGGGGCTGGTGTATCGTGCACGCGTGGCTCGCTGGTCCGTACGCCGTGGCGGTGTCATAATGCCGCCAACCCGATTATAGCGGCCCCGCCTCCGACCTCCGTGTATTACCCGCGCTCCTTCCTCAAGTTCATCCTGCTGGGCTTCCTGCTCGTCAGCCTGCCGCTCGCTCTACGCGCTGGCCGAGCTGATCCTGTCGCTCGACCGGCTCGCAGACGCAGGGCCAGCAGGCGGTGCTGCAGGCGGCGCAGGCCGGCCGCGCGAGCCGCCAGCTCTATCGAGCAGGCGACGACGCTCGAGCGCCTCGTGCGCCAGCACCTGATCCTCGAGGACCGCGCTGCTCGACGACTACGGGCGCGCTGCGCCAGGAGTTCCGGCAGACGGCGCAGCAGCTCGCGCAGCTGCCGCTCGAGCCGCGCAGATCGCGCGCGCTCGAGAACGCTCACCGACCGCGAGACGCCGCTCTGCACAGCTGCTGACGACGCCGCAGCGTCCGCCGGATGCGGCGAGACCAGCTCGCCGACGGCTACGCGAAGCTCGCCGACGGACGCGCAGGCGATGCTCGCGGCGACCAACCAGCTGACCCAGCGCGCGATCGAGCGGCTGCAGGAGACGGCGGCGCAGGGCCGCGAGAAATGGCTCTACCTGGCGCTCGCCGCCGCGATTGATCGCGATCGCGCTCGCGATCGTGTTCGCGGTGCTGATCGCGCGCCCGATCCGCCAGCTCGACCAGGCGATCCGCCAGATGGGCACGCGCCGACTTCACGCACGCGATCGAGGTCAACGGCCCGCAGGACCTGCGCTATCTCGGCCAGCGCCTCGAATGGCTGCGCTCGCGGCTGTCACGAGCTCGAGGAGCAGCAGAACCGCTTCCTGCGCCACGTCTCGCACGAGCTCAAGACGCCGCTCACCGCGGTGCGCGAAGGCGCCGAGCTGCTGCGCGACAGCGTCGGCGGCGAGCTCTCGCCCGAGCAGCGGGAGATCGTGCGCATCGTGCGCGAGAACACGCTGTCGCTGCAGAAGCTGATCGAGGACCTGCTCACCTACCACCAGACGCGCGCGATGGAGCCGCAGACGCTCGGGCCGGTTGCGCTGGCCGACGTCGTGCGGCGCGTGCGTGCGCGAGCACAAGCTCGCCGCGCTCGCGCGGCATGATCACGTTCGAGGCGCAAGCTCGCGCCGGCGATGGTCGTCGGCGACGGCGAAAAGATCCGCACCATCGTCGACAACCTGGTCTCGAACGCGATCAAGTATTCGCCGCGCTCCGGCGACGATCGCGATCGAGCTGCGGCCGGACGGCGACTACGCGGTGCTCGACGTCATCGACGGGGGCCCGGGCATCAGTGCCGCCGACGAGCGCGAGCGCATCTTCGAATCGTTCTACCAGGGCAAGCCGCGCCGCCGAGGGCCGGGTCAAGGGCTCGGGGCTGGGCCTCGCGATCGCGCGCGAATACGCGCTGGCGCACGGCGGGCGCATCGAGCTGCTCGATCGCGCCGACGGCGGCGCGGCGCGCATTTCCGCCTGTGGCTGCCGCTGGCGATGCCCGGACAGCGCGCGCCGGCCAAGGGCGCGAAGCCCACGTCACGCTTCAGGAGGAAGGGTGAGCCTTGCCGCAGGATGCTGCGTGCGCCGCGCGCGGCAATGGCATTGCTGATCGCGCATCGAGCGCATGCGCGACGCCGCGGCACCGACGGCTGCCCGGCGCCGCCGCTGCCCGCGCAGTCGTCGAGTCTCCGGCATCGAGCGCGTCGCCGATGCGCGCCGAAGTCGAGCCGGCGCCGGAACGGATCGCCCAGGCGCCGGCGCCGCCGCCGCACACCGGTTCCGACGCCGCAACCCCGCGGTCGCCGGCGACCGCCACAGCCGGAAGCGCCGCCGCGGCGCCGCCGGTCAGCGATGACGAACAGCAGGTGCTGGCGCTGCTCGCCGACCTGCAGCGCTACGCCACGCTCCCGCCGACGAGCTGCGGCGCGAGCTCGCGGCGGTGAACCAGGCGAGCAACCCGCGCGAGCGCACCGACGTCAACCGGGTCCGACTGGCGGTGCTCTGACGATGCCCGCGCCGGTCCGCCCGACGATGGCCGCGCGCTGGCAGCTGCTCGAATCGGTCGCCGGCAAAACCGGGGGCGCATCGCCGCTGAAGCAGCTCGCCGTCCGTGCTCTAGGCCCAGATCGCCGAGCGCGTGCGCAACGTTGCGCGACGAGCAGAAAGCGCCGGCGCTCGCGCAGGAAAAGCTCGATGCAACTGCGGGCGATGGAGCGCAGCCTGCTGCTCGAGCGAAGTCGCAACGCAGGTGGCGCGCGGCGGCGGCGGCGGTGGAGGCACCGGACGCTAGTGTCCAGTGGAAACTTACCGATGACCCACGCAAGCGACGTCCTGCTCGTCGACGACGACCCCGATCTGCTGAAGCTGATCAGCCTGCGGCTGACGTCGGCCGGCTATCGCGTGCGCACCGCCGACAGCGGCGAAACCGCGCTCGCGGCGCTGGCGGTCGCAGCGGCCGGCGGCGGTGATCACCGACCTCAAGATGCCGGGCATCGACGGCCTCGCAGCTGTTCGAGGCCATCCATCGCCAGCATCCGGCGATGCCGGTGATCATCCTCACCGCGCACGGCACGATTCCCGACGCCGTCTCGGCGACGCAGCGCGGCGTGTTCGGCTTCCTCACCAAGCCGTTCGACAGCCAGGAGCTGCTGCAGAAGGTCGCCGCGGCGCGTCCGGCTGGCGGGCGGCGAGCCCGAGCCGACGCCGCAGGCGACCGGCGAATGGCGCGCCGGCATCATCACGCGCAGCCCGCGGATGGAGGACCTGCTGCGCCAGGCGCGGCTGGTCGCCGACTCCGACGCGAGCGTGCTGATCTTCGGCGAGTCGGGCACCGGCAAGGAGCTGCTGGCGCGCGCGATCCACCGCGCCAGCCGCGCGCGACCAGCCGTTCGTCGCCGTCAACTGCGGCGCGATTCCGGAGCCGCTGCTCGAGTCCGAGCTGTTCGGCCATGCGCGCGGCGCGTTCACCGGCGCGGTGCAGGCGCACAAGGGACTGTTCCAGGCCGCCGACGGCGGCACGCTGTTCCTCGACGAGATCGGCGACATGCCGCTGCCGCTGCAGGTGAAGCTGCTGCGCGTGCTGCAGGAAGGGCGAAGTGCGGCCGGTGGGCGCGACGCAAGCGATCGCCGGTCGACGTGCGCGTCATCTCGGCGACGCACCGCGACCTCGACGCGCAGAAGGCGAACGGCCAGTTCCGCGAGGATCTCTACTACCGGCTCAACGTCGTGTCGCTCAAGCTGCCGCCGCTCGCCGATCGCCGCGAGGACATCCCGCTGCTGGCGACGCACTTCCTGCGCAAGCTCGCCGAGCGCTACAAGAAGCCGGTGCCGACGCTGGCGCCCGATGCGATGGCGCTGCTGGTCGGCGCGCCCTGGCCGGGCAACGTCCGCCAGCTGCTGAACCTGCTCGAGCAGGCGGTCGCGCTGACGACGACCAGCGTGATTCCCGCGACCCTGGTGCACGGCGCTTGCGCGAGGATGCGGCGGCGCTGGCCCCGTTCGAGGAGGCGCGCAAGCAGTTCGAGCGCGACTACCTCGTGCGCCTGCTCAAGATCACCGGCGGCAACGTCACGCAGGCGGCGACGCTCGCCAAGCGCAACCGCACCGAGTTCTACAAGCTGCTGCAGCGCCATCGCCTCGAGCCGGCGATGTTCAAGGAAGCGAAGACCTGATTCCAGCCCGAGAGCGCCAGTAGCGGCGCTCATTGTTGCGTTTTACGCACACATGTCTCTGTTCTGAGACAAATTATTTATCGTAGGAACAAATACTTACCGCAGTGCAGCGCGGGGCTGTCGCTTAAATACGACGGTTTGCTATCATCGGGGCGATGTTTTACATGCTGCGTCGGCATTTCGCCGTGCCGCTTCAGGCTCAAGCCACTGATTTACTTCGACAGTCGATGATGGCTGGCACAGCGATTGCTTACTGTTCGCGCGAAAGGTGCAGCGCAAACATGCGACGGCGCCGGCGGCATCAGGAGGCGGCAATGGACAGACTTGCACCCGAGTTCGCAGCGTACTGGCTCTGCGAGCCCGAGCGGCCCGGCCGAGCCGGACGGCGATCGACCACGGCCCCAAGCAGGCGCTGTCGCCCTCGCAACAAGTCGCGCTCGAAGAATTAGCCGACCGCGTCAACGCCGCCAGGAGCGTCGTCTGACCTGACCGTACCGCTCGACCGAATCCCCCTTGCCCGCTACTTCCTCCAGCGGGCTTTTTTTTGCCGCCACGCGCTCATCGGCGGCGACGAGTCAATGCCGCTTGAAGTACTGAACCTCGCGCTCGTGCTTCTCGGCGGCTGCCCGCGTCTTGAACGTGCCCAGGTTGCGCCGCTTGCCGGTTTTCGGATCGACCTTTCGCGAGTACAGGCGATAACCGCCCGAGGCAAGTTTCCTGATCATCGGATCCTCCGTTGCTGGAGACGCTGCTGTCGGCCGCAGGATCGCCGCGTCTAGACCGCGACCGGCGCCTTGATGGCCGGATGGTATTGATAGTCGGCGATCTCGAAGTCGTCGAACCGGTAATCGAATAGCGACGGCGGCCTTGCGCTCGATCACGAGCTTCGGCAGTGGCGTAGGCGTGCGCGCGAGTTGTATCTCGACCTGCTCGAGGTGGTTGAGGTACAGATGGCAGTCGCCGCCGGTCCAGACGAAGTCGCCGGCTTCGAGATCGGTCTGCTGCGCGACCAGGTGCGTAAGCAGCGCGTACGAGGCGATATTGAACGGCACGCCGAGGAAGATATCGGCGCTGCGCTGATAAAGCTGGCACGACAGCTTGCCGTCCGCCACATAGAACTGGAAAAAGGCATGGCAGGGCGGCAGCTTCATTCGCGGGATGTCGCCGACGTTCCACGCCGACACGATCAGGCGCCGGGAGTCGGGATTCTTTCTGATCTGCGCGATGACCTCAGCGAGCTGGTCGATGTGCCGTCCGTCCGGCGCCGGCCACGAGCGCCACTGGTAGCCGTAGATCGGTCCGAGATCGCCATTGGCGTCGGCCCATTCATCCCAGATCGTCACGCCGTGCTCGCGCAGATAGCGCACATTGGTGTCGCCGGCGAGAAACCACAACAGCTCATGGATCACGGACTTGGTGTGCACGCGCTTGGTCGTCAGCAGCGGAAAGCCCGCGGCGAGATCGAAGCGCATCTGGTAGCCGAAGACCGACAGCGTGCCGGTGCCGGTACGATCGTTCTTGCGACTGGCCGTGGTCGCGCACGTGGCGCATGAATTCGAGATACTGGCGCATCGTTAAGGCTGGGTGGCAGCGGGGGATGACGTCATTGTAGTCCAATCGCCGGCGTGCTCGCGCGTGCGTGCCGGTCGATCGGCGGGGCTTGACAACGGCTTTCGGGCAGCTAGAATGACGTAACTACAAAACTAGTCATTTAGTCATGAAACAGGCGTACGCCCGCTCGATCCCCGCCGCGTGGCGACGGATCGCCCGCATGTTCGTCGCACTCGGCGACGAGCATCGTCAGCGCATCCTGCTGATGTTCGAACCCGGCGAGCGGCTCAACGTCGGGCAGATCGTCGCCGCGTCGACGCTGTCGCGCTCGGCGGTATCGCACCATCTGCGGGTACTGCGCGAGGCGGGCGTGCTCAAGAGCGAAAAGGTCGGCAAGGAAGTGCAGTTCTGGCCGGACGCTGCTGCGGTGCAGACCGCGCTGGCGGCGGTGCAGGACTATCTGGCGTCCCATAACTAGCGGATCGGGAGTCGAACATGGCCGAACACAGCCAGTTCCAACTGCTGCGCGAAAAGCGTTTCGCGCCGTTCTTCTGGACCCAATTCCTGGGCGCCGGCAACGACAACGTCTACAAGAATGCGCTGGTCATCTTCGTCGCATTTCAGGCAGCGACGCTGACGGCGTTCTCGTCGAACGACCTGGTCAACATCGCGGCGGCAGTTTTCATCGCGCCGTTCATGCTGTTCTCGGCGACCGCCGGCCAGCTGGCCGACAAGTACGAAAAATCGCGCCTGATCCGCCTGATCAAGATTTTCGAGATCGGCATCATGGTCGTCGGCGCGATTGGCTTCTACCGGCGCAACCTGGTCTTGCTGTTTGTCGCTCTCGGCTTGATGGGCGTGCATTCGACGCTGTTCGGGCCGGTCAAGTACGCGATACTGCCGCAACACCTGCGAAACGACGAACTGGTCGGCGGCAACGGGCTGGTCGAGATGGGAACGTTCGTCGCGATCCTGTTGGGGGAGATCGTCGGCGGGCTGGTGATCGCGATCAAGCCCGACGGACCGATCTACGCTGGCGCGACGGCGATCGCGATCGCGATCGCCGGCTACCTGGTTTCGCGCCGCATTCCCGAGACGCCGGCGGTCGCGCCAGAATTGCGGATCAATTGGAACCCGTTCACCGAGACCTGGCGCAACCTTCGTTTCGCGCACGGCAACCGCATCGTATGGCTGGCGATGCTGGGCATCTCCTGGTTCTGGTTCTATGGCGCGACCTACCTGACCCAGTTCGCCAACTTCACCAAGGATGTGCTGGGCGGTGACGAGCACGTCGCGACCTTGCTGCTCGCGATTTTCTCGATCGGCATCGGCGTCGGCTCGCTGCTGTGCGAGCGGCTGTCCGGGCACAAGGTCGAGATCGGCCTCGTCCCGTTCGGCTCGATCGGCCTGTCGGTGTTCGCGATCGATTTGTACCTGGCGAGCCGCAACCTGGCGCCGCAGGGCCTTGCCGGCATCGGGGCATTCTTCGCTGTCGGCGCGCACTGGCGAGTTATCGCAGACCTGATCCTGATCGGCATGTTCGGCGGCTTTTACATCGTCCCGCTGTACGCGCTGATCCAGGAGCGCTCGGAGCCCGCGTTCCGCTCGCGCATCATCGCAGCCAACAATATCCTCAATGCGATCTTCATGGTGGCGTCGGCGGGCATCGCCCTGGCGCTTCTGAAGGCGGGTCTATCGATTCCGCAGCTGCTGCTGGTCACCGGTCTGATGAACGCGGTCGTTGCGCTGTACATCTACCTGCTGGTGCCCGAATTCCTGATGCGGTTCCTCGCATGGCTCCTGGTCCATACGTTCTACCGTGTCGACAAGGAAGGCCTCGAGCGGATTCCGGCCGAAGGGCCATGCGTCATCGTCTGCAATCACGTCAGCTTCGTCGACGCGATCGTCATTGCCGCCTGCGTGCGCCGTCCGATCCGGTTCGTGATGGATCACCGCATCTTCCGCATTCCGCTGTTGAATTTCATCTTCCGCACGATGCGTACGATTCCGATCGCGCCGGCCAGGGAGGACGCGGCGATGAAAGACCGCGCATTCGCCGAAGCGGCGGCGGCGCTTCGCGCCGGTGAAATCGTCGGCATCTTTCCCGAGGGGAAGCTCACCGAGACCGGCGATCTCAATCCGTTTCGTCCCGGATTGCAGCGCATCCTCGAACAGGCGCCGGCGCCGGTCGTGCCGATGGCGCTGCGCGGACTGTGGGGCAGTTTCTTTAGCCGTTCCGATCGGGGCCGCGCGATGCGCAAGATTCGCGGCCTGTTCTCGCGCATCGCGCTGGTTGCGGGTCCGCCGGTGCCGCCGGAGCGCGCGACGCCGGAATACCTGCAGCAGAACGTGCTCGCCTTGCGCGGCGACTGGCGCTAGTCGGATGGCGCGGGGGAGGGCAACATGACCTGGCTAGGCTTGTTGATCGGCGGCATCATCGGCAGCAGCTGGGGTTTCAAGAGCGCGCTGCTCGGTGCATTGATCGGTGCGCTGATGGGCATGTACCTGCGCAAATCTGCCGCGCGGTCGAGCGAAAGTCGGACGGCGGCGGCTCAGGCCGGCGAAACCCTTCGTGTTGCGCCGTCACCCGACGCGGCTAGCGTCGCGACCGGTGCGATGCTGCCGGTGCGCAAAGGCGGCACCGGCGGCAGATTCGCCCAAGCTGCGCCCGAGGATGCGCCAGCCACTGTCTCGGCCACGCCGGTCGTCGCCCCGTTCACGATGGCCGCGCCTCCGGCTGCGGCGCCCGTCACGATGTCCGGACCGGCTGCGGCGTCTGCGTCCGACCCCAATCCGCTGTGGGCATGGTTCACCGGCGGCAACGCGCTGACCCGGATCGGCGTCGTGATTCTCTTTTTCGGCGTCGCATTCCTGCTCCGCTATCTGGCCGAAATCGTCACTGTCCCGATCGAATGGCGACTGATCGGCGTGGCCATCTTCGGTGCCGTGCTGATCGCCATCGGCATCCGGCTCGCAAGCGCTCGGCCGGGATACGGCCTTTCGCTGCAGGGCGCAGGCGCAGGCATCCTGTACTTGACGACGTTCGCCGCCTTTCGCCTGTATCACGTCCTGCCGCCGGTGCCGGGCTTGTTGCTGCTCGCACTGGTCGCCGCGTCGACTGTCGCGCTTGCGATCCGCGCCGACTCGCAGCCGCTGGCCGGACTCGCCGTCGCCGGCGGCTTTCTCGCGCCGATGCTGACCAGCGTCACCGGCGAGCCGGCGTTGCTGTTCGGCTATTTCGCGATCCTCAACGCGGCGATCTTTGCGCTGGCTTGGGTGCGCTCGTGGCGTGCACTGAATCTGCTGGGATTCGTCTTCACCTTCGTCTTGGGCTCGATCTGGGCGTATCGCTATTACCGGCCGCTCTATTTCGCGACGGTCGAGCCGTTTCTGGTCCTCTTTGTCGTCTTCTATGTCGCGATTGCGATCCTGTATGCGCATCGCGGCCGCTTCGAGGCACGCGCTCCGGTCGATGGCTTGCTGGTCTTCGGCGTGCCGCTGGTTGGCTTCGGACTCCAGGCCGCTCTCGTGCGCGATGTCGAGTACGGTGCAGCCTGGAGCGCACTGACGCTGGCGATCGTTTACGGCCTGCTGTTCCTGCTGTTGCGTGCACGCGCCGAGGCCGGCCTGGCGCTGCTCGCGCGCGCGTTCCTCGCATTGGCGGCGATCTTCGCGACGATCGCCGTTCCGCTGGCGTTCGACTATCGCGTCACCGCCGCGCTGTGGTCGGTCGCGGCAGCCGCCGCATTCTGGATCGGTGTGCGGCAGAGTACGCCGCTGCTGCGCGGCTTCGCGCTGCTGGTGGAGTTCGGCGCAGGCGCCGTCTTTCTCTGGTCCGGCGCGGCGCGCGGCGACGATTCGCTGTTCGCCAACGACTTTTTCGTCGGGGCGATGCTGATCGCGGTTTCCGGGACGGTTACGGCTGCGGTGGCCGACCGCGCCGGCGACAAGCTGCCGGCGCCGGAGCGCGGCTTCGTGGCGCTGCTGTTGCTGTGGGGCGCTGCCTGGTGGCTCGCCGGCGGTGCGTTCGAGCTGAAGCGGCATCTGAGCAGGATCGACACGCCGCATGCGGCGCTGGCGTGGGTCGTGGTCAGCATCGCGGCGGCGCTGCTGGTCTCCAGGGCAGTTCGCTGGCCGCGGCTCTCGCTGGTCGGCATCGCGCTGCTGCCGGCAATGGCGGTGGTCGCTTGGAGCGATTGGCAGATCGCGCGCACGACGCTGGAGAGTTTCGGCGCTGTGGTATGGCCGCTCGCATGGATTGTGCAATGGAGCGCGTTGTACGCGGTCGATGCGCCGCAGCGAACCGGCGCGCCGTCGGCATCGGCGCCGATTCTCACACGGGGCCAGTTGTACGCCGCGCATGCGGTGTCGGCGATCGCGCTGACCGCGCAGATTGCGTGGGAAGCGAGCGAGTGGGTCGACCGCATCGCGCTGCCGGGGACGGTATGGCTTGCCTGCGCCGCGGTGTTGCCGCTGGTCGCCTTCCTCTTCCTGGCCTGTGCCTTGGCGGGCGCGCAACGCTGGCCGCTGAATGTGCATCGCGAGGCCTACGCGATCGGCGCCGGCGGGCCGATCGCCGCGCTGGCCGCGGCCTGGTTCGCGATTGCCACCGTCGTGTCGCCCGGAACGGCATCGCCGCTCTCCTATGTGCCGCTTTTCAATCCGCTCGAATTGACGCTCGCGATGACGTTGGTCGCGCTGTTCCTGTGGAGCGGACGTTTCAGCGGGCTGCGCGACGCGACACGGTTCGCATGGCTGGGCGTCGGCCTGTTCGGTCTGCTCAATGGCGCCGCATTGCGCACCGCGCACCACTGGGGAGCGATTCCGTGGCAGCTCAGCGCGCTGCTGGCGTCGAAGTTGTTGCAGGCGGGGTTGACGCTCGCCTGGACCGCGACCGCTGTCATGCTGATGTTTTTCGCGACGCGGCGCGCGTTGCGACCGCTGTGGATGACGGGCGGGGGCTTGCTCGCGCTGTCGATCGGCAAGCTGTTTCTGATCGACCTCGGAGCGCTTTCTGGACTGCCGCGCGTGATCGCATTTCTTGGCGTCGGCACGCTGTTGCTGCTGATTGGATACCTGTCGCCGCTGCCGCCGGCGGCCGACGCGCAAAAGCGCACGGATGGCGGCTAGACCGGCCACGCAGCAGCAACCAAGGCAGGAAGCACGGCGCCTGCCGGGGCGCGCAACACATAGTCTGCAACGTCCGACAACGGTGTCGGATTCGGATTGATCTCGACGATCGTCGCGCCAGCGGACTTCGCATAGTCCGGCAGCGCGGCTGCGGGATAGACCTCTGCCGACGTGCCCACGACTAGCAGTATCTGACATCGCCTTGCCGCGTCCTCGGCGGCCTGGAGCGCGTCCGGTGGCAGGGTCTCCTCGAACCAGACGACGTCGGGCCGCAGCAGCGCGCCGCACCCGGTGCAGCGGGGAACCTCGTCGCCGACCTCGGTCCAATGTTCGACGATCGTATTCTCGCGGGAGCATTTGACGCGGCCGATGTTGCCGTGCAGCTCCACGACGTTGCGACTGCCGGCGCGCCTGTGCAAGCCGTCGACGTTTTGCGTGATCAGCACGAAATCGGAAACGCGCCCTTCGAGCACGGCAAGCGCGCGATGGCCAGCATTGGGCTCCGCCTTTGCAACGAGCTTGTGCCGCCACGCGTACCAATCCCACACGAGCTTGGGGTTGCGGCGGAATGCATCCGGCGTGGCGAGCTTCTGCGGATCGAACTGCGCCCACAAGCCCTTCCGGGCATCGCGAAACGTCGGCACACCGGATTCGGCGGAGACGCCTGCGCCCGTCAACACCGCGACGCTGCGTGCCCTGGCGATCGCGCCTGCGAGTGATTGCGGTATCGTCATCGATGAACTTCCCGGTATCCGCTGCGCGTATCGATGCCAGTCTCCCGTCGTGCGCAAGTGCATGTAGTCGCATGCTAAACTCGCCGCACGTCGACGTCACGGATCAGCGATGTCCGGCAACACCTTCGGCAGGCTTTTTTGCGTCACCTCGTTCGGCGAGTCGCACGGGCCGGCGATTGGCTGCATCGTCGATGGCTGTCCGCCGGGGCTGGAGCTGGCTGCGGCCGACATCCAGCACGATCTCGACCGGCGCAAGCCGGGCACGTCACGACACGTAACCCAGCGCCGTGAGTCGGACACGGTCGAAATCCTTTCCGGTGTTTTCGAAGGACGGACGACCGGCACGCCGATCGCGCTGCTGATCCGCAACGAGGACGCGCGCAGCAAGGATTACGCGGCGATCGCCGATACCTTTCGCCCCGGTCACGCCGACTACACCTATTGGCAGAAATACGGTATTCGCGATCATCGCGGCGGCGGCCGGCAGTCGGCGCGCGAAACGGCGGTGCGGGTTGCCGCCGGCGCGGTCGCGCGCAAGTGGCTGCGTGAGCATCACGGCCTCATCGTTCGCGGTTACCTGGCGCAGATCGGCGAGCGCCCGGTACCGTTCAAGTCCTGGGAAAACGTCCACACCAATCCGTTTTTCGCCGCCGACGATGCGATCGTCCCGGAGCTCGAAGCGTTCATGGATGCCTTGCGCAAGTCGGGCGATTCCTGCGGTGCGCGCATCACCGTCGTCGCTTCCGGCGTGCCGGTCGGCTGGGGCGAGCCCGTTTTCGACAAGCTCGACGCGGACATCGCGCACGCGATGATGGGCATCAATGCGGTCAAGGGCGTGGAGATCGGCGCCGGCTTTGCCAGCGTCGCGCAGCCGGGGACCGTGCACTCGGACGAGATGACTCCGCAAGGCTTTGCTTCGAATCACGCCGGCGGCATTCTCGGCGGGATCTCGACCGGGCAGGACGTCGTCGTCTCGATCGCGGTCAAGCCGACGTCGTCGATACGGCTCGACCGCCGTTCGATCGACAAGTCCGGAGCGCCGGTGACCGTCAATACGCACGGTCGCCACGATCCCTGTGTCGGCATCCGCGCGACGCCGATCGCCGAAGCGATGCTGCTGCTGGTGCTGATCGACCATGCGCTGCGCCATCGTGCGCAGAACGCCGACGTCATCTGTCCAACGCCGAAGATAGCGGCGGCTGCGCCGGCGGACGTGATCGCCCGGCTCAAGAGCGCCGGCGCAATCGACAATCCGGATCCGGACGAGGCCTGAAGCCCCCCGGGTTTCAGCCCGATCGCGTGCGAGTGACCTTGCTGCCGGCTTCGCCGCGAGCGAAGCGCACGTTGAGCGTGTCTCCGATGGCGAGGCTTCCGGCGTCCTGCACGACCGCGCCCTTGTCGTCGGTGACGATGCTGTAGCCCCGGTCGAGCACGCCCAGCGGATTCAGGTGCCGCAGACTCTGGGCGCAGGCGTCGATGCGCTGCGCGGTCGCTGCGATGCGCTCGGCCGCCGCGCGCTGCCAGCGTTCACGGCGTCGCTCCAGATCGGCGCGTGCCGGCGGCGGGATCCTGAGAAGGCGCGCGACCGCCGCCGCCTGCTGCGCCAGCCGGCTTTGTCGTCCGTCCTGCGCCTGTGCGGGCGCACGCGCGAGCCGCTCGCCCAGAGCCCAGAGCTCGGCCCGCTGTCGCTCGATCCGCGCCGCCGGATGGATCAGGCGGCGCGACACCAGATCGGTGCGCTGCATACGCAGCTCCAGCGCGCGGGCGAGGGCATGCTGCCAGCGAGCGAAGACCGCCTGCGCCTGCCGGCGCAGCGCGGCGCGGTCCGGCACCGCCAGTGCCGCGGCTGCCGTCGGCGTCGGGGCGCGGGCGTCGGCGACGAAATCGCATATGGTGAAGTCGGTCTCGTGTCCGACACCGCTGATGACAGGGATGCGCGATTCGAATACCGCGCGGGCGAGGACCTCTTCGTTGAAGGCCCACAAGTCCTCGATCGAGCCGCCGCCGCGGCACACGATCAGGACATCGACTTCGGCATGAGTATTTGCGGCCGCAATCGCCGCGGCGATCTCGTCGGCGGCGCCAGTGCCCTGTACCGCCGCCGGGTACAGGATGATCGGAAGACCCGGGAAACGGCGGGCCAGCGTGGTCAGGACGTCGCGCAGTGCGGCGGCTAGGGGCGATGTGACGATACCCAGCGCCAGCGGAAAGGTGGGGAGCGCTCGCTTACGCTCGGGCGCAAACCAGCCCGCTGCTTCAAGCCGTGCCTTCAGCCGGGCAAAACGCTCATACAGGGCACCGAGGCCGGCCAGTCGCACTGTCTCGACGTTAAGCTGGAATTCGCCGCGCGCCTCGTAGATCGTCGGGAGCGCCCGGACCTCGACCGCCGCGCCGTCACGGAGCACGACGTCGAGCAACTGGGCCTTCTGCCGGAAAAGGACGCAGCGAACCTGGGCTTGCTCGTCTTTGAGCATGAAATAGCAATGCCCGGACGCCGCTCGGGTAAATCCGGAGATTTCCCCACTAATCCAGGCGAGCCCCAGGTGGCGCTCGATCAATAAACGTGCTGAACCTACCAGCAGCGAGACGGGGAGCACGGGCGCCAGCGAGGGCGTTGCGGATTCCACGACGGTCAACAGATAGCCGCGCAGGCGCGCTTTGTCAGGATATGAACGCGCATCATAATGTCCTGGACAAATGATTCGGCCCGACCGCGGGTTCCATGCGTTATCCCCGCCTGGGCGTCGCCTGTGCCGACCATCGGCCGAACGTAGAGGGGGATCTTCAAGCCAGTGAATAGTAAGGGAAAAAATACGGTGCGATTTTGGGCATGGCAACGAAATCCCTACCTGCAGTGCTACTTAGCGGCCGAATTTACAAGATATGCACAATTTTATCCACAGATATTGTGGAAAAACACTTTGGCCCGCGCGGTGGGGACTGCCCGCGAAGCCTTGCTGGACGCGGTCCTCGCCGCATGGGCCGAATCCCCGTGGTATGGCGTCGATGACGCGGGCATGGCCACCGGTTAGAATGTAACAAGTTTGTAATTTGTTCATGAACAAAGCGCAATGACTGCTGCAGTGCGACAAAACGCGACTCCGGTCGCTTCCAATTTTCTTCGACAAATCATCGCGGAGGATAGCCGAACGCATAAATACGGCGGGCGAGTGGTCACTCGCTTTCCACCCGAGCCCAATGGCTACCTGCACATCGGGCACGCCAAATCGATTTGCCTGAATTTCGGCCTGGCGAGTGAGAACGGCGGCGTCTGCCACCTGCGTTTCGACGACACCAATCCCATCAAGGAAGATGTCGAGTACGAGGATTCGATCAAGGCCGCGGTCAAGTGGCTCGGGTTCGACTGGGGACCCCATCTCTACCACGCGTCCGACTACTTCGATCGTCTGTACGATTTCGCCCGCCACCTGATCAAAGCCGGCATGGCGTATGTCGACAGTTCGAGCCCGGACGAGTTGCGCGCGCTGCGTGGCACGCTGACCCGCCCGGGACAGGCCTCGCGCTATCGCGAGCGCGGCGCAGCCGAGAACCTCGATCTGTTCCGGCGAATGAAAGAAGGCGAGTTTCCCGACGGGGCACACGTGCTGCGCCTGAAGATCGACCTGGCCAGCCCGAATATCAACCTGCGCGATCCGGCGATCTACCGGATCCGGCATACGACGCATCACCGCACAGGCGACCGGTGGTGCGTCTACCCCTTGTACGACTACACGCATTCGATATCGGATGCGCTGGAAAGGATCACACACTCGTTCTGCACGCTCGAATTCCAGGACCACCGTCCGCTCTACGATTGGGTGATCGAGCGGCTGGCCGACGCAGGGCTCCTGCCAAGGCCGCTGCCGCAGCAGCACGAATTCGCGCGTCTCAACCTCACCTATACGGTGATGAGCAAGCGCAAGCTGCTCGAGCTGGTCGAAGGCGGACATGTCGAGGGCTGGGATGATCCGCGCATGCCGACGCTGGTCGGGCTGCGCCGGCGGGGCTATACGCCGGAGTCGATCCGGCTGTTCGCCGAGCGCATCGGCGTTTCGAAGTCCGATTCCTGGATCGACTTGAGCGTTCTCGAAGACTGCCTGCGCGACGAGCTTAACGAGCGCGCCGAGCGACGCATCGCGGTGCTCGATCCGATCAAGCTGGTGATCGACAATTATCCGGAGGACGGCGTCGAGGATTGTTTCGCGCCGAACCACCCTCAGCGACCGGAGCTCGGCACGCGCGCGCTGCCGCTGACCCGGCAGCTGTGGATCGAGCGCGACGACTTCGACGAGCATCCGCCGAAAGGATATTTCCGCCTCTCGCCTGGCGCCGAAGTGCGCCTGCGTTATGGTTACGTGATCCGCTGTGTCGGCGTCGATAGGAACGACGCCGGAGCCGTCAGTGTCGTGCATTGCACTTACGACCCCACGACGCGGAGCGGCACGCCCGGCGCCGAGGCACGCAAGGTCAAGGGCAACATTCACTGGTTGTCGGTGCAACACGCCGAGCGCGCCGAAGTTCGCCTGTACGATCGCCTGTTCATCGTGCCGCAGCCCGGGCGCGCGCGCGACGAGGGCGCGGATCCGCCGCCGCCGCGCGCCGCTGCCGACGCAGCGGTCGACGACGAAATTCACTTCGAGGAACCGACCGAGCGCAATTATCTGGACGACCTGAACCCGCACGCCAAGCGCGTCGCGCAAGCCTACGTCGAGCCGGCGCTGGCAAAAGGGCCGACCGATGCCCGTTATCAGTTCGAGCGGCACGGTTACTTCGTCGCCGATGCCAAGGATGCCGCCATCGGCCAGCCGGTATACAACCGCGCGGTTACCCTGCGCGACTCCTGGGGCAAGGACTCTCTCGGCAAACGTTGAACGCCGGCTCTAAACGCCGCCGGCAGTTGGCGTTACCATGCAGGGTGTGCCGTCTTGCGGCCTGAGGAATCGATGAAGCGCATCTTCCTATTCCTGCTGACCAACATCGCCGTGATGGTCGTGCTGTCGGTCGTCGTGCGCTTGCTGGGTCTCGACCGCGCGCTTGCCGCCAACGGCCTCGACGTCGGCGCCTTGCTCGTCTTTTCGGGGGTTGTCGGCTTCACCGGCGCGATCATTTCGTTGTTGATGTCGAAGCCGATGGCCAAGTGGTCGACGGGCGCCCAGGTGATCGAGACGCCGAAGAACGAGAACGAGGCCTGGCTGCTGGCGACGGTCAAGCGGCTGGCCGACAAGGCCGGCGTGGGCATGCCCGAGGTCTCGATCTACGAAGGAGAGCCGAACGCGTTTGCGACCGGCGCGTTCCGCAATTCGGCGTTGGTCGCGGTGTCGACCGGATTGCTGAACTCGATGTCGCGCGAAGAAATCGAGGCAGTACTCGGACACGAGCTTTCGCACGTCGCCAACGGGGACATGGTGACGCTGACGCTGATCCAGGGCGTGGTCAACACCTTCGTCGTATTTCTGTCGCGCGTGGTCGCGTTTTTCGTCGACCGCATCGTCTTTCGCACCGAGCGGGGCAATGGGCCCGGCTACTTCATCACGATGATCGTCGCCCAGATCGTGCTCGGCGTGCTGGCGAGCATGATCGTCGCGTGGTTCTCGCGCCGACGCGAATTTCGCGCCGACGCCGGCAGTGCGCGACTGCTTGGGACGCCGCAACCGATGATGCACGCACTGGCGCGTCTGGGCGGGTTGCCGCCCGGCGAGCTGCCGAAGTCGATGACCGGCTTCGGCATTACCGATCATTCCGGATTCATGGCCCTGTTCGCGACGCATCCGCCGATCCAGGAGCGCATACACGCGCTGCAGGCGGGCGCGTCCGCGACCTGATCTTGCCGGCGCCGAACGATGGCAGCACCGTTGAAATACAAGATCGAGATCGAGGCGCCGAACGGCATCTGGCGCGACGTGCGCGGTGCGGACGGCGCGATCCTGACGTTCGACAGCGAAGCCGAGGCACGGACGCGTCTTCTCGAGTTGTATCCGGTCGAGACCCGGATGGAACGTTACGGCGGGGGCAAGCGCACGCGCGTCATTCGCATCCTGCCCGATGACGAGGATGACTGGCCGAAGCGCGGCGCGCCGTGATAGCCGCCGCACTACGCGATCTCCGGCGTCTTGCGGGAGAGGCCAATCGATCGCGGCACTGGCGATAAACTAACGGCCGGACATCGCGAAGCGATGGCCGGCCGTATGATCGGACCGCTCGTGTCGGCCTGCCGCGCGGCGGCAGGCCGATCGATGGGGTCTATTTGAGGTGGTTCGAGACCAGCTTGGTCATTTCGAACATCGACACTTGCCGCTTGCCGCCGAAGACCTGTCGCAGCTTGTCGTCGGCATTGATCAGTCGCCTGTTGATCGAGTCCTGCAGCTTGTTCTTCTTGATGTAGTCCCAGATCTTCTTGGTGACTTCGGTGCGCGGCAACGGATTGCTGCCGACTACCGCGGCCAGCGTTGACGACGGGGTCATCGCCTTCATGAACGCCGCGTTGGGCTTGCGCTTTGCTGCGGGTTTCTTGGCGGCTTTCTTCGGGGCGGCCTTCTTTGCCGGTGCTTTTTTCGCGGCGGGTTTTTTCGCTGCGGATTTCTTCGCTGCGGGCTTCTTGGCAGCCGGCTTCTTCGCGGGCTTCTTTGCTTTCTTGGCAGTAGCCATAGCACTCCTTCCTGGTGGTTAATCGCTTCGATGCGACGGCGATGAATATGGAGTCAGCTCAATCTCCTGTCGTTGCTGCTTTCTCCATCGAACAAATATACCGCATTCCCGCGGGCATAGTATGCAAATTGTGCTCGCTTTGCGAGGGGCGCGTCAGCATTGTTGCGCGATTGGTTGGCCGGGAGGAGAAGCGCGGCGGCGGGCGCGCCGGTCCCGACCACCGCCGCGCGAACGGTCCGCCGCGCGCCGACCGGTATTGCGCATGCCACGCTGCCCCCGGCCGGTGCGCCGGGCGGCGGCTCCGGCGCCGCACGTGTCGGCACGAAATCGCCGATAATGAGCGAACTCGCACCATGACGCCCTCCCAGACCCTCGCCGAACTACGCAGCGAGTACCACCGCGAAGCGCTGACCGAAGCAGACGTCGATCCCGATCCCTTGCGCCAGCTCGAGCGCTGGCTGCAGGAAGCTATCCGCGCCGCGCTGCCCGAGCCGACCGCGATGACCCTGGCCACCGTCGGGGCCGATGGCCGCCCGGCAGCGCGCATCGTGCTGCTCAAGGGAGTCGGACCCGACAGCCTCGTTTTTTTCACCAACTACGAGAGCCGGAAAGGGCGGGAGCTCGCAATTCATCCCGATGCGGCGGTGCTCTTTCACTGGATCGAGCTCGAGCGGCAAGTGCGAATCGAGGGCATGACAAGCAAGGTGTCGGGCGCGGAGTCCGATGCCTATTTCGCCTCCCGCCCAAGATTGTCGCGCCTCGGCGCATGGGCGTCGCCGCAAAGCCGGACCATTCCCGACCGTGACTGGCTGGAACGCGAATTCGCGGCGGTCGCGGTGCGCTACGAAGGCGACAAGGCGGCGGTGCCGCGCCCGCCGTTCTGGGGCGGTTATCGCGTCGTCCCGTCATTGGTCGAATTCTGGCAGGGCCGCCCCTCGAGGCTGCACGACCGCATCGTCTATCGGCGCGACGGTCAGCGCTGGCAGGTCGAGCGGCTCGCGCCGTGACCCCGCCGGCAGGGCGCGGCCGCTACAGCTTTCCGGTGCTGATCGCGCTGGCGATCGTCAATCACTCGGTGCTGGCCGGCAGTCGGGTGACCGTTTCGTTGTATGCCCTGTCGATCGGCGCGTCGCCGCTGGTCGTGGGCACGCTGATGGGTCTGTACGCATTTCTGCCGATCTGGCTGAGTGTCGCCGCCGGTCGGCTGTCCGATCGAGTGGGCGTGCGCGGGCCGATGCTGGTCGGCTCGTTCGGCGTCGCGCTGGGCGCAGCGCTTCCCTGCATCTGGCCGGGAATCGGCGTGCTGTTCGCAGCGACATCCTTGATCGGCGCCTCGTTCATGCTGTTCCAGGTATCGGTGCAAAATGCCACTGGCGAGATGGGACCGCCGGGCGAGCGCGCCAAGTATTTCAGTCTGCTGGCGCTCGGCTATTCGATCTCGGGCTTTTGCGGACCGCTTGCGGCGGGACTCTCGATCGACCACCTGGGGTTCAGCGCGACGTTCGTCGGATTCGCGCTGCTGCCGCTGATGCCGGTACTGGCATTGACGCGGCGTGCACTGGTGCTTCCCGGGCGCCACCGCGCTCATGCGCAGGCGCCTTCCGGCGGCATTATGCAGCTGATGCGCAATCCGCAACTCAAGCGCGTGTTCATTGTCAATGCGCTGCTGTCGATGGCATGGGACCTGCACACTTTTTTCATCCCGATCTACGGCGCGACAATCGGATTGTCGGCGTCACGCATCGGGGTCATCCTCGCGTCGTTCGCTGCGGCGACCTTTGCCGTTCGCCTGATGATGCCGCTGATTGCGCGGAGCTTCACCGAATTCCAGGTATTGACGGCGGCAATGTTCACTGCCGCCGCCACCTACGCGCTGTTCCCGTTCGTGGCGAGCGCCGGCGCGCTGATGGTCCTGTCGTTTGCGCTGGGGCTGGCGCTCGGCAGCGCCCAACCGATGGTGATGGCGCTGCTGCACAGCATCGCCCCGGCTGGCAGAATGGGCGAAGCGGCGGGCGTGCGCATGTCGATCATCAATGCCTCGACGTTCGCCGTGCCACTGTTGTTCGGCGCGGTCGGATCGACGCTGGGATTGGCGCCGGTGTTCTGGTCGGTCGGCGCGGCGCTCGCCGGCGGCGGCTGGTTCGCGCGCCGGCCCTGATCCTAGCGCTTCAGGCGGTCGATGTACTGTTTCCTGAACTTGGCCACTTTTGGCGCGACGACGGCCTGGCAATACGGCTGTCTGCCATTGCGCTCGAAATATTCCTGATGGTAGGTCTCGGCCGGATAGAAGGTCGCCGCGCCGGCGATCTCGGTGACGATGGGCGCGGGCCAGATGCCGTCCCGGGTCAGCTCGCCGATTACCGCATGGGCATCGCTTTTCTGCTCGGGCGTCTGGCAAAAGATGACCGACCGATACTGCGTCCCGATATCGTTGCCCTGCCGGTCGCGGGTCGTCGGATCGTGAATCGAAAAGAACACGCGCAGCAGGTCGCGGAAGGACAGGGCGGTGGGATCGAAGCTGATCCTGACGACTTCGGCATGACCGGTCGCCCCGCTGCAGACGGCTTCGTAGGTCGGATCGGCGGTGCGCCCTCCGGCGTAACCTGATTCCACCGACTGCACGCCGGCGAGCTGGTCGAACACTGCCTCGAGGCACCAGAAACAGCCGCCGCCCAGCACCGCGGTCTGTCTCGATTCAGGCATCGTTGTCATGATCATGGCCCTTCGGATCGTCGGTGATCAGGATAGCGCGATTCGCCGCACCCTCGCGAGTGCCTTGGTCGCGCTCGCGAGGCCGAAGCTTACGCCCGGCGGCCATCTGGCAGCGCGGCGACGAGGTGGTGCGATAATCCAGCGCGGAGAAACGCAGATCGACCGCGAAATCACCACCGGATCACCGGCACCGACATGACTCGATCTGACCCCGATCTCGACCTCGTGCGCGATAAGCTCCGGCCCGATGGCGCGGCGGCGGGCGCGGTCGACCGGCCGACCTAGCCTTGTTCGCCGGGATGCGCGCCTTCGCGATGTTCGTCGTACGGGTCGTGCGGCGCCTGCATGCCACGCGCTTCGCGCGCATCGCCGCGGCCTTGTCGTTCACGACCCTGCTCGGCGTCGTGCCGCTGTTCACCGTAGCGTTCGCCTACGTCGCACCCTACTCGATGTTCGAGCACTGGCAGGAAGCGCTGGAGCCCGTCCTGCTCAAGTTCCTGCTGCCTGGCAGCAGCGCGTCGGCGCGGCAGTACCTGGCCGAGTTCACCGCCAAGACGGCCAGTCTCAAGGGAATCGGCACGACCATCGTCGTGCTGACCGCGGTTCTGCTGATCGCGCAAGTCGAGCGCGAGATCAATGCCATCTGGGGAATCTACGAAGCGCGGTCGCTGCCACGGCGGATCATCGTCTATGCGCTGGGCTTCGTCGCCGTGCCCGCGCTGATCGGCGCGGCCGTGTATGCGACCTCGTGGCTGATCGACACCTCGGTCGCCGCCGTTCCACTCGCGTCGGCCGCGCTGCCCTATGTCGCGCGGCCTTTTTCGCTGGCCATCGGCACAGTGCTGCTGACGCTGGCCTACAAGCTGGTGCCAGCGCGGCAGGTGCCGCTCCGCGCCGCTCTCATCGGCGGCCTGCTCGCCGCGGTGGCGTTCGAGGGAGCCAAGTTCGGCTTCGCTTTATACATCACCAACGTTCGCACCTACCAGATCGTCTACGGCGCGCTTGCCGCGCTGCCGCTGTTTCTCATCTGGATCTATGTGTGCTGGATCATCCTGCTTGTCGGAGCCGCGGTCGCGGCGACACTCGCCGAGCACCGCTGGGGAAGGAGCAGGAAGCGGCGCCGCCCGTGATGTCGTCGCATTCGATGGCGCGCGAACGTCGCCTTGCCGAATCGCGACGTCCAAGCTAGAGTTCACGCTTCGCGTCGACGGAGTGCCCCCTCGTGTGGTCGATCATCCAGGCAGCAGGTTGGCCGATCTGGCCGCTGATATTTGCATCGGTGATCGCGCTGGCGCTCATATTCGAGCGGCTGTGGTCGCTGCGTCAGAGTGTCGTTGCGCCGTCGGGCATGGTCGACAAGGTGCTTTCCGAGTACAAGCGCACCGGCCTGACGCCCGAGCTGCTCACCAAGACCGCGCACCAGGGTCCGCTGGGCCGGGTGCTCGCTGCGGGGCTGGCCAACGTCAAGAGTCCGCGGCCGGTAATGAAGGAAGCGGTCGAGGAGGTCGGCCGCATCGTCAGCCACGAGCTCGAGCAATTCCTGACGACGCTGGGTACCATCGCGGCGATGTCGCCGCTGCTCGGTCTGTTCGGCACGGTGGTCGGCATGATCGAGATCTTCGGTTCGCAGACCGCTGCCGGATCGAATCCGATACTGCTGGCGCACGGGATCTCGGTCGCTCTGTACAACACCGCGCTCGGCCTGATCGTCGCGATACCGAGCATGATCTTCTACCGTCACTTCCGCGCCAAGGTCGATGCGCTGATCCTCGAAATGGAGCAGCAGGCAATCAAGCTGGTCGAGCTCGCGCACGGGGAGCGCAAATAATGGTCGCACCGACTGCCGCATCGAGACATGTCGGCGCGCCGCGGCAGTGGCCACCGCCGACGCAGGGAAAGCGACGATGAATCTGCGCGGCGGCAGACACCGCGACGAGCCGGAGATCAATTTCATTCCGTTGATCGACGTCCTGCTGGTGATCCTGATCTTCCTGATGGTGACCACGACCTACCAGCGGGTCGCGGAGCTCAAGATCACGCTGCCGGAGGCCAACGCCGACCCGATGCAGCAACGGCCGAAGGAAATCAACGTCGGCATCAGCGCGCAGGGACAGTACATGGTCGACAAGACGCTGATGCCGTTCACGACCGTAGGCGCGCTGGCCGAGGCGCTAAGCCGCGCCGCGGCGGGCGCCAAGGACCCGGTGATCATCATCAACGCCGATGCCAATGCCACGCACCAGTCGGTGATACACGTGATGGAGGCGGCGCGTCAGGCCGGTCTGATTCACATCACGTTTGCCACCCAGACTACCGGCAAGTGACGGATCGGTCCAAGAGCAGGCAGGCGTAAGCCGCCCGCGATAGGAAACCGATCTGTCATCCCGGGCGCGCCTAGCGACCCCAGATCCAAGGTAGAGCGCGAGCGAGCCGTGCAACCCTGCTTGGGTCCCGACCTGCGTCGGGACGACGAAGGTCTCCTGCCGTGAAGTTCAGCGAACATCTGGTCGCCGCGTGGTTTTCGCCGGGTCTGACGCCGCTGTCGCGTCCTGCTCGCTCCGGCTGCGCTCGCGTTCCGCGCTGCGACCATCGCCCGACGCGCACTCTATCGCCGCGGTCTGTTCCGGATCGAGCGCCTGCCGGTGCCGGTCATCGTCGTCGGCAACATCACCGTCGGCGGCAGCGGCAAGACCCCGTTGACGATTGCGCTGTCGAGCGAGTTGGTCCGCCGCGGCTGGCGCCCCGGCATCGTCAGCCGCGGCTATCGGGCGACGAGCCGTGCGCCGCGCGCGGTCGGCGTCGACGACGATCCGGATGTCGTCGGCGACGAGCCTTTGCTGCTCGCACGGACCGGCTTGCCGGTGTGGATCGGCGCCGACCGGCCTGCGGCAGCGCGCGCGCTGCTCGCGGCCCACCCCGATCGCGACCTGATCATCGCCGACGACGGGCTGCAGCACTATGCGCTCGCGCGCGATATCGAAATCGCGGTGATCGATGCGAGCCGCGGGCTGGGCAACGGGCTGCCGCTGCCGGCCGGACCGTTGCGCGAACCGGCGGCGCGCCTTGGGGCAGTCGACGCCATCGTGCAGCTCGGCGGGACGGGTGACTCCAAGCGCGAATTCGCGATGACGCTCGCCGGCGAGCGCTTCGTTCGGGTCAACGATAGCGCGGTCTCCGCCGATGCGGCGCAGTTCCGCTCGGGTGAAGTGCACGCCGTCGCCGGGATCGGCGACCCGGCGCGATTCTTCGCACAGCTCGCTGCCTTGGGCATCGCTGCGCACCGCCATCCGTTTCCCGATCATCATCGCTACGTCGCCGCCGACCTCGCTCTGCCCGGCGCCACGGCGATCCTGATGACCGAGAAAGATGCGGTAAAATGCAAAGGATTCGCCGACGACCGCTGCTGGGCTCTCCCCGTCACGGCGACGGTCGAGCCGGCGCTGTTAGCCCTGGTCGAGAGAGGCTTGCGTGGATGCAAAGCTGCTTGAGCTTCTGGTTTGCCCGGTGACCAAGGGCCCGCTGGTCTACGATCGCGAGCGCCAGGAACTGATATCGAAAACCGCGCGACTCGCCTATCCGATCCGCGACGGGATCCCGGTGATGCTCGAGGAAGAGGCGCGCAAGCTCGCGCCTGCCGAGTACGAGTGACGCGCGACACGGCGCCGAAGTGACGCGGGCGGCGCGTCGCAGCCTGCGCCAACCCGCGTTCTGAGCGGCTCGAGTTCGTCTTGTTCACCGTCCTCATTCCCGCCCGGTACGCATCGACCCGCCTTCCCGGCAAGCCGCTGTCGGACATATGCGGCAAACCCATGGTGGTTCGTGTCGCCGAGCGCGCCAGAATGAGCGGCGCGGCGAAGGTCGTCGTCGCTACCGACGATGAGCGGATACGTTCCGCCGTCGCGCGCTACGGCATCGACGTGGCGATGACGAGCAGCGATCATCCGACCGGCACCGATCGCCTGGCCGAGGCTGCAGCGCAGCTCGGTC
The DNA here is from genome assembly GCA_963828595.1 of uncultured beta proteobacterium. Lineage (GTDB taxonomy): Bacteria > Pseudomonadota > Gammaproteobacteria > Burkholderiales > Casimicrobiaceae > PALSA-1003. The sequence goes on from CAWHEN010000006.1 coordinate 239,392, forward strand.
TCGACGAGCGAGCGATCGTCGTCAACGTCCAGGGCGACGAGCCGCTTGCTCGAGCCGGCGTTGATTCGGGCGGTCGCCGACAAGCTGACCGAGCACTCCGACGCCGCGATCGCGACCGCATGCCACCCGATCAGCAGCGCCGATGAGGCTTTCAATCCGAACATCGTCAAGGTAGTGCTCGATCACGCCGGCTATGCGCTGTACTTCAGCCGCGCGACGATTCCCTGGGCGCGCGACGCGTTCGCCGCCGATCGGCGAACGCTGCCGGCCGGGCTGCCGCTCTACCGGCACTACGGCTTGTATGCCTATCGCGTCGCTTTTCTCCGGCGCTATCCGTCGCTGCCACCGGCGCCGCCCGAGCGCTTCGAAGCGCTCGAGCAGCTGCGCGCCCTGTGGCACGGCTACCGGATCATCGTCAGCGTGACCCGCGGCGCGCCGGCGCCGGGTGTCGACACGCAGGAAGATCTCGATCGCGTGCGCGTCCTGTACGCGGCAGGCAAGGTTTGACCGTCTCTCCGATTCCGGCCAGAATCGCGGCGCGCAGCGCAGGCGCCGGTCGACGGCACGATGCGGCGCGGCGCCGCCCACCATCCGATGCCGACCATCATGCGACTGATACTCCTCGGCCCACCCGGAGCCGGAAAAGGGACTCAGGCCGCGTTCATCAAGCAGCTATACGGCATTCCGCAGATCTCGACCGGCGACATGCTGCGCGCCGCGGTGCAGGCGGGGACGCCGCTCGGGGTCGCGGCGAAAAAGGTGATGGACTCGGGTGCTCTGGTATCGGACGACATCATCATCGCGCTGGTCAAGGAACGTCTCACGGCTCCCGATTGCGCCAAAGGCTATCTGTTCGATGGATTTCCGCGCACGATTCCGCAGGCCGATGCGATGAAGAACGCCGCGGTGCCGATCGATTTCGTTCTGGAGATCGCCGTTCCGGACGCTGCCATCGTCGAGCGCATGAGCGGCCGACGCGTACATCCTGCCTCCGGCCGCAGCTATCACGTCAAGTTCAATCCGCCCAAGGTCGCCGGACGCGACGACGTGACCGGCGAGCCGCTGATCCAGCGCGACGACGACAAGGAGGAAACGGTCAAGAAGCGCCTCGCCGTCTACCATGCGCAGACCGAGCCGCTGGTTGCCTACTACCGCGAGTGGGCGGAGAGCGGCGACCCGCGCGCCCCCAAATACCGCAGCGTCGACGGAATGGGCTCCGTCGATGCCATCAAGGACGCTGTGCTCGCCGCGCTGCATCGCTGACGCGATGGCCGGCTTGGGCTCCCGGTCACCGACTTCGCACCGCCTTTGGCGATGAGCGTCGACCTCCGCGCCATCGCTTTCTACCTGCCGCAGTTCCATCCGATTCCGGAGAACGACGCCTGGTGGGGTGCTGGATTCACCGAATGGCGCAATGTCGTTCGTGCCAGGCCGAATTTTGCCGGGCACTACCAGCCTCATCTGCCGGCCGATCTCGGTTTTTACGATCTTCGCGTGCCCGAGACGCGCGCACAGCAAGCGGCGCTGGCCCGGTCGCACGGCATCGGCGCCTTCTGCTATTACCACTACTGGTTTTCCGGCAAGCGCCTGTTGCAGCGTCCATTCGATGAAGTGCTCGCGTCGGGCGAGCCCGATTTTCCGTTTTGTGTCTGCTGGGCCAACGAGAGCTGGACGCGGCGCTGGGACGGACTCGACAGCGACATCCTGATCGCTCAGCGCTATCGCGACGACGACGCGCTTGCGCTGATCCAGGGCCTGCTACCGGCATTCGCCGACCGCCGCTATGTCCGCATCGACGGCAAGCCGCTGCTGCTCGTTTACTGTGCCGATGCGATTCCGGACCCACTGCGCTGGGCGGCGATCTGGCGCGGTGCCGCGCGCGAGGCCGGCTATCCGGATATCTATCTCGCGCTGGTACAAAGCGTCAACCAGACGACGATGGACCCGTCGACGATAGGCTATGACGCAGCCGTGGAGTTTCCCCCGCATCTGACTCGTTCGCAGGGAATCGCGCCGGATCCGGACACCGTGCGTCGCGGCTTCCAGGGTGACGTTCTCGACTACGTTTCATGCGCGCAGAACGCGCTGGCGCGGCCGCGTCCCGGCTATCGCCTGTTCCGCGGCGTGATGACCGGCTGGGACAACACGGCCCGCGTGCCCGACATCGCGCGTTGCTTTGTCAACGCTGAGCCCGCCAACTACGAGCGCTGGCTTGCGGCCGCAGCGGCGCGGACGCGCGAATGGCACGACGGCGACGAGCGCATCGTCTTCGTCAATGCCTGGAATGAGTGGGCCGAGGGCTGTCATCTCGAGCCGGACCTGCGCTACGGCAGAGCCTTTCTCGAAGCGACCCGGCGCGCGCTGGGCGAAGCGTAGCCGTTCGTGTCCGATACTTCGTCTCCGCTGGTCAGCCTGATCGTGCGCAGCAGCGCCCGCATGACCTTGCAAGCCGCCCTCGATTCGATCGGCGTGCAGGACTATCCGCACTTGGAGGTCATTGTCGTCGCCGCCAGCGGACGCGATCATCCAGCGGTTCCCGAGCGGACCGGAGCGCATCCGCTGCGCCTGGTGAAGAGCGACGTCCGCCTGTCGCGTCCGCAGGCAGCCAATGCCGGCCTCGATGCGGCACGAGGCGATTGGATCACGTTTCTCGACGATGACGACCTGCTGCTCTCGGGCCACGTCGCCGGGCTCGTCGCCGCCCGGCGCAATGCGCACGGCGCGCGGTTGATCTACACGCTGGCGCTGGGCAGGTTCGCCGACGGTCACACCGAACCCTGGGGCAGGCCGTATGCGCTGTCCGAACTCTACGAACGCAACTTCATCCACCTCTCGACCGCATTGTTCGCGCGAAGCCTGCTTGCCGACGGCTGCCGCTTCGACGAGGCGTTCGAAATCATGCAGGACTGGGATTTTTTTCTGCAGTGCGCGCAACATACGGCGTTCCACTTCGACCCACGCCAGACCTTCGAGTGGCGCGTCGATCTCGGTACCTCGGGAACCGGCGTCGGCGGCAACAAGGACCCAGCGCGCTTCGCGCGCTTCCGTGACGCGATCTACGCCAAATGGGGCGCTCGGCGGCAAGCCCTGGCCGCGCGGGTCAAGCAACTGGTCGAGGATGCAACCGCCAGGCTGCGGCTTGGCGACTTCGACGGCGCGGAAGCCTGTTGCAGCGAAGCACTGGCGACGAGTCCGGGCGACCCCTGGGCGCTCAATACCCTCGCGTTGGTCTATCGGGCGATTGGGAGGCTGGCGGACGCCGAGCTCGCCCAGGCGTACGCGGTCGCAGTGCGGCCGAACAATCCGTCGCTGTTGTACAACCTCGCGGAAATCCACCGGGCACGCGGCGATCTTGGGCGCGCACGTGGGTGCCTGCAGCGCGCGCTCGACCTCGCGCCGGACTTCGCCTCCGCGCGGACGATGCTGGCCGCGCTCGACCCGGAGTGATGACAGTTATCGAAAGAGGAATGCGCGTGCCGGCACGTTGGACGCGCCCTGGCGCGTCAATTACAATCGCCGCCTGCCCAACAATGAAACACCCGCGCCCTTGACTCGACGCAACGCCTTTTACGCGCAGTCCGGCGGCGTGACCGCCGTGATCAACGCCAGCGCCTGCGGCGTCATTCAGACCGCCAGGCAGCACAAGCGCAGCATCGGCCGCGTATACGCCGGCCGCAACGGGATCATTGGTGCCCTGACCGAGGACCTGATCGACACCGGCCGCGAATCGTCGCGCTCAATCGCCGCGCTGATGCACACGCCCGCCGGCGCCTTCGGCTCGTGCCGCTACAAGCTCGCCGGCATCGACCGCGACAAGGCGCAGTACGAGCGGCTGCTCGATGTCTTTCGCGCGCACGACATCGGCTACTTCTTCTACAACGGCGGCAACGACTCGGCCGACACCTGCCTCAAGGTATCGCAGATGGCGGCGCGGCTGGACTATCCGCTGATCGCCGTCCACGTGCCGAAGACGGTCGACAACGATCTGGCGGTGACCGATTGCTGTCCCGGTTTCGGATCGGTCGCCAAATATGTCGCGACCTCGATGCGCGAGGCCGCATTCGACGTGGCGTCGATGGCGAAGACTTCGACCCGCGTTTTCGTGCTGGAAGTGATGGGCCGCAACGCCGGATGGATCACCGCGGCGGTCGGCCTGGCCGACGACGCGGACACGCCGATTCCGCTGCTGCTGCTTTTTCCCGAGATCGCGTTCGACGAAGCGAAATTCCTGGCGCGTCTGGACGCGAAGGTCGTCCAATTCGGCTATTGCTGCGTCGGCGTATCCGAGGGATTGCGCGACAGCTCAGGGGAAGCTGCTGGCCGAGGCGGGCACCAGGGATGCGTTCGGCCATGCGCAGCTGGGCGGCGTCGGGCCGATGATCGCCGCGCTGGTCAAGGAGAAGCTTGGGCACAAATACCATTGGGCGGTGGCCGATTACCTGCAGCGCGCCGCGCGGCACCTGGCCTCGAAGACCGACCTCGAGCAGGCCTATGCGGTCGGCCGTGCCGCCGTCGAGCTTGCGGTGCGCGGCAAGAGCGCGGTGATGCCGGCGATAGTGCGCACTTCCGACAGGCCGTACCGCTGGAAAATCGAGGCGGCGCCGCTGGACAAGGTCGCCAATGTCGAGAAGAAGCTGCCGCGCGAATACATCAGCGCCGACGGCTACGGCATCACCGCCAAGGCGCGTGCCTACCTGTCGCCGCTGACCCGTGGCGAAGCGTTTCCCCCGTTCCGCGACGGCCTGCCGCAATACGTGCGCCTGAAGAACGTCGCGGTGGCGAAAAAGCTGGCGACGTCGTTTTCAGTCTGACACCAGCCAGCGACTGCCGCGTCGAAGAGGATCCCGTGCCCCGCAAGGTCGAATATTTCTTCACGCCGGTATCGCCGTTCACCTACCTCGGACACGAGCGTTTCGTCGCTATCGCCGGCCGGCACGGCGTCTCGATCGACGTCAAGCCGGTCGACCTAGGGCCGGTGTTCGCAGTCTCCGGCGGCCTGCCGTTGAAGCAGCGCGCGCCGCAGCGCCAGGCATATCGGCTGGTCGAGCTCGCACGCTGGTCGAAGCATCTGGGATTGCCGCTCAATCTGCAGCCGCGCCATTTTCCGGTTCCTCCGGCGCTCGCTTCGAAATGGATTCTGGCCGCGCTGTCGCAACAGGGCGCGGTCGGCGCGCTCAAGCTGACCGGCGCGCTGTTGCGCGCGGTGTGGGCAGAGGAGCGGAATATCGCCGAAGCGGAGACACTGGCCGCGATCGCAACCATGCAGGGATTCGACGCCACGTCGCTGGCCGAACGCGCCGCCGCCGCGGACATCGGCGAGCGTTATGACGCGCTGACACAGGAGGCGATCGACCGCCAGGTCTTCGGGGCGCCGACGTACATCTATCGAGACGAGCCGTTCTGGGGTCAGGATCGGCTCGACTTTTTGGACCGGGCGCTGGCAAAATAGCATGTTTTGGCGGTTCCCCGTCCGCTTGCCCTCACTCGAGCGCCGACGAGAACCGCCTCCCGGCGCATGCTCGGCCGGGCCATAACAAAGACCCGCAAAGATTCGCTCGCCACCATTTAGGGGACATACATGTCAACCGCACTCGTCTTCGCGCTCGTTTGCGCGATCGCCGCGCTAGTCTATGGCGGCTGGTCGATCACCTGGATCATGCAAAAGCCGGCCGGCAACGCGCGCATGCAGGAGATCGCCGCCGCCGTGCAGCAGGGCGCGCAGGCCTACCTGAATCGCCAGTACGCGACGATCGCGGTGGTCGGCATCATTCTGCTGGTGATCATCGGTGCGTTCCTGTCGTGGACCACCGCCACCGGCTTTGCGGTCGGCGCGGTGCTGTCGGGACTTGCCGGATTCATCGGCATGAACGTCTCGGTGCGCTCCAATGTGCGCACCGCGGAGGCGGCACGTACCGGCCTGAACGAGGCGCTGGCGGTGGCCTTTCGCGGCGGTGCGATCACGGGTCTTTTGGTCGTCGGGCTGGGTCTGCTCGGAGTGGCGGGCTTCTACTGGTTCCTGGTGCATTCGGCGAACTACGTACCGAACGCCACCAAGGAAGGCCTGCACGGCATCATCGAGCCGCTGGTCGGCCTCGCGTTCGGTGGTTCGCTGATATCGATATTCGCGCGACTGGGCGGCGGCATATTCACCAAGGGCGCCGACGTCGGCGCCGACCTGGTCGGCAAGGTCGAAGCCGGCATTCCCGAAGATGATCCGCGCAATCCCGCGGTGATCGCCGACAACGTCGGCGACAACGTCGGCGACTGCGCCGGCATGGCGGCCGACCTGTTCGAAACCTACGCGGTGACGATCGTGGCGACGATGCTGCTGGGTGCACTGCTGCTGCCGGCGTACGCCGAGGCCGCGGTGACCTATCCGCTGGCGCTTGGCGGCTTCTCTATCCTGGCCTCGATCGTCGGATGTTTCTTCGTCAAGGCGCGCGAGGGCGGCAAGATCATGAATGCGCTCTACCGCGGGCTGATGGTCGCCGGCGGTCTCTCGGCGATCGGCTTCTGGTTCATCACCGACTGGCTGATGAGCCGGGTCGTAGCGACCAATCCCGAGCTGTCGACCTGGCACCTGTGGGCGGCGGGTCTGATCGGCCTTGCGCTGACTGCGGCGATGGTCGTGATCACCGAGTATTACACGGCGACCGAGTTCAAGCCGGTGCGTCACGTCGCGGAGGCGTCGACGACCGGGCACGCGACCAACATCATCGCGGGACTGGGCGTGTCGATGAAGTCCACCGCGTGGCCGGTGATCTCGGTGTGCATCGCGATCCTGGCCTCGTATTGGCTGGCCGGACTCTACGGGATTGCGATCGCCGCGACCGCAATGCTGTCGATGACCGGCATCATCGTCGCACTGGATGCCTACGGTCCGATCACCGACAACGCCGGCGGCATCGCCGAAATGGCCGATCTTCCGGAGTCGGTTCGCGCGATCACCGATCCGCTCGATGCGGTCGGCAACACGACCAAGGCGGTGACCAAGGGCTATGCGATCGGCTCGGCGGGTCTCGCCGCGCTGGTTCTGTTCGCCGACTACACGCACGCGCTATCCGGCGCGCAATATCAACGTGAGCTTCGACCTGTCCAATCACATGGTGATCGTCGGACTGTTCCTCGGCGGCTTGATCCCCTATCTGTTCGGCGCGATGGCGATGGAAGCCGTCGGACGTGCTGCGGGCGCAGTCGTCGTCGAAGTGCGCCGTCAGTTCAAGGAGATTCCCGGCATCATGGCCGGCACCGCGAAACCGGAATACGGCGTCGCGGTCGACATGCTGACCAAGGCGGCGATCCGCGAGATGATCGTTCCGTCGTTGTTGCCGGTGCTGGTGCCGGTCGTCGTGGGCCTGTTGCTGGGGCCGCAGTCGCGCTCGGCGGCTTGTTGATGGGCACGATCATCACCGGACTGTTCGTCGCGATCTCGATGACTACCGGCGGCGGCGCCTGGGACAACGCCAAGAAGTACATCGAGGACGGCCACCACGGCGGCAAGGGCTCGGATGCCCACAAGGCGGCCGTGACCGGCGACACCGTCGGCGATCCGTACAAGGATACCGCCGGTCCAGCCGTCAACCCGCTGATCAAGATCATCAACATCGTCGCGCTGATGATCGTGCCGCTGCTCGCGCTGCATGGCGCCGACCGCAAAGTCGCATCGGTTCCGCCGTCGATTTCGATGCCGGCGAGCGGAGTAGCCGTCGCCGTCACCACGGCCGCGCCGCAAGCCGTCGACGCGCCGAAGAAATAGCGCATCGGGCGCACGCAAAGAGGCCGACCCCTGGGTCGGCCTTTTTTTGGGTGCGTCGTCGCGGCCCCGGTGCGTCAGCGCTTTCTGACCAGCATCACGCCGTCGCCGACCGTCAGCAGGCAGGCATCGACGCGCGCCGTCATCGCGGATCTTGGCGTTGAGCGCGCGCAGCGCATCGGTATCTTCGTCGTGCGCATCCGGATCGGCGACCTTGCCCGCTCCACAGCACGTTGTCGATCGCGATCAGCGCCGCCGCGGCGGAGGAGCTTCAGGCAGGCCTCGTAGTAGGCATCGTAGTTCGACTTGTCGGCGTCGATGAAGGCGAAGTCGAAGGTTCCGGCGCCGCCCTGCTCGAGCAGCGCCGCGAGCGTCGTCGGTCGCGGGCGCGAGGCGCAAGCTCGATGCGCGCCGGCGACACCGGCCTCCTGCCAGTAGCGGCGGCGCGACGCTGGTCCATTCCTCGCTGACGTCGCAGCAGATGAGCTTGCCGTCGTCCGGCAGCGCGGCGGCGACCGCCAGCGCGCTGTAGCCGGTGAAGGTGCCGATCTCGAGCGCGCGGCGCGCGCCGACGAGTCTCGCCAGCAACGCGAGCAGCGCGCCCTGGTCGGCGCCGATCTGCATCCCTCCGTGCGGCATGCCCGCCGTCTCCGCTCGAAGCCGGCGCTGCACGTCGGTTTCGCGCGCGATCTCCTGCGTAACATAACGCTCGACCGCTTCGGGGAGTAATGACCGGCTCATCGGCTGCAGGATGCCGTGGTCGGCGGTTTCTTGCAATGCCGGCGCGTGGATACTTCGAAACGAACAAGGGCGGCACAAAGCCACCCTTGTTCCTGTTGCCGAGGTCTTACCGATTCTGCGAAGTCAAACCTTTCAGGTTCGAGTCGCGGCGGACAATTCTTACGGCTTGTCCGAAAAGATCTTCATCGCGTCGTTCATGGAGATCATGCCCTTCTTGGCCTTGTCCATCGCGTCGAAGCGCTTTTCCATCATCGCCATGAAGTCTTTCTTGGTGATCATGCCCTCCTTGTTCGCCATCTTTTTCATTTCCATCGAGAACGGCGAGAGGCCTGTGTCGTCGGCCAGCGCCAACGGCGCCGACAGCGCGGCGATCGCCAGCATCGCGCCAAACGACAGTGCCTTCACGGTCTGATTCATCGTCATCTTGTGCTCCTTTCTGTTAGTGGATCTCGGGGCGAGGCCCGGTTTTGCTCCACCGGGCGCGAGCGCATCGCACGCTCGCCCCTTTGGTCGAAGCGACTTGCCATACCTTACAGCGGGCGCCGTTATCCAACCCGCACGCGGTTGACCCGAGTACAAGCGTCGCAAGGCGGAGATCTTCACCGGCAGGGTAGAATCGGCCGGTGACCTTCCGGCAAACGAAGCGCGGCGTCGCCGCGCTGGGACTGTGTTGGGGCCTGGCGCTCGCCGTCAGCGCGCCCGCCCAACCGCAAACCCCCGAACGACCTTCCGGACGGACGGCCAAGCAGGCGGCCAGTGCCCGGCACCAGATGGTCGCGACCGCCAATCCGCTCGCCACCGACGCCGGCCTGCTGATTCTTCGCCGTGGCGGCAGCGCTGTCGATGCGGCAATCGCGGCCCAGATGGTGCTGAACCTGGTCGAACCGCAATCGTCGGGCATCGGTGGCGGGGCGCTGATGCTCGTACACGACCCCCGCCGGAAGACGCTGGTCGCCTACGACGGACGGGAAACGGCGCCGGCGGCGGCACGGCCCGAACGATTTCTCGATCGCAATGGCACACCGCTGCGTCACTTCGACGCAGTCGTAGGAGGCCGCTCGGTCGGCGTCCCTGGAACGCTGCGCATGCTAGAGCTCGCGCACCGCAGCCATGGCCGCCTCGCCTGGGCGAGTCTGTTCGATCCCGCGATCCGGCTGGCCGAAAACGGCTTTGTCGTCAGCCGCCGCTTAAGCGGCGCGGTCGCGGCCGAGCGCTATCTGCGCCAGGACCGCGCGCGGACATATTTCCACAATCCGGACGGCACGCCGCTCGCCGTCGGCCAGATAGTGAAGAATCCGGCGTTCGCCGCTACGCTCAAGCGGGTCGCCGCCGAAGGCGCGGAAGCCTTTTACACCGGCGAGATTGCGCGCGATGTCGTCGACACGGCCAACGGCTATGCCGCAAACCCGGGCGACCTGACCCTCGCCGATCTCGCCTCGTACCGCGCGCTGGCGCGGAAAGCGGTCTGCGGTCGCTATCGCAGCTATCGCGTTTGCGGCGCGCCACCGCCATCGTCAGGCGGCGTCGCGGTGCTGCAGATCCTGGGCATGCTGGAGCGATTCGACCTGCGGTCGCTCAGCAGCAGCGAGCTGATCAGCGCGCATTTGTTCGACGAAGCCGGGCGGCTCGCCTATGCCGATCGCGCTTACGTCGCCGACCCGGACTTTGTCGCCGTCCCCGCCGGCCTGACCGATCGCGGCTACTTGCGCGAGCGATCGCAACTGATCCGCCTCGATGCGAGCGTCGGCGACGCGCGCCCCGGGCGGCCACCGCAGGCTGCCGACGAGCCGGCGGTCGCCCCGGGCGACGCGCTCGAGTTCCCGTCGACCTCGCACCTGTCGATCGTCGATCGCTACGGCGGCGCGGTGGCGATGACGACGACCATCGAGGACGCGTTCGGGAGCAGACTGATGACCGCGGGTGGATTCCTGCTCAACAACGAGCTGACCGACTTCAATTTCGTGCCAGTCACCTCCGGGCACCGGGTCGCCAATCGCGTCGAAGGGGGCAAGCGTCCGCGCTCAGCGATGGCCCCGACGATCGTCTATGACGCGCAGGGTCGCGTGACGGTGGTGGTCGGCTCGCCCGGCGGTCCGGCCATCATCAATTACGTCGCCAAGACGCTGATCGCCCTGCTCGACCGCCGGCTCGATCCACAAGCGGCCATCGATCTGCCGAATGTCGGCAGCCGCAACGGTCCGACCGAGATCGAACGAGGCACCCGTGCGGAAGCGCTCGCGCCCGGGCTTCGGGCCCTCGGCGAGACGACGCGGATCGTCGACCAGAACAGCGGCCTGCAGGTCATCGTGCGTCAGGGCAGCGGCTGGCGCGGCGCCGCGGACTCGCGGCGCGAAGGGACGGCGCGAGGTGACTGAGGACAAGGCCGGGAATGTCCCTGCTCGACACCGCGTTGTCGTCGTCGGAGGCGGCGCGGGTGGCTTGCCGCTGGCGACCGCGCTCGGCGACAAGCTCGCTCGACGCGGCATGGCGGAAGTGACGCTGGTCGATCGCGCCGAAACGCACGTGTGGAAGCCGCTTTTGCATGAAGTCGCGGCCGGACGCATGAACGCCGCTCAACACGACGTCGATTACCTGGCCGTCGCCTACTGGCATCGTTTCCGTTTTCGTCAGGGTGCGGTGGACGGCCTGGACCGCGGTCGTCGCGAGGTCAGCGTGCAGGCGGTCGTCGACGACGACGGCAGGCAGATCCTGCCGCCGCGCACTTTGCCGTACGACACGCTGGTGTTCTGCGTCGGCAGCACGACTAACGATTTCGGGATTCCCGGCGTCGCCACGCATGCGATCTCGCTGGACACTCCGCTGGACGCCGAACGCTTTCATCGCCGGCTTCTCGCTGCAGCGGTACGCGCGGACGGCGAAGCCGGCGAAGGTCGTCCGTCGCACGTCGATATCGTCATCATCGGCGCCGGCGCGACCGGCGTCGAGCTGGCGGCGGAAATACGCCAGACGACACGCACGCACGCCATTTACGGTCTGGACAAGCTCAATCCGGCGCGCGACATTCGCCTGACGCTGCTCGAGGCCGCGCCGCGCATCCTGCCGCAGCTCGGCGAACGGATCGCGCGAGCCGCGACCGAGCTGCTCGGCACCCTCGGCATCGCGGTGCGTACCGGCGAGCGTGTTGTCGCCGTCGACGACCGTGGCGTGCATACCGCCGCCGGCGCGCTGCTGCCGGCCGATCTGATCGTCTGGGCCGCCGGCATACAGGCGCCCGCGCTGCTGGCGCACCTCGACGGCCTGGAAGTCAATCGCGCCAATCAGCTGGTCGTCACCTCCACGCTGCAGACCACGCGCGATCCGGATGTCTTCGCTTTCGGCGATTGCGCCGCGGCACCGTGGCTGAGCAAAGGAGGGGCACTCGTGCCGCCGCGGGCGCAGGCGGCGCGGCAACAGGCGGCGCTGCTGGTGCGCACGATGCGGGCGCGGCTCGCCGGAGCGCCGCTGCCCGAGTTTCATTTTCGCGATTTCGGTTCTCTGGTCTCGCTTGGAGAATTGTCGGCGGTCGGCAACCTGATGGGCCGGCTGATCGGCGGCAGCATGCTGATCCAGGGATTGATTGCCCGCGCGATGTACGCCTCGCTATACAAGCTACATCAGGCGTCGATCCACGGCTACTTCCGCGTGACGCTCGACACGATCGGGCGCTTTCTGCGGCGCCGCATGGAGCCGCGCATCAAGCTGCATTGACGCGCGCCTGCGCAGCCGGCTACCAGATCGTCACGCGCTTTTCCGGCGGCAGGTACATCTTGTCGCCCGGCTTGACGTCGAACGCGCGGTAGAAGGCAGCCTGGTTGATGACCGCGGCATTGGATCGGATCGAATTTGGCGAGTGCGGATCGCTCTTGATCAGGCGCACCGTATAGTCGTCGCGCATCTTGGTGCGCCAGCCTTGCGACGAGCCCATGAAGAAGCGCTGATCGCCGGTCAAGCCGTCGATCACCGGCGCTTCCTTGCCGTCGAGCGAGATGCTGGTAGGCCTTGTACGCGATCGCAAGCCCGGAGTTGTCGGCGATGTTCTCGCCCAGCGTCAGCTCGCCGTTGACGTGATAGCCGGTCACCGGCTCGATAGGCGTCGTACTGCTGCGACCAGCGCCTTGGTCTTGGCGGCGAATTTCTCGTGGTCTTCCGGCGTCCACCAGTCGTGCAGGTTGCCGTCGCCGTCGTACTGGCTGCCCTGGTCGTCGAAGCCATGGCTGATCTCGTGGCCGATCACCGCGCCGATCGCGCCGTAGTTGACCGCGTCGTCGGCTTGCGCGTCGAAGAACGGCGGCTGCAGGATCGCGGCCGGGAAACACGATCTCGTTCAGCTCCGGGTTGTAATAGGCGTTGACGGTCTGCGGCGTCATGCGCCATTCGTCGCGATCGATCGGCTTGCCGAGCTTGGCGATGTTGCGGCGATATTCGAATTCGTTGGCGCGCATCACGTTGCCGACCAGATCGGTCGACGCGATCTTGAGCGTCGAGTAGTCGCGCCATTTTTCCGGATAGCCGATCTTCGGCGTGAACTTGGCGAGCTTGTCGAGCGCCTTCGCCTTGGTCGTCGGGCTCATCCAGTCGAGGTCGCCGATGCTCTGCCGGTAGGCGGCCAGCAGATTGTTGACCAGCGCATCCATGCGCGCCTTGCTTTCCGGCGGGAAATATTGCTCGACATAGACCTTGCCCAGTGCCTCGCCGATCGAATCGTCGACGAGCTGCGACGCCGCGTTTCCAGCGCGGCCGAATTTCCGGCGTGCCGTTGAGCGCCGTGCCGTAGAACGCGAAATTGGCGTCGACGTACGGCTTGGAAAGATAGGGCGCGAAAGCGCTCAGCAGATGCCAGCGGAAGTAAGCCTTCCATACCGGCAGCGGCGTCTGATCGAGGATTTTCGCGAAAGCGGTGATATAGCTCGGCTGGCCGACGATCAGATAGGTCACCTTGCCCTCGACGCCGGCGCTGTCCAGGTAGCGCTTCCAGTCGAAGCCGGGTGCGAGCGCACCGAGCTTGTCGAGCTCGACCTTGTTGTAGGCCTTGATCGGGTCGCGCAGCTCGACCTTCGTCCATTGCGCCTTGGCGAGCTCGGTCTCGAGCGCGACGATTGCCGAGGCGTCCCGCATCGCATCGGGATCGCCGGCCATCGCCCAGCATCTCTTCGACGTGCGTGCGGTACTTCGCGCGGGCGGCGCTTAGCTTGGCGTCGCCGTCCATGCAGATAGTAGTCGCGGTCGGGCAAGCCGAGACCCGCCTGCCCGAGATCGACGATGTAGCGGGTCGAGTCCTTGTTGTCCTGGTGCACCTGCGCTGCAAACGGCGCATTGACGCCGATCCGGCGCCAGATGCCCGATAGTGGCGGCGACGTCTCGCTTGCTCTTGATCGCCTCGATTCGCGCGAATTCGGCGGCAAGCGGCTTGGTCCCCAGCGCTTCGAGCCGGGCCTCGTCCATGAAGCTGCGATACAGATCGCCGATGCGCTGCGGTGCGCCCGACTTCGGATGCGCCTGCGCGCTTTCCTTCTCGACGATGCCGCGCAATTGCAGCTGGGTGTCGTCGTAGATCTTGCTGCCCGCGCTGTACGCGGCCTTGTCCGGGGGAATCTCGGTGGTGGCGAACCATTTGCCGTTGACGTATCCCGACAGATCGTCCTGCGGCCGAACTTTGGGTTCGATCTGGCCCATGTCGATGCCGGAACGCAACGGCGCGGATACATCGGTCGGCCGGACCAGCGTTTGCGCGCCCGGCGGCTCGGCCGCCTGCGCGGCGACAGCGAGAATGCCGAAACACAGGAAGCTCAACAGAAGTCGTTTCATCGTTTCCACCCTAAAGGAATTCAATGCCGGGCCGTCCGTTGTCGTTGCGCTGGCAACGGGGATTGCGCTTTGACGACGAATCGCCGTGCCACTGCAATTGTCGCAGGCGAGACCGGCTCCGGGTGCGACACTCGACGCGCGGCGCCCGGAGGCGACCAAACGCCGCTGGCGGCGACGAAGTCAGGCCGATCGCGCCGACCTCCGAGGAACCCCGCGGGATGGGGGCCGGCGCCGGCCTCAAACGACGCCGACCGGACGATATACTGCGGCCTCATTCCTAAGCCGGGCATTCCGAAATGCTGTCTGAGCTCCTGTCCGCGGCGATCCTGCTGATTCTGGTGATCGACCCGTTCGGCAACGTGCCTTTGGTCGTCAGCGCGCTGCAGGCGACGCCTCCGGCGCGGCGCCGGTGGATCGTATTGCGCGAATGCCTGATCGCCTACGCGGTGCTCCTCGCATTCCTGTTCGGCGGCCGCGCGTTCCTGATGCTGATGCACGTCTCCGAAACATCGCTTTCGATCGCCGGCGGCGTCATTTTGTTCCTGATCGCCTTGCGGATGGTTTTCTCGCACCCCGAGGGCGTCTTCGGCGACACCAGCGGCAGCGAGCCCCTGCTCGTGCCGCTGGCGATTCCAGCGATCGCCGGTCCGTCGGCGCTGGCGACCGTCATGCTGATGGCCTCGCGCGAGCCCGAGCACATCGACGTGTGGCTGCTCGCGCTGACGATAGCGATGGTCGCGACGACGCTGGTGCTGCTCGCCGCCGGCCGGCTGCAGCGCCTGTTGGGCGAGCGCGGGATGCGCGCGTTCGAGCGTCTGATGGGGCTGGTGCTCACCGCGGTCGCCGTCGAAATGCTGCTCGGCGGCATCCGGAGCATCGCGAACCAATTCCGCTGAAGGAGAGAAAAAGCATGAGTGTTAACGTCAAAAAAAGTGGGCGCGTCTGGACTGTCATTCACAACCGTCCGGAGGCCCGCAACGCCATGGATCCGGACAGCGCCGATGCGCTGACCCGAGCCTTTCTGGAGTTCGATGCCGACGACGAGGCTCGCGTCGCGGTGTTGTATGGCGAAGGCGGTGCCTTCTGCGCAGGCTGGGATTTGAAGTATGTCAGCACGCTCAATCAGGGTTATCCGTTGGGGGAGCTCGATATCCCACCCGCAGGACCTCGCGGAAATGGTGGCGAGATTCCCCGCGGTCCGCTCGGGCCGTCGCGCCTCGAGCTGGATAAACCCGTCATTGCCGCCGTAGCCGGTCCCGCAGTCGCGGGTGGGATGGAGCTGGCGCTGTGGTGCGACTTCCGGGTGATGCAGGAGGATGCCTATTTCGGCGTTTACTGTCGGCGATGGGGTGTGCCGCTGATCGACGGCGGGACGGTGCGTCTGCCCCGCATCGTCGGCCAGGGCCGCGCGCTCGACATCATTCTGACCGGTCGCAAGGTTACGGCAGATGAATGTTTGCGGATCGGGCTCTGCGAATATCTCGTGCCGAATGGTGAAGTACGTGCAAAGGCAGAGGAACTGGCCCAGGAGATCGCGTCCTTTCCGCCGGTGTGCGTCCGGGCGGACAGGCGGTCGGCGATCAAAAGCCAGGGCCTCTCGGTTCGCGATGGGCTGATACAGGAGTGGTACAACGGCCGCGAAGCGTTGATCAAAGACGAAGCCGCGGGTGCCGCGCGATTCAAGAACGGCCTCGGCCGCCACGGCGACTTTACTAAAATCTACTGACGGGATTGCGCCGGTTTTCGCTCAGCGCAACCTGCCCAGAAACTCCTCGATCAGT
This sequence comes from uncultured beta proteobacterium, assembly GCA_963828595.1. Classification (GTDB taxonomy): domain Bacteria; phylum Pseudomonadota; class Gammaproteobacteria; order Burkholderiales; family Casimicrobiaceae; genus PALSA-1003. Next base: position 255,472 of record CAWHEN010000006.1, read on the forward strand.
CCAACCCGATCCTCGACTGTCGGTGCGGCGCGCTCGATCCGCACGCGATCCTGGCCGGCGAAGCGGTAACGGCCGTCCTGCTGGATCAGCGCGATGAGCTGGCCAGCATCGAACGGCGGCCGCGGGCCGAAATGGACCTGCGAACGATCGGGACCGGCGTCGACCTTGACCACGCCCAGCGGCTTGGCCAGCAGGCGCAGGCGATGGCAATCGAGCAGCGCCTGCGCCGGCTCGGGCGGCAGGCCGAAGCGGTCGATCAGCTCCTCCTGCATCGAGGTCGAGCTCGGCCGCGCGTGTCGCAGTTGGCCAGCCGCTTGTAGATCACCAGCCGCTCGTGCACGTCGCTGCAGTAGGTCTCCGGCAGCAGCGCCGGCACGTGCAGGTTGATCTCGGTGGTGACCCCCAGCGGGTCGTGAGGTCCGGCTCGCGGCCCGGCCTGCAGCGAATCGACCGCCGCCTTGAGCATGTCGGTGTAGAGCTGGAAGCCGATCTCCTGCATCTCGCCGGACTGCTCTTCGCCCAGCACTTCGCCCGCGCCGCGGATTTCCAGGTCGTGCATCGCGAGATAGAAGCCGGAGCCCAGTTCTTCCATCAGCTGGATCGCCTCCAGCCGCTTCTTCGCCTGCGCCGACAGCGCTTCCTCGCGCGGCGTCAGCAGGTAGGCATAGGCCTGGTGGTGCGAGCGCCCGACGCGGCCGCGCAGCTGGTGCAGCTGCGCCAGGCCGAACCTGTCGGCGCGGTTGATGATGATGGTGTTGGCGGTCGGCACGTCGATGCCGGTCTCGATGATCGTCGAGCACAGCAGCAGATTGAAGCGCTGCTGGTAGAAGTCGCGCATCACGCGCTCGAGATCGCGCTCGGGCATCTGGCCGTGCGCGATCGGCGATGCGCGCTTCGGGCAGCAGCGTCTCCAGCTTCTCGCCCATGTCGCGATGGTGTCGACGTCGTTGTGCAGGAAGTAGATCTGTCCGCCGCGCTTGAGCTCGCGCAGGCAGGCTTCGCGGACGATGCCCGGCGAGTACTGCGACGACGAAGGTCTTGATCGACAAGCGGCGCTGCGGCGCGGTCGCGATCACCGAAAAGTCGCGCAGGCCCTCCAGCGACATCGCCAGCGTGCGCGGAATCGGCGTCGCCGTCAGCGTCAGCACGTCGACCTCGGCGCGCAGGCGCTTCAGCTGCTCCTTCTGCCGCACGCCGAAGCGGTGCTCCTCGTCGATGATGACCAGGCCGAGATTCTTGAACTTCACGTCGTTCTGGATCAGCTTGTGCGTGCCGATGACGATATCGATGCGTCCGCTGGCAAGACCCTCGAGCACCGTCTTCATCTCGGTCGGCCGAGCGGAAGCGCGACAGTTCGGCGATCTTCACCGGCCGGTCGGCGAAGCGGTCGGAGAAAGTCTGGAAATGCTGCTCGGCCAGCAGCGTCGTCGGCACCAGCACCGCGACCTGCTTGCCGTCCGCGACCGCGACGAATGCCGCGCGCAGCGCCACTTCGGTCTTGCCGAACCCGACGTCGCCGCAGACCAGCCTGTCCATCGGCTTGCCGGATGTCAGATCGCGGATCACCGCTTCGATCGCCGCCGCCTGGTCGGGCGTCTCCTCGAAACCAAAGCCCGCGGCGAATGCCTCGTAGTCGTGCAGGTTGAACTTGAACGCGTGGCCCTGCCTGCGCGGCGCGCTGCGCATAGAGGTTCAGCAGCTCGGCGGCGGTGTCGTGCGCCTGCTGCGCCGCCTTTTTCTTGGCCTTGTCCCATTGTCCGCTGCCGAGCTCGTGCAGCGGCGCCGCTTCGGGCGACGCGCCGCTGTAGCGGCTGATCACATGCAGGCTGGATACCGGCACGTAAAGCTTGGCGTCGTTCGCGTACAGCAGGTGCAGGAATTCGTTCGGTCCGTCGCCGAGGTCGAGCGTCGTCGAGCCCCAGGTAGCGTCCGATGCCGTGTTGCTCGTGCACGACCGGATCGCCGATGCGCACCTCGGACAGGTCGCGCAGCATCGCGTCGACGTTGCTGCGCCGCGCGTCGCGCTTGCCCGGGCGCCGCACGACGCCAGCATAGAGCTCGGCCTCGGTGATGAACGTCACGTTCGCGCCGGGCCAGACGAATCCGGCGTGCAGCGGACTTGCGACCAGCGCAGGGCTCGCGTCGCCGGCGATGAACTCGGCCCAGTCGGCGACCACCGCCGGCTTGAATCCGTACTCCGCGAAATACTGCTGCATGGTTTCGCGGCGGCCGAGGCTCTCCGCCGCGATCAATACGCGCTCGGGGGTGGAGGTCACATGACGTTTGAGCGCGCGCAGCGGATCGTCGGCACGGCGATCGACCTGGACGGCGGGAAGGGAATGCGTGGCGTGTCCGCGGCGCGATCCCTTGGCACGGCGGCGACGGACCCGGCCGACGGCGACGCGGCGTCCGTATCGCTTTCCACGATGGGCCGCTCGGTCGCGTCATTGGCGGAAGCGACGTATTCGCCGGACGCCGTCACCCCGTCCGAGGCGAGCTCGATGCGGGCGAACGGCTTGAGCATGCGATGGAACTCGTCCTCCGGCACGAACAGCTCGTTCGGCGCGAGCAGCGGTCGCGCACGATCGCCTCGCAACAGTCGGTAGCGCGCGTCGGTGTCTTCCCAGAAACGCCGGATTGCCGAAGGTATGTCGCCGTGCAGGCAGACGATAGCCTCGGGCGGCAGATACTCGGTCAGCGTCGCGGTCGAATCGAAAAACAGCGGCAGGTAATACTCGATGCCGGCTGGCATGATGCCGTTCGACACATCCTTGTACAGCGGTGATTTCGACGGATCGCCTTCGAATACCTCGCGAAACCGCCCGCGAAAGCGCGTGCGGCCGGCGTCATCCTGCGGAAACTCGCGCGCCGGGAGCAGCCGTACCTGCGGCACCGGATAGACGGTGCGCTGGGTGTCAACATCGAAAGTGCGGATCGATTCGATCTCGTTGTCGAACAGGTCGATGCGGTAGGGAAGAGGGCTGCCCATCGGAAACAGATCGATCAGGCCGCCGCGTATGCCGAATTCGCCGGGAGAAACCACTTGCGTGACATGCTGATAGCCGGCCAGCGCGAGCTGCGAGCGCAGGCGATCGACATCGAGCGTCTCGCCCTGCTCGATGAAAAATGTGAACGCCGCGAGATAGGACGGCGGCGCGAAGCGGTACAGCGCCGTCGTCGCCGCGACGATCACCACATCGCAATCGCCGCGCGACATGCGGTAGAGCGTCGCGAGCCGCTCCGACACCAGATCCTGATGCGGAGAAAAATGATCGTAAGGCAGCGTTTCCCAGTCGGGCAGGACGGCGACCTTGAGCGCGGGCGCGAACCATGGCATCTCGGCGGCCAGCCGTTGTGCCGCCAGCGCGTCGGCGCAGACGACGGCCAGCAGCTGGCGGCGCTCTGCGGCGTCGGTGGCAGCCTGTGCGAGCGCCAGCGCGTCGGCCGAACCGGCGAATGGCTGCGCGAGGACCTTCCGCCCCGGAGGCGGCGCGGCGGGCAGAAGGCGGGGAAGCGGAACGAACGGTGGCGGGCTGGACGCCAGCGGCGGAGACCTCAATGTGCGACGCGGCCGTACTTGTCGTCGAAGCGCACGATGTCGTCTTCGCCCAGGTAATCCCCGCACTGCACTTCGATCATGACCAGCACCGCGTCGCCGGGATTTTCGAGCCGGTGCCTGGTTTCGATCGGGATAAAGGTCGATTCGTTGACCCGAAGCGGGTAAACGCGGTCGCCATTGGTGACACGCGCTTCGCCGCTGACGACGACCCAATGCTCACCGCGCCGATGGTGAAGTTGCAGCGACAGTGCGCCGCCCGGTCGGACTTCGATCCGCTTGATCTTGAAGCCCGGCCCTTCCTGCAATACCGTGTATGCGCCCCAAGGCCGGGCGACGGTCCGGTGCAGCTTATAGGTGTCGTGGCCGCGAGCCTTCAGCTCGCCGACAACTTCGCGCACGCGCTGCAAGTGATCGCGATGCGCGACCAGCAGCGCGTCCGGCGTGTCGACGATGACCAGATTGTCGACACCCACGGTAGCGACGACACGGTCGCCGGCGTGCACGAACGTGTCCCGCGTGCCGATGGCCACGCGCTCGCCCTGCCCACGATTGCCGGCGGCGTCCGGCTCGGTCAGCGCCGAGACCGCCTGCCACGAACCGACGTCGCTCCAGTCGAAACCGCCGCGGATGACGGCGACCTGACGGGCCTTTTCCATGACCGCGTAGTCGATCGAAAGGTCCGGCACGGCGGCGAACAGCGCGGCATCGATTTCCAGCATCGACGCATCGGCGCCCGCGCGAAGGCCCTGCCAGACGCTGCGCACCGCCTCGTACATCGCCGGCGCGTGCTCGCGGAATGCCGCAAGTATCGTCGCCGGCGTGAAGCAGAACATGCCCGAATTCCAGACGTAACTGCCGGCGGTCAGAAAGCCCACTGCATCGGCGAGTGGCGGTTTTTCGACAAAGCGCGCGGCGCGGAATGCATCCTCCGAGTCGAGCGCCTCGCCGCATTCGATGTAGCCGTATCCGGTCTCCGGATGGGTCGGGCCGATGCCGAAGGTCACGATCCAGCCTTCCTTGGCAAGACCCTTCGCGCGGTCGACCGCAGCGTTGAATGCGCCGCCGTCGCGGATCAGATGATCGGAGGGCAGCGCAAGCAGGATCGCGTCGGCGCCATAGCGCGACTCCGCGTAGAGCGCGCCCAGGGCGATCGCCGGCCCGGTGTTGCGCCCGAAAGGCTCGAGCAAATAAGCGACGCGCGCCGGCGTCTTCTCGATTGCGGCCGAAAACTGATCCTTGGTCTGAAAATAGTAATCGCGGTTGGTGATGACCAGCAGTCCCGCGATGTCGGGAAGCGCTACCGCGCGCGCTGCGGTCTTGCTGAGCAGCGTTTCGCCATCAGGCAAGGTCAGGAAGGGTTTCGGCGCGGTCTCCCGCGACAGCGGCCACAGGCGCGTCCCGGCGCCGCCTGAGAGGATGATTGGAACCAACGCCATGGGTTGTTTAGAGCGGTTTTCCGATCGATCCATTGTACCCGATCGACAGGTCGCCCTAGACCGCCGGAAATAGTGCTCGTGCCTGATCAGGGTCGGCGCGATAACGCGTGAGGACCGTTGTATCCGAGCCAGACGACCCCATGTATCCGAATACGCAGCGGGCCGCGCGCGGAACTCGGCGGTCGCGGTGGTATCATAGCTGCGCCAGCGCGCGAGCAGCTTCGGATTACGAGCTCGCCGCAGCACCGGTTACAGGGGGCGACCTGGTTTCGACGGGGACTGTGAAGCAGCGCGGGGCATGCCAAGGTGCAGAACCTTGTGAATCCTCTGCAATCGCAAACTTAACTGCGAACGACGAAAACTACGCTCTGGCGGCTTAATCCCGCCGGACCTCGCACCGGGCGGCGCTCAGCCCGGGTGATGTAACTGTCACAGCGAGGACATTTCGAGCGATCGCGTGCGTCCGGGTCACTTGGGCGACACGCTAAATCTAGGTGACTGGTCCCGGCGTCGCCTGCCCTTCAGTGGCGCCGGGGCGAGAGCACAATGATGTGGCTAAGCATGTAGTCCCGACTGTGTAGCGTTTTCGGACGCGGGTTCGATTCCCGCCGCCTCCACCAACACCCACTATGAAAAGCCGCCTAGCGCGGCTTTTTTCTTGCCTTTTCATAGTGCGCTGCCGTTCGCATTCGTCCTTGCCCGATCACCCCTGGCCGCGTAAAGTGGGGTAAGGGCGAGCCAGTTCCGAGTCTGTTACCCCCTCCGAAGGTAGTATCCATTCTCGTACTGCGGTTAGGCGATGTGGAGAGACGGTCCGCATTTGCGTTGATGAATGCCAGACGCAATCATTTGCACTTCCTGCTTTCCGCCTTGACCGTGTGCTAATCATTCAACAGCGAAGAAATCTTCCAATGCAACCAGAATGCTTTTGGTCATGGCGGTATCTAGCCATGGTCGCGTTGATTTGTGTCGGTACCGACGCGGTCGGTTATCAAGACCAGCCGACGTCAGAGGACGTGACAGAACCACCAGCCGTTAGTCCCTCGGTCGAAAGCCGAACGAGCTACTTCGACAAACAGCGAAACGTGCACTTCGTCGTCGAAAACTCTCAGGAGCTGTTCGGAGGTTTCCACGCGACCCTGTACGTTGTCACACCCGACGGAAACCGTCGGGTCCTCACGAGCGCCTCGGGCGAACAGTGGAACGAAGTAATTGCGAGGGACTTTGGCGTTGTCGTCCTCGCGGACGCAAAGCTGTACGTATTCGACGAGCAAACGGGCGTCGAAAAGAAACAAGTGCCTGCCGCTGCCAACTGGTGCTTAATCGGCGAGTCTTTTCAGAACACAACCTTCTCCGTATGGACTGGCGCGTATTCGACGGTTTACGACCAAGACCTGAACGCGTTGGCTCAGAAGTACGGCGGCGGCTGCTTCAGCAGCACCTATGCGGGCGGCGGCTTGACGGCGTGGGAAGTTCCGATCGAATTTCCGAAGCAAACGCGTCTGACGCGCCAATACAGCCCGCCCGCGTATTTGGGGGGCTGGCAGGTTTTCGTTCCGGACGCGTTAGGTTTCTCCGGTCACATCCCAGCGCACATAGACGATTACTCCCGTCCGACATATTTCGGCGAGGTGCGCTCAGGACCTTATCCCAACGCGCTGCCGATTGTCGAATACTACAATTCACAGGCTCACGACTACTTCCTGAGCATCAACCCGGAAGAACAGGCGTTCTTGGATGCCGACCCTCTGGGATGGGGGTATAGGAGAACCAGTTACTATTTTTGGGGATGGCAGCGGCCCGAAGATGCCCCTCCCACGGCAACCGAAGTCTGCCGCTTCTACAGTCCAATCCATGGAACGCATTTCTACACGTTCGTTGGCTTCGAATGCGATCTGTTGGACCAAGACCCCGTCACTTGGATCCATGAGGCAGCCAACAAATTCTTTCTCCTGCCGGGGACAAAGCCGCCCGATTTCGATGGGCCATACAACTCTTGCCCGCTCGGATCAGTTGCGATCGATCGGTATTGGAACGGCGGAGTAGTGGGTTCGCCCGTCGGAACAGCCCATCGGTACGTCCAACAGAACGATTATGCCGCTAGGGCCGTCGTCTCCGACTGGATTTACGAAGGCACGAGGTTTTGTGCGGCGTCTTGATCCACGACAATTGCTGGTAATCAGCACCGTTTCGCGGTCGAGCGGCCGGTTCCACCGGCCGGGGTAACAGGCAGGCCCCTTCGCGGGGCCGTTTTCTTTTTGTCCTCTCCGTACTACATGCCAAACCAAGATATTCAGGCCGCTGGCTCAATTCGGTGCACACATCATCACCTTATCCGGACCATAGCCCTCGACAATATAGCCTTGGGCCACCATCTGCGCCTTGACCGCCAAGTCGGTCGTATAGCGATGGTTGGTCAGCATCGGCTTGTTGTTGTACAGGCGATAGACCGCGATATCCGACCGGGACTTCGATCGCATCGCTGTTCACGACCATGCTCCATACGAGCGCGTTGGGAGCGCTGCTGACGTTTGCGCCGTCACCGTGGTATGTCACCGACGGTGCGCTCGCTTTCGGACTTTCTGCGTTGGAGGATCAGCAGCTTGGAGGGCTCATCATGTGGGTGCCGGGAAGCATCCCCTACTTGATCATGGGGCTGATTATCGTCGGCCGATGGCTCGCCGCGCCACAAATTCCCGTCAAGACCTGACCCTCCTGTGGTGCCTTTCACAAGCGCAAAAAAAGAGACGCCGCGAAGGCGTCTGAGTGACAAAAAAGCCCGCACGCAGCGGGCTTTTTTGGGAATGGCAGGGGCTAATTGACGTTGGGAGTGGACAAAGCCGTCTTATCCGGCGTCAAGACACCGCTGGGCTTGGCCGTGCTGACGGCCTTCTTCGCCGTGGTAGTTGCCGGGCTCTTTTGCGCTACCACGGTCGGTTTCTTTGCGACATCTGCCGGCGCTGCGGCCTCGGAATCTTTCATCGAGTAGTCACAGGCGAGAGCGGTGGCTGAACTCACCCCCAGTGCGGCTACTACCAAGCTGACCAGAAACGTCTTCATGAGAGACACCTCCTCGCTGTGACACGTTCCAATAATCTGCGCCCACACTGACGCGGCGTCAAGGGGATTTTGCCGAACCGCAAAGCAAGCCCGGGCCCTGCAATCCGTCCAAGGGGGAAATCGGCAAGGAGCCCGCAATGCGGCCCTGACTGAGAGATTCCCCCCGCCTCCACCATACCCGGTTTTCCCCTCGGGCGATCGGATTGACACCGGGCCGAAATACCGTGCGTAATGCGCTTTGAGGCGCGGTGCGCCGTCGCGCCCGGATCCGCGCTCGAGCCCGGCAGCCAGCAGGGGAGTATCGTGATGCAAGCTTCGACGGCAGCGGACACTTCTGAATCGGCGACAAACCGGCGCGCCGACGATCCTGTCGTCCGCGACGCAGAGAACTTTTCACTCGTCCTGGGTGGCCCGCTTTACCAACTGCTGCGTCGGGCGCACTTGTCCGGCGACGCGCTGCAGATGGTGCGCCAGCGCGTAGCTGTCAGCGCACTAGTGGCCTGGTTGCCGCTGCTCGTTCTCTCCGCGCTGGAAGGGCACCTCTGGGCTGGCAGCACAACAGTCCCGTTCTTATTCGATCTGGAAGTCCACATTCGATTCTTGGCGGTGGTGCCGCTGCTGGTCGTCGCCGAGCTCGTCGTCCACCAGCGACTGCGCCCGGTCGCGCTCGGGTTCCTCGAGCGCAACCTGGTTCCCGAGTCGGCGCGGATGCGATTCGACGCTGCGTTGCGGTCGGCCTATGCGTTGCGCAACTCGGTGTTGGCCGAGGTGCTGCTTATCGTGGCGGTATACGGCATCGGAGTGCTGATCGTCTGGCGCCATTACGTCTGCACTCGATACGGCGACCTGGTACGCCACGCCGTCGGCTTCCGGCTCGAAGCTTTCACTCGCCGGGATGTGGTTCGGCTACGTGAGCCTGCCGTTGTTCCAGTTCCTCCTGATTCGCTGGTACTTCCGGTTGTTCATCTGGACGCGGTTCCTCTGGCAGGTATCGCGCATCGAGCTCTCGATCGTCCCTACGCACCCGGATCGTTTCGGCGGGCTGGGATTTCTGTCGAACACCGTCTACGCGTTCGCGGTGCTCCTCGTTGCGCACGGCGCCATGGTTGCCGCGCAGCTCGCGAACCGCATTTTCTTCCTCGGCGCATCGCTCATGGAATACACGGTCGAAATCGCGGTGATGGTTGTCTTTTTGCTGTGCGTGGTCTTCGGCCCGCTGCTCGTCTTCGCGCCGCACCTTGCCCGCGCGAAGCGGACGGGACTCCGCGAGTACGGGACGCTAGCGGAGCGCTACGTGCGCGAGTTCGATGCCAAGTGGCTGCGCGGCGGCGTGCCTGCCGGCGAGCCGCTCGTCGGCAGTGCCGACATCCAGTCGCTCGCCGATCTGAGCAACAGCTTCGAGGTAGTGCGGAGCATGCGGGTCGCGTTGGTGACCAAGGATGCCCTGATCCAGCTCGGAGCGGCAGCGCTCGTGCCGATCGCGCCGCTCGCGCTGACGATGATGCCAGCCGAGGAGCTCGCAAAGCGGCTGTTCGGCCTGCTGTTTTAGCCGCGCAGTCGTCTCTCGTTCCAGCCAGAGCGGGCCTCCGCGCAACGTTTGCGGATGCCTGAGGCGGATCGCTCAGCGGTTCTTCCCGCGGGCGTTTCCGGACGACGGCTCCACGCTATCCGCGTCCTTGTGACCCGCTCCCGTGCCGCACAATGCGAAGTGGACCTCGGCAGCAGCCTGAAATGCCGCGATCGCATCGGGACTCGCACCAAGGTCCCTCATGCGCGCGATTTCCTGCTGCAACGTCAATTCCAGCGTCTCGCGAAAGGTGGATGCATCAGCTTTGCAACGCGCTTCGCGTACCACGCAGTCCAGATGCTTGGTACCGCCAAGCCGAAACTGCCTGCGTTCACGGGGCCACATGGAGCGCACCTGTAATGCTGGAGACGGATGCCGCAGTGTTGAAGAGTCGTGATCGTCGCACGGTGGTGATGCCCTTCGAGTAATCAATCGTGCAATGCTCGATAGCGTAAGGACCGAACAAAAAAGATGTCAAATCAGTATTCCACCGCACCGATAGGGTGCTGTTTCGCGCTCTCCACGCTCTGACGATGTAGGCCGATCACCTACACGATTGTCAGATATAGGCTGATACACACATCGCGCCGCTGGCCGTATGGTAACGAGGTGCGCGCTGCGGGTGGCAGTGAGTGCGATCGTCCGACGCCGTCCTTGAGCCCGCCATGAACAGAACTGCCAAGCCGTTGCAGGTTTATGTCGTCGAGGACTCGGACATCATCCGACGACTTCTGACCTCGGCGATCGAGTCCGCCGGCGGCGAGCTGGTGGGCGCTGCTGATAACGCGCAGCAAGCTATTCGCCAGCTTCAAGAACTAAAGCCCCATCTGATCCTAATCGATCTCGTGCTGACGTCTGGCTCGGGATTCGAGGTGCTTGACGCGCTTCAGACCGGCGGCGTGGCCCGCGGGGCGGTCGGCGTGGTCTTTACCAACCATGCGGCCGCTGAGGATCGAGAGCGCAGCTTTCTGTTGGGAGCATCGTATTTTTTTGACAAATCGACCCAGGGCCGGCAGGCTTTGGAGTTGATCAACAAGATGGCGGCCGAGCGACGAGGCCGAACGTCGATGCGGGCTGGTCCGGAGGCTCGTAACGGCCAGGGCTAACGCGATCGCCGGGGGGGCGCGAACATGGACCTGGAAGTGAGCAAGGAGCTGTACAAGGTCATGGACGCCTTGGCGGCGCTGAAGATCGATCTCGAATGCGAGCCCCACATTCCTGGCGATGCGTTGGTGCTCTCGGCGACCAGGTCGCGCGATGCCTGCGCCGCATTGGTCAGTGCGATGACTGCGATAAAGAAGCTCGCCGCCATGCTTGGCGGAGAACCCCGGCACTGAAGCGCACACGGTGGTCGGCAAGCATCACGGGTTCCCCGCCGCCTTCCCTCAAACCGGGCGGCCTTAGCGCAGCCGTTCGCGATAGTTTTTCGCGTGGATCAAGACAGCTTTGCAGAAGTCCTTGATTCCGCGATAACAGGTTCCTCCAGAACCCGATCGTGACCGAGAGGCGAGGATCCTTCCACAACCACGGGGCATGACGCCCGGAGTCGTCGATGAATGCCGTGAACTGAGAACGGTTCGCCGTGTGGGCAAGTCGCTCGACCCTGGTGTACCACTCCGGGTGAAACCGTGTCGCGTATCCTTCGCCGATGCCTGCCATCGTCAGCAGTTTTCGATTGAGTCGAACCAGCTCGGCATTCTCGAAAGTGTCGTAGTCGGTATTGCGAACCGTTGTTCCGGTCCAAAAACCTGCGGCACGGAGCAATCCGGCGAGCATGGAGCTTCCGGTCCAGCCGACAGTAAGAATCACCACATTGCAAGGGGCCGCCGGAGAGATGTTTTCCGCGCGCACCGCCGGTCTCGCCAAGGTCTCTACTGCCAGAGCTGTTTCCATGTACCCTCGTCGAATCGGTTCGAGATGAAGGCCGGCGCGCTATACCGTGCCTGCACGGAAGGGGTGCTTTGACCGACCGCGAGCTGAAGAGGCTAGCCGCCGTGTGTTTCAGCGGCGTGAAAATCCTGGACAGTTTCGACCGACCAACGAAGGGGATGCGTCGAGCTTCTCGACGCGATGTGGGCGTCGATCAACGGTTTGCTTTGCGCGTTATTAACTATACTGAGGCCGATGGGCTCCCGAATCGCCAAACGGCTCGCCGGCCGCGAGGATCTCGGCCTGGACAAGCTCGAATACGCGATCCTGCGTCGTTTGCGCACACCGCAGCAGATCCAGGCTTTCGTCAATGCGTTGCCCATCAACCACGAGATCGGCGGTGAGACGGTATTCTCGGTCCGGCAGGTCCTTGCCTATCGCCGGGCGCATTGCATCGAAGCCGCGCTGCTCGCTGCCTGCGCGCTATGGGTGCAGGGCGAACCGCCGCGGGTCATGCGGCTGGACTGCGACGCGAGCGATTATCCGCACGTCGTCGCACTGTTTCGCCGCGGCGCGTGCTGGGGTGCAATCTCGAAATCGAATGGCGTCGCGCTTCGGTATCGCGATCCGATCTATCGCAGCCTGCGCGAGCTCGCGATCTCGTACTTTCACGAATATTCGACTGCCGGCGGCCGCAAGACATTGCGGAGCTACGCGGTGCCGCTGGACCTGCGCCGCGTCGATCCCGGCTTGTGGATCACCGCCGACGGATGCTGGGAATTGCACGACCAGCTCCAACGCAGGCGCCATTACCCACTGATTTCCGCCTGGCAGCGGAAATTGCTTTCGCGCCGCGATGCGTTCGAGCGCGCCTCCGCCAAGATAGTCCAGTTTCCAAAGGGAGCCCGACAACGATGAAGACGATACGCTGGGGCATGATCGGCTGCGGCGATGTCGCCGAGGTGAAAAGCGGGCCGGGATTCTATAAGGCTGATCACTCGTCGCTGGTCGCGGTCATGCGCCGCAACGGTGCGCTTGCCGCCGACTACGCGCGCCGTCACAGCGTTGCGCGCTGGTCCGACGACGCCGAGGCCATCATCCAGGCCGCGGACATCGACGCAGTCTATATCGCGACGCTGACCGACAGCCATCGTGACTACACGCTGCGCTGTGCGCGTGCGGGCAAGCCGGTCTACGTGGAAAAGCCGATGGCGATGCGGCATGCCGAGTGCGTGGAAATGATCGAGGCGTGCCGCGACGCCGCTGTGCCGCTTTGGGTCGGCTACTATCGCCGCGCGCTGCCGCGTTTCCTCAAGGTCCGGGACCTGGTGGAAAGCGGCGCGATCGGACCAGTACGCATGGTGATCTCGCGCCAGTTTGCGCGCGCTCCGCAAATCACCGACGGCGATGCGCTCCCTTGGCGCATCGACCCTGCGAAGAGCGGCGGAGGTTTCTTCTTCGAGGCGGTCTGCCACACGTTCGATTTTCTGGATTTCGTGTTCGGCCCGATCGCCGAGGCGCGCGGTGTCGCGTCCAACCAGTCCGGGGCCTATCGTGCCGAGGACACGGTCGTGGCGGCATACCGATTCCGGTCCGGCGTCCAGGGCTGCGGCATGTGGTGCTACGCCGCCAGCGAGGATTACGAGATGAACGAGATCGTCGGCGAGCGGGGCCGGCTGCTGTTCTCAACTTCGCAGCCGGCGCCGATCCGGCTCATCCGTGACGAGAAGGTGGAGGAGTTTCCGATCGGAGATCCGCCGCATGTGCACCAGCCTCTGATCGAGACGATCGTCGCCGAGCTGAACGGACACGGGCATTGTCCGAGCACCGGAACGAGCGCAGCGCGCACCGCGTGGGTCATGGACGAGATACTCAGAGAATTTCGCGCTGCGTCCGCCTGACTTGAAGCTTTCACATGGCGCATGGCAGAATCGGCCCGTCAGGGTCAGCACGCGCGGCAACAGCCATGGATGAAGGCTTCAGATATCGCGGCTTCGACGTTCACCTCGAAGTCTGGGAAAGCCGAAGGAATGCACGGATCCGGTGGCTGTGCGGAGTGACGTTTGTGCAGCACGGCCTCGGGTACGCAGCGACTTTTTCGGATCGGCTGTTCGACTGGCCAGCCGACGCCAGGCGTTACGCGGAAATGCGGGCGAAAAAGCTGCTCGATTCGTACGCCGCGGGCGACATCGCCGTTCTGGGCACGCCGGTCTCCTGGCATCCGACGATTGATCACCCGCAATATCCGCTGGGTCCGTTCAGCGACTCGCGCAGCCGCTTCTAGCTCGAAGCCCCGGCGGCGTCCCGCTGCGCGGCCGGTTATGTCGGCTTCCCTGGGCAATGGGACCTGCAACGAATTAAGTTGCCTGCGCAGGCGAGAAGTTCCTGAAAACAAGCGCCTACCAGGTGAATTGCCGGTGGCGCGGTTTTTCTCCTACGCGCTGCCTTAAGTTCTCCGACACGCCGCCTCGTCGCCTGCCGCGCTTTCGCGCGCCTGTCTTACAACGCAATCATCCGCCGGCCGATTGATGCGTCTGGTCGCGCACGCAATAGTGGCGACGCTATTGGGAGCCTCGTTCTATCGAGGATACGGCGCGGGATGCGCCCAACGGAAGAAAAGGAAACAAAATGAACGCGATGCGAATGCTGCTGGCCCTCGCTCTCTCGTCAAGTTGCTTCTACGCTGCACAAAGCCAGGCGATGATCGTCCTGTCGAATGGACAGACGCAGGTCGTCTGGCACGTCGGCGACCCCGACCCCTCGATCGACGAGAACGTTACCTGGTTCAGCGCGGCCGTGTGCGGTGCAGAGATCACATGGGTCAGCCAGCGCTTCCCCGGTCTTCCAATGCGCACGCTGACCCACGCGCCGGCTGCAAACGATTGCATTATCTATCGCGGCGACGATGCACGATTCATCGCCGACAACCTGGTCGTCAACGGCAACCAGTAGGAACGAACTGCGTTCGCGGCCCGTCGTTCAGCGGACGGCTAAGTCGGGATCTGCAGGCAGCTGCGCACCTGCGCCGCCGTCGCGTCGAGGTGCCGGGTGATCACCGTGTGGTGATCGCCGGCCACAACGACCGTCTCCGCGTCCGGCACGAACGTGGTCCAACCCATTGCCGGACGCGTGTCGGGATGGTTCTCGGGACGCAGCACGACGACGCGACCCGCGTACGGCGCCGGAAAGTATTTCTTGATCACATCGCGGTAGAGCGCGAGTGCGCTGCCCGGCGGATCGCGTGGCGGCAATGCCGCCGCGGAATGCCGGCGGGCGCGCTGGACGTCGGCACCGACACTGACGCCCTGAAAGACGAGTTTCGGGGGCCGCGGCGCAACAGTATCGATCATCAGCACGCAGCGTACTTCCTCTCCCTCGCGCATCAGCTGTCGCGCGATCTCGAGCGCGACCATGCCGCCGGCACAATGACCTCCCAGTACGTACGGACCGCGCGGTCGCACTGCGCGTACCGCCGGCAGGCGCTCCGCAGCCATTGCCTCGATCGAATCCGGAATAGCCGGATCGATCAAGCCATGCGGATGCACCGCGTAGAACGGCTGATCGTCGCCGAGTGCGCGCGCCAGCCCGTGGCTGAAAAAACCGCCGCCGGTGAAGTCACCGTGCAGAAAAAAGAACGGCGGGCGCGTGCCCGTCGCGTTGAGCGCGACCAGCGGTGCGCGGTCTTGGAGTGCGCTGTTCCGAATTGCCCGCGCAAGATGCTCGATCGTCGGCTCCGCGAACAGCGTGGTGAGCGGTAGCCTGCACCCGCACGTCCGCTCGATCATATCGATCATTTGCGCCGCGAGCAGCGAGTGGCCGCCCAGATCGAAAAAATTGTCGCTGATACCGACGTCGCGCACGCCGAGCAGATTTTCCCAGATCGCCGCCAGCATATGGTCCAGCGGATCCTGAGGCTGGACGTGCCAGCCGGTACGCAGCTCCGCCAAGTCGGCCGGCGCCGGCAGCGCGGCGCGGTCGATCTTGCCGTTGGGAGTCATCGGCATGGCGACCAGCATGACGATCGCCCCCGGGGCCATATAGTCGGGCACCGTTTGCCGGAGCTGCGCCCAAAGGTCGGCGGGTGACGCCTGCATTCCTGGCGCGACGACGACGTATGCGGTCAGTTGCCGCGTGTCGGAGGCATCGCCATGCACGAGAACGACGGCTTGGGCAACCTGTGGCAGCCGCTGCAGCGCCGCTTCGACTTCGTCGATCTCGATGCGATGACCGCGGATCTTCACCTGGCGATCGCGCCGGCCGAGGAATTCGAGCGCGCCGTCGCCGCGCATGCGCGCGCGATCGCCGGTTCGATACAGGAGCGCTCCGGGAGCGGAGTCGAACGGATGCGAAACGAAACGTTCGGCGGTGAGATCGGGCCGGCCGAAATAACCTCGGGCCAGCCCCGGCCCGCCGATGTAGATCTCGCCGGGGACGCCGACCGGCACCGGTTCGCGGCGATCATCGAGCACGTACACCTCGGTGTTCGCGATCGGCCGGCCGATCGGCACGGAAGCTGCATCGTCCGCTACGTGCCGCACTTCGTGCCAGGTCGCGAATGTCGTTGTCTCCGTCGGGCCGTAAACGTGCAGCAGCCGGCGCGGACGACCGTCGCGGAGAGCGGTCGCTACGCGGTGCGGTTCGGCCGCTTCGCCGCCGAACAGCACGTCGCGACCGCGAAAGATTTCGGGCGCGGTACGGGCGAGCTGGTTGAAAAGTGCGGTGGTGACGAACATCGCCGTCACCGCGTGCTCGTCGAGCGCGCGGGTGAACGCGGCCGGGGATAGCATCGTCTGATACGAAATCGAGGCGAGCTGTGCGCCGTTGAGCAGAGCGCCCCAGATCTCGAATGTCGACGCGTCAAAGGCGGGATTGGCAATGTGCGCGACGACGTCGCCCGGGCCGAGTTGCAGATAGTCGGTGCCGATGACCAGCCTGACGATTGCACGATGCGGGATGACGACGCCCTTCGGCCGCCCGGTCGAGCCCGACGTGTACATGACGTAAGCCGTATCGCCGCCGGTGGCACGGGTGCCGGGATCCGAACGGTCGTTGCGGTCGATCTCCGCCCGGTCGCGGTCGATGCAGCATGCGCGCGCTGCGCCGGCGGGCAGGCCGTCGAGCAATCGCTGTTGCGTCAGCACCAGCGGGTGTCCGGCATCTTCCAGCATCGACGCCAGCCACGGGCGCGGGAGTGCCGGATCGAGCGGCAAATACGCAGCTCCCGCCTTGAGTATGCCGAGCAGCGCGACCGTCATCTCGATGCCGCGCTCCAGCGCGACCGCAACCAGGGACTCGCGTTGCACGCCTTGTGCGCCCAGATAGCGCGCCAGCTGATTCGCGCGCGCGTCGAGCTCCGCGTAGCTCAGCGCGGTTGTGCCCTCGCGCACGGCGATCGATCCGGGCGTTCGCGCGGCTTGCGCCGCAAAGAGCTCGGCGACCGAGGCGTCGCAGCAATCGGGCGCGACACGGTTCGTCTGCGCCAGCAGTCGCGCGCGTTCCGACGGGCCTTGCAGCGCAAGACGCGAGACGCGCTCGCCGGGATTTTCTGCAATCGTCCGAAGCAGCGTGCACCACTGCGCCGCCATGTTCTCGATTGTCGCCTGATCGAACAGCGCCGAGGCATATTCGATGCGTCCCTGCAGCTGGCCTGCGCTTTCGGTGGCAGCGAGGTAGAGATCGAACTTCGCGCTGCTGTCAACGATGCCGTCGACCGCCCGTACATCGAGACCGTCGAGACGCCAGTCGGGCGGCGGGGTGTTTTGCAGCGCAAAGGAAATCTGGAACAGCGGATTGCGCGACAGGTCTCGTCTGGGAGCGAGCTCCTCGACCAACTTTTCGAACGGCAGATCCTGATGCGCATAGGCGTCGAGACAGCACGCGCGCACCCGCGCCAGATGCTCGACGAACGATGGATCGCCGCTCAGATCGCCGCGCAACACCAGCGTATTGACGAAAAAGCCGATCAGTCCCTCGAGCTCGGGACGGTTGCGGCCGGCGATCGGCACGCCGACTGCGATGTCGTCCTGTCCGCCGTACCGCTGCAACAGCACCTGAAACGCAGCCAGCAAGGTCATGAACAACGTCGCGCCCTCGCGCAAACCCAACGCTTTCAGCGCAGAGGTCAGCGTCGGGTCGACGGTGAATGGCACGCGACCGCCGCGCGCGCTCGCCACGGCAGGCCGCGGCCGATCGAACGGCAACTCCAGCGCGGGCAAATCGGCCAGCGCGCCTCGCCAGTAGTCGAGGTGGCGCTCCAGCACCGGACCCTGCAGCCATTCGCGCTGCCACACTGCGAAATCGGCGTACTGCACCGGCAGCGCCTTGAGCGGTGAGGCGAGGCCGCGATGGAATGCGTCGTACAGCGCTGCCAGCTCGCGTGAAAAAATCGAACTCGACCAGTGGTCGGTGACGATGTGGTGCATGTTCAACAGCAGCCAGTGCTGATCGGCCCCGAGCCGTAGCAGGCGCGCGGCGAACAGCGGCCCGCGCTCGAGGTCGAAAGGCACGCGACAGAACATCTCGGCGAATTGCCGGGCTTCGACTTCGCGCATGTCTGGAGAAAGCGCCGAAAGGTCATCGACCTGCAGGCGCAGCGGTTCGGGCGGCGCGACCAGCTGTCGCGGCTCGCCGTCGATGACCACGAAGCGCGTGCGCAGCACGTCGTGGCGATTCAGGATTTCGCCGATACTGGTTTCCAGCGCCGCCACGTCCAGCCGACCGATCAGTCGTTGGACCATTGGCGAGTTGTACACCGACCGGTCGGGCAGCAGCTTGTCCAGAACCCACAGACGCTGCTGCCCGAATGACATGATCTCCGAGTACGAATCATGCGCTGTGGCTCGATGATCGTTGCGATCGGCGCTCGTTGCCGCCGCGGGATCGGGATCGGTGATCAAGGCTTGCGACGGGCGCTCGCTCATTGCGTGGCGCCTCGCGGGTTGCGTCGTGCGTCGATCCCGGCACGCTTGATGATCTCGGCGTACCTGGCGATGTCCGAGCGGATGACCGCGGCGAACTGGACCGGCGTATCGATGACCGGTTCGTAAGTCAACTCGGCCAGGTGTCGCCGGAACGCGGCGGTGTGGCGAATTTCATCGATCGCGCCGCTGATCTTGGCTACGACATCGGGCGGCGTGCCGGCCGGTGCAAGGAGCCCATACCAGGCTTCGATCGCATAGCCGGGCACGCCTTGCTCGGCCACGGTCGCCACGTCGGGCGCCGAAGTGGCGCGCGTCGCGCCGATGGCGGCAAGCATGCGCAACGTGCCAGCGCTCACATGTTGCTCGACCGCCGAAAAGTCATAGAGTCCCATGTCAACCCGGCCGGCCAGCAGGTCGGCGGTCGCCGGCGCCGAGCCCTTATAGGGTATCTCCAGCAGGTCGATTCCGGCGGCAGTCTCCAGCCATTGGAAGGCGACCCGGCTGACCGATCCGTCGCCGTATGAGATATAAGTGAGCTTGCCGGGATGCGCCTTGGCGTACGCGACCAGTTCGGGTAGCGTCTTCGCGGGAACGCGGGCGCTGGTCACCAGGAAGAACGGGGTGCTCGCAAGGCGAGCGATCGGCGCGAAATCGCGCGACGGATCGTAGCGCAACGCCGGGTCGAGCGTCGCCGCGATGACGAGATTGCCCTGGCCACCGAGGAGCAATGCGTATCCATCGGCGGGCGACTTCGCAACCAGGTCGGCGGCAATCGTGCCCGCGGCCCCACCCTTGTTCTCGACGTTGACCGGGTGCTGCCATAAGCCCGACAACGAGTCTGCGATAAGACGTGCCACCGCATCGGCCGCGCTACCGGCGCTCTGGCCGACGACGATCCTGACCGGCTTGACTGGGTAGTCCTGTGCCAGAGCGAAGTGAGACACCGACATCGCAGCGACGACGAACGTCAGCAGCGCGACGACGCCGGTGCACGATCGCCTCGCCGCGCACCGGCGATCGTCTTGCTGAGAATAAACCGTTGCGCTGCTCATGCCGAGCGACGGCGGTGGCGCGGCGTTACGAGAGGCGGCTGATCGAGGCTGTGCCCTTCGCGCAGCGCAGCGCGCATCCGCTCGGCCAATCGATCCACCGTCGGAGCCTTGAACAGCGACAGCATCTCCATCTGCGCTCCGGTCCGGTCTTCGATCCGCGAGAGCACTTGCGCCGCGCGCAGCGAATCGCCGCCGATGGCGAAAAAATTATCGAGCGCACCGACGCGCGGCAGGCCGAGCACCTCGGCGAAAATCGCGGCGACTATCCGCTGATCGTCATCGCGCGGCGACGCATACGCCGTCTGCAACGCGCTGCGCAGCGTCTCCGCAAGTCCGCGCCGCCAGACTTTGCCCAACGCGTTGCGCGGCAGATCGGGCACCAGCACGACGACGCTAGGCACCTTGTGCGGCACGAGGTGCTCGATCGCGAAATCGCGCAATTGCTGCGCGCTCGCCGTCGCAGAAGGGCGCAGCACGATTGCGACCGCAAGATCGTCGCCGAGCGAGGCATGCGGCACCGGAAAAGAAGCCGCTTCCAGCACCGCAGGGTGGCTGGTGAACACTTCGTCGACTTCCGCCGGGGAGACCTTCAGTCCGCCGCGATTGACGATCTCATTGACTCTTCCGGTCAGGAACAAATAGCCGTCGCCGTCGAAGTAGCCCAGATCTCCGGTTCGAAACCAGCCGTCATGGTAGGCGAGCCGATTCGCTTCGGGGTTGTCCTCGTAACCGCTCATCACGCTGGGGCCGCGCACCGTCACCTCGCCGACCGCACCGGGCGCGACGGTCTGCCCACGTACGTCGCGGATGGCGACCTCGATATCGCGTGGTATGCCGACCGATCCCACGCGCTGCTTGCCGAGCGCAAGCGGGTTCTGCGCGATGAGGCCGCTCTCGGTCATGCCATACCCCTGGATGACCGGCACGCCCAGCGCCGCCTCGAGGCCGCATTGAATGGTCTGCGGCAACGCCGCGCTGCTCGATCGAACGTAACGCAGCGAGCACGGAGGCGCGGGCTTGCGTTGCTGGACCGCTTCCAGGATTGCGGCGTGTATCGCGGGGCTGGTTGAATAGAACGTCGGCCGGAACTCGTCGAGCCAGCCGACGAAATCCGACGCGTTGAATCCTGTCGTGATCACGGTGCTCGCACCGGCAGCAACGGGCGCGAACAGGTCGATTCCGAGCGCTCCCATGGTGAGCAGCGGCCTCACCGACAAGACGCGATCGTCGGCGACCAGCCCAACCTGACGTGCGCAGGCCAGTATCTGTGCGTGGCTCAGCGGCACGACCTTCGCCTTCGAGGTCGTGCCCGAGGTTTGCATGACCAATGCCAGATCTTCGGTGCGCGGCGCGCAGCTTGTTATCGCGGCGCGAGTCGATTCGCTGCGCAGAACAAACGTGCCGGCCGCATCCTGCGCAAGCCGACGCAGGCGAACGACGATTAGCCGCAGGGCTCGCGCCGCAGCGACCAGCGGCGACTCATCGCCCTCGGCTACGATCAATGCATCGATGCGCAGTTGCGACAGAATCGCGGCACCGGCGTCGTTGCCCAGTGCCGGATTCAGCGGCGCGCAGGCGGACCAGCTCATCGCGGCGAGCGTGGCAACCGCGGTGTCGGGCCCATTGCCCAGCGCAAGCGCGATCCGGTTGCCACGACCGAGCCCCATGCCCGCGAGCGATGCCCCGGCGACTTCGACGCACTCGTACAGCGCACGATAGGCGAGCTGCGGCTGGTGCGACGCCAGTATGGCCGGCGCTGAGCCGCGCGTGCGCGCGTGCGAAGCAAGCAATTCCAATACCGTATGCATGACTCATCTTTTGTCAGTCGGCGTGCCGTGAGAATCCCCATCCGCAGTATTCCCCGACACCTCGTCCTCGGGTGGCCTGTAGCGGTCGCGCAGATGCTACACGGAAAGGCTCGGCGTTGCGATCCGGCAGCCGGCATCGCCGCGATCGATGGCGATATTGCGCGCAAGGGAAAATGATGCAATTCTTGCCCCGCTTGCGCAAGCCTTCCCGGATTCGCGAGTAAGCACGTGCTGCATGCTGCCGTGCGCGGAGGAGATCCACTACGATAACAGGGCGACTGGCAACGCAGTGAGGGGAGTCCAGTGGTAACGAATGGCGAGCGCGCAGCTGCGGTCATTTCGCCCGCAGGTCTGGTTGCGTTGCAAGCGGCGCGACATCCGCACGCGCCGGCGATACTCGCGCCCGGTCGCATGTCGCTGACTTTCGGCGCGCTCACCGGATTGATCGATTCGACCACAGCGAAACTTGCAGCGATCGGCATCGGACGCGGCAGCCGCGTGGCGGTGGTGCTGCCCGATGGGCCCGAAATGGCGACTGCGCTGTATGCGGTCACGGAGGCAGCAACCTGCGCGCCGCTGGACCCGTCGATCGACGAGCCAAGCTGCGTCGCGCTACTCCGGCGCATGCGCATCGATGCTGTGATCGTCGCCCACGGGCAGGACGTGGCAGCACGCCGTGCCGCCGCCTCGCTCGGTGTCCAGATCATCGCCTTGTCGCCACGTCCCGGAGCGGCTGCTGGCGCGTTCGACCTTGCCACGGCAGATCCGCGTCTCGATGTCGGACGGATGGGGCCGCATCGCGACGAGGTCGCGCTGATCCTGCACACGTCCGGCTCGACGGCCGCGCCGAAGATCGTGCCCATCGATTACGCAAACCTGGTCAGCGGCGCGTTGTCGCGGATGTCGCTCCTCCAGTTGACCGCTGCTGATCGCGGCCTTTGCATCGCCGCGTTGACGACAGCGGCGGGTATTCGCCGCAGTCTCTTTCCGGTGCTGACGGCGGGCGGCAGCGTCGTCTGCACGCCGGGTTTCGATGTGGCCATGTTTTTTGACCTGCTCGATGAATTCAGGCCCAGCTTCTACGCCGCCGGCCCGACCGTCCACCGTGCGATCCTGGACGAAGCCCTGCGTCGCGGCGTCGCCGGGCATTCGCTGCGTTTCATCCTCTGCGGCACCGGTGCGCTCACCGCGGAAGTGCAGCACGGTCTCGAGCGCGCGTTCGGCGTGCCCGCGATTCACGCCTATGGCATGACCGAGACCAGCACGATCGCGCAGAATCCGCTGCCGCCCGGGGAGCGCCGAGCGGGCTCGGTCGGCATGCCTGCCGCGTGCGAGGTCGCGATTTTCGGCGATGACGGTGCGCTGCTTTCCGCCGGGCAAACGGGCGAGATCGTCGTACGCGGTCCGACGGTCTTCAGAGGCTACGAGAACGACGACGAGGGCAACCGGCGGGCGTTTTGCGGCGGCTGGTTCCGAACTGGCGACTTGGGACACGTCGACGCCGACGGCTACCTTTTCGTTGCCGGCAGGCTCAAGGAAATCATCAATCGCGGCGGTGCCAAGGTATTACCGCCGGAAGTCGACGCCGCGCTGATGGCTCACTCCGGCGTCGCCGACGCAGCGTGCTTCGGCGTGCCACACCCGACTCTGGGCGAAGACGTTGTGGCGGCGGTCGTCCTTCGCCGGGACGCGGCCGTCAGCACGCAGCAGCTGCGCGATGCCACGCTGGAGCGCCTGCCTGTCCATAAGGTGCCCAGCCGCATCGTGCTGGTAAGTAACATTCCGAGGGATGCGCAGGGCAAGCTCCGTCGAGGCGAGCTCGCCGACGTCCTGGCGCAGGCGATGCGCATCGATTTTACGCCGCCGCACGGTCCGCTGCAGGAGCTTGTGGCGGCAAGCTTTCGCGAGGTGCTCGGCATCGAGAGCATCGGGGCGCATGATAATTTCTTCGCGCTCGGCGGCGACTCGTTGCGCGGGACGCAGGCGGTGGTGCGGATGAACGCTGCGCTCGGGATGGATCTGGACGCTATCGAGCTGTTCCGACGGCCGACGGTTGCCGAGTTCGCAACGCGTCTTGCGATGGCGGCAGGTGCGCCGCGAACCGGGCCGCCGCCGCTGATGCCGCGATCACACCGCGGCGCGCCGGGCAGACTGGTCCGACGGAGCCGTTTGGCCAGCTGAAATGGAAAGGGCAGGGATCAGATCGCCCGGTCAACCTGAGGCAATCGACCGGTAGGTTTGGATCTGCCCTGCCTGAAACGATTATGCTCGGTCGCGGACCGCTCGCTATCGGCGGATCGCCGATTCTGCTGTAGGCGTTCGCGGATACCCGCGTAGGAATGCGATGAAGATCTAGCCTTGACGCCCGGTCCGGGCCAGGCGCCGGCGCAATTCGTCCGATCCGAGCGAGGCTTCGTAGGCGGAGCGAGATTCGGCATTCGCGCGATCGCCGGCCGCGATCGCGTCGATCTGGCGCTTCATCGACTGGACGACGCCCGGCTCGCATTCGGCCAGCGCAGCGACATAGGCGTCGATCCGGCCGGGAAGCTTGCGGCGGTCGAGCAGCTCGGTCAGGAATCCTATGCGCAGCATCTCGTCGGCGTCGATCGTCTGCGCCGTCAGGAATATCCGCTTGGCCTGCGCCGTACCCAGCGCCGCCACCGCGCGCCGGAGGCCTCCCGGATAGTAGTGCAACCCGAATCTGGCGGCGGGCATGAACATGCGCGAGCCGCGCACGCCGAGACGGAAATCGCAGCACAGCGCAAGATCGGTGGCCCCACCGTAGACGCTGCCGTTCAGCGCGCATATCGTCGGCAGCGGAAACCGCTCGATGGCATCGAGCAGGTTCTCGAAATTGCGGTCGAGACGGCCGACGATCGCATCGACGGTGTACCCCGAGCTGAACGTCGTGTCTCCGGTGCCGGTGAATACCAGCGCCCGCGCTGCCGGATAGAGCTTGCCGTTGTCCAGATAGCTGCGGATGACCGCGACATCGTCCGGATCGATGCGGTTGTGCTCGGCGGGCCGGCGCAGGCGGATCGTGGCGACCGCGCCGGCGACTTCGAGCGTGGGCGGACCATCGGCAGCGGGACGACTCATCACCGCCGTTCACGAGTCGCTGTTGCGCCAGACATTGACCACAAAGATCACGATCGATGTAAACAGGACGATCGAGGCGATGCCCGCGACCGGCCCGAATGCTTCGTTGCCCTTGAACAGGAACGCCAACGCGAGCATCGCCGTCGGCAGCGCGAGGTTGTATAGCCAGAAGTGCACCGGATAGAGGCGCGTCCCCGTTGCGGCAGGGAACCGGTCGTAGATGAATCCGGTAAGCGCCAGCGAGGCCCAGCCGAGAAGGTTCAGATGCGCGTGCACCGGAAACATCGTATGGTCCTGCGACACGCCCATATAGACACCCAGTCCCGTGCCGGCGACAAAATACAGTAACGCCAGGCGATACCAGATCCGTGTCGATGCGGCTGTCGCGGGTATGGCGGGTATGACGGCGGTTGCTTGCATGAGGCCTCCCTGTGGATGGTCGCGATGTCGAGTCGGCCCCGGCCCTGTTCGCGGGCTGGGGCTGGCGCGGAACTATAGCGCGTGCGACCGGCGCGGCCAACGAGGTCACAAGGCGCCGCCGGCGGCTGCGGGAGAGTCATACTGCGGATGGTCTGCCGCCGGAACGATAACCGGCGTACGCGCATCCTAAGAAGGACCCGGATTGACCCCAAGGATGGCGATGCGAATCGAAGACTACGCAATGATCGGCAATAACCGCACCGCGGCGCTGGTCGGGCGCACCGGTTCGATCGACTGGCTGTGCGCGCCTCGCTTCGATGCGCCGGCCTGCTTCGCGGCGCTGGTCGGTACCGCCGACCATGGGCGGTGGCTGCTCGCGCCCCGCGGCACCGTGCGCCGCGTGCAGCGTCGTTACCGCGACCAGACGCTGGTGCTGGAGACCGACTTCCACACGGCAGGCGGGACGGTACGCATCGTCGACTGCATGCCTCCGTGGGAGGACCGTACCGACATCGTGCGCATCGTCGAGGGCCTGCGCGGGCGCGTGAGCATGCGCATGGAGCTGGTGATACGCGGCGGCTATGGTGCGATCATTCCCTGGGTCCGGCGGGTCGACGGCGCGCTGCTCGCGACCTCCGGACCCGAATCGCTGGAATTGCGCTGCGCTGTGCCGGTGCGCGGCAAGGGATTCACGACGGTTGCCTCGTTTACCGTCGCGCGCGGCGAGCGCGTTGCCTTCGTCCTGACTCATTTCGCTTCGCATCTGCCGCGCCCGCTGCCGATCGACCCCGATGCGGCGGTCGATGCGACTGCGCGCAACTGGCGGGGGTGGTCGGCCCGCTGCAGCTACGACGGGCGCTGGCGCGATGCGGTCCTGCGCTCGCTGATTACCCTGAAGGCGCTGACCTACGCGCCGACCGGCGGCATGGTCGCCGCGGTGACGACCTCGCTGCCCGAAGCGATCGGCGGCGTGCGCAACTGGGACTACCGTTATTGCTGGCCGCGCGATGCGACCTTCACGCTCTATGCGCTGCTGCTCGCCGGCTATCGCGACGAGGCCCACGCCTGGCGAGCCTGGCTGCTGCGAGCGGCGGCCGGCAGGCCCGAGGATATGCAGACGGTGTACGGCGTGTCAGGCGAGCGCCAGTTGACCGAATACATACTGCCGTGGCTGCCCGGGTACGAAAAATCCGCGCCGGTGCGCATCGGCAACGCCGCAGCGATCCAGTCGCAGCTCGACATCTACGGACACGTCATCGAAGCGCTGCAACTGGCGCGAAGCGCCGGGCTCGACCCGGATGCCGATGCGTGGAACTTCGAGCGCGCGCTTTTGCGCTATCTGGAAAAGAGCTGGACCGAGCCCGACAACGGCATTTGGGAGATGCGCGGACCGAGGCGGCAGTATACGCACTCGAAGGTGATGGCCTGGGTCGCAGTCGATCGGGCGATCAAGGCAGTCGAGCAGTATGGCCTGCCGGGGCCGGTCCAGCGCTGGCGGGCGCTGCGCGCGCGGATCCATGCCCAGGTTTGCCGCAACGGCTACGACGCCTCGCGCAACAGCTTCGTCCAATACTATGGCTCACGCGAAGTCGACGCCAGCCTGCTGTTGCTTCCGATCGTCGGATTTCTCCCGGCGGATGATCGCCGCGTGCGCGGCACGCTGGCGGCGATCCGTCGAGACCTCGTCGTCGATGGCTTGGTCGCGCGCTATCGCAACCTGCCCGAAGTCGACGCGCTTCCCCCCGGCGAGGGGTTGTTCTTGCCGTGCTCGTTCTGGCTGGTCGACAATTTGAGCCTCGCCGGCCGGCACGCCGAAGCCGAACGGTTGTTCAAGCGGCTACTCGACCTGTGCAACGACGTCGGCCTCCTGGCCGAAGAGTACGATCCCCACGCCCGGCGGCAACTCGGCAATTTTCCCCAGGCGCTGAGCCATGTCGCACTGATCGTCACGGCGTGCAACTTGTCGCGCCGCCGCGGCGGCCCTTCCGAGCATCGCAGCCGAGGCATGCGCGATGCTCCGCCCGGCGGGTCTCGGCCCTTGGTCGTGTCGGCGCCCGGCGCCAAGATGGCGGGAACACGCGGCCGTTCCGGCCGCAAGGCCGCTCGACGGGCGCCCTCGGCGCTGCCGCCAAAGGCGTAACGTTCGCCTCTAGCATTCGCCGTCGCGAGTGCACGCCGCGGCGGTTTCGGCCGGCAAGCCTCCGGATCATCTGCCATGCCCCACGAGCCGGCCTGGGCGCGTCCCGCCGTCCCTGTTCGGCTGTCATATTTGTCACATTCGATCGAGGCAGCGCGCCGCAAGCCCAGCGACGCCCTTGCCTGTGGGCTACGAAAACATCGATTTTCGCTTGCCAAAAAAATAAAGCCCTCCTAAATCAAATACATAAAAGTACGGTTTGTAACTTCTTCGGGGAGTGGCACAGCCGTTGCTCTGGGGTAGTTGCCAAACTACGGAACACACCCCGGGGCCGCGACTGAGCCTCGATTCAATTTCCAAACGGGAGAGCAACAATGAAAGCCAGCAAACTTGCCGCCGCCCTCGCAATGGGCGTCGGTCTTATCGCAGCCGGCGCGGTCTATGCGAACGATACTTCGAACATGACCGTGCAGGCGGCCGTCATCGGCAGCTGCAAATTCAACAGCACGCCGGTGCTGGACTTCGGCAACCTCGATCCGGCCAACGCCACCAACGGCTCGGGCAGCTCGACGATCAGCTTCTGGTGCACGAAGGGCGCGTCCTATACCGTGACCGCGGGCAATGGCAACAACTACAACGTTGGGCTTTCGACACGGCAAATGAAAGGCCCGGGCGCGACCGATCTGATGCCGTATTCGCTTACCCTGCCTGCTGCCGCTACCGGCACAGGCGCCGGCAAGTCGACGGCAATCACCTTCGCCGTCACCGGCACGGTGCTGAATGCGAACTACATCAACGCCACGGTGGGCAGCTATACCGACACGGTGCAAATGGCCGTCAATCCGTGACCGGAGCAAAGCCTTGCAACAGCGAAGCCGCCGGAGCGATCCGGCGGTTCGTTTTTTGTGGCCCCGCTCACGCGCTGAATAGACTCCACCGAATGCTGCGTCTGGCCCTCGCTTGCCTATTGCTGACAGCCTCGGCTACCGCCGTGGCTGGCCGGTTCAGCGTCGCGCCGATTCGCATCGATTTCTCCGGGGCCTTGCGCATCGGGACGGTCACCGTCACCAGCGAGGACGACCACCCGCTGATATTCAAAAACAGCCCATCGCTCTGGACGCAGAACGCCGACGGCGGTGACGTCTATACGCCGACGACCGATCTGGTCATCACCCCGCCGCTGTTGCGGGTCGAGACGGGCGAGCCGCGCATCGTGCGCATCGGCACCCTGCGCGAGCCCGGCGATGTCGAGCGCAGCTACCGCGTTTTCCTGGAAGAGCAGGCGCCGTCCAGCCCGGAAGGCAGTGGCGCAACCATCGCCGTAATCATCAAATTCGGCGTGCCGGTATTCGTCGCGCCGCGATCGGAGCGCATCGCCGGAACCGCCGAAGTCGTCGAACGCAAGCCCGGCCGGGTCACGCTTCAGATCAAAAACAGCGGGAACGTGCATTTCAACGTCACGACGATCACCGCGAACGGCATCGCCGTGAAGGATGTCTCGTCGTGGTATTTGCTGCCGGGAACGACTCGGCGGTATGACCTGGCCATTCCGCCCGAAGCCTGCACCGGCAGCGCGGTCGACCTTCGCATTCAAGCCACGCGCACCGTCCTGGCCGCAAGCGCCGCGGCGAGCGATGTGTGTCAGCACTGATGCCGTGGCGCGTGCCATCCGACACCGATGGCGCGGCATTCTCGCCGCCGCCCTGGTCGCGGTTGCGGTCACGGCGAGCGCCGATCCGGTACCGACGATCGTGACGGTTACCGTCAACGGACAGGGGCACGGCGATCATTTCGTCATGAAGGACGGCGATCGCTGGATGATCGCCGACACCGAGCTGCGCCAGCTCGGATTGCAGGACGCCGCCGGCGACGTCGTCACCATCGAGGGCAGGAATTATCGCGTGTTGAGCTCGCTCAAGCAGGTGACCGTCGCCATCGACGAAGCGGCGGGCCGGGTCGACCTGGTCGCGGATCCGGCGATATTCGGGCGGCAACGTCTCGATCTCACGGCGGCGCCGAAAGTGGCGCCGACCTACGATAACAGCGCATTCTTCAACTACCAGCTCAATTGGTCCGAGGTCGAGCACCAGCGCAGCAGCTTCGGCGTCAACACCGAGCTCGCTGTCCGCTACGACCGGTGGTTGTTCGACAATCAGACCAACTACCTGAACGCTGCCAACGACAGCGGCTTTACACGGCTGGGAACCAACCTGACCTATGATTGGTACGAAAAGCTCGCGCGCTTTATCGTCGGCGATCAGGCGGCATCGACCGGAGCGCTCGGCCAGTCGGTGCAGTTGGGTGGCATCGGCTTCTATCGCGCCTATGGCATGGACCCGAGCCTGATCACTACCCCAACCGCGCGTTTCATCGGCGCGACGCCGGTCGCGGGAGAAGTCGAGGTCTACGTCGACGGCATTCGCGTCTACACCGCACCCGTCAAGCCGGGCAGTTTCGAGCTCGACAACATCACGCGCTACGCGGGTCTGCGCCGTGTCGAAGTGCTGGTCCGCGATCCGTCGGGACAAGTCATACAACGCTCGAGCAGCACGACCTATCTGTCCGACCGCCTGTTGCGCGGCGGCATGGACGAGTTTACTTACGCGGTCGGCATGGTGCGGCCGGAGACCGGCGTCGGCAGCGACAGCTACCATGGCGTGGGCTTCGCCGCGGCGCATCGGGTCGGCCTGACCGACGCCTTCACTCTCGGGGCACATGCCGATCGCACGCCGGATTACGCGACCGCCGGCGCGGATGCAACCGTGCGGCTCGGCGATCTCGGCGTGCTCGGCGTCGAAGGTGCCGCTGCCCGTCCGCAGCAGACCGGCCATGTTGCCGGCGGCGCAAGCGTGCTGTATTCGTACACGGCCGATGGCTTCGGCTTCGATCTCAACTACCGGCGCCTGCAACCCGGCTTCCTGCCGACGACGACGTTGTTGCGCCAATTCGTACCCTTGAAGGACGCCGGCGTCCAGGTCAGCTACGGCTCGCCGCGCTTTGGCACCTTCACCGCGACGGCGACGCGCAGCGAATTCGAGGATGGCAGCCGCCAGAACAGCTATACGCTGCGCTACAACGTCTCTCCGTCGGTGCACTGGAATATCGATGCGACGTTCGGCCACATCAGCGGGCAGGGCGGTGCGGCATCGGGCGTGGCCGCCGCGCTGAGCGTCAGCTATTTCTTCGACGACCGCACAACGGCAACCGCGCGGGTCCAGCGTAGTCCCGGCAACGGGAGCGAATACGATGTCGAAGTCGCGCGCCCGGCACCGATCGGCCCGGGGTTCGGCTACCGCGTCGACGCGCAGCGCAGCGCCGGCGTCGATCAGATCCGCCCGCAGGTCCAGGTCAACACCGACAAGCTCGAATACACGCTCGGCGTGTCGCGCCTGTTCGGCAGCGGCGCCAGTGGCACGGCGGCGGAAGCCTCGGTCGCCGGCGCCTTCGCCTACGTCGGCGGCGTCGGCAAGTTCACCCGGCCGATCTATGACAGCTTCGCGATTATCAAGACGGGCGACTTGGAAGGCGTCACCGTCCGGCAGAACAGCCAGGACGCCGGGCGCAGCGGAGCCGACGGCACATTGCTCGCTTCGGCCGTGGGCTCATACGTGGAGAGCAGGTTTACACTGGATGCCAACACCGTTCCGATCGACAGCATCATCGGCCAGAACAGCGTCATCGTCGTGCCCGCGCTGCGCGGCGGCGTGCTGGTCGATTTTGCGCTCCGGCCGCAACGGGCGTTGAGCGGGGTGCTGATGCTCCGCCGCGGGCGCGACGAGCGGCCGCTCGGCGGCATCGACGCCGTGCTGGCGTCGGGGAGCTCGCAGCTGCAACTCTTTACCGCGGCCGATGGCGCGTTCTATGTCGAGGATGCCGCGCCCGGTACCTACAGCGCCGACATACGCGCGGACGGCGGGTCGTGTCATCTGGCAATCGACGTCGCGGCGAATGTGCGTATGCCGCTCAACGTCGGAAAGGTCTATTGTGAAATGCGACCTTAAGACATGCATCGCGGCCGCAACGTTTGCGGTAGCCGCCCCGGCCTTCGGCGCCTCCAGTTGCACGATCATGACCCTGCCGATGCTCGGCTTCCCGAATTATGACGTTTTCGTGGCGGCGCCGACGCTGACCTCGGCGGTTGCGAGGATCCGCTGCACCGCCAGCGGCAGCCTGCCGTCATTCACCGTGGGCATCGGAAAATCGGCGACATCGAACTCGATCTCGGGGCGGCAGATGGCCCAACAGGGTGCAGGCAACACGGGCAGGCTCAACTACAACATCTACAAGGATGGCGGATATTCGAACCTGTGGGGAGATGGCACGGCGGGCACGACGCCGCTGGTGGTAACGGTCTCGGGCGCCACCACCCAGGTGTCGATCTTCGGAAAGATCGATCCGGGCCAGGACGCGCCGGTCGGCAACTACAAAGACACGGTCGTCGTGTCGGTGAACCCGTAAGCGCGCGGCGGCCGCGAGCTTGCAACGGAATTGCGGAAGACCGCTAGTACATCACCGTCGAGGAAATCTGCAGCGGCCAGGGATAGCTGCCAGGCGCGACTTCGGGGGCGAGGAAGAACCGGTAGCTCAGCCGCATCAGCATCTGCGTGCCAGTAAACGGCTGATGGGCCATCCCGCCTTCGGGGCCGAGCTCGATTCCGCCGGTCAAGCCGGTCACCTGCGCCTTGCGAAATACGTTCGAGCGCGCATCGAAGCTCACCGAAAAGCCATTGCGATCGTTGGTCTTGGCCATCAGGTCGGTCGCCGCGGGCACATCGACGTATCCGCGCGCGATGTCGTCCGGCGTGACATTCAGCGTTGACACCTGCTTCAGCACCTGCAGCCGAAGATACGGAAGCACGTTCGCCGTCACCTTCATCGTCGACGAGCCGACCGAAGCGGCGCGAGCGGTCTCGAGGTTGGCGCCCAGCGCAAACGCCACGGTCAAGGTTACGCCGAAGAGGATGCGCCGCGGCTTCAGCCCGCGCGCGATACGCCGCTCACTGGCCGAGTCAGCGGCGACCAAGGCCCCGCCCAGTCGCTGCTTAAGGGCAAGCAATGCGTCGGGCCCGGCCGCTCCGAGCCAAACCTTGCGCAAGAGCACCTATCCCCCCAGTCTTTCTTTCGAAGACTGCTGCTCGGCGAGTGCACGGGCGACTTGCGCCCGAGTCAGCCGGCCAGCTTCAAGAATCCGTTCGCCGATCGGTTCCCTGGGTCCAGGCTGCGGTAGTCAGTATAGCGTCGCTCCCATCGCGCACAAATCTGCTCGACCGCCTGCTCTTTCTGGGGCTATCGACAACGGGCATGTGCCCCGCGCCGTACTATGACAATGGCATTGATTGCGCCGCCAAGCCCCGGAGAACAAACAAAAAGGCGCCCGAGGGCGCCCTTGCATTAGCGCGGATGCAAACCTAGACGCGGCGTCGGTACTCGCCGTTGCGAGTATCGATCTCGATCCGGTCGCCGGTCGCGACAAACAACGGCACCTGAACTTCCATGCCGCTGGCGAGCTTGGCCGGCTTCAATACTTTGCCCGAGGTATCGCCTCGCACCGCCGGCTCGGTGTAGGTGATTTCGCGCACGACGCTATTCGGAAGCTCGACCGAAATCGGCTTGCCCTCGTAGAGGGTGAGCTCGCAGGGCAGGCCTTCCTCGAGATAGTGCACGGCTTCGCCGATGTTCTCGCGGTCGACCTCGATCTGGTTGTATTCGGCGTCCATGAAGACGTACGCCGGATCCTGAAAGTACGAATAAGTGACCTCTTTGCGCTCGAGCTGGACGAGGTCGAATTTCTCGTCGGCGCGATAGACGGTTTCGGTCCCGGAGCCGCTCAAGAGGTTCTTGAGCTTCATCTTCACGACCGACGCATTGCGGCCGGATTTGTTGAATTCGGCCTTCTGCACCACCATCGGATCCTTGCCGATCATGATGACGTTGCCGGCGCGGACTTCCTGCGCGGTTTTCATGGCTGCACCTGCATGGTTGTTGTCTGAAAAGGCGAGCTAAGCGTTGCCCGCGAAACCCGAAATTATACCAGTCCTTCGACCATCCTGACCAGCCGGGCCGCGAGGTCCGGTTGGGTCGCGAGCTCGGCCGTCCACCGTTGCGCGTGGCCGCCGATCGCCGGCAATTCGCCGACAAACGACTCCCACGTGCGATCCACCGACGCGTCGCTCTCGACCGGATCGTTCCAGTCCCGATGAAACGCGTTGAAGCTGGCCGCGCTTGGCTGCGGCATTCCCGACCCATAGCGCGCGAGAAACGCGTCGAGCTTCGCCAGCTGCGCGTCATCGGGCTGCGGATACGGCTGCCAGATCAATGGGCGCGCTGCCCATAGCGCGCGGACGAAGGAGTCCTCGCCTCGCACGAGATTGACACCGCAGGCCCACAACAAACGGTCATAGACGTCCTGAGCGAGGAAGGGAATGCCGGCCAGCGACAGGCGGCCGCGCACGAGAACCTGTCCCGCATGCGGAACGGCACCGCCGGTCCATCGATCGAGCTCGCCCGCGGCGACACCTTCGGGCACGATGCACCACACCGGCAGATCGCCGTCGGCCCACGCATCGAGCAGCGCCGGCAGATGTCGGTTCGGATAGCAGAACAGCGAGATCGCGAGCGCGCCTTCCGGCGGCGCGATGCCCAGCGAGCGCCAGAGTGCGGCGCGCGCGGCGGGATCGGCCTGGAATGCATCCCGGCGCGGAAGGAGGCCCGCCTCGCGCAGCAGACCTCCGCTGTCCGTCGTGAATCCCGGGAAGTAGAAATGCCGTTGCAAAGGCAAGCGCGGATGACGCGACGGCAGCGCGTGAGAGCCTTCGATCCAGCTCTCGGCCGAAAGGTACTCCAGGTTGATCCAGACGGGCTGCGGCGCGAGAGCGATCATCGCGTCGAGGTATGACGACGGAAGGCCGCAGCCGAACGCTTCGATAACCGCCGCGCCGGGCGTCGTCGGCGAGATCGGGCGGTCCGCGCCGTTCCAGCGGAGGATGTCGACGCCTTGCACTTTTTGTCGTTCGCGCGACGGATCGACATCCGGGGCGATCCGCGCCAGCACCGGCAGAGCATCGACGAACAGGCGCGCGTCGCAGCGATATTCTGCGGCCAGCTGCCTGGCGAGCCGCCACGCGACGCCCGCGTCGCCGTAGTTGTCGACGACCGAGCAGAAAATGTCCCAGCGCTGCGGCGAGGTCACGATCGGCAGGAAAAACGCATCGGCTCGGAACGACAGTTGAACCTATTGTCGTCGTCGTGTCGAGTGCGTCGCGCACGAGTCGCGGCGGCGGTACTACAATGGTCGCGTCCAAGTCCTCGTTTTCCGGTTCGAATCCTTGATCAGCCGCCCCGCCGCCGACCCGCCCTCGGACACGCTTGCGGTCGACGTCATCTCGGACGTCGTTTGTCCGTGGTGCTACATCGGCAAACGCAAGCTCGAAGCGGCACTCAGCGAGCTCAAGGCTCGCGAGCCTGCGCTCGATATCGCCGTGCGCTGGCATCCATTCCAGCTCAATCCGGACATGCCTGCGGGCGGCATGCCGCGCACCAGCTATCTTGCGGCCAAGTTCGGCGGCACCGATCGCGCCGCCGAAATCTATTCGCGGGTACGCGCGGTAGGCGCCGAGGTCGGCATACCGTTCGCGTTCGAGCGAATCGTCATGCAGCCGAACACGCTCGAGGCGCACCGGCTGATCGCCTGGGCGCAGCGGCGGGGCGACCTCGACGCGGTAAGCGCGCTGGTCGAGCGCCTGTTCCACGCTTATTTCATCGACGGCAGCTTTCTGGGCGAGCGCGAGGAGTTGGTGCGCGCGGCCGGCGCCGCGGGCTTCGACCCGGCCGGCGTACGAGCGATGCTGGAATCGGAAGAAGGAAGCGACATAGTCGCGGCGGAGGATCGCGAGGCGCGGAGCATCGGCGTCCAGGGCGTCCCGTTTTTTATTTTCAACGGCCGCATCGCAGTGTCCGGAGCGCACGATCCACCGACCTTGCTCGACGCGATCGCCGCGGCGCGGCAGGATCGGTAAGCATGTCCCGGCGACGCGGCATACGATGAGTTCGGCAGCATCGACGGCTGCCGACGTCGCCGCGCTGTACGCGACGCAGCGGGCGGCGTTTTCCGGGGAGCGGTATCCGTCGCACGCGGTGCGGCGCGATCGCCTGGACCGGCTCGCGACACTGATAGATCGCCACGAGCCGGAAATTGTCGCCTCGATTGCCGAGGATTTCGGCGTCCGCCCTCCGCAGGAAACCCGGCTGACCGAGCTGTTCGTCGTCGACGTCGCGCTGCGCCACGCAAGCCGGCATCTCGCAGACTGGATGCGCTCGCGGCGCGCGCCAACGCCGCTGTATCTGCGGCCGGGAAGGAGCTGGATCGAGAGGCAGCCGCTGGGCGTGGTCGGCATCATCAGCCCGTGGAATTACCCGGTACAGCTCGCTCTGCTCCCGGCGGTCGCCGCGCTCGCCGCGGGCAATCGCGCGCTGATCAAGCCGAGCGAAATCACTCCGTGCACGTCGGCGCTTTTGGCCACGCTCGTCGCGCGCTACTTTTCAGCGGAGGAGCTCGCGGTAGTCAGCGGCGGCGCGGACGTCGGTGCAGCATTCGCCCGTCTGCCATTCGACCATCTATTGTTCACCGGATCGACCCAGGTCGGACGCAGCATTGCGCTCGCCGCCGCGGAAAATCTGACGCCCGTGACGCTCGAGCTCGGCGGAAAATCGCCCGCGCTGATCGATGGCCGTGCCGACCTCTCCGCGCTTTCGGCGCGCCTGGCCGTCGGCAAGCTGCTCAACGCCGGGCAGACCTGCATCGCGCCCGACTATGTGCTGATTCCCCGGCAGCGCGCCGAAGCGCTCACCCAGGCGCTCCAGCATGCGGTGGCCAGACTGTATCCGGCGCCGATCGATAACCGGGATTACGCCAGCATTATCGATCAGCGGCACTATGCACGACTCGCCGCACTCCTTGACGACGCGCGGGCCAAGGGTGCGCGAGTAGATCGAGCTCGGCGCATCGAGCGGCTCCGCGACAAGTGGAACCCGCCGCATGCCGCCGACGCTGGTGCTCGACGTCAGCGACACGATGAGCGTCATGCAGCAGGAGATTTTCGGTCCGATACTGCCGATCGAGACTTATGACACGCTCGACCAGGCGATCGAGCGGATCAACGCGCGACCGCGGCCGCTGGCGATGTACATGTTTGGCGGAAGTGCAGCCGAGCGACGTCGGGTCCTCGAGCGGACGATCGCCGGCGGCGTGACGCTGGACGATACCCTATGGCATTTCAGCAACGAGAACCTGCCGTTCGGCGGCGTCGGAGCGTCCGGTTACGGCGCGTATCACGGCGAGCGCGGATTCCTGGCTTTTTCCCACCAGAAGCCCGTCTTCGCGCAATCGCGCGCCACACCGGGCCGACTCCTGTATCCGCCCTACGGCGAGCGTTTCGAGGCGACTTTGCGCCTGCTCAAGCGGATCGTGTAAGTCGCCGGTGCGCCGCCGATTCGGCGGCGCATTCAGTGCCTGGCGCGGGCGGCAAGGACGCGATCGACCATCTCGCCGGCAGATCCCAGGTAGTTCGCGGGCTCGCAAAGTGCGGCCAGACGCTGTCGATCCAGATGCGCGGTGACCTCGGCAGTCTCGGCCAGCAGGTCCAGCAGCGGACGCTGCCGCTCGATCGCCATCCGGCAAAGCTCGTAGACCAGGTCGTGCGCGCGTTCGCGACCCAGATGCGGCGCCAGCCCCATCATCACCGCCTCGGCAACGATCAGGCCCTGCGTCAGATCGAGGTTGTCGCGCATCCGCGCGGCGTCGACTTGCAGACCGTCGACGATCGTTCGCGCGTGCGCCAGTGCGCCGGCGGTCAGCACGAATGCTTCCGGCAGCACGATCCATTCGATATGCCAGGGACCGGTCGCGCGCTCGTGATCCGCCGCCATCGCCTCGAGCAGCAGCGCAGCATGCTGGCGCACGACCGCGGCGCAGGCGTGCAAGTACACGCTGGAGACCGGGTTGCGCTTTTGCGGCATCGTGCTGCTGGCGCCGCGACCCGGCGTAAACGGCTCGGCAACCTCGCCGACCTCGGTTTGCATCATCAGCTTGACGTCGATGGCGAGCTTCGCGAGCGTGCCTGTGACCAGACCGAGAAAGCAACCGACCTCGGCGATACGGTCGCGCTGCGTATGCCAGCTGATATCGGGCTCCGCGAGTCCCAATTCGCGCATCAGCGCGGCGCGGACCTCCAGCCCCTCCGGTCCGAGCGAGGCAAGCGTCCCGACTGCGCCGCCGAATTCACCGACCAGGACGCGCGGCTTAAGCTCGGCGAGCCGCGCGCGATGGCGCTCGATCGCCGACAGCAGGCTGGCAGCCTTGTAGCCGAAGCTGATCGGCGCCGCCTGCTGCAGATGGCTGCGCCCGGCCATCGGCGTATCGCGATAGCGCAGCGCCAGGCCGGCCAGCGCATCCGCGACGGCGGCGAGTTCGACGTCGATCAGCGCGAGTGCGTCGCGCATCTGCAGCACCGTCGCGGTGTCGGTGATGTCCTGTGTGGTCGCGCCCCAGTGACAGTACCGACCATGCGGCTCGGCGCACAGCGCGCCAAGCTGCTGCACGACGCCGACGACCGGCGAGCCGGCGCGCTCGGTCTGCGCGCGAAGCTTCGCCATGTCGATGCGGTCGACGCGGCAGTTGCGCTCGATTTCCGCGGCCGCCGCCTGCGGAATGACACCCAATCGCCCCTGCGCGCGAGCCAGAGCGGCCTCCACATCGAGATAGCGCTGCGTGCGATTGTCGTCGGAAAACAGCGCACGCATCGCTTCGGTCCCGACCAGGTTGCCGAGGATCGTCGAGTCGATCAGGGTCGAGGGCATGGTTTTGCTCCGAAGGCGTGATCTGCGCGAGGGCGACAACCGGTCCGGCCGCGCAGCGTGCGGGAGATCATATCGCGCCGTCGGCGCGGAGTTCGGCGATTCGTTCGGCCGGATAGCCCAGCGCCGTCAGGATGCTGTCGGTATGCGCGCCCAGCGCCGGCACGGCACTCCATTGCGGATCGGCCTCGTCATCGGTTCCCGGCGGCAACAGCGCCGGTATCGGGCCCGACGGCGAGGCTACGTCGCGCCAGCGCCGCCGCGCCGCGAGTTGCGGATGCCGCCAGACGTCGTGCATGTCGTTCACCTGCGCATTCGCGATGCGCGCTTCGTCCAGCCGGCGCAGGACTTCCGTGGCTGTCATGCTCGAAAATACGTCGACGATAATGCGGCGCAATTCTTCCCGCGCCGCGCTTCGCCTCGAGTTTCCTGCGTAGCGCGGATCGGACGCGAGATCGGGGCGCATCAGCACGCGCTCGCAGAAGGTCGACCACTCGCGCTCGTTTTGCAGTCCGAGCATGATCGTTTTGCCGTCGCCGGCCGGGAACGGACCGTACGGGTAGATTGTTGCGTGGCTCGCACCGGTTCGCGGCGGCTGCTCGGCGCCATCGAACGCATAGTACAGCGGGTAGCTCATCCACTCGACCAGCGATTCGAGCATCGAGACATCAAGGTGGCAACCGCGTCCGGTACGACCGCGCTCGAGCAGCGCGGCGAGGATATTGGTGTATGCGTACATGCCGGCGGCGATGTCCGCGATCGAGCAACCGGCTTTCACCGGGTCGGCTTCGGTTCCCGTCACCGACAGGAAGCCCGCCTCGCTCTGGATCAACAGGTCGTACGCCTTTTTGTCGCGGTACGGGCCATCGGCACCGTAACCCGAAATATCGCAGACGATGATCGCCGGCTTGGCCGCCGACAGCGCGGCGTACGACAGGCCAAGCCTCGCCGCGGCGCCTGGCGCCAGGTTCTGCACGACGACGTCGGCGTGGTCGACGACCAGCCGCTGCAGGATCGCACGCGCTTCCGGATGCTTGACGTCGAGCGTCAGGCTCTCCTTCGAGCGATTGGTCCAGACGAAATGCGAGGCGAGGCCGCGCACCCTTTCGTCGTAGGCGCGCGCGAAATCGCCGACGCCCGGACGCTCTATCTTGATGACCCGCGCCCCGAGATCGGCGAGCTGTCGCGTCGCGAACGGCCCCGCGATCGCGTGCTCGAGCGTGACGACGGTGATGCCGGCGAGCGGTTGCACGAGAAAAGCCTCTAGGCGACGATCGCCGTGGCGTCCATCGCCAGCCCGCCGCGATGATCCTTCGCCCACAGGCGCACGGTCTTGCCGTCACTCGCCGGCTCACCGCAGACGAAAAAGGGATGGATATCGAACAGCGGGCTCGACGCCCGGAACGCAAAGCGCTCGACCGCGGCGTCCGGCCGATGCTCGCGCAGCAGATCGATCAGCAAAGTTGCGAGCAGCGGGCCGTGGACGATCAGGCCCGGGTAGCCTTCGACCTCGGTGACGTAGCTGCGATCGTAATGAATACGGTGGCCGTTGAAGGTCAATGCGGAATAACGAAACAGCAGCACGGCGTCGGGGACGACCTTGCGCTCCCACGCGGCGCTATCGGGCGCCGCGGCCGGCGGTGATGCGATTGCGCCGGGCCGAGCCGCCTCGCGATAGACGATGTCATGCGTTTCCGCCAGCGCGAGGGCGGGTTCGCCGTTTCGCCGCAACTCGTGGCGCACCTTGATGAACACCAGCGGTCCGGAGCGCCCGGTCTTTTCATCGATTGCGGCGATGGTCGAGACGCGAGTCACCTTGTCTCCAACGTAAAGCGGATGATGGAATTCGAGTTCGCTGCCGGCCCACATCCGGCGCGGCAGCGGCACTGGCGGCAGGAACTCGCCGCGACGGGCGTGGCCGTCGGGTCCGACCTCGGATTGCCTGTACAACGGCAGGAAATACAGCCAGTGCCAGAGCGCCGGCAGGGGCGCTCCGTCGGGCGGACGCAGCGCCGGCCGGTCGAGCGTGGCCGAAAGTGCCGCAAACGGCGCGGCCGTGATGAGGTCGGTCGAAGTTTCGCTCCGGCCGAGCCATGTCTCGAAGCTCATTGCGAAAGTCCGTCCATCGGAGCGACGGGCAACCAGGCGCGCCGTTATTTGGTCGCCGGCAGCTTGCCCTGCACGCCTTCGACGTAATAGTCCATCTTCAGCAGGGCGTCGTCGCTGATGACTTTGCCTGCGGCGAGCCGCTGATGAGCTTCGTTATCGGAGAGCGGTCCGGTGAACGGATGGAATTTGCCGCTGGCGATTTCCGTCGCGGTCCGGTTGACCAGGTCCTGCACGTCCTTGGGGACGACAGGATTGAACGGTCCCATCTTGATCATGCCTTCCTTGAGCCCGCCCCAGATGCTGCCCGGCTTCCATTTGCCATCGATCGCATTCTGCGCTTCCTTCGTGTAGTACGCGCCCCACTGGTGCGTGACCGCAGTCAGCTGCGCATGCGGACCGTATTTGGACATGTCGGAATGGTAGGCGATCGCGTACACCTTCTTCGCCTCGGCGTCCTGCACGACGGCGGTCGAGTCGGTGTGGTTGGTCAGCACGTCGGCGCCCTGCGAGATCAGTGTGTCGGCGGCTTCGCGCTCGCGGCCCGGGTCGTACCAGGTGTTGACCCAGACGACCTTGGTCACCGCATTCGGGTTGACGCTGCGCATGCCGCGGGTGAATGCATTGATGCCCATCACGACTTCGGGAATCGGGAACGCCGCGACGTAACCGGCGACGTTCGTCTTGGTCATTCGCCCGGCGACGATTCCGGCGAGATAGCGCCCCTCGTAGAAGCGCGCGTTGTAGATGCCGACGTTCTTGTCCGTCTTGTATCCGGTCGCGTGCTCGAAATACGTCTTCGGAAACTGCTTGGCAACCTTGATCGTCGGATTCATGTAACCGAAAGATGTCGTGAAAATCAGTTGATAGCCGCTTTGCGCGAGCTCGCGGATCACGCGCTCGGCGTCGGCGCCCTCCGGCACGTTTTCCACGAACTTGGTGACGACCTTGCCGTCGAGCGCCTTTTCCATTTCCCTGCGTGCTGCGTCGTGCTGCGAAGTCCAGCCGGCGTCGCCGACCGGGCTCACATAGACAAAGCCGACTTTGAGCGGCGTGTCCGCCGACGCGGTGCTCGTTGCAAGCGCCCCGAACAAGGCCAATACGATGAATAGCACGGTCTTCGACGACGGCACGGACATGGTCTCTCCCGGGGCGGGTTGCGCGCGGCCGGCGCATTGCGCCGGCGCGGAATCGGGCATTTTACTCGATGCTGCGTGCCCGTTTGCGCTTTAGGTATCGGCGTGGAACGGCCGACCGAGCGATGCCGGCG
Source organism: uncultured beta proteobacterium (assembly GCA_963828595.1). Taxonomy (GTDB): domain Bacteria; phylum Pseudomonadota; class Gammaproteobacteria; order Burkholderiales; family Casimicrobiaceae; genus PALSA-1003. The sequence continues at coordinate 296,626 of CAWHEN010000006.1, forward strand.
CATTCAGTCGAATCGCCGTCGCGTCGCGCGAGATCAGTGCGAGCACGACGATCGTCGCCGCATAGGGCAGCATTGCCAGAAATTGCGCGGGCACGGCGACACCCATCGCCTGTGCCTGGAATTGCACCAGCGTCACCGCCCCGAAGAGGTAAGCTCCGGCGAGCACGCGCCACGGCTTCCAATTGGCGAACACGACCAGTGCGAGCGCGATCCAACCGCGTCCGGCGGTCATGCCCTCGGTCCACATCGGTGCATACGCCAGCGCCATGTAGGCGCCGCTCAAGCCCGCGCAGGCACCGCCGAATGCGACGGCGGCGTAGCGCACGGCGATGACTTTGTGGCCGATCGCGTGCGCCGATTGCGGCGACTCGCCTATGGCGCGCAGGACAAGGCCGGCGCGCGTGCCGAACAGGAACCATTGCACCAGCGCGAAAAGGACCAGCGACAGATAGACGAACGGACTGTGGGCAAATAGCAGCCGGCCGACGACGGGTAGCCCGGAGAGCACCGGCACCGCCAGCGGCGCGATCGGATCGACGACGTGTCCGACGTGGCTCAAGCCGACGAACGCCGACAGGCCGATCCCGAAGAGGGAAAGCGCAAGCCCCGCGGCGACCTGATTGGCCATCAGCGACAAAGTAAGCACGGCGAATATCAGCGACAGCGCGCCGCCCGCTACCGTGCCGGCGAGGACGCCGACCCAGTTGTGCCCGGTCTCGTCGGCGACGACGAATGCGGCTACCGCACCGACCAGCATCATGCCTTCGACACCCAGGTTGAGCACGCCGGCTTTCTCGGTTACCAGTTCACCCAACGCCGCGAATACCAGCACCGTCCCGGCGGCGAGCGTCAGCGCAAACAGCGTAATCGCCTGATCGATCATCGGGCGAGGCTCTCCGCTTCAGCCGTCGCGGGGTCGGGACTGCGCCGGAAGCGCAGCCGGTAGCCGATGAATACGTCCGCGGCAAGCAGGAAGAAAAGAAGCATTCCCTGGAACAGCCGCGTCACCGCCGAGGGCAGTTCCAATCCGATCTGCGCGGCTTCGCCGCCGAGGTAGAGCAGCGACATAAGCAGGCTCGCCAGAGCGATGCCCAGCGGATGCAGCCGACCGACGAATGCGACGATGATCGCGGCGAAACCGTAACCCGGAGATATCGAAGGCAGCAGCTGCCCGATCGGCCCCGCGACTTCGCCGACTCCGGCGATGCCTGCGGTTGCGCCGCCGACGAGCATGCCTATCCACACGGTCCGCTCGGCGGAGATACCGGCGTAGCTCGCCGCGCGCGGCGCGAGGCCCGCGACCCGCATGCGAAATCCGGCCAGCGTGCGCGCGGTGAACAGCCAGCCTGCCGCGATGACCGCGACGGCGAGGAGGAAGCCCACGTTGAGTCGCGTGCCGGGCAACAGCAGCGGGAGCATCGCGTTGTCCCCGAACAGGCTCGACTGCGGAAAGTTGAATCCCTCGGGATCGCGCCACGGTCCCTGGACGAGGTACGACAGCGCTAGCACGGCGATGTAGACCAGCATCAGGCTGGTGAGAATCTCGTTCGCGTTATAGCGGGTGCGCAACCATGCCGGAATCGCGGCCCAGGCGATGCCGCCTGCGGCGCCTGAGGCGATCATCAGCGGCAGCAGCAGCGCGCCGTTCAACTGCGGCAGCCACAGCGCCAGGCCGCCGCCGCATATCGCGCCTATCGTCAACTGGCCTTCGGCGCCGATGTTCCATACGTTGGCCCGGTATCCGATCGCGAGGCCGAGCGCGCACAGCATCAGTGGCGACGCCTTGAGCAGCAGCTCGCCGAAGCCGTAGCCGGTGGCCACCGGCTCGATGAAGAAGACGAAGAATGCATCGGCCGGATTCTTGCCAAGCAACGAAAAGAGGACAAAGCCGGCGACGAGAGTTGCTGCGGCGGCCAGCAGCGGTGACGCCCAGGCCATCAGTCGCGACGGCTCGGGCCGCGCCTCCAGCGCGATCATCATGGTGGATCGCGCGTCGCGTGCGATGGCAGCTTTGCCGAGGCGACGAACGATCCGCCCATCAGCAGCCCCAGTTCCTCGGCGTCGGTCTCCGTTATCGCCTTGACCGGCGACAGGCGACCCTGCGTCATCACGGCGACCTTGTCGCAGACCTCGAACAGCTCTTCGAGCTCCTCGGACACGAGCAGCACGGCCACACCCGCATCGCGCAGATCGATAAGCGCTTGTCGGATCTCGGCCGAGGCCCCGATGTCGACGCCCCAGGTCGGCTGCGCGGCAATCATTACGCGCGGGGCTTGCAGAATCTCGCGTCCGACGATGAATTTCTGCAGATTGCCGCCGGACAGGCTGCGCGCCGCCGCCTCGGGACCGGCCGTCCTGACGTCGAATTTCGCGATCGTCGCCTGCGCGAACGCGCGCACTGCACGCTGCCGTATCAGTCCCCGCCGCGTCACCAGCTGCTGTCCGTAAGCGGTCAGCAGTGCGTTTGCTTCGAGCGACATCTCCGGCACGGCACCGTGGCCATCGCGCTCTTCCGGAACATAGCAAAGGCCCAGCGCCCGGCGCGCGGCCGCGTCGAGCCGGCCGGCCGGAATCCCGTTGACGACAATCGCGTCCGCTGCATCGACCAGGCGCTCGCCTGCCAGCGCGGCAATCAGTTCCTTCTGGCCATTGCCGGAAATCCCGGCGATGCCGACGATCTCGCCACCGCCGACTCTAAGATCGACGCCGCTGAGATCGGTACCGAAAGGGTCTTCCGCGGCGAGCGACAGATTGCGCACCTCGAGCAGTCCGTCGCCGCGCGCGGCCGCGGCGCGGTGCTGCGGATGCGGCAGGTCGTGGCCGATCATCAGACGCGCGAGATCGGCGCTGCTCTGCCGGCGCGGATCGCAATTGCCGGTGACTTTTCCCGCGCGCAGGACCGTCGCGCGGTCGCACAGCGCGCGGATCTCGTCGAGCTTGTGACTGATGTAGAGAATCGAGCAGCCTTCGTCGGCCAGGCGCCGGAGCGTGCCGAACAGCGTGCCGATCGCCGCCGGCGTCAGCACCGACGTCGGCTCGTCCATGATCAGCAGCTCGGGCGTCTGCAAAAGGCAGCGCACGATCTCGACGCGCTGGCGCTCGCCTACCGACAGCGTGTGGATGTGGCGGCGCGGATCGAGTGCCAGGCCGTACTGTGCGGAAGTCTCGCGAATCCGCGTGTCGAGATCTCGTCCTCCGCGGCTCTTGTCGAGCGCCAGTGCGATGTTTTCGGCGACGGTGAGCGTCTCGAACAGCGAGAACTGCTGGAACACCATCCCGATGCCGAGCGCGCGTGCCTTCGCCGGACTGTCGATGACGAGTGCTTCGCCGTTCCAGCGTATCGTGCCGGCGTCGGGCCGCACGACGCCGTAGACGATCTTTACCAGAGTCGATTTGCCGGCACCGTTCTCGCCGAGCACTGCATGGATCTCGCCAGGCATGACCGTGAGATCGATGCCGTCGTTGGCGACGACCGCCGGGAAATGCTTGGTGATGCCGGAAAGCTCCAGGCGTGGAACCGGCGCCGCGTCCATTGCGTCAGCGGCGCCGGGAACCCATCGTGGCGGGGCGCGGGTGCTCCGCGCACCGCATGCGGCGGCGCTCGACCCCGATGGCCAGGCGCCGCCGGTCGTTCACTTTTTGCCGGCGGCGCGCGCGACGTCGGAGGTCAGCCGGTCAGCGCCCTTAGCGTGCACGGCACCCCGAATCAGGATGTCCGGCGCATGCGCCCCCTTCTTGCCGTAATACGCTTCGTTCCACTCATCGGAAGTCGCGACCACGGTGCCGTCCAAGTTGACGCCGCCGTAGATGCCCTTCGCATGGCTGTAGGTGACGAGGTCGGTGACTATGTCCGCCTGGGCACCGGCGCCGACCGGCCCCGCGGCAACGCTTGCATCGGCGCCCATCTTGAACGAGTTGGAGAGCAGCGAATTGAGTCCCTTGTCGGTCATGACCAAGGTCATCATTTCCGAGACCGACACCCCGGCCTGGAAGCCGACGCTCGCGGTCGTCAGCGTGTAGAACGCCGGACCCATCCACCTGCCGGTCTTGGCATTGCGCACCAGAAGCACCGCGCGTCCGCCCGAGCCGCCGAAGATGAATCCTGCCTTGGCGACTTCCGGCGCGATCAATATCGCCTTCGCGCGACGGATATTGTCGTGCAGCCAGGTCATCTGCGGGTCGCGCATGAAGTTACCGAATGTCCGGTCGGCGGCATCGACCAGCGATTGCGGCGTCGGTTTCGCACGGGCCGTCGTGCTCTCCGCCTTGCCGGTCTGATCCGATTGCGCGAGTGCCGATGGCACCGCCGCGGCCAGCCAGATCGATGCGAATGCATGGACTGCGATGAGCGATATTTTTGACTTCGACATTGGCTTGCTCCCTCCGGATGCATGGGGTTCATCAGGCCTGCATCGGCATTATATTCCGCCGCGCTCTTGGATGGTATTTGCGGCCGAATGCTATAGTGGCGGTTCGCAACCGTCCGGGCTGAGAAGCAATGTCACTCGACGCGGTCTTGCTCTCGCGGCTGCAGTTCGTCTGGGTCGTCGCGCTGCACATCCTGCTGCCCGCATTCACCGTCGGGCTGGCCGCGTACATTGCCGTACTCGAGGGCCTGCACCTGACGACGGCACGCGCCGTTTATCTGCGACTGTCCAAATTCTGGCTCAAGGTGTTCGCCGTCTCGTTCGGCATGGGCGTCGTCTCGGGTATCGTCATGCCGTTCCAGTTCGGCACCAACTGGAGCCGCTTTTCCGACGCGACCGCCGACATCTCCGGCCCGCTGATGGCGTACGAGGGGCTGACGGCATTCTTCCTCGAGGCCGGCTTTCTCGGCGTGCTGCTCTTCGGGCGTGCGCGCGTGCCGCCGTGGGTTCACTTTTTTGCCGCGCTGATGGTCGCAATCGGCACGTTGTTCTCGACTTTCTGGATTCTTGCCTTGAACAGCTGGATGCAAACGCCGACCGGGTATTCGGTCGCCGACGGTCGTTTCCTGCCCGAGGACTGGTTTGCGGTGATTTTCAATCCATCGTTTCCGTACCGCCTCACGCACACCGCGGTCGCATTTTTCATCACCACTGCACTGGTCGTCGCCGGCGTCGCTTGCTATCACCTGCGCGCCGGCCGCTTCCGCGAGGAAGGCACGATAATGCTCAAGATGGCGTTCGGCCTGCTGACGCTGCTGGTGCCGCTGCAGATGCTGCTCGGGGATCAGCATGGCCTCAACACGCGCGACCATCAGCCGGCGAAGCTCGCGGCGATGGAAGCCAACTGGGAAACACAAAGCCGCATGCCGCTGTTGCTGTTCGCGTTGCCCGACGAGCGCGCCGAGACCAATCGCTTCGAAGTGGCCATCCCGGCGCTAGGCTCCGTCATCCTGACGCACGATGCAGACGGCGTCGTCAAAGGCCTCAAGGAGTGGAAGCCAGAAGACCGTCCGCCCGTCGCGATACCGTTCTTTTCGTTCCGGCTGATGGTTGGCATCGGCCTCGCGATGCTGGCGCTGACCGTGTGCAGCTGGTGGGTCTGGGCGCACGGCGAGCTCGATCGTTCGCGCTGGTTCCACAAGCTATGCGAAATAGCGTCGCCGCTGGGATTTGTCGCGGTGATCGCCGGCTGGGTGACGACCGAAGTGGGCCGGCAGCCGTGGACGGTTTACGGACTGCTGCGGACGAAGGATTCGGTCACGCCATCGCTCACCGGCAGCGACGTCCTTGCGTCGCTGATCGTGTACGTCGTCGCCTATATCGTCATCTTCGGCATCGGCGGATTCTTCATGGTGCGCTTCCTGCGCGCGGGCCCGGTGGACAAGGCGTCGGACGCCGGGCGCCGCGTCCGGGGTACACCGGCCCGGCCGATGTCGGCGGCGGAAGTCGAATAAGGACCCGCCTGTGGCACTCGATCTCGTTCCGCTTTGGGCCGGCATTCTCGCCCTTGCGGTGTTCATGTACGTGCTGCTGGACGGCTTCGATCTCGGCGTTGGCATCCTGTCGCCGTTCGCGCCGGATGATGCGAGCCGCGACCAGATGATGGATTCGGTCGCACCCATCTGGGACGGCAATGAGACCTGGCTGGTCATGGGAGGAATCGCGCTGCTGGCCGCCTTTCCTCTGGCCTTCGCCATCATCATGCCGGCGGTGTATTTCCCGATCCTGTTCATGCTGATCGGGTTGTTGTTCCGCGGCGTTGCGTTCGAATTTCGCCACATGTCGACGCGCAAGCACTTGTGGAACTGGTCGTTCCACGTGGGCTCGCTAGTCGCCACCTTCTCGCAGGGGATCGTCCTGGGTACTTACGTGCAGGGCATCCCGGTCGAGGGCCGGCATTTCAGCGGCGGCAGCTTCGAATGGGCGACGCCGTTCGCGGTGCTTACCGGTGTCGGACTGATCGCAGGCTACGGCCTGATCGGCGCCTGCTGGCTGGTGATGAAAACGGAAGGCGAACTGCAGAACTGGGCGCGCGGCAAGGCAAGGCTGCTTGCCTTGGGCGTCGCCGCGTTCATCGCGATGGTCAGCGTGTGGACACCGCTGATCCAGCCGCAAATCCAGCACCGCTGGTTCGCCTGGCCCAACCTGCTGCTGCTCTCGCCGGTGCCGGTGATCACGCTGGCATTGTTCGTCTGGCTGCTGCGTGCGCTCAAATCGGACCGTGAAGCGACGCCGTTTCTGCTCGCGCTTGGGCTTTTCGGGATGTGCTATCTGGGCCTGGGAATTAGCATTCTGCCGATGATCGTTCCCTACTCGGTCACGCTTTGGGCAGCGGCATCATCGCCGAAATCGCAGGCCTTCCTGATGATCGGCACATTGTTCCTGCTGCCGATCATCGTCACGTATACCGGATGGTCATACTGGGTGTTTCGCGGCAAGGTGCGGGCGGGTCAGGGCTATCACTGACGCCGATCGGCAGCGAGCGGGACGAGTGCAGCAGCGCGCCGGCGCGTGCTAGACTTCGACGCACCTGCCGGCCCGTCGGCCACTCGCGGCACCTGCAGGCTCACCATTGGGGGAGAACGATGTCGAGTCGCCTTGGCGCCGGCCCGGTCCAACTTTGCATCGCGGTGTGCCTCGCCCTGTGCCTGGGCACCGCGCTTGCCGCAACCGAGCCGTTGCGCACGCTGGAGCGGATTCGCAGCGACGGCGTGATCCGTCTCGGCTATCGCAGCCACGCCACGCCATTCTCGTTCCGGGAGCGCGACGGCACGGTGCGGGGCTACAGCGTCGAGCTGTGCGAACGCATCGCCGCAGGGATCCAGAAGCAGCTTGGGCTAACGAAGCTCAGGACAGAATGGACGTCGCTCGACGCGGGCGACCGGCTCGACGCAGTGGCCAAAGGCAGAGTCGATCTCGAGTGCGGCACGACGACAATATCGCTTTCGCGCTACGAGCGGGTGGACTTCAGCCTGCCGATATTCGTCGACGGAGGCAGCGTGCTGACGACCGTCGACGCGAAGCTGGCGCAACTCAAGGACCTCGGCGGCAAGCGCGTTGCAGTAATCCCGGGGACGACCACAGAGACGGCGCTCAAGCGCGAGCTGGCCATCGTCGGTGTAAACGCGGAGCTCGTCCCGGTCGTCGATCCCCCCGCCGGCCTCGCGCTGCTGGCTTCGGGCAAGGTCGCCGGCTATGCCGGCGATCGCATCGTGCTGATATCGCTTCGCGCCCGCAGCTCGAATCCGGCGCAGTTCGTCCTGCTGGACAGCGATTTTTCGTTCGAGCCTTACGCGCTGGTGCTGCGCCGCGACGACCCGGATTTCCGGCTGGCGGTGAATCGCGCGCTGACCGAAACCTATCGCAGCGGCGACATCGACGCCATCTTCTATCGTTGGCTCGGGGGGCTTGGCAAGCCGGGTACGCTGCTCAATTCGATGTTCTACCTGAACACGTTGCCCGAATGATGCGCACCTACCGACGAGGACTTGCACGCCGCGTAGTCGCGGTAATCCTCCTCGCCGGCGCGGCGTCGCCGCTTGCCGCGCAGACAGGTACTCCACTGCCACCTGCGAACGCGCCAAAGCCGACCCCGACGGAAGCCTGTGATCGCTGCGGAACGATCACATCGATTCGCCAGGCCGAGTCCAAGGACAGCTGGACGCGGCTGGGCACCGTGTCGTCCACCGGTGCCGGAACTTCCGATCTCGCGCCGATGGGGGTCACGCAATACCAGGTGGGACGCGACTTGAGCAAGCAGGGAACGGTGGTGCTTGGTGCAGCCGGAGGTGTCGCATACCAGTCGCGTCCCTCCGCGCTGAACGCGCAGCGGTGGGAACTTGTCGTGCGCATGGACGACGGCTCGGTACGCTCGGTGACGCAGAACTACCAACCGATGCTGCAGTCGGGCGACCGCGTCCGCGTCTTCGGTACGCAAGTCGAGCTGCTGTAGTGACCGCTGCCGCAGGCGCGATGACCGCATCGGCGCCGGCGGCGACGCTGACGGTGTCCGATGCCACGGCTGGCGGCCGCGAGTTGAGGCTTGCCGGGCGGCTCGACGCACATTCGATCGCCGGCGTCTGGCCCCAGGCGCGGGCAGCGCTGGCGTCATCTCCCGACCGCGCGATCGTGATTGACGCATCGCGCGTCGATTACTGCGACGGCGGCGGCATTGCAATGCTGATCGATCTGTTGCGGCAGGATCGAGTCGCTAAAGCTCCAGTGTCGCTCACGGGATTGCGGCCGGAATTTCAGGCGCTGCTCGAGCAATTCGATCCGGCGGCCATGCGGGTTCCGGCCGAGCCATCGCACGTCGTGCGGATCAATGCCGTCGCGGAGATAGGGCGTGCCGCTGCGATCACCGGCCGCGACATACGCGCGCAGATCGCGTTCATCGGCGAAACGGCGACCGCGCTGTGGTACGCGGCCAAGCATCCCGCGCGCGTCCGCTGGAAGGATGTCTGGTATACCTGCGAGCAGGTCGGCGTCAATGCGCTCCCGATCGTCGCTCTGATCTCCTTTCTGCTTGGTATCATCCTGGCCTTCCAGGCCGCGGTGCCGATGCGCCAGTTCGGCGCCGAGCTTTTTGTCGCTGATCTGGTCGGGCTGTCGATCCTGCGCGAGCTCGGGCCGTTGATGACGGCGATCCTGCTTGCCGGCCGGTCGGGCGCGGCGTTCGCCGCCGAGATCGGCACGATGAAAGTGAACGAGGAACTGAACGCGCTGACCACGATGGGACTCGATCCGGTCCGCTTTCTGGTCGTGACCCGGATCGTCGCGGCGCTGCTGATGATGCCTCTGCTTACGCTGTTCGCCGACCTGATAGGCATCCTCGGGGGAGCGCTGACGATGATCACCTTCAACATCCCGATCGTCAGCTTCCTGCACGAAGTCGACAGCCTGGTCGATGTGAAAGACTTGCTGGCCGGACTGGCGAAAGCGCCGGTATTCGCCATCCTCATTGCCGGTGTCGGCTGCCTGCGCGGCCTGCAGACGCAGACCGGGGCGAGCGCCGTCGGCATATCCGCAACGCGTGCGGTCGTCTCGAGCATCGTCCTGCTCGTTGTCGTCGACGGCATCTACGCGTTCGTCTACTATCTGCTCGACATTTGACGTACACCCCCCAATGCCCGCCGATCCGATCATCACCGTGGAGCACCTGACCGCCGGGTACGAAGGCAACGTGCTGATGCAGGACATCAACTTCAGCGTCCATCGCGGCGAGGTCTTCATCATCCTGGGCGGCTCGGGCAGCGGCAAGAGCACGCTGCTCAAGCACATGATCGGGCTCTACCAGCCGATGGGGGGAAGCATCCGGATCGAGGGCGACGATATCGTCACAGCCGAGGGTGCGGCCCGGCGCGCGATCCTGAACAAGATCGGCGTGATGTACCAGAGCGGTGCGCTGTTCGGCTCGATGACGCTGCTCGAAAACGTGCGCCTGCCGCTGGAGGAATACACGGCGCTGGACGGTGCGGCGATGGATCTGATCGCGAGGATGAAACTGCAGCTGGTTGGGCTCGAGGCGTTCTGCGGCCATATGCCGGCCGAGATCAGCGGAGGCATGCAAAAGCGCGCCGCGATCGCGCGCGCGATGGCGCTCGACCCGATGATCCTGTTCCTCGACGAGCCATCGGCCGGGCTCGACCCGATCACCTCGGCCGAGCTCGACCAGCTGATCCTGCGACTGGCGAAGAGCCTGCGCATCACTTTCGTCGTCGTCACGCACGAGCTCGCCTCGATTTACACGATCGCCGACCGGGTGATCATGCTCGACAAACGCACCAAAGGCATCATCGCCGAGGGCGACCCCAAGGAGCTCCGCGACACCAGCGACAATCCATGGGTGCGGCGATTCTTCCGGCGCGAAGTCGCCGCCGAACCGGCGTAGTCAGCGATGAGCGCGCAAGCCAGCTTCTTCAAGATTGGACTGTTCGTCATCGGCGGGGTGCTTTCGCTGGTGGTGCTTCTATTGATCCTCGGCTCCGGCCGGTTGTTCCAGTCGAAGATCACGATGGAGACCTATCTGAACGAGTCGGTCCAGGGCCTCGAACTCGGCTCGAAGGTCAGGTACCGCGGCGTCGTCGTCGGCGAGGTGCGGCGCATCGGCTTCACCTACAACACCTATGAACAGGATCAACCGATGGCGGCGCGCCTGCGCTACGTGATGATCGAGGCGACTATCTTGCCTCGGCTGATCGGCGGGCGTGCCGGCGGCGACATCACGCGCCTGGAGACGGCCAAGGTCGAGATCGATCGCGGCTTGCGCGTTCGGCTCGCGCCGCAAGGCATTACCGGGACCAGTTATCTCGAAATCGACTACGTCGATCCGAAGTCAAATCCGGTGCTGCCGATAACCTGGACGCCCAACAATCTCTACATTCCGAGCGCGCAGTCAACGGTTACCGCCTTTATCGGCGCCGCGTCGGACATCATGGCACGACTGCAGAAGCTCGACCTCGAAGGCACGCTGCTCAATGTCAACAAGCTGCTGGTGACGACCAACGAGCCGCATGCGACGCAATCGATACCGCGAAGCTGACCCAGAGCGCGACGCGCCTCATGGACAAGGTCGACCGCAAGCTGGACCGGCTGGCGAGTCGACAAGATCAGCGAGCGACACGGTCGCGCTGCTCGCCGAATTGCGCACGACCAATCGGCGAGCTGGGCGTGGTGCTCGACGATCCTGCGCTGCAAGCGGCTGCCGGCCGATGCGGCCGCCGCGCTGGTGCAGCTGAAGAAAACGCTGTCGAGGATCCGAATCTGGCGAAGTCGATCGCGCACCTGCAGAGCACGCTGACCCACCTCGACCGGATCATCGGCAGCGGCGAAACCGACCTCGAAAAAGGCATTCGAGAACCTGCGGCAGCTCACCGAAAACCTGCGCGACCTGTCCGAGAACGCCAAGCGCTACCCGTCGCAGCTGCTGTTCGGCGCGCCCCCGCCGCCGGCGAAAGGCCTCCAGCCATGAACCCAGCAGTCTCCGCTCGTCGCGCCGGCGGGCGCTTGCGTCGGCGCACTGGCGCTCGCCGTCGCCGCGTGCGCTGCCGCGCTGTCGCGGCCATCGCCGGTGCAAGTCGACGTACCTGCTCGAGCCGCCGCCACCGTCGAATACGAGCGCGACGCCGGGAGCGGCGACGCTCAAGCGTCGAGGCGGTCACCGTGGCCGCGCCGTTTCGCGGCAGGGCGCTGGTCTATCGCGAAAGCGATCTGCAAGTACGAGACCGATTTCTACGAGGAATTCCTGGTCTCGCCGGCGGCGATGATCGGCGAAGCGACCGCGCGTGCGCTTGCGGCGACCGGCATCTCCGGGCCGTCGCTGCCGCCGGCGTCGTCGCTCGACGCCGACTGCGTCTCGAGGATTCGTCACGGAGCTCTATGCCGACTTGCGCGACCCCGCGCAAGCCGGCCTCGTGATGAAGGTAAAGTTCTATCTCAGCAGCAGCGCCGCCGCGTCGGGGACCTCCGTGTGGAACGGCGAGCTAGGGCATCGCGCATCGACGTGCTTCACGCTCGGCCGATGCGCTGGTACGCGCGTTCAACACCGCCTTGGGCGACGTCCTCGAGCAGCTCGCGATCGCGGTGCTGCGCAATCTGCCGCAGAAATAGGCGCGCGCCGCGTCAGGCCCGAACGCCGGAAAGATCGTGCGCGCTCGCGCCGGTGATGCGCACGCGCGCGAACTCGCCGACGGCGAGGGCCGAGCCATCAGTCACGGCTCCACAATGCCGTCGATCTCCGGCGCATCGGCGGCGCTGCGCGCCAACGCGCCGTGCGCCATCGTCGACCGCGTCGACCAGCACGTCGCAGCGTCGCGCCGATCCGTCGCTGCAGAGCCGGCGCGGCGCTGATGGCTGCCTGCACTGCCATGAAGCGCGCGCGCCGCTCTTCCTGCAGCGCGTCCGGAACCGGATCGGGCAGCGCGTTGGCGGCCGCGCCATCGACCGGCGAATACGCGAAGCAGCCGACGCGATCGAGCTGCGCCTCCCGCAGGAATTCGAGCAGTTCCTCGAACTCGGCCTCGGTCTCGCCGGGAAAGCCGACGATGAACGTCTGCGTATCGTGAGGTCCGGGCACGCGACGCGCCAGGCCCGGATCGCGCTGCAGATTGTTTTCGGCGTTCGCCGGGCGCTTCATCAGCTTGAGGATGCGCGGGCTCGCGTGCTGGAACGGCACGTCGAGATACGGCAGCAGGCCGCCGCCGCCGTCGCTGGCCATCAGCGGCGATGATGTCGTCGACGTGCGGGTACGGATAGACGTAGTGCAGGCGCACCCAGGCGCCGTGTTCGCGCGGCCAGCGCGTCGAGCGCCGCGCGAGCTCGGTCATGCCGCGTCTTCAGCGGCCGGCCGCGCCAGAAGCCGGTGCGGTATCTGACGTCGACGCCGTAGGCGCTGGTGTCCTGCGAGATGACGAGCAGCTCCCGCACGCCGGCCTTCAGCAGGTTTTCCGCTTCGCGCATCACCTCGCCGATCGGCCGGCTGACGAGATCGCCGCGCATCGACGGAATGATGCAGAACGTGCAGCGGTGGTTGCAGCCCTCGCAGATTTTCAGATACGCATAGTGCTGCGGCGTCAGCTTGATGCCGACTGCTGCGGGGCGGCACCAGGTCGACGAACGGATCGTGCGGCTTCGGCAGATGCGCGTGCACCGCCGCCATCACTTCGGTGCGGCGTGCGGCCCGGTGACCGCGAGCACCTTCGGATGCGCGGCGCGCACGAATGTCGCCGCCGTCCTTGGCGCCGAGGCAGCCGGTGACGATGACCTTGCCGTTTTCGGCCAGCGCCTCGCCGATCGCCGATCGAGCGACTCGGCGACCGCGGCGTCGATGAAGCCGCAGGTGTTGACGACGACCAGGTCGGCGCCGTCGTAGGTCGGCGCGATCGCATAGCCCTCGGCGCGCAAGCTGCGTGAGGATCTGCTCGGAGTCGACCAGCGCCTTCGGGCAGCCGAGCGATACGAAGCCGACGCGCGGCGCGCTGGCGGCGGGGCGTCGGGCGAGCGGCGCGGCATGCGGTGCGGAACGCGGTCGGTGTCATCGCGGCTGATCGGCTGCGCGCGCGCACAATATCCGGCGCGCTGCAATGCGGATGTTGCGGCGCTTCGCGCGCATCAGCGCTTTTTCTCGTCGTCGCGGCGACGGTTGCGCCGGCGGCCGAAGTCGGGAAAGGGGAACGCGGAGAACATGCCCGCGCGTCTGGTCCTGCATCCGCTGCTGCATGTCCATGAACAGCTTGGCGCTCTGCTCGAGATAGTTGCCGAGCATGCCCTGCATCGCCGGCGCCTGCATCTGCAGGAACTGCTTCCACAGGTCGGGCGTCAGCATCATCTTGTCGCCATAGATCTGCTTGGCCTGGTCCTGCAGCTTCTCTGGATGGCCATGAACGCCTGGACGTTCTGCTCCATGTACTTGCCCATGATGCCCTGCAGCGCATTGCCGTAGAAGCGGATCATCTGCGACAGCATCTCGCTGGCAGAACATCGGCACGCCGACCGATTCCTCCTCGAGAATGATCTGCAGCAGGATGCTGCGCGTCAGGTCGTCGCCCGACTTCGCATCGACGACCTGGAAATCGATGAACTCCAGCACCATCTGCTTGACGTCCGCCAGCGTGATGTAGCCGCTGTTGGCGGTGTCGTACAAGCCGGCGGTTCGGATACTTCTTGATAATGCGGATCGGCTTCGCCATACGTGCCTCCGGGGCGTCGAACTCGCATTATAACCCGCTGATTTATTTGAGTGTTTGATTCGGCTTCCCGGTAGCCCGGCTGGATTGGTGCGATGCACAAAAAAGTTCTTGACTCAGGGGTTTTCCGTGCCTACAATGTAATTGTGCGGTGCAGCAAACGGGGTGTAGTCCCGGGGTCGTGCGGCGAAGGGCCGGCGACCGGAAGAGCCCCAGGCAGCCCGCCTTATTCGGACCCGTCTTAGGGTCCATGAACCCAACGGGAAAAGGAAGACCATGTACAACGCAACCGAACAATTCGCCGAAATCAACAAAGCCGGGTATGACAACGCCGTCAAGCTGGCGACGATGTCGCTGGACAAGGCGGAACAGCTCGCCAAACTCAACCTCCAGGCCGCCAAGATCGTCCTCGAGAACGGTGTCTATACCGCCAACGCGGTTGCCGGTATCAAGGATGTCCAGGAACTGGCCGCCGTCCGCGCCAAGCTGACCGAAGCCGGCGTGCAGAATGCCCTCGGGTATTCGCGCGGCGTCTACCAGATCGCCTCCGAAGCGCAAGCCGACTTCTCGGCGCTGGCCGAGCAGGCGTGGGCTGCCTACACCAAGGGCTTCGCGGTGTGGGTCGACAATGCCACCAAGAACGCGCCCGCTGGCTCCGATGTCGCCGTGACGGCGTTGAAGTCGACGGTCGCGGCTACCACGGCTGCCTTCGACCAGTTCTCGAAGGCCACCAAGCAGGTTGTCAGCTTTGCCGACGCTTCGATGCGTGCCGCAGCCAACAACGCTGCCAATGCGACCAAGCCGGCCCCCAAGGGCCGCAAGGCGGCGTAAGGCAGTCAGACAATGCGATTCGGTTGGGTGCTTGAAACCGTAGCGGCAGTCCCAACGTAGAGTTCGCTGGCTCCACCTGTATCATTTTCCTCCTCCTAAATGATACAGCCTCGCCCCGGCAGCGATGCCGGGGTTTTTTTTGTGTTCGCTCTCCTCGACCATGGATGTCGTGAGGCCATCTTGTGTCGGCCGCTAGAACATGTGCTGGCCGCCGTTGATTGCGATATTGGCGCCGGTGACGAACGCCGCTTCCTCCGACGACAGATAGGCGACCAGTCCCGCAACTTCGTCGGGTTTGCCCAGACGGCCCATCGGTATTTGCGGGATGATCTTCGAGTCCAGAACTTCCTGCGGGATCGCCATGACCATCTTGGTGCCGATGTATCCGGGCGAGATCGTGTTGACAGTAACGCCCTTGCGCGAGACTTCGAGCGCCAGCGCCTTGGTAAAGCCGTGCATCCCTGCCTTCGCTGCCGAGTAGTTGGTCTGGCCGAAAGCGCCTTTCTGCCCGTTGACCGATGAAATGTTGATGATGCGGCCCCAGCCGCGGTCGACCATGCCGTCGCATACCTGCTTGGTCATGTTGAAGCACGAGTCGAGGTTGGTGCGGATCACCGCATCCCAGTTCGCCTTGTCCATTTTCTTGAACGTCATGTCGCGGGTGATGCCGGCATTGTTGACCAGCACGTCGACCGGGCCCACGTCCGCGACGACCCGCGACACGCAGGCGATGCACGAGTCCCAGTCGACGACATCGCAGGGATAGGCGTGAAAGTTGTGGCCCGCCTTCTTCATCGTCTCCAACCATTCCTGTGCCTTGAGGTTGCCCGGCGAGTGCGTGGTCACCACCGTATAGCCGAGCGCTGCGAGCTTTACGCAGATCGCCTCACCGAGTCCACCCATGCCGCCCGTCACCAAAGCGACGCGATGCTTGTCTTGTGCCATCGTCCCCTCCTTTACCCCTTAATGTTCGATCCGGTGTTTGTCGCGCGGCGAACCCGGGCCCTCAGCGCTCGACCGCCATCGCGACTCCCATGCCGCCGCCGATGCAAAGCGAGGCCAGGCCTTTTTTGGCATCGCGACGCGCCATTTCGTAAAGCAGCGTGACCAGTATCCGGCAGCCTGAAGCGCCGATCGGATGGCCGAGCGCGATCGCGCCGCCGTTGACGTTGATTTTCTTCGTATCCCAGCCCATTTCCTTGTTGACCGCGCAGGCCTGCGCGGCAAATGCCTCGTTGATCTCCATCAGATCGAGGTCGGCAGGCTTCCATCCGGCCTTTTCCAGCGCGCGCCGCGACGACGGCACCGGCCCCATCCCCATGATCGATGGATCGACGCCCGACGAAGCGAATGCCCGGATCTTCGCCAGAGGCTTCAGGCCGAGTTGTGCGGCGCGCTCGGCGCTCATCACCAGCACCGCGGCCGCACCATCGTTGATCCCGGACGCATTGCCTGCGGTGACGCTGCCTTGCTTGTCGAACGCCGGCCGCAACGCCGAAAGCGCATCGAGCGTCGCGCCCGCCTTGATGAATTCGTCGCTGTCGAACGCGACGGGGTCGCCTTTGCGCTGCGGGATCATTACCGGAACGATCTCGTCTTTGAACTTGCCTGCCTTCTGCGCAGTTTCGGCCTTGTTCTGGCTGGCGACAGCGAACTCGTCCTGTTGCGCGCGCGAAACGGCGTGCTGCCTGGCGACGTTCTCGGCTGTGATTCCCATGTGGTACTGGTTATAGACGTCCCAGAGGCCGTCGACGATCATGCTGTCGATCAGTTTGGCATCGCCCATGCGAAAGCCGTCGCGCGAGCCCGGGAGCACGTGCGGGGCTGCGCTCATGTTTTCCTGGCCGCCGGCAATGACGATGTCGGCGTCGCCGCAACGAACTGCCTGTGCGGCCAGCATCACCGCCTTCAATCCCGAGCCGCAGACCTTGTTGATCGTCATCGCGGGAATCTCCGCAGGCAGTCCAGCCTTGATCGATGACTGGCGCGCCGGATTCTGACCGCTGCCCGCGGTCAGTACTTGCCCGAGAATCACTTCGGAGATCTGCTCCGGCTGCAATTTGTAACGGGCGAGCAGCGCGGCGATGACCGTGGCGCCGAGCTCGGGCGCGGGCGTCTTGGCCAGCGCGCCGCCGAATTTACCTATCGCGGTGCGCAATGCGCCCGCGATGACGATGTCGCTCATGAAATTCTCCGCAAAAGATTGGGCTTGGCGCCCGGCTTGCCTGGGCCTGGGATCGGATGCTTGCTGCACTATGGTATCGCAGCTCGCGGCTTCGCGGGTCGTAACCCGAATCGGTCGCGAGCGAGCGCTTGCCGCGGCCGCTAAGGCACGCGCTCGACGACGTATGTACCCGGTGCCGGCGCCAGCGGCGGGTGCCTCTCGTCACCGAGCTCCTGGTGCGCAGTCCGCATTCCCCCGCTGTGCTTGCCGAGCCATGCCGCCCAATGCAGCCACCAGCTGCCGGGCTGCGTCTGGGCACGCGCCAGCCAATCGTCGGGATCATCGGTCAACAGCTCGTTGGTCCAGTAATTGCGCCGATTTTTCGCCGGCGGGTTGACTACGCCGGCGATGTGACCGGCTGCGCCGAGGATGAAGGTCGAGTCGCCGCCAAGCAGACCCACGCTCTTGTACGCCGTGCGCCAGGGCACGATGTGATCTTCTCGAGTGGCGAGGATATAGGAAGGGATTGTAATGCGCCCGAGATCGACGGGCTCGCCGCACATCGACAGCGAGCCCGGCTCGCGCAGCCGATTGTCGAGATACATGTCGCGGATGTAGTCGACGTACATCGGGCCGGGCAGGTTGGCCGAGTCGCCGTTCCAGTACAAGAGATCGAATGCCGGCGGGGTCTGTCCTTTGAGGTAATTTCCGACGACGTAATTCCAGACGAGCTCGTTTGGCCTGAGGCTCGCAAACGCAGCCGCCAGTTCGCCGCCCTGGATGCGGGCGCCGCCGCAAAGCGCGGGCATCCGCGCTGCCAGTCCCTCGCGCGAGACGTAGACGCCGATGTCGCCCGGATCGGCGAAGTCGAGCATCGTCGCGAGGAAAGTAGCGCTGGCGACCGTCGTTTCGTGCCGCGCGGCAAGGACCGCCAGCGTGCAGGCGAGCAGCGTCCCGCCGACGCAGAAGCCCAGTGCATTGATCGTCCTGCTGCCGGCGATTTCACGCGACGCATCGAGCGCGGCCAGCACGCCTTGCTGCAGATAGTCGTCCCAGCGGAGACCGCCGAGCTCGGGCGGAATGTTGCGCCAGGAGATCATGAATACCGTATGTCCCTCGGCGACCGCATAGCGCACGAATGAATTGGTGGGCTGCAAGTCGAGGATGTAGTACTTGTTGATGCACGGCGGCACGATCAGAAGAGGGCGCCTGGCGACCTCGGAGGTCGTCGGCGTGTACTGGATGAGCTCGATCAGCGGATTGCGGAACACGACGCTGCCAGAAGTGATCGCCAGGTTGCGCCCGACCTCGAACGCGGTTTCGTCGGTCATGGCGATGCGGCCGCGCTGCGCGTCCGCCACCAGATTCGAAATACCTTGCGCGATCGACGTCCCGCCGGTGGCAAGGGCGCGCTGCAAGGCTTCCGGATTGGTGGCGAGAAAATTCGAAGGCGAGATCGCCTCCACGTATTGGCGGGCAAGAAAGGCCAGTCGCCGCTTGGTGGCATCGTCGGCCTCAGTCAAAGCCGCGAGATCGCGCACGTATTCGCCGTAGAGCAGATAAGAGTCGCGCAGCCACGCGAAGTAGGGATGCTCGCGCCAAGCCTTGTCCGAAAACCGCCAGTCGCCGCGATCCTGCGCCGGAATCGTTGCCGTTGCGCCTTCCACGGCGCGCGCCCACAATGCCTCGAATCTCGTCGCGTAACGCTCGGCAAGCTGCGCCGCCGCGACCGGATCAATCGACACTACGGCTGCTCCGGACGCCATGGCGTGCGCCGGAAGCAAGCCGGTCTGCGTTCCTGCGGGTGCGGTCGTCAGCGCGACATCGGCCCACAGTTTCGTCCATTGCGCGCCCACCTCCTGCCAGCGGCGCGCGAGATCCGACCAGTCGTTAGTCGGCTCGGCGACTGCGTGGTTTCCCCTTTTCGCTCGTTTGGCCATGTTCACCGCAATCAGTGCTCGAGCCACAGATGCACAGCGGCGATCAATGCGATGCCGACACCGATCAGCAGCAATTGCTGTGCCGTCGCCGCCGGTGCCGGATGCCGGTGCAGGCTGGGAATCAAGTCCGCCACCGCCACGTACAGCAGGCTCGCAGATGCGATGGCGAGCACGGTCGGCAACACATGCTGCATAGAGGCCAACGCGGCGTAACCGGCAAGGCCGCCAAGCAGGGTCGCGACCCCGGTTGCCAGGTTATAGGCGAACGCGCGCCGTCGCGCGTAGCCGGAGTGCAACAGCACCGCGAAGTCGCCGACCTGCTGCGGAATCGCATGCGCAACGATGGCCAGCGCGGTTGCCGTGCCGAGCGCGAAGTCGGTCAGGAACGCGGCGGCGATCACGATGCCATCGCAGAAATTGTGGACGCTGTTGCCGATCACGATCATCAGGCCGGAACGGCCGCCATCGACGCCGTGAGGGTGCGGTTCGCCTCCGGTCTGCCGGCTCTCGCCGAGCGACTCGGCATCGAGGTGGCTATGCCGCCACAACACCAGTTTTTCCAGCAGGAAAAACAGCAGCAGGCCGCCGAGCACCGTCGCCATCACGCTTCCGGTCGACCCGTGCTCGAGCGCGTGCGGAAGCAATTCCAGAAACACGGCGCCCAGCAGCGCACCGACGGCGAAGCTCACCAGCTTGGATATCCAGCGCGCGTGCAGCGCCAGGGTGCCGGCGGCGGCGAGGATCGCCAGCACCCCTCCGGCGAGACAGGCGACGACGATCGCGTAAAGTGGAGAGAGCGCTGTCATCGCCAGCGCATTATACGAGAGCGCCCGTTTCGGCTTCAGCCGGGCGCGAGCCAGATCAGCGTCGCCATCCTCGCGACCCGGTCGGGACCGCCGCGGCGATACGAGTGGAAGCTCGCGCGTTCGGTGTAAGTGCAGCGGCCGCCGCCGCTGATCGCCGCGGCGCCGACGCCGGCACGGCGTAGTGCAAGTCGCGCGAGTCCATAGAGATCGGCATGCCATTTGCCTTGACGCGTCGCGACGAAGCAAGCGCCCGCAGCGGCGTCCCGATCGCAGAATGCGGCGTGGACGTCGGGGCCCACTTCGAATGCGCTCGGCCCGATCGCCGGTCCAAGCCATGCGAGCACGTTCGCGGGCGCGGTCTGCATCGACCCGACCGCGGTTTCGAGCACGCCGGAGGCGAGCCCGCGCCATCCCGCATGCGCGGCGGCGACGACGCTGCCGCGCCGGTCGGCGAGGAGCACCGGCAGACAGTCCGCCGCCAGCACCGCACAGACTTTTCCGGGAGAGCGCGAAACCGCGACGTCGGCTTCGGGTGCGCGGCCATGTCCGACGTCGGCGCTAGCGATCGCCGTGCCGTGCGTCTGCGCGAGCCACAGCGGCTCCCCGGGCAGGAAGCTTTTCAGCAACGCGCCTGCCGCGGCATCGCCGCCGCGCCCGAAGTCGACGGTGCTGCCGCCGACGCCATTGCGCGTGGTCGAGAACGCCCGCACCGACGAAGGCGCCGGCCAGTCCGGTACGATCCAGTCGAGCCCCGCCGAGACGAACTGGGCCGCGAGCGTTGCGTCAGCGCGCATCGGAACCGGGGCGCCGGCGCAAGGCCGCGAGCAGCGAGGCGAAGTCGGATGGCAGCGGCGATTCCCACTGCACGGGTCTCTTCGTCGAAGGATGGATCAGACCGAGGCGCCAGGCGTGGAGCGCCTGACGCCCGAACGCGATACCGCGTCTTTTGCCATACGTCGGATCCCCGACCAGCGGATGTCCGAGCGAGGTCAGGTGAACGCGTATCTGATGGGTGCGGCCGGTTTCGAGCCGGCAGGCGAGCAGCGTGCAATCGCCGAATCGTTCGCGCACCTCATAGCGCGTGACCGCGGCTTTCCCGCTCGCGACAATCGCCATCGATGTGCGCCGGACCGGATGACGCCCGATCGGCGCGTCGATCGTGCCGCCCCGGGCGATATCTCCCGTGGCGAGCGCCAGATACTCGCGGTGGACGGTCTTCGCCTGCAACTGGCGCACAAGATCGGTTTGAGCGATTTCGGTTTTGGCCACGACCAGTAGCCCGCTCGTATCCTTGTCCAGGCGATGCACGATGCCCGCGCGCGCGACGGCGGCGAGTTGCGGAGCGTGGTGCAGCAGTGCGTTGGCAAGCGTGCCGTCGCGGTTGCCGCTGCCCGGGTGAACGACCAGGCCGGCAGGCTTGTCGATCACGAGCATCGCCTCGTCCTCATGCACGATCGTCAACGGCAGCGCTTGCGGCGCGAACGAGGCAGCGGCCGGATCGGACAATGGATGCACCAGGACATGCTCGCCGCCGCCGACCTTGCGGCTCGCGTCCGCCGGCGCGCCCGCGAGCAGTACGCGGCCGGCGTCGATCCAAGCGCGAATGCGGCTGCGCGAATGCTCGGGCAACAGTTGCGCGAGTGCCCGATCCAGCCGCATGCCCGCGAATTCGGCCGGTATGGTCAGCGCGAGATGGGCGCCGGCCGCTGCATCGGGGTTATAATTCACGGCTACGTGCGGAGCAGGGAATGATGTCGAAGCTGAGCGGATATTCGGTAGCGTCACTGATCTTGATGTGTGTGGCCCTGGCGGGATGCGACTTGCTGCCGGAGGTCAAGGACGAGACGGCGAACTGGACCGCCGAACAACTCTACAAGGACGCGCACGAATCGCTGCAGGCGGCCAATTATACGCGTGCGATCAAGCTGTTCGACTCGCTGGAAAGCAGGTTTCCCTACGGCCGCCTCGCGCAGCAGGCGATTCTCGAAGGCGCCTACGCGAACTATCGCCAAGGGGAGGCGACAGGAGCGATCGCGGCCTGCGATCGCTTCATCCGCACCTATCCCAATCATCCGAACGTCGATTACGCGTACTACCTGAAGGGCCTCGTCAATTTCCGAGAGGATCAGGGGTTGCTCGGCTACGTGGTCGAGACCGATCTTTCCGAGCGCGATCCGAAGATGACCAAGGAGGCGTTCGGCGCATTTCGCGAGCTGGTGACGCGGTTTCCCGACAGCAAGTACGCGCAAGATTCGGCCGAGCGCATGCGGTATCTGACCAATGCGCTCGCCGGTTACGAAGTTCACGTCGCGCGCTATTACTACAACCGCGGCGCCTACGTGGCAGCGGTCAACCGCGCGCAGACCACGCTGGTCAATTACCCGAAGACGCCCGCCAACGAGGACGCCCTGATACTGCTGGCGGAAAGCTACGACAAGCTCGGAATGATCGAGCTTCGCGACGACACGCGCCGCGTGCTGAAGGAAACCTTCCCCAATGGCAGGTACTTTGCTACGGGCGCGACCAAGCCGTGGTGGAAATTCTGGGGCAAGGAACAACCGCCACCGCTGCCGGTGAGCCAACCCTCAAAGCCGTGGTGGCAGTTCTGGTAAGTAGGGGCCCCCGCGCGTAGCGCGCCCGTAGCAGTTAGCCTTCTACCGCCACCGGCGCGAAAAAAGCTCGGACATCAGCGAGCTCGCGCGTGCGTCGCATCGGCGGCAGCGCCTGCCATATGCGCCGGCCATACGGCTTGTCGACCAGCCGCCGGTCGCAGATCATCAGGACGCCGCGGTCGGTCTCCGAGCGTATCAACCTCCCCGCGCCCTGCTTGAGGCTGATCGCCGCTTGCGGCAATTGATAGTCGAAGAACGGATTGCCGCCCTGGCGCGCGATATGCTCGAGCCGCGCAGCAAGCAGCGGATCGTCGGGCGGAGCGAATGGCAGCTTGTCGATGATCACCACCGACAAGGCTTCGCCTTGCACATCGACGCCCTCCCAGAAGCTCTGGCTGCCCAGTAAGACGGCGTTGCCGAGGCGACGGAAGCGGGTCAGCAATTCGGTGCGTGAACCCTCGCCTTGCACCAGCAGCGGGAAATCGATCCCTTCGCGTTTGAAGAGAGTTTCCAGCGATTCGCGCGCTCGGGCCAGCGCGCGCAGGGTCGTGAACAGCAAAAAGGCGCGACCGCCGCTGGCCTTGAGCACTGGTAGCGCGGCCGCGACGACCGCATCGGTGTGCTCGAAGCTGTTCGGTTCGGGCAATTCGCGCGGCAAATACAACAGCGCCTGTCGCGCGTAATCGAATGGGCTCTCCCAGTAGCCGGTCGCAGCCTCGCCCAGGCCCAGCTCGCGCTGATAGAGCGAGAAGTCACTGCCGATCGCCAAGGTCGCCGACGTGAAGATCCAGGCTCGAGCATGGTCGGTGACCTGCTTGGCGAATATTTCGGCCACCGATAGCGGCGACGCCCGCAGTTGCCACCCCGACGCGCTGACGTCGAGCCAGCGGATCCACTCCGGATCGTCGTGATCGCGCCATCGCGCGAGCCGCGCCAGCGCATCGTCGGCACGATGCGCGCATTGCGCCAGATCGTCGCTGCGCTCGGCCTGCTTGCCAAGCTCAACGGCGACCGCCGCCAGCGCCGCGTCCAGTGCGTCGAGCGCTTCATCGAACCCCGGGCGCCGCATCGCAAGTGCGCGCGGCAGTTTGCCCGGCGTTTCTCCTGCGGCCAACCGGAACCGGCGCAGCGCCAACCCAAGCGCCTGCGCGGCAGCCGGCAGCGGCGCATAGTCGCGAGCCGCCTTCAATCCTTCGAGCTCGGCGTCGCGCGCGAGCTCACCCAGTTGACCGCCGGTGACTTCCTCGCCGAAAAACAGCGTCGCGGTCTCGGGCAGCTGGTGCGCCTCGTCGAGAATCACTGTGTTCGACGCGGGCAGCAGCTCGGCGATGCCCTCATCCTTGAGCATGACGTCGGCGAAGAACAGATGGTGGTTGATGACGACGACGTCAGCGGCGAGCGCCTGCTTGCGCGCATTCATCACAAAACACTCGTTGTAATGCCCGCATTCGGTGCCGAGACAGTTCTCGCGCGTCGAGGTGACGTCAGCCCAGATCGCGGCATTCTCTGGCACGTCGGCGACCTCGGTCTTGTCGCCGCTGGCCGATGTGCGTACGAAGGATTCGATCCGCTTCACATAGCCGATATCGGCGCGCGACGCGAACGTCGGCTGCGCCGCCGTCCGCGCCAGATGATGGTGGCAGACGTAGTTGCCGCGGCCTTTCAGCAGGGCGACGGTGATCGGGATGCGCAGCGCATCGCGCACCAGCGGCAGGTCGCGCTGGTAGAGCTGGTCCTGCAGCGTCTTGGTCCCGGTCGAAATGATCACCTTGCCGCCGGAAAGCAGGGCGGGAACCAGATAGGCGAAGGTCTTGCCGGTGCCGGTCCCGGCTTCGGCGAGCAGCTGGCCGCGCGTCTTTATGGCGAGCGCGATCGCCTCGGCCATCGCGATTTGCTGCGGCCGCGGCCGGTAGCCGGGAACATTGCGCGCAAGCGCTCCGTCGGCGTTGAAAACCGAACCGAGCTCGGTGTCGCTCAGCGTCGGCCTCTCAGCGCGTCGGCCTCGCGCACGCCATGGTCTTTCCGGTGGGGTGTGATCACTGCGCGGCGGATTTTTTCTTGGTCGCCGCTTTGGTTGCCGGCTTGGCCGCGGCGACCGACGGCGGAGGTTCCCGCAGCGCCTGGATCTGCTTCTCGAACGCGCCGTATGGATGGGTGACGCGCTGCTTGTAGCCGGCGTCGATTTCTTCCGGACCTGGCGTCAGATCGATTAGGCTCTTGGTCCAGGTCGCGTACAGCGTTTGCAGCCCCTGCACTTTCGCCTTGTCGCGCCCGGCTTCGCGCAACGCTGCCTGGTAGGGGCGCGCGATCAGGCGCTTGTGTTTTTCGATGCAACCCTCGGTCTTGGCGCCGTTGACCCCTTGCTGCGCGCCGGCCAGCCCGAATTCGATGATCTCGATGCTCTTGATCTGGCGGCACATCGTGTAGGTCTGCGGAACCGCCTCGAAAAAGCAGTCGGTGCCGCTGCCCTTGAGCGCCGTCGGGCAGATGTATGGATCGACGTTGTCGAGAGCGTACACCGATGCGGCGGGAAACAGCGCGCTCACGGCAAGCAGGGCAAGCAATGCTAATCGGCGCATGATGGATCGGCCAGTCAGAAGGTCGTCCATGCTACCAAGCGCGGCAGGCGCGCTCAAGCGCCGCCACGGGCGGCGCGTTCGATCAGATCGTGGCGCCGCCCGAGACTTCGATGACTGCGCCGTTGATGTAGCTCGCTTCGTCGGAGGCAAGCCAGGCGTAGGTGTTCGCGATTTCCTCCGGCTGCCCGAGGCGACCGAGCGGAACGCGGTCTTCCATCATCTTGACGACCTTGTCCGGCATCGAGGCCAGGATCGGGGTGTGGATGAAGCCAGGACAGATCGCATTGGCGCGAATGCCCTTGCGGCCGAGCTCGCGCGCCCAGGTCTTGACCATGCCGATAACGCCGAATTTGGTCGCCGCGTAATTGGTCTGGCCGAAATTGCCGTAAATGCCCACGATCGATGAAGCATTGAGGATGCATCCTGAGTTTTGCTCGAGCATGATGTCGACCACGGCCTTGGTGCAGTTGTAGACACCCTTCAAATTGACGTCGACGACGCGATCGAACTGGTCATCGCTCATTTTCCTGAATTGCGCGTCCTGCACGATGCCGGCGTTATTCACCAGCGTGTCGATCCGGCCCCATTTGGCCATAACGCCTTCGACCATGCGCGCGATGCTTTGCTTGTCGGTGACGTCTATCACGAAGCCGGTCGACTCGCCGCCGAACTCCTCGATCTTCGCGATGGTTTCCTGGATGGTCGCCTCATTGATGTCGCAAACGGCGACCTTGGCGCCTTCCTGGGCAAATTTGACCGCGGTCGCCTGCCCGATGCCCTGGCCCGCGCCGGTGATGATCGAAACTTTGCCTTTGAGCCGCATGATCTTCCCTGATCGTTGTGGGCGGTATTGCCCCGCTTGAGTGCGGCGACTCTATCTCTTTTCATTGCATTGCACAACCTCGGCCGCGACCACGACAGCACAGGCGCGGCACATCAGACAACACGTTAATAAACAATCAGTTAATACATGTTCTCCCGCGAGCTATTCCGGGCAGCGACGCGTGGCTGTCGCGTCATTCTGATGCATTGCACGAGGCAAGCTTTGGCTAGCACGCCGCAACGGCGCACCGAGTCAGACCGGCAGCCAGTGCTCAATCACCAGTTGGAGCGAGTCCAGCCCTTGGTAGTGATTGACTTCAGGCCGGTACGCGGCGCGAATCCGGGGAGGCAGCGGCGCGGTCTGCTGGAAGAGCATCGCTTCGAAGCGCCGTTCGCCGAGCGAGAGGGCGAGCTTCAAATGCTTGTCGCCGACGACGCGCTGCGCGGTGACTACGAACTCGGCGTCGAACGCAGGCGCGGGGAAACCCTGCCCCCAGACATGTCCGGCGCACATCTGGGCGAGACCCAGAGTCAGCTCGCTCGCCGCCAGCGCTCCGTCGGTTTCGATCTTGCGCATCAGCAGCGCCGGCGAGAGCCATTCGCGGCCGACGCGTTCGAACTCGTCGGTGAAACGGGCCAGCGCCGTTTCGTGCAGCGACAGGCCTGCAGCGTACGCGTGCCCGCCGAATCGGCTGATGGTGCCCGGAGCGCGCTTGGCGATAAGGTCGAGCGCGTCGCGCAGATGAAAACCGGCGATCGCGCGGCCCGAGCCGCGGAGTTCTCCGTCGGCGCCGGCGCGGGCGAAGACGATCACGGGCCGATGATAGCGGTCCTTCAGGCGCGATGCGACGATGCCGACGACGCCCTGGTGCCACTCGGCGCGGTACAGGGAGAGCGTGCACGCGTCTTCGTCGATGCCGGACTCCAGGTCGGCCAGCGCCTGTTCCTGCATCGTCGCCTCGACGCCGCGCCGCTCCCGGTTAAGCCCATCGAGCTCGGCCGCGATCCGGTCGGCGCTCGTCTGGTCGTCGGACGTCAGGCAGGCGATGCCAACCGACATGTCGGCGAGTCGACCTGCGGCGTTGAGCCGCGGGCCGGCGATAAACCCGAGGTCATAGGCTGTCGCCCGTTGCGGCGCGCGACCGGCGACGCCGAGCAGCGCGCGCACGCCCGGCTGCATGCGATCGGCGCGGATTCGCTGAGTCCCTGATCGACCAGAATGCGGTTGGCGTGATCGAGCCTGACGACGTCGGCGATCGTGCCCAGCGCCACCAGGTCGAGCAGCGCAGCCGAGATGCGGCTCGGCGCGATTCGCGAAATGCCCGCGCTCGCGCAGCAGCGCCCGCAACGCGCACAGCACGTAGAACATCACGCCGACGCCGGCCAGATGCTTGCTCGGGAACGCGCAGCCCGGCTGATTGGGATTGACGATCCACTCGGTCTCCGGCAGCTCTTCGCCGGGCAGGTGGTGGTCGGTGATCAGCACGTCGATGCCGAGCGCTCGCGCCGCGGCGACACCTTCGACGCTCGCAATGCCGTTGTCGACGGTGATGATCATGTTCGGACGCCGCGCGGCCGCGAGCGCAACGATCTCGGGGGTCAGGCCGTAGCCGAACTCGAAGCGGTTCGGCACCAGGAACTCGACCGTCGCTCCCATCGCGGCGAGACCACGCATCGCTACCGCGCAGGCGGTCGCGCCATCGGCGTCGTAATCGGCGACGATAAGCAGCCGTTCGCCGCGTTCGATTGCGCAGGCAAGCCGCTCGCTCGCAGCGGTGATGCCCTTCAGTGTCTGCCACGGCGGCAGGCCGGCCAGGTCGTTGTCGAGCTCCGCTGTCGATGCAATGCCGCGCGAGGCGAATATGCGCGCCATAACGGGGGCGATGCCGGCGGCGCCGAGCGTCGCCGCGGCCTCGGGTACATTGCGACGCGTTATTTCCATTCAGTGCCCGGCCGCCGCGAGCTGCGTCGACAGCGCGGCCGGCGCGAGACGGGCGCGCCAACGCGCGGCAAGCGAGGGCCGGCGCGGCGTAAACGACAATGCCCGGCCACGACCCGATATCGCGACGTGTACTTCGAGCGCCATCCCCGCGGCGAGGGCTGCGCTCAGCGGGTCGGCCCAGTCGCGGCCGAGCGCGGCGAGCGGCGACCCGCTATCCTTCGCGCCAATCGCTGGCAGCCACACCAGCGACGGCGATTTGGCTCCGTTTCCGATCCAGGCCTTAAGAGAGGGCGGCGCGGCGGCGACCTCCACGCCGCAGGCGCGCGCGAGATCGCGCGGCAGCGGCGAGTCGGCGCACAGCGAAGCGATGTTCGGCGCCGGCTGCGCGCCTGTGCGCACGCCGCCGCCCGACAGCCAGACTCCGTTGACCGCCGCGCGGCCTTTCCGCTCGCGCTCGTCAGCAACCCGATGCGCAAACAGCAGCATCTGCATCTCACTTTGCCATCGTCGCCAACGCGCCGCGTCCGGCCCGCCGGGCAGGAACGGAAATATCGGCGCGCCGACCGCGTCGTCCGCCGGATGGGTCACGAGTTGCTGCACGGCGGTCGCGGCGATCAGCCAGCGCGCCGGGGTGAGCGCAATGAAGCGCAGTCCGTCGCCGGCAAAATGCGAATTCAGCGTCGCCACCAGCGCCGCCGCCTCGTCTGCAGAAAGGTCGTCGACGACGGCGCCAAGCCGCACGTCGAGCTGCCCGACAAGCAAGGTAACCGGTTCAGCCAGCAGCCAGTAGGCGTGTCCGGGATCGAGATTCGCCGCGACCGCGAGCAGCGGCGCCACCGGCCAGTCCCGTTGCTTGGCAACGCCCAGTGCGGCGCAGGCAACGCCGATTGCGCCGTCATGCGCTGCGGGGGGCGGGCTGGTCGCCAGAAGCCGGGCGAGCGCGGCGCCCTCGGCGTCGGCCCGGTCCGGCTCGGTCTCCGCGAGGTCGAGCAATCCCGGGACGACCAGCGTGAGTTGCATGCGGAGAAGGGCGGGCAAGGGCGAATCGAGTGTAGCACGCGCGTCGCCTCGGATTCCGATGCCGGCAAGGGCCTAAACATGGGCGGTCAGTACCCTACATGCGAGTGTGGCACACTTCGCTGTCCCGAATTCGCATCGATCGGCACCCTTGAGTCCCTACGAAATCCTGGTCGGCCTTCGCTATACCCGCGCCCGTCGCGGCGCCGGCCGCAACGGCTTCGTCTCCTTCATCGCCTTTGTCTCGATGGCCGGCATTTTCCTCGGCGTCGCCGCACTGATCGTGGTCCTGTCGGTGATGAACGGCTTCCAGAACGAATTGCGCACTCGCATCCTTTCGGTCGCCTCGCACATCGAGATTCGCGCACTCGACGGCGCGATGCCCGACTGGCAGAACGTGGCCCGGATCGCGCGGCAGGACGCGCATGTCCAGGGAGCCGCGCCGTTCGTGTTCGGGCAGGCCATGCTTTCAGCAGGCGACGCCAATCGCGGCGCGCTGGTGCGCGGCATCGACCCCTCGCGTGAGGACAGCGTCGCGGATATCGGACGACACATGCGGGCCGGGTCGCTCGCCGATCTGAAGCCCGGCGGCTTCGGCATCGTGCTCGGCATCGACCTCGCGCGAGCGATGCGCGTGCGCGTCGGCGATTCGGTGCTGCTGATCACGCCGCAGGGAACGGTGACTCCGGCGGGCACGCTGCCGCGGGTGAAAACGTTCCGCGTCGTCGGCGTGTTCGAGGTCGGAATGTATGAGTTCGATAACGGGCTCGCGCTGATCGAGCTGTCCGACGCGCAGAAGCTGTACCGGCTCGATGACGCAGTCAGCGGCGTGCGGCTCAAGCTGGACGACATGTTCGCGGCACCCGCGGTCGCGCGCGAGCTCGCGCAAGTCATGCCGGTCGACGCGGAGGTGCGGGACTGGACGATGGATCACGCCAATTTCTTTCGTGCCGTCGCGATCGAGAAGCGAGTGATGTTCATCATTCTTACGCTGATCGTCGCGGTCGCCGCATTCAATATCGTTTCCGCGCAGGTGATGGTGGTCACCGACAAGCAGGCCGACATCGCCATCCTGCGCACGCTGGGCGCGTCGCCGGCGAGCATCCTGACGATATTCGTAATCCAGGGCGCGCTGGTCGGCTTCATCGGAACGCTGATAGGCGTGGTCGGCGGCATCGCGCTGGCGCTCAATATCGGCGTCGTCGTGCCGTTCATCGAGCGTACCTTCAGCATTCAGTTCCTGGACAAGAGCGTCTATTACATCAGCGAGGTACCGTCCGACCTGCAGCGCGCAGATATCGTGCTGATTGCCGCAATCGCCTTGCTGCTCGCGCTGCTCGCAACGCTGTATCCCAGCTGGCGCGCGGCCAGGGTCAATCCCGCGGAGGCGCTGCGCTATGAGTGAGGCCGGCGCAGCGGCCGTGCTCGAGTGCCGGGGTCTGCGGAAGACGTACCGCAGCGGACCGCTCGACGTGCCGGTGCTGCTGGGCATCGATCTGGCCGTGGCCCCGGGTGAGCGCCTGGCGATCGTCGGCGCGTCGGGCTCGGGCAAGAGCACGCTTTTACATCTGCTCGGCGGGCTGGACGCGCCTAGCGCCGGCGAAGTGCTCGTGCAAGGCGCGCCGTTCGCGCAGTTGTCCGAAGCCGAGCGCGGCCGGGTGCGCAATCGCGCGCTGGGCTTCATCTACCAGTTTCATCATCTGCTGCCTGAATTTTCGGCGCTGGAAAACGTCGCAATGCCGCTCTACATCCGCCGCGATGCGAGACCTGCGGCCCGGGCGAGTGCCGCCGCGCTGCTGGAGCGAGTCGGGCTGGCTCATCGCGCGCAGCATCGTCCGGCCGAGCTCTCGGGCGGCGAACGGCAACGCGTCGCGCTGGCGCGCGCTCTGGTGACGACGCCGGCGTGTGTGCTCGCCGATGAGCCTACCGGGAATCTCGACCGGCGCACCGCAGGCCAGGTGTTCGATCTGATGCTTGAGCTGAATCGCAGCGCGGGCACGAGCCTCGTGATCGTGACGCACGACCCGGATCTGGCGGCACGCACCGATCGAACCTTGCACCTGCTCGACGGCGTGCTGACGACGTCGGAGGACTAAGCCTGCGCATCGGGCCGGTCGGACACGCACTCCCGCAGCGTGGACGCTTTCTTGCTAGATCGACAACGGCGGCTCGTCCATTGCCGCGATCTGCTCGCGCAATTCCAGCACGCGATCCTGCCAGTAGCGCTGGGTGTTGAACCAGGGGAACGCCGCCGGGAAAGCGGGATCGTGCCAGCGACGCGCCAGCCATGCCGAATAGTGGATCAGCCGCAGCGTGCGCAGCGCTTCGATCAGGTGCAGCTCGCGGTCGTCGAAGTCGCAGAAATCCTCGTACCCGGCCAATACGGCCCGTAACTGGCGTCGCATGTCGTCGCGGTCGCCCGACAGCAGCATCCACAAATCCTGTACCGCGGGTCCGCTGCGGCAATCGTCGAAATCGACGAAATGCGGCCCTTGCATCGGCCCGCCGGTGCGCCACAGCACGTTGCCGGCGTGGCAGTCGCCGTGCAGGCGAATATTGCGGACCGCGCCCGCGCGCTCGTAGCAATGCCGCACGCGTTCGACCGCCTGCGCGGCGACGCTCTCCCAGGCGGCAACCAGGTCGGGCGGGATGAAACCGTTCGCCAGCAGCCACTCGCGAGGCTCGTCGCCGAAGGTCGCGACGTCGAGCGACGGCCGCACGCGAAACGGCGCGCTCGCGCCGACGCCGTGGATGCGTCCGACGAAACGGCCGATCCATTCGAGCGTCGCACGATCCTCGAGCTCGGGGGCGCGGCCACCGCATTGCGGATAGACCGCAAAGCGGAAGTCGGCGAAACGATGCAGGGTCGCGCCGGCGCGTGCAATCGGCGCGACGACCGGAATCTCGCGCACGGCCAGTTCGGAGACGAATGCGTGCTCCTCGCCGATCTGCTCATCGCTCCACCGCGACGGACGATAGAACTTGACGACGACTGAAGACGCCGTATCTACGGAGGGCCTGGCGCGCTCGTCGAGCCATGCCTGGTAGACGCGATTCTCGTAGCTGTTGAGCGCAAGCAGCCTGCCGTCGCAGAAGAGTCCGACGGAATCGAGCGCATCGAGCACGCAGTCGGGCGTGAGCCCTGCATAAGGTGCTGCCGAAGCATCGTCCATGCGGGCATTGTACGTAGCGCGCGGCGACAGCTGCCGGCGGCACGCGCCAGGGAGTTCGCGACGCCGGGCTAATAGTCGACGGAAACCGGCTCGAGGCTGCGCCACAAGTACCAGGTGGCGACCGAGCGCCATGGCCGCCAGGGCTCGGCCAGCGCAAGCATCGCGTCGCGGGTCGGGCGCGCATCCTTCAGAAATAGTCGTGCCATCGCCTTTTGCAGGCCGAGATCGTCGACCGGCAGCACATCGGGGCGCAGCTCGTGAAACATCAGGAACATCTCCGCCGTCCAGCGCCCGATCCCCTTGACGTCGATCAGCTGTGCGATCACCGACTCGTCGTCGAGCTTGCGCCAGCGCTTCGGATCGAGCTTGCCGGAGGCGAAATGCCGCGCGAGGTCCGACAGGTACTCCGCCTTGCGTTGCGACAATCCGCAGCCGCGCAATGCCGCCATGTCGGCCGCCGCGACTTTTGCCGCGGGAAGACGCCGGAACTTGTGTGCCGGCGCATTGTCCGCCACATCGACAAAACGCCACCAGATAGCGTCGGCTGCCTTGACCGATATCTGCTGGCCGACGATCGCCCTGGCCAGTGTCGTGAAGGGATCGGCGCGGCGCTTCAGATGGATGCCGGGGTAAGCGCGGATCAGCCGGCGCAGGGTGCGGTCGCGGCGCGAGAGCTCGCGCGCGGCGTCGTCCCAGAACGGCGGCTTCATCGGGCCGGCGACTCGCGCGGCGCGGGCAGGTGTCCGATCGCCGCGGGCGTCAAGCCTGCGCCCGTATGCCACGCTCCGTCGCAACGGGCGTCGAGCCGGGGCGGGAAGTGGTACATTACGCGCCTTTCGCCGGAGAGGGATCGATGGGCCGTCCGTTTCTGCGCTTGGTCGTCGTCGGAGGCTGCCTGCTTACGCTGTCCGGCGTTCCCACGCAGATCGCGTCAGCCGCCGCGGATCCGAACAAGGTGCTGCACGTCGCGATCGAAGCCGGCGACGACGGCTTCGATCCTTCGCGAAGCACCAACTACTATTCCGGACTGATCGAAGAGGTCATTTTCGAGCGACTGCTCACCTACGACTACCTGGCTGAGCCGGTCAAGCTCGCGCCGATGCTGGCCGAAGCCCTGCCCGAAGTCGCCGACGGTGGCAAGACGTATACGTTTCATCTGCGCAAGGGTGTGTATTTTACGCCCGACCCCGCGTTCAAGAGCGACAAGCGCGAGCTGGTCGCCGAGGACGTCGCGTATTCGATCAAGCGCTTTCTCGATCCGAAGAATCGCTCGCCCTGGCGATTTCTGTTCGACGGCAAGATCGTCGGTCTCAACGAGCAAGAAGCTCTGGCCAAGAAGAACGGCGACCGCTTCGATTACGACGCCAAAATCCCCGGCCTCGAGATTGTCGACCGTCATACCATCCGGATCCATCTCACCGACACCGATTACAACTTCGCCTACATCCTGGCATCGCCGACGAACAGCATCGTCGCGCGTGAAGTCATCGAGCGCTACAGCGAGGACACGAAAGGGCACCCGGTTGGCACCGGGCCGTACCTGTTGGCCGAGTGGCAGCGGGGCGCGCGTATCCTGCTCAAAGCCAATCCCGGATATCGCGGCTTCGTCTGGGATTTCCAGCCGTCGTCCAACCCCTGGGACCAGGACGTCGTCGCCGCGATGAAGGGCAAGCAGATGCCGCAGATCGGCGTCGTCGACGTGCGTCTGATCGAGGAGGAGCAGTCGCGCTGGCTCGCGTTCCAGGGGGCCGAGATCGACTACATCGACCGTTTCGGCTCGTTCGCGCCGATGGCGATTCCGAACAACAAAGTCGCGCCGTATCTGGCGAAGCGCGGGATCAAGCTCTACCGCTATCTCGAGCCGGAAATGACCTACTACTACTTCAACATGGTCGATCCGGTCGTCGGCGGTTTCACGAAGGAGAAGATCGCACTGCGCCGCGCTATCTCGATGTCGTACGACATCGACGAAGAGATACGCGTCATTCGTAAGAGCCAGGCGATCCGGGCAGAGTCGCCGATACCGCCGGGCGTCGTCGGCTACAGCCCGAACTACCACGCGGGCTACCATTACGATCCGCCGCTGGCGAACAAGCTGCTCGACTATTTCGGCTACAAGCGGGGCGCCGACGGATACCGTACGCTGCCGGATGGCAAGCCGCTGCTGATCACGCTGTGGTCGACGCCCGAAGCGATCGCCCGCGAGTACGACGAGCTCTGGAAAAAAAACCTCGACGTGATCGGCATCCATTTCGCGACGTCAAAGATCAAGTTCGCCGATCAGATACAGAAGGGCCGCGCCTGTCAGATGCAATTCGCCGGTGCGGCATGGACGGCCGACTGGCCGACTGCGGATAACTTCCTGCAGCTGTCGTACGGTCCCAACGTGGGCGAAGACAACTATGCCTGTTACAAGTCCGCGGCGTTCGACGATTTGTACCGGCAGGCGCAACGCCTGCCGGATTCGCCGGAGCGGAATCGCCTCTACCGGGCGATGGCGCGGCAGATGGAAGTCGACACGACCTGGGTGATGGGCGCGACCCGCTACAAGAACACGCTTTTCTACCCCTGGATGCTGGGTTACAAGAAGCATCCGATCCTGCACGCGCCCTGGCCGTTCATGGACATCGACAATTCCAGGCGTCCGGCCAAATAGTGTGAGGCGCGCGTCGCTTGTCCAGCCTGACACCGATGCTCGCGGCGATGCTGCACCGATGCTCGGAATAGCGCAGCGCGGCCTGGTATCGCTGCTCGCCGCGGCGATCGCGCTTGTGCCGACCACGGCTCCGGCTGCGCTCGCGGCCGATCCGGCCAAAGTCCTGCGTATCGAGTTCTACGTCGCCGAGACGGGCTTCGACCCGGTCAAGGTGCAGGACTACTATTCGCAGACGGTCTGCGAAGCGATCTTCGAATCGCTGATGACCTACGACTACCTGGCGCGGCCGGCGAAGCTCGCGCCGCGTGCTGCCGAAGCGATGCCGGTGATCAGCGATCAAGCGCGGACGTACGTCTTCAAGATCCGCAAGGGCATCTACTTCGCGCCGGACCCTGTGTTCAAGGGCAAGCCGCGTGAATTGACGGCCGAAGATTACGCCTACACGATCAAGCGCTTCCGCGATCCGGCCAACAAGTCGCCGTATGAAAGCTTTCTCGGCGGCGTGCTCGGACTCGACGAAGTCAAGAAGGACGCGGAAAAGACAGGCAAGTTCGACTATGACCGCAAGGTCGAGGGCCTGCAGGTCCTCGATCGCTACACGCTCAAGATCAGACTCAAGGAAACCGACTACAACTTCGCGCACATCCTCGCATTGCCGAATACCGGAGCAGTGGCGAGGGAGGCGATCGAAGCCTATGCCGACGACACCAACGGGCACCCGGTCGGCACCGGCCCGTACACGCTGAAGGAGTGGAAGCGCTCGAACAAGATCGTGCTCGAGGCCAATCCATCGTTTCGCGGCATCACCTGGCAGTTCGAGCCGAGCGACGATCCTCTTGACAAGGAGCGGATCGCGGCGATGGCGGGCAAGACAATGCCGCAGATCGGGCGCGTCGAAATCAGCATCATTGAGGAGCAGCAGGCGGCGTGGCTCGCTTTCCAGAACAACGAGCTGGACATCCTGTACCTGCGCGAGCAGTTCGCGCCGGTCGCGCTGCCGAACAACCAGCTCAACGCCGAACTCGCCAGCCGGGGAGTGAGGCTCAGCCGCACGACCGATCCCGACATCAACTACACGTACATCAATACGACCGATCCCGAGTTCGGCGGCTTTGCCAAGGACAAGATCGCGCTGCGCCGCGCGATCTTCATGTCCTTCGACAACGCCGAGTACATCCGCGTCATCCGCAAGGGACAGGCAATCGACGAAGCCTACCCGATCCCGCCGGGCGTAATCGGCAACGATCCGACCTACAGGTCGATCGTGCCGTACGATCCGGCGCTGGCGAACAAGCTGCTCGATTATTTCGGCTACAAGCGTGACGCCGACGGCTATCGAACCTGGCCGAACGGCAACCCGCTGGTCTGGCGCTATTCGTCAACGCCGTCGTCGCGCGACCGCGAGATCGACGAGCTCTGGCAGAAATCGGTCGAGCGCATCGGCATTCGCATCCACGTCGACAAGAACCGGTTTCCCGAGGAGCTCAAGCAGGAGCGCGCATGCCAATTGCTGTCGCGAACCTCGGCGTGGATTGCCGACTATCCGGATGGCGACGACTTCATGCAGCTTTTCTACGGCCCGAACAGCCACGAGAACAACAGCGCGTGCTTTCAGCTGGCCGAATGGGACCGGATCTACCTTACGACCAAGACGATGCCGGACTCGCCCGAACGCAGCCGCCTGTATCGCCAGCTATGGCGCATGGTCGAGGTCAACGGCGTGGCGAAAATGCACGACACGCGACTCCGCAATATGCTGCTGCAGCCGCGCATCATCGGATACAAGAAGCACCCGATCCTGCTCGCCGAGTTCATTTATTTCGACATCGACACCAGCCGGCGTCCCTGACGGGCCGGACGCCGGTTACGACGGGACATACGATCGAAAACAGGACAGGACGACATGACGAAAGTTTGGTTGGCCATGATCATCGTGGTGCTCGCGGGCGCGGCGAACGCCGCGCCGCCGCGTCCGACGATTCCAATCTACGATGCGCAGTCTCTCGCCAAGGCCTGCGCCGATGGCTTGGCCGACGCTTCCGCGATGGTCAAGCGTCTGGAGGCAATGCCGCTGGGCAACGCCGGGGCGCGCGACCTGCTCGACCGCTGGGACCGTCTGCGCATCCGCCTCGAGGATTTCGAAGTGCCGGTCGACCTGACTGCCAACGTCTCGCCCGATGCCGCAACCCGCACCGCAGCAGAGTCCTGCGAATCGAAGACGACGCGATTCGAAACCGAGCTCTATCAGAACGGGGCGCTGTACGCGCGCATCAAGGCATTGACGGCGCGTACCGGCCCCGCGGCGAAGATGCGAAAGGATCTGCTCGACACATTCGAGGACAACGGTGCCGCGCTCGATCCGGACAAGCGGGCGCGACTGAAGGCGATCGCCGATCGGCTGGAGGAGATCCGTCAGGAATTCGATCGCGACATCCGCGACAACCAGACGCGCGTCGTCTTCTCGCCCGATGAAGTCACCGGATTGCCGCGGGACTATCTCGACAAGGCGAAGCGCGACGACAAGGGCAATTACCTGCTGGGTTTCGACTATCCGGAATACCTGCCGTTCATGGCCAACGCCGAGAACGAGGAGGCGCGCCGGCGCTACCAGTTCGCGTTCCAGAACCGCGGCACGCCGAGGAACATCGAGCTGCTGGCCGAGGCGATGCGGCTGCGCAAGGAGATGGCGGGGTTGTTCGGCCTGTCGAGCTACGCCGAATTCGCAACCCGCCGCAGGATGGTCGCCAATCCGCAGACGGTCGATAAATTCCTGCGCGACGTCAAGTCGGCGGTACGCGAAGTCGAACGCAGGGAGATTGCCGAGCTGACGGCGCTGAAGGCGGCGACCTTGCACAAGCCAGTCGGCGAAGTGACGTTGCGGCGCTGGGACGCCGACTACTACCAGGAGCAGCAGAGGAAGGCGCGCTTCAGCGTCGACCAGGAAGCCTTGCGCAAGTACTTTCCGACGGAAGCGAGCATCCAGTGGGTGATGGCGATCTCGGCCCGCCTCTACGGCGTCCGCTTCGCGCCGGCGACCGTGCCGACCTGGCATCCCGACGTGCGGTATTTCGACGTCTTCGATGCTGCAACCGGCAGGCTCAAGGGAGGGATCTACATCGATCCGTTCCCCCGCGCCGGCAAGTTCAGCCACGCGGCGGCGTGGCCGGTGCGCAGCTCGGCGAAGCGGTCGCGCCGCACGCCGGTCAGCGTGCTGGTGGCGAACTTCAATCGGGTCGGACTCACCAGCGACGAGCTCGAGACGCTGGTGCACGAGTTCGGTCACGTAATGCACAATGTCCTCTCCGACACCCAGTACGCGACCTTGGCGGGCACATCGGTCCAACTCGATTTCGTCGAGGCGCCGTCGCAGATGTTCGAGGAATGGGCAAGGCGCCACGAATCGCTGGCGCTGCTGCCGCCATTGTGCAAGCCGGCCTGCCCGGCGATCGACGAAGCGCGGCTCAAGCAGCTTTCGGCGGCGCGGCTATACGGCGCCGGCATGCGTTATTCGCGCCAGCATCTCTACGCCGCTTACGACATGGCGGCGAGCGGCGAGACCGTTCCCGATCCGCAGGCGTTGTGGGAAAGAATGGAAGGTGAAACGCCGCTCGGCTACGTTCCCGGAACGCACTTCGCCGGCACCTTCTCGCATATCATCAGCGGCTACACTGCCGGCTATTACGGATACATGTGGTCGCAGGTCCTGGCACTCGACATGTTGTCGAAGTTCGACGGCAACCTGATGGATCCGGCGACCGGCAAGCGGTTCCGAGCGACGGTCCTCGCCCAGGGCAGCCAGAAGCTCGCGGCGCAGCTGGTTCGGGAGTTTCTCGGGCGCGAGCCGTCGAACGAGGCGTTCATCGCCGAGATCACCGGCACACGGTCGACGGCAATGCTGGCACACTAAAGCGGCGAAAAGCGCCGGGGCGATGCTTCAGGCGCGAGCGGGAGGAAACATGACGGCGTACATCATCCGGCGGGTATGGCAGATGATCCCGACCCTGCTCGGGGTCATCCTGCTGGTGTTCATCCTGTTCAACTGGGTTGGCGGCGATCCTGCCTACGTGCTGGCCGGCAAGATTTCCAGCGCCGAGCAGATCGAGAACATCCGGCGCCAGCTCGGCGTCGATCAGCCGTTCTACGTGCAGCTGTGGATATTCATCAAGCAGGTCCTGACCGCGGATTTCGGCGCCAGCTGGAGCACCAACGAGGCGGTGTCGCACATCATGGCGACGCGGCTCGGCCCATCGCTGACGGTGCTGATTCCGCTGCTGATCATCAGCACGCTGGTCGCGATCGGCCTGGCACTTGCGGTCGCCTACGTGCGCGGCTCGCTGACCGACAGGGCGGTGATGATCGTCTGCACGGTCGGCCTGTCGGTTTCGATCCTGGTGTACATCATCGTGTTCCAGTACGTCTTTGCCTACAAGCTCGGCTGGTTCCCGGTGCAAGGATGGGGCGACGGCTTCTGGCACAACCTGATCGTCTACGCGTCGCTGCCGATCATCATCCTGCTCGTCGTCAGCGTCGCGCCCGACCTGCGGCTGTTCCGCACGTTCGTGCTCGACGAGATCAACCAGGATTACGTCCGCACCGCACGTGCCAAGGGCGTGTCGGAAAATCGCATCATGTGGGTGCACGTTCTGCGCAATGCGTCGATCCCGATCATCACGCACGTGATGGCGCAGCTGCCGGGCTTGTTGATCGGCGCGTTCCTGGTCGAGCGCTTTTTCTCGATTCCAGGCATCGGTCGCGAGGTGATTCTCGCGGTTGAGCGCAGCGACTTTCCCGTGATCAAGGCGATCACCGTCTATGTCGCGGTGGCGACGATGGTCGTCAATCTGTTGACCGACCTTATGTACAAGGCGGTCGATCCACGCGTGCAACTCAAATAGGAGACGGACGATGCCCTACGATGTTCCGCACACCGTCTCCCCAGGCCTCTGGGCGCTGGCCTGGCGCCGGCTGCGCTCGGACCGCGTGGCGATGGTTTCGCTGGCGATCGTCGCCGGCTTCCTGGTGATGATCGTCCTGTCGGCCACCGGGCTGATCGCCAAGGATTGGGCCCGGGAGGAGGGCGTCAACTACGCGCCGCCGACGTTTGTTGGACCCGACGCGGCGACTGCGCCGGCCGGAGGCGTGCCGGGCGCACCGGTCGCAGGGGAGCCCGGGACGACTGAAAACGAATCCGACCTGCAGATTGCGGACCCACTGGCCGATGCGCTGGCCGCGATCAAGGCCGGAGCGACCAAGCCGGGCGAAGCGCCGCCGGCACCCGACACCAAGAGCGTCGATCCGCTCGCCGACGTGATGGCAGACATCAAGGCGAAAGGCGCAGGGCGCGCCGATGCAGTCGCCACCCGCGCGGCGACCTTGCCTTTTGGCGGCGACAAGTGGGGTCGCGACGTTCTGAAAAAAGTGATCAAGGGCTCGCGAGACCTCGATCTTCGTCGGCATCGCCGCCGCGATCGTGGCGGTATTCCTGGGCTCGGTATTCGGCGCGGTCGCCGGCTATTACGGCAAGTGGCTCGACGACGTCTTCAACTGGTTCTACAGTGTGTTCACGGCGATTCCCTACCTGCTGCTGATCCTGGCCGTCGCCGCTGTGCTGCAGCAAAAAGGCACGCTGACCATCATCCTCATCCTCGGCCTGACCGGTTGGACCGGGGTTTTCCGTCTGATCCGCGGCGAATACCTGAAGCACAAGGGGCGCGAGTACGTGCAGGCGGCCGATGCGATCGGTGCATCGAACGCCCGCCGCATGTTCGTGCACATCCTGCCCAATGTCAGCCATGTCGTGCTGGTCCAGCTTTCAATACTGACGGTCGCCTTCATCAAGTCCGAGGTGATCCTTTCGTTCCTCGGCTTTGGCGTCCCGGTCGACGTCGTCTCGTGGGGCTCGATGCTGAACGAGGCGCAGAACGAGCTGATCCTCGGCAAATGGTGGCAACTGGCGGCGGCCGGGACCTTCATGGCGCTGCTTGTGACCGCGTTCAGCCTGTTCACCGACGCCTTGCGCGACGCACTGGATCCCAAACTGAAATGACCACGACCGCCGCGCTGCCCGCGATTTGCGACCGGAAAAAGCACGATGACCGCGCCGCTGCTCTCGATCCGCAACCTT
Source organism: uncultured beta proteobacterium (assembly GCA_963828595.1). Lineage (GTDB taxonomy): Bacteria > Pseudomonadota > Gammaproteobacteria > Burkholderiales > Casimicrobiaceae > PALSA-1003. The sequence continues at coordinate 337,402 of CAWHEN010000006.1, forward strand.
CGGGTCAATTTCCGTCTCGACAAGGACACGACCTTCGAAGCCGTCAAAGGCATCAGCTTCGACATTCCGACGCAACTCGACGGTCGCGCTGGTCGGCGAATCTGGCAGCGGCAAGTCGGTGACCTCGCTGTCGATTCTCGGCTTGCTGCCGAAGGAGAACGCGACGGTGCTGCCGGGCAGCGAGATCATCTACGGCGGACGGAATCTCGTCGAGCTCGGCCAGGACGAATTGCGCAGGATCCGCGGGCGCCGACATCTCGATGATCTTCCAGGAGCCGATGACGTCGCTGAACCCGGTGTTCACCGTCGGCTTCCAGCTCGACCGAGGTGCTGCGCATGCACATGGGCATGGCGAGCGGCGGAGGCGCGGAAAGCGCGCGATCGCGCTGCTGGACGAGGTCGGCATTCCCGACCCGGAGTTCAAGATCAATGCGTATCCGTCGCAGATGTCGGGCGGCCAGCAGCAGCGGGTGATGATCGCGATGGCGATCGCCTGCGAGCCGAAGCTGCTGATCGCCGACGAGCCGACGACCGCGCTCGACGTGACGATCCAGAAGCAGATCCTCGAGCTGATCGCCGCGCTGCAGAAGCAAGCACCAGATGTCGGTGCTGTTCATCACCCACGATCTCGCGGTGGTCGGCGAGATCGCCGACTACGTCGTGGTGATGCGCAACGGCGAGATCCGCGAGCAGGGGCCGGCGAAGGCCGTGTTCGAAAATCCGCAGGACGCATACACCAAGGCGCTGCTGCTATGCCGGCCGCGCCTGGACCGCCGGCCGGTGCGCCTGCCGGTGATCGAGGATTTCATGAACGGCCAGCGGCACGGCGATGCACCTGACCGAGCGCAAGCGCGGCATCGATCGCCGGCCGATCCGATCATCCTCGACGTGACGCCACCTCGGCAAGGACTTCTATTCGCGGGAGGGCCTGTTCGGAAGGCGCAAGTTCGAGGCGGTGAAGGACGTCTCGTTCCGCTGCCCAAGGGCAAGACGCTGGGGCTGGTCGGCGAGTCGGGATCGGGCAAGACGACGGTGGGACTGACGCTGATGCGCCTGCACGAGGCAACGACAGGCGAGGCGCTGTTCGAGGGCAAGGACATCCTGTCGATGTCGCCGCGCGAGTTCATGGACTACAAGCGCCGGATCCAGATCATCTTCCAGAACCCGTACGCGTCGCTGAACCCGCGGTTCATCGTCGGCCAGATCCTGACCGAGCCGATGCAGATCCACGGCATCGGCGCAAGTCGGCGCAGGAGCGCACCGAGCTGGCATTCGAGCTGCTTGCAGAAGGTCGGCCTGCCCGAAGTTTCGTTCTACAAGTACCCGCACGAGTTCTCCGGCGGCCAGCGGCAGCGAATCGCGATCGCGCGTTGCCTGACGCTCAAGCCGGACATACTGATCTGCGACGAATCGGTGTCGGCACTCGACGTGTCGGTGCAGGCGCAGGTGCTGAACCTGCTGCAGGACCTGCAGGACGAATTCCGTCTGTCCTACATCTTCATTTCACACGACCTCGCTGTCGTCAAGTACATATCCGACGAGATCATGGTGATGAACAACGGGCGCGATCGTGGAGATCGCCAACTCCGACGACATCTACCTGCATCCGCAGCAGCCAGTACACGAAGAAGCTGTTGTCGTCGATACCCAAGGGCTGGCACGACGCCTCGTAGCGCTTCGCCGGCCAGCTCCGAGAGAGCAGCGCGGCCGGACTACATCGCGCACTACATCGTTATGGCTGGCGTCTCCGCCTGCGGGGCCCCGCGCATTCGCGCGGGGCCCCGCTCCGCCCTGCGGCGTCGCCGGCTTGCGCAAAAGCACCGCGAAGAATGCGACCCTCGTTGTCGCCGGCCTTCCGCCTCCGGGTCGCATCCCCGCGCTACGCGCGGGGCCCCTGCTCCGCCCTGCGGCGTCCTACAAGGTAAACGTCATCTCGCTGACCACCGCGCCCGGCAGGCGCATGCTGCTGACGCTGCGCGCGCGGTAGCTCTGGTCGCTGACGACGAGCTCGCTCTCGGACGTCAATCCGACCAGGTGCTCGCCGAACAGCCGGTAGACGCTGTCGTCGAAGCGCATGACGTTGACCGGCGCGACGATCCGCCCATGCTCGACCCAGAACGAGGCGAAGCGCGTCATCCCGGTCACGCGGCAGGCGGGGCGGTCGGAAAAGTTCAAGTACCAGAGATTGCCGATGTATAGCCCGGTGTCGAGCGCCGCCAACGCGTCGTCGCCGCCAAGCTCGCCACCCGCCATATCGAGCGATTCCGGGCTTTCCGATGCATTGGCGCCGTTGGTGGCAAGCTCGAATTCCTTCGCGGTTCGCGGGCTGACCAGCGAGCCGACGAGCCTTCCGTTCGTGACCAGCGGCACCGAGGCGGGGCGCGCAAACCCCTCGTCCTGAAACGCTGGCGCAACGCCGCTGGCGGTGTTTTCACTGAACGACACCGACGCGTCGAGCGCCGCTGCGCCTTCCTGCATGCGGAACAGGCAGCTTTGCCGCGTCGCCAGCGCGCGTCCGGAGAATCCGCCCCAGCAAAGCATGCCGGCGATCTCCTCCATCGCCGTCGGCGTCAGATACGCGCGATAGCTTCCCGGCTCGAGCGACCGCGCCGGAACGGCAAGCAGCGCCAGACGTTCGCGGGCACCGCGCATTTTCGCGGCGAACGCCTGATCCGACCAGTCGAAGCCGCCGTAAGCCGTTTTCACCGCCTTGTCCGCGCGGTGATAGAGGCTCCACTGCAGATTGAAGCTCGTCACTTCATGCCAATTGCGCTGCCCGAGCGAGTTGGCAAAGCCGCGATAGACCGGTCCCGCGGCGTAGATGCCGACCAGGTCGAGCCCATCCGCTGAGTCGAGAACGGTCGCGACGATGCCTTCGGGCGCGGGCAGCGGATTGCTCCGGACGACCCGGCTGGAATGGACGTCGGTCGCATAATGCAAATGCGGATCGTCGGGCAGATCCGTCACCATGTCTCGCAACGCGGCCAGCGCCTGCAGCAGCGGCTCGCCATCGCGCGCCAGATCCCCGCAAACGGTCATGCAATGCTGGGCATGCTTGCGACCTACAATCAGGTGCAGCCGGACATAACGCTGCTCCACCGTTCCCGGCTGGCGGATCTTGCCGCGGTTCATGCGCACGAAATCGGATACCTCGGCCTCGAGCGTGCACGTGTAAACCTCGCCCGGGAGAAGCGCGCGGTCGAGAAAGACGGCCAGTTCGTTGAAATAGGTCTCCATCGTCGAGATCGCCATCAGTTGTCTCCCCCGAAGACGTCGACGCCGGTGAACACGCAGGCGGGCGAGGCATGTCCGACGCGGATAAGCTGCGACGGCTCGCCTTTGCCGCAATAAGGAGTGCCCAGCACCTCGACCGTCGCTGCGTCGCCGACCCGCGCGAGGCTGCGCCAGAAGTTGGCCGAAATTCCGCGGTAGTTCGGATTCTTGACGACGGTGGTGAGCTTGCCGCGATCGATCAGCTGTCCCCATTCGCAGCCGAACTGGAACTTGTTGCGCGAGTCGTCGATCGACCAGGAACTGTTGGTCGCCATCAGGACGCCGTGCTCGATGCCAGCGATCATCGCCTCGAGGTCGGCATCGCCCGGCTCGATGTTGAGGTTGGCCATGCGGTCGATCGGCGGCCGGTTCCAGCCATCGGCCCGCGAGTTGGCCACGCCCGGCATTTTGGCGCGCGCCTGCGAGATCGTGCCGCCCAGCGGCCGCTCGAGTATGCCGCGCCGGATCAGGTACGCTTTTTCGGCGGGCGCGCCATCGTCGTCGAAGCCGTAGCTCGCCAGCTCCTCCGGACGCGTCGGATCGAAACTGACGTTGAGCAGATCGGATCCGTATCGGTAGGTGCCGAACATGTCCAGCGTGACGAAGCTGGTGCCGGCGAAGTTCCGCTCATCACCGAGGATCCGGTCGAGCTCCAGCGGGTGTCCGATCGATTCGTGAATCTGCAGCACCATCTGGTCGGGCATCAGCAGGACGTCCATCGTGCCATGCGGGCAGTTCGGCGCCGACAGCAGCTGCAGCGCTTCCTCGGCCATGCGCCGTCCGCTACCGCGGTAACCAAACCGGTCGAGGATAGCCTCCCCGCCCTGCTGGGCGAGCCCCCGGTAGCCGTTGAGCGTCCGCGTCTGCGTGTCGCCGTCGGCGTGGGCGCTGACCGAGAGATTGGGCATGACGAACCGGAACCGCTGGACGACTTCGCCGCCGGCGCTGGTCAGGTAGGTGTGCTGCGCGACGCGCGCCTCGACGCTGGCTTCCCAATCGACGATGCGCGGCTCGAAACCCGCGCCGCGCGATTCTTCGGCGAGGAGGTCGTACCACTCGCTGCGCGACCAGGGCCGCGCGTTGGCGTCGGGCGAGGCGTACTCGCCGCGCGGCGCAATATTGGGCAGGGTGCGGAAATCGATCAGCGAGCGCGCTGCGCTCGCCCGTGCCCACGCCGACGCGCGATCGAGCGCGTCCTGCAATCCGGGCACGGAAAGGTCACTGGTCGCGGCATAGCCGCAGCCGCCGTCCGCATAGACGGTCAGCATCGCCCCGCGGTCGACCGACGTAGCCGGAGGTTGCGGGACGTTCTTGCGGACCGCGAAATTCTCGGCGCGCTCGTCGACGGCGCGCAGCGACCAGAAGTCGCCGGCGCAGCGCAGATGCCGGAAATCGCTCCGTAGGGATTCGTTCATAGGGTGGCGATGCGGCGGGCGCCGCAAGAAAAAACAACTATTATCGCTCGCCCGGATGGCCAGCGCACGTCAGCCAAGGCGTTCGCCGGGCAGTGGCGCGGCGGCCAGCGTCGAAAGTGCGTCACCGGCGACGCGCGTTATCCGCCAGTCGGAGAGCACCGTCGCGCCGAGCGCCCGGTAGAAACCGATCGCCTTTTCGTTCCAGTCGAGGACGGCCCACTCGAACCGCCCGCATCCTCGCTCGACCGCGAGGCGCGCGAGGTGGACGAGCAGGGCGCGACCGTAGCCGCGGCCGCGGAACTGCGGGCGGATGAACAGATCCTCCAGATAGAGGCCGCGCCGGCCGAGAAAGGTCGAGAAATTATGAAAAAAAAGCGCGAAACCGGCGTTTTCACTGCCTTCCCACGCTACGACCACTTCAACGGTCGAATCGGGGGCAAAGAGCGCGTCCGAAAGTTGGTCTTCGGTCGCGATGCAAAGATGGGCGAGCCGCTCGAATTCGGCCAGCCCCCGGATCATCGACAGGACCGCCGGGACGTCGCCGGGCTGCGCTGCCGTTATGCGGAATTCGTTCATCCCGCAGTGCACCGTTGCGATGACTGCGGCTTGTTGAATGACGCCCGGGAATTTGGCGTAAAGCGATGCCTAGTGCAGTGCAGCAACGCAGATTGCGCTCGCCCGCTTTCGTCGATGAGTAGGAAGAACCGGACTCGCGTGGCTCTCGTTCGCCGGCTTTTGGCCGGATGCTCTGGCGGTTCCGACGAACGCGTCGTCGTTGGCAGATTTGCAACAGTTTTGCGGCGACGAGTGTAACGAGCGCAACATTTCGTTGCCGCCCGTTTCGTCATTGTTGTAATGTCGAGACGCTTCCAGAAAAGCGAACGGTCGATTTCCCGGCGAAAAAGGCGATCTCCGGTATTCCCTGTGCGGCGAAACAATCCGTAGGAGCGAGCAGTTCCGGTTGCCATTGCGGTTCGGATCTGTGGGTAACGGCCAAGGCTATTGTAATTGTCCAAACTTTCCATTGGGGGTTCCATGTTGAAAGTAAACAGAAAAAAACTGTCGCTTGCCGTGATGCAGGCGCTGGGTGCCGGAGCCATGTTCGGCGTAGTCGTACCGGCGGCGCTTGCCCAGACGCCGCCGGCGACGACGACCGCCGACGTCCAGAAATTTTCAACCACCGTAACCGGATCGCGCATTCCGTCGGCGAACCTCGAGAGCACCAGCCCGATCACCACGATTACGGCGCAGGACATCAAGCTGTTTGCGCCTCTGTCGGCCGAGAACCTGCTCAATATCATGCCGCAGGTCATCGCCGACCAAGGGCAAATGGTCTCCAACGGCTCGACCGGTACGTCGAACGTCAACCTGCGCGGCCTGGGTTCGGCGCGCACCTTGGTCCTTATCAACGGTCGCCCGATGCCGCCGGGAAGTCCGGTGAATGGCGGTTATGGCGCCGATCTGAACGAGATACCCTTGCCGCTGGTTCAGCGGGTGGAAATCCTGACTGGCGGGGCGTCCGCGGTCTATGGTTCCGATGCCATTGCGGGCGTCGTGAACTTCATCATGAACGACCATTTCGAGGGCGTCCAATTGGACGCCAGCCACAGCTGGTACAACCACGAACAGCACAGCCCGATCGGGGATATCGTCGCAGCCAAAGAGGCAGTGAATCCGGGGCAGTTCCACAAGCCGGGCGACGCGAGCTCCGACGGCGAGGCCGACCAGTATAGCCTCATCATTGGCGGCAACTTCGACGGAGGCAAGGGCAACGCAACCGTTTTCCTGGGTTACCAGAAGCAGAAGCCGCTGTTGCAATCACAGCGCGACTTCAGCGCGTGCTCGCTCGCCGCGACGTTTGGTGACGGCTTCGCCTGCGCGGGCTCGAGCAATACCGCGCCCGCCAAGTTCACATTGCCCAACGGCTCCGCGTTCACGATCGCCAATGCTGCAGGGGCCGTGCGGCCCTATTCCTCCGCGACTGACTCGTTCAACTTCGGCCCGTTCAACTACTATCAGGCGCCGGACGAGCGCTGGAACGTCAACGCCTTCGCGCACTACGACGTCCACCCGCGGGCGCGCGTTTACGCGGAATTCGGTTTTCACGACGACCACAGCCCGCGCCAGATTGCGCCGGGCGCCGACTTCGGCAGCGTGAACACGCTTTCCTTCGACAATCCGCTGCTGTCCCCTGAGTTGAAGGCGGCCTTCGGCATCACCCCGACCAACCCGGTGGACGTCGTTATCCAGCGCCGGAACGTCGAGGGCGGGCCGCGTATCTTTGACTTCCGCACCACCTCGTATCGAGGCGTGGGCGGCGTCAAGGGCGAGGCCATGGACGGCTGGAACTACGATCTGTACTACATGCTCGGCCGGGTTATCTATTCACAAGTCTTCAGGAACGACCTGGCGACCTCGAAGTTCAACCGCGCCCTGGACGTCATCCCGGATCCGGTAACCGGCGCGGCCGCCTGCCGATCTGCGGTCAACGGTTTTGACCCGGCGTGCGTGCCATGGGACATCTATCACAACGGGGGCGTAACCCCGGCTCAAGCCAACTACATCGCTACTCCGGCGTTCCAGACAGGCACCACCGAGCGGAGAGTCTTCGGAGGGACGCTGGGCGCCGACCTCGGCATGTACGGCTGGAGACTCCCCTTGGCCAAGGAAGGCGTGGGCGTCTCGTTCGGCTACGAGGATGGCATCGACAAGCTGAACCTGGAAACCGATGCGGCCTTCCAGAGCGGCGACATCGAGGGACTGGCGGTATTGCCCAACCACGGCCAGATCGGCCGCAAGGAATATTTCGCCGAAGTGCGCGTGCCCATCATGGAAGACCAGCCATTCGCGCAGTATCTCGCGGTGAATGGCAGCTACCGGTATTCGGACTACAGCATCAACCAGACGGCCAATACCTACGGAATCGGCGTCGAATGGAATCCAATCCGGGAAGTCAAGCTTCGCGGCAGCTATCAGCAGGCTGTGCGCGCCCCGAACGTCGTCGAACTGTTCCTGCCGCAGTCGCTCAACCTGTTCAACGGTCAGGACCCCTGCGGCCCGGGGCCCAATGGCGAGGCTCCGTCGGTGACCGTGGCGCAGTGTGCTCGCAGCGGGCTCCCCGCCAGCCTGTACGGCAGTAACCTCCTGCGCAGCCCGGCAGGGCAGCTGCAGTTCAGGCAAGGCGGAAATGAGAACCTGACGCCTGAAACGTCGAAGAGCTATACCTTGGGCGTGGTGATGCAGCCGACGCGCAATCTGAGCGCGTCTATCGATTACTACAATATCAAGGTCGATAACGTAATTTCGACGATTCCCTCCGCCCTGGCCCTTCAAGGGTGTATCCAGACCGGCGCGTTCTGCGACCTGATTCACCGGGATGCGCAGGGTACGCTCTGGCTCCCGGGCCAGGGGTTCGTCACCGGCACCAACCTCAACATCGCGAAGCTGGAAACCGACGGCATGGACTTCGTCGCCAACTACCGGACGTCGCTGCCGCCCGGCTGGGGGAATTTCGCGCTCGAGTTCAACGGAACTTACCTGATGAACCTCAAGATCGACTCGGGTACGGGTCAAGGTTCGTACAACTGCGCCGGATTCTACGGGGTGGTTTGCAATGGCAACGCTGGCATTGCGATCAATCCGCTGTCGACATGGAAGCACCTGCTGCGCGGAATCTGGTCGACGCCGTGGGTCAACATAGATCTTGCCGCGACGTGGCGCCATATCAATTCGGTCAAGCTGGACGCGTGTGATTCGCAGGCGCAACTTGCCAACGTGGATCTATGCTCCCCCGAGGAGGCCGAGCTAGCCTCGCGCGACTATCTCGACCTCGGTCTTTCGTGGCCGATGACCAAGCAGTTTACGCTGTGGGCCGGGGTCAACAACGTTCTCGACAAGGACCCGCCTCTTGCCGGCACTTCGAGCGGCGTCGGTCCTACGTCGTCCAACAACGGAAACACCTTTCCGCAGCTTTACGATAGTCTCGGCCGGCACTTCTTCGTATCGGTGACCGCGAAGTTCTGATCCGCGACGCGATTACGGCATCCTCGACGGCGAGCTTCGGCTCGCCGTTTTTTTCCCCCACGAGCAGGACTGCCGGACGATCGTTCAGCTCGTTTTCGGCTCTGCCGATCCGGCGCCAGCAGTAAACGCATTCACGCCCGCGGTCAGCGCCGTGATCAGCGCCCGCTCGGGTGGTGTGAGATGCGGGTGCCAGATATCGAAGATCAGCACCACGCGCAGCTTGTCGCTGTCGTTCCACGCCTCGTGCTCGATGGTGTCGTCGAACACCCACGCGTGTCCTGGCACCCATTGACGCGTGTCGTTGCCGACTCGGAATCCACAGCCCTCGGGGACGATCAGGGGAAGGTGGGTGACCAGGCGGACATTGGTCACGCCGGTATGCGGCGGAATCCGAGTCCCGGGTTTGAGCAGCGAAAACATCGCAGCCGGCGTGCGTCCGGGTTGGTCCGGCTGAGGTGCACCGTCCAGTGCTCTCATGGTTTTGGGGCACTTGGCGGCATTTTCCTCGATTCGCTTCCCCATTTTGTAGAGGTGGAACGCGCTCCAGCGCGGGGAGTTGTTCAGCTCCACCCACTGGTTGAGCGGCACGCCCGGCGGATAGGAGATGTAGGGGGTGAATCCTTCCTCCGCCTCAAGGATTGCGACAAACTCGTCCCGGATCGCGTCGGTGGCGGCCTCGATCGAGTCGAGCCAGGGGAAATCCGCGCGCTCGAAGAACTCGATCGGCGCGAGCCCCGGGTAGTGATAGATCTCGGATCTCGATTCGTACCTTCGCTTTCTACCGACCATGATGTCGAGGGAATCGCGAAACCGCTTCAGGTTCTCGCCCGCAAGCTCCTGGTAGTAGGGGTCCAGGCGTTGATCCAGAAAGGCGCCGAGTTCTTTGCCGTATTGCTCCCAGTTCGCCAGCGCCTTCGAAACGGCGGGCCTGAGTTCCGGGCGGAGGCTCTGCAGGGGTGGAGAGACTTGCGCTATCGCCACGTTCACCGATGCTGCCTCGTGGGTTTTGCCCTGCCGTTCGAGGAGGTCGGCTCGCAATATCAGCGCCACCAAATGCTTCGGATCGAGGATCAGTGCCTGCCGAATCGCAGTCTCTTCGGCCGCTTCGTCCTTGACCTGTCGGCAGGCCAGTGCAAGATTGATCCATCGCTCGGAGTCGGTGCCGTCGGCGTCGACCAGGTGCTGGAACGCCGAGCGCGCGGTTTGAAAGTCCCCGGTGCGAAACGCATGCTGGCCGAGCGTGGCGAGGGTTCGCTCGTGGCCTGGATCGATTTCGAGAATCCTTCTCAAAAGCGCGTTGGCTTTTCCGTCCCGGCCCAATTGGGCTGCTCGGGCGGCGGCGGCCTCGAGGGATGCGATTTGCGCCAGCTGAGCGGGGTCGTTCTGCCTCATCACTCTACTTCAGCCGGGAAACCTTGATTAAGCTACGCCTGCCCTCGATCGTAAGGTTGTAGCTGCCTAGGGCGCCTCGTTCGATGGTAACCTTCATCGTTGTTCCCGGCGCCGGATCGAACACCACCGTGCTGTCGCCATCGATCTGTCTCCACACTTGACCGTTGTCGAGGACGAATACGCACTGGCCACGCGGCGTCCTGGCGAACTCGATAACTGCGGCCGTGATTTCCGTTACCCTCTCTTCGGGCGCAGGGCTTGGCGCTGGCTTGCCGAAGTCTTCAGCCTTGGTCGCGGATTCTTGCGGGCGCGAAAATCCGAACCAGTCGAGAATGCTGCGGCTTTTCGGCGCTTCCTGCGCAGGCACGGTGATCGCACTCTTGGCGCGTGGCACCGCGGCATCGAAGCACTTCAAACGATCGGTGGCGTCGACGATATCGGCGCATTTTGCAATTTCGGTCAACACGTCTCGCGCGACATCGGCGCGCGCCGAGCCGGCGACAGCGAGCAAGCAAAAAAGAAACAGGGCGGTGGTTCGCATTGGAGTTTGAAATGGGGAGTCGGTTATTAGACCGGTGATCGCTCCGGGCAGCGATCGCGTCGAATGCAGGGTCGCATGGCGGTGTCCTTTCCCTTGACCTTCGGCCAGTCGGAGTTTTTAACCGTGTCGAGTGAAAGGATAGCAAACACAAATCGAAGATATCTTACAATGAACGCGGAGGAGGCGGCTGGAGTCGTCTGAAACAGCCCTTTGGAAGGCTGAGGTGAACAGAAAGTGTTCCTAAAGATCAAGGATCTTCTTACGGCCGCCGAAATCTCGCGGCTGACAGCGCTTAGCCGCGAACTGCGTTTCGTCAATGGCCGGGTGTCGAATCCGGCCAATCTGACGAAGGATAATCTGCAAGTAGATCCGAGCGATCCGAAATACGCGGAGTCCGTTCAGATCGTAAGTGCCGCGTTCTCTCGCTCGCGCGAATTCATGGACTTCGCTCTGCCGAAGCATGTGGCACCGCCGCTGCTGTGCCGCTACACGCCGGGCATGAAATACGGAGCGCACGCGGACGCGGCGCTGGTCCATATCGGCAGCGCCCGCCTGCGGTCGGACATCTCTTGCACGGTCTTCGTCAGCGACCCTGCTGCTTACGAAGGTGGCGAGCTGTCGATCGTGGTGGGCAATCAGGCGATCGCGTTCAAAGGTCAGGCCGGCGAGGCCCTAGTTTATCCATCGACGGCGCTGCACGAGGTCGTCCCGGTGCGTTCAGGCCAACGCCTCGTATCGATCACCTTCATCGAGAGTTTCGTGCCGGACCAGCACCAGCGGACGCAGGTCTACGAGCTGAATGAGATCGCCGCGCTCGAAGGTTTGACGATGAAATGGGAAAACCGCGTGCGCCTCGACGTTGTGCGACAGAACTTGCTGCGTATGTGGTCGGGCTAGCCATTTGCGCCTTGCACGATCTCGGCGACGGTGTCGTCCGAGCGGGCCAGCCGTTCCAGCCAGGCGAGGCCCTTGCGTATTTCCTCTCCTTCGCGCCGGCGCGAGTCGCGCAACAGATCGGCGCGAATTTCGGGCGTGTAGGCGAATTCCGGCGCTTTCGAGTAGCGTGCCAGCACCGGGCTGCGGTTGAGGCGGTCGAGTTGGCTGACGTCCGCCGGCAATCCGAAAAGGCGGAGCATGCGGTCGATGCTCGGCGCCACGCCGGCGAGGAATTGATCGAAGTCGACCGCGATCGTCCTGGTCGGATATCGGTCGAGCGCCTCGCGTTGCGACCACGATTCGGCTAGCCAGCTCATCGCGGCCAGTTCGCCGATCGACAAGGCATGCAGCTGCGGCAGGGGTGCATCGATGCGCGATTGCAGTCGCCTCATGCGCTCGGGTCCATGACCGCGCAAGTCGGCCGGCGAATTCTGCCCGGCCAGCAATGTCGCCAAATACGGCTCGGCGCGCAGGTTGAGATAGATCGCCCGCGACCCTTCGTTTCGGTCCAGAAGCGAAGCGGCGATCCGCCCGACGCTGCTGGTCGCTTTGATTACGACGCTGCTGTTGCCCGGATAAGCGCGGCTCCACAGTCGGAGCAGCATCGCGTGCAAATAATCAAACTGGGCAGTGCTTAGCAGGGCATCGCCTCGGCCCAACGCATCGTGGGCCTCGGCGAGCGTTCTGAGCGGCAGCGGCTCGCGCAGCGAGAACACCAGGCCGGTTTCGTCGAGGAGTCGGCTGACCAGAGTCGAGCCGACGTGGCCAGTGTGAAAGATGAAGTGGACGGGGCGTGGATCGATCACGATGCGCGATGCTTCGGCAACTCGATCAAAGCTCGCCCAAGTTCCGACGACAGCCGGGGCGAGGATGCGGTCGTCGAGGAAGCTGGCCCGGCGGTACGCGGCAGCGTCGAATTGCAACAGCAAGACCATCAGGCTATTGAGGTCTATTTTTTGCGGATAGACGTCGGGCGACGCCGACAAGCGCGCCACCATGTCATCGGCAGTCGTACGGGGGCGTTCTACTGTCATCGGGGAGCGTCGTCCGGGTCGCCAGGAGCGAATACCGCGTGGAAGTTTAACCGCACGCCCGCTGTTTGCATCAAGAAGACCCACGGATGGCCTACTATGGTCGTCGACGGCGGCGGGGGAACGGGCATCGGACGAGGACAGTCATAAGCGAACTCAGTCCGGAAGATGGTCGGGCAGCGAAGGCAATAGGAGGCAATATGAACATCAGCAGATCTCTGGTAGCGCTGATCGCGGCGCTCGGCGGCATGGTCCTCGCGATGTCGGCGTCAGTCGCAGCGCCACCGGCCTACGACGGGCTGGTAGCCGTTCGATCGCACAACCTCGACCAGCTGTATGTTCGGCCCAACGCCGACATAGCTTCCTATCAGAAGGTGATGATCGACCAGGTTACAGTCGAATTCAGCAAGGAGTGGGACAAGTACGTCAACGACACGCGCTACGTGGCGCGCGTCCGTCCCGAGGACGCGCGCCGCATCGCCGAGGAGACGACCGGCAATGTCGGCGGCATTTTGGCGGATGCGTTGAGGGCGCGCGGCTACGAGATCGTCACTGCGCCAGGTCCGGGCGTCCTGCGGCTCTCGCCGCACGTCACAGGACTCTATGTCAACGCGCCGGATATTTACCCTCCCGGAAAGACGAGGTCGCTTACCAGGGATGCCGGAGAAGCGACGGTGACCCTTGAGGCGCGTGACGCAAGCAGTGGAACGCTCCTCGCTGTTGTCGCTGATCGCCGCACCGCTCAGCAAATGTTGCGCCTTAGCCGTGCGACCAACGTAACGAACAGTTTCTGGTTCGACGACATGTTCAGGCAATTCGCTGCCAACGGCGTTGACGCCATCAGGCAAGCTGCGAAAACGTAGACGTCAGGCCCCGCGGCGCGGGATTTCCCAAGCCGTGGTTTCTCAGGCCGTGGTTTCTCCGGCCGACTTGCGCCGTTCGGCGGCCAACTCGCGCCGGATTGCGAAGACTCACCCTCCTCCTGCGCGGATTTCCGCCTGCCACAGTGCACTGATGCCGACGCGCTCGGAGCGCCGTAGGCGATGCGCATGCTACAGGCGCACAGTGATGCGGTGCCCGGCGAATACCGATGGCGGAGCGGCGTCCGCGATTATTGCGCCGGAGCGAAGTCCGCAAGCGGGCTCGCAACCTCCGAGTCCGCCCGGCGATAAAATGTGCTAAAAGACGCGCTGCTGGGCGATGCTATCGATTGACCGGAACCGACATCGAGGACATATGATGAAAACGAAATTTGCCGCGGTCCTGTTCGCGGTCGCGGTGGTTGCGGGGCAGGCCGCGGCGGCCGAGGACAAAATCGCCGACGTCACCGACATGCAGGCGTTGCGCAATGCGGTGCGTACCGACAAGAAGGCTTTTGTGGCGTCGACGCTCAAGCTGACCCCGGCCGAAGAGAAGAAGTTCTGGCCGCTCTACGACGAGTACCAGCGCAATCTGGACATGACCAATCGGCGTCGCGTCGTGGCGATCCAGCAGCTGGCCGTCGGGGACGCGCCCGAATCGGATATTTACGCTAAAAGGCTCGCCAGTGAGCTGATTTCCGTCGATGAAGCCGAGGTCAAGGCGCGGCGGACGCTGCAAAACCGCCTGATGAGAGGCGTCCCAACGCGGATCCTGCCGCCGAAAAAAGCGGCGCGCTATCTGCAGCTCGAATCCAAAATCCGCGCGGTCCAGGCTTACGACGTGGCGGCGACCGTTCCGCTGATCAAGTAGGGGCACCGCGCAGGCTGCAATCTGGCGTCGGCCCCGCTCAAGGGTTCCGGCGCTGCAACGGCGTGAGTGCTGGCCCGTCCGGACCCCTGCGCCTTGGATTTCGGCGACGTCAGCTGAGTGCGCACCGGCATCCAGGGAGAATCGCGTCGGGCGATCACCTCGATCCGGATCGGGCCCGAGTCCGTGTCCGCCGCCGGCGCGCTGGCGGACTGCGGCGCGGTCACCGTGCGGACCTCGTGGCCGCCCGCATCCATTTTCGCTGGCAGGACGACCGCCAGGCCGATGGTCATGGCCGTCAAAGCGACAGCAAAGGCGCCGAAGGCGGCGGGACGGGACGATGGCTTGTAGTCGTTCATGGTCTGTGACTCCTGTTTCGTTTTGTTGCTGCCTGCTTTGGATGCCGCAACCCTGCGGCGCGGATTCAGATTTCGACACGCCTTTGTGCTCGTGCTTTAGGCGAATCCTAGGCAGATGACGTGACCGCCTCAAGACGCAAGCGACGAACCCACCGAATTCCGGGTGCCAGCGCACGCGGCGCGCGACGAACTGCAGCTTGACCTCCGCGGATCCCGGCCAAGACCGGTGCGGGCGGCGGGGACTGGGACCCTGTCACGTGTACGTTCGATATGCTCTTCGCGGTCTGACTCACGAGGCCATTATCGAAACCGGGGCGGCAGGCTGCAAACGAAAAGCGTGCATCGTTCCCATGCGCTGCGCGAATGTCCGGCTGACCGTCGGGCGCGGCGTCGCCGCAGGCCGATGCGATGCGGCGGGGGCTGGGGCCGCGCGGCCATCTTCCGGCAAGCTGGTGTCGCGGCGCGATGCGATTTTTGGGTGGTACTTTTTGATGCTTTTGTGTAGAATCCCGCGACTTTCTGACGAAAGCTTGGCCCCGCCCCATGGCGGGGCCAACGCGTTTTGGCGTTTACACGCCCGGCCCGGGGTGCACCGTACGACGGATTCCCGAGTCAGACATGTCGAGGCCGTTTAAAACCGAGCACGTTCTCGCAGAGCCGGGCCAAACGCCAATTTTTCGACTGAATACAACAATTCCTGGAGATAACATGCTGAAGATGACCCGCCTGGCCATGCTTGCCGCGGCCCTGCTGCTTGCGGCGGCCCCCGCGGTGGTCCCATTCGCGGCGCAGGCGCAAGGGCAGCCCGCGACGCCGGCAACCAGTCCGGAATCGACACCGCCGGCCGCCGCGCAACCAGCCGCACCCGCCGCGCCGCCGCCGCCAGGCAACCGAACCACCGAGCTCGTCGACAACCCGTACGGCCTCGAGGCGCTGTGGAAAGGCGGCGACATCGTCGCCAGGGTGACGCTCGGCGATACTGGCGCTCATGTCGATGGGCAGCTGGTACATCATCGTCACCAAGGTCTACGAGCAGGGCGGATGAACCGCCAGGCGCGCGCCGCCGACAAGTCATTCTGGAATGCGCCGTCGGTGCGCCAGGGCGCCGAGAAGCTCAAGGAAGGCAGCCCGTATCGCTTCATCGCCGAATCGGGCCTCGAGGCCTCGAGCAAGCACGACGGCCTGCTGGGCAACGTCGACCTCAACGACTGGATCACGATGTCGATCCAGCGCGCGATCGACAACGTCCAGGCCCGCACGCAGGACGGCCTGGCGTTTCTGGCCACCGTCGGCTCGACGGCGCCGTTCGTCGGACTGTTCGGCACGGTCTGGGGCATCTACCACGCGCTGACCGCGATCGGCATCGCCGGCCAGGCGTCGATCGACAAGGTCGCGGGTCCGGTCGGCGAGGCGCTGATCATGACCGCGTTCGGCCTGGCGGTCGCGGTGCCGGCGGTGCTCGGCTACAACTGGCTGATCCGCCGCAACAAGGCGGCGATGGACATGGTGCGCGGCTTCGGCGCCGACCTGCACGCCGTGCTGCTGAGCGCGCCCGAAGGTGCGCCGGCACCGGCCAGGGCCTGACGCCATGGCGATGAACGTCGGCTCGTCCGGCGGCGACGAGGACGAGATCGTCTCGACGATCAACACCACGCCGCTGGTCGACGTGATGCTGGTGCTGCTGATCATCTTCCTGATCACGATCCCGGTGGTCACGCACGTCGATTCCGGTGCAGTTGCCGAAGGAGCGCAACGAGGTCCGCGAGACCAAGCCCGAGAACATCGTGCTCTCGGTCGATCGCCAGGACCGCATCTACTGGAACGACCTGCGCATGCCGACCACCGCCGCGCTGATCGACCGGCTGAAGAAGATCTCGGTGCTGACGCCGCAGCCCGAGGTGCAGATCCGCGGCGACGGCGGCGCCAAGTACGAGGCGGTCGGGCCGCATCATCTACGCCTGCCAGCGCGCGGGCATCCCAAGGTCGGCTTCATCACCGAGCCGCCGCCGCGCAGCAGCGGCTGACGAGCCGCTGCGCAAGCTTGAGGACGCGACATGGCAATGAACGTGGGCATCGCGGCGGCAGGTCGCGGCGACCGCGACGTCATGATCGACATCAACACCACGCCGCTGATCGACGTGATGCTGGTGCTGCTGGTCATGCTGATCATCACGATCCCGATCCAGCTGCACGCGGTCAATCTCAACATGCCGATCGGCAACCCGCCGCCGCCGCTGGTGCTGCCCGAAGTCGTCAAGATCGACATCGACGACCGCGGCGCCGTCTACTGGAACGGCGAGGTCGTGCCCGACCGCGCCACGCTCGAGGAAAAGATCACGGCCGCGGCCGCGCAGCAGGTCGCAGCCCGAGGTCCACCTGCGGCCGGACAAGGAGTCGAAGTACGCGGTCGCCGCGGGCGTGATGGCGTCGGCGCAGCGACTGGGCCTGACCAAGATCGGCATCGTCGGCAGCGAGCAGTTCATCGAGGTAGCTCGCGCCGCGCGACTGCGGCAGGCAACCGGAGTCATAGGCACATGGATTTCGCACGACAACAGAGGGACCCGACCCGGCACCTGATCGGGATCGCGTTCGTGGTCCTGTTTCACGTGCTGGTGATCTATGCGCTGGTCACCGGTCTCGCGCGAAAGGCGATCGAGGTGATCAAGAAGCCGCTGACCGCGACGATCATCGAGGAGATCAAGCTTCCGCCGCCGCCGCCGCCGCCGCCGCCGAAGAAGATCGAGAGCCGCCGAAGGCGCCGCCGCCGCCTGAGCAGCCGTACGTGCCGCCGCCCGACATCCCGTCCGCCGGTGACGCAGGCCGAGCCGGTGATCGCCGCCGTCGACGACGACGCCGCCGGTCGAGCCGCACGTGATCGCGCCGCCGCCGCCGCCGGCGCCGCCGCCCCCGCCGCCCAAGCCGGCGATCCGCCGGGGCCTGGCTCCTGTCGACGGAGTCGATCCGATCTTCCCGCGCGAGGCGATTCGCGACGGCGTCGAAAGGGCAAGGTCGTCGCGCGTCTGCAGGTCGACGAGAAGGGCAACGGTGACCGACGTCAAGATCATCGAGGCGAGATCCGCCGCGCGTCTTCGATCGCGAGGTCATCGCGCGCTCTCGCAGTGGAAGTTCACGCCGGAGGGCGACAATACATCGGCGAGAGTCGAGGTCAATTTCGTGCTGCAATAGACGAGCTGTCGAGCAGGCGCCGTAGAAACGAAACGGCCGCCCGCGGGCGGCCGTTTTCTTTGCGACGCGCGTGATCGCGCGTGCAGTCCAGTGTCGCTAGTTCGCGCGAGCGCGCGTAGACCAGCGACGTCCATGCCGCGGCGCCGAACAGCGATCGAGCAGCGACCGCGAAGTCGGCCAGTCCGATCCGATGTCCGAGGAGCAGCGCAACGCCCTGCGGAACGCATCGTCGAACGCGCTCGGCAGCGACCATCGCGACACCGACGGCCGCCAGCAGCCCAAAGCAGCACGATCACCGGTCGCCGCCATGCCGGCAGCGTCGGCGGCGGCGGCAGGCGCGCCATCACGCGGGCGGTGAAGCCGTCGTCGGCAACATACGCGGCGCGATGCTCGCGTCCCGCCTGCTTCGAGCGCGGCGTCGAGCCAGTCGGCGCGTGCCGCATGTCGTCTGCGTGTTCATGCTTGCGGGCTCCGTGCCCACCCAGTCGCGCCTTGAGCTTCTGCTTGGCGCGCAGGATGTGCGTTTTCACCGTGCCGACCGGGCAGCCCAGCACCTGCGCCGCTTCCTCGTGCGACAGGTCATTATGGTAGCACTGCACGATCGCCGCGCGCTCCGCCTCGGAAAGCACCCGCATCGCGCGCTCGAGATCGATGCTCAGGGCCGCCTGCCGCGACATGCTCGGCGCCGGCGCGCCATCCGCATCGGCGATCGCGCTCGCCGTCGGCATCCTCGGGCATCGGCAGCTCCTTGATCTTTCGCGCGTCGGCGAGAAAGACGTTGTAGGCGATCCGATACAGCCAGGTCGAGAACTTGCGCTTCCTGGCGAAACGACGTCAGATTGCGGTACGCGAGCAAGAACGTCTCCTGAGCCAGATCGTCGGCCAGCGCGATGTTGCCTCCGGTCAGTCTGCGCAAGGTCGCCCGCACCGCGGACTGGTGCCGCCGCACCAGCTCGCCGAAAGCGTGGCGATCGTCCTGGACGACTGCGCGCGCGATCAGCTGCGCGTCGCTGACCGGGGTGGACGACATCGAGATTGCCCGCCGGCGTACGCACGTCTCCGTTCAACCGTTGCCGTCGCCGCCGCTGACGCGACGCTCCAGATGCCGATCTTCCAGCCACCATAGCGCGACATAGCCTACGCCGACGAAAAGCAGCACCAGACCCAGCCAGTTCGGCTCACCGGCGTCGGTGATCGAATACAGCACCAGCGCGAGCCCGACCGCAATCAGGAGTACACCTTTGCGCAGGTCCGACCACACGGCGCGCCGTCGTGTCACGACTGCCTGGGGAACGGCGGCGGCGATTGCCGGCGGTGCCGCTTGCGCCGGCGGCGTTCCGGCCATCACCGCGTCGACCGCCTGGGCCGAGGGCATGACGCCTCTTTCGGCGAGTTTCAGCAAGGCATCGTTTTGCAGGCGCGTCTTGCGCAGCTTGTACCAGATGATGCCGACCAGCAGGATGATAGGCGTGAGAAAGATCGATCCGAGCACCAGGAAGACGACGCCGACGATCCATGGCGCAACGTCCATCGCCTGCTTGAACGAGTCGAAGTCGTCGATCTGAATGTGCCCGCGATGGCGGCCGAACGGAAATGGGTCGTCCGGCTCGTCGGCGGTCGCGTTATTGTCGGCTGCGGCCGACGACGGGTCGGCGGGCGCTGCCGCCGGGGCGGGTGGCGGTGCGGGCGGCGCGGGCGGCGATTTCTGCACCGCGGCGGCGCCACCTTTGGCTGGCGCATCGGCGGCCACACCGGGGGCGGCGGCGAGGCACAGCATCGCGGTCAGCAGCGCGCCGAACGCCATCGGCATGGCGCGAAAACGGACAAACTGGCTGGGCATACGCACTCCTGACAAATCGTTGTTTATGGCCTTAGATGGCGCGAGATGGCACGGCGGATTCAACATCCGGAAGGCGTCCGGCGCCCTCCGGCGGGGGTCGACCTGCATGCTATCATTGCCCGGATTTTCGGCCCCACGCGGCAAAGCGCGACACGGAGCGATATGACGGCAACGACGCCAAGCCCAACTTCCCGCTCTCCGTGAGCCGACCGAGCCAATTGCTTGCCGCGGCCGCGGTCGCGGCCATCCTGCTGACCCAGCCGCTCCGCGCGGCCGACGATGCGGTCACGCTCAATTTCGTCAACGCCGACATCGACGCCGTCATCCGGGCCGTCGGCGAAATGACCGGTCGAAACTTCGTGCTCGATCCGCGGGTGAAAGGTGTAGTCAACATCGTTTCCGCGACGCCGGTCCCGCGCGCGCTGATCTACCCGACGCTGCTCTCGGCGCTGCGGCTGCAGGGGCTGGCCGCGATCGAGGGTCCCGGGGGCGTTACCAAGATCGTGCCCGAAGCCGAAGCCAAGCAGCAGGGCATGCCGGTGGTTACCGGTCCGGTCACCGTCGGCGGCGATCGGCTGGTCACAGCCGTGTACATGCTCAAGTTCGAATCGGCGACCCAGCTGGTCAATGTGCTGCGGCCGCTGATCACCCCGAACAATGCGATCGCCGCCGTGCCGACCGCCAACGCGCTGGTGATCACCGACTATGCGGAAAACCTGAAACGCATCGACCGGATCATCGCGTCGTTGGACGTGGCGCCCGCCGGCGAGCCTATCGTCGTGCCGCTGCGCAACGCCTCCGCGCTCGACATCGTGCCGATGCTGCAGCGGCTGCTTGCCGATACCGCGCCCGGCGCCGGCGCGGTGGCAGATGCGCAGCAGCGGCTGACCTTGGTCGCCGACGCGCGCTCCAACAGCGTGCTGGTCCGCGGCGAGAACGCTGCGCGGCTCGCGCGCGTGCGCGCTCTGATCGCCGAGCTCGACACGCCGGGACGCGCTGGCGGCAATATTTCGATCATCTATCTGAAGAACGCCGACGCAGTGCGCGTGGCGAGGACGCTGCGCGCGCTGTTCACCGGCGGTGGTGACGCAGGCGAGCTGACGCCCGGAGCGTCGCTGGCGCCCAACGCAGGGGGACTCGCCTCCGGCGGAATGACGACCGCTACCGCAGCCGGTGCCGGTGCGACGGCTACCGTGACCGCGTCACCGGTCGCCGGCAATGCTGCCGGCTTTGCCGCAGCGGGGGTGACCATACAGGCGGACGCTGCCAACAACGCATTGCTCGTGATGGCCTCGGAACCCTTGTACAACAATATTCGCGCCGTCGTCGACAAGCTCGATGTTCGCCGCGCGCAGATCTATCGTCGAAGCGCTGGTCGTGGAGGTCTCGGCCGACAAGGCCGCAGAATTCGGCATTCAGTGGAATCTGCTCGATCCGAACAAGTTGACCAACAGCGCAACCCAGGTCGGCGGTGGCACGAACTTCGGCACGCGCGGCACCGGCACCAACATCATCGACGCGCAGTCGAACCTGGGCGCGCTGGGGCAGGGGCTGAACCTCGGCATCATTCGCGGCACGATCAGCATCCCTGGCCTGGGCATAATCACCAATCTCGCCTTGCTGGCGCGCGCTCTGGCATCCGACGCGAACACCAACATACTTGTCGACGCCGAACCTGCTGACGCTCGACAACGAGCAGGCCAAGATCATCGTCGGCCAGAACGTGCCGTTCATCACCGGCCAGTACGCGCAGACCGGCATCGACCGCGACGGTGACGCCGTTCCAGACGATCGAGCGCAAGGACGTCGGCCTGATCGCTCAAGGTCAAGCCGCAGATCACCGAAGGCGGCAGCGTGCAAGCTGCCGATCTACGAGGAAGTCTCGCGGATCGAGGACACGACCAACGCCGCCGGCATCATCACCAACAAGCGCTCGCTCGAATCGACGGTGCTGGTCGACGACGGCCAGATCATCGTGCTGGGCGGACTGATCCAGGACTCGTTCACTGACGGGACGAGCAAGGTTCCGCTGGTCGGCGACGTTCCGTTGTTCGGCCAGCTGTTCCGCTACGACAACCGCGCGCCGGATCAAGACCAACCTGATGGTGTTCCTGAGGCCGACGGTCGTCCGCACCAGCAGCGCAGGCGCATCGCTTACCGGCGATCGCTACGATTACCTGATCGGCGAGCAGCTGCGCCTGGCGCCCGGGCCGCGCCCGTTCTGGCCCGACCAAACCGAGCCTCGACTGCCGCCGATCACCCAGCCGCCGCGCGCCGGTGGCGACGCCGCCCGCGCCGCCGCCCGGCGGCCAAATCGGCAGCAAGGCCCGCGGCGCCCATGCCGGCACCGATCTCCACTTCCTCGTCTCGGCGCGAGCGCCGTCGCCGGCAACGCTCGAGCGCGTTCCGTATGCATTCGCGCGCATGCATGGCGTGCTGCCGCTGAAGGATGACGGCGAATCGGTTCTCGTGCTGGCGCGCAGCGACGCATCGGTCGAAGGCATCGCCGAGCTCAGCCGCGTCCTGCAGCGGCCGCTGAAGACGCTGACGGTCAACGCGGAGCGCTTCGCCGCCGAGCTCGCGACGGCGCTACAACCAGGCGGCCGCCGGTCGCCCAGTTTTCGGGCGACCTGTCGCGCGACGCCGATCTCGCGCGGCTGCTGCAGGATATTCCGCAGGCCGAGGATCTGCTCGGCGCCACGTCCGACGCGCCGGTGATCCGCATGATCAACGCGCTGTTGCTGCAGGCGCTGCGCGAGCGCGCCTCGGACATCCACTTCGAACCGTACGAAGCGCGCTCGGTCGTGCGCTTCCGCGTCGACGGCGTGTTGCGCGACGTCGATCGAGCCGCCGCGCGCGCTGCACGCCGCGCTGGTGTCGCGAATCAAGGTGATGGCGAGCCTCGACATCGCCGAGAAGCGCCTGCCGCAGGATGGGCGCATGGCGTTGAAGCTCGGCGACAAGAGCGTCGACGTGCGCGTGTCGACTTTGCCGACCGGCCCCGGCGAGCGCGTCGTGCTGCGCCTGCTCGACAAGGATACGGCGCGGCTCGACCTCGCGGCGCTCGGCATGGGCGAGCCGACGCTCGACGCCATCGACGCTCTGGTACGCGAGCCGCACGGCATCGTGCTGGTCACCGGCCCGACCGGGTCGGGCAAGACGACGACGCTCTACGCGGCGATGTCGCGCCTGCCGCGCGGCGAGCTCAACATGATGACCGTCGAGGACCCGATCGAGTTCGCGCTCGACGGCATCGGGCAGACGCAGGTCAATCCGCGCATCGATTTCACGTTCGCACGCGCGCTGCGCTCGATCCTGCGCCAGGACCCCGACATCGTCATGATCGGCGAGATCCGCGATCTGGAAACCGCGCAGATCGCCGTGCAGGCGAGCCTTACCGGCCACCTGGTGCTGGCTACCCTGCATACCAACGACGCGGTCAGCGCCGTGACGCGGCTCGCCGACATGGGCGTCGAGACCTATCTTGCTGGCATCGAGCCTTCTTGGCGTGCTCGCGCAGCGCCTGGTGCGCTGTCTTTGCCCCGCGTGCCGTACGGCGTCGGCACCGACCCCGGGCGAGGCGGCGGTGCTGGCCGAGCTCGGTCTGCCGGCGGGACTACCGCTGTACCGGGCGGTCGGCTGTCCTGAATGCGGCGATTCCGGATATCGCGGCCGCACCGGCATCTACGAGCTGGTGCTGGTCGATGAAGCCTTGCGCCGCCTGATCCACGACCATGCCGGCGAGTCGGCGCTGCGCGAAGCGTGCTCGCGCGCCGGCGTGCGCAGCCTGCGCGGCGACGGTGCGCGGTGGCTTGCCGACGGCACGACCTCGCTCGCCGAACTGCTTCGCGTGACCGGAGCCGGGTAGAGATTCGATTCGTGGCCCATCCGCCGAAATCGTACTTGCTCGAACAGCTGCGGCTGCAGGCCGACTCGGTCAGCGCGCGCCGTGTTCAGGAGCAGCGGCTGTCGCGCGAGGTCATCGAACGGGTCGACCGGCGCCTGCACACGGTGTTCCAGTACTTCGACGAGGCGTGCAAGCTGTTGCAGGTGATCGCGCCGCGCATCGAGCGCGAATTCGTGCTGCCGGACATCGCGCGCTATTCGGACATGGTGTTCGATCGCGGCTTGGTCATGTTCCGCAAGCAGCCGCTGCAGAAGCACGAGGTCTATGCGCATGTCGTCGTCTACTACACGCTGACCGGCCCGGCGCCTCCGCCGCTGCACGTGGCGATGCGCCGCTCGGGTGAAATCGAGCGCGCGCTGGTGATGGCCAATATCGAGTTCAGTTCCGAGTCGGATTCGACGGTGCGCGGCGCAGCGACGATGAACACGATCCGCATTGCGCCGGGCATGCGCTGCGAGGTTCGTTTCGATCCCGACTTCGTCAACGAGAGCATCATCGTGACGCTCCGCAATGTCGACCGTTTCGAGCCCGTAGTCTTCGATTTCCATCCCGACGCGCTGGACACGCCGGTGCTCGACGACTTGGTCAACCTGATGCTGGGCAAGCCGAGCCAGTTCCTTCTGCGCGCGCCGTTGCGCGGCTTCGGGCGCTAGCCGCGCTGCGGAACAGGCCCTAGAAAGGTGCCCTCGTTTCGCTACGAGGCAGTCGACGGCGCCGGTCGCGCCCAACGCGGGCTGCTCGATGCCGCCAGCGCGCGCGCGGTTCGCGACCAGCTGCGCGGCGATGGTTTGTTCCCGACGGCGATCGAGCCGGTCGGGGCAGGGCCGTCCGCGCGCGCCGCTACGACCCGCCTCGCGGCGCCACTGCTGGCCCTGCTGACGCGCCAGCTCGCGACCCTGGTCGCATCCGGCATGCCGCTCGACCAGGCGCTCGCCGCGGTCGCCGAGCAATCGGATCAACCGCGCGCGGCACGCGTGCTTGCCGCGATTCGCGAGCAGGTCGCGGCCGGTGAGCCGCTGGCGGCCGCGCTGTCGCGCTTCCCGCGCAGCTTTTCCGACCTCTACCGCGGCCTGGTCGCAGTCGGGGCCGAAAGCGGCCAGCTGGCCGGCGTGTTGAGCCGGCTTGCCGATTATCTCGAGGCGCGCCAGGTCCTGCGCGCGCAATTCACCGCGGCGCTGATTTATCCGGCACTGATCACGGTGATTGCGCTTGCGGTCATCGCGACGCTGTTGCTCTATGTGGTGCCGCAGATCGTCGCCGTCTACCAGCAAAGCCGCCAGGCGTTGCCGTTCCTGACGCGCGCGCTGATTGCCACCAGTGATTTTCTCCGGGCGACCGGCGTCTATTGGCTTGCAGCCATCGCGCTGCTCATTGCAGGCGCCCTCCTGCTGTTGCGGAACGAATCTTGGCGCGATCGCTGGCACAGGCTGCTTTTGCGCACACCGGTGGCCGGCAGCGTTCTGCGCGGCCTCGACACCGCGCGTTTCGCCAGCACCTTGGCGATATTGACCGGCAGCGGCGCTCCGCTGTTGCGCGCGCTCGAAACCGCGGCGGCGGTCGTCTGGGCGCGTCCGATGCGCCGGGCGGCGCACGCCGCCGCGGGCCTGGTGCGAGAGGGCGTATCGCTGGCGCGCGCTCTGGCGAGCCAGCGCGTATTTCCGCCGCTGCTCGTGCATCTGGTGGCCAACGGCGAGCAGAGCGGCCAGTTGCCGGCGATGCTCGACCGCGCCGCGCGCGAGCAGGAGCTCGATGTCGAACGCCGCCTGACCTGGCTGGCCGCGCTGGTGCAGCCGCTGCTGATTGTGTTCATGGGCGCGATCGTGCTGGTGCTGGTGCTCGCGGTCATGCTGCCCATCGTGTCGATGAATCAGTTGATCCGCTGACGGGCTTCCGCGCCGGTGCGCTTTTCCTCCTGCTGCATCAGCGCCCAGGCGACATGCTCGCGCACCAGCGGCGAAGGATCGTCCCGGCGCGCGGCCAATGCCGCGACTATCGCTGCGTCATAGTTCGCGTTGCCCAGGCCCACGGCAAGATTGCGCAGCCAACGCGCGTAGCCTATGCGGCGGATCGCGCTGCCTTCCATGCGCCGTTCGAACTCGTCCGACGTCCAGGCGAACAACGCGACCAGGTCAGCGTCGTCGAGGCCGTTGCGCACCGCGAAGTCGCCTTCGCCCGCGGCTTGGGCGTACTTGTTCCATGGGCAGGCGAGCTGGCAGTCGTCGCAGCCATAGACTCGATTGCCGATCAGGGGCCGCAATGCCTCCGGAATGCTGCCCTTGAGCTCGATCGTCAGGTACGAAATGCAGCGGCGCGCGTCGAGCTCGTAAGGCGCGACGATTGCTCCGGTCGGGCAGGCGGCTATGCACGCGCTGCAGCTGCCGCAATGCGCGCTCGCCGCGGGGGTGACCGGCAGCGGCAGGTCGGTGTAGATCTCGCCCAGAAAGAAGAACGAACCGGCATCGCGGGTCAGCAGCAGCGTGTGCTTTCCGCGCCAGCCCAGTCCCGACTTGGCGGCGAGAGCGACTTCGAGCACCGGCGCGCTGTCGGTGAAGACGCGGTAGCGAAAGTCGCCGACGCTGTCGGCGATGCGGGTGGCCAGTCGGCCGAGCTTGCTTCGCAGCACTTTGTGATAGTCGCGCCCCAGCGCGTAGCGCGAGACATACCCCTTGCCGGCGTCGGCGAGCGTCGTCGCCGCGTCGCGTGCTCCCGGCGCCAGGTAGTCGAGCCGCGCGGTGATCACGCGCAGCGTACCGGGAACGAGCTCGGCCGGCCGCGCCCGACGCACGCCATGGCGTGCCATATAATCCATCTCGCCATGGCGGCCCGCGTCGAGCCAAGCGAGCAGATGCGCCTCCTCGGCCTCGAGACCGGTGTCGGCGATCCCGATCTCGCCGAATCCCAGTTCGAGGCCCCAGGCGCGGATGTCGCGCGCGAGTGCGGTGTAATCGGGCGCCGCTGCGACCGACGATCTAATGGCCAAGATGAGTTCAGACCTTCGCTAAGGGCTCGCCATTCTGTCGCGAGCGACATTCAACGATGACGATAATGCAAATGTCGCGCAAGTATTTGCCCGACGCCGACGCCACGATGCGGTCCGGCGCGGCGCTCGCGCCCGCGCTGACCGGCGGCATGATCGTCACTCTGTCGGGCGAGCTCGGCGCGGGGAAAACGACGCTGGTGCGCGGCCTGTTGCGTGGCTTGGGCTGGAACGGACCGGTCAAAAGTCCGACTTATACGCTAGTTGAACATTATCCGATTTCGAGCATATACTTTTATCACTTTGATTTTTATCGATTCGATGAACCGGCCGAATGGGAAGATTCCGGCTTCGCCGAGTACTTCCGCGCCGACGCGCTGTGCGTGATCGAATGGCCGGAAAGAGTTCACGGCATGTTGCCACCAGCCGATGTCGCGCTGTCGCTGCGCTATCAGGGCGCGGGTCGCGAACTCTTGCTCGCATCAGGCACGCCCGCGGGTAACGCATGTCTGGCCGCGTTCGCCTCGGCAGTGCCATAACGCGAATCTCGCTGCAGCGGCGGCGCGTCTGCCAATGGCTGCTGCTGCCGGCAGGCCAATTGCTGCTGCCGGCACTGTCATCCGCCGCGACGGTTGCATCGGCGCGCATATGGCCGGCGCAGGAATACACGCGGCTGATTCTCGAATCGGCGTCGCCGATCGCGCACCAGATGATGCTGCTCAAGGATCCGCAGCGCCTGGTCCTCGATCTCGAAGGTGTCGAACCGGACGGCGAGCTTGCGCAACTGGTGCAGCGGCTGCGGCCGAACGATCCGCATATCCAGTCGATACGACTGTCGCGCTTCAGGCCGGGGATAGTCCGCCTCGTGCTCGACCTCAAGGACGAGGTGCAGCCGCAGATTTTTGCGTTGACGCCGGTCGGCGAATACGGCCATCGCCTGGTGCTCGACATCTATCCGGTGACGCCGCCCGACCCGCTGATGGCACTGCTCGAGGGCGAAGCCCAAGGTCGGAGCGGCGCGCCCGATGCACCGGCCGACAAGGCGGCGACGCGTGATTCCGGCAAGACTGCAACGCGCGATCGGTCCAAGTCCGCGCCGCCGTCGCGACGGCCTATCATCGTCGCGCTCGATCCCGGACATGGCGGCGAAGATCCGGGCGCGATCGGTCGTCGCGGCACCCGCGAAAAGGACGTGACGCTCGCCATCGCGCGCAAGATCCGCGCGCTGATCGACCGCGAGCCGGGGATGCGCACGATGCTGACCCGCGACGACGACTACTTCGTCCCGCTCAACGTGCGCGTGCAAAAGGCGCGCCGCGTGCGGGCGGACCTGTTCGTGTCGATCCACGCCGACGCGTTCACGCACGCCGACCGCGCGCGGCTCGTCGGTATTCGCGCTCTCGGAGCACGGCGCGACCAGCTCGGCGGCGCGCTGGCTCGCGCAGCGGGAGAACGAAGCCGACCTGATCGGCGGCGTCAACCTCGACAACCGCGATCCGATCCTGGCCAAGACGCTGCTCGACCTGTCGCAGACCGCGCAGATCAACGACAGCCTGCGCGTCGGACGCTCGGTGCTCGACGGCATCGGCGCGATCAATCCGCTGCACAAGGGCAGCGTCGAGCAGGCGGGATTCGCCGTGCTCAAGGCGCCCGACATTCCGTCGATCCTGGTCGAGACGGCCTTCATTTCCAATCCCGACGAGGAGCTCAAACTGCGCAGCGAGCGGCATCAACAGCAGTTCGCCGCATCGATCGTCGGCGGCATCAAACGCTATTTCGCGCAGAACCCGGCGCTGGCGCGGGCGAAGCTCAGCTAGCGTTCCGGTTTCTCCGGACCATCACGTACAATCGTAAGCGATGGTCCGTTTCTTCCTCTGGTTTCTTGTTCTGCAAGCGGCGCTTGTTCGGGCTGGAATTGACGCCGTGGGCGCAGCAATGGTTCGTCGTGCCCTGGACGAATACGCTGGCTGCGATCAGCGCCGGGCATCGTCCAGCTGTTCGATCCCCAGGTGCTGGCGCACGGCAAGGTGCTGCAAAGCGCGAGCAACGGCTTCGCGGTCTCGATCGAAGCCGGCTGCAACGGCGTCGAGGCGACGATCGTGCTGGTGGCGGCGGTCCTTGCGTTTCCGGCGTCGTGGCGGCGCAAGCTCGCCGGTCTGGCCATCGGCATCGTCGCCGTGCAGGGACTCAACATCGTTCGGGTGATCAGCCTGTTCTACCTGGGCCAATGGAACTTCAGCGTGTTCGAATGGGCGCATCTCTACGTCTGGCAGGCGCTGATCATGCTCGACGTGCTGGTCGTCTGGCTGCTCTGGGTACGCACGTTGCCGCGGCCGGAAGCCGATCTGCCGGCGGTCGCGGCTTGACTCGATGCCGTCCGGACTCGTTCGCGCGATTCGTCCTTCTGGTCTTCGCGTGGCTCGCCTGCACGCTGTTCGTCTGGTGGTTCGCCTCCGCGCTGCTCGCCTGGCCGGTCGCGCTGCTGGCCGAGCTCGTAAGCCGCCTCGCGCTGCCCGACCTCGTTCAGGCGATCGAGCAGCAAGGCGACAAGATCACGTTCGTCACCTCGCTGCATGCGGCGAATGCGACCGTCGCCGCAGCGGCTGGCGGCCTGGTGTCGGATGACATCGACGTTCGCCACTTCACCTTCGGCCTGCCGCTGCTGGCGGCGTTGATCCTCGCCGCGAGGGCGCCGCATCGCGGCGCGCAACCTGCTGATCGGCTACGCGGTCCTGCTGCCCTTCCAGACCTGGGGCGTGGTCGCCGAATTTCTCGAGGACATCGCGATGGCGATTCGGTCCCGGCGTCGCCTCGCAGACCGGATTCAGCGCCTGGCAACGCGAGGCGATCGCGTTCGCCTACCAGTTCGGCGCGCTGATCCTGCCGACGGTGGTGCCGGCGGTCGTCTGGGTGCTGATGCACCGTCGCCTGCTCGAAGGACTTCGCGCGCCGGCGCGCCGCCTGACGCGACGGGCCGGTTGTCGCGCGGCGGGCTTCAGCGCGCCAGCGCGTCCTTTTTGCGCTCGAGCTCGCGCTGCCGCAGCACGCCTCGCTGCACCTTGCCGGTCGTCGTCATCGGCAGGGCGGCGATGAATTCGATCTCCTTCGGGTACTCGTACGGCGCCAGATGCTCCCGCACGTGGCGCTGGATCGCATCCTCGAGCGCGGGCGATGGATCGTGTCCGGGCGCCAGCACGATATACGCCTTGACGACATTGCCGCGCGTCTCGTCGGGACTGGGCACGATCGCCGCGTTGGCCACCGCCGGGTGCCGCACCAGGCAGTTCTCGATCTCGGATGGGCCGATCCGATAACCTGCTGCCTTGAACATGTCGTCCGATCGACCCTGGTACCAGAGATAGCCGTCCTCGTCCTGCGTGGCCAGATCACCGGTGCGGCACCAGTCGCCGCTGAATTTCTTGCGCCGTTCCTTCGGGATTCTTGAAGTACTCGAGAAAGAAGACCGGGTCGGGCGCGCCGTCGGGCGCGACGCGGTTGACGGCCACTTCGCCCATCTCGCCCGCGGCCGACCGGCTTGCCCTCGTCGTCGAGCACTGCGATGCGATGGCCGGGATACGGCCGGCCCATCGACCCCGGCTTGGCCGGCCACAGCGTGTGCGAATTGCCGACGATGTAATTCATCTCGGTCTGGCCGAACATTTCGTTGATCGTGACGCCGAGCGCTTCCTGCGCCCACTCGAATACCGTCGTTCCGACGGCTTCGCCCGCGCTCATCATGCTGCGCATATTCAGGTCGTAGCGCTCGCGCGGCTCGCGGCACCGCCTTCATCATCATCTTGAGCGCGGTCGGGAACAGGAACGTATTGCGCACCCGGTATTTCTCGATCAGCGCGAGCGCGCGCTCGGGATCGAAGCGGCCGCGGTAGCCGACGATCGGGCAGCCGAAATACAGCGTCGGCAGCAGCGCGTCCATCAGTCCGCCGGTCCATGCCCAGTCCGCCGGCGACCAGAACACATCGCCGGCGCTGCGGGAACTCGTCGTGCGAGTAGACGAAGCCGGGCAGGTTGCCGAGCAGGCATTGCTGCGGCATCAGCGCGCCTTTCGGCGGGCCGGTCGTGCCGCTGGTGTAGACGAGCAGTGCCGGATCGGTGGCGCGCGTGCCCACCGGCGCGAACTCGGCCGAGGACTTCTGCAGCAGCCGGTCCCAGTCGAGCAGCCACGACTCGCGCGCGCCGGCGACGCCGATCGCGTGCTTAAGCCCGGCAAGCGGTCCCGGATCGGCGCGAGGTTCGGCAGCGATGCCGGGTCGACGATAGCGACCGGCTTCCGAATTCTGCAGCCGGTATTCGAGCGCCTCGGGGCCGAACAGGAACGACAAGGGAACCGCGACGGCGCCCAGCTGATAGCAGGCGATGTGGGCGATCGCGGTTTCGGGCCGCTGCGGCAGCATGATCGCGAGCTTGTCGCCGCGGCCGACGCCCAGAGCCGCCAGCGCGTTGGCGCAGCGATTGGCCTGCCGCTGCAGCTCGCCGAAACTCAGTGTCGTCGTCGCGCCGGACTCGTCTTCCCAGTGGATCGCAACACGCGCACCGTCGCTCGCGTGGCGCCCGCAAACCGCGGCGGCGATGTTGAAGTCATGCGGCACGTTCCAGCGATGCCGCGCGCAGAGCTCGCGATAGCGATCGACCGTCATCCGGCGCGCGGCTTCAGGCGGCGGTCGCGGCGGCGGCGCGTGCCGAGTTGTTCTGCGATTCGATCGTCGCCCAGATCCATTCCGGCTGCTGTTCGAGCAGGCGACCGAATGCGATCTGCTGCGAAACCCTGGCCACGCGCATCTGCATCCGCTTGCCCGGCTGATATTCGCCCGCCGGCACGATCAAGGTCTGGATCGTTGCCTCGCTGTCGCGTCGGCGCAGCGACAGGAACAGTCCCGGGAAGCGGCGACCGCTGACCGTCGGCACGACGCCATCAACCGAATAGTCGGCGTCGCCGCGCTTCTGCTCGAACAACTCGACGCCGACCAGATTGTTGGCGATCACCTGCAGCCCGATCTCGGCGCGCTCGCTGGTCAGTCGCTTCATACGCCGCACGATGCCGAGCGTCCATAGCGGCTGGCCGTGCGCGCGGATCGCGACCAGCGTTCCCAGGGTGACCGAGTTGATTACGCTCATCGGCGCGACCAGCCGGTACCCGGTGTGCGATACGTCGCGTATATCCCAGGCACCACCGGGCGCCGCATAGGTCGCCAGCAGCCGACGCGCGACCTCCTGCACCCGCGCATTTTCGTTGCGCATGTGGCCGAAGGTTGCGAGCTCGATCGAATCGTCGAAATTCCCGGTGCGATGCCGCTTTTCGGCCAGCGGGTGCATCTCCTCGTCGTGCAGATAGCCGGCGATCTTGGTGAAACCTACGATCGCGTCGACCGCTCCCGACGCATTGATGCGTTCACCGCGCCTCGGCACCGGACGGAACTCCGGATCGACCTGCGCGGCGAGCTTGGTCATCAGGTTGAGCTGCTCGGTGCGGCGCAACGTCCGGTCGGACAGCGGGTCGCTGCGCACCTTCTGCTCAAGCATGACGACGTTCTGCATCAGCATCGCATGCAGCGGCCGCGTGTCCAGGAAAAGCACGCGCCCTTCGAGCGGTCCGGGGCCGCGACGCTTCAGTCCGCTGCGGGCGCCCAGGTCGACGAAGAAGCTGGTCGCCGTCGACGATTCGACGTTCAGCCGAAGCGGCGCGCACCACTCGGACAACTGCTCGGCGACCCATTCGACGTGCCGCGCCGAGAGGTTGCCTGCATTCATCAGCTGCAGCAGCAGCACGCGCAAATATTCCTGCTCGATCGTCGTCAGCGCGCCGTCCGACAGGGCGGCAAGCGGTTGCCGCTCGAGCTCTATCGAACAGGCGATCTGGAACAGCGAATGCAGGTCGGACCAGCGCGCGGGAATCCACTGCTCATAGCGGTACAGCCGGATTTTGGCGTCGAGGCCATGATGGATGATTTGCCGCGCGATGAGCTCAGGAAGGAGCGCGCGCCACCGGTTGCTCTGCGCGTGGTCGCTGACTTCGCGCGCGAACGCCTGGTAGCACAGCAGAAAGCCCTGGGTCAGATCGAACATCGCCTGCCAAAGCTGGCTTTCGACGCGGCTCGAGCGGGTGCCGTGCTCGTGATACTGCGAGGTCAGCGTGCGGCGCAGCGCCTCGCTCTGGACGTCCAGCCGGAACACGGCCTCGAGCCGTGCCGGCGCGCGGTGGGCATTGCGCTCGGACAGCGCACCGAGCTCGGTCAGGATGGCCGAGTGCGCCGCCAGCGGATCGTTGGCCGGGAAGGTCGAAAGCCACCGCTCGGCGGTCTTTGCGTCCGCCAGCGGGTCCTTGATCGACTTGCCGAAACCGAACATTTCGAGCGGGCTTCCTCCGGCCGGTACGATATTTGCACTAGCCTGATTGTGGTGAGCAGGTGAGCAAAGACTTGGCGGTAGAACTGTGCCGGAAGCCCTTGTTCATAAAGCCGGATGATGGAGCAAAGCAGCAGCGGTAGCAATACGCCGCTACGCGTGGTGATCGGGACTGACGTGCTGCGGCAGCCTATGCCGCAGTGCGACCAGCTGAAATCCACAAGTTATGTCTTTATACTTGTAACCAACAGGAAACTGAGGTTTGATATGGGAATCTTGATCAAGGCGCCGACGCGCCGCAGCAACCCGGGACTGCAAATTGCCGCCCCGGCGACGGCGAGCGGCGACGCGGGGCGGAGCGCTTTGCATATTCGCGAAGTTGTGCGGATTACTGGCTTGCGGCGCGAGCAGCTCTATATGTGGCAGCGACGCTATGGGTTTCCGCACCCGGCCCGCGATGGCTTCGGCGATCGCGTCTATCCGCCCGACCAGGTTGCCCGGCTCAAGGTCATCAAGCAGCTGTTGTCCGAAGGCTGGCGCGCCGGGGCCGTCGTGCCGCTGGCCGAGCCGGCGCTGCAGTCGATGCTGGGCATCGCGGTCGACGCACCCGCCCCGCTTCCCGACGAAATCGAGACCGCTGTCACCCTGCTCGGCGAGCATCGCGTCGGCGAGTTGCAGAACCACCTGTCCAAGCTGCTGGTCGGACAGGGCCTGCGCCGCTTCCTCGAGCAAACGCTGATTCCGTTGAACGAAGCGGTGCACGAGCGCGTCGTCCGCGGGGAAATGCAGAATTTTCAGGAGTTGCGCTTCGCCGATCTCGCGCAGCGGCTGCTGCGTGACGTCACGCGGCTGGTACGGCCGACGCGCGACGCGCGGCAGATCCTGCTGGCGACACCGCCTAACGACCCCAATCAACTCGGTCTGGCGATTCTCGAGTTGCTGCTGTTCACCGAAGGCATCAACTGCCTGACCCTGGGCAGCGGGGTGCCGCCGCAGGAAGTCGCAGGCGCGGCACGTGCTTACAAAGTCTGTCTGGCGATATTGCTGTTCGATCGCGGCATTTCCGGCAAGATCGCCGGCCAGGAAATCCGGTCGCTGCGCGCTGCGCTGCCCGAGGAGCTCCCTTTGGTGGTCAGCGGCCGCGCGGTCAATCTGCTGGCCAAGCCGATCGCCGATGTGCGAACGGCTGCCGATTTCAGTTCGGTGATGGTCGCGATGCGTGAGCTGGGTGCGGTCGGCGGGGTAGCGCCAGTTCCGCAGCGCGCCTGACGCATTGATCCCAGGCCGGCACGGCGCGTCATAGCGCCGGTGCCGATCGCCGCGCCTGGCTTCCTGGCGCGGCCGTCGGCCGCCCGAGGCCGAGGCCGAGGCTGGTTCGCCAGCAGCGTCTCTGGCTGAAGACGGACGCTCAGCTTTCCTCGAAAAATGCCTTGAGTTTGCGGCGCTCGCGCTTGGTTGGTCGGCCAAGACGCGTCGGCGTTGCCGCCGCCGCGGCCTTGCGGCGGGCGACCTCCCCGGCCCGAGCGGCGACGCTCTCGGGCGCCTCCCGATAGAGTCCCGCCGCATCAGCCGCGTTGCCGCGCCGGTCCGAAAGCGCCGTCACCACGATGTTCCACACCAGACCATCCTTGCGCAGCACGACCCGTTCCCCGGTCGCGGCAACGTGCGCAGGCTTGATCCGTTGATCCTCGACGCGCACGTGTCCTGCCGCGATCGCCAGCGCCGCGAGGCTCCGCGTGCGATAAAAGCGCGCCGCCCATAGCCACTTGTCGAAGCGGACGCGCGCCGGCGCGACCGGGTCACTCGCTGCCGGCCTCACGATCCATCCAGGCTGCCGTGGCGGTCGCATCGGCATAGGCTTCGCTGCGCAGAGCGGTCGCGACCCGCCGGCGGTCCGTTTCGTCCCTGTTCTGCGACAGCTTGAATTTGGCATCGATGCGCTCGATGTCGATGCGGAATGCGACGATCGCGCCGACCATTGCGTCGAGCCGCGCGCCCTCGAGTTGCAGGCGCCACGGCGTGGGCCGACTGCCCTCGAACCGCGCGACCATTTTCTGCAAGGTCGCCAAGGTCGCCGCGCGGTCCGCGACGATCTCGGCGCGACCGTGGACGTGGACGACGGCATAGTTCCACGTCGGCACCTGGATCGCCGGCTGCGCATACCAGGACGGCGACACATACGCGTGCGGGCCGTGGAAAATGGCCAGCGATGCGCCGCTGCCGAAATGATTCCAATGCGGATTCGCGCGCGCCATGTGGCCGATCAGGCTGCCGTGGGGCGCCGGCTCGCTTTCGTGGAGCAGCGGCAGGTGGCTTATCTGCGGCTCGCCGGCGCCGGCGGTGATCAGCGTGGCGAACGGGTGCTCGGCGAAGAGGCGCGCGATCGCCGCTTGATCATCGCTCGCAAACACCGCCGGGCGGTACAGGCTCATCGCAGCGGCAACGTGTACATCGTCATCGGCAGCGCGGAATTCTTGTCGAAGGTCGTGCCCGCGTCGATTCCCACCTTGGCGACCGCCTCGGCGGAGCGCAGTCGGCCGTACATGCTGTGCATCGCGCCGAGCGCGAATTCGCGGCCCGAGCCCACTGCCCAGAAGTGGTTGTACTCGAAGACCTCGCGCATCGAGTAGACGCCGAAAATGCCGCTCGCGTTGGCGATCAGCGCGGTGATCTGCGTCGACTCGTACGGATCGTCCTCTTCCTCCTTCGGATTGAGGAAGTGCTGCTCCTTGAGGATCGGGTGCAGCTTACGGAAGGTCTCGAATATCGCGCGCCGCGTGGAAAAGTCTAGGTCTTCGTGTTTCGCCAGCAGGCTCTCGAATACCAGCTGGTGCGCGGCGCTGCCGCACAGGCCGATGTAGGTGCCGCGATGATGGACGATTTTTTCGTAGGCGCGGTCGAAATACGCAGACAGCCGCGTGTCGCCGAACGTCGTCAGCGAGTCGGCGGCGATGGCAATCTCCTTGTTCTTGCGGACGACGACGAGCGTGGTCATGACTGGATCAGATCGAACGGCAAGCGCCGCGCCGCCGAAAAGCGACCGCGCATGCCCCGATTATAACGCGGCGACCGTTGAGGCCCGGGCAGCGGTTCGCCGAGCGCCGCTATCGAGCGAACGGCTGGCTTGCCGCGTCGGCATCGGCCGGCAGCATCGCCACCGGAGGCAGCGCGCGCGCATCCCAGGCGCGAAGCGCCAAGCGCCAGAACGCTGCCACCGATGGCGGCCGGTGCTCGGGGGCAGCTTGTCCGAGAAACCGCCATGCGCGCCACAAAGCCGGCAGCGGATCGTCGGGCAGCTGCGCCGCGCCGGTTTCCTTGGAGAGCTTTCGCCCGGACCGGTCGATGGCAATCGGATGATGCAGATACGCGGGCGTTGCGAATCCGAGCTCACGCTGCAGCCAGATCTGCCGCGGCGTTGAGGCGAGCAGGTCGGCGCCGCGGACCACGTCGGTGATTCCCTGCATCGCATCGTCGACGACGACCGCGAGCTGGTAGGCGAACAAACCGTCGGCGCGCTTGACGACGAAATCGCCGACATCGCGATCGAGACGTTGCTGCTGTCTGCCCTGGAGGCGATCGGTGAATGCGATCGGCGCGTCGTCGACCGCGACCCGCCACGCGCGTCCTTCGCCGCCTGCGACCCGGCGATGCCGGCAGGTGCCCGGATAGATGCGCTCGCCGCTCGGTCCGGGTGGCGCCGCTTCAAGCTGGCGGCGCGTGCAGGCGCAGACAAACAGCAGACCTCGCTCGCGCAGACGGTCGAGCGCCTGTTGATAGATCGCGCCGCGCTCGCTTTGCCTCAGCACTGGGCCATCCCAGACGAAGCCATACGCCGATAGCGTGGCCGCGATCGCCTCCGCCGCACCGGCACGTCGGCGCGGCGAGTCGACGTCCTCTATGCGCAGCAGCCATTCGCCGCCTTGCGCGCGCGCATCGCAGTAACTCGCGAGCGCGGCGATCAGCGAGCCGAAGTGGAGCGGGCCGGTCGGTGACGGTGCGAATCGGCCGCGATAGCGCGGCGGGCTCACTTGACGGCGCTGGTGCCGACGGCCGCGGGCGATGACGCAGCGCTTTCCTTCGGCGGGTCCCAACGCCACTTGGACAGCATCAGTCCGATCACGCGCTCCGGATATTCAGCCTGACCGAGGCTGCCGTTGTAGCGTCCGAGTGCGCGGAAATAATCGCCGTTCTCGCGATCCAGGTAATAGCGCAGGATCGTACAGCCGTAGCGCAGGTTGGTGCGCAGCGTGAACAGGTCGTGATCCGGGCTGCCGATCTTGGTGACCCAGAACGGCATCACCTGCATGTAGCCGCGTGCCTGCGCGCTCGAAACCGCGTACTTGCGAAAGTTGCTCTCGTGCTCGATCAGGCCCAGTACGAGCTGTGGATCGAGGCCGGCGCGCGTGGCCTCGTACTGCACGGTGATCAGGAAGTCGCGCCGCGTCGGCCAGTCCGGCATTTTCTTTACCAGCCGGGACGCCATGTCGGCGAGCCAGGCCCGCCCTTCGCTTTCGGTGGCAAACACCAGGCGCGGTGCCGGGTAGTCGCTGACCGAACGGTGCAGCGAGTTCTGCACGTTGGCCGCCAGCGCTTCCTCGACCTGAGCTCCCGCTCGCGCGCTCGCGGGAGCGAGCAGAAGAGCGGCCAGGACGATGGCGATGTGGCTCGGGCGCATCGTCAGCAGCGAAGCTTCGATCGCAGCATCGCCGCGATTTCCGCGAGGGGCACTGCCGTTGCTTGGGTGTCGCGACGAGCCTGATACTCGACCTTGCCGTCCTTCAGCCCGCGGTCGCCGATGGTGACGCGGTGCGGGATGCCGATCAGCTCGAGATCGGCGAACATCACGCCGGGCCGCTCGCCGCGGTCGTCGAGCAGCACCTCGATGCCTGCCGACTCGAGCTCGTCATGCAGCTGATCGGCGGCGGCGCGCACCGCGTCGCTGCGGTCGTATCCGATCGGCGCGATGGCGACGGTAAACGGGGCGAGCGGTTCGGGCCAGATGATGCCCTTGTCGTCACAATTCTGCTCGATTGCGGCGGCAACGATACGGGTGATGCCGATGCCGTAACAGCCCATCTGCATCGGCTGCGGCTGACCCGCGGCGTCGAGAAAGGTCGCGCCCATCGCCTCCGAATATACGGTTCCCAGCGCAAAGACGTGGCCGACCTCGATACCGCGCGCGATCGCAAGATCGCCGTTGCCGTCGGGCGACGGATCGCCGGCGACCACTTTGCGGATGTCGGCGACTCTATCCGGCTCGCGGCAATCGCGTCCGAAATTGACGCCGCGCAGGTGATAGTCGGTTTCGTTGGCGCCGCAGACGAAATCGCTCATCACGGCGACGGTCCTGTCGGCGATCAGCGGCATGTCGGCAGCGATTCCCACCGGCCCGAGATAGCCGGGGGCGCAGCCGGTGGCGGCCGTGATCTCCGCGTCGCTGGCCCAGCGAAATCCTTCGAGCCCGTCGAGCTTTGCAACCTTGACCTCGTTGAGGGTGTGGTCCCCGCGCAGTAAAAGCATATGCACCCGGCCGCCGGCGTGGAGCATGATGCACTTGACCGTGCGGCCGAGCGGCAGATGCAATAACGCGGCGACGTCCTCGCAGGTGGACATGCCCGGTGTCGGCACTTTCTGCATCGGCTCGGCCGGCGCCGCGCGATGCGCGTGCGGCGCGATCGCCTCGGCCAGCTCGACATTGGCGGCGTAATCGGAACCCGGGCACCAGGCGATTGCGTCCTCGCCCGAGTCGGCCAGCACCTGGAACTCGTCCGATGCGCTGCCGCCGATCTGGCCGGTATCGGCGGCGACCGCGCGGAATTCGAGCCCGAGCCGGGTGAAGATCCGCGCGTACGCGTCGTACATCAGCCGGTACGACTTCAGCATGCCGGCGTTGTCGACATCGAACGAGTACGCATCCTTCATGATGAATTCGCGCGATCGCATCACCCCGAAGCGCGGACGGACCTCGTCGCGAAACTTGGTCTGGATGTGGTAGAGATTCACCGGCAGCTGCCGGTAGCTCTTCAGATCCTTGCGCGCGATGTCGGTGATCACTTCCTCGGATGTCGGCTGGAGAATGAAATCGCGCTGATGACGGTCCTTCAAACGCAGCAGCTCAGGACCATACCTTTCCCAGCGTCCCGATTCCTGCCAGAGCTCGGCCGGCTGGACGACCGGCATCAGGAGCTCGACAGCACCGGCCCGATTCATTTCTTCGCGCACGACGGCTTCGACTTTGCGCAGAACGCGCAATCCGAGCGGCATCCAGGTGTATATCCCGGCGGAAAGCCGCTTGATCATGCCGGCGCGCAGCATCAAGCGATGGCTGGCGAGCTCGGCTTCCGCGGGGGCTTCCTTGAGCGTCGAAAGAAAAAAACTCGATACGTGCATCGGCTGCCCGGGTTTTCGGCAAACCATGCATTTTACGTGAAAGGCGCGATCCCATCGCGCCAGGGCCGGCCATGCCGCGGCGGCCCACCCGGCATCAGCGCACGACGATGACCGGGATCTTCGAGTGGGTCAGCACCTTTTGCGTCTCGCTGCCGAGCAGCATCGCCGAGACGCCGCGGCGACCGTGCGATGCCATCACGACCACATCACAGCGATGCTTGCGGGCCGCGGCGAGAATTGCGCGCCACGGCGTCGAATTGATCGTATGGACGCCATTGAACGCAACCCGCGCCGATTCCGCCTTGGCCTCGACCGCGCCGAGGATCCTGTCGGCCTCGTCCTTGCAGAGCGCCGCGTACTCGCGACGCGTCATCGGTTCGACGATCGCCCCCTCGGCGTACACGGGCAGCGGATAATCGGGCGAAGCATAGAAGGCGGTGAGCCCGGCGCCGAGCGCCTTGGCCAGCGCGATGGCATGGGTGACGGCCTTGGCGGAAAGCCGCGTGCCGTCGGTCGCGACAAGAATGTTCTTGTACATTGTCTGGCCTCCTGTCGAAAATGCGCGCCGCGTGCAGGTGGGCCGCGATAGCGCGCACTCATGATTATGCGCCGGGGCGCCGGGCTTGGATGCGCCATATCCGCATGCGACAATCGACGGTCATGGAAATCGACGACCCTCGGTTGTTTCCAGCGCATGCCGAAGCATCGCAGAGCCCGCTGTTCGAAATGGCCGAGGCGAGCCTGGCCGCCTCGAGCATCGCGCGCGCTGACGAAATCGATCGTGCGCTGGTCAAGGCGCTGGCGCACCGACTGATCGCCGGTGAAGGATCGTTCGTCGCCGAGCTGCTCGCTGCGGCTCCCTCCGCGACCGTTGCGAGGCATCTGTGGCGCCGCTTGAGCGACGCGTGGCGCGAAGCATCGCGCGGCGATGAGGAGAGAGCCCTGACCGCGACCCTGTTCGCGATCCCGCTGGTGCTGGTCGCGGCGGGCAAGGATGGTGACGGCGAGATCGCCGGCGTGCTGGTCGACGCCCTTCGCATCGCGGCGATTTTACGCGAGCATCGGGCGCTCGGCGGCAGCGAGACATTCGCCCTCGCCCCACCGCTGGTCACGTCCGATGCATTCGACTTGGCGCGCCTGCCGCAGCTCCTCGCCTGGCAACGGCAGGCTGCCGACGGTGGCGTCGATCATCTCGATCTTCATCCGACGCCGATTGCGACCAAGGTCGGGCAGGAAGGCGTGCACTTGCGCTTTCTGGTCGGCGTGGCACTGGCCGCACCGCAGGCCGATTTGCTGCGCGAAACCGAAAGCGCTGCCGGTGCGATGGCGCTCGCGCAGGAACTGGCGCACCAGCTCGCCGGTCCCGGCTATTCGGTGCTCGCGCTGCCTCGCGAACCACAGTCGCCGCTGGCTGCGCTACAGCAGGGGCGGGCAGCGCAGCGCGACATCGGCGCTCAGCTTTTCGCGAGCAACGCGATTCGCCGACTGCGCGCCAGCGTCGGCGAGCCGTCGGCGGTGATCAGTGCGCACCGCTGCGTCGGCGCGCCGGGCGGCGGCGAATTGCGCCTGTCGCTT
The DNA here is from genome assembly GCA_963828595.1 of uncultured beta proteobacterium. Taxonomy (GTDB): domain Bacteria; phylum Pseudomonadota; class Gammaproteobacteria; order Burkholderiales; family Casimicrobiaceae; genus PALSA-1003. The sequence goes on from CAWHEN010000006.1 coordinate 378,335, forward strand.
TCCAGCCCGTTCGATCCGAGGCGGGCCGAAGGCTTTCGCTGTCCGTTGTTTGCCGCCGATCGCGCCGTCGACGTGGCGAGAATGCTCGCCGACCTGATGCGCGATTGCCGTGTCACCGACGTGCAGGCGCTGCCCGGGGTGCACGCCGATCGCGATTCGGCGACCGGTCTGACCCTGCTGTTCAAGGCCGATGCTGTCGCCGCGGCGCGTCAGTCGATCGTGCATTGAGGGCAACGATGCGCAAGCTCCACGGCAATACTGATCCGGGAGAGCGCTGCCACATCACGCTTGCGGAGGCAGCGCCGCTGCTGCCGACACCGGACGGCAAGCGTTCCGTGGCGCTGTTCGAGCACGGGACATTGCAGGTGAAGCTCTACGCGCCGGGCGGAGTCGACCCGCAGTCGCCACATACGCGCGATGAAATCTATGTGATTGCGCGCGGCACCGGATGGTTCGTCAATGGCGAGGCCCGTCATCGCTTCGCGCCCGACGACGTGCTGTTTGTGCCGGCTGGCATCGTGCATCGTTTCGAGGAGTTTTCGAACGACTTCGCGGTGTGGGTGTTCTTCTACGGCCCCGAAGGCGGGGAGCTTCAGGAACCCGAGCGCGCTCAGAGCCTTGGCGCCAGCGCGCTTTCCGGATCTACCGGCGCCTGATTTTGCCGATGCCGCTGATTTCCTGCTCGAGCCGTGGATTGCCGGTGTATTCGACCAGTCCGGCGCCCGAAATGTCGGCCTTCAGCAGCGTCTTGGCGTTGACGATCGCCTTGCCCGCACCGCTGACCTGGACCGCGACGTTGTCGCTGATGAGGTCGACGGCCTGATACGATCCGGCGCCCGACAGGTCGATGCTCTGCTCGGCTACCTTGCCGGCGATCTCGGCCTTGATCGCGCCCGCACCGTCCAGACGCAGCCTAGTTGCCTGCAAATCGCCAATCTTGAGCTTGCAGGCGCCGGCGAAATCGAGTCGCAGCTCGTTGGCCTTGAGGGTGTCGGCGACGATGTTGACCGCGCCGGCCGCCTCGACGCGCTCGATCTGGATCAGGTCGATCGCGATCCGCGGCGTGCGCGTGGCGCTGCCCCCGGTCATCCATTGCCACCAATGGCTCTGGTCGACCAGGCTGATGCGCAGGGTCCGCCCCCGGACCTCGGTCCGGATCTCCTTCAGGGCCTGCGCCGACGCCTCGAGGGTAAGGCCCTCGGTCGTGCCCTGCTGTAGCGTGATATCGCCTTGCCCGTCGATTTCGATCCGCGAAAACCCGCTCACGGCCCGCGTTTCCCGGACGACGTCAGCGGCGTAGCCCCCCGTCGCGGCGAGGGTGGTCCACACGGCGGCAACAGCAATCAGCAGGTTTTTCACGCGACTTCCCAATGGCGGCGATACTGCTTGGATGCGCAGGCCGGCGACGGCGGATTCATGATTTTCGCAGGCGGCCCGTCAAATCGGCTTGAAATCCGCCCGATAGCGGCGGGCGTTGTCGACGTAATGATCGGCGATCGCGCGGAGCCCGGCGACCTCGCCATCGTCAAGTGTGCGCATCACCCGGCCGGGCGAGCCCAGCACCAGCGAGCGGTCGGGAATCGTCTTGCCCTCGGCGATCAGCGTGTTGGCGCCGATCAGACAGTCGCGGCCTATCCGGGCGCCGTTGAGGATTACCGCCTTGATGCCGATCAGCGAGCCTTCGCCGATCGTGCACCCGTGCAGCATCACCAGGTGGCCGACCGAAACCGACGGGCCCAGGGTCAAGGGCACGCCGGCGTCGGTGTGCAGCACCGACCCGTCCTGGATGTTCGATCGCGCTCCAACGGTGATCGTGTCGTTGTCGCCGCGGATGACGACGTTGAACCAGATGGACGACTCGCTCTCGAGCACGACGTCGCCGATGATGGTGGCGTTCGGCGCGACATAATGTCCGCTTCCGATCAGCTGTACCTTGCGGGAACCGAGAGCGTAGAGCATCGAAGCGGGCGTGGGAGCGACGCGGCAATGATACGACAAGCCTTGAGCTATCGCCGACCGCTATAATTGCGCTCTCTAGCAGCGTCCCCCAGTGTTCCTTCGCCGATGAACCTCGACCGCGTGCGCGCCGGCAACGACGTCCCGAACGATTGCAACGTGATCATCGAAATCCCGATGCATGGTGATCCGATCAAGTACGAAGTCGACAAGGAGACCGGCGCGGTGTTCGTCGATCGTTTCATGTCGACGGCGATGCATTACCCGTGCAACTACGGCTACATCCCGAACACGTTGTCCGACGACGGCGATCCATCCGATGTGCTGGTGCTGTCGCCGGTGCCGCTGATCACCGGCGTGGTCGTGCGCTGCCGTCCGATCGGCATGCTCAAGATGGACGACGAAGCCGGCGGCGACGCCAAGATCCTGGCCGTGCCGATCGACAAGCTGTCGGAACTCTATCGGGCAATCCATTCGCCGGCCGACCTCCCGCAAATCAGCACACGCCAGATCGCCCATTTCTTCGAGCACTACAAGGATCTGGAGCCCGGCAAATGGGTGCGTGTCTCGACTTGGGTCGGCGCCGACGAAGCCAAGGCGGAGATCCTGGCCAGCGTCGCCCGTTACCAGGCCGCCCAGCCGAAGCCTCGTTTCTAGTACCGAGCTTCGCGGATCCGCCCTCAGCGCCCGGCTGACGCATCTGCCGCACCGGTGCGTCGCCCCATGCGGTCAGCGCGCACCAGGCTCGTGCCCGCCACGCGGTCGTGGAGGAACCGGCGGTCCCGATCGACCCATGCCCAGGCGTAATTGACCGCCAGCAAAACGAGAGCCCAGCGCCGATGGCCGTAAGGTCGCAGGGCGAGATACCCGGCGATCGCGCAGGCGGGACCGATCCAGCCGGCAACATAGCGCACCGCGGCGCGCTTGAGCCTCACCGTGCCGCCGGCAGTCGTCCTTAGGGCAAGACCCCAGGTGCGCATCGGCAGGGTGCGCCTGCCGCCGCTCCAGAGGCAGATGCAATAGGCGCCAAAGACGGCAAACAGGCAGGCGAATAAGATGCCACGCGCGCCCGGGCGGGGCAGGACCAGCGTTCCCCCAGCATGGGTTACGTCAGTGCCCAGGAACGGCAGCAGGAGCAAGCCGATCGCCAAGGCCAAGGCGCCGAGCAGCAGGATTTCGTACAGGCTGGCGGCGAGCCGCCGCGCGATGCCGGCCTGCGGCGGATCGACCGGCCCCGGTCCGCCTCCGACGCTCATGTCGTTTATCGGTTGGTTGCCGGCGGCGCCGGTGGGGCTGCAGGGGCCGCGGGGGCAGGGGCAGAAGCAGGAGCAGGAGCAGGAGCAGGAGCAGGAGCAGGAGCAGGAGCAGGAGCAGGAGCAGGAGCAGGAGCAGGAGCCTTCGGCTTGCCGGCAGCTGAGGCGTTTTCGCCCTTGCGCGCGAGCTCGCGGCGCTTTTCCGGAGGCAGCCGCTGGTACTCCTGCCATTTTTCGCGGACCGCCTGCCGTTCTTCCGGCGAAAGCTGCTTAAGCGACTTGTACTGCTCCCTGGCTATCCGGCGCTGGTCCGGCGTCAGGCTCGCCCAGGTGCTCATCTGCTGCTGGATCCGCTCCTGCTGTGCCGCGGGCATTTTCGGATAACGCTGCGCGATACCCAGCCATTTCTGCTTGCGCTGCGCATCAAGCTGGTCCCATTGCGAGGAAAGGGGCGCGAGCGCCGCCTTATTCGCTGGCGAAAGCTCAGCCCAGGTCGGGGAATGGGAGGCGCCCGACGGTCCGGCGGCCACTGCCGTCGATGCGCCGTAGCAGGCCGCCGCGAGCAGCGCGGCGGCCACCAGGGCGGACAGCGATGTCAGTTGTCGGTGCCGTACTTCAACCAAGCCGGGAATCCGCGGTCAAGATACGCTTCGATCGGCAAGTCCGAGGTCAGGATGGCCGCGTCGGTTTCCTCGAGGTCCCGTACTTGCTGCACGGATTGCCAGTATTGGAAGTAAAGCGCCGCGCCGACGATCAAAAGGACCCCGATCCAGACCCGTGCGTCGGTCAGGATATTCCGCTTGCCGGGGTTTCCGGCAGCACCTCCGGCGCCAGCCAGCGCGAGTTCTGCCGCATGCTCGGGCTCGGCGAGGGCGGCCAGGGCTTCCCGCCGGGCGACCTGCAAGCGATAAGCCGTGCCCGACTTGAGCTCCGCCGAGCCGCGGTCGAGATAAGCCGTTATTTTTTTTGCGATTTCGCGTTCGTCGTTCATAGGGAAACACCTTTGGCCTTGAGCGTCTCCGCCAGCGCCCGGACCGCCCGGGAGCAGTGCGTCTTCACACTGCCTTCCGAGCAGCCCATCGCCGCGGCAGCCTCGGCCACATCCAACTCTTCCCAGTAACGCAGCAGAAAGGCTTGCCGTTGACGCGCGGGAAGCCGAGAAACGGCCTGCTCGATCAGGCCGACGACTTCTCCCTGTTCGACCTGGCTGGCGGGGTCGGCAGCGATATTGGAGTCCGACTTCGCCGCCATGGTTTCCAATGGATCGTAATCATCGTCTTTTTCATCTTTCTGTCCGAACGCTGACAGCAGCGTCGTCCAGGTCGAGCGGACTTTTTGCCGGCGGAAGTGGTCGTTTATCGTGTTTTGCAGGATGCGCTGGAACAGCATCGGCAGTTCGGCCGACGGCTTGGCCGAGTATTTTTCGGTCAGTTTGAGCATCGCATCCTGAACGACGTCGAGCGCAACGTCTTCGTCCTTGACCGCAAACATCGCCTGTTTGAATGCTCGACGCTGCACTTCGGCGAGAAACGTCGAGATTTCCTGGTAGGAGGCCAGTTCAGTCTTCCGGGCAAGCTGACATCGTTGGATTATAAGCACACGGCCGGCCGGGAAACGCGGGCGGCACAGGCGAAAGCGTTGACGAAAACCGGCCCAGCCTTTACTGTTTGGGACATCGGCCGGGGTTTCGGCCGATAAGAGCACTGCAAATCGGCTGTTCGTGTTCCGTCCGGCGGCGCCACAAGTGCCTCCGGCTACCCTTCGGACCGCGGACGGCTTTGATCTGATCGCGGCTTTCTAACCGATCCAAGCCTTGGTCGGACGCGGCTACCCGTTTCGCGTCCACGCAGTTCCGACGGTCCGGCAGTATCGGCGGACCGGATGATGGCTACGTAGCTCTGCTGAGCGAAGCTAGAGGCATGTCATGCAACTGACGGGTGCAGAAATCGTCATCCGCTGCCTGCAGGAAGAGGACGTCGAGTACGTCTTCGGCTATCCGGGCGGCGCGGTCCTCAACATCTACGACGAGCTTTTCAAGCAGGACAAGGTCAAGCACGTCCTGGTGCGGCACGAGCAGGGCGCGGTCCACGCGGCCGACGGCTACTCGCGCTCATCGCACAAGGTCGGCGTCGCGCTGGTGACCTCGGGGCCGGGGGTTACCAACGCGGTTACCGGCATTGCCACCGCGTACATGGATTCGATTCCGCTCGTGATGCTGACCGGCCAGGTCCCCACGCACGCCATCGGGCAGGACGCCTTCCAGGAATGCGACACCGTCGGCATCACGCGGCCCTGCGTCAAGCACAACTTCCTGGTCAAGGACGTCAAGGACCTCGCGCTGACGATCAAAAAGGCCTTTTACCTGGCGGCGACCGGCCGCCCCGGGCCGGTGCTGGTCGACATCCCGAAGGACGTGACCCAGGCGAAGGTCGAATTCAGCTACCCGAAGACGGTGTCGCTGCGCTCGTACAACCCGGTGACGCGCGGCCACACCGGACAGATCAAGAAGGCGGTGCAACTGCTGCTCGAGGCCAAGCGGCCGATGGTGTACGCCGGCGGCGGCGTCGTTCTGAACAATGCGGCGCCGCAATTGACGCGTCTGACGCGTCTGCTGGGTTTCCCCTGCACGACGACGCTGATGGGGCTGGGCGGCTTCCCGGGCACCGATCCGCAATTCACCGGGCTGCCGGGAATGCATGGCACCTACGAAACCAACATGGCCATGCAGAACTGCGACGTGCTGATTGCGATCGGCGCGCGGTTCGACGACCGGGTGATCGGCAATCCGGAGCACTTTTACCGCGCGGACCGCAAGATCATTCACATCGACATCGATCCCTCGTCGATTTCGAAGCGGGTCAAGGTGGACGTTCCAATCGTCGGCTATGTGGCCGACGTGCTCGACGAGATGATCAAGCTGATCGAATCGTCGAACCAGCGTCCCGATGCCGCCGCGCTCAAGTCCTGGTGGGGCGAGATCAAGGAGTGGCAGCGCAAGGACTGCCTCAACTACGACCGCAAGAGCGCGCTGATCAAGCCGCAATTCGTGATCGAGAAGCTCTACGAACTCACCGGCGGCGACGCCTTCGTCACGTCCGACGTCGGTCAGCACCAGATGTGGGTCGCGCAGTACTACAAGTTCGACAAGCCGCGGCGCTGGATCAATTCGGGCGGGCTCGGCACGATGGGATTCGGCCTGCCGGCGGCGATGGGCGTGCAGCTGGTCAATCCCGGCGCGACGGTCGCCTGCGTCACCGGCGAAGCGTCGATCCAGATGTGCATCCAGGAATTGTCGACCTGCAAGCAATACCATCTGCCCATCAAGATCGTGAACCTCAATAACCGCTACATGGGCATGGTGCGGCAGTGGCAGCAGTTCTTCTACGGCAACCGCTACGCCGAATCGTACATGGACGCGTTGCCGGATTTCGTCAAGCTCGCCGAAGCCTACGGACACACCGGGATCAAGATCGAAAAGCCGGGCGACGTCGAAGGCGCGCTGAAAGAAGCATTCAAGCAGAAGGAGCGCCTGGTCTTCCTCGACTTCATCACCGATCAGACCGAGAACGTCTTTCCGATGGTCCCCGGCGGCAAGGGCCTGACCGAGATGATCCTCGCCGAGGAACTGTGAGGACATTCCCATGAGGCATATATTGTCGATCCTGGTCGAGAATGAGGCGGGCGCGTTGTCTCGCATCTCGGGCCTGTTTTCCGCGCGGGGCTACAACATCGAATCACTGACGGTAGCGCCAACCGAGGACGCGACGATGTCGCGGATGACCATCGTCACCGTCGGGTCCGACGACGTCATCGAACAGATCACCAAGCAGCTGAACAAGTTGATCGAGGTGGTCAAGGTCATCGATCTGTCCGACGGTAACCACATCGAGCGCGAGCTGATGCTGGTGAAGGTGCGCGCTGCCGGCAAGGATCGCGACGAGATGAAGCGGCTCGCTGAAATCTTTCGAGGAAGCATCCTCGACGTGACCGATAAGAGCTACACGATCGAGTTGACCGGGACCGGCTCGAAGCTCGATGCGTTCCTGCAGGCGATCGAGCCGGGCGTCATTCTGGAGACGGTGCGCACCGGCGCATCGGGGATCGGCCGCGGCGAGCGGATCTTGCGGGTTTGAAAGGGGTCGGGCAATGATGAAGGTCTATTACGACAAGGACGCGGACCTGTCGCTGATCAAGGGAAAGAAGGTCGCGATCGTCGGCTACGGCTCGCAGGGTCACGCCCACGCGCAGAATCTCAACGACTCGGGAATCCGGGTTACCGTCGGCTTGCGCAAGGGCGGGGCGTCGTGGGACAAGGTGAAAAAAGCCGGCCTCAAGGTCGCCCCGGTAGCCGACGCCGTCAAGGGCGCCGACTTCGTCATCATGCTGATGCCCGACGAGCACATCGCCGCCGTCTATCGCGACGAGGTCGAGCCGAACATCAAGCAGGGCGGCACGCTCGCGTTCGCGCACGGCTTCAACATCCACTACGGGCAGGTGCAGCCGCGCGCCGACCTCGACGTCGTCATGATCGCGCCGAAGGCGCCCGGGCACACGGTGCGCTCGACCTATGTGCAGGGCGGCGGGACCCCGATGCTGATCGCCGTGCATCGCGACGTCAGCCGCAAGGCGCGCGACCTGGCGCTTTCCTATGCCGCGGCGATCGGCGGCGCGCGCGCCGGCGTCATTGAGACCAACGTTCAAGGAAGAGACCGAGACCGACCTGTTCGGCGAGCAGGCGGTGCTGTGCGGCGGCTGCGTCGAGCTGGTCAAGGCGGGGTTCGAAACGCTGGTCGACGCTGGCTATGCGCCGGAAATGGCGTACTTCGAATGCCTGCACGAGCTCAAGCTGATCGTCGACCTGATGTACGAAGGCGGCATCGGCACGATGAATTACTCGATCTCGAACAACGCCGAATACGGCGAATACGTGACCGGCCCGAAGATCATCACCGCCGAAACCCGCCAGGCGATGCGCGATGCGCTGGCGCGCATTCAGAGCGGCGAATATGCGAAGGACTTCATCCTCGAGAGCCGGGCCGGCGCGCCGACACTGCTGTCGCGACGGCGGATGACGAGCGAGCACCCGATCGAGCAGGTCGGGCGAAAGCTGCGCGAAATGATGCCGTGGATACGCAAGAACAAGCTGGTCGACCAGTCCCGCAACTGACCCGGCGCCAGCGTGGTTGGGTCGGGCTGGTCGTGCTGCTGCTGGCGCTGGTGATCGTCGCCGTGCTCGCGCAGACGGCGCTCAAGCACTACGGCCTGTTGGCGCCGGCCGATGCGCCGGCCGTGAGCACGTCGGCTCGCGGAGTGGCACCCGATGGCTCCGGCCAGCTCGATTCCGCCAGTACGACGCCGCGCAACGCGATCGAACGCGCGCGCGGCGTGGAAAACATCGTGCGCAAGCAGGCCGACGAGATGGGTAAGCAGATCGACGACACGGCGAAGTAGGCACCCAGGATGAACAGCGGCTATCCGCACCCGATCATCGCTCGCGAGGGCTGGCTGTTCATCGCAATCGCCGCGGCGGTGGCGATCGCGTTGTCGTACTTCGTCTGGTGGATCTCTGCGATCCTCGCGTGGCTAGCGGTCGTGTTCATCGTTCAGTTCTTCCGCGATCCGCCGCGCGCCGTGCCCGGACAGCCGAATGCCGTGCTCTCGCCCGCCGACGGCAAGGTCGATCGTCGGTCGAGCGCGCGCGCGACCCTTATCTCGAGCGCGACGCGCTCAAGATCAGCGTGTTCATGAACGTCTTCAACGTGCACTCGAATCGGAGTCCGATCGACGGCGTCGTTCGAAAGCGGTGGTATCACGAGGGAAGCTTCGTCAACGCGGCGCTGGACAAGGCGTCGATGGAAAACGAGCGCAACGCGCTGCACATCGCCGCGGCGAGCGGCGTCGACGTGACCTGTGTGCAGATCGCCGGCCTGATCGCGCGGCGCATCCTGTGCTACGTGAAGCGGGCGATACGCTCAGGCGCGGACAGCGCTACGGCTTCATCCGCTTCGGCTCGCAGGGTGGACGTCTATCTTCCCGCCACCGCCAAGCCCCGGGTCGCCGTCGGAGACGTCGTCCACGCGACGACGACGGTGCTCGCCGAGCTCGCCTGACGCGCACGCCGGGCGCCGCCGCCGCGACCGCGCTAATTTGCGGGGCTGGACGTCAACTGCTAGTCTGTCCGCATGGGGGACTTTCAGCAGAACGTGCACTGATCAAGAACCGCATGCGCCGCCGCGGCATTTATCTCCTGCCGAACCTGTTCACGACGGCGCGCTGTTCGCCGGCTTCTACGCGATCGTGCAGGCGATGAACGGCCGCTTCGACCTGGCGGCGATCGCGATTTTCGTTGCGATGGTGCTGGACAGCCTCGACGGCCGCGTCGCCCGCATGACGCATACGCAAAGCGCGTTCGGCGCCGAATACGACAGCCTGTCCGACATGGTGTGCTTCGGCGCCGCGCCGGCGCTGGTCGATCTACGAATGGTCGCTGCGCGGCATGGGGAAGCTCGGCTGGATCGCGGCATTCGTCTATGTCGCCGGCGCGGCGCTGCGGCTCGCGCGCTTCAACACGATGCTCGAGGTCGCCGACAAGCGTTGGTTCCAGGGCATGCCGAGCCCGGCCGCGGCGGCGCTGGTCGCCGGCTTCGTCTGGATCGTCGACGACTAATGCGATCGATCCGGAAAGCATCCGCTGGGTGGCGTGGGCGGTGACCGTCTTCGCCGGCCTGACGATGGTCATGCAACCTCAAGTACTACAGCTTCAAGACGATCAACCTGCGGCGCAGCGTGCCGTTCCTCGCCATCTTCGCGATCGTCCTGCTTTTCGTGCTGGTCAGCTATCAGCCGGCGACCGTGCTGTTCGCCGGCTTCGTCGTCTATGCGCTGTCGGGCTACGTCTGCGGTACGGTGCTGGCTGGCGCGATGCAGGCGCCGCCGCGCTGGAGCGTCGCACCTGCCTTCAGCGCCCGTGCACTGACCGCGACGGCGACCGGCTCGCCCGCGCGGCTGACCTTGCGCAGTGCCGCAAATTGCCGGCTATACGTCCGTTCCATGAGCAGCTTGCCCGCCAACGCGCCGTCCCTGCGCACCCCTCTGCCCCGGTCGCGCATTCGTCGGCGGCTGCTGCTGCTGCTGCGCCCCGCGCGCACATAAACCTACCCCCCATTCGAGCAGTGCCCGTTGCAACGCCACCCGAACCGGGAGTGCCTTTGTTGCACGTCAGACGCATCCGCGACGAGGACCGTCATGGAAGCTGATCCGCCGAAAGCCAAGTACCGCCGTTCCGCGCCGATCGATCTCCCCGATCGCCGCTGGCCGTCGCGAACGATCGCCGCGGCGCGCCGATCTGGTGCAGCGTCGACCTGCGCGACGGCAACCAGGCGCTGATCGAGCCGATGGACGCCGAGCGCAAGCTGCGCATGTTCCGGCTGCTGGTGCGAGATCGGGCTTCAAGGAGATCGAGGTCGGCTTTCCGGCGGCGTCGCAGACCGACTTCGACTTCATGCGCAAGCTGATCGACGAGGACCTGATCCCCGACGACGTGACCATCCAGGTGCTGACGCAGTCGCGCGAGGAGTTGATCCGGCGGACGTTCGAGGCGCTCGCAAGGCGCGAAGCGCGCGATCATGCACCTGTACAACTCGACGTCGACCGCGCAGCGGCGCGTGGTGTTCGAGCTCGGACAAGGCCGGCATCGTCGAGATCGCGGTCGAACGGCGCCGACGCTGATCCGCGACGTGCGCGGCCGAGCAGCGCCGACAGCGAGTGGACGCTTCGAGTACTCGCCGGAGAGCTTCACCGCCACCGAGCTCGACTTCGCGCGCGAGATCTGCGACGCGGTGACGGACGTCTGGCAGCCGACGCCGGCGCACAAGCCGATCATCTCAACCTGCCGGCGACGGTCGAGCTCGTCGACGCCCAACGTCTACGCCGACCAGATCGAGTGGATGCACCGCAACCTCGCGCGCCGCGACAGCGATCGTCTGTCGAGCTGCATCCGCACAACGACCGCGGCATGCGGCGTCGCGGCGGCCGAGCTGGCGCGTCATGGCCGGCGCCGAGCGCGATCGAAGGCTGCCTGTTCGGCAACGGCGAGCGCACCGGCAACGTCTGCCTGGTCACGCTCGGCGCTGAACCTGTTACACGCAGGGCATCGATCCGGGCTCGACTTCTCCGACATCAACGCGATCATCCGCACCGTCGAGTACTGCAACCAGCTGCCGGTGCATCCGCGCCATCCGTACGGCGGCGAGCTCGTGTTCACCGCGTTCTCGGGCTCGCACCAGGACGCGATCAAGAAGGGGCTCGCCGCGCAGACGCGCAGTGGCTCGAGGCGGCCGGCAGGACGCAATGGGACGTTCCCTACCTGCCGATCGACCCGGCCGACGTCGGCCGCACCTACGACGCGGTGATCCGCGTCAACAGCCAGTCGGGCAAGGGCGGCATCGCCTACCTGCTCGAGCGCGACTACGGCCTGGCGCTGCCGCGCCTGCTGCAGATCGAATTCAGCCAGGTCATCCAGCAGATCACCGACGCGACCGGCAAGGAGCTGCCGTCATCCGAAATCCACGCCGCGTTCGAGCGCGAATACCTGCGTGCCCGACTGCGCCGATCGCGCTACCGTCGACCATCGCGCGCAGCACAGCGCCGCCGACGGCCGCGTCGAGCATCTGACCGCGCGCATCGAAGATCGACGGCGTCGAGCGATGCTGTCAGGGCGACGGCAACGGACCGGTCGACGCATTCGTCCACGCGCTGCGCAACGCGACTCGGACTCGACATTCACGTGCAGAATTACCACGAGCACGGCGTCGGCAGCGGCGAGGATGCGACGGCGGTTGTCGTACGTGCAGCTGCGGGTCGGCGCCGATCGGAGCTGCTATGGCGTCGGACTCGACAGAACATCGTCACCGCGACACTGCGCGCGGTGGTCAGCGCGACCAATCGCGCGGTCGAGCGCGGATGGGTGAGGTTGCCGCACGCAAGACAGGTCGCGAATGCCTGACCGCGGCGGCCGCGCCGCGGTCGCCGTCTAGCCCAACGCATGCAGGCGTCGAGCACTGGATCGCCGTCGTCCGCCGGTGAGCAGTCAGCACTGCCCGCATCGGTGCGCGTCGGCGCGGTCGAGCTCAGTCCCTGGCCGGACGGACAGAGTGTCGCGCCGCTGTCGGCGCCGCTGATGGCGACCACGACCTTCAACGATCATGCCGACTATCATCCGGCGCTGATCGCTGCGGCGCTCTCGGCCGAAAACGATCCGCGCTTTCGCGGTGAAATGTTTCGTGGCGCCTGCGGCACCAAGGTCCGCAATATCCCGGGGTGGGATGCCGCCGCTGCCGCGCTGATCCATGGTCGCGCGTTGATGCTGGCCCACCGCACGCTGTCGCGTAAGCCGGTCTACGCGGATGACAGTTGGGGCAGCATCTACTACACCGGCGACTACTGCATGCCGCACAGCCATTTGCGCTCCAATGCGAGCATTGTCTACATGCTCGATCCCGGCGACGAGGACCCCGGCGAGCCGATGGCCGGCAAGCTCTGCTTCGCCGATGCGCGCATCCCCGTCTGCTGCCCGCACGAGCCGGGCCGGGTGACCCAGCACCTGATCCCGACGATGACCCCCGGCACGATGATCATTTTCGCCAGCGACTATCTGCACAGCGTCAATCCCTACCGCGGGCAGCGCCCGCGGATAACGCTGTCGTGGAATATCACCATCGAGCGGCTGCCCGGCCGACCGGGGGAGGGCTGGGTCAAATAGCGGCGATCCGACCGGGCGCCCTCAAAGTGGGGTTCTGGTATGATTTCCGCACTGCAACATGGCCAGTCGGTTGCCGTCCGGACTTCGGACCGGTCCGGCGCCACGCCGCAAAAAAGGATCGTCGATGACCGTTCGCCCGTACGGCCCCGGCATAGTGGTTTCCGGCCCGGTCACCGCAGCCTACGCCGAAGTCCTGACGCCGGAAGCTCTGGCCTTTGCGGCTCGCCTGCAGCGAGCCTTCGGCGGTCGCCGCGCCGAGCTGCTGGCCCACCGTGCCGACCGCCAGGCGCAGCTCGACGCCGGCCGGCTGCCCGATTTTCTGCCTGAAACGCGCGCGATCCGCGACGCGAACTGGACGTGCGCGCCGGTACCCGCGGACATCGAGGATCGCCGCGTCGAAATCACCGGGCCCGGTCGACCGCAAGATGATCATCAACGCGCTCAATTGCGGCGCAAACGTCTTCATGGCGGATTTCGAGGACGCCAACACGCCGACGTGGGACAACAACATCCAGGGCCAGATCAATCTGCGCGACGCCGATGCGGCGGCAGATCGACTACGTGAGCGCCGGACGGCAAGGCGTACCGGCTGAACGAGAAGACCGCCACGCTGTTCGTTCGGCCGCGCGGCTGGCATCTGCCCGAAAAGCACGTCCTGATCGACGGCGCCGCGATTTCGGGTGCGCATATTCGACTTCGCGCTGTATTTTTTCCACAACGCGAAGGAGCTGCTCGTGCGCGGCAGCGGCCCTTATTTCTATCTGCCCAAGATGGAGAGCCACCTCGAAGCGCGGCTGTGGAACGACGTCTTCGTGCTTGCGCAGGACGAGCTTGGCGTGCCGCGCGGCGACGATCAAGGCCACGGTGCTGATCGAGACGATCCTCGCGGCGTTCGAGATGGACGAGATCCTGTACGAGCTGCGCGAGCATTCGGCGGGCCTCAACTGCGGGCGCTGGGATTACATCTTTTCGCTGCATCAAGAAGTTTCGCAACAATCGCGATTTCTGCCTGGCCGACCGCGCACTGGTGACGATGACGACGCACTTCATGCGCTCGTACGCCGAGCTTTGCATCAAGACCTGCCACCGCCGCAACATCCACGCCATGGGCGGCATGGCGGCGCAGATTCCGGTGAAGAACGACGAGAAGGCGAACGCCGAGGCGTTCGCGCGGGTCAAGGCCGACAAGGAGCGCGAGGCGACCTACGGGCACGACGGCACCTGGGTCGCGCATCCGGGCATGGTGGCGCTGGCCAAGGAAGCGTTCGACCGGCTGATGCCGACGCCGAACCAGATCGCGCTGAAAAAGCGCGAGGATGTGAACGTCAGCGCCGCCGACCTGCTGCGCTTCGAGCCCGAAGCGCCGATCACCGAAACCGGCCTGCGCCTGAACATCAACGTCGCCATCCAATACATCGGCGCCTGGCTCGCCGGCCAGGGCGCGGTGCCGATCTACAACCTGATGGAAGACGCGGCGACGGCGGAGATCTCGCGCTCGCAGGTCTGGCAATGGATTCGTTCGTCGAAGGGCAAGCTCGACGACGGACGCACGGTCAGCAAGGCGATGGTCGCCGCGATGATCCCCGAGGAAATGACCAAGATCCGCGCAGCTGCTCGGCAGCGCTTTCGGCGAGGGTCGCTACGAGGAGGCGAGCGCGATCTTCGCCGACCTGGTCAACAACGATAACTTCGTCGAATTTCTGACCCTGCCTGCGTACGAGCGCATCGACTAGGGCAGCTGCGGTTCGGGCGCGCGCCGGTCGACCTCGATCACCCGGGCTTGCGTCGCGGGCGGACGACGCTCAGTCGATCCGGCAGGCGGTCTCGAATGCGAGCCGAGGCGCACGCGGACGAAGCTTTGCCGGGTCGCCGTAGCCGAGGTTGCACAGAAAATTCGACTTGATCCTTCCGCCCGGAAAGAATTCGGCGTCGACCTTGGCGTTGTCGAAGCCCGACATCGGGCCGCAATCGAGGCCGAGCGCGCGCGCCGCGACGATCAGGTAGGCCCCCTGCAGCGAGCCGTTGCGAAACGCGGTGCTGCGGATCAGTCCGGGCTTGCCGACGAATGCACTGCGCACATCGGCGTGGGGCGCCAGCAGCGGCAACTTTTCGTAGAATTCGAGATCGTAACCAATGATCGCCGTCGCCGGCGCCGCCATCGTCTGCCGGACATTGCCCGCATCGAGCGCGGGCTCGAGACGCGCCTTGGCCTCAGGCGTCTTGACGAAAACGATGCGTGCCGGACAGCAATTGGACGATGTCGGACCCCATTTCATCAACTCGTAGATCGCGCGCAAGGTTTCGTCGCTGACCGCCTGATCCCGCCACGCGCGGTAGGTCCTCGCCGTGCGGAACAACTGGTCGAGTGCGGCGTCGTCTAGCGTCATTGCATACCTCGTTATCGGCGGTTCGGCGTGATTCGACAGGCTTGCCGGCGCAGTGTGCGCGATGAGCGCGCCGGCGCAAGCCGATTGACAGGAACTATCGAAAACATTGATTCAATCAATTGGACGTATGACACCGGGCCGCGTAGATTGACGGGATGGCGGCTCGCTACCGTGCTTTCGATGTTGGCCGGCATGTCCACATAAGGAGAATGCGATGAATCTCAAGGGCAGCAAGACTCACGACAACCTCAAGGCCGCGTTTGCCGGCGAGTCGCAGGCGAATCGGCGCTATCTGTATTTCGCGAGCAAGGCCGACGTCGAAGGCCAGAACGACATCGCCGCGGTGTTTCGCTCGACGGCGGAAGGCGAGACCGGCCACGCCCACGGCCACCTCGATTACCTGTCCGGAGTCGGTGATCCCGCGACCGACCTGCCGATCGGCTCGAGCCGTCTGAATCTGAAGGCGGCGATCGCCGGCGAGACGCACGAATACACCGACATGTATCCGGGCATGGCCAAGGCCGCGCGCTCCGAAGGCTTCGAGGAAATCGCCGACTGGTTCGAGACGCTGGCCAAGGCCGAGCGGTCGCACGCCAACCGGTTTCAGAAGGCGCTCGACGCGCTGGCCGACTAGACTCACGTTGGAGCGGCGCGTTCGCGCGCCGCTCAAACGTTGCGGTTATTGCGTCACGGCGGTCGACGCGATGCGCTTCGCCTGGCAACGACGCGCCGTGACGCAATTACTCTTCGACCTTGTGGCCACGCGTAATGCTTAGCTGGCAGGGTCGGCTGGTCTGACTTGCAAAGCTCGGCGTACCAACGATGCGAACCTGAAAGCCTGCGATGACCCAGCGCGAAGGCAGCCTCGAAGCTCCGATCCGGCACCCGATCGACTGGAAGAATCCGGAGTATTACGACCGGCGTCGGTCGGACAAGGAGCTCGAGCGGATCTTCAACATCTGCCATGGCTGTCGGCGCTGCGTCAGCCTGTGCAATGCGTTTCCCGACGCTGTTCGACCTGATCGACGAGAGCAGGACCGGCGAAATCGACGGCGTCGACAAGGCCGACTTCGGCAAGGTCGTCGATCAGTGCTATCTGTGCGACCTGTGCTACATGACCAAGTGTCCGTACGTGCCGCCGCATCCGTGGAACGTCGATTTTCCGCACCTGATGCTGCGCGCCAAGGCGCAGAAGTTCAGGCGCGGCGAAACGAATTTTCGTGATCGGCTGCTGACCGGCACCGACCGGCTCGGCAAGCTCGCGACGATACCCGTAGTCGTCCAGGCGGTGAACAAGGCGAACCGCACGCCGCTCGCGCGCAAGGCGATGGACAGGATGCTGGGCGTCCACCGCGACCGCCGGCTGCCGCCTTATGCGACGCGGCGCTTCAACCGCCTGGCGCCCGATTCGAAAGACTGGCCGGTCAGGAACGGCGAGCGCACACCGGGCAAGGTGGCGATCTTTTCGACCTGCTACGTCAACTACAACGAGCCGGGAATCGGGCTCGACCTGATCGCGATACTCGAGCACAACGAGATTCCGTACGCGCTCGTGGAGAAGGAAGCTTGCTGCGGCATGCCCAAGCTGGAGCTGGGCGACTTCGATGCGGTCGAGAAGCTCAAGACGTCCAACATGCCGAAGCTGGCCACCTCGCGCGTGACGGCTATGCGATTCTGACTGCCGTGCCGTCGTGCACACTGATGTTCAAGAGTGAGCTGCCGCTGTTGTTTCCCGGGGACGCCGACACCGAAGCGGTTGCCGCGGCGATGTTCGACCCGTTCGAGTATCTGGTGCTGCGCGACAAGGACGGGCTGCTCAAGAGGGAGTTCAAGACCGGGCTCGGCAAAGTCAGCTATCACATTCCCTGTCACTCGCGAGTGCAGAACGTCGGGCAGAAGACCCGCGAAGTGCTGGAATGGGTGCCGCAGACGACGGTGACCACGGTCGAGCGCTGCAGCGGCCACGACGGAACCTGGGGGGTGAAGACCGAGTTCTACCAGACATCGATGAAGATCGGCAGGCCGGTGTTCCGGCAGATGGCGGAGGGCGATCCCGACTATGTCAGCTCCGATTGCCCGATCGCCGGCCGGACGATACTGCAGGGCATCGAGCAGGCGCAGCAGGCGACGCGCGCGCAGAAGGCTGCATCCGCTGACTCTGATGCGCATCGCCTACGGGCTGTCGGGGACGATCGAGGACACACGATGAAAAAGATCGAAGCGCGAGCGCAAGCCGCACATCACCCGCGACAGCCTGCTCACGCTGGAGGCCTACGCCAGGGCGCGAAACGAGTTCCGCGCGAAGGTCATCGCCCACAAGAAGGACCGCACCGTCCATCTGGGCGAGCACCTGACCTTGCTGTTCGAGGACGAGCTGACGATACGCTACCAGATCCAGGAAATGCTGCGCATCGAGAAGACGTTCGAGGACGCGGGCATTCAGGACGAGCTCGACGCCTACAACCCGCTGGTGCCGGACGGGCACAACTGGAAAGCGACGATGCTGATCGAGTACGAGGACGTCGACGAGCGCAAAACGGCGCTGGCCAAGCTCAAGGGAATCGAGGACAGGGTCTGGGTGCAGGTCGAGGGCGCAGCGCGTGTCTATGCGATTGCCGACGAAGACCTGGAACGCGAGAACGAGACCAAGACCTCGGCGGTGCATTTCCTGCGCTTCGAGCTGACGCCGGAAATGATCGCCGCAGCTCAAATACGGCGTCGGCATCTCGATCGGCGTCGACCACCCGGCCTATACGTTTACGCTGCCGGCGATTTCCGACCCGACGCGGCGCGCGCTGGTCGCCGACCTCGCCTAGCCGCGCGCGCCAAGAGGCCGGCGGGCTTCGCTTCCGCCGCTTACGACCGTTCCGGCGTCGGGTCCTCGGCCGGCATTTCGATGCCGGGCGAGCCGCCGATACGCAATTCCCAGGCGTCGCGCGTGATGCCGTGCACGCGGAACGCTTCGATCCGTCCGCGATGCTCGCGTCTGACCGTGCGCAGCGGAGCGAAACCGCATTTCTCCAGGACGCGTCCCGACGCCGGATTGCGCTCGAGGTGCGAAGCGGCGAGCGCGTCGCAGTCCAGATAACCGAACGCCAGCGCGGTAATCGCCATGGTCGCAGCGGTCGCATAGCCGCGTCCCCAGTACGGGCGGCCGATCCAGTAGCCGATGTTGTCGTGAATGTCGGCCAGCGGCCGCAGTGCGATGGCGCCGATCAAGGTCGCGCCGTCGGCGCTGGCAATCGCATAGGCATACTGCGCGCCGCGCTCGCGGTCGGCGTCATGGCTTGCGATCCATGCTGCGGCTGCGCCGGGAGGATACGGATGCGGTATCGACGCCGTCGGCTCCGCTACTTCGGCCTCGACCAGCAGCGCCTGCACGCACAGCGCATCGGCGGGCGTGAACGGTCGCAAGAGGACGGGGTGCGAAGTGACTCGTTCCGGCAGCACACGGGCCTGTATCAGTCGCGGAAATTGCCGAACTGCAGCGGAAAATCGGTGATCGACTGCTTGACCGCTGCGATCGCGCTCTGCAATTCGTCGCGCTTGGCGCTGGATACGCGGACGGCATCGCCCTGGATGCTCGCCTGCACCTTGAGCTTGCTGTCCTTGAGCATCTTGACGATCTTTTTCGACAGCTCCTGCTCGATCCCGACGCGGATCGTCACGACCTGCTTGACCTTGTCGCCGCTCATTTTTTCGCTCTTGCCGAATTTCAGCGAGCGCACGTCGACCCCGCGCCTGGTGAGCTTGCCGAGGATCACATCGGTCACCTGCTTGAGCTTGAAGTCGTCATCGGCGAACAGCGTCAGCTCTTTCTCCTTGTGCTCGACCCGGGCATCCGAGCCCTTGAAGTCGAAGCGCGTCGAAATCTCCTTGTTAGCCTGGTCGACGGCATTCCTGACTTCGACCTGATTGACTTCGGAAACGATGTCGAACGAGGGCATGGCCTACCTCCTGCGCGCGAGCTTCGCCTCGATGCGCAGGCGCAAGGCGTTGAGCTTGATAAATCCGGCGGCGTCCTTCTGATCGTAGGCGCCGCGGTCGTCCTCGAACGTGGCGATCGTCGTGTCGAACAGCGAGTCGGTCCTCGACTCGCGGCCGACGACGTCGACGTTGCCCTTGTACAGCTTGACGCGCACCGACCCGTTGACCGTCGCCTGCGAGGCGTCGATCATCGTCTGCATCATTTTCCGTTCGGGCGACCACCAGTAGCCGTTGTAGATCAGGCTCGCGTAGCGCGGCATCAGATCGTCCTTCAGGTGCGCGACTTCACGGTCGAGGCAGATCGATTCGATCGCGCGATGGGCGCGCAGCATGATCGTGCCACCGGGCGTTTCGTAGCAGCCGCGTGACTTCATGCCGACGTAACGATTCTCGACCAGGTCGAGCCTTCCGATCCCGTGTCCTCCTCCGATCCGATTGAGCTCGGAGAGCACGTTCGCCGCAGTCATCCTTTTCCTGTCGATCGCGACGATGTCGCCGCGCTCGTATTGGAGCTCCAGGTATTGCGGCGTGTCCGGCGCCTTTTCCGGCGACACCGTCCAGCGCCACATGTCCGGCTCGGGTTCGCGGGCCGGGTCCTCGAGCGCCCGGCCCTCGTAGCTGATATGCAGCAGGTTGGCGTCCATCGAGTACGGGCTGCCGCCGGCCTTGTGCTTCATCTCGATCGGAATACCGTGCTCCTCGGCATACGCAAGCAGCTTTTCGCGCGAGCTCAGGTCCCATTCGCGCCACGGGGCGATGACGCGTATGTCCGGCTCCAGCGCGTAGTAGCCGAGCTCGAAGCGCACCTGGTCGTTGCCCTTGCCGGTGGCGCCGTGCGACACGGCGTCGGCGCCCGTCTCGCGCGCGATCTCGATCTGGCGCTTGGCGATCAGCGGACGCGCGATCGACGTCCCGAGCAGGTATTCGCCTTCGTAGATTGCGTTGGCGCGGAACATCGGAAAGACGAAGTCGCGCACGAACTCCTCGCGCAGGTCGTCGATGTAGATCTGCTTGACGCCGGCGGCCGCGGCCTTGGCGCGCGCCGGCGCGAGCTCCTCGCCCTGGCCGATGTCGGCGGTGAAGGTGACGACTTCGCAACCGTAGGTGTCCTGCAGCCATTTCAGGATTACCGAGGTGTCGAGGCCGCCTGAGTAGGCGAGCACCACTTTCTTGACGTCATGCATCGGTCGCGGCCTCGAAGAGCAATCGCAGGTTGAAAAACTCAGGTTCCGGGATCGCGACTTGCCGTGCTAGTCGATCCTGGCGCCGGTCTTGGCGATCACCGGCGCCCATTTGTCCGAGTCGCTCTTGATCAGCCGGGCGAAGTCCTCGGGTGTTCCGCCGATCAGCTCGAAGCCCTGCGCATTGAGCTTCGACTTGACCTCGGGATCCTTGAGGATCGCGTTGATCTCAGTGTTCAGGCGTTGCACGATCGACGCCGGCGTTGCCGCGGTGACCAGGACGCCATTCCAGGCCAACGCCTCGAAGCCGGGGTAGCCGGCTTCGGCAATCGTCGGAATCTCGGGGCTCAGCGCAAACCGCTTGGCCGTCGTCACCGCGATCGCGCGCAACTTGCCTGCCTGGAGCTGCGCCTGCAGCGGCGGCATGACGGCGAACATCATCTGGGTCTCACCCTGGATTGTGGCGGTGACGGCGGGTGGCGACCCGTTGAACGGCACGTGGACGATGTCGATGCCGGCTTCGGACTTCAAGAGCTCCATCGTCAGGTGCGACGAGCTGCCATTGCCGACCGACGCGTAATTGAGCTTGCCGGGATTCGCCTTCGCGTACGCGACCAGCTCCTTGACCGAGTGGATCGGCAGCGCTGCGTTGATCGCCAGCACATTGGGCTGGCTGGAAGTGATGATCACCGGAGCGAGGTCCTTTTGCGGATCGTACGGCAGCTTCGAATACAAATGCGGACCGAACGACAGCGGGCCGTTGAACGAGATCACCATCGTGTAGCCGTCGGGGGCCGACTTCGCGACCAGATCGGTTGCCAGCGTGCCGCCGGCGCCGGGCCGGTCGTCGACGACGATCGGCTGTCCGAGCCGGTCCTTGAGCTTGTCGCCGATGATCCGCGCCAGCACGTCGAGCGAGCTTCCTGCCGGCGCGGGAACGATGAACTTGATCGCCTTCTCCGGCCACGCTTGCGCACCGGCGCCGGGTGCGGCGAGCGCTGCGCCGACGACGATCGCAGCGAACAGCAAACGCGAAAACGACATCATGGTTGCTCCTTGATGGGAAGCGCGACCCGAACGGGGCCGATCACGACTGATCCGGAGCGTCGACGCGCCCGCAGACCAGATATTCCAGCAGCGCTTTTTGCGCGTGCAGCCGATTCTCCGCCTCGTCCCAGACGACGCTTTGCGGCCCATCGAGCACGTCGGCCGCAACTTCTTCGCCGCGATGCGCGGGCAGGCAGTGCATGAAAAGGGCGTCGGGCTGCGCGCGCGCCATCATCGCCGCGTCGACCTTCCATCGTGCGAAGTCCTGGCGCCGCTTGTCGTTCTCCGCCTCGAAGCCCATGCTGGTCCAGACGTCGGTCGTCACCAGATGCGCGCCGACGCACGCCTCGACCGGGTCGGAGAACGACTGGTAGTGGCGATTGCCGCGGGCATCCGGTCCGTCGGGATCGACTTCATAGCCGGGCGGGGTCGACACGCGAACGGCGAACTCGAACACGGCCGCCGCCTGCAGCCAGGTATTGCAGACGTTGTTGGAGTCGCCGATCCACGCGACAGTCTTCCCCTGTATCGAGCCGCGGTGCTCGATGTACGTGTAGAGGTCGGCGAGGATCTGGCACGGGTGATATTCGTTGGTCAGGCCGTTGATCACCGGCACCCGCGAATGCGCGGCGAAGCGCTCGATGATCGGCTGCTCGAACGTGCGGATCATCACGACGTCGACCATGCGCGAAATGACGCGGGCGACGTCCTCGATCGGCTCGCCGCGCGAGAGCTGCGTATCGCCGCGATTCAGGTTGATCGCGATGCCGCCCAGCTGGTTCATTCCCGCCTCGAAAGACACGCGCGTGCGGGTCGACGCCTTTTCGAACACCATCGCCAGCGTCCTGTCCCGCAGCGGCTGGTAGATTTCGTAGCGCTTGAATCGATCCTTGATCCACCGCGTGCGGGCGAACAGGTAGTCGAGTTCGTCGCGGTTGAAATCCTTGAGCTGCAGGAAATGCTTCGGAACCATGCGGTCTGGAGCGACACTGGCACCGCTAGCAGCCGGGTTGCCGGAGTCGAAGTGCCATTAAAACAAGATTTTAGCACAAGGCGGGTCGATCTTCCGGCGCAAAAAAAGAGCGCCTGGCACGGCGCTCCTGGCGGCGTCAATCCGAAAGACTGCTAGGGCAGGGCCTTGATCGCCTGAGCGAGGCGCGCCTTGCTGCGCGACGCCGTGTTCTTGTGCACGACCTTCTTGTCGGCGATGCGATCGATCACCGATTGCTGGGCCTGCAGTTCCTTGGTCGCCGCGGCCTTATCGCCGGCGCCGATCGCCTTCCTGACTTTCTTGATCGCGGTGCGCAGCGACGACTTGAGGCTCGCGTTCCGTTGCCGCGTTGCCTCGGCTTGCCGGGCACGCTTGCGCGCTTGGGCGGTATTGGCCATTTGGACGAAATCCTTGCTTTATTGAGGCTTTGTTGAGACTTACTTGAGTCTTAGTTGTGTCTTAGTTGTGTCTTAGTTGTGTTATGGCCGGCGGCCTTCAGAGCTTGCTGGAGCCGTCGAAAAAGACCGGGCATAATAGCGATTTTCCGCGATTCGCGCAAGCCGAATCGCGCTCTCGTGGCAGGTCCATCGACGCTGGATCCGAGGGTCAAAGCGCTCGCAGGTCTCGCCGTCCTGGGTGCGGCCGTCTCTCCGGCAACGACTTTTGCTAAAAATGACTTCGCATCCGCGCACCATGTCCGCAGATCGCCGCCCTTGCTGACGCTTCCCCGGCAAGTGTCACCGGGCCGCGCATGAATCTGCTGAGGACGCTCTCCGCCGTCAGCGCGCTGACCTTGCTGTCGCGCATCACCGGACTGATGCGCGAGAGCATCAAGGCGGTCGGTTTCGGCGCCGGATTGCAGATGGATGCCTTCGAAGCGGCGTTTCGCCTGCCCAACATCCTGCGCCGCATGTTTGCCGAAGGCGCGTTCTCGCAGGCATTCGTACCGATCCTCGCCGAGTACAAACGCTCGCGCGGCGAGGCCGCGACCCGCGACCTGGTTGGAAAGGTCGGATCGGTGCTGGCGGTGACCCTGATTGTCATATCGGTATTCGGCATTGTCGCCGCACCCTGGCTGGTCTACCTGCTGGCCGGCAGCTTCGTGCGAACGCCAGGCAAGGTCGAGCTGACCACAGTGCTGATACGCATCATGTTCCCGTATGTGCTGTTCGTCTCGCTGGTGTCGCTCGCCGGCGGCGTGATGAATGTCTATCGCCAGTTCGCGATCCCCGCGTTCACCCCGGTGCTGCTTAACGTGGCGATTATCGCAGCCGCCGTTTTTGTCGCGCCGCACGTCGACCCACCGATCCTCGCG
This sequence comes from uncultured beta proteobacterium, assembly GCA_963828595.1. Classification (GTDB taxonomy): domain Bacteria; phylum Pseudomonadota; class Gammaproteobacteria; order Burkholderiales; family Casimicrobiaceae; genus PALSA-1003. The sequence goes on from CAWHEN010000006.1 coordinate 402,212, forward strand.
CTGGCCATGCGGCGTGTTTGTCGGCGGCGTCGCGCAACTGGTCTTTCAGCTGCGCCCGCTGGCCAGGCTAGGAATGCTGCCCAGCTTCACGCTCGACTGGCGCGACGAGGGCGTGCGCCGCGTTCTGCGCGCGATGGGCCCGGCGGTCCTCGGCGTTTCGGCTTCGCAGATTTCGACCCTGATCAACACGCAGCTCGCCGCCTACCTAGGCGACGGGCGGATATCGTGGATCACCTACGCCGACCGCCTGATGGAATTCCCCAGCGCGCTGCTCGGCGTCGCGCTGGCGACGATCCTGCTGCCCAACCTTTCCCAGCATCACCACGACGCGAACGACGCGCAGTACCGCGAGCTGCTCGACTGGGGTCTCCGACTGAGTTTCCTGCTCGCTTTGCCGGCTGCGCTCGCGCTGGCGCTGCTCGCCGTGCCGCTGATCTCAACGCTTTACCAGTACGGCCGTTTTACCGCCGTCGACGTCTGGCAGACGCGCGCCGCGCTGCTCGGATACAGCGTTGGCCTGCTCGGACTGATCGCGGTGAAAATTCTGGCGCCGGGGTTTTATGCGCGGCACGACATGCGGACACCGGTCCGCATCGCGTTCACCACGCTGCTGGTGTCGCAAACGATGGCGGTGATCCTGATGTTCCAGATCGGCCACGCCGGTCTCACGCTGTCGATTTCGCTCGGCGCGTGTCTGAACGCGGCGCTGCTCTACCGCGCGATGCGGCGACGCGACGTCTACCGGCCGCTGCCCGGCTGGGGACGCTTCCTGTGGCGCGTTGCTGTCGCGCTCTGCGTGTTGGGTGCCGTGCTGTGGTGGACGGCCGGAGACGACGCCTTCTGGCTGGCGGCTGGGCTGTGGGCGAAGGTCGGGCGGCTGGGAATGATCATCGCCGCGGGCGCGGTCGCCTACTTCGGCAGCCTGTGGCTGGTCGGCTTCCGCATCGCCGACTTCAACCGCCGCGAGGGCTAGCCTAGTTGCTGCCCTCAGTCTTGCGGTACGGGCACTTCGGCCGCGTGCATTCGGCGTACAGATAGAGCGCGTGCTCGCTGATCTCGAATCCGCGCTCGCGGGCAATCTTGGTCTGCCGCTTCTCGATTTCCGCGTCGAAGAATTCCTCGACGCGCCCGCATTGCAGGCAGACCAGATGATCATGGTGTCCGCCCTCGTTCAGCTCGAACACCGCCTTGCCGCTTTCGAAATGATGTCGCACCAGCAGGCCGGCCTGCTCGAACTGCGTCAGCACGCGATAGACGGTCGCGAGGCCAACGTCGAGGCCTTCGGCCAGCAGTTTCCGATACACATCTTCGGCGGTCAGATGACGCACCGGGCTCTGCTCGAACAGATTGATGATCTTCAGGCGTGGCAATGTCGCCTTGAGACCGGCGTTCTTGAGGTCGTGCGGCGTGGACATGGAGGCGTTGGCCCGGCGAGGCAGGGAGTGCGCTTATAATATAGTCTTCGATCGGTTTTTGGCACTGAAAGACACCCCTCCCGCATGCGCGCTAACCTATTCGCCGCCGTCCTCGCGCTGCTGATGGCCGGCTGCACCTGGTTTCCGAGCCTTGGCGTCTACAAGCTCGACATCAACCAGGGCAATTACATCACGCAGGACCAGGTCGACAGGCTGAAAGTCGGGCCAGACGCGCCAACAGGCTCGCCTGGCGCTCGGCACACCGCTGGTGGCCAGTGCGTTCCATGCCAATCGCTGGGACTATGTCTACGAGTTCAATCGCCAGGGACGTACGCTCGAGCACCGGCGCTTTACCGTTTACTTCGTCGACGACAAAGTGGCGCGCTGGGAAGGCGACGAGATGCCGCCGCCTCCGACGCAGGTCGCCCGTGCCGGCGGCGGCGACGCCGTGCTCGACAAGTCGCTGACCAGCGCGCCCAAGACCAGCGAGGAGAACTGGCTGTCGGCGTTTCTGCGGAAGATGGGCTGGTGGCAGTAGACGCTCGGCCGGTCCGCGTCGCGATCGCGGGCTGCGGTGGACGCATGGGCCAGACACTGATCGCGGCGATCCTTGGTCAGCCGGACATGAAGCTTGCCGCCGCGCTGGAGGTGGCTGGCAGCCCGTTGCTGGGTCACGATGTCGGCGGGCCTCTGGGACAAGTCACCGGCGTGGTGACCGGTTCAGACCTTGCCGCTGCGCTCCGCGAAGCCGACGTCCTGATCGACTTCACCCGGCCGGCGGCGACGGTTGCTCACGTCAACGCCTGTGCCGGCGCCGGCGTCGGCGCGGTAGTGGGCACGACGGGCCTGAGCGAAGCCGACAAAAAAGCGCTGGCCGAGGCCGGCCGAACGATCCCGCTGGTCTACGCGCCGAATATGAGCGTCGGAGTCAACGTGCTGCTCAAGCTGGTCGCGCTTGCCGCGCAGCGTCTCGGCGGCGACTATGACGTCGAGATCGTCGAAATGCACCACCGGCACAAGGTGGACGCGCCCTCAGGCACTGCGCTGCAGCTCGGTGAAGCGGCAGCCGCGGCGATGGGCCGCGACCTGAAGACCGACGGCGTGTTCGCGCGCGACGGTGTGATCGGCGAGCGCAAGCCGGGTGCGATCGGGTTCGCCGCGTTGCGCGGCGGCGACGTCATCGGCGATCACACGGTGATATTCGCCGGGCCGGGCGAGCGCATCGAGCTCGCGCACAAGGCGTCGTCGCGCTCGACGTTCGCGCATGGTGCGCTGCGCGCGGCACGGTTTGTCGCGGCGCAGCGCGCCGCGAAGGCGCCGGGTCTGTACGACATGCGGGACGTCCTCGGTCTCGACTGACGGCGCCATGCCCGCGGCGCATCCTTTCGACCTGAACGGGCAGCTGGCGCTCGTCACCGGTGGCGGCAGCGGGCTCGGCCTCGCGATCGCACGCGGGCTCGCCGCCGCCGGCGCCCGCATCGTCCTCAACGGGCGCAATCGCGCCAAGCTGGAGGCGGCCGCTGCTTCGCTCGAGCGCGATGGCCGTGCGAACGGCGACACCGAAATCGCGCCATTCGATGTCGCCGACTCCGATGCGGTCGCCGCCGGAATCGCCGCGATCGAGCGCGACTTCGGTGCGCTGGACATCGTCGTCAACAATGCCGCGCTGAACAAGCGAGCGCCGCTGGACGAATTCACGCCCGACGACTGGCACAGACTCCTGGCCGCGAATCTCGACGGCCCGTTTTACGTCGCGCGCAGCGTGATGACCGGAATGAAAGCGCGCCGGCGCGGCAAGATCATCAATATCTGCTCGCTGGCGAGCGAAATCGGCCGCCCCAATATCGTTCCGTACGCGACCAGCAAGGGCGGTCTCCAAATGTTGACCCGTGCGCTCGCGGTCGAGCTCGCGCCGTTCAATGTGCAGGTCAACGGCATCGCTCCGGGCTTTTTCAAGACCGAGATGAATACAGCGCTGATCGCCGACGCAAAGTTTTCCGCCTGGGTAGCGTCGCGCACGCCGGCCGGACGCTGGGGCGAGCCGCCCGAAATCGCTGGAGCTGCGGTATTCCTCGCATCCGGCGCCGCAGATTACGTGACCGGGCACGTGCTGTTCGTCGACGGCGGATTCAGCGTCGCGTATTAGGTACCCTGCAAGCGATACGATGATCAGGCCGCCGACCGCATTGAACGCGACGCGCTGCTAGGGTATAATTTCCAGCCTTCGGAGCGGGGAAGGCTGCAGGCCTTCCCCGCTTTGCACGTCTGGACCCGTTTTCGAGAAACTGTGCCGTGACTTCCGCCTCCGTCCCTGCGATCCTGGCGCTTGCCGACGGCAGCCTGTTTCGCGGCCGCGCGATCGGCGCGACCGACTCGGCCGAGGGCAGCGTCGGCGAAGTCGTTTTCAACACCGCGATGACCGGGTACCAGGAAATCCTGACCGACCCTTCGTATGCCGGCCAGATCGTTACCCTGACTTACCCGCACGTCGGCAATACCGGCGTCAATCCGGAAGACGTCGAATCCCGTCGCATTTTTGCCGCCGGACTGGTGATACGCGACCTGCCGCGTCTGGCGCAGCAACTGGCGCAGCACCCAGGACCTGTCGTCCTATTTGCGCGACGCAGGCGTCCTCGGCATCTGCGACATCGACACGCGAAAGCTCACCCGCGTGCTGCGCGAAAACGGCGCGCAGAACGGTTGCGTGATCGTTGCCGGCGCGAAGTAGCCGGGGAGACGCAGCGGCCGAGGCGATCGCGCGCGCCCGCGCCGCGCCTTCGATGTCGGGGCTCGATCTCGCCAAGGTCGTCAGCTGCGACGCGCCGTACGACTGGAACGGCGGCAGCTGGGCGCTCGGCAGCGGATATCGCACGCGTCAGGGCAGTCGGTTCCACGTCGTCGCCTACGACTACGGCATCAAGCACAACATCCTGCGCTTGCTGGCCGATCGCGGGTGCCGGCTCACCGTCGTCCCTGCGCAGACCCCCGCGCGCGACGCCTTCGCGTTGCGGCCCGACGGCATTTTCTTGTCGAACGGCCCCGGCGATCCCGAGCCGTGCACCTACGCGATCGAGGCGATACGCGAATTCCTCGCCGCGGACATGCCGACGTTCGGCATCTGCCTGGGTCATCAGCTGCTCGGCCTCGCCTGCGGCGCGAGAACGGTCAAGATGAAGTTCGGCCATCACGGGGCCAACCATCCGGTGCTCGACAAGGACACCGGCCAAGTGCTGATCACCAGCCAGAACCACGGCTTCGCCGTCGACGCGTCGACCTTGCCGCGCGAACGTGCGAATCACGCACGTGTCGCTGTTCGACGGCAGTCTTCAGGGCATCGCATTCACCGACAAGCCGGCGTTCAGCTTCCAGGGCCATCCGGAAGGAAGCCCGGGCCCGCACGACCTGGCGTATCTGTTCGATCGTTTCGTGCGGATGATGGAGCGGCACGCGGTCAAGGCAGTCAGCGCATGAGAGCCATCACGGAAGACGAGGCCGCACGCGTGGTGAATGCGGCGCTGTCGGAAAGCGCCGACGCGCTGCAGGCGTTGCGCGCTGACGCGACAACTCTCTCGGCGATAGCGCGCGCCGCGGCGTTGATCGTCGACGCATTCGGCCGCGGCGGCCGCGTGTTCAGTTGCGGTAACGGCGGCTCGATGTGCGATGCGATGCATCTGGCCGAAGAGCTGTCCGGTCGTTTTCGCGGCGACCGCAAGGGTTTGCCCGCGCAGGCGATCAGCGACGCGGGCTATCTGTCCTGCGTGGCCAACGACTTCGGCTACGATGCGGTGTTCGCCCGCTATCTCGAAAGCCACGCCCGCGCCGGCGACGTTCTGGTCGCGATCAGCACCAGCGGAACCAGCAAGAATGTGCTGGCAGCGGCGAGCGCCGCGGCAGCGATAGGCATGCAGACGATCGCGCTGACCGGGCACAGCGGATCGCCGCTCGCGGCAGGCGCCGACTGCGTTATATGCACACCGGGCGGCCGCTATGCCGATCGCGTGCAGGAGCTGCACATCAAGGTGATACACATCCTCATCGAGCTGATCGAGCGCGATCTCTTCCCCGAGAATTACGCCGCCGCGCGCTGACTCTATACCCACGATGCCCAAGCGCACTGACATCGAGTCGATCCTGATCATCGGCGCCGGCCCGATCATCATCGGCCAGGCCTGCGAGTTCGACTATTCGGGCGCGCAGGCGTGCAAGGCGCTGCGCGAGGAGGGCTACCGCGTGATCCTGGTCAACTCGAATCCGGCGACGATCATGACCGACCCGGAGATGGCCGACGTCGACCTACATCGAGCCGATCACCTGGCCGATGGTCGCGAAGATCATCGAGAAGGAGCGACCGGACGCGCTGTTGCCGACGATGGGCGGCCAGACGGCGCTCAACTGCGCGCTCGACCTCGCGCGCGAAGGCGTCCTGACCGGTTCGACGTCGAGCTGATCGGCGCGACCGAAGAAGGCGATCGACAAGGCCGAGGACCGCGAGAAATTCAAGGCGGCGATGACGCGCATCGGCCTCGGCTCGGCGCGCTCGGGCATCGCGCACGATCTCGAGCAGGCGCTGGAGGTGCAGGCCGACATCGGCTTCCCGGCGGTGATCCGGCCGTCGTTCACGCTGGGCGGCACCGGCGGCGGCATCGCCTACAACAAGGACGAATTCGTCGAGATGTGCAAGCGCGGCCTCGACTGCTCGCCGACGCACGAGCTGCTGATCGAGGAATCGCTGCTCGGCTGGAAAGAGTTCGAGATGGAGGTCGTGCGCGACCGGAAGGACAACTGCATCATCGTCTGCTCGATCGAGAACCTCGACCCGATGGGCGTGCACACCGGCGACTCGATCACCGTCGCGCCGGCGCAGACGCTGACCGACAAGGAATACCAGATCATGCGCGACGCCTCGATCGCGGTGCTGCGCGAGATCGGCGTCGACACCGGCGGCTCGAACGTGCAGTTCGCGATCAATCCCGACGACGGCCGCATGATCGTCATCGAGATGAATCCGCGCGTGTCGCGCAGCTCGGCGCTGGCGTCGAAGGCGACCGGCTTCCCGATCGCCAAGATCGCGGCCAAGCTCGCCGTCGGCTACACGCTCGACGAGTTGCAGAACGACATCACCGGCGGACAGACGCCGGCCTCGTTCGAGCCGACGATCGACTACGTCGTCACCAAGGTGCCGCGCTTCGCCTTCGAGAAATTCAAGCAGGCCGACGATCGGCTCACGACGCAGATGAAATCGGTCGGCGAGGTGATGGCGATCGGCCGCACGTTCCAGGAATCGCTGCAGAAGGCGCTGCGCGGGCTGGAGACCGGCGTCGACGGCTTCAACCTGAAGACCGTCGATCCGGACACGATCGCCGACGAGCTGGCCTACCCGCGCGCCGAGCGCCTGTGGTACGTCGCCGACGCGCTCGGCATCGGCATGCCGCTCGAAGAGGTCTACGCGCATACCAGGATCGACCGCTGGTTCCTGGCGCAGATCAAGGAGATCGTCGACACCGAGCTCGCGATCGAGAAGCGCACGCTCGACCGATCTCGATGCACGACGGAGCTGCGGCGACTGAAGCGCATGGGTTTCTCCGACCGGCGGCTCGCGCATCTGACGCAAGACGACGGAGGCCGACGTGCGCGCGCGGCGGCACGCGCTTCGGCATCCGGCCGGTTTACAAGCGCGTCGACACCTGCGCCGCCGAGTTCTCGACGCGCACCGCCTACATGTACTCGACCTACGAGGACGAGTGCGAGGCGCAGCCGACCGACCGGCAGCAAGGTGATCGTGCTGGGCGGCGGACCGAACCGGATCGGGCAGGGGATCGAGTTCGACTATTGCTGCGTGCACGCCGCGCTGGCGCTGCGCGAGGACGGCTACGAGACGATCATGGTCAACTGCAATCCGGAGACCGTGTCCACCGACTACGACACGTCCGACCGGCTCTACTTCGAGCCGCTGACGCTGGAGGACGTGCTGGAGATCGTGCACGTCGAGAAGCCGCTCGGCGTGATCGTGCAGTACGGCGGCCAGACGCCGCTCAAGCTCGCGCGCGATCTCGAGGCGAACGGCGTGCCCATCATCGGCACGACGCCCGACATGATCGACATGGCCGAGGACCGCGAACGCTTCCAGCAGATGCTGCATCGGCTGGGCTTGCGCCAGCCGCCGAACCGCACCGCGCGCACCGAGGCCGATGCGCTCAAGGCGGCCGAGGAGATCGGCTATCCGCTGGTCGTCCGGCCTTCGTACGTGCTCGGCGGCCGCGCGATGGAAATCGTGCACGAGCAGCGCGATCTCGAGCGCTACATGCGCGAGGCGGTCAAGGTGTCGAACGATTCGCCGGTGCTGCTCGACCGCTTCCTGAACGACGCGATCGAAGTCGACGTCGACGCGCTGGTCGACGAAGCGGCAGCAAGACGGTCGTGATCGGCGGCATCATGGAGCACATCGAGCAGGCCGGCGTGCACTCGGGCGACTCGGCGTGCTCGCTGCCGCCGTTCTCGCTGTCGCCGCAGCTGCAGGACGAGCTGCGTCGGCAGACGGTCGCGATGGCGCATGGGCTCGAAGTCGTCGGGCTGATGAACGTCCAGTTCGCGATCCAGTTTCCGCACGGCAGCGACGGCGAGGGCGTCGTCTACGTGCTCGAAGTCAATCCGCGCGCGTCGCGCACCGTGCCCTACGTGTCGAAGGCGACCGGCCGGCCGCTGGCCAAGATCGCCGCGCGCTGCATGGTCGGGCAGTCGCTGGCGAGCCAGGGCATAACGCGCGAAATCGTGCCGCCGTACTTTTCGGTCAAGGAAGCGGTGTTTCCGTTCATCAAGTTTCCCGGCGTCGACACGATCCTCGGGCCGGAGATGAAGTCGACCGGCGAAGTGATGGGCGTCGGCGAATCGTTCGCCGAGGCATTCGTCAAGTCGCAGCTCGCCGCCGGCGTGCGTCTGCCCCGGAGCGGCAAGGTGTTCGTCAGCGTCAGGAACCCGCGACAAGCCGCGCGCGATCGAAGTTGCACGCATCCTGGCCGGCCTGGGCTTCACGCTGGTGGCCACGCGCGGCACGGCGGCGGCGCTTGCGGCCGCGGGCGTCCCGGTGTCCGCGGTCAACAAGGTCGCCGAAGGCAGGCCGCACATCGTCGACATGCTGCTGAACGACGAAATCGCGCTGGTGATCAATACGGTCGAGGAAAAGCGCAGCGCGATCCAGGACAGCTACGCGATCCGGCGCGCGGCGCTCAACGACCAGATTCCGACCTATACGACGATGGCGGGCGCGCGCGCGGCGGCGCTGGGCATCCAGGAGATGCGGGAGCTGGTGCCCTACTCGATGCAGGTGCTGCAGCAGCGGCTGCACTACGAAACGAGAATGTCATCATGAGCAGGACTCCACTGACGAGAGCCGGCGCGGAAAAGCTCAAGGAGGAGCTCCGCCGGCTGAAGACTGTCGACCGTCCGGCGGCGATCGTTGCGATCGCCGAGGCGCGGTCGCATGGCGACCTGTCGGAAAATGCCGAGTACGACGCCGCCAAGGAGCGGCAGGGCTTCCTCGAGGTGCGCATCAGGGATATCGAGACGATGCTTGCGCAGGCACAGATCGTCGACCCGGCCCAGATCGATGCCGACGGCCAGCGTCGTGTTCGGCGCGACCGTCGACCTCGAGGACCATGCGTCCGGAGATCGCGTCTGCTATCAGATCGTCGGCGACGACGAGGCAGACATCAAGGCCGGCAAGATATCGGTCAATTCTCCGATCGCGCGCGCGCTGATCGGCAAGCACGCCGGCGATACCGCCGAAGTGAAGGCGCCCGCGGGCCTGCGCGAATACGAGGTGCTTGCCGTCCGCTACGTCTGACGGCGGGCGCAAAGCGCTGCGCCGCTGCTGCTTACTTGTTGCGGCCGGAGACCAGCAGCACGACGCCGACGACGATCGCGCCGACGCTCGCCCAGAGCGGGACGTTGACCGTTTCCTTGTCCTTCACCGACAGCGTCAGCGGCCCGACGTTGGCCGTGTGCTCTTCCTTGGTATAGGTGAAGGTTCCGTACGCCAGGCCGAGTACGCCGGCAACAATCAGGATGATGGCGAGGATCTTGACGGGGCCCATGCGTACCTCCGGAGGTTGAAAGCATCGGCCTCGACCGCGGTCGAGGCCGCCATTCTAGGCTTCAGCGCGCGCGTTTTTCAGCCGCTGCCGCGGCGGCGTCGTGCGCGCTCGCCAGCAGGCTTCGCGGCAGGCGGCCGGACGGCGCCGGCAGGGGGCGGCCGCGCGGTCGTGCGCGCAGTCGGCGTCCGCGGGCGTCGCGCTTGTGGAGTGGATTTGGCCATCGTTTTGTGGGCTGGACGTGCCGCGGGCCGCCGCTTGCCGCGCGGCTCACCCGGAGCCGGCTCGCGAGCGCGCCGGGCGCCGGCAACGCGCGGCGCTTCCTTGGGCCGCGGCACCGTCGCTGCCGGCTTCTCTGGCCCCTGTCGCCACAGGACCAAGAGCTTGCCGATGTGCTGGACGGGCGTCGCGTCCAGAGCTGCACAGATGCGTTGCAACATCGCATCGCGCTCATCGCGCAGGTCACTGAACACCCGAACCTTGATCAGTTCGTGCGCGAGGAGATTGACATCGAGCTCGTGCAGCACCGCCGGAGTCAGCCCATGGTGCCCGATGCTCACCACCGGGTGCAGGTGGTGGGCCTTGGCGCGAAGCGCCCGGCGTCGGGCAGGAGCCAGCGTTTCCATCGGCGCATTCTATCCGATCGCCGTTGGAGTGGCGGCGCCGGCCGCAAGGCGACCTGCGACCGGCCTCGGGCCGCACCGCGCTTCTGCTCTATCGGGCGCGCAGCAGGCGGGCGGTCTTGGCGACCGACTTCGGCTTCACCCAGAAGATCGCGCCGTATCGGCCCGCTCCCGCAGTAACCGCATCCATCGCAGTAACGTTGATCTTCGCCGCCGCCAACGTGTCCAGCAACTTGGTCATCGCGCCGACGCGGTCGGCGCCTTGCACCAGGAAGCCGGTCTTCCTGGCACTCAAGTCAAGGCCGAGCTTCCGCGCGGCGCGGCGCAGCGCTGCGCTGCTTTCCGGAATCAGATCGAGCTGCCCTTTGCTGCCGTTGGGAAATCCGGAAAACGCGAGGAGGTTGACGCGCTCAGCGGCGAGACCCGCCAGCACTCGCGCGCCACGACCCGGCTTGTTGGGCACCATCACGTGAAAGTAATCGACTTTGCGCACACCTTGGCTCATGTTGACTCCTTTGCCTGCACGGCAGGCGATGAAACTCTGAATCTTCCGGCGCGCCGCGTCAACGAGACCCCGCCGAGCTTTGCAAGCCTCTCCGAACCCTCATCGCGCCGGCGCGGCGTCATTCGCCAGCAGGCGAACTCCGAGATATTTCGCCAGCCCCCGCCCTCCCTCGGCCATCACCTGGTGGTGATTCCAGCGAAAAGCCGGCTCCAGCAGCGGAGCCAGCGCGTTCATCCATCGCTTGGTCGTGAAGACGGTCCAATCGTAGCGGACGCGGGTCGTGCTGCCTTCGGCCGCCAGGCGCCAGCGGCCGTTGCCGGTGAGGTCGCCGACGGCCACACCCTCCAGGTAGGTCGGCCGCCGTACCGCGGTCACGCGCATCGCGAAAGTGAGCCGGTACGGCAGCTTGCTCGACCAGGTGTAGGTGCGCAGCGCGCCCAGACCTTCGGCGTCGCCCTTCTCCAGTTCCTCGACCGCATGCACGAAACGCCACCAATGCGGCCACTTTTCGACGGTGACGATCGCATCCCAGACGCGATCTATCGCGGATTCGAGTTGCCACTGCGTCGTCAGGTCGAATTGCCGCATCGATCAGATGCTGGGCTTGCGGGCGGTGATGGTCCACGAACTCGATTGCATGACAACCTCGCCGTTGGGCTGGCGATAGCGACCCAGCTCGGAGGATAGCGCCGCTTCGATCTCTCGCTGTCGTCTTGTCGCCTGATCGCCCGCCTCGCGAAATATCTCCCCGGCGGGACCGAGCGCGAGCTGAAACTGCAGCGCCTGCTCGACCGTGCTGCCGATCATGACCGGTCCGTCGGTCGCCTGAAAGGCAATGTCCTCGAATCCTGCCGCCTTGAGCTGGGCTCCGACGGTGTCGGTGTTCACCATCGAGAATGGACCGGGGCCGCAGGTCTGCGCGCCTTCGCCCGGAGGCGGCAGGAACTTGAGCACAACGGCTTTCGGCAGGCCTGCCCAGGGGTTGTGCTCGACGGACCGCCATGTCACGAACATCAGCCGCCCGCCCGGCTTCAGCGCCCTCGAGATATTGCGCATTGCCGCCACCGGATTACTGAAGAACATCATGCCGAAACGCGAAAAGCAGAAGTCGAAGTCCGCCTTGAACGGGTAAGTCTGCACATCGGCCGTGACGAAGCGCACGTTGCGCAATCCGGCCTCGACGGCATCGCGGCGGCCCTTCTCGAGGAAAGCTTCGCAGCAATCCAGCCCGAGGACCGAGCCTTGCGGGCCGACGATACGCGCCAGTTGCAGCGCGGTGTCGCCCCAGCCGCAGCCGACGTCGAGCGCAGCCGCGCCGGGGCGAAGGTCCAGCGTGCGCAGCGGGACGGCGCTGTGGTAGCTCAAGCCATCGAGCAGGATATTGCGAAAGCGCTCGAACTTCGCGGCGAGGACATCGTTCCAGAAGGCAGTGAATTGATCATTGCCGGTCGCGGTTTCGGTCATGGCGCTCATTGCCTCGGCGGTCGGTGCCAATCCGGTTTCAGTTCAGCGGGGTACGCCTCTGCGCATATCGTCGATGATCCAGACGAAAAACCCGACGGCGACGGCGCCCCATACCGTCGCCATCAGCGCGGACTCGGTATAGAACAGCCACATCGCCGCGTTGATGAGGCAAAGCAGAATGACCATCAACTTCAGCGCGCGGGTGCCCACGGGGAGATTCTAGCTTGCAAGCGCGCGAGCGCCTATCCGGCTGCGCCACGGCGCGTCTGCCGGGAGGAAAGCGTGCCGTCCTTGCGTTGCTACCGCGCGCTTCCGTCCAGCGCCCAGGCGGTGAACAGGAAGATCGTCGCCATGCATGGCGCGATCAGCACGACGCCGATGAACACCGGCACGAAGATGCGCCGCGGCGTGGCGGCCGGATGCAGCCCCAGCAACAGCGGCCACACCAGCCACAGCCAGGCCAGCGCCAGCCAGATCTGTCCCGGAAGCAGCGACATTTTCGCGAACGAGTGCACGATCCACAGGAGAAGAACGATCAACGCGTGCGCGACGCAAAGCAGTGCCATCACCTCGAAGCTTTGCAGCGAAAAGCGCGAGCGGGACGTCAATGGCGCGGTCATTCCGGGCGCAGGCCTCGCTGACGGCGGATGCCGGCGGCTATCGCTTCCTGGCCGGGCGGTACTTCTCTGCGCACGCGATCACTTGGAGCTCGGTCGGAAACTCCAGACATACGCGCGCGTCCGCGTGCGCGTCGCGCCGGCGGTCGGTCGGGGCAGGCGGCGGCGCGGACACCGCCGGCGGCGTAGCAGCCGCCACCGGGGCCGCGGTGTTCGGGGCCTGAGCTTCGGCAATCGCCGACGAGCACGCGAGAAACAACCCTGCCAGCACCAGCGACGGCGCACCAAGTTTCATGGAGCCTCCCCCTTGCGGCGCGCGGTCGGGACGACGTCCCGGCATCGCTGCCCGTTGCCCTGTCTCGATGTGATTGTGGCACCAGAGCCCCCCGCTGGCCAGCGCCGGCCTGCGATCGGCGACCGGCGCCCGGCGAACGGGAATATCATTCACGCCACCAGTGTTTGCCGCGGTCCGTGCTGCCTCATTCGCTGGCATGGCAGGCAACAAACATATTTCGGAGGAACGGATGAAAAATAATGATCGCTTCCCGGCGGCCACGATGGCCGCGCTTGCATGCGGTCTGGCCTTTGCCGCATCGGCCGGCGCGGCGGATATGAGCTTTTTCATCACCAGCACAGGCGGCGGCAAGGGGGCCGACCTCGGCGGCCTGGCGGGTGCGGACCGGCATTGCCAGGCGCTGGCCGCCGCCGCGGGCGCCGGAGGACAGGTCTGGCATGCCTACCTCAGCACCACCGCCGCGCCGGGGCAGCCCGCGATCAACGCGCGTGACCGCATTGGCGCTGGGCCTTGGCAGAATGCGAAGGGCGTGGTCGTCGCCAAGAACGTCGCCGAACTCCATGGCGACAATAACGTCAACAAGGAAACCGCGCTGACGGAAAAAGGCGACATCGTCAATGCCAGCGGCGACACGCCGAACAAGCACGACATCCTCACCGGCTCGCAGACCGACGGCACCGCGTATCCGCCGGGCGATGACAAGACCTGCCACAACTGGACCAGCAGCAGCGAGGGCGCGGTTCAGGTCGGACACCACAATCGCAACGGCACTGGCCCCCCGCCGGCAACGTATTCATGGAACTCGGCGCATGCCACGCCGGGGTGCAGCGACGAGGCCTTGCGCAAGACCGGCGGCGCGGGTCTGCTCTACTGCTTTGCGGTGAAGTAAGGCGCTGCCCGATCGGGGTCGCGTGCGGCTTACTCGCCGTACGCGAGCCGATCCATCATCTGGGCGAACTGCGACCAGTCGATGCGCTTGCTCTTTTGCTTGCGCCGCCCGTACCAATAGAGCGAGCCGCGGCCGATCTCGAGCTCACCGATCTTTTCACGGTCGGCATAGATCTGCAGATTCAGCGATGAGCGCGCCTTGGCCAACTCGAAGTTGGCAAGGTCCGCCTTGACCTCGTGCTTGCGCGGCTTGCGGGTGCTACGTCTGGGTCGAGCGCCGGCCATAGCGTGCTCCTCTGGCGCGCACCTTTACAGGATGCGGTTGAACCACAGCAGCGACAACAGGCCCGACAGCAGCGCCAGCACGGCGGCCGCCGCGGCGAAGAGCGCGGTGATCTCCGTCGCCCTTTTTTCGAATACGAGACGCGCGGTCAACGCCTGGTAGATGCCGGAAAGGTCGGTTGCCGTGCCGGCATGAAAATATTCGGCCTTGGTTGTGTCGGCGATGGTCTTGAGCGCGTCTTCGTCGAGGCGCACGCGCATCGACCAGCCTTCCGCGGCCAGGACCTCGCCTCCGGGCGTGCCCACGCCGACGGTGAAGACGCGCACGCCACGCTCGGACGCCATCTTCGCCGATTCGAAAGGGTCCGGGCCGGCGGTTGTCTGGCCATCGGTCAGCAGGACAATGGCAGCGGACTTGAACGAGCCCGGTGGCGGCTTGTCCGCGGGCGCCTTCGCGTTCGGCGCCGGGTCGAGCGATGTGCCACGCTGGGCTTCCCGTGCGCCGCCGGGGCGCGGATTGGCCGAGCGCAGGTCGAATTCCACGTCCGGAAAGATAAGCTTTAAAGAAACGAGGATTGCGCTGCCGATCGCGGTGCCTTTCTGCAGCTGGATGCGGTCGAGCGCAGCGACGATGTCGTCGCGATTCAGCGTCGGAGTCTGCACGACAGATGCCGTCGCTGCGAACGCCACGACGCCGATCCGCGTATCGCGAGGCTGCGCGGCGATGAAATTCCGCGCCGCCGCCCTTGCCGCGGCGATCCGCGTCGGGGCAACGTCGGCTGCGCGCATGCTGCCCGACGCGTCGATCGCGAGGATCACCGTTTCGTACTGGTACGGGAGGCTGATCACCGACGCTGGACGCGCGATCGCGACGATCATCAGTACCAGCGCGAGCAGCATCAGAACCGGCGGCAAATGGCGGCGCAGCCGCGGCGCCGCACCCTGTGCATTCCTGACCAGCGCGAGACGGGCATAGCGCAGCGCCTGTTTTTTTCGGCGACGCTGCATCAGCACATACGCGGCCACGACGACGGGAATCAACACCCCGAGCCAAAGCATCGCCGGCCAGAGGAAAGTCATCGGTACTCGAGGTGCTGTGGCAAGGGCCCGCCGGCGGCGAGCCTGCTGCGCCGCTTGCGCATATCGGCGAAGCGAAGGATCGCGTCCATCAGATCATCGTCGGTCGCGAGCTCCAGTGCGTCGATGCCGGCGTGGCGAAAAGCCGTGCGCAACTCGGCCTCGCGCTTCGCCGCGGCGGCCGCGAAACGCCGGCGAAACGCCCGATCGCCGGTATCGACGTGCAGCTGCTCGCCGGTCTCGGCGTCCTGGATGACGACCAGGCCGAAGTCGGGCAGGTCCATCTCCAGATTGTCGTACAGGCGCACGGCGATGACCTCGTGCCGCTGCGCGAGCTGCGCCAGCGGTTTCGCCCACCCGGGCTTGCTGATGAAGTCCGATACGACAAAGACCAGCGAGCGCCGGGCAATCAACTGGTAGGCGGTTCGGAACAGTTCGTCGAGCCGGGTCGCGTCCGATTGCGCGACCTCGGGGCGGCCGAGCATCCTGTGCAGGATGTGCAGCACCTGCCTCCGGCCCGACCGCGCCGGGATCACGGTGTCGACGCTGTCGCCGTAGAACAGCGCGCCGACCCGGTTGCCGTGCCGGGTCAGCATGCGCGCCAGAACGGTGACCAGCTCGGTCGCCACGGCGCGCTTGTTGACCGTTTGCGAGCCGAAATCGATCGACGGGCTCAAGTCCAGCACGAACCAGGCGGTGATGTCGCGTTCCTCGTTGTAGACGCGGACGTAAGGCGTCTGCAGGCGAGCGGTCACGTTCCAGTCGATATGGCGCACATCGTCGTGATATTCGTATTCGCGCAGATCGGCCAGGTCGACACCGAAGCCGCGGAACAGCGTGCGATAGTCGCCGTGAAGCAGGCCGTCGAGCCGGCGGATCACCGTCCACTCGAGGCGGCGCAGGATGGCGTCAGGCGTTGGCGTCCACTCTGACATGAGTCTCGAGCGGCTTCTCGGGGGCGGGGATGTGCTTCATGATCCGCAAAATGATCTGGTCCGGCGTCAGCGCATCGGAAAGCGCCTCGTACGACAGCGACAGCCGGTGCCGCAGAACGTCGGGCGCGATATCGATCACGTCCTGCGGCAGCACGTAATTGCGGTTGCGCAGGTAAGCGAGCGCCCGCGCGCCTTCGACCAGGTGTATCGTCGCGCGGGGACTCGCGCCGTAAGTGATGTATTTCGACGTATTGGCGATGCCGTAGCGGTCCGGATTGCGCGTCGCCGACACCAGGCGCACCGCGTACTGCACCAGCGCGGGGTCGACGTAGCCTTTGCGGCATTCGCGCTGCAGCTCCGACAGTTGCTCGGTCGTCGCCACCGCGGTGACCGTCGCCGGCGCTCCAGTGACGCGGTTCACGATGACGGTTTCCTCCGCCTCGCTCGGGTAGCCGACTAGGACCTTCATCATGAACCGGTCGACCTGGGCCTCGGGCAGCGGGTAGGTGCCTTCGGTTTCGATCGGGTTCTGCGTGGCCATCACCAGGAATGGCTGCGGCACCGGATGGCTTTCGCCGGCGATCGTCACCTGATATTCCTGCATCACTTCGAGCAGCGCGCTTTGCACCTTCGCCGGCGCGCGGTTGATTTCGTCGGCCAGCAGCAGGTTGGTGAACACCGGGCCGAACGAGGTCGCGAACTCACTCGTCTTCTGATTGTAGACACGGGTGCCGACCAGATCGGCGGGGACCAGGTCGGGCGTGAACTGGATGCGGCGAAACGTGCCCCGGATGGTTCGGGCCAGCGTCTTGACCGTTAGTGTCTTGGCCAGCCCCGGAACACCCTCGACCAGCAGGTGGCCCTGCGCCAGCATCGCCACCAGCACACGTTCGAGAAAGTGGTCCTGGCCGACGACGACTTTTTTGACTTCGTAAAGAATGCGCTCCATGCCGGGCATGGCTTCGCTGTGTCCGGGATCGCGGTCGTTCATCGTTGGCGCCTCGTAGGATGGCAGGACAGACTGGCTTCGAAACGGCTTCAGAAGGGCGATATGCCAGCCGCGGCAGCGGCGTTCTCGATTGGCACGGCGAACCCGATGCCGATGAATACGCCCTGTTCGCCCGGATTCAGGATCGCGGTGACAATTCCGACGACCTCGCCGTCCATCGTGGCCAGCGGTCCACCCGAATTCCCGGGGTTGGCTGCCGCGTCGAACTGGATCAGGTTGGTCAATAGGCGCTTGCCCTCGCGCGATCGATGCTCGCGCTTGAGTCCGGAAACGACCCCGGCCGAGGCCGACGGACCGATGCCGAAGGGAAAGCCGACGACGAGCACGTCGTCGCCAACGGCCAGATCGCGCGTCGAGCGCAGCGTCGCCGGCGCGAGATCGTCGGGTATCTTCTTGGCCTGCAGGACCGCGAGGTCGTTCTCGGGTTGCAGGCCGATCACGTCGGCGTCCGATTCGGTGCCGTCGAAAAACACGACCTGCACCCGGTCGGCGCCGGCGACGACGTGCAGGTTGGTCAGGATGATGCCCCGGTCGACGATGACGACCCCGGTACCGACACCGCGCACATGGTCGCCTTCGGCCTCGTCTCTGTGCTCGATCTGGCGCACGCGTACGACCGAGCGTTGCACGATCTCGTACGCCTTGGCCGCGCGTGAAGGCAGGACGTTGGTGTCGAGCGTATGCAGCACGGCGGCATCGATGTCTTTCTGGGTCAGCTGCCGGGGCGGCGGCTTCATCGAGTTGTAGGCCAGGAAGGCGGCGACGCTCAGCAACACGGCGACGGCCACCAGCAGGATGCGCTCGTGGCGCGACAGGAATCCTCGCAGGCGAGCCGCCTGCGGGGTCCGGACCGGCACCGGCGCCGCGGACTCAGCCGGTTCGGCGACAGGCAGCCGGCGCGATTTGCTGTAGAGCGTGACTTTGTTCATCGCGATTGGAGCGGCGCGTGCGCGCGGCGTTCCCAACGCAACGTTACCACGGCCCGCCGCCGGTCGCGAAATCGGCCCCGGCGGCGACCTGCGGCGGAGTCAGCGCCACTCGACGGCGCCGAAACGGTCCTGGCCGAGCCAGGTATAAAAGACGCCCAGCGTGGACCGGCTTTGACTGCTGTCGCCGAAATCGGGGTAGAAAGCGTCGCGGCGATTGCCCAGGTACTTGAGCGAGATCGCGTGCTGGCGATAGACGCGCAAGGTCAATGACGCATCGGCGCGCACGATGTTGTCGTGGCCGCCGCGATCGGCAGCTGCGACGCGGGTGACGAAATACTCCCGGCCGGTCAGGTCGAGGGAAACCCGGTCGCCGAAAATCACGCGCAGCGTCAGCAGCGCCTGCGGCGCAAGGCCGTAGTGATAATCGTTGTCGGCGGTGCTGTGCGTCGTGCCGACCGCGGCATAACCCGCTCCGAGCAGCGCCGTGCCTTGCAGCGCTATGTCCTTCGACGCCCACCATTGGCCGGTCGTGCCGAGCAACAACCCCGTGCTCGAGACGCGAAAGGTTTGCGGTGCGATGTAGTCGTAGCTG
The DNA here is from genome assembly GCA_963828595.1 of uncultured beta proteobacterium. Classification (GTDB taxonomy): domain Bacteria; phylum Pseudomonadota; class Gammaproteobacteria; order Burkholderiales; family Casimicrobiaceae; genus PALSA-1003. The sequence continues at coordinate 420,930 of CAWHEN010000006.1, forward strand.
CCGTACAGGCCGTAGATGCCTCGATAATCGGGGCCGAGCTCGTAATTCTTCCCGATCAGGAGCCCGCGCGTCATCACGTTTTCGGCGCCGTTGGCGCTGGAGGCGGTGGCCTGGAAGTTGAAGTAGTCGAATGGCCTGTCGTATCGATACCCGGGCTTGCCCGGTATGCCGTAGTCCATCGCGAAGTCGACCAGCAGTTCATTGCGCTTCAGATCCGTCGCCGACTGGCCTGCGTTGTTCTCGGCCGTGCCGGAAAAACCGACCTGCAATTTGCTGTAATGCACCGGGTCGTGGCTGTCGAACAGGCCGTCGAACCGATTCCCGAAGGCCAGCCGATTGAATCCTGTCGCCGGCGAGATCAAGGCCGCGCTGAGCTCGCGCCAGAACGGCGGAATCTCGTCATGCGCAAGCACCACGTGCGCCATGCGGAACAGAGCCTCGCCGAGAAACGTGCCGCCGATGCCGGTATTGATCAGGTCGTTGCGGGAAGGCGGCATCCTTTCGCCGGCGATCTCCCACAGGGCGCTGCCGGCGAACGTATAGCCCAAGGCCTCCCAGTAGTTGAGGCCCGCCGACCGCGCGAAGCCGTGGTACATCGATCCCAGGTACGGGTGCCCGAGCTGGTTGGTCCGAAAGGGGTCGCTATCGACGACCCAGCTGCTGTGCAGATTGTGGCGGATCGTCGCAATGGTGCTCTTGTAGTCGTCGGCGTCGTCGGCAAAATGCCTGTTGTACAGGTTGAGCAGAAAGCTGAAACCGACGATTTCGACCGCGGGCAGCACGTAGTTCTTCGTCGCCGTTTCGGGCGGCACCGGCTCGGTCGGGGACTGCGACGCGGCCGGGTCCGGCGCCTGCGGCAGCGCGGCGGCGGCCGCCGCCCAGAGGGTCGGCAGGTCGTCGGACGCCACTTCGGCGGTTGCCGCCGAAGTGGCGCTCGGGCCGATCGCGAGCCACGCGGCAGCGAATGCGTACGCTGCGCGCCATGGTCGGCGAGACGGGACAGGTTGCGGTCGATCCATGCGGGCTCCCGGCCAAAGCCCTCCCGCCGTCGATGTTAAACGCGACGCGACGGATAACGGCCGTGGGCGCGCATTTTCAGACAACTGCGGACAGCGCGCGTACAGCGCGTCCTACACCAGCGCCCCGGTCGGAAGGGACGCCAGGGGGATGCCTCAGTGCATGATCAGCTGCCAGGCCAGGATCATCTGCGCGATGAATCCGCCGGCAAACGCCAGGGTTCGTACCCATGGGAGCGCGGCGGTGTAGGCGAACCAGTGCACGATGCGCGCCCAGAAATAGAGTGCGCAAGCGAGCACGGTCGCCCCGTTGCTGATGCCGGCGGCGTGCGCTGCCAGCACGAGGGCGGCGAAGATTGCCAAATTTTCGACAGCATTGGCGTGTGCCGCCTTCATCCGCCGAGCCCAAGGCGATTGCGCCTTCGGGGTGTCCGGGTAACCGACGGTATCGGCAAGCCCCCAGACAGCTATGCGGTCCAGGATATAGGGTATCCACATGATCGCGGTAAAAGCGGTGATCCAGACCAGGTACATCAGTTCCGTGTTCATCAAGTCCCCTCCGTTTCGATTGTCACTGCCCGACCGGCGCGAGCATGTTGGCATCGCGGGCGATCTTCCACGCGCCCGCCCGTCTATTGAGGATCGACAGCGTGTTGCCGGCACGTTCGACCGGCGGCCCGCCGTTTTCCGGCGTCATGGTGACGGTGAGACGCGTCCACATCCAGGCCCAGTCACCCAGGATCTCGATCTCCTCGATTTCGCTCCTGGCCTGGATGTCGAACCATTTCAGAGACGCTAGGCTTGCGGCGAACGCCGCCTTGCCCCGCATCGGCGGGTGTCCGGGCGTCAGGAATACGACGTCGTCGGTCACCAGGCTCAACACCTTGCCGGTATCGCCAGCGCGAGAGGCATCGAGCCAGGTGGCAACCAGCTGCGTGATTTCGTCTTCGTCGGTGGGCATGCGGATCCTCCGATCAGCCGGCGCGCCCGTCGATCAGATCGGCGAGCATCGCTGCGGCGCGCTCGCATTGCTCGCGCGAAACATCCAGATGCGTGACCGCGCGGAGCATTCGCGGCGTAAAAGCGAAAACCAGCACGCCGCGGTCTCGGGCCTGCGCGACGATCGTCGGCGCGTCCGGAGCGTCAGGCGCGAGACCGAAGACGATGATATTCGTCTGCACGGTGGCGAGGTCGAGGATCACGCGCGGGCTTTGCGCCAGCCGCTCGGCAATCCGCCGCGCGTTGGCGTGGTCATCCGCCAGGCGGTCGAGATGATGGTCGAGCGCGTAGATGCCGGCCGCGGCGAAAATGCCCGCCTGGCGCATCGCACCGCCCGCCATGCGCCGGTAGCGTACCGCCCGGTCGATCAGCGCGCGCGAACCGGCGAGCAGCGAGCCGCCGGGTGCGCCCAGTCCTTTGGACAGCGCGACCGCGACCAGATCGAACGGCGCGACGAGCGTCGCGCAGGAGCGCCCACTCGCCGCCGCGGCGTTCCAAAGCCGCGCCCCGTCGAGAAAACTTGCCATGTCGCGTTCGCGCGCGGCTGCACACAGGCGCTCGATTTCGCCCTGGTCGAAGACGATGCCGCCGGCGCGATTATGGGTGTTCTCGATTTCTACCAGCGTCGTCGGCGGATAGATCGGATGACCGCGCGGTTTCACCGCCGCCACGAATTCGGCGACGCTGAAGACGCCGCGGGCGCCGATCTCGGTGAACTGCACGCCGGCGTTGGCGGCCGACGCGCCGGTTTCGTGCCAGACGGCGTGACTTTCGCGGCTGACGACGACGTCGTCGCCCGGCCGGGTCAGCACGCGCAGCGCAACCTGGTTGGCCATCGTGCCGCTGGGCAGCCAGAGCGCCGCTTCCTTGCCGAGCAGGCCCGCAACGCGCTGCTGCAGCGCATTGATCGTCGGATCCTCGCCGTACTGGTCGTCCCCGACGGGCGCGGCGGCGATGGCCGCACGCATCTCCGGCGTCGGGCGGGTCACGGTGTCCGAGCGAAGGTCGATCGGCGGCGCGCCGGTGGCGATGCCGCCGCCGGCGCTGGGCCGCGGGTCAACGCGGCTCATAGGTGGAAATCTCGACAAGATTGAAGTCGGGGTCGCGGAAATACACCGACCGGATCGGCCCGCGCGCGCCGGTTTTCTGCACCGGCCCCTCGACGATAGCGACGCCGCAGCTTTCGAGATGGGCGATGGCCTGAGGCAGCGGAATCGCCGATATCAGGCAGAAATCGGCCGAGCCGGGCGTCGGCGCATGGGCCTTGGGCTCGAATTCCTGCCCGGCCTGGTGCAGGTTGATTTTCTGGCCGCCGAACACCAGCGCCTTTCGTCCGGCACCGAAGGTCGTCACGTCCATGCCGAGCACGCGCGAATAGAACGCGCATGTAGCTTCGATGTCGCGCACCGTCAGCACGATGTGATCGATGCGATCGATGTTCATCGACGCACTAAGGGTGCTTGCTGGCCAGCAGCGTGCGACGGCGTTCGAGGCTCTCGGCCGGCCAATATTTCTCGCGATCGTAATACTCGGCGACCGCGGGCGTGTCCGGCGGCAACACCACCCATGGCTGCTTCGAAGCGGTGAAGATGTGGATATCGGGGGGCAGGCGATCGGGTTCGTCGAGCGTCCCGACGCGCACGAAGCGCACCGCGTCGCCCGCTCCGGCGTAATTGCTCCACAGGGCGATCCGGCAGCTGGGGCAGCGGATGATCTTCTGGCCCTTGCCGCTGTTCGAGGGCGTTGCCACCGCTTCCGGCTCGCCCTTGAGGACGACGACGCGGTCGGCTTCGATCATCGCATTGAGCGCGAATGACGCACCTGTTTCGCGCTGACACCAGCGGCAATGGCAACAATGCACAAACAGCGGCGCGCTGGTCATCTGATAGCGGATCGCGCGGCAGGTGCAGCCTCCTTCGAGCGGAAATGCTCCGGTGCCGGTCATCGGCTTCGAGCCAGTTCGGCGCCGACGCGATCGCGCAAGCTGCGCTCCTCGACCGAATCGCCCTGCGGTGGCAGATCTGGCAGCTGCGCCAGCACGGCACGCAATGCAGCGTCGCCATCGCGGCGATCGAGCGCGACCTCGAGGTCGGTCAGCAGCCGCGAAAGACCGCCGCGCTGCTCGACCAGGTGATTGAACTGGGCATCGCAGCGCGGAATCGGCGTCGGATAGCTGCGAATCTCATCGGCGAGCGTCGCCCGGACGCCGGTGAGCCAGCGCTGAAGCTCGCGCGACAGGCTTTCGAGGCGGTCCGTCTCGATCGTGCTGGACGATGTCTGATGCGGCATGGCCATAGTCGGCTGGACGCAGTCGCGTCGAAAAAAAACGGCGGCGCAAGGCGACATGATGCACGGATTTGGAAAAAGATTGAAGACACCCGCGGCAAAGCGGTGTCTCGCGAGGATGTCAGGTCATCGGCCGATCAACCGGCCGAGAAACGCGGCAAGCGGCGAGCGTCTTTTCGGCAAGCGCCCCGGCATCGGATCGAAATACCGGCGATCGATGTAGCACCAACCCCACGTTTCGCCCCGCTCGAACGAGGCGATCATCGGGTGCCCGGTTGCGTTGAAATGCTTGAGCGCGTGCATGTGCTCCGAATCCTCGCAGCATCCGACATGACCGCAGGTGAGGCAAATCCGCAGCTCATTCCACGTCGCCCCGATCGCCATGCAATCCACGCAGCCGTTGCTGCTCGGCCTGATTTCGCGGACCTCGCTGAAATGCTCGCAGCGCTCGGCCATCTTCAGTCGTGGGCAATCGAAAGAATCTGAAGTATACCGGCGGCGGGACAGAACGGCCGCTGGCGAGGCCCGCACTGAACCCTACTCAGCGCTTGTAATCGACGCGCCCGACATTCGCCCGTTCGAGGTCGGCCTTGACTTGCGCCCGTCCGCGCTCGTAGACGATTTCGCGTCCCATCGCGCTGCCGGCATAGGCGAGGCCATTGCGCGTCGGATGGAGTTGGCACCGTACATTGTGGACGCCTTCGCCGAGGACGACTTCGATGACTTCGGCGCGCTTGCTCAGCACCACGACATCCAGCGTTTGTCCGGTCGACGTAACGCGTACCGTGATTCTTTCGTCGTTCATGCGAGGGTCACCAGGCTATCGTCCATCTTCCTGCTGCGACGCGGCATCGGTAACGGCCTCGATCGCGTAACCATCGGGGTCGAACACAAAAGCGGCGTAATAGTTCTCGCCGTATTGTGGACGAAGGCCGGGCGGACCGTTGTCCTTGCCGCCACGTTCGAGCGCCGCTTTGTAAAACCGCGCGACGGCTTGGCGATCCGGCGCGGCAAAGGCGACGTGAAATCCGGGCCCGGGCACCGCGATAGCGCCCGAGCGTAGCTTGATCGCAAGCTTGTCGCCCGTGCCAGGATAGCCGTAGCCGACGGCAGTGTCGTCCGCCCAAACGCGGGCGTAACCCAGAGCCGCGAGCACAGCGTCGTAAAACGCGGTCGAACGGGCAAGGTCGGCAGTGCCGAAGGACAGGTGATGCAACATTTCAGCGCATTGTCCTCAACGTCGACCTCGAGCGCAATACCGCGACGAGGCGCGCCAACGCGCTATTCACGCGGATCCTTGACCGCTACCTCGCTCATCAGTGCGAGCTGGTTGTTGTCGGGGTCGGTGAATTCCGCCAACCACGATTCCGTTGCCGGTGTTCGATGGACCACGTGAGGGTCCGCCTGGAAGCGCACGCCTTGCCCCGCCAGGGTGGCGTGCACTTTCTTGATGTCGCTTACGCGGAAATAGATCGCGGCGCTCCGCTGCGCCGTCCCGCCCGACGGTGGAACCCCGACCAGGAGCCGGACCGCGCCACACATGAAAAAAGCCATCTGGGGCGGCGCCGAAAACAGGAACGGAAGGCCCAGAACGTCACGATAGAACGCGACGCCGCGTTCGAAATCGTCGACCGGGACCAGAAGCTGGCCGACGGTCGCGGTCGAAAGATTCATTTTGGCCACAGCCAGCCGAATGTCCCAGCAGTCAGCAGCGCGTAGATCAATCCGTCGACCGAACTCTTGATCGTCGTGCTCCACGCGCGGTGATACCAGATCGACATTTGCCAGAGTGCGAGCGCATAGCCGATGAAAGCTGCGGCGCCGACCAGTTGAGATACGCGCGGATAGGGCGCGCCCGGAGGCAATGCGCGTCCGGCGATATAGGCAGCGAAGAGCCCGACGACGACGCAATAGAGGAACCAGAGGATCAGATTCCTGCGCATCGAAAAAGGCCCATTGGGTCTCACCGTGAAGATCAGGACCGGACCTTGTTTCATCTTTTCGGCGAACTCGGGCGACCGCATGTCCTCGGTGCTCGAAGGCCGCGGCACCATGTAGTCGCCCGGCGGTATCGCAAGCGGCCGCAGTGCGTCCCGTACACCGTCTTCGTTCGCCAGCTTCGGATAGTCGCCGTGGTGCCATGGCAACAACATATGGATGATCGAACTCGCGACGAAAACGATCACCGCCGAAAGCAGGATCGGCGCTACCAGTGCGGACAGGCCTGTCATGACATCTCCCTGTGGTTGACCTGCGCCGCGATTCTGGAATGGTCTCGGGCATGCGTCAACGTGTCCCGGCCGGCCACGCGATCACATGGCAGGAGGCATCCTTGACAGGCAAAACACGCGGTCACCAGGCTCGACTTCGCCATGGGGATAGGCTTCCGCGAGCACCTCCTCGAATCCAAGTCGCTGCAGCAGGCTGATCGAGCGCAGATTTCTCGAGTCGACAGTTGCGAAAAGCGCTCGAACCCCGAAATTCGCGGCGAGACTTGGAATGGCGGCCCGGCAGGCTTCGAATGCGACTCCGCGTCCCCAGTGCTCGGGGGCGAAGACAAAGGCAAAGTCCGCGGTGGACGCTGGATGAATGGTTGCCTGAACGTATCCGGCGCACTGGCCGGAGCCGAGCCGGACGATCCAGTTCAGCCAACGCTCACGCCCGCTTGCCGAATGCCCGCGCTCGAGTTGCTGATAGCGTTGACGCAAGGCAGAGACCGATACGGGCGGTTGCCCGGGGATGTGGGCGTATATCGCGACTGCGGACATCGGTCCGAACATCTCGTCGGCGTGCGCGGCGACAAGCGGCTCGAGCCGCAGTGTCGCGGACTCAATGAAGCTCATTGCGCCGGATCGATAAACGGGGTTGCGGGCGAAGAGCGCTTGAACATGTCGTTCAGTGCCGCATAGGGCGCAGCGCGCCCCGCGAACGTGAATGTTCCCTTGTCGCGGATCTCGCCCGCCGCCTCGAGAAAGGCGCCGTAAGCAGCCCGGGCCAGCGACGAGCCGAGGCTCACGCGCTTGACACCGAGCGATGCGAGCTCATCGAGTGAAAATCGCGACCCGGACAATCCCATGACGACATTCACGGGCTTGGGCGCTACGGCTTTGACCACGGCGGCGATGTCGTCACGGCTGGTCAAGCCCGGAGCATAGAGCACGTCGGCCCCGGCAGCGGCAAAGGCCTCGAGCCTGCGGATCGTGTCCTTCAAATCGGGCCGCCCGTGGATCAGGTTCTCGGCCCGCGCCGTCAGCACGAATGGAAAGGGCAGGGCGCGCGCCGCTTGCACTGCGGCGGCGACGCGCTCGACCGACAACGCCAACGGATAAATCGGATCGTCCGCGCGTCCGGTGGCATCTTCGATCGATCCGCCGACGAGCCCCGTCTCGGCCGCCAATCGAATCGTCTCGGCGCAGGTTTCGGCATCGTCGCCAAAGCCGTTCTCGAGATCGGCGGAAGCCGGGAGACTCGTCGCATCGACGATCGCCCGTGCGTTGGCCAAGGTGTCCGCCCGGTTGAGCGCGCCCTCGGCGTCGGGCTTGCCGACCGAAAAGGCGAATCCCGCGCTGGTCGTCGCCAATGCCTCGAAACCAAGGAGCGCGAGGATCTTCGCCGACCCGGCATCCCAGGGATTGGGAATGGCGAATATGCCCGGACGGGTGTGCAGCATTCGAAATCGTTCGCCTCGACTTGCTTGCGCGTTCATCGCGACACCGCCTGATCGTGTGAAAGGCTTTCAGTCATCGGGCAGCTTGCCGCGGCCTTCCGGATATTGCTTCTCCCATTCCAGCCCGTTGAACGGCTTGATCTCGATGCGTTCGATCGTCGAGGGGTCCAGACAGCGTACGTTGACGCTGTAGCCATCGGGATGCGAGCGGGGGACATAGAAGGATTTGACGCCGCACACCGAACAGAAAAGATGCTTCGCAGTGCCGGTGTTGAACGTGTAGGTCGTCAGCGACTCGCTGCCCTGAAGCAGTCGAAATCTCGACCGTGGCACGATCAGATGCAGATAACCGGACTTGGCGCATATCGAGCAATTGCATTCCGACGCGATCAGCTCGGCTGGAGCGTCCACCTCGAATCGTACGCGGCCGCAGTGACAGCCGCCAGTATGAAGAGTCGTATCCATTCGATAGGCCAAAATAGTTTACCCTTGAACGAGTGCAGCAGGATTGTGGAGCTAGACGTTCGGCTTGGGCACGAGCTGCGCGGGATCATAAAAAAATGTTTCCTCGGCGATTCGTTCGCCCTCCCATCGCTGGTAAGCGAGCTCGTCCATCCGTGTAACGGTCTGATCAGGCCATTCAAACCGGAAGATCCAGCGAATCACCACCCGGTCGCCATTGACGAATACCGGGCGGACACACTTCGACGAGACCGCCCTGGCCTTCGCCAGAACCCGCCGCTCGTTCGCTATGTTGGCTTCACGGCCGACGCGGGGCGGCGATTGGTTCTCCTGCATCGTGGAATCCGCCGTGTAGAACTCTTCGAGCGCTTCCGCATGGGCATTTTGTTCGACTCGCGCGATGAATCTCTCGAGGGTCGCGACTTTGGGCATCAGGTTTCCCGTTCCGTCGTTTCTCCGCTCGGCGCGGGGGTCGTTATCCCAAACGGCAGCAGTCAAGCGGGCTGCGGCCCGTCGTATCCCTCGATAATGATCAGGTCGGCCGTCGACACCGGCTGCCGCAATTTTATCGCCTGCTGGTATTCGGGCGACCTCCAGCAATCGACCGCCGCCTGGTAGCTTGGAAATTCGATCACTGCGTTTCGGGTTCGGCTTGTGCCTTCCGGATTCTCGAAGCGCCCCGCCCGTACCAGGAAGCGGGCGCCATACTTCCTCAAGGGCTCGGCATTGGCCGCCACGTAGGCCTTGTACTGCTCCATGTCGGTGATATCCACCCGTACGATCCAGTACCCTTTGGGCATATTTGCTCTCCCGATGTAATCATCAGATATTAGGACGAACCGCGCAGCCAGCAATGGTACGCCGCCTCACGCCATCGCAGCGCCGACAGTTTGACGCACTGGGATGCCGTCCGGGTCGAAGCCATGCAGGCAGAAGACGTTGATCCCGAAATGGTCGGGAGTGACGCGCTTGCGATGAAATGGATAGATACCACACGTCTTGCAGAAGAAGTGCCGAGCGGTCATCGTGTGAAAACGATACTCGGTGAGGGAGTCTTCTCCGGAGAGCAGCTTGAACCGGGACTCGTGGACTTTCACCATCAGCGCATTCTTGCGGCGACAGATCGAACAGTCGCATCGGGTCAGCTCGGGAAAGTCGGTCTCGATTTCGAAGCGCACGGCGCCGCAATGGCAACTCCCTTCGTACTTTCGCATCGGTCGACTGCCCATGGGAGTAATGCTCCTCGTAGTCATTGCGATTATCTGCTTTCGGCCTGGTTAAGGGCCGGCAACGGACAAGTCAGCGGTCTGCCGTCGCGTTCGACTCCGGCTCGTTCTTGTAGGCGCCGCGAATGTTCAGTACAGCCAGGGCAATCTGCAGGACGATCAAGGCATAAGCGCCGTCGTGCCAGCCCCAGACGATCCAGAGAACATTGCTCAGCAGGAAGCACCAAAACCCGATTTCGCGCCGGTGCTTGGATTGGGAGGCAATCAGCCATGCGGCCACGATCGTGACCATCATCGCCGGCCATTGAATTTGGTGCAGGTAGTCCATGGTGTCAACCGATAATCCCGTGAGACGAGGCAACGAGCGTCGAACCGCGCCCAGACGCATTCAACCCGACTTCTGTGAATGTGCGCGCGCTTTCCGCAGATAGCCGTTCACGGTCGAGGCGAGGAACAAAGCACCGCCCAGCAGGGCGAGATGGGCCAGCACCAAGCCGATCAGCAAGGAAGCGACAGCTGCTCCACCCGCGCGATGCGCCATGTGTCGAAATGCGGACGCTGTGGAGAAAGTCACCGATCCGTTGGTTGCGTTCGGGCGCGCCAGCGCGCGAGCGGTAAAAAGCCCCTGTGCACTGAGACCGAGTCCGAACGCGGACGCAACGATCATTCCGCCCGCAAGAAACACGAACGCGGCCCTGCCAAGCATCAACGCGAGCAGGAATACGATGCCCACGACAAGAACTTGGCCGATAACGTACCTGGGTTCAAGGCTGCGACGAAGAGCGCTCCAATCCTCGACGGTAATCGCGTGTTGCGCATCGTTGGCCACGCGCAGCGATTGCGCAACCCAGCGGCTCGCGATAAACAGCGCGACCCATATCAGCGCGGCAACCCATGGCTCGAAGGGCAGCTCGCTCGCTAGCCACTCATTGACGTATGTCTCCAACGCGCAAGCTCCCTAGGCCCGAGGCGACTGGCGTGATGCGCCCCGCCGGACCAAAGTCCGTTTGACGGTGCGATTGGCGCGCATCCGCGATCGGCGGTGCTCAGCGTTCGACCGCGACAATGTGTGCCTGAATCTTGCTATCGACGGCGCCGGATCCGAATCGCCGGGCAACCGCCGCCGCCGCGAACTCCGTCGCTTCGGCGAGCCGTGTTCTGTCGCGCGCCTCGATTTCGCTGCGTAGCGGCGTCCCTTGGCAGTACGCGAGTGCGGGAATCCGCGGCGACGCTGCCTTGCTTCGCGCCGCGACCGTATCGACCTGCGGTCGCGAAACAAAACCACCATCCTGAAGGTGTCGCTCGACGACGGCGACATTATGATAGCCATGGGGCGTACGAGCCAGAAAGCGAGGAGGGTCCTTCGGAAACAGCGATTCCAGCGCAGTGGTCACCGTGTCGGCGAATTCGTTCTCCTCGATTCGATCCCATACGTTGAACAGCAGTACGCCTGTCGGCCTCAGAACGCGGCGCGCCTCGGCGAACGCTTTGCCTTTGTCGGGAAAAAACATGACCCCGAACTGGCAGACGACGGCGTCAAACTCGCCGTCTTCGAAAGGCAGTTGCATGGCGTCTGCCGCACGCCACTCGACGGGCCGGCTGATGCCCATTTCGGCAGCCATGTCCAGCATCGGCTGATTCAGGTCGGTGGCGACAATCGATACATCTTTCGGCAGCGCGGATGCCAGGTGGCGGGTTACGACGCCGGTCCCGGCCGCGACTTCGAGGACACGAGTCAGCCTGCGAGCCGGCTTTCGCGATGCCAGGCGGCTCGCGAGATCTCCGGCGTAAGGCTCGAAGATCAGCGGGACGAGATGCTCTTCGTAGAACTTCGGGATCGACCCGGCAAAGGTCTTGTCAGTTTCGGAGTTGCTCATCGGTGTACCAGGGTGAATGCTCCTATTTGGCCGCCGCCTTCTTCAGCTCGGCGTAGTGATCGGCTCGCTCTCGATCGCCCTTGGCGCGATAGAGCAGCTCCAGCTCCTCGAACACGTACGGGCTCGGCGCTCCGGCCGCTTCGCGCTCACGCTCCAGCCGCAATTGTATTGCCAGTGCCTCATCGGTGCGATTCAGCGCGCGCAGCGTCCAACCGACCATCCAGTGCGCGATGCGCGTGGCCTGCACGTCTTCGCCCTTCTCGCGCAACACGACCGCTTGCTTGAACTGGTCCAGGGCTTCCTCGTACCGGCCAAGCTGGTATAGCGTATAGCCGATGTTGTTGCGAAGCGACGCTTCCCACTTTTTCGCGGCGGGCTGCGACGAAGCCAGCGCGATGGCCAGGGCCTGCTGGCCCCACTTGAGCTGATCGGCGGGCTCGGTGTCGACAAACGCAAGCATGTGCAGGGCATCTACCGCCAAACCGTCCAGCTCCCCGCGCTTGGCGACTTCATAGGCTCGCTGGTATGCCTCGCGCGCCTGTTCCTTCGCGGCGGAGGTCTGTGTCTCTGGCGGATGAGCAGCGGACGCATAGGTTCGGCCGAGTTCGAGCGAGTGTCGGGTGCGAGCCTCCGCGCCGGCTGCGGGAAGCTGCGGCTCGAGACCCTTCAGTATTTCTCGAGCTTTTGCGAAATCGCCTCGAAGACCATACGACCGGGCGATCTGCGTCTGCAGAATGATCGCATCGTCACCGGTTGCCGTGGCCAGCGCGGCCCGAAAACGCTGCTCGCTTTGACCCGGATCGTCGAAGTTCCAGAGAAGATTGAGGTCGATGGCCATCGCAGTGGATGCGGTCGTGGCGAGGGAAACGGCAAGAAGCAGTCGGCGAAACATCGGGCGATGGTCGCTATCTCGCGAACCGCTGCGTAAAACGCTCGCGCGCCTTGGCAGCCTCCACCTCTCGATATCTCGGTGGTGCACTCGTTTCCAGGGAGGCAAGAAGATTGCTGGAGATTGCCGTGATGCCCTCGACCGCAGCAAGGAATGCAGCCTCGTTTGCCTTCGACGGCTTGTTGAAGCCGCTGACCTTTCGCACGAACTGCAGTGAAGCCGCGTGAATCTCTTCTTCCGTCACCGGAGGGGAGAAATTGAACAGGATCTTTATGTTTCGACACATATCCGTCGCTCTCGATGTTTTTTCAGGTATTCACTTGCCGCTTGATTGGAACAATTCGACTGGATTGCCCGAGGGATCATCGACCAGAACTTGCTTGCCACCCGGACCCGAGACGACGTCGCTGCGAAGCTGTGCGCCCGATCGCTTCAGCTTCTCCACCAACGATGCGAGATCGTCGGTCTCGAGCACTAGCCGGTTCCAGCCGCCCGGAGCGGGCTTGGAGCCGTCGGTAAGCGGACGCGAGGCGGAGCTACCCGGACCGCTGAGCCATAGCGCGAGATCGCCGCGCTTTACCATCGCGAATGGCGGGCCCCACTTTTCCACGAGCTCGAATCCCAGCATGTCGATGTAGAACTCTAGCGCGACATCGACATCGTTGACCAGATAGCGGATAACGGCCACGTCAATTTTCCAGATGGCCGGCGGGTAGCTCGGAGCGGAGCGTGCCAGCTTTGCACCAGTGGTGAATCGCTTCGATGGCAGCCATTGCTTGTCCCGGGCGCGTCGGCATCAGCGCGTTCACGCGCGCGCCGGCCGCCGATAGATCAATGCGGTGATCACCCCAAAGATCAGTATCAGAATTCCCCGTAGCCCCTGTGGCAGCCACGGCGCGGCCTCGACGCCTCGCGAGTCCGGGCGCAACACTTTCATCGCGAGCTCTCCTGCCGTCCTCGGTTGGACTGTTTGACGCGTTCAAGAATCACATCCAGTCTGCGCGCTCGTTGACGCAATTCGACCGAGGAACAGTAGGGAAGCCCAGCCGTCGAGCAAACGGCCAGCGCGTCGGCGGTCAGCCGAGTAGACTCAGCCGACGAGCCGCGTTGCTCCGCCGAATCTGCCAGGCGCATCAGCAATAGCGCTTTGTCTTCGGCATAAACCTTCCGAGTGACCTCGGATGCGTCGCCGGCCTGCAGCGCATCCAGGAGCGCCAGATAGTCTCGAAGTGACCTCTCGTGCGCCGTATGGCTGCGCGGATCGCCGAGACCGACAAGCTTCTGTGCCCAGTATCTGTTGCCCAGGGCAAACCCAATAGCCGCTGCCGTCACAAGCACAAGGATCACGACCAATGCCAAGACAGACTTATCTTTCACGTGACGATGCGATGCGAGTCGATAGGTTTCGATGCCACGGAGTCCGGTGACTATCGCTTCGGAGAAGGTATCCAGGCACCCAATGCGGCAAGCGCCTGCTGCTCATCGACTGTATCGGCCTGGGCGGAAACTTCGGCAGGAACCCAATGCGGAAACGGCACGACACGACTTACGTGACGACCCGACGGCGTGTGCTCCTCTCGAACCTGTGCAAGCTGCTCGGGCGCGAAGCATTTGGCGAGCCGAACAAGGGATGGCCAAAGCCGCCGATGAACCAACGTGATTTTTCCACCGACCAGCCGGCATACGAGGACCTGGTCCGAATCGGTCACCGCGCCAAGGATCGAAAAGATGTGGTGGCTCTTCGGATGGGCCCACCAGCTCCCCGCGATGGCTTCGCCGGCGATAGCTTCGGTGAGGCGCGGCACGGTCCCTTTGGCCGAAGCGAGCACGACGCCATGCCGTCGCACAAAAGCCAAAGCCTCCTCAGCAGTGGCGCAGCTCCCTCCAGATGTCAACGAGGCATTCGGCGTCACGCTTTTGCCAGTTCAACTATGTCTTTCACTTCGAGGATTGGCTTGGGATAACCGTTGCTGACAGCGTTGATCATCGCGCGGCCCACTTCCTGCAACGTACAAAACCCCGCCGGGTAAATGGCGCGACCGATTGGATAGAGCCAGGTGAAGAACTTGTAATAGCTCTTTACGTTTTTCTGACCGGGAGTAGCCTTCATGAAGGCGGGTCGGAACATGTACGAATTCTTGAACAACCGCATCAAGGCATTTTCAGTAGCGCCTTTTACGCGCGCCCATGCAATTCGTCCCTGTTCGCTACTGTCGGTACCTGCACCTGTGACATAGCAGAAGGTCATCTGCGCATTCAATTTCGCCAGGAGTTCCGCTACGTTCAGTGTAAGGTCATAGGTAATATGCTTGTATTCCTCGTCGCTGATGCCGATGGACGATACGCCGAGACAAAAAAAGCAGGCGTTGTAGCCGATTAATTTCGGCTCAATCGGCGACAGATTGAAGAAATCGGAGTGAACAATTTCACGCAGTTTCTCGTTCGCCACCCCTCCAGGTTTTCGATTGACGACCAACACCCGTTCGACGTCGGGATGGTTCAGGCACTCCAGCAGGACGCCTTCGCCGACCATGCCCGTTGCTCCGGTGATGATGGCCCTGATTTTCATCGTATTCCTAGGTTAGGCGTGCCAGGACTCGAGCGCAATACCTATCGCCAGCGGCAGAAACATTCCAATGCAGATGGACACAAGCACATCAGTCGGCCAATGGACCCCGAGCACCAGACGAGACGCGGCGACGGCAAAGATCCAAATGAACGCAAGCACCATCGAGAATTTGCGTGATCCAGGCCAGATTCGGTTCAGGCAGATAATCATCGCGGTCGCGAACGCCGCAACGACCAGCGTATGTCCGCTGGGAAAGCTGGAACCCCAATACCATTCTGTGTCCCATAGGTCGGGGCGAGCGCGGCCGACCGCGGCTTTAAGGACGTAGACGATCAGGGCGCCGCCGACGACCGACATAGTCAGCAGGAGCGCCTCGAATCGCCGGTTTGCCCAAAGAAACGCTACTCCGATGATCACCAGAAGGGGCAGCAGAACGTTCGCCGAACCGGTGATCGTGGCCGTCTCGAAAATTCCGTTAAGCGCCGGCGGAACGCTGGCGTGGATGAACTGCAATACAAGAAGGTCAACCGGGCCCGACTCCTGGTTGACCGCGTCCTCGCCTATCTTGATGCCGACGACGGCCAGGACCAGCGCGAGCAGAATCGCAAATCGACGTTTCTCGGCAAACGCGGTCCACGCCGGTTGCTTCCAACCCAGATAGACACTCAGTGAAAAATGGAAAAAGGCGACGATAAGCGCGAGCTTTGCAATGTCCTTGATCAGTTCGAGCGCCACCGGAGCTTCTCCAGCGGAAGATCAGGCATCGCTTCGCACAAGCGGGACCAGAAAGGTCTGGATGAAGGCCATCGCCAGGACACCTCCGGCGATCGCCGTGCCCCCGATGAGCACCGATCCGGACTTCAACGCCACTAGGCCGCCAAGAAACGCGGGGATTGCTGCAAAGACGGCCATCGAATGGGTCGTTACCGGCTTGCCGCACGACTGGCAATTGGTGGTGCGCCCGGGACCGAGCCCGGCTTTGCGCGCAAGGCTCATCGCAGGACGATTGCAGTAGGGGCATTTGACCATTGTGCGGCCCTTCGCAAATGGAAACTCGAATTGCTAAGTCATGGAGTCCGCTTGCGCCGGGATCTATACAGAACAAAGACACCAACGACGAACGCAATCCCCCCATAGACTGCCCATTGCGTCTGGCCCGTCATGAAGCTTCCAGGCAAAACGTTGATGCCTTGAAAGAACCAGACCGCGCCGAAAAACATCAGCAGGACACCAACGGCGATTAACGCAATCCGCACGGTCATGACCTCGTTTTTCAGATAAACGCCTGGCTTATCCCGCTGCGCGACAAACCGGGCCGAGCGAAAGCTCAGGCATCGCCAGTCGGAATGATTGCAGCCGTTTCAACCATCAGAATTGTCGCGCGCTAGGGAGCGCGTGTGCGATGGACGACGCCCTTCGGGACCACAAACCCTTGTCGTTGAGCAAGCTCGACGCTTCTCTCCTCGAGGTCGATAATGAAACGGCCTTCAAGAACAAAGAAGAACTCGTCGTCGTTGTCGTGCTTGTGCCAATGGTACTCGCCCTGCATGACGCCGAGACGGACGACCGAATCGTTCACCTGGCACAGCGTTTGGTTGTACCAGCAGTCGGAGCACGCATCCACCAGCGAGGGCACGTCAACCATTTGTAGCGGAGGAAATAGGACATTCAGAAATGTCGCATAGGGATATTCTTGGGCATTGCTCATAGGGTGCTCCATGTCAATCGATGCCTGATGACTCATCAAGCAAGGCTTTCCGGTCGTCACCTCTCGGAGAGTGCGAGTTGGGTTCCCAGACCGGCAAATGTCGCCGCGAAGCCACGACGCAGCCAGGCCTGAACACGCGGTGATTCGATGACCGCTCGACGGAATGCGTGGGCCAATAGCCCATATATGACGAAGACGACAAAAGTCATTGCCATGAACACAGCACTCAGCAGGAGCAGCTGGACGAGCGGTGACGTTGTCCGCTGTTCGATGAACTGCGGCAGGAAGGCCAGGAAGAATATGGTCAGCTTCGGATTCAGGATGTTCAGGAGGAATGCCTTGATGATGAGTCTTGTTGCGGTGCCTTTCGAAGGCGCTTCAATGGCAAACGTTGACCTATCGTTCCATGTGGCATACGCGAGGTAGAGCAAGTAAGCCACGCCAGCGTATTTGAGCATCTGAAACGCGACGGCGCTGGTGTGCATTAGCGCCGCCAAACCAAGCACTGTTGCCAGCAGGTGCGGGACGATGCCCGCCGTGCAACCTAACGCGGCAAAGACGCTGGCCCTGCGGCCCCGGGCCAGCCCCGTGGAAACGGTGAACACGACACCAGTTCCCGGTATCAGGATGACGATCAGCGAAGTGATCAGGAACTCGACTGTGATCATGTAGCGTCTCTCCCGAAGTGGCGCTGTCTGCCTGGAGGAATTTTCTGGTTACGAATCTGAGCCGCAGCAGTTATGCGCCTGCTGGATCGGAGGGCATTTCACCGAGCCGTAAGAACAGAATACGCAGCAATCGCCTGCCTTCGGCCGGAGCAACGCGTGACAGGCAGGGCATTCGTAGAAGTAGAGGCATGCGTCCGTCGGCATCGTTTCCCTCGCTGCGAAGGCGCAAAGGGGACAGGTGAGCACAGACTGGAGAATTGGCAAAGGATCCATTAACGCGCCGGTTCGAAGGCCCTGCCAGCAGATCGGGCTTCCGTTCTTTCGGTCTGCGCAGTACCTTGCGTCATGTTTTCTCCGGCGGCCTGCCAATGTGCGCGAAATGCCGTTGTCTGGCCTTGCTCAATGAGGCTAACGCCCTGCGGTACGACCATTCAACCAACTCCGTAAGGTAGGAGGCAGGAAAACTGGACACATTGACGATCGTGATCCAGTGAAAACGTCCCCGGTATCTGGCGGGCTTCACTCCCGGAACATCCGTCAGCTCGATAAAGCGGTCAGGCGCTACTCGGGTGCTGAAGCGCCACCGTTCCGGATGGCTGGTTTTGAAATAGGCGAATTTCCTGCCACCGACAGCGTAGAAAAGAAAATTATAGGGCTCCTCATACAGCGTTTCGGTAGCGCCGCTAAATCCTCGGCAGAACTGCTTCAGTTGACGGACATTCATGAGCGTACTAGTCCACGCCTAACGAATCGCACCCGCGAAGAGAATCATGGCACGCTGCCTGACAAGCAGATCAGGACGCCATTATGGCCGCTTCTGCTGCGACGGCCAACGAACCAGGCTAACCAGCGACAATCCTGTCCTGCACCTTGCGACCATTGAGTCTCGCGCCGAGCACGGTCATTACAGCGAGCGATGCGAAAAATACGACGTGGTACCAAAGTGGAAATTTTTCCCACAAGGTGTAGTGCACGGGAGCGAAGGCAACAAGCAATATGCCGGCGAGAGCATAGATTGCGCCGGAATTCTGGTTAGCGATCCTCGCGGCTAACCAACCGGCACCGAGTGACGCCAAGGCCCCCACAAGCAGGCGGCACATCATCATTTCCGGTGTGAACTTCATCGCTGCTTCGACCTCGGCGTAGCCCGGCCACGCGGCGCGCACCGCGAGGTTGCCTATCGTGGCAATGAGTATCCACACAACGACTCCCGCTATCACGCCTGTAATTGCTCTCGCCATTATTCGGGCCCCTGTAATGTAGAGTCGACTTCCTGAGCGCTCAGAAATATTTCTTCCCGATCTCGGCGAAGAAAGCCTTGTTTACTCCTGTCTGGTATCTGGCCTCACGGAGGAGCCACGCACGGCCCGACGAAAATACACGACCCGCTCCGTTTCCTCGAACCCGAGTGCCCGGTGCGCCGCATGAGCGGTGACGTTGCCGATTGGCGAATCGGAAGCGAGCTCGCTGCAACCGTGTGCCGCCGCCCAGCGCTCGACTTCAGCGACGAGCGCGCGCGCCAAACCTTTCCGCCGTGCGGCCGGCTCGACGTACAACCCCTCCAGAAAGGCGACCGGCGAAGTGCTCGTGCCGTTGACATAGTCGACTCGCTGTGACGCCTCGACGAAACCTACCGCAGAACCATCGGGCGCATAAGCAAGGCGCACGCAATGTCCTCGCGCCAAGGCGTCGGCCATGTAGCGCAGATGCTCGGCCTCGGTCCCGTCAGGCCACAGACTCGAGCGCAGCGATAGCCAGCCCGGATCGGTGGCGTTTGCCGGATGGATGATTTTCATGAGGCCTTGCGCCGGCGGCGATGGGCTCAATTGCACGACAAGCCCCGCCGGCACGCGTCGGCGCTTACCGCGGGCTCAGACCTCTGGCCTGTGGCACACGGCTTCAACATTGTGACCATCCGGACCGATGACAAAGGCGCCGTAGTAGTTAGGGTGGTAATGAGGCCGCAGACCAGGAGGCCCGTTGTCCCTGCCGCCGGCGGCGATGGCGCGGCGAAAAAAGTCGTCGACTTGACTCCTAGTCTCTGCGGTAAACGCGAGGTGCAGTGGTCCACATTTCACCGTGCTCGCGCTGAGCCAGAGAGACGGTTTGTGGTCTCGTCCCAACCCTACGCCGTCGGGAACCTCCATTACAACGGTAACGCCGAGCGGGGCGAGCGCTTTGACGAAGAATGCCTTGCTCGCTTCTAGATTACTGGCGCCGATTCCAATGTGATCGAACACGACTTTCTCCCTTTGTCCGGCGCGTGACCGGCATAGCAGTAGTTTGGCCGAGTGAAAAAGCGCTGTCAGGCCGCGGCACGTTTTCGCAGAAAGACATGGGTCGCACGTTCGCCCGCGACGTAATTCGCGCATTCATATCCCAGGGCGCTCATATCGATGCCATTCCACAGCTGCTCGCCCGAACCGAGTAACACCGGCCGGATGGCGAGATGCAATTCGTCGATCAGACAGGCACGCAGATACTGCCGAACAGTGGAGACGCCGCCGCCGAGGCGGACGTCGCGGCCGCCCGCTGCGGCGGTTGCCTGTTCCAACGCTGCTTGGATGCCTTCAGTGACAAAGCGAAACTCGGTGCCTCCCGCCATCTTGAGCGGCGGCCGTGGATGGTGCGTCAACACAAAGACCGGGGAGTGATACGGCGGCTCGTCGCCCCACCAGCCCTTCCAGCTGTCGTCCGGCCACGGGCCGCGGACGGGACCGAACATGTTGCGCCCAAGAATCCAGGCGCCGATTCCGGCAAAGCCTTGCTCCGCAATTCCGTTGTCGACTCCCGTTTCACCATCGGCGTTGCCTTGCATCGTCTGCCACAGGCGCGTGGGGAAGAACCACTCCATCAACTCGGGACCTCGGACGCCGAGCGGATTCTGAAGATCCTGGTTCGGGCCGGCACCGTAACCGTCGAGAGATACGGCGAAGCTTTGGACGCGGAGTTTCGACACTGCATTCCTCCTCGCTCGGTCACAAGCGCAATGACATGAAGACGCTATTCGGGTCGTCGACATACTCGCCGAATGGTCCGCAGTAGGTGAAACCGAAACTTTCGTACAGCCGCTGTGCGGGTTTGAACGCCTCCATCGAGCCGGTTTCGAGGCTCAAGCGCTCATAGGCGCGAGACCTCGCCACCTCGATGATATGAGTCAGAATCGCGCGACCAGCGCCTCGGCGACGAACCGCATCGGGCGTGCGCATCGATTTGACCTCGCCGTGCTTTCGATCGAGTTCCTTGAGGGCGCCACATCCAAGCAGAAGCGAACCATCCCAGGCAGACCAGAAAGTGATCTCCGGCTTCCGGAGTTTCTCGAGATCGAGTGCGTGGACGCTTTCGGGCGGCGACAGCGCGTACATGCTCTGCAGATGCTCATTGAGCAGCGCATGTATTTCCGGTCGCGAAAGATCATCAATCTCGATTTTCATGGCCGCGGTCGGCTCGTCAGCGCATCCTGCGGGTCCTCGCGCCGTTCCGCATACCAAAGCTCCATGCCCTGCCGCTGCTTGACAGCCCCGGGTCCGCGCAGCGCCAGTCGCGCGAGAATCGCCAGCATTTCGCGGACAGAATGCGTGCGCAGTTTTCGCCCGGACGTCATCACCGCCTGCCGCAAGACGACGAATTTGCCATGGCGCTTCAACGCCTGGCTCATCACCAGTTCCTCGGCACCGTAGAACGCTTCGTCGAACCCGCCGACCGCCATAAAAGCGTTGCGAGTACAGAACAGGAAACAACCGGCGGCCAGGCCAGCTGCCCGGAACGACCAGACCAGGACCGGCATAAGCAGTCTCGCATACAACGGGACAGCCCCGTCGAATTCAACGGCGGCGCCACCACCGGTCGCGCCGCCGCGCAAAGCCTCGACGGCAGAGCGAACTACCGCCTCGTTCACGATGGTGTCCGCGTCGACAAAGATGAACGAATCGCCCCTCGCCTTTCGAGCGCCGGAATTGCGGGTGGCCGCGATCTGGCGGTGAGCGACGCTGACAAGGACAGCGCCGTGACGATGAGCGATGATCGCGGTCCGATCCGTCGATGCGTCATCGACGACTACCAGTTCGTACGGTTCGCCTGCACCCCGGCCCGCCGCATGCAGGGCGTTAAGCGTAGCTCCGAGCAAGCGTTCCTCGTTGTAGGCCGGGACAATGAACGAGATCATTGGCGCTTCGGGATGATCCGCGCGTAAGAGGTCAGGCAGTCCGCGGTTGCGCCTGGCTGTCTGGCGACTCCTCGGTTTGCTTGAAAGTGGCCGGCGAAATAAACATGTGTACATGGCCACACCGCTCGCACACCGCACATTGGGCGCTGCGATTCCACGCCTCGGGGTCGAGAAGCTCGGTGAGCGGCGTGGCGAATTGAACTTCCTGCTCCCAAAACATACCGTGGCTGCATACGGCGCAGCGGAGGTCGCGGCCTTGAATCACGATTGGTCCAGGGCGCTCGGGATTTGGCGGCATGTCATGTTCCTCTGCGAAATGTCCATTGACGCAAGCTTGCCATCGTCGGTGACGGATGCCACTCAACGCTGCTTCTGCGGAAGACCGTCAGCGATCTCATAGTAATCCCCCTTCTCGGCCACGAAGATGTGCCGGTCCAGGTGCGTCGAGGTCGGCGTGTCGAATGCGCCCATTGCGATGGCGATCCAGTCTCTCGCGAGTGGGTCCCAGAACAAAGACGATCCGCACGTGGCGCAGAAGTCACGCCGTAGCTTCGCCGACGATTGGTACCAGGAGATGTTCTCATGACCGGTGATGACCAGCGCTGCCCGCGGCACGTTCGCCGAAGCATAGTAGTGTCCAGAGTGCTTTCGGCACTGAACACAGTGACACGCGTCAGGAGCGCCAAGGTCTCCGGTCACAACAAAGCTGACACTACCGCAGAGGCATGATCCCTTCTTCATGGCTACCTCCTTGCGTGGCAGTGCGCGAATCAGGTTGAGGCGTCGTCAAGAGATCGGCGCCAGTCGCCATTTACTGCGCCCCTGCCGCCGCCCGGCTAGCGGCTTCGCGCCAGCCGATGAAGCGCTCGGGCGGAATGGCCCGGCGACCGGCGACACGCTCGAGGACGAGACGGATATCCGCTGTGCTGCCGGCTTTGAGGGCGGCATCCAGGAAAAGCTGCTCGAGCACGTCCTGCTGCGTATGGCTGCCGCCGAGCCGGTACATGCCGCCGAGGGCGGGGCGCATCAGGGCGACGGCCTCGGCGTGGCGTCCGGCGGCGTGGGCGAGTTGGGCCTCGGCGATCGGCAGCACGTAGTCGCGCACCAGCGGGGGAACGGTGCCGCGGCCATTGGCGAAGGCCCGCATAGCCGCGATCATGCGCTCCGCCGCGGCGATGCGGCCGGTGGCCGTCAGTGCCATGAGCCAGTGCGGAAGAGTGAAGGCGGACAGGCAGTCGCCGATCCGTGCCTCGGCCTTGTCGGCCAGTTCCTCCCAGCGGTTGCCGACATCGATGCCGAGACGCTGGAGGCGGAAGAGCATCGCGGCCGCATTCTGCACGTCGATGTACACATCCGGCGAGGCGACCGTCAGCGGCGCGGCGAGGTTTCGGAAGCGCGTGTCGTAGAGCTGGAGCACGGCCGCATGGTCGCCCTGCTCCAGCTTGAACAAGGCGCAGTGCCACCAGAGATGGTGCTGAAGGTTGTGGCTGCCTTCCCAATTGGGCGCGAGCATCATCAGCCATTGGATGCCTTCGCTGCGGCGGCCCTGCATCTCCATCACATGGGCGACGGCGTGCGCGGCCCAGAGATCTCCGGGGTCGAGCTCGATTGCCCGGCGTCCCGATGGCTCGGCGGCCAGATAGTTGCCGGCTTCCTCCTGCGCGAAACAGCGGCAGGCGAGTATCGATGCATAGCCCGGGATGTCCTGGGACCAGGCCGGAAGCACGCGCTCGACGGAGGCGACCATGTCCTGCGGCCGGCCGAGCCAGAAATTGACGAAATGGGCGAGACGGAACGCGACCACATCATGCGGATGGGTGCCCAGGATCGACTCCCACAGCGCGATGGCACGGTCGAGCTCGCCCTCTGACCAGGCAGTCAGCGCGGCAATATGGCTGCGCTCGCGCGGGGTGGCGCCGGCGGCGAGCGACTGCGCGGTGCGCGCTGCCTGGAGCGCGACCGGAACGACCGCCTGCTTGAACGAGAGCATGGCGAAATAGCCCTGCATGCAATGAGCAAGCACGAAGTCCGGATCGGCTTCCAGCACGGCGGCAAGACGGGCGGGCGTATCGGCCCGGAAGGTGAGATAGCCGGTGACGAGACGATCGAAGGCAACGGCTGCCTTGGCGCTGGTGGTCGAGAGGGGAAGGCCGCGGGCATCGAGATGCATGGCGTGGTTCATGGCCGACGTTTCCCGCGCCAGCGCCGCCGGCGAAGCGTCCGGATTAGGCGAGACGGTAGGCGGCATGATCGTGTACCGACTCCTCGATTGCAACCACAATCAATACGGCGAGTCGTCCTTGTGCACGAACTTCCATTTTCCGTCCACGATTAGCGCCTTGAGGTCGTCATCCGGATAGCTTCCTTCATCCCCAGGAGTTCTGTCTCCGACCTCGAGGTAAAGCACGGACTCCTCGGTCTCGTTGATCAGATGGTGGCCATTTCCGGATCCCGCTTTGAATCCAGCACACATTCCCGGCGATAGCCTCGTTCGGCCTTCGTCGGTGCGCAGCGTTGGATATCCCTGCAAGATGTACACGAACTCGTCTTGCTTCGTGTGGGCGTGGCGCAAGGCCGACACTGCTCCCGGAGCAAGCTGAGTCAAATTGACCCCGAAGTTGGCGAGGCCGAACAAGTCGCCCAAAGGCCGCTTGCGCCTGCCCGCCATCTGCGACGCAAAGGGCTCGGGATAGTTGGATGGCTTCGCCCGCAGCGGCGCTTCAGCGGCGACGATTGCAACGGGATATTTTGGACTTGGCATACGAAATCGCTTTCGGACTACGCGCACGACCGCTACGACGAACAATACCACCAGCAACCACGACGCCGCATTTGCAGCCGCAGCGAACGCGATGCCTGTGGGAGAAGACGGCGCGGAACGGAACGGTCCACCGAGGACAAGCCACCAAACGCTTACACCAGGCTCTACGAAGTCGGAGAAGGGATTACGGATAACGGATGGAATGGTCTCCGCGGAGTCGAGCGCTGTCAGGACTGCGGCGCTAGCGATCGCCAGCACTGCCGCGGCGAGGAACCAGGACCTACGCTTGACGGGGCCCATGCATGCTGCACCTAATTCTTCGGTACCGTCTTCGCCGCTGGATCCAGCGTAATCGACGTGGAAAACGTAACGTCGTAGCTCCAATGCTGGCGAAACTCGTTCTGCGTGCCATCGGTCCAGAAACGCCCGGCGACTCGCTTCTCGTCATATGCGGTTGGCTGCCACCGAACGAAGGCGGCGGACGATACAAAGGTCGTGAACGCCGGGTGCAGCGGCTCGGCGCTCATGATCCTTGCGTCAGGATTGAGTCGTACGATCAGGGCGACCAGACCGTCATTGCGCGTCATCGCTTCGAGTCGCTCGGTGTTTCGAGCATCGGCGGCTCCGATTTTACGGTCCGAAAGAACGACGATAACGTCCATGTAGCCCTTCTCGAGCGCGCTGTCGACCTCCTGGGCGACGGCGTACCTGAGCACCGCCGATTTGCCATTCGCCACAAGGGAGCCCTTCACTTCCTGAGCAGTTGCAAAGCAACAAAAAAGCAACATTGCGCACGTAACAGTTGCGAAGACTGCTTTCATTTTCGCTTCCCGGTTATGCCGACAGGTTGCAAATTTCAACAGGACGATCGCGGATGTTCAGAGAACGAACGGTATCAGTGCTGCGACACGCTGGGAGTAGAGCTGATAGGCATCTCCGAACTGCTGTCGCATCCAGCGCTCTTCGATCCGCAGCTTGCGCCAGAGGGCACCGGCCGCCAGCGCAAAGGCGAGGATAGCGCGCCAGTCGCCCAGCGCCAGAGTCGAGCCGAGAAGTGCAAGCAGCAGGCCGGTGTAGATCGGGTGACGGACAAGGGCGTACGGCCCGCTCATGACGAGCTCGTGTCCTTTTTTGATGGTAACGCTACCGCTCCAGTTCCTGCCGAGGTGCAAGCGTGCCCAGACGGTAAAGAGCAACCCGCCGGCCGTCAGGAATACCCCGATCCAGAACGACCATTCCGTCAACGGCAAAAAGCGCTCGGCGAGCAATGGAATCCGCACTCTTTGCGAGGAGTAGAGAAGCACTGCAAACGAGAGAGGAACAATGTGAGAAAGCCGGGATCGCAAGGACTCGCGCTGGATGGTGCTCTTGACGTCGCGCGATGCGACCCACCAGTAGACCACCCAGCTCGCCCACATGACGGGAAAGGCATAGCGGTCGGCGAATGGCATCACGATCGCCTCACGATGCGAGGTTGTGGAACCTGGCAGGCTTGAGCGCCCCGACGATGACTGCGAGCTTAGCGCGCGATCGCATATAGCTTGAGCTCTTCGTCGTCCGGCTGCAGCTTGACCGTGCTCTCGAAACAAAATCCCAGTTTTTCCAGCAGCCTGCTCGACCGATGGTTGTCTGGTGAAAGGATAGCAACGATTCGACGCAGACCCAGCACCTTTCTTCCGTAGCACATTACGGCCGAGGCAGACTCAAAGGCGTACCCGTTGCGCCAAAATCTTGGGAGAAATGCGAACCCGAGATCCACGTCCTTCAACCCCTCACGTTTGATGAGGCCGCATATGCCGATGGGTTCACCAATATCCCTTAGCTCAACCATATAGAGCCCGAACCCCGTTCGCTTGTACATCGCGACCGGGCCGTTTTCGATATAGCGAAGTGCATCTTGTGGCGTCTTAACGCCTCTATCCCCGATGAATTGGATCCACGACGGTTCGTTCACCAGCTCGAGAATAAACGCGGAATCGCCGGCATTGAGCCAGCGAACACGCAACCGTTCAGTCTCCGCAACGTTCAACCGTGTATGCCGGAAGAGCGGAGGAACGCTCTGGCAATTGTCAATGGATGGTGTAGGGCCGTGACGAGGCGCCCTAGCGCCCAGTCCGGTTGATGAAACAACCCGAGCTGACGCATCACGGTTCCCCGGTCATAGTAGACGCGCTCGCCGGCGAGTCTGTCGTAGGCATCGAAGGTGAAGATACCGCAGAGAGGGAATTCCGCGCGTCCGACGTGTCAGGGTCCGACCACGCAATGCATTCGCGCACATTGATCGGCCCACAAACGATCGACGGTCTGTCGAACTTCCGACAGCAAGGAGCGAAGAGCCTCATTGATCCACAGTTGGCTCAGTCGCCTCACCTCGGGGATGTTCTGTTGGAGATCGTCGATGGCATCGTCGAGTTCCCAACGCACGAACTGGGCTTGGTCTCGAAGAGTTGTTCTGATTGACTCTTCCTCCGAGAGCGACTGAGCCGCCATCGCGAGTTCCAGCTGCCTTTGCAAGTACTCAACCTCGACTCGGGAGCCCGTCAAGTGATTGTACGTCCAATAGAGATAAAAGCGCTCTTCGCCAGAAGCGGCGTCAAGCAAAGAGAGAAACTCTGTCTCAAGGGCGGCGACGGCGTTTGCGTATCGTTTGACTTCGTTCAAATAGGCAGAATCCCCGATACGCTCCGCGCCGTGCACCACCGGCACGAAGGGCGCGCAAATGGACAGCAGTAATAGCAAGCTAAGACGTATGGTCATGGACCGCTCGCCAGCCGGCTGCTGTTCGCACCCAGACCAGTGTGGACCAGCCTGATTGTTCGGGCTCTGTTCCGCCCGAGAGGACGAAGCGACCCGTCACGACTGCCGATTGTTCGGAAAGCGCCCGAACCTTTACGCTCTCCATGCGCAGGCTTTGCTTGGGCTTGCCATCGACGAAATATGTTTGACCGAATGACTTCTCGATGGCCTCAATCGTTGGGCGCGGACCGTTCTTGGTCATGACCGTGACGGATGGATCGTACATTGCGACATGGCCTTTCAGGTCGCCTCGATTCCACGCCTCGACTGAAACGTGCATAGCAGCGAGAATTTGTGACTCGTCTTGCTTGCTCATGATGCCTGTCGGGCTTTGACTGAGCACAGCGCACGCACCCAGCATCAGGCAGCAGCCGGCGACGAGTGATGCGGTCCATGCGCTCATGGCTCTTCTGTTTGCCTGCGCCGCGCTATTGCTCATCTTAAGCGAGGGCGTCGACAGCCCTACATTAGCAACGCGACGCAAACGGCGCAAACGGCGACGTTGCTGATTGCGGCGAGCGCAAGGCGCCGATCGCGCACGGCCCAAGCAAAGGCGACGACGGTAAGTACAAGGCCAACACAGCCGATTCCAAGACTGAGGGCTTCGGCAAACAGACGCGTAAGGCCCTTGTCGGAAAACGTGATAACCACGTTGGGCGGCGGGTCGGTGACAAAATACTTTGCGTAGACGAGGCCGAGCAGAAGCAACATCCACGCCAGGATGGCGACGGCGAGAGCGACGGATGCGATCTTTGATGTTGCCTTAACCAGTGGGGGCGCCCGGTTGCCGATCCTCGAGGTTTCGAATCACGCGGCATGGATTTCCCGCTGCAAAGACGCCTGATGGGATCGCACTGGTGACGACGCTGCCGGCTCCGATCACGCAGCCGCTTCCGATAGTGACTCCAGGACAGATGATCGCTCCTCCGCCAACCCAGACGTCGTCTGCAATGGTCACCGGTGCACCGGATTCAAGACCCATTCTTCGCTGTGCGTGGGACATTGAATGCGTTGCCGTATAGATGTGGACGCCAGGCCCGAAAAGGGTGTTGCTGCCGATGTCCACCCGGACGACGTCGAGCAGGACACAATTGACATTGAAGTAGACATTCTCGCCCAGCTCGATGTTGTACCCGTAGTCACAGAAAAAGGGCGGAGTAATGTTGGCTGTAACGGGCTTCCCGAAAAGCATGTTCAACAGTTGCGCTCTTCTCGCCGCTTCATTCGGACTTAGCGCATTCAGCTCATGGCATAGCGCCTGCGCTCTCAGACGCTCTGCGCTCAGAGTTGGGTCCTTTGGGTCGTAAGGCAACCCAGCCAACATTTTCTCCTTTTCGGTGCTGCACGGTGCAGATGCTGCGCTCATGACGATGACGCCGGAGTTAAGGGGCGGCCCGGGGCCGCAAGCGGAGGGCCGTCCGCTTGAACGGCAGCACTAGGGCTTCGCTTTCTTCGAAGGTTTGGACTTGCCGGAACTGTTGAGAGCGACCGCATGGCGGATTCTTCACCTTCGTGGATGTCGATCGCGCGGCGCACGTTTCCGTCGAGACTCGAGTTGAAGAGGCGGCCCGGATCTTTCAGGGACGCACCCTTGGCGAAGGTCAGCTTCACGACACTCTTGTAGGATTCGCCAGTGCAGATGATGCCGTCGTGCGACCAGATCGGAGTGCCCATCCACTTCCACTCCTCGACGACGTCCGGGTCTGCTTGCTTGATGAGTTTGCGCATTCTGGCAAGGGTTTCTCCGCGCCAGTCTCCGAGGTGGGCGATTCTTTTCGAGACTAGCTCCGATGCAGGCTGGCCTTCGCTCGTGCCCGACTTTTTCATGGTCTCATCCTGGAAGGTCCCGATACATTTCACTTGCAAGACAGCGGGGAATGGCGATGTAAGACTTCAGAACGCTGCCCGGCACCGAGCGGACGACGCGCGCGGGTTGAGGCGAGAGCTCAGGCCGCATTTTTGCCGCTCGCCTTCCAATCGGCAGCGTAGGCACCGCGGAAGTTGACAGGCGGAGACGTTACCGAAAGATATGCGAATTCGGCGGACCCCGTGTTCTCGAAGCCGTGAACATCGCCCTCCGCAAAACGCACCACATCACCTTCCGCGAATGGCGCGGTTGCGGCACCTCCCAACAACAGGACGCCGCTCCCGCGCAGCGCGACCCAGACTTGTTCAGAAGTCGCATGAGCATGTGGCGGATTCTTGGCGCCAGGCGCGATGGTGACTCGCGTAATGGTCACACGTTGGGACTGTGAATTCTCGGGGAAGAGCAGTTGCTCGGACGTTACGCCGCCATTCACAAACGATGCGACTTCGGTTCGGCGAATGATTTCCATGGGAGACTCCGAAGTGCGCCCCAAAGTGAACGCTAACCCGCACGCCGCGTGGACAACAGCTGCTGGAACCGCGGATCTTCGCATAGCGCGTGGGCGACGCGCTCGCCGATAATCCTGTTTGCCGTAGGCGTGCAATGGCTGCTGTCTTCAAAATACGCTTTCGTCGGCGGAAGTGTCCCTACGATGTCGACGAGCAAGGCTCCGGTGGAAGTCGCGACCTCGCGGTAAACGCGGTTGAATTCGTCCTTCGTATCCAGGAGAGCGGAAATCGACATATACGGTTGGTAGAACAGCCGCGAACCGGACGACCATATTTGCGCCAGCCGGCCCTGGCTTCGCTGTATCTTCGACTCCCGCGTCAACAGGACGACGAGGGCGCCGCTTTTCTGGCACATGGTAAGGAGGTCGCGCAGCCTGTTCTCAAAGTCGCGCGAAAGCTCTCTGAGTTCGTGCGGCTCGAACTTCAATTTGCCGCGATCGCTGACCGCCCTCAGCTGGCGCAGCACCACGACGAGGTTCTTTTCGATCCACGCGAACAGGCCCGACCGCCGTGCGAATCGGCTGGGAACATAGTGAATGCCAGAATATCCGATCTTCACGCGCGCTTTGTCGGCGGCGCTGCCGCTCGCACCGGGAACAAGGGCCACGACGTCCGGCCGGAATTTCGAGATTGACTCCCGGAACTGGATTGTCACCTGGCCAATCCCGTTTCCCGGTATTCCCGCGTTGACGTAATCATAGGACGGTCCATCATGCGCGGCGCGCAGCGTTTCGAGGACGTGAAGCGGCCAGGTCGTCTCGTTGCCTCCCTTCCACGAGCCGAACGCAAACGAATCGCCGAGGAATGCGAGCCGGATTGTTCCCGCCGCCTTCTCGAGGGGAATCTCGGGGCTTCGATAACCTTGCGAGTTGGCCTGTACTGATGCAAATCTGGCACCGGGTCGCATCCGACGCAGGCCCGTCGACCTCTCAAGGACAAACAAGTCAAACACGTCCGCGTCGCGCGCTCTGTTCAATAAGCGTCCGCGCGATGGGTCGCCGCGGCCCCGCATGGGCGGGGGAGCGATGCGCTCGTCGATCAAGTGCACGGGCAAGTCGGGATTACGACCCGTTTTTGGCCAGTGTTTCCGTTCGTCGATCATCGCGGCCATCGTTCTGATCCTGCTCGCGTCGCTGAATATGAGGTCGATGGTCAATTCAACGTCGAACAGTTCGTTGGCTGCCAGGACGAGCTGCGTTGCCGCCAGCGAGTCGCCGCCGACCAAGAAGAAATCGTCGTTCGCGCCCAGCCCGTCCTTTTGCAGCAGCCATTGCCACAGCTCCGCCAGTTTGGCCTCGGTCGGGGTCGCCATTTCATCGATGTATGAGCCTCGAGCTGACTTCGAGATCGGGCCAAACGTCTCGAACAGCTTGACCAGCTCGGATCGGCGCGCCTTGCCGGAGGGTCCTCTCGGGATCTGCTCGACGAACACGAAGGTCCGAGGCAACTTCACAGGCTCGATGCGCTGGCGGAGAAAAGCGGTGATGTCACGGTCGCTCAGCTGTGAATTCGGCACAAGGACCACTGCCGCTGCGACTACTTCACCCAGCATCGGATGCGGCACCGCGAACGCCGCCGCGTCGGCGATTTCGGGATGGGCGACAAGCGCTGCGTCGACGTCGATCGGCGAAATCTTTTGCCCGCCGCGATTGATGATCTCCTTGATTCGGCCGACGAGGCGCAGATAGCCATCCTCATCGAAAACGCCCACGTCCCCCGTTCTGTACCAGTCGCCGAAAAACGCTTCCTGGTTCGCCGTCGGATTGCGCTCGTATCCGTCGAAGACATTGCCGCCTCGAACGACTACCTCACCCTGGTCGCCCTGTTTCACCGGATGTCCGAGCTCGTCGACGAGCGATACCTCGCTGTGGGCAATGGGACGACCAACCGACCCGAGCTTGCGGCGCTGTGGAGGCAATGGGTTACCGCAAATCCGTCCCGATTCCGTCGACGAATAGGCTTCGATAACAGGCACGCCGAAGATCCGCTCCAGGCCGGTTACGATCTCGGGGTTGAGAGGGCCGGACGTCGCCCGGATGAAGCGCAGAGCGTGACCGGCAACGACCGATGCGTCGCGTCTGAGCGCCTGATAGACGCCAATATTGAAGTTGTAGCTCGCAACGTACCAGGTCGGCCGAAGCGTTGTCAGGTCGTCGATGAACGCCCGCAGATCGAATGGACCTCTCTCGTCCGGGTGGACCACGCAACCACCCGCAAAGAGGGCAGTGCAGGAATTGGCAATGCCGCTGCACAGGAATAGCCGGTTCTGATTGAAGCAGCGATCGTCCTTCGTCAGTTCGTGCAGGAGCGCCGTCGATTCGGATCGTGACACCATATGACGATGGCGCAAGGGGACCAACTTGGCTGCGCGAGTAGTGCCGGAAGTGCCGAACACGAAAGCGATGTCGTCGGCGCGTGCGGGACCGGCCGGCGCGTGATCGCGCGGAGACGGAAGGTCGAGCGTGACGTGGCCCGCCGCATCTGCGTCCCGTCCCTGCTCGACCTCGATCACGCGAATCCCGCGCGCGCGTGCAGCCTCGCGAACGGGGCCGTCAACCCGCGCATCGATAATGATGGCCTCGACGCCACAGGCATCGACATGGGCCCCGAACTCGTCTGCCGAGTACTCGTAGCTGATCGGAACGGCGATCGAGCGCTTCACGACGCCGAGAACGGTCGTCAACGCCTCCGCGCCACCGCGATGAACGACCGCGATACGACTGTCCCGACCGAAACCCGCATGCTGCAGCTGGGCGGCTATGCCATCCGTCAAACGTGCGAGCTCGCCATAGCACATGTCCTTCCTGTTTCTGGATGCGATCGCCGGGGCGGCAGGCGCGGTGCGGCCCCAATAGTCGACGACCTCGCCGATCGTGGATCCGGCGGCGACAACCTCAGATGTGGCACACAACTCTATATCGCCCATATCGCAACCATGACGGGGCCCGTCCTATTCCGATTGGCTTGCATGCAGACGACCCGGAATTATATTAGTCTCGACCCGTGCGTGATACCCGTCGCACTCCGCTGATCCGCGTCCCTGCCCAGGAACCTTCTCTCTCCCGGCTTTCGGCGTGAACGTCAAGCATTCGAACCTCGGCAAGCGGATGGCGAAGGGTGCCGTGTGGACGGTCCTGATGCGCCTCACGCTGCGCTCGATCGGCGTGGTAAGCACGATCGTGCTGGCCCGACTGCTGGTTCCGGCGGACTTCGGATTGGTTGTCCTTGCGAGCATGTTGATCGGTCTTGTGGAATTGGCGAGCGAGTTCGAGTTCGCAACCTACCTGATCCGTTCGCAAGACATCGATCGCAGCTATTACGACACGGCATGGACCCTGTCGGTATTGCGGGGCGGTTTGATCGCGGTCGTGCTCGTGGTTTGCTCGTCCGCCGCCGCGGAGTTCTTCGCAGAACCGAGGCTGCAGAACGTCCTCTACGCGCTGTCGCTCGCCAGCCTGATCAGCGGTCTGGCCAACATCGGAACCGTCGACTTTCAGAAATCCCTGAATTTCGACCGGGACTTTCGCCTGACAGTGCAGACCAAGCTGGTCTCTTTCGCAGTCACCGTTCTGCTCGCCGTTTTGCTGCGCAACTATTGGGCTCTCGTCATCGGAATGTTGAGCGGCCGCTTTGCGGCCTTGCTGTTCGGCTACACCATGCATCCTTTTCGTCCCAGGATCAGTCTCGTCCGGACCGGAGCGATCCTGCGGTTCTCCAAATGGGTGATAGCGAACAATCTGCTCTATTACGCGCAGCGTCAGGGCTACGCATTCGTGATTGGCAAGATCCTCAATTCGGCATCGGTCGGCCTGTATGCGGTCGGGCGAGAAATCTCGGCGATGGCGACATCGGAACTGGTCGTTCCGATCGGTCGCGCGATGTTACCGGGGCTCTCCGCGCTCGAGAAGGACCCGGCGGCGATGCGGCGTACGTTCCTCGACGGGCTCGCGGTGATTGTCCTGCTTGCGTTGCCGCTCGGCGTCGGTATAGCGCTGACCGCTGATCCGTTGGTGCGAGTTGCGATGGGTCCGAATTGGGTGGGCGCAGTCCCCGTGGTGCAGATCTTGGCCATCGTGGGAGTCGTCCGCGTGTTCACTGCCAACAGCGACCCGCACCTTCTGGCCCTCAACCTGCCGCATCTGACGACCGTATTGGCCTGCTTCGGAGCCGTCGTCGGCATCCTTTCGATGCTGTGGGCAGCATCGATCTGGGGTCTCGTCGGCGCGGCGTGGGCAACCAGCGCGACCGCGTTACTTCAGATGCTCCTGAACTACGCGATCATTTGGCGGGTGACCGGAATCTCGCCTGCCGCCGTGGGGGCTGTCATCTGGCGCACTGTTGCCGCGTGTCTGGTGATGTCCGGCGCGGTCCTGACGCTGCTCGATTTCTGGCCTCGCACCGATGCCACCTTTTCGCTCTTCCTCGAGGTGTGCTGCGCGTTCGTCCTGGGCGCGTTTGTCTACGTCGTCGCCCTGCTGATGCTGTGGCGTATCTGTGGCATGCCGCCCGGTGCGGAAAAACACGCACTTGAGCTCATGTCCAGCCTTGCGACGCGCATCGGCTTGTGGCGTGCAGCGGATCGGACTTGACCGGGGCGCCAGCGGTCCAGTAGCAAGCGGTTAGGCATGAACTGGCACCACGTAGCCCAGGCCGACCGCACAAACGTATAGGCCGACTCCGAAGACGATGTGTGCCATGAGACTTCTGAGCCTGGCCTGCGTTGGACTCGGCGCTCGGGATGCCGCAATGCCCAGTCCGAACGACGGTTGCATGACGAGAAACGGTACCAGCACCGTGCCGATGCCAAAGAGCAGGGCAGGCAATAAGGTTGGCCGCGCAAGCCAGTCAGCGGAAACAAGGGCGACGAGCACGAGCGCGTATCCGACACCAATGATGTAATGAGCGATCCAGCCGACGGCGCACTCAAAGTGCTTTGGCGAAGAATTGGCGATACTCGTGTGCATGAACGTTCCTTCGGGCATATGGCGGAACCAGCGTCCAACCAAACAATAGTTGGTCAACGGGGCGCCAAGAGCGCGGTTCAGCAACAGTGACCAAAGATCCATGAGCAGAGTTGCGCCAAGCCCAACGGTAGCTGCGCTTAGGAGGACCGTGGTGATGGCCGTGATCATTCGGGCTCTCCCAGCGCACTGATCGTGACGTAATACCCGTCCGGGTCGCGGAGAGAGAACTCCATTGTTCGGGTGCTCGGGTTCATGTGGGGCTCCTCCTCGAGCCGAGCGACGAGCGCGCGTGCCCTTGGCAATGCCATATCGAAATCATCGACACGAAAAAACAAGAGGAGGCCGTTGCCGGGCTGCGCGTGATCGGGGCTCATCAACGAGGGATGCTCATGGGCACCCCACTCGTGAAGGCAGAGTAAGACGGTTCGATCCGAATCGAGGATTTGACCGAAGTCTTCGTGGGCGGGAGCACTCTCCGGCAAGCCAAGTAGCGACTGATACCACTTGAAGCTACCGGGCACATCTCGAACACCGATGATCGTCCATGTGCGCCTCATGGGGTTCCTTCGGTCTGAGAGGCGCGTTAGCTAGCGCCGAACGAAGGCCCCGTGAGCGCCGCCGGCGAGGCGTCCGGGTTGAGCGAAAGATTAGGCATCGCGGCTGCTAGCCCGGAATTTCCGGTTCGACAAGTGTTGCGAGTTGCGCCAGCGATTCCTGCCAGCCCAGGTAGCACATCTCCAGAGGAATCGCTTCGGGGATGCCCGCCTGGGTGACGCGCAGTTCCGTTCCACCAAGGACTGGCGTCAGGGATACTGTTACTTCAAGCACACCTGGCAAGTTTGGGTCTTCAAACTTGTCCGTATATCGGATGCGCTCGTTTGGAACGAGTTCGATGTACTCCCCACCGAAAGAGTGACCGTTACCGCTTGAGAAATTGTGGAACGACATTCGGAATGTGCCTCCGACACGGGCGTCCATGTGGTGCACGTTGCAGGTGAAGCCATACGGCGGCAGCCACTTGGCCAAAGCGCTCGCATCGAGGAATGCGCGATAGAGTTTCTCCGGTTTGGTGCGGAGGACTCGATGAAGGCGGACGGTGCGATCCGACATGGCTTTGCTCCTGGAGAAGTGGCGAGCGCCGTTTGCGATGCCTAACGAACCAAGCTAACCGGCCGCGAGCGCACGGGTGCGTTAGCGCCGCCGGCGAGCGGTCCGGTTGAGGAGAGCTTAGGCGTCATATGGGTGTCCGGATGCAGTCAGAACCGGCCATACGCATTTTATGCCGGCGTGCCTTAAACTCGGGAGTCTTCCGGAAAGCCGGAGGGCGGATCAGTCCCTCGTACGGCCTATCGCCGCCGGCTTCGGAAGCCAATCTGCGGCGCAGTCGGTTGGTGGCGCGATGCTGTGGTTTCGAAGCGGAACGGCGGCGCGCGCGACATGTCAAACCAGCTTAACGCCAACGGAGGTCCCATGTCGAAATACATCGATGCCATCGTCATCCCCGTTCCCCGTGCCAAGCTCGACACCTACAAGCGCATGTCCACGGAATGGGGCAAAGCGCACCTGCGCCACGGTGCGTTGTATTACTCCGACTCGATCAGCGACGATGCCCAGCCCGGCAAGGTCACGTCGTTTCCTCAGGCAGTGCAGCTCAAAGATGGCGAGGTCATCGCGTTGGCATGGGTTGTCTATAAGGACAAGGCGGATCGCGACCGCATCAGCAAGGCGGTCATGGAGGATCCGCAGCTGAAGGACTCGATGGACCCCTCGAAGATGCCCTTCGACGGCAAGCGCATGTTCTGGGGTGGCTTCGAGACCGTCATCGGGCTCGCCGCGGGCCAGTAAGCCGGGCCAGGGAGGACCGGCGCGTCAGCTTTAGATCGCCAGAGAAAGGGACTTCATTATGAAGCTGAACGCGTTAATGATTCGCTACATCGTGGACGAGCGCCAAACGGCGTTAGATTGGAGTGGCAACGCGCAAGAGCCACTCGAGTGCGTCTGTCTCTGATGTATAGACGTCTGCCATCAAGCCAAAGTCCGCGGCAACCTTCACTCCAAACTTCTCGGGATGAATGTACTCGGCCTGGATGACCAGGACGACGACAACCATGCCTTTCGCCTTCTGTGCCCACTCTTCTACCATCAGAAAGCGATCAATAAGCGACGGGACGGGCACTCCGACGAGGCCTGTCCCATTGACAAGCAGCTTCGCTACGCGCTGATCACGGCAGTACGCGATCGCAGAATTGATAAGGTCCACGGCCTCGACAAGAGAACATTCGCCGCGGGGACGAAACTGGCAGATACCTTCTATGACTGCCAGATGTTCCGGCATTGGTGGCCTCTTCAAATGCCTAACGCAACGAGCTCACCGGCGACCGACGCGCGGGCGCAGCCCTGCCGGCGGGAGTCCGGTTGAGCGACGGGTCAGGCCGCGGTAGTCGACTGGGCTCTGCACGGTTGCCTAACTGGCTTCCGTAATGACAAGGTTCGATGACGCGGAAGCCTTTCGCAGACTAAGAAGCGGCGCGTATTCGGCAGATTTATACCACTCCTTCAGCCTGGCCATCGTCGGAAACTCGAGAATGACTAATCGCTTCGGAGTCCAATTTCCTTCCAGCACCTCCGTAGCGCCCCCGCGCGCGAGATAGCGACCGCCAAAAGCCGCGATGTTTGCGCCGATCTCCTTCTTGTAACCTTCAAATGAAACGGGATCCGTAACCTCGATATCCACAATAGCGTAGGCAGGCATTCATTTACCTTTCTCGTTGCCCCTGCGTAACCGGCAAGGAAGGTGGCCGCGGCTGGTCTTCACTGCAGCAGGCCGCGGGCGGCCTGCCTCACATCGGGTGAGGAGAAGCGGAACGTCGCGCGATCGAGCACATAGTGAATAAAGCTGGTGGCGAAGCCCAGTGCCAGCAGCGCCGGCACGTAGGGCGACGAGCGAAGCCATAGGGCCGCCTCGCCGAAAATGCGGTCCGCATAGG
Source organism: uncultured beta proteobacterium (assembly GCA_963828595.1). Taxonomy (GTDB): domain Bacteria; phylum Pseudomonadota; class Gammaproteobacteria; order Burkholderiales; family Casimicrobiaceae; genus PALSA-1003. The sequence goes on from CAWHEN010000006.1 coordinate 458,346, forward strand.
TGTATTCGTCGCCTACCGCCTCTACCTCCAATAACGGCAGCAGGAACACGGACAGGACGGCAAGCATGAGCAGAACTGCCCAGCCGCGCCGGTTGATGGGCGCGAGCAGCCGGTGCCACCGCGCGCCAGCCGTCTGGGCCCCACGGGAAGCCGCGAGCGAGGTGAGTCCCATCGCCGCGCTCCAATGCTGCACGCTCCAAAGCACGATGAACAGGAAGGGATCGCGGGCGAGAAAGCCGAAAAGCACGATCGCCGAGACGCCGAGGACGTAGGCAACGCGCGGCAGCGATGGGCGCTGCGAGCGTAGTTCGAAGTGCAGCACCAGGGCGGTCATGGTCACAACAACCACGACGCTGCCGTCGCGCAGCGTGCGCGCGAATGCGTCGGGCACGCCGTCTCCCAGCAGCGGGTCGATCCAGCGATCCTGGAAGGCGATCGATCCGGCGAGGGCGTTCGCCAGGACGACGAAGCCGCCGCCAACGACGAGCGCGAACCACCGATCGAGCCGGCGTGTGATCATGTCCGACGATCGTCCCGCTCGCGAGCGATACAGGCTGAGCAGCCCGAAGTGCTGCGCGGCGAAATGGTAACTCACCAGCAGATAGTCGAGGACGGCGAGCCAGACCACGCGCTCGGGCAGGGGCATCGGCAGCATGTCCTCGGGCGCGAGCAGCACGGCGAAGCAGGCGGTGGCGATGGCCAGCGGCGCTATCACGAAGCGCAGCCGCTGCGTCGCGAGCAGGCCGCGGTAGGCAGGGGTTGCGTAAGCCAGCCAGGCGGAAGATACGCGATGGCCGAACCACAGCGGCACCGCGAGAGCGAAGAACAGTCCGTCCACCGGGCTCGCGCGAACGTTGTCGTGGCCCCATCCCAGCAGGAGGATCAGGGGGGCGAGCCACAGCGTATTCAGGACCCAGACCAGGTCCCAAGCCGGGCTCTTGATCCACCGCTTCGGAGCGACACAAGCCAGCGCACCGGCCCGGCTTGATGCGTCGGCGACTTGCGCAGGGGCCTGGAGCGACCCCAAAGAACCATCGTGCCTGTGTCGCATCGCCAGCGGGTATGGAATGAACCGACGGGTATTTTCGCTGCTAACCCGGCCGCGCGCCAGTGACCGTCTGGTCGATCGCAGACTTTCGTCAATGGCAAAGTTCGGCCAAAAGCAGACATCATCGAACGGCGTTAGCCTCGCCTATCACTTGGCGCTGGCCGTTCGCCACAGGTCCCACGTGACGCTGCGAATAAAGACGCCGTTCTTGGCCCGCCCGACGTTCGTATGAACGTCCCGCCTCGATCCACTGACATGGTCCGGATCTTCCAGCTTGCCGCCGGGTTGCATGCCGCCCATGTTCGGAATCGCGGAGTAAAGCAACTCCTTCGAATTGCAGCTGTCGCGAATGCACGTTTCCGCAGTCTGCTTGCCTGCGAAGAGCTGAGGAGAATACGTGGTCAGGACCTCGTAGGTTCCCGTGGCCTCATTGATCCGAACTTCCACCGTGGCCGGTGCAATTCCGGCGGCGGTCCCTTGTAAGCGGGAGCTGGTGTCCTTTTTATAGCCCCCTGTAGCCATCTTCTGACGGTTTTCGGCCACGGCGCTCATCTCGGCATGGCCCCGAGCAGTTCCGACACCGTCGCTTACTATAATCGTGAACGTGATCAGTTCGCGGTTGGCCCAGTTCTGCAGGTCGTTTTGTCCTGCATCTCCCTTGGAGTCAATGACGTAGTGAATTTCCCCGCTCCACTTCGAATGCTTCAATTCGCAGCCGCAACTGATATCCCCTTGAAACTTTCCGCCCATGGCGTCGATCCAGTTCCGGCCCATCTGCATCAACCGATCGTGTGTTATGGCGGGCGACAGAACCTGAACCTCGTACTTCTTGATGTCATGGTCGGTAAGCGCACGCCTGCCGGCGAACGCCGTGGCGCCCAAGCTGTTGCGCCCGTTATCGTCCTTCAGGTGGCCCAGGAACTCTTCGGCGGTGCCCGAAGTCCGTTTCATCTGTCTGCAAAGGGTCGTCGCGTCCTTGTTGACGAAGGACATGAAGCCTGGGGCGAGAGTCCATGTGGTTGACGGAGTGCCGTCTGACTTGGGCAGCATTTGGCTGTGGCAATCCTTGCAGCCTTCGTCCAAACCGACGGAGCCATCCTTGCTTACGGGGTTGTCATGACCCTGTTTTCCGCCGCCGTGCTCGAACTGCGAAGGAGGAGCATTGGGATCCTCCGGATCGAGTCCGACGCCGTCGATGAAGGGATTGACGCCGCCGTGACAATTGAAGCACCGCGGCTCACCGCTCAAGAACGTGGCGAGGGGCTGGAATGCGGCGATCGCCTTCTTTGTCTGCGCATCGGTGAGACGGCAGCTTGCGCCCTTTTGTGCCCCCGCCTCCGACGGGATGAAAAGGGCCGCCGGCAACACCGCGAATGCGACCGCCCTCAGATATTGAGCCATTGCTTGAGGAGCGACTGTGCGAGTTGTTTCGCCTCTCCCTGCATCACGACGTTGTGTTCCTCGGCCGCCTTGTTCTGCAGAAACACTATCGTTGCTCCCGTAAGGATCAGGTTTTCATACATGACCTGCTTCTGCGCCGGAGGCATCACAATGAACTCGGGGGTCATGGCTAGCACGCTGTTGAAGTTCCACCCCATCTGGTTGATCTCGGGTTGCGTCAACTCCTTGCCATAGACTGAAAACAGGCTCGCCCGCACAGCGTAGGTCAGCGCCGCGGCCATGTTGTTCTTGCGATTGTTCTTCTCGAAGTCCGAGAGGAACTCGTAGTACTCGGCCGTCAACGCCTGCCTCTGTTCCGGCGTGAGGTTCGGCGCGCCGTTCGCCAGTTTCTCCGGCACGATGCGCCCCGGCTGCGAGTAGAAGTCGGTTGCTGTGATCGGGTATTGCGGCAGCGCCGCCGGCTGCCGAGCCCCGGCCGCTCCTCCCTGCGGCGAGGAGGGCAGACCCGATTGCATCGCGCTGTGCGCCGCGCTGCCGAATTGCCGGTTGTATGCGTTGAGCTGGGTGTTCCAGCTCTGGTTCTGCATCTGGATCGTGTTCAGCATGTTGGTGTACGACGTGGTCTGCGCCGCAACGCCACCCGCCATCGCGCAAACGACGGTGGCCAACATGCACCTCATCGCTAGGCTCGCCATTTTTGAACGCCTCCCTGTCGCGCCCCGGTGCCGGGGCCGGACGCACTGCGATCAAAGTGTAGTACTCCCCCGCAGTCCTGAACAGAAAAAGCGGCGGTAAGCAACGTCCGCTTGGGGGAGAGGCGTTATGTCCACTTTGGATCGTAAACCGCCCGTCGGGTGAGATCAACATGAGGCTCCTTTCCCTCAACAGAGGAGCCGTTCATGGATATCGCTACCAGGACCAAAGGGCGTGTAACACCGTGGAACAAGGGCAAGCTGCTCGGGCAGAAGCCCCCGCTGAAGCTGAAGGAGATCTGGGCCATCCGGATTCGACTGCAGATGGCCAGGCGAGCCCGAGAGCTCGCATTGTTCAACCTCGCAATTGACAGCAAGTTACGCGGCTGCGATTTGGTTGGCCTCCGTGTCCACGATGTGGTTCACGGAAATCGAGTCGCCGCCCGCGCGATCGTGATGCAGAAGAAGACCGAGCGGCCGGTCCAGTTTGAGATCACTGAGCAAACGAGAGAGGCGGTCACAGCCTGGATCGCTGCGGCGCATCTGAAGCCCGAGCAGTTCCTTTTCCCGAGTCGTGTGTCGGAGTCATCTCACCTTTCGACCCGTCAGTATTCCCGGATCGTCGGGTGCTGGGTGTGGTCAATTGGGCTTAACCCGGCAGCGTATGGCACTCACTCGCTGCGCCGTACTAAACCGACACTGATCTACCGGCGGACCAAGAATCTCCGGGCGGTTCAGCTGCTGCTCGGACACTCCAAGCTCGAGAGTACCGTCCGGTATCTCGGCATCGAGGTTGACGATGCTCTGGAGATCGCCGAGCAGACGGAGGTCTAGTCTCGTAGCTAGTGCCGGTCGCGACCGCCGGGTTCGACGGTCGCTTATCGGCCAGAAGCGGACGGATAGCGATCAGACCCAAAGCGGTCGATTGTTTGGCGAGCGCAATCCGGGCATTCCCGGCGGAGACGCGAGACGGTCGACGGACAGCGCGTCCGATTAGCGCAACACTAGCCTCGCGTAATCCGGCAATGACACGGGAGACGACCGATCCAGCCCTTGTGCCACCATATCGGCGCGAACGGACCGCATTGCCACCCCTACGTCCAGGCGAACGCGGCCGGATTCCGTTCGGGCGTGGTGCAGATCACCGCCGAGGAGTACGACAAAGTGTTGTCGCTGCACCACGAGGACGCCATCTCACGAGTGATTTTAGACGTTCAGGCGGTGCTCAGCGAGATGTAGCGTGACCGGCCGTGCAACGTTTTTCAGCACGGTGGGTTCGGTCTCGACGAATTGCAGGTCTCGCTCGTTATGACACGCGGTCATCACCCTATCGGTCACCAGGACCTGCCGGGGACTAGCTCGATCAGCGACCCGCGATGCGATGTTGACCACCGAACCGAAGTAGTCGCCGTCCCTACGAACTACCGCGCCGGCGTCGATGCCGACGTGGATCGGAGGCAGGCCGGCCTGGCCTGCGCAGTCGATCAGCTCGAGGCCGCATCGCACGGCCGCCGCTGCTTCGGGGAAAGCGAGCATCGCGCCGTCACCGAGGAGTTTCACGAGTCGGCCACCATAGGCCGTGCTGACATCATCAACGAGCAGGGCAAAGCGGGCGGCCGCACGCGCCGCAGCTTCGTCTCCCGCCGTCTCTGCGATCGTCGTGTAGCCGCTGACATCGACGAACGCGATGGCCGGTACGGACGATGGTCGCGCGCGGACCATCCCTCCTCGTTGCAGAGCGCGCTCGCCCAGCTCAACGATGCTCTGAAAGATCGCGTCGTCCACGAATCTCCGCAGCAAGAGCATCGTGAGCTCCGCGCCGACCATCCGGAATTCGCGCCTGGCGGGCGTCGTCGACTGGAGGACCTCCCCTTCAGACGCACCGGAGGCAATCTTGGGCACGACGAGCACTTCGTCAATGAAATCCCGATGAACCCTGACGATGCGTCGAACCGAGTCCGCGATCATCCTCAAGGCCCGAGTGAGTTGCTCTTCGTTCGCCCCGAGGCCCTTCGCCCGGACTGCCAGCTGGAAGATCGCCGCGTCGTCGTCCCGCACGTGCTCCTCGTCGGAGGCATCGGTCGTGCCCAGGATGTTTCTAATCGCCGCCAGGAGCGTTGGTGGGGCATCGGTGCGGGCCGCCAACTGCCCATAGGTGTCGGGCAACAGTCGCGCAGGTGATGGCATCAGCTGATCGATGAACGCGAGCGCGAACCCGCCGGCGCGGGCGCCCTCGGCGATAGCGTCGAGCGACAGACCCGCACCCTCGTGGGCGACTAGTAGGCGGATCCGCGAGACATTCGACAGGGGATACTGGCCACCGTCGTCGACAGGCAGGAGCAGCCCCAGCTCCGACAGGCGCGCGATGACATCGCTGGACGTGCCCGCGGCGATCGCCAACTCGTCGAGCGTCAGTGATTCCACCTGAGCGAGCCTAGTTCGCGAATGAGACGGTGAGATGATCGAATGGCTCGCAGCAGGTGCCTGCGGGCGGCGGAAGCGTAGAAGATTCCGGATCGGTCATTCAAATGCGCTGGGTTACTACGACCGCTATTCATTTGGTCCGCGCAATCCCTGCGAGCGCTCTTCCTCACGTAGCAACTCGCTTAATAGTTCGCCGCCCTGATGAAAACGATTTGCCCACTCCGGCAACTCCGGAGATGGCGCCGTGTGGGCGAGTCCTGCTAGAAGTACTCCCGGATCGACTGGGCCGCCCGGTCCTTTGAATACGCCGCGAATTGCAACCACCCCGATCACGCGATCCTTACGCACGAAGCGGTGTTCGAGAAACCCCCACTTGCTATCCCAACCGATTAAGCGCGTGTGAATCTCAAAAGTCTGGAATACCTTGAGATCGTGACGAAACTTGGCGATCGCATCGCCCACAGCGGGGTACGCTTTCTGCTGTCGCGCAACCCCTAGCACCCCGGTACGCACGAACCAATGTATGCGACCAATGTCAGCGAGCGAAAGATATCGGCCATTGTTGACGTGCATGTTTAAGTCCAAGTCGTTCGGCCAGACGCGCAAATGAACACGCATGGTCGCGAGTAAATCGACTTTGGGTTCGGCAATAAGGCCAAGACCGACACGAGTCAGGCGCAACCAGGGAAACACCGAAGTCGTCCTTCCTGAGTGTTCGTTCGTCCAGTCTAACGGAAAATCACGTGTTTCTCGTGTCCATTCATTTTGCCTGGACGGCGCAGACAGTCCCTCCTGCCCATCCACGAAGCGAGCCATTTCTCAGGCGCTACTAATGCTACGCACTCGCTCAGCAGTTCCTAGTCATCAATCTCAAGACCGCGAAGGCGCTCGGCCTCACGATTCCGCAGCCGCTGCTGCTTCGCGCGGACGAGGTCATTGAATGATTGCGCGGTCCGACACCGTCTCTGCCGCGACAAGCCCGTCGGCATTGTTCGTCGTGTCGGTCGACGTGAATGTCCGTTTTCGAGCGGCGCGTATGTCGACTTCGGGTCGATTGCAGACTTTCGTCAATGGCTAAGTTCGGCCACTTGCAGACGGTGGAGAATTTCTCTAAGAGCAGACACTCGACCACGGCGGTCATACGGGCGGAGTGCAAGCACACGGCGTTTATGCAGGCTTGCTTGTGGTTCCGCCGTGCGCTGCGCACGGCGCTCCACGAACTGGTGCTGGACGCGCCGCGTGGTGCTATTTACAAGGCGTTCGATCGGTTGCTCGCGGAGCGCGATGGTGATTACGCCCATCCGCACTCTTGATTCATCGCGCTGATGCACTAGCGGGGACGCATCTTCTGCCCGGGTGTCGACTATTCTTACACTTGGCGCATGATCACCAGCAGTTTGACTGCACGCAGTTATCGGCGTAGAAAATGACGGTGAGACTCTCGTTCAAGAAAATTAAGGCAGCAGGGTCGTGGGACGCAAGATCGTAGTGCTTCTTGTGGCGATGCTGGCTGCTGCTACGAGCTTTTCGGCATACGCCGGGCCTCTGTATGAGTTGGTGGGCGGGATCTGCACCGGTGGCAGCACCACCGACATTGGCGGCCCGCTGCTCTGTAGCCACGAAATCACCGCCACCCTCGAAATGGCGGATGGATACGTTCCTGGAACGTTCTTCGCCTCTAGCCCTGCTGGTCCGGCACCTGCCGCTGCAGTGCGTTTTACGTTCTCGGACGGTGTTTTTAGTATCGACACAGGCTTTCCACTAGGGGTATTGGGGGCCGGTATTTTCGGGGTCATGCCGGAGCATTCTGGTCAAGAGGATTTTTTTGAGGGTTGGTTTGACGGCTTTAACTTTCGGACCAGCGCCGACGGGACTTGGGCCTTCTCAATCGAAACTTTCGGTAGTGGATACTTCTCTTCAGGCACCTATGCAAACTGGGTGTTAGTTCCCGAACCTGGCACCCTTGCGCTTCTCGGCGTCGGCCTTGCAGGACTGGCCTTCTCGCGCCGTCGGAAGTCGAACTGATCGCAACACAGACGATTTACAGCCTCATGTGGCGTGGGCGCCCATGCCAAGAGAGGAAGCCATGAAAATTCGATCGGAACTTCGTATATTGTTTCTTCTGGTTGGACTTGCGACGACGACTAGCTTCGCCTCAGCTGCTGTCTTCAACTTCTTCGACGGTCCGAACAACGAAGGCCCGTTTGCCGTGAGCACGAACATGTTCGATACGGTGATAACGATAAACGCACACGGGGTGAGTTTCGACGGGATACACAATTCATCTATCAGTTATTTCCCACTCTTTGGAGGACCCTATATTGGAGGGGACTGCTGGACCCGTTCGACCCTGGCATTGTGACCGACTTAGTAATTCTGACGCCCGGCGGCGTCTATTTTCCACCCAGTGGCGCTTTCCAGCCTATTCATATTGACGTCGTTACTGACGACCAACCGCTGACCGAGGTAATAGCAACGTACGGCGTCAGCGCGAACAATTTTCTAATTCAGGACCGTTCGTACGGTTCGTTGCAGGACATATCCGATGTGATGGGGAGTTTGGTCGGCCGGTGGGGAAGGCATCAGGATAAGAATGGGAGTTCCAGAACCGGCACGCTCGCGCTGCTCGGCGTCGGTCTTGCTGGTCTCGGATTCTCGCGCCGTCGCAAGCTGGAGCAGGCTGTCCATACATTGACCGAACGGCTGGGATGACTCGCTCGGGGGTAGGCATGAAGATCCATACTCGCTCGATGCTCTGCTCGATCGGCCTCGCCCTTGCCACGATCGTTGCGCCGCCAGCCGTTGCCGACCCGGTCCCAATCGGAACGTCCTCTGCGGACGACCTCTCGTCACCTATTACTTTCCTTATCTCCCCGGCCCCGCTTTCCCTGACGATCGTGATGCATTTCGCCGGCTGGGACGCGGGTGAAGTCGTCACGTTCGACTTCTTCGGAGATCAGAACGGACGGGGAGGGTTGCTGTTCGATGTCCCCGTCACCGGGGATGGCAGCCAGACCGCGACGTTCGTGTCCTCGAATCCCGAGATCCTCGATGGGCTGACTTCAATGGGTGTCCGGCTTTCGTCCGGAGCGGCCGACCTGATCGACGCTTACATGACTGGCCGGGGCCCGACGGCGACGTGATCATTCCGGGCCACATAGGCGGTGGCACTTTCATCCCCGAGCCCCGGACGCTGGCGTTGCTGGGTCTTGGGCTTGCCGCCATCGCCTCTTCGCGCCGAGGCAAGCCGCAATGACTTGCGGTGCCCCCGTCGAGAAGCTGGAATTCACCGCTTCAGCCTGAGCGCGCGTCGCTCACCAGCTCGCGCACGATTTCGCTAGCCGGCTTGACGTCCGGAACGGGCGAGAAGGTGCTTCGAGGAGGAGGATCAACGAAGCATCTATGAACGTGGATGCCTTCGCGGCGTGGTTGCAAGGGGACCTTGCACTCGACAACCATGTTCCTCCAACGTCTGCTTTCTAGGGACGCGGGCGGCAGCTCAGGGTCGAACTCGGCCATCGGACGGCGCACTCAGTTCTGAGCACTTGGCCCGGCGCCGGCGTCCGACTCACTCGCGCTAGGTGCCTCCGTCGCACCCGGTCGCGGCGACCTATCGCGACTTCTTGCCACCGTTCTTCTTTGGCCGGGTCTGCGGCTTCTTATCCTCCGCCACCCCGGGTTTGTAATCACCAATGATGCCCTTCACGGGACAGACAGCGAAGATGGGGCACTTCTTGCAACCGACGGCAATCGCGATGGGGCAGAGTGTCATTGTGAGCCTCGGAAGTTGGAAGGACGTGGGGCACCCATTTTGCGCTAATTAGCCGGTGACCGAGTGACTTGCGGTTTCGGCCTAACGCCAACGTCTCAGTGCGGCCATGACCCGTCAATCGGCAGATCGGTTCAATATTGTCGTAAGCAGACGTTGGTGTAATCGCGACGGGGCGTGCCGAGGGAATCCGACGTGAAAATGCTTAGCGCCGTATAGCGCAGCGCGCTGGCATGGGGAAAAGACGATGCGCCCATCGTGTACGCGACCCAGCTGACGACGCCGGCCAGCACGTCGTGGCTGTGGACACGCTCCGTTGCGGACGCGCTGGTGCTGAAACTAGGCGGCCTGGCGCCTCGGCTTACTTCGCCAGCGCGGGCCCGTTCATCGTGGCGGGTTGCGTAGGAAGGCAGAAACAACACGGCGCCAAGCCGTAGGCGCACTTCGTTAGCGGGTATTGCGCTGCTGCTCTCGAAGAAGCTCGTTCTGATCCCGCAACATGGCGAGAATCTGCTCGTTTTGCGCCTGCAGCTTTGGCAAGACCGACATGATCAGTTTTGGCGGAGCGTCTTCGGGAAGGCTCGCCATCATGTGTTTCATTCCTTCAGTTACCCGATGTTTTACTCTGGCAGTCAGGCGACCTCGCAACTCCGGTGGCAGACACTGGAACGCGATCACACCTCCGACCATGGCCAATCCAAGAGCCGTGAGTGGTTTCATACAACCTCCTAGTAGTGCGACGGCACTCGACTAATGCCTCACATCGGACAAGATCACCGTCTTCTTCTCCTCGTACTCTTGCCTCTGAATCTCGCCCTTGGCGTAGCGCTCGTTCAGGATTTGTAGCGCAGAGTACGTTGGATCGTCCGACGCACGGCTTCTATCCTTCGACTCCCACGATCCCCAATGATGGAACCGTCTATGTCCGCCAAAGAACGTAAAGAAGCAGACGATCATTATGAGGAACATGAATAGAGGGAAAATCCACCAGAATCCCCACATGTGCCAGTGACCGGGCCAATCCCATTGTGGCTGCTGGGGGCCAGCCTGCTGAGAAAATCCCAGCAAAGGGTTCAACATGGTGACCAGAGTGATGATCAAGCAGGCAAAGTGCTTCATTTCCATCTCCACGATCAATTTCTCAGAGCGATTTACTTACCTTGGCCATGATAGCGTCCTACGTAATGACAGACTTTGGTCGCGGCCTAGCTGAACGACTGCGATACTAGTGCGAGCAGCAACTCGGTGCGCAGCACGAAGTCGGTTTGGTGGCTCGAACGAACGCGCTAACGATCTTACCACCGACTTCTTTGGCCACGGTTCCAACATCGACGCCTTGCCCGGTGAGGTGTGCCGCCGCGTCTTCCACATCGTAGACGCGAGTAACTTCCACATCGATGCCGGTGAATCCTGCCTTTGCTAACTTGCTTCGATAGTCGTCCTCGGAGAGAGCGCCACCGATACAGCCGACCCACAGTTCCATGCTTTTCCGTATCGCGGCTGGCACCTCGCCGCGCACGACCACGAACCCATCCGGTCTTTGACGATCCCAGAGCGGACATTCATAGGGCGCTCTACTCCTCGCACGAGCAGCAGCGGCATTAATCCGGAGTCCCTTGGTCTGGCTGCTCACATTCGGGAAAATGTGGGGCAAGCATCGCAGTCTATTGGCGAGGTGCGGTAGAAGAACTTCACCGGGACGCCAATTCTGTTTCGTTTGTTTCGTAGGCATCCCTGGAATTGGTTAACGCGAACGCTGCTTGTAGGCCGCACAGCAATCTTCGTGAACGTCTGCTTTTCATGGGCCCGCCGGAACAAATTGAGTCGAAGGTGACAGACCTTGCGGCTGAGCGAGATTCAAGCTGCCAGCTGTCGCAGCAACGCCGGTTCCAACACTGCCGCGGGACTTCTATCCGTATCATTCTTCAACATCGGCACTGGCTCTGGCGCGGCCAACTACAGCTTCGATAATGTCACCACGGTTCCCGAGCCCGCGACGCTCATCCTCCTCGGACTTGGCCTCGCCGGTCTCGGAGCATCGCGTCGCCGCAAGCTGAACTAACGCATCAACGCTTCGCGCACCGACCCTGCCCGCGTGGCGGGGTTGGCACGTCTGGAGTGGCGTCTTGCACGCCTTCGTGCTCATCCGGGCTGAGGCGTACTCCGGTGACCTGGATGGCGGCTTCCATCGGTTTCAATGACAGCTTCCGGCGTAGCTCGATGTCGGGAGAGGGTTGCGGTTTCAATCGATCGATGCAACAGTTTGGTGGAATCGTTCAGCTGGTGTTTCGAAGTTTAATGTCTTTCTTGGACGCTCATTTAATTGCCTTGCAACGGCGTTGAGCTTGGCTTGCGAGTAGCCTGAGAGGTCTGTGCCCTTGGGGAAGTACTGCCTCAATAGCCCGTTCGTGTTCTCATTGCTGCCGCGCTGCCAGGGGTTCTGTGGATCGCAGAAGTAGACCTGGATGTCGGTCGCCAGTGTGAAGCGCTTGTGGTCAGCCATTTCCTTGCCCCGATCCCAGGTCAGCGACTTATAGAGTTCCTCCGGTAACTTGCGGGCATGCTTGATCAACGCGTTGATGACCGTCTCCGAATCTTTGCCGTTAACCTTGACCAGCATCGCATAGCGGGTACGGCGCTCGACCAGGGTCGCAATCTGGCTGTTCTTGCTGCCGAACAACAGGTCGCCTTCCCAGTGCCCGGGCACGGCCCGGTCTTCCACGCTGGCAGGACGCTCACTGATCGAGACGGTGTCGGTGATTCTGCCGTGACCCTCCTTCTTCTGAGTGTGATGGCGCGAACGGCGCATCACCCGGGAGCGCCGCAAGTACTCCACCAGCTCCTTCTTCAGGGCACCGCGGGCCTGAATGAAGAGACTGCGATAGATAGTCTCGGGTGACACCTGACGGCTCGGATCGTCTGGATAGGTGCGCTTGAGCCAGCCGGCAACCTGCTGCGGTGACCACCGCCGTTGGAGCTTGCCGGCCACGAGGCGCGCCAGCGCTCGGTTCTGCGCCAGTTTACAGGTCTTGGGGCGACGACCTCGATCCCAGGCAGACTCGTCGGCCTGGCTTGCTCGATAGGGCTCCTGACCCCCGTTGCGCTTGATCTCCCGACTGATCGTCGAGGGCGCTCGGCGAAGTTGCACAGCTATCGAACGCATGGAATGACCCGCCACCACCGCGCGCGAGATCTCTTCGCGTTCGGCCAGGGTCAGCGCCAATCGGGAGCGGCAGCGTGACGGCGGACGGATCCCGCCTGTGGGCGCCAGAATCCCCTGTATCGACGAGTGGTTCCGATCAAACACCTGGGCGATTTGCTGCAGAGACTCGCCTTTCTGCCAGCGTTCCCACATCAGCGTTCTCTGACTCTCCGTGTAATAGATCCGAGGTCTCATCTGCAACACTCCTCTGATTGCCGAGACAATAGTGTGTTGCATTGACCAGTTGAAACCGCAGTCGATAGCGGTCGTTGGCAACCCCACCGTCACTCACCGCGGTCAGTTGCAGCCGTCAACGCCTTGACGGCAATCGCCGCTACTAGTGCAGTGACCAGCACGCCACATACGCCGATGGCGATTGCGAGCACGCGCGCAAGCAGTACCTTGGGCGCAAGGTCGCCATAGCCGATGGTCAGTCCCGATACGAACGCAAAGTAGATCGACTCCGATAACGACCAGCCTTCGATCACGCCGACAACCACTCCGAGCGCGGCGATCAGGCCAATCAGGACTGACAGGATCGGCCAAACGACGGACAACCCGGTGAACAGTCCTGCGGCGAATTCCCTTCTCATCCTGCGCGAAACCATAGCTGCCTCCGAGGTCACGAGAATGGTACGGCGACGTCGCTCATTTCTCGAAATCGCCCGTAGAGCGATCGCCGCACGTTCCCGAACGTCGGGATTACGTCGGCTTGTCTTGCTTCTGCCCGGGCGCCTCGGCCTCACCGCGGGCCGCCACCCAGCCCATGAAGATCCGGTACCCCAACGCCAGCAGCGTCGCACCGACGAACATCCCGAGAATCCCCGCCGCCGCCATGCCGCCGAGTGCGCCGATAAGGATGACTGGCATCGGCGCGTCGACGCCGCGGCCGAGCATCAATGGCTTGAGCACGTTGTCGGCCATTCCCGCAACGAAGATCAGCACAGAGTAGATAATCGCCTCTACGGTCCCGTAGTCGCCCGCCCACCAGATGTAGCCGATGGCCGGCAGGGTGATGATCAGCGCGGGCACTTGGGCGATCCCAAGTACCAGGACGACCATCGCCAGTACGCCCGCCCACGGCACACCGGCCAGCAACAGACAAAGGCCGACCAGGATTGCCTGAATGAAGGCCACACCGATGACGCCTTGTGCAACGGCGCGTATGGTCGCCGTCGCCAGCTTGGTGAACTCGGCGCCTCGCGTGGGGCCCGCGACGCGCTCGAAGATGGCAAGGCTTCCACGGCTGGCCGACTTGCCAAAGGCCATGATGATGCCGGCGATGATGAAGGCGGCAAGGAATTGGAGCAGCCCTGCGCCGATGCCGGCGACGAAGCCAAGCGCCGCCTTTGCGATTTCGCCGATCTTCGGCTGCATGCTATGGACCAAAGCAGGCAAGTCGTTGTGCGCCGCCGACCAGATCGCATATAGCTTCTCGCCGACGATGGGCAATGTCGCGACGGCGTCGCGCGGGGCCGGGATCTCGAGCGTGTTCTCCTGCACGTCGATGATCAATTGACGCACCGAGTCGCCCAGCGAGCTCATCAACACGGCGGTTGGCACGATGATCAGCGTGACGCCGAGGAGAACCACGATCGTCGCTGCAAGCCCTTGCTTGCCTCCGATTTTGGCGGCGAGGTACTGATGCATCGGATAGAGCGCGACGGCGAGAATCAGCGCCCAGACCATCAGGGTCAGGAACGGCGCGAAGACCTGATAGCAGAGCATCGCGAGAGCGAGGATGAGTCCGGCTCGGATGAGTACATCCAGTAGCCCGGACGCGTCGCGTTGCCCCAAGTCGGTACCAATTCTGTTGTGCACACTCATATGCGCCTCCCACGGCAGATTTCCGGCGCCGAGCCGAAAAAAAAGGCTACGGGCAAAGGGCTGTAGACTGTTGAGTATAAACTGTATACTACTAGCGCAGGGTCTCCGATGCCGGGTTATGGTTCCTTGTAGCGGTACAGCTTTCGGACGAAGTTCACCAATGGTTCAGAGCTAGCCGTGGATGGAGGTCAAGTTCGGAGAAGAGCGAAGTGATAAGGCTTTCTGTCGCCGTTTCACTTAGGGCATTGTCGGTGTAACGCATGGGAGATAAGTGATGAACAGATTGACGTTAGTTGCTTCCGGAAGATCGTTATTGACCTTCATCATGACGGTCGCGTTGGGGCTCGCCTTCGCGGGCGCCGCCATGGCACAGACGACGACCAACGTCGACGTACGCCATTTCGAAGTGATCTCGGTCGATGGAAACACGATCGTCGTTCGCGATGAGAGAGGCACCAACGAATACACGGTGCCGGCCGACTTCCGCTTTACGGTCGACGGCAAGAAGATGTCCGCGTCGGAGTTGCAACCTGGGATGAAGGGCACCGCGACGGTGACGACCAAGACCACGATCACGCCGGTCTTCGTCACCGAAGTCAAGAACGGCGTCGTGTTGAAGGCGGGGCCCAGCATAGTGGACATTCGGGATGACCGAGGCTCGCGCAAGCGCTTCACGCAGGACCAGTTGGACAAGCGTGGTATCGAGATCATCAAGGACGGCAAAGTGATTCGCATCGCCCAATTGCGGGAAGGCGACGAGATTACGGCAATGATCATCTCGAAAGCTGAGCCGACCGTATTGACCGAGAAAGACGTGCAGGCGACGACCGCCCCTGGCAAGGCGGAACCCAAGGCGGAAGCCAAAGCGGAACCGAAAGCGGAAGCGAAGGCGGAATCCAAAGCGGAACCTGCCCCGACGCAAGTGGCGAAAGCAGATGCGCCGCAGCCCGCCGCCACACCCCCAAGCGCCGCCCCTCAGCCAGCCGCCGTCCCGCCGCCGAGCGAATCATCCGGCCTGGGGACGATGTGGTACGTGCTGATCGCCGTGCTCCTCGCGATAGTGATATTCGTCATGATGCGTCGGAAAAAACAGACGTAAGTCCGCAGCAAAGGCTGGTGCGGCCGTCGCGAGGCTCGGCCTCGACGGCGGCCGACTGGCTGCGCGCGTTTGCCATCGTACGTGTGTAGGGGAGTCCCAATCACCTGCGTGACTCGCGCCAGACCATCAGCGCCAGCCCGCCGGCGATGAGAAAGCCTAATCCGCTCCACCATACGGGAACGACGAATCCGACGACGGTCACTTCCCAGCCAGCGAAGAGACGAAGCAAGTGAACGACCGCAATCAGCGCCAGGAAAACAACCGCGACTGTAGTGAAAGGCTTCAAGGCAGCGCTCCTATTAAGCGATGAAGATCATGACGTGCTCCGGTACTCGCGAAGCGGCTGACGACCAAGTGTAGGTTGTTTCTGGAGACGGCCAAGCGACTGACCGGTGCTAATTTCCCGATGCCATGGTGCGGGCGATGCCAGTTGTAGTGATGAATCCAACGATTAAGCATGTTCGCTCGTTCCGAGGAATGGTTGTAGGGGATGCCGTAGGCCCATTCGCGCAGCGCGGACTGGATGAATCGCTCAGCCTTGCCATTCGTTTGCGGCCGATACGGCCGAGTAAACGAGTGCTTGATACCGAGGAGCCGGCAGACTTGCGCGAAGCGTTTGGAGCGAAAAGCATTGCCGTTGTCAGTCAGCACCCGGCGCACCACCACGCCCAACTGCTTGAAATACTTGACGGCGGCACGGAGGAACGAAATGGCACAACCAATCCGTTCGTCTGGCTTGAGCTGAGTAAAGCCGAGGCGCGCATGATCATCGACCGCAACAAACAGGAATTCGTAACCGGCACCGACGGTATCGTGCCGCCTGGCGCCGGTCACGCGGTGGCCCATGCGCTCGATCCTGCCTAGCTTCTTGGTATCCAGGTGCAGCAGATCGCCGGGATGGGCGTGCTCGTAGCGGACAGTCGCCTCGCTCGGCGCCAAATCGGCCCAACGCGACAACCCTGCTCGTCCCAGAACTCGGCTAACCGTACTCGCCGATACGCCCAGGCTCTTGGCAATGCAGGCTTGCGTCAGCCAGCGTCGCCGCAGCTCGACGATCGCCAGCGCGCTTTGCGCAGAGATCGCTCGCGGACTCACTCGCGGCCGGGAAGATGCATCGGTCAGCCCAGCCTCTCCCCGCACCAGGTAGCGACCGACCCATTTCCGCACCGTCGGCACGCTAACGCCGTGGCCGCCGGCTACTGCCGCCAGGGTAAGCTTGCGCTCCACAACGTCCTTCACCATTTCCAGTCGACGGACCAACGTGAGTCGGGCATTCTTGTGGATGTTCATTCGGCTGAGCTCCTGAAAGATGCGGAATGGGTCGCACCTTCCAGTCTCTCAGACTCAGTCCGAATGAACAGTAACAACGTATTGAAGCTTCACATAACCGGGTCCGGTTAGGCGGCTCGCTCCCGCGCGCCGCCGGCTACTTCTTGTCGACGTAACTGTCTCGTGGCGGATAGACGCCGGCGAGCCGCGCGATCAGGATCGCGACGAACAGAGCACCGGTAATCTGCTCGACCATGCATACGCCCCGTGCCTGGCGCGTAAGCGGCACGATATCGCCGAATCCGGTACTGGTGAGCACCGTCATGCTGAGGTACAGCGCGTCGGCGTAAACGAGCCGCCCCGGCTGGCCGACGACCAGGTACGACTGCGGATAGAAAAACCCGATGATCGCGTAGTTGTAGGCCCAGAGAACGCCGATCAGCAGGTACGCCGCTGCCGCGCCGAACAGCTTGTCGGGTGTCATCACCGTGGGCTGAAACACATAACGCAGCAGGTACGCGGTCGTGACGAAATAGAGCCCGGCGCTGAACATCCATGACTCGGCGAGCTGCCAATCGTCATCCTGCCAAAGTCCGGCGTACTGGAACCAGACTGCGGGAATCGCGAGAAGCAATGCCATGACAAACGACAGTGTCGTCCGGCTTACCGCCGCGATGGTCGCCAGCAGCAGGAACATATTGACGGCATTCACCACGAGGCGGCCGTGGTCGGTCGGAGGAACGAAGGACACCGCGCCGATCAGCACGATCAGCACGGCAAACAGCCAGAAACAGCGCTGGTAGAAGATGCGCGACAATGCATCGCGCGTTTCAGCGATCGTCATGGTGACCCTCCCGAGGGTGCCGTGTCCGGCTGCGGCTGGTCATCGTCGCCGATGACCGATCGCGCATGAATCTGTGACGCCTAACGAACCAAGCCAGCGAGCGTCGCGGCCCCGCATCAACCTCCTCTGATCGAGATTGAGCGACTGCTCGCTGATTCCTTGACGTGAAACAGATCGCCCACCTTTGCGGTCTGATCAATTCCCGACGATCGGTGGCTGTTCTTCCCCGTGAAACACGAGGCGCGATAACCAACCCGCGACTAGCGCACCGACGATCGGTGCCACCCAGAAGAGCCACAGCTGCTCGAGCGCCCATCCGCCGACGAAGAGCGCCGGCCCGGTGCTTCGCGCCGGATTCACCGATGTGTTCGTCACCGGGATGCTGACCAGGTGAATGAGCGTCAGACACAGGCCGATGGCGATCCCCGCGAAGCCGGTCGGCGCCCGCCGGTGTGTGGCACCGAGGATGACAGACAGAAACATGAAGGTCATCACGACCTCGCAGACCAGCGCGGAATTGAGGCTGTATTTTCCTGGCGAGTGTTCGCCGTAGCCATTCGAGGCGAAGCCGCCTTGCAGATCGAAGCCAGCTTTTCCGCTCGCGATGAGATAGAGCACGCCGGAAGCGAGAACTGCCCCCAGCACCTGGCAGATGACATAGGGCAGCAGCTTCGACGCAGGGAAGCGTCCGCCGGCCCAAAGGCCGAACGATACCGCCGGATTGAAGTGACCGCCGGAGACGGGTCCGAGCGCGTAGGCCCCGGTGAGCACGGTGAGGCCGAACGCGAGCGAGACGCCGGTGAAACCGATGCCCAGCTCGGGGACCCCTGCGGCTATTACCGCACTTCCGCAACCACCGAGAACGAGCCAGAAAGTACCGAGAAGTTCCGCTGCGAGTGGCGCCATAGCTCACGCTCCGTAAGTCAGGAGGAGGTACGTTGCTCGCGAGGCACGCCGGGACCGCGGCGTCTTGGGCGCCGAACCCCAGACACTGCCACGCGGCGGTTCATTAATAGCACTGTTGGTGCGCGCTGACAAACGCGGCACCGGGCGGGCGTTGCCGGGGATGGCGCCGCTCGTGCCCGAGGCGAACGGCAGGCGCAAGCCCCGCGATAAGCGAGGGCGACCAAGCCGATTCAAAGGAGCACGAGGCGGGCTGAACTACCGCGAAGGGATCGAGGCCAAGCTCTCCGGCGGCTGAGCGGCCGCGTCCCACGCGCGGCGAACCTCCGACAACACGCGCTCGACCGGCAGCCCGTGCATGCACGCGTGCCTCGGCGCGTCGTACGTCTGTCCCGGCGGTGTAATGCACGGCCCGCGTGGCATCCGCGACAGCTTCGGATCCTCGCGGAAGCACGGCTGGCATGGCAAGCCGATGCTGATGTTGACGTTGTGCGGATAGCCGGCGGCGCTCGCTTGCGTCGATCCCCAGACGATCACGCCGCGTGTGCGCGACAGCGCGCCGTCGTCGCCACGCCAGCGATAATGTGTGAGGTGGTTGGCGAACGAATCGACGCCGATGTGCAGCGTGGCATTGGCCACGAGCGCCACCGCCGTCGACAGCGGGGTGCCGAGAAAATCGTGGCGGGCGCCGGCGATCGGCGCCTCGTCTGCCGTGCCGAGCTGGAACACGGGAATATCGCGGCAGGCGCCGAGCAGTGATTCCCAGCGTGCGCGCGGCCAGTTCTTGTAGACCGACCAGCCCGCCTGCGCTTGCAGCGTCGCATAGCGCGCGGGCAAGCCCGCGGGACGCGCCGGGCGCGGCACTGTGAGCTCGGGCAATGCTTCCGACGGCAGGCCCATTTCCGCGGCGAAGTACTGCAACAGATGCCGGCGCATCGGGCGTTCCGGATAGCCTTCGTGCAGCGGATAGCCGATGAGGTTGATCGTGCGCGTGTAGTGATCAGACGCGCGTCGATGAAGCCATTGCAGTCGGCGACGACGTCGACTCCCGCCGCGCGCATGAGGTCGGCGAGCGCTGCCCCGATCGCCGGCGCGCAGAAGTAGTGGATCGCGTGGCCCGGATGCGCGGCGCGCAGCAGCGGGCACGCAGTTGAGCGTCATCATGATGTCGCCGATTGCGCCGGGCCGGTGCAGCGCGATGGCGGGGCCGCGCGTGGGATGACTCACGGGTCGATGCGCTGCTTCGAGGCTGCGGATGCGCGCGTCCCACTCGGCGTCGGCGTGCGCCGATGCGCTCGCGCGCCCGCTGCGCCCAGATCGAGCGCGGAGCGAGGTCGCCCAGATGCTCGTGGCACCATGAGATGAGCCGCGCTGGCTGGTCGGTGTATTTGTTGCTCTCGCGCCACAGCTGCGTCGGCGGCATCGGCGCGTCGGCCGCTTGCAGCGCGTAGCCGATCGCATGCGCGTACCGACGCTGGTCGTACGCGAGGTATGCGAGCTCCATCCAGAACTCGGCCCAGCCGCGCTCGCGACTTGCTGCCTCAAGCAACGTCTCGTTCGGCTTCGATCGCATCGCCCAGCGGCGCGCTCGCAGCGCGCGCGGTACAGGTAT
This sequence comes from uncultured beta proteobacterium, assembly GCA_963828595.1. GTDB lineage: Bacteria > Pseudomonadota > Gammaproteobacteria > Burkholderiales > Casimicrobiaceae > PALSA-1003. The sequence goes on from CAWHEN010000006.1 coordinate 478,436, forward strand.
GCGAACAGCCATTCGTCGCGAAATCCCTCGCCCATCGCGATCCTGCGCGCGAACATGTCGGCGGCTTCGCGCCAACGGCCGCCGTCGCGATGCGTGGTGGCGAGGTAGAACGCCGTGCGCGGCGTCGGCCGTTCGGCGAACTCCTCGGCCAGGATCCGCAGGTTCCGCTGGTTCGACGACTCGCCGGCGCCGGGTGCCGCGTCGTGCCGGATCACGCTGTCCATCAGCTCCAGCGACCGATGGCCGCCGATCGTCGGGTATTCGTGGCAGCGGCCCTCGAACCGGATGCCGCGGCCGGCGCGCCACAGCCGGTGATGGGTCCAGCGCTGGCCGCCGCTTTCGATCTGCACGCCGAACACGTCGTACTCGCCCCAATACAGCGCGCGGCGCAGATTGGCCGGCGTCAGCAGCTCGTCGTCGGCGTCCATCCATAGCACGAAGTCCGCGCCGCGCCGCTCGATCTCATCGACGAACACGTTGCGCGCCTTGCCGAAGTCCCACAGCTTCCAGTCGCCGGTCGCGTCCTGCCGCGACGCGCCGGTGTAGACCTGCGTGAACACCGGAAGTCCGCTCGTCGGGGCCACCGCGAGCGTCGCATCGGTCGAGCCGGTGTCGACGATCACCGCGGTGTCAACGACGCCGGCCAGCGACGCGAGGCAGCGCGGCAGGTCGCGCTCCTCGTTCTTGACGATCAGCCCGGCATAGACGACCGGCTTGCGCGTCAGCGGGCGCAGCACGACGTCGCGCTGCCCGGCGCCCTCCATCGGCACTGCCGATTCGATGTCGAACAGGTCGCCGCCCTGCACGCACAACTCGAGCAGGCTCGCAGCGCGTGGAAATACGGATGGATCGTGAAGTGGCCGGGCGTGAGGTCGCGCTCGAAACCGGCGACGCCGTGATCGGGCAGGCGGACGAACACGCGCCCGTCGTCGGCGACGAGCCGCCGCAGCTTCGCGAGCGCCGCCAGCGGGTCGTACATGTGCTCGAACACGTGGACCATCGTGATCAGCGCGAAGCGCTCGGTCGCGGTCCACTCGCGGATCTGCGCATCGGTGATGGCTTCGAAATCGGCCATCAGCATCGGCACGCCGAGTGCCCGCGAGTAGTCGGGCACGACCTCGATGTTGTCCATGCCGAACGCTTCGCAGCCGAGCTCGCGCAGGCAATGCGCGAGGTACGGATACTTGGAGCCGACGTCGAGCGTCCGCGCCGGTGCGCCGCGCAAGCACCGTCGCGAACAGGTGTTCAGCGAGCGCGCGATTGACCGCTCTTGTCGTGCTCCGACATCAGGTGCCCGGCGAATCCGCCGGCGGCGTCCTTCTCGTGCGCCGCCTCGTACAGCTTCGGCGGCAGCGGCGACTGGAACCACGCGTCGCAACTCGGACACGTCCAGTACGGCGTGTCGCGGAAACGCTGGTGCGCGGGCGTCGCGCAGATCGGGCAGTCCGGCATCGCGCTTCGCTACGTTGGCCGCACGAGGTGCCGATAGCGCCGGGATCGCCCACGATGGGAGACGACTCTCACCCCATTCCCTCCGCCACTCCTTCGCCTTCCTCCTAGTTCGGGATCACGGTGATTTGTCTCGCATTGAACGTCGCGTTGCCGCTGCCGATCAACTTGTACACGGCGGCGAAGTTGACGCTGAGGCCAGGGGTCAGGCCGGTGATCAGCACTGTCACGCTCGCCCGCACTGGATTGGGGCCGGTCACTCGAAGTGAATTCGTATCCAAGGCAACGCTGCCGTCCAAGCTGACTGACATGAAAGCTTCGCTGTTGGTAAAAAAGGTTCCGGCACTTAGCTCGCCCGTCAGAATCACGAGCACCTTTCCCGAGGCCGGGATGACCGCGTCAACCGATGGCCCTCCAGGCTGCGTGACGTAGACCGACGAACCCGTCGTAACACTCCCACTAGCAACGCCCTCGACAGCTCCGGCTGCCGCGCCCGGGCCTGTAGCACCCGTCGCACCAGTCGTCCCGGCGACACCAGCACTACCGGTCGCACCGGTCGCTCCCGCGATTCCGGCACCGGTCGCGCCCGTCGCGCCGGCTATGCCGGCAGTTCCCGTGGCGCCGGTCGCGCCGACTCCCGTCGCGCCGGTTGCACCGGTCGTGCCGGCCCCCGTAGCACCCGTTGCGCCGGTCCTGCCAGTTGCGCCGGTCGCGCCGGCCGTGCCAGCCGTTCCCGTCGCGCCGGTCGCGCCGGCGGTGCCGACCCCGGTGGCGCCCGTGGCGCCTGCCACACCCGCAATTCCGGTCGCGCCGGTCGCGCCCGTGACCCCGGTGACCCCTGCACCGGTCGCACCGGTTACGCCCTTCGCACCCGTCGCGCCGGTTGCACCTGCTATCCCGATTCCGGTCGACCCTGTTGCGCCTGCGGCGCCCGCGGTTCCGGTTGCGCCAGTCGAGCCCGTGGTGCCCGCGACACCTGCGGTTCCTGTTGCTCCGGTCGAGCCCGTGGTTCCCGCGACACCTGCGGTTCCTGTTGCGCCGGTCGAGCCCGTCGTGCCCGCGACACCCGCGGTTCCGGTTGCGCCAGTCGAGCCCGTGGTGCCCGCGACACCCGCGGTTCCCGTTACGCCGGTCGGGCCCGTGGTTCCTGCGGCACCTGCGGTTCCCGTTGCGCCGGTCGAGCCCTGGTTCCTGCGGCACCTGCGGTTCCCGTTGCGCCGGTCGAGCCCGTGCTGCCCGCGACACCTGCGGTTCCTGTTGCGCCGGTCGGGCCGGTCGTTCCGGCGACACCGGCAGTTCCGGTCGAGCCAGTGGAACCCGTGGTGCCCGCGACACCTGCTGTTCCTGTTGCTCCGGTTGAGCCCGTCGTTCCGGCCACACCGGCAGTTCCGGTCGAGCCGGTCGGACCTAGGGCGCCAGTCGAACCGACCGAGCCGGTCGAACCCGCCAACCCGGCCGCACCGGTTGCGCCTGTCGTGCCTGCGGCACCGACGCTGCCGGTCGAGCCGGTCGTCCCAGCGATACCGGTGGCGCCGGTCGTCCCCGCGACGCCGGTCGCGCCGACGACACCGGTTGAGGGGGGGGGTGGGTGTGGGTGGGGGGTGTGGGGGTGTGGGTGGGGTGGTGTGGGGTGGTGGGGGTGGTGGTGTGTGTGGGAGGTGGGGTGGGGTGGTGCGGGGTGTGCGGTGGGGCGGGTGGGGGCTGGGGGTTGGTATGTGGGGGTGTGTGTAGAATGCGTGAGCAGCTGGGCGGACCGTTACGCTGGGCGCGAGGTGGTTCTGTTGCGTCGCGCCTGGCTCGCCCCGTCGCCGCGTACCCGGTCGTGCCTGCGGCCCAGGTAAACCGGCCGAGCCGGTGACTCCGGTGTTCCCCGCGATACCGGCCGCACCGGTTGCGCCTGTCGTGCCTGCGGCACCGACGCTGCCGGTCGAGCCGGTAGTCCAGCGATACCGGTGGCGCCGGTCGTCCCCGCGACGCCGGTCGCGCCGACGACACCGGTTGCACCCGTGGTTCCGGCGATACCCGTTGCACCGGTCGTCCCCGCAATGCCCGTCGTCCCGGTTGTTCCGGCGACACCGGTTGTCCCCGTGGTTCCTGCGACACCGGTCGCACCCGTCGCGCCAGTGGTTCCGGCAATCCCGGTCGTCCCCACCGCGCCGGTGGTACCCGCGGCGCCCGTCGCACCCGTGACACCCGTCGTTCCGATCCCTGTCGCGCCGGCAACGCCCGTGGCCCCGGTGCCACCCGCGGTGCCGGTCGCTCCGGCGGAACCTGTTGCACCGGCTGGACCGACCAGCGGCGTGGGCGAACCCCACCCACTAGAGGTCTTCGGCCCGTAAATCGTGTCGGCCGAGGTGTCGATGTAGAACTCGCCGTCGACGCCCAAGCCTGGCGCCGGAACACCGTTACCGCTCAGCACGCTGAGGCCATCGGTTCCTGTTGCCCCAGTCGCGCCACTGGCTCCCGCCACACCGGCTGCACCGGTCGCCCCGGTCGTGCCTGCGGCACCAGGTAAACCGGCCGAGCCGGTGACTCCGGTGTTCCCCGCGATACCGGCCGCACCGGTTGCGCCTGTCGTGCCTGCGGCACCGACGCTGCCGGTCGAGCCGGTCGTCCCAGCGATACCGGTGGCGCCGGTCGTCCCCGCGACGCCGGTCGCGCCGACGACACCGGTTGCACCCGTGGTTCCGGCGATACCCGTTGCACCGGTCGTCCCCGCAATGCCCGTCGTCCCGGTTGTTCCGGCGACACCGGTTGTCCCCGTGGTTCCTGCGACACCGGTCGCACCCGTCGCGCCAGTGGTTCCGGCAATCCCGGTCGTCCCCACCGCGCCGGTGGTACCCGCGGCGCCCGTCGCACCCGTGACACCCGTCGTTCCGATCCCTGTCGCGCCGGCAACGCCCGTGGCCCCGGTGCCACCCGCGGTGCCGGTCGCTCCGGCGGAACCTGTTGCACCGGCTGGACCGACCAGCGGCGTGGGCGAACCCCACCCACTAGAGGTCTTCGGCCCGTAAATCGTGTCGGCCGAGGTGTCGATGTAGAACTCGCCGTCGACGCCCAAGCCTGGCGCCGGAACACCGTTACCGCTCAGCACGCTGAGGCCATCGGTTCCTGTTGCCCCAGTCGCGCCACTGGCTCCCGCCACACCGGCTGCACCGGTCGCCCCGGTCGTGCCTGCGGCACCAGGTAAACCGGCCGAGCCGGTGACTCCGGTGTTCCCCGCGATACCGGCCGCACCGGTTGCGCCTGTCGTGCCTGCGGCACCGACGCTGCCGGTCGAGCCGGTCGTCCCAGCGATACCGGTGGCGCCGGTCGTCCCCGCGACGCCGGTCGCGCCGACGACACCGGTTGCACCCGTGGTTCCGGCGATACCCGTTGCACCGGTCGTCCCCGCAATGCCCGTCGTCCCGGTTGTTCCGGCGACACCGGTTGTCCCCGTGGTTCCTGCGACACCGGTCGCACCCGTCGCGCCAGTGGTTCCGGCAATCCCGGTCGTCCCCACCGCGCCGGTGGTACCCGCGGCGCCCGTCGCACCCGTGACACCCGTCGTTCCGATCCCTGTCGCGCCGGCAACGCCCGTGGCCCCGGTGCCACCCGCGGTGCCGGTCGCTCCGGCGGAACCTGTTGCACCGGCTGGACCGACCAGCGGCGTGGGCGAACCCCACCCACTAGAGGTCTTCGGCCCGTAAATCGTGTCGGCCGAGGTGTCGATGTAGAACTCGCCGTCGACGCCCAAGCCTGGCGCCGGAACACCGTTACCGCTCAGCACGCTGAGGCCATCGGTTCCTGTTGCCCCAGTCGCGCCACTGGCTCCCGCCACACCGGCTGCACCGGTCGCCCCGGTCGTGCCTGCGGCACCAGGTAAACCGGCCGAGCCGGTGACTCCGGTGTTCCCCGCTGCGCCTGCCAAACCGGTTGCGCCGGTTGCTCCGGTGAAACCTGTCCCAGCCGAACCTGTTGCTCCGGTAGCCCCTGCGCCCGTCGCGCCCGTCGCCCCAGTAACTCCTGTTGTGCCCGTCGCGCCAGTCCCTCCGTTCCCGCCTGCCCCGGTGGCTCCCGTCATCCCGGTTGCGCCGGCTGGGCCCGTTGCTCCGGTCGCGCCCCCAAGCCCGATCGACCCGGTGGCACATTGCCCGAGCAATCCGGTCCCCGTCTGAAAACAGACGACGCTCGGCTGCGGGGCAGCCGTTACGAGAAACGGAATAGTCACGGCGCCCGAAGAGTCGACGAGAAGACGCACCAGCGTGCCTCCGTTGTCGCGAACCGAGAACCCGCCGCCTGCCGGCATGCGAATCTCGACGTCGGCTGCGAGCAGGCGCTGGGAGCTAATGGCCATGACCGCCGCCAGCGCGATCGCCAGGGGTCGCCTTCTGAATCGTCTCGTATTCATGGTCTGTCCTCGTCGCGCGCAGTGTCGGCGCGCATCGCTACCGCTTCTTTGCGACGCGCGGTCGCGCGTCTCAAGAACCACAAGCCGCTTCCAGCGATCAGCGCGGCGAGCGCGAGCAGCGCAGCCGCATCGAGCGCAGGGATCGAAGCCGCCGTGCCGCCGCCACCACCACCGGAACTGCAGCTAAACCAGTTCTTGGCGTTGCCGCCGCCCCCCTCATTGCTCTGGCCCGGAGCGAGGCATTGCCCGGTCGACGACACATCGGTCACGCCGACGTGCTGGATCTGCTGCGTGCCGCTGTTGACGAGGTCGATGAACGCGACCTGTCCGGGCGTGGCACTCCTGAATTGGATCGGGTTCGGGGCCGTGCCCGAGATCTCGAGCGCGGAGAGAATCTTCTGCAGTCGAGCCGACCGCGAAGACATAGTTCTTCGAGGTCGTCGACACGAAACTAGCGCGGCGGAACGTCGTGTTGCCGCTGATGTTGGCGGCGCCCACCCCGCAGAGATCACGGAAATCGACGCTGCCAGTCCCGGCAACGAAGCTGCCGTTGGCGGTCCAGTCGCCGCCTACCTGTATGACGCCGGTGCCACCGTCAAGCGCACCACCGCCCTGGATGGTGACGTTACGTACATTGCGTACGGTGCCGCCCTGGACTCGGAATGTTCCACCGATGACGAGATCGGTGCAGGCGAGGTCGACGATGCCGCTGCCCAGACTGGTGGTGGCGCCGACGGGAACGACGAGGTCAGCTTTGGCCTGTCCCGCAACGACGCTGATCAGCAAAGCGGCAGTGCACGCGATCGACCGCACGCATGCGCACGCACCCTCCCTTGCGTCCTCGAACACGATGCCCGGCAAGCTCCCGGTCGACTGAATGACACCCAGGACTATTCCAGTCCTGCTTGGCCGATCGGAGAAACGGTATCACGGGCGCGGCGCGCGGTCACGATTGGCCGGGAATTCCCGGGCCAGCTTCGAGAAGTTGTTGTAAATCCAGCCACTGAGTTTCGACGAGGGCAAGTCGCCAATCCAGGTCAGCTTGCGCCGCGAGCGCCTCGACGAGCCGCGTTTTATCTGCGTCTCGCGTCGAGTAGTTAGGCCGCGCCCTGTGCAACTAGCGCGTAGTGCTCGACCGTTGGAAAAGGATCATAGAAGTGATGAAGCAACTGCTTCCAACGTTGGTATTCGGGTGAGCCACGGAACACAATCGTGTGCGCTTCGAGAGATTTCCAGTTGACGAGCAACACTTCCCGATTGGACGTTTCGACACAACGTTGCAGTTGATGTGAAATGTAGCCGGGCATCGATGCGATGATGGGCGAGGCTTGCGCAAAGGCCGCCTCAAACTCCCGTTCAAGCCCGCCGCGTATGTCCAAAATTGCCACTTCCAGGATCATCGGCGCGTCTTGCTTCATCGGTTGCCTTGCTCTGCTCCGGAAATCTCCTTGTCGCCCGGTCGCGCCGCGAGCTCGCGCAGGATCCCGACCAGCTCGGTGTGCGCGGGCGAGCCCGGCGCGCTGATGACCTCGACCGGAACGGCCTGGGTCAGCCGGTTGAGCCGCGTCAGGTGACGGATGCGTTGACGCCTTGTGAGCTTGGCTTCAGACGAGTGCCAGCGGAGGAACAGGCGCGGGAGCTCGCCGTCGCCGAACAGCGTATTGAGCTCGTGGGCCGTCACATAGACGAGGAACAGCACCATCAGCCAGATCTGGATCGCCAGAAAGCGCGGCCACGAGAATTGCGCGACGAGGAAGCTCGGGAAATCGCCGAGAGCCCCGCCGTCGCGCAAGAAATGAAACAGGCCTTCGGCGAGGCGGAACACGAACACGCACAGCCAGTAGATCGTGGACTTGAAGAGGATAGGCTGGATCAGCGGCGCACCATCGAAGCGGCGCATGAAGCGCAGGTTGTCGACCACCAGCACCGCCTTGCCGACAAGCAGCGCGGCGAGCGACGCGGCGAAGAAATTGGTGAACGGAATGCCGTATTCCTCTAGCGTCATCCAGCGCGTGAACAGGATCAGGTTGAAGCCGAAGAAGAAGAAGATGGTCGGCGGCAGCACGTGCTTCACTTGCACGAGCCACCAGGCAAAGGCGCGTCGCCAGAATGGCACCGGCGCTCCGGAGGCGGTGGGAACGGACGGCGTCATGGCTTCCCTCCGGCGATCGCGGGCATACGCGCGTTCAGTTCACTGCTAACAGTTCGCTGAATTCGATCGAAGCGCATGAAACACAGTCGATCAAGACATACATCCCGCTCACCTCGTAACGGCGCCTTCGCACCGTTCGCGCCACTTACTTCTCAAAGCGATCCATGGCGTCACGATCGCGCTCGTATCGTCTCGTGAGCGGAAACGGCGGCAACCAGGACTCGCGACGGACGATCCAGCTTTCGTAGGTTGGCATCAGTTGGTCAGGGGCATCCAGGGATCCCAGGTTCACTTCGATTTCGTCTGCGGTGCGCGCGAAAACGGACGAGCCGCAGCGGGGACAGAAAAACCGCCCGGCATATTCGCGTGTTTCGCCATCGATCGTCACCGCATCCTGGGGGAACACTGCGAGAGCGTGAAAAAGTGCCCCATGATGCTTGCGGCAGTCGAGACAGTGACAAAGGCCGACCCGGTAGGGCCGTCCCGACGCCACAATTCGAACGTTGCCGCACAGGCAACCGCCGGTGAATCGGTCCATGAAGCGATTTGAAGGCACGCTACTTCGTTCCTTCCGCAGGCAATGCCTGTTTCAGCTGTGCGATTGTCCGTTCCAGCGCGTCCTGCCCAGCGGGTTGGTCCTTGCGTGCAGCCGTGGCCAAGTTGAAACCGTGGCCGACGGCGTCGTACTCATGCAGCGTCAGCATGGGCGGCGACGTGGCCTTGGCGGCGTCAGCGAGTCGACGCGCCATTTCGATTAGGCAGCAGTCCTTATAGGTGTCCGCTGTACCGGCAAACATTAGCACCGGAACCTTGATCTTGGCGACGAAGTCGGACGGATCCTTGATGAAAGAGGTCAGCGGATAGCCTACGACAACCGTGGCAACGAGTTCTGGCATCCGCGCTGCGTAGGTCAGCGCGGACGCACCGCCGAGCGAGTAGCCGACAACGCCCACCTTGCCAGGCAGCGCATGCGAGCCCGCCTGGGCTCGCGTAATCACACCTTTTACCATGCTCCAGGCACGGCTCGTGTCCTTGATCCAGAAGTCGTTTCCGTCGACCAGCACTACATCGAAGCCCGCGTCGGCGATCTGCTGCGCCGTCATGGCGTAACCAGGCATGCCGGTTTGGCCGGAAATGATGACCACGACGCGTCCACTACCTGACTTCGGCATGAACTCTTGCTGTTGTGGACCAGCGTCCTGGGCACTCGCACACGATGAAACAGCCGCAATCACAGTTACGAGCAACCGAAAGACACTCAGCACGGATCATCCCCTTTGAGTTCGCGCCGGATGCTTCGGCGCATCGTCATGCTACTCCAGAGCTGTGTCACTTCTTCCATTTGCATCGAGGCGACCGCGCATCCTGTTGCAGATACTTGTGGACGAAAGCGATCGCCATGCTGCCTTCACCGACCGCGGAGGCAACGCGTTTCACCGGGCTCAGCCGCACATCGCCACAGGCGAAAATCCCGGGCGCACTCGATTCGAGGAGATAAGGATCGCGGTTGTGCGACCAGCGCCCGGCCTTCACCACGTCGTCGCCGGTCAGGACATAGCCTCGATCATCGCGAGCGATGTCCGCCGGCAGCCACCCGGTCTCCGCGTCGGCGCCGATGAAGACGAAAAGGCCGCCGCAGTCGTGTCGACTGCACCTTGCGGTCGCGCCATCGCGTATGTCGATCGCTGTCAGGTGGGTGTCGCCATGCGCGGCGACGACTTCCGAGCGCGGTATGAACCGTCACGTTCGACTTCGTCTCCAGCTGCTCGATCAGGTAGCGGGACATGCTCTTTTCCAGGGAATCGCCGCGGACGACAAGCGTCACCGTGCGCGCATGATTGGCAAAGTACAGTGCGGCCTGACCGGCCGAGTTTCCGGCGCCGATGAGATGGACGTCGAGGCCGTGGGTGGCGCTTGCTTCGCTGCGCGCCGCGCCGTAGTAGATGCCCTTGCCGATCAGCCGGTCGAAGCCATCGACGCCAGGCGACGCCACGTCACGCCAGTGGCAAGAATGATGGTCCGCCCCCGGACGATATCGTCGCCATCGAGGCAAACCCGACGCGTCGCCGGATCGATGCGCGCGACCGAGCGCGTGACCAGTATCTCCGCCCCAGCCGCCTTGCCTGCTGGAGCGCGCGGCTCGCCAGCTCGTCGCCCGAGACGCCGCTGGGGAAGCCGAGATAGTTCTCGATGCGCGAGGATGTCCCGGCCTGGCCTCCGGGCGCCTCGCGCTCCACCACCATGGTGCGCAGTCCCTCGGACGCACCGTACACGGCAGCCGCGAGGCCGGCCGGTCCGCCACCGATGATGATCGTGTCGTACTCGGGAAGACGCGCACGGGTCTGCAGGCCAAGGCGCTCGGCAAGGTCGCGCGTCGCGGGTCGACTGAGAAGCGTCCCGTCGGTCAGGCGCAGCACAGGGCAATCGTCGTCAGCCGGGCGAGCTCCGGGCCAGCGCGTTGACAGTTCAGGCGCGTCGGGTGTCATCCAGTCATAGGTGATCTGGTTGCGCGCGAGGAACTGGCGCAATGCGCTGCAAGCGGCGTCCCAGCGGTTACCGACCATCGTCACGCGCGCCTTGGGCGGCTCGGCGGCGATGCCCTGCAGCCCTCCCGATGCGCTCGCGTGCGAGCGCGCCGACCTTCGCTGCGACCTCCGGCGACGTCGCCGCAATGGCGTAATACTGCTTGGGATCCACCCGGAAAACGCGCGAGGGTTCCGCCGCCCGATAGCCGCCCACAAACACCGTGCCGAAGGCGATCGGCACTTCGCCGAAGATGGTGCCCGGAACGCGCCAGCCCAGCGTTCGCTCGATACCGTCGAACAGCTTGACGACCTCGATCTTGCCAGTGAGAACCGCGTAGAGCGCGCGGTCCCCACCTTCATGGACGGCGAATTCTCCGGCACCGAGATGCAAATCGGCCGAGGATGCCGCGAGACGCTCGAGCTCGGCAACAGCGAGCGTCGAGAACAGCGGAATGGACCGGACGTCGTCAATGGTCAGCATGGTTCTGTGCGAGGCTTACTTTGCGGCCTTTACCCATTCAACGGCTTGAACTCGGGCAATGGGCACTGCCTTTCCGGCACCGTCCGGTCGGAAGATCGATGCCTCGCCTTCCTTCACATCAAACCAATCCTTTCCGAAGGCATCGAGAATGTTCGGCTTGTGTGTAACCACCAGCGTGTTTTTTCCATCGCCGGGAGGCGTAGCGGCCATCTTCTTCAGTGCCTCAGCCCGACGATCATTCTCGATCGGCGTGACGACAAGGCCGCCCTCGGTGAAATCAAGCGAAGACGTGACTTCGGTGCCACCGATCAGTCTCCCGGTTTCCACCGCCCGATTGAACTTGCTGGTGTAGACCTTGCCAATGGGAATGTTCAGCTTCTTGAACGACTCTCCGACCTGCCGAGCCAGTTCCCTGCCGCCTTCGCTCAACTGGCGCTGCTTGGAAACGTTGTCGTGGTTCAAGGGATCGGTATCCGCCTGGTCGCGGTTTGTTGCACCGTGTCGAAAGACGATTACATACCCGCCTTGCTTCAGGGTGTCGGCCAGCGCCTTCATATCGACCGTTTGCGCGAGCGAGGTTGCTGACGTGACGGCAAGAAGGGCGACGATCTTCAGAAGCCATCGCGCGATTATCTTCATGGGTACTCCTGCTTTTGGTAGAAAATAGGATCTAGGCCTGCACGACCAATCATCAATACTCAATCTCGACCACCATGTTCGCCTTCTTCGACGGGGCATAAGTCGCTTCGTATGCGGAAAGCTGCTGTTCAAGGACTCTGCTGCCCGAATGCTGAGGGTTCGTAACGTAAATAGCAAAATCAGGAACGCGATTAATGCGCTTCATCAGCTGAAGCATCGATACACCTTCAACGATCACGGGACGAGGCAACGTAAACCGTCGCTCGATGATGCGATTTACCTGGAAGTCGAGATGAGTGAGGTAATCCTGCGAAGGGATGAGAAAAAGATCAGCCTCGATCAGCGTCACATTGAAGTACCAAGCAAGGTAACGTCCAAGTGTGGTCTTTCCGACACCGTCGCGACCATCAATCGTGACGATCACGGCCGGAAGCCCTCGCATGGTCCGTGTCAAGGCTTGCACGACCTTCGGATAACCTGGAAGAACGGTGGGCAAGATGGAGCCTAACGAACCAAGCTAGCCTGCCGCGAGCGGACGGCGTGCCACCGCCACAGGTGGGCGTTCGTATCGAGCGAGAGGTTAGAGCGCACCGTCATTAACGGAGGGCGGGAGTGATACCACAAGATCATTGCTTTCCGCTTTGCGGCGCTTGCATCATCTTGCTGGCCGCGACTTTACAGTTGGCCGAAATGGCATTATTAACCGTTGAGATCGTGTTTTCGATGATCGTATAGGGCACTTCCTTGCCACTTGCCTTAAAGAGCTTCGCGACGGCTTCGCTAACACAGAGGTTTTTCACTTCAACCGGAGTCTGATTGTCCTGTCCGATGTATGTGTTGGATACACTATCGGAAGAATCTGTACTCGCAGCCGGCCCTACTTGTTCGCCTTTGCTCCCAGCGACTGACTTGTATGTGTCTTTCGCCAACCTGGCGGCGTCTGACACGACGCCGGGCAGTTCGATGCTGACGCAGGCTGACAGGACAGGCAGAGCAAGAACAACGTAGATGGATTTCATGTGCGTGCGGTGGTCGGGTATTGGCGGTGGTGTTTGCCTCCTAACGAACCAAGGTAAGCGACAGCTACCGAGGCGCGAACTGCCGCCGGTGGGCATCCGTGTTGACCGCGTGGTTAGGCGACACTGGGATGCTCAATTGTGAGGTCCAACGCCGTAGATTCTCGAACCAATGACGAGGATAGGAGGGAATCGGTACAGTGGCCTCCCATCGACGTACTCCCCCGTAAACACCCCGACGTACGGCGCAGCCTCCAAAGGCGAACTCGTCGGCTTGGGGCCTGGTTCGGCGGCGCAGCCGGCGAGTCCCAACACGAGAGCAGTCGCAACGGCAACCCATGCAGCTAGGATTTCGGACCTCGACGAATGGCTCATGGGCCCTACCGTTCGAGATGAGCGGCAGACTGCAGACAGCGAAGCTGGCTATGGGCCTGTTCGCTCGATGAAGGGGTTAGGCGACACGTGCGCACTTTTGCCTGCTAGCGAATAAGAGTGGCCTGAGACCAGACGACCTGCCAGAAGCCATTGTGCGGTTCGTACGAGTCCGTGTGCCAACAGGCAAAGGATGAATTTTCGCCGGATGCGCCCGGCATTTCGAGGTCGGCCTGATAGCGAAGCAGCGCAACGCTGCCGAAGCGGCGGGCGAGGATCTCTGCGGCCTCCCACTTCAGATAGACGATCTTGCCAATCTCCACGGCATGGAGGTACGACTCGCGAGAGTACGTTGAGCCACGTGGCGTTATGAGATGGAATTCCGAGGAATGAAGCGCCTGAGCAAGCGCGATATCGTGGCCGACCAAAGCACGCAAGCGCGTTCGCTCAAGCGTTCGAAAGTCTTCGTCGGTTGATATTGTCTCCGCTGCATTGACGTGCGTCATTGTGGTGACCGCTAACTGCGGCGCCGCAGGTAGAGCCCGCCCATCGCCGCCAGCGCGAGCAGCAGGAGACTAAGTCCGACGGGCGAAAGCACCGGTATTCGTTCCGCTGGCAGGCTCGATCCGGCCACGAGCAGGGGAGCGCGCACCGCGGGCGCGCTAACGCTGCCTGCAACGAGCGCGCTCGTCACGTTCACCACAGTGCCCGCCATCGACGAGGTGACCGTTACGATGATCGTGCAGCCGCCCGGCGGTATCGATGACCCCGCCGGCAGCGTGATCAGCGTAGCGGTCGTGCCGACCCCCAAGCAGGTTCCGGTGTTGGCCGAAACGACGCTCATCCCGGCTGGCATCGGATCGGTGAACGGCGCGGTCAGGGTCAACGGCCCCGCGCCGCTGTTGCCGAGCGTGATGGTCAAGGCCGCACTCCCACCGATCGAAATCACCGCCGGCGCGATGGTTTTCGCGAGCGAGGCAATCCCTCCGCCACCACCCGTTACCGTGATTGGGGCGCTGGCGGGCGCCGCGCTTCCGGCGCTGGTGCTCAGCGTGCCAGTGGTGTTGGTGACCGTACCCGCGGTCGACGACGTGATGGTGACGACGATCGTGCAGCCGACCGCCGGAATCGCGGCGCCGCTGGCCATCGTGATCATCGTCGCCGTCTCCGCAACGCCAGTGCACGTGCCGGTGTTGTCGCCGATCGTCGTCACGCCGGCGGGCATCGTATCGACGAACGGTGCTGTCAGCGTCAGCGGGGTCGCGTTCGGATTGGCCAGTGTGAGCGTGAGCGTCGCGCTGCCGCCGAAGCCGATCGTCGGCGGCGCGATCGTCTTCGCCAGCGTCGGACCGCTTTGCGCGAGGCTGTCCGTATCGGAAGCGCTGGCATCGGCGCCCGAGGGAACATCCGTTACGGTCACGACATTCGTGATCGTCGCCGCCGTAAGATTGGCGGCGAACGACACCGGCACAGTGTAAGTGAGGGCGTTGCTCGCCCCCGCGCCGACGCTTGCGCCCGCCGCGGTGAAATTGGGCGCGCCCGAGATCACGCCGCAGCTCGCATTGCCGATGGCGCTGCAGGTGACTGTGCCGCCAAGCGTTACGCCAGCCGGCAACGTATCGTTGACCGAGACGTCGACGGCATCCGAGGTGCCCGTATTTGTGACCACGATGGTGTACGCACCGTTGCCGGCCGGTACGTACGTCGAACTGCCATCGGTCTTTGTTACATCGAGCGCAACGTCGGCCGACAGGGTATCGCTGTCGGACGCGCTGACCGCAGGATGTACACCGTCGCTCGCCGTGGCGGTGTTGACGAGAGGATTCGTCGTCATGCCGGCAGAGTACGCCACGGGCGCGGTGAAAGTGAGGGAGTTGCCGCCGCCGGGCCCGATCGAAGCGCCGGTTGTACCGAAGCTCGTCTGTCCGGCGCTGCCCGTCACCGTGCCGCAATCGGCCGTGCCGGCCGGAACGCACAGCGGCGTCGCGGTGAGCGTGACGCCGGCGGGCAGCGGATCGGTCACGGTAACGGAGAGCGCCGCGGAGATGCCCGTATTGGTCACGACCACGGTGTACATGCCCGTCCCACCCGGCGTGTAGGCGCTGCTGTTGTCGGTCTTGGCGATCGCTATCGCCGACTGAACGTCGAGCGTGTCGCTGTCGGAGCCGCTCGCCGTCGCACCCGACGCGAGGTCGGTCGCTGTTGCGGTGTTGATGAGCGGATCGTCGGCGAGGGTTGGTGCGAACGCGACGGGGGCGGTGAACACGAGCGAATCGCCGGCGCTCGTGCCGACTCCGGCGCCGGTCGCCCCGAACGTCGTCTCGCCGGCGCTGCCCGTGACCGCGCCGCACGTTGCGATGCCGTTGGCGACGCATTGCACCGCGCCCGTCAGCGTGACGTCGACCGGCAGCGGATCGTTGAAGGTGATGTCGACCGCGTCCGAGGTGCCGGTGTTGCGGACGGTCACGACGTAGACTGCCGTGCCGCCGGGCGCATACGTCGTGCTGTTGTCGGTCTTGGTTACCACGAGCGTTACTTGCGCGGAGCGCGCATCGCTGTCCGATCCTGAGCCCGTGGCTCCGCTCGGTCCATCTGTGGCCGTGGCGTTGTTGACGAGCGGATCCGCCGTCATGGCCGCCGCGAATGCGACCGGAACGGTGAATACGATCTCGTTGCCCGCGCCGGGAACGACGATTGCCCCGGTCGTGCCGAAGCTCGTTTCTCCCGCCACTCCGGACACCGTCCCGCAATTGGATACGCCGCTCGGGGCACACGAGACCGTGCCTGAAAGCGAGGCTCCGGAAGGAAGCGAGTCGGTGACCGCCACCGCGTTCGCCGTCGACAGGCCGCCGTTGCTCACGGTGACCGTATAGGTCGCGCTGCCGCCAGGCGTGTAGCTGTTGCTGCCGTCGGTCTTCGTTACTGCCAGCGAAACTTGCGCCGCAAGCGCGTCCGAGTCGTTTCCGTTTGCCGTCGCGCCGGTCGCGATGTCTGTGGCGGACGCAGCGTTCACGAGAGGATCGTCGGTCATGCCTGGCGCGAACGCTACGGGCACCGTGAACACCAGCGAATCGCCGGCGCCCGCGCCGAGCGTCGCGCCCGTCGCGCCGAAGCTCGCCTCGCCATTGCTTCCTGTCACGGTGCCGCAAGTCGCGACGCCGTTCGCGGCGCACGTAACGGTCGCGGTCAGCGTTACGCCCGCGGGCAGCGCATCGCTGACCGTAACGTCGGCCGCGTCGCTCGGTCCGCTGTTCTTGACGGTTACGACATAGGTCGCAGTGCCGCCGGGCGTGTACGTGCTGCTGCCGTCGGTCTTCGTGACGGCCAGTGCGACACTCGCCTGCCGGGTGCTGCTGTCGCTGGCGGAGGCCGGCGAACTTGCCGGATCGGTCACGTTGACCGTGTTGAGGAGCGGGTCGGTCGTCATCGACGACTCGTAGGCCACAGGAACGGTGAACGTGAGCGAATTGCCCGCGCCCGCAGCGATCGTCGCGCCGGTCGTGCCGAGCGAGGTCTGCCCCGCGACGCCGGTGATAGTTCCGCAGGTCGCGGTGCCCGCCACCGCGCACGTGACCGTGCCGCCGAGCGTGACGCCCGCGGGCAGCGCGTCCGTCACCGTCACGGAAGATGCGGCGGACGGCCCGCCATTGGTCACGACGATCACGTACGTGCCCGTGCCGCCCGGCGTGTAGGTCGCGCTGTTGTCGGTCTTGGTGACGACAAGGCTTGCCACCGCAACCGGCGACACGTTTGCCGACGCGCTGTTGTTGGCGAGATTCGGCTCCGCCGTCGTGGTGCTCGTCGTCGCGGTGTTGAGATACGGCCCGCTCGGCGCGACGGTCGCCGTCACCGTCATCGATGCGCTGCCGCCGCTCAGAAGCGTGCCGATGCCGCTCCAGACGCCGGTGCCGCTGTTGTAGCTGCCGATGCTCGGCGTCGCGGAGACGAATGCGTACCCCGCGGGCAAAACGTCGTTGACTTGAACGCCGGCAGCACTGCTCGGGCCGAGGTTCGTTACGGTGATGGTGAACGTGACGTTACTGCCGACGTTCGGCGCGCCGTTGTTGACGGTCTTCGTGATCGCGAGGTCGGCTTGCGCCACGGGCGCCGTGCCGGCGCTCGACGTGTTGTTGCCGGGAACGGGATCTGTCGTCGTCGCGCTGACGGTTGCGGTGTTGGTGGTGCCACCGCTCGCGTTCACCGTCGCATTCACCGTCATGTTCACGCTTGCGCCATTGGCGATGCTTCCGATGGTCCACACGCCCGTGCCGCTGCTGTAGCTGCCTTGCGACGGCACGGCGGATACGAACGAATAGCCGGCGGGCAGCACGTCTGCCACTTGTGCGGCGACGGCGCCGTTCGGGCCGTTGTTCGTGACCGTGACGGTGAACTGCACCGTGCCGCCGACGATGGGCGTCGGATTGTTCACCGTCTTCACCACCGCCAGGTCGGCCTGCGGCGTGACATTCGTCGTCGCACTGCTCGAGTTGTTTCCGGAAACGATGTCGATCTCGTTCACCACCGTTACCGTCGCGGTGTTGGATAGCGGAGAAGCGCCGGTGTACGGATCGTTTACCGTCACGTTGATCGTGAACACTGCAGTGTTGCCGACGCTGAGCAGCCCGAGCGTGCAGGTCACCTTGCCGGCTGCGAGCGCGCATCCAGGACTCGCGCTCACGAACGTCACGCCGGCGGGCAGTGTGTCGGTGACCTGCGCGCCGTTGCTGGCGGCGGGTCCATTGTTGGTGACCGTGAGCGTCCAGGCGAGTGCGTTGCCAGGTATGACGCTTGCGGGCGCGGTCTTGACGATGCCGAGGTCCGCGGCCTGGCGCGTCGTGGTCGAGTTCACCGTCACGTTGTTCGCCAGCGACGCGTCCGGCTCGTCGCCGGTGACCGTCGCGCGGTTGAAAGTCGTGCCCGACGTGCCGGCGGCGATCGCTTCTGCTCGCATGTCGTAGGTGACGACGACCGAGTTGCCGACCCCGGGCGCGACGTCGGCGAATGTGCAGGTAAGCGTCCCCGATGTGGCGTTGAGCGCAGGCTCGACGCACGAGCCGCTGCCCGTGGGTGTAATGGTTAGATTGCCCTGGTAGGAGAATGTGGCGGTCGGCGAGCCCACCGGGAAAGTGTCCGTCATCACGACGTTGGTCGATGCCGAGGGTCCGCCGTTGGTGACCGTGATCGTGAATTTGGTAAGCGAGCCCAGCGCCACCGGATCGAGGCTGTCGACCTTGTTGACGATGAGATCGACCGCGGCCGGCGTGATGGTAGTCGACGCGGAGGCGCTGTTGTTCGCGCTGTTCGATTCGGTCGTCGTCGTACTGACGATGACGTTGTTCACCACCGTGGCAGCGCCGGTCACCGGCCGCATGATGACGGTCGCGGTCTGTTGCGTGCCGCTTGTGATCGTCGCCCACGTGCACGTAAGCGTGCCGCCCGTCGAAAGGACGGGGGGCGTCGTGCACGTTGGACCGCCCGTCGTCGCCGAAAGCGACAGGAACCGCGCGTTCGACGGCAACGTGTCGGTGACGGTCACTGCCGCGGCCGTCGACGGTCCGTTGTTTCGCGCCGTGATGACGTAGGTGAGGTTGGTGCCCGCCTGAGCCGGGTCGGGCGAATCCGTCTTCGTCACAATGACGTCTGCGACCGCCGTGACCTGGCTCGTGACCGATGTGCTGTTGTTGGTATCGATCGGATCGGCGATGTCCGGCGAGTGCGCGGTCGCCGTATTGGTCCGCGAACCACTCGTTGCGATCAGCGGACGCACTACGACGGTGACCGTTGCAGTGGCACCGACGGCGAGCAGGCCGAGGTTGCACGACAGGTTGACGGTCGGCCCGGCGGTGACGGCGCTCGGCGTGCACGTGCCCTGCGAAGGCGTCGCCGACTGGAATCCGCCGGTCGTGACCAGACTGGCTAGCGCGTCCGTCAGGGTGACGTTGGTCGCAGAGCTTGGCCCGTGGTTGATGACCGTGATGACGTAGGTGAGGTCCTGGCCGGCGAGCACGGGGTTGGGGCTGGCGGACTTGGGGATCGCCTGCAGGTCGAGGTCGGCGCCGGCGCCGACCAGGGTCGAAGTCACGCTGTTCGTGGCGCAGTTGTTGGCGGCGTTCCCGTCCGACGGCCCGGTCGGGCCCGGGAGCGCTACACACGCGGTGTTGGCGAACGTCCCGACGGAGTTCGTCTCGACGGGAATCGTGATCGCGGTCAAGTTCGCGCCGGAAGCGATCGCCGCCGTCAACGTGCGTGAGCACGTAACGGCGACCGGGCCTGCGATCGGATACGGCGGCGCGCCGGGCACCGTGCACGTCCAGAAATTGCCGGGGCTCGTCGGCGCCGACCGGATGTTGATGCCGGCCGGGACCGGGTCGGTCACCTGCACGATCGTGCCGATGGGAAGCGCGACGGGCCCGTTGTTGTGCGGCGTCAGCACATAGTTGAAGTCATCGCCGATGAAGACGGGATTCGCGGCGCCGGATTTCGTGATCGTCATGTCGGCGCTGTTGCTACCGGTCACGGTTACGTTGGCGGTGTTGTTCCCGGGCACGGGGTCGATTTCCGGCGAGGAAACCGTCGCGGTATTGACGAGCGGGCCGACAGCAGTGACCGTCGCGTTAACCGTGATCGCCGGCATGTTGGTGAAGTTGGTCGAGAACGGCCCCGGCCGCGTGCACGTGATCGTGGCGGGACCGGCGGCGGGCGCAGCCGGGATCGACGAACAGGTCCACCCGGCGCCGGTCGGCGTCGACGTTAGCGTGAAACCCGAGGGGAGCGAATCGGTTACGGTAATGAGGCCGCCGCTCTGCCCAGCGGGCTCGCCGCCGTTGAGTCTCGGCGTGAGCGTAAAGACCACTGGACTGCCGACGCCGACCGTCGCGAGGTTGGTGGTCTTCGCTATCGAAAGATCCGTCGAGCCACCGTTCACGGTGGTCGTTGCGGTCGGCGTGTTGTTGCTCGTGTCGCCGTCGGGCAGCGGCGAGCTCACGGTGAATGCGGCCGTGATCGAGCCGCCGACGTTGGCCACGGCGGGCACGGTGAGGTTGGGCGCGCTCGCGCCGGAGGCCAGAGACAAGCTGCGCGTGCAGGTGATCGTGCCCGAGCAAAGGGGGTATCCCGTGTTGGGCACGCAGGCCCAGTTGGTGCCGGTCGGCACCGCCGTAATGCAAGCGCCGGTCGGCACCGTGAACGCGATCGTCTGCGATGCGGCGGCGGTCGGGCCGAGATTCGTCGCGGTCAGCGTATAGGTGTACGCGCCGCCGGCGGCGATGGGATCGGGCGCATCGACCGCGGTGAGGCGCATGTCCGACGCGTTTTGCGCCGTGGTGTCTTCGGGCACATTGACGTTGTTCGACGAATTCGGATCGGCGACGCCTGACGTCGCCGTGACGCCATTGGTCCATACGCCCGGAGTAGGCAGGATCACCTTGACGGTGACCGTCGCGTTGGCGAGGAACGTGAGGGTGCCGAGCGCGCAGGTGACGACGCCCGAGGCGGGCGGATTGCAGGTGCCTTGCGTGGCCGTAGCGCTGACGAAGGTCGAGCCTGGCGGCAGCGTGTCTGAGAAGCTGATGCCGGTCGCGGTGTCGGGACCGTTGTTGTCGACGCGGATCGTGTAGGTGAAAACGCCGCCGGCGGGGCCCGGATCGGGGCTGTCCGCCTGGTTGACGACGAGGTCTGCCTGCTGGGCGAGCGCGGGCGTCGCGACCGCTGCCAAGATGGCAAAGGCGAAGGCGGCAGCGATTTTGAAGGCGCGCGGCCACAGAGCGCCGCGATGTAGTCTTGGTTGGCGAAATGAAACCATCTGCCGAAGTACTCGCCCGTCACGCTGGCGGAGGTTGCGACGGTCAGCCATGCGCGGGAAGGGCGCAGATTGTCGCCGCTGTGTGAGAGGTCGCGGCTCCGGAGGTCTTGCGTTTGTCGGGCCGTCGGTACGCCGGGATGTCTTGCGCAGACGCGGCCGCGACAGGCAGTGCAGCCAGCGCGAGCAGGATGGATCGCATCGTTTCACCCCCGTGGAATAACCGCTGCGGCGACGCTGAGCATAGAGGGGCCGCGCAAACGTCGCAAGCGGGCCCGCGGCAGAGTGATAGCGAAAACGCCCACCGGACCTGGCTAACCGCCGGGCCGGGTCGACGTGCGACGTGTTGCATGCACAAATCGGCCCGTTCGGTTGAGCGCATGGTTAGGCCCCAAGTCGTTACCCAATGTCTCGATGGAGGGGTTAGGCCTAGGGTTCGTGGCAAACTACCTCAATGTTGTGCCCATCCGGACCAAGGACGAAAGCTGCATAGTAGTTCGCGTGGTAGTGCGGGCGCAGGCTAGGCGCACCATTGTCTTTGCCACCCGCCTCCAGGGCCGCGCGATAGAAAGCTTCGACTTGCTGGCGATTCTCGGCCATGAACGCCAAGTGAAGATGCGCCGGCTTCTCCTCGGTTTGGTACAGGCACAATGACGCCTTACCCTTTGGTGGGCTAAGCTCGACACCGTACGTCGGCGATCCCTCCGCGACAACAGCTACGCCGAGCGGCTCGAGTGCCTTGAGGAAGAACGCTTTGCTCGCTGCATAGTCGCTGACTCCGAATTTGACATGGTCAAACATCAGTTCTCCTGAAGTTTGTAGCCCTGCGCGAGGCCTAACGCCCTTGTACATTCCTAATGGTACCGGGCTTTTTTCGAAAACAAACTGATACGTACGCACGACCGCGACAAATCGCGTATCCAATTTACCTCCGTCGTGAGGAGGTCTAAACTACCTGCTGGAACAAAGATCATGTACCGAGGCCTCGCAGCCATCGCATTGCTGGCTTTGATCGGGCTGGGGCCCGCCGCGCACGGGCAGACCGTCGTGCCGCCCTTGCCGGTCGTCGGCCCTTATCCCGTAGCCTGCACTAACGTGGAACAGGATTTTGCACGCGTGCCGGCCGGTGAGACCGCCGACATGTACTGGCGCGGCCAGTCGGGCGGCGGCAAGGAGCGCTACGTCGACTCGCTCCTCGTGTCGCCGACCGGTGCATTGACCTCGACCTTCGTCGCGCCCAACGACACGGACCTCTATGACCGCTGGGCAGGCACGCCGGTCGATTATGTCTTCCTGGCGTGCTACCCCACCACGCCCGACAACCCGCGTGCCGACTATGTCCTACCCGACGGCAGCGTCGTACCCAAAATGCAACGCGGCGGCGAGGCGCCGCTTTTGCCTTCGAGCCCTTCGCAGCTGCCGGTCTTGCTGTTTTCCCACGGCTACGGCGGCAGCCCGCTGACCGGCATTTACCTTCGTGCGCTCATCGCGTTCGCATCGTGGGGCTACGTGACCGTCGCACCGTTCCATGGTGACCTGCGTTACTCCGTGTTCGGCCCGGACTCGGCCACGCTCAGCGCCAAAGCGTCGGAGTCGGCCATGCTCGGCACCAAAGCGTTGGCTTCGGCCATGCTCGGCCCCCAAGCGTACATACCGGTCTGGAGCGAGTTCGTCGCGATGCAGGCGGTCCGGCCGCTGTCCATCTCTGCCGGGCTTGACACGATGCTGGCGCGCGCGGAGTGGCTTGGTCGCCTGCAGACGAGCCAGGTCGGCGCGTTTGGCATCAGCCAGGGCGGAGAGACGCTGATGCTGCTCGGCGGCGCGGAGCTCAATTACGCTCTGCTGACGTTCGATCGGAAAAGGGTCACGCTGGATACGAGAGTGCGGGCCGCTGTCGGGTACGTCCCGTATTTCGGCCTCGAGATCCTTCCGGCGTTCGGCACCGACCAGCTGGGAGCGCAGGGCTTGACGCTACCGTTCCTTGCGCTGTCGGGCACCACCGATCCAATCGCCCCTGCCGGCGTCGTACGCACGGCGCTGGATCGTATGGCGGGGCCACGCGGCCATGTGCTGCTCGAAGGTCAGGGCCACGAGCTCGATCCCCAAAGCGGCGCGGACATCATCACATGGTCGCTCGGATTCCTTTTCGCGTGGGTGAACGGCGACGTCGCAGCGAAGACCAAGTTAATGCAGGTCGAGCATGTCGAAGGTGGATTGGACGACCACAAGGTGCTCTATGTCGATCCGACCGGCGGGGGCGGCGGTGCTGCGGAAATCGTCGACACGATCGAGTACTACGCCCCTTCGCTCAACCACTACTTCATCACCGCGTTCCCCGACGAAGCGGCGGCACTCGACGCAGGCATCATTGCCGGATGGATGCGCACCGGCTTTTCGTTCCACAGCTGGAAGACGGGTACGGGGCCCGGCAATGAAGCGTGCCGGTTCTACGGCACGCCCGGCATTGGATCGAACTCGCATTTCTATACGATCAGCGTGGCCGAATGCGATATCGTCAAGGCGGATCCCGCCTGGACTTTCGAGGGGCTTGCCTTCCGGGCGGTCGAGCCGCTCACGACAGGTTGCGCACCCGAATACCAGACCGTTACGCGGCTGTACAACAACGGCATGGGAGGCCAGGTGAATCATCGCTACCTCACGGATCCCGCAGAGATCGACGCCACGATCGCCCGAGGATGGATCCTCGAGGGACCGGTGTTCTGCGTTCCCCGCTGACGAGACGGGTCCTGGCCGAGCGCGCGCTTATCGGATGTGCTCCGCGTCCGGCGGAGGAACGACCCAGCTGTGCATTCGAGTCTCGTAGACGGAGAAGAGCGGCGGCGGAAAGCTTGGATCCGCAAATGCGCCAACAGGGATTGCAAGGTACTCCTCCAATCCCTCCAGCTCATAGTAGACAGTTGATCCGCAGGTCGGGCAAAAGTGGAACCTGACGTGAGAGCCTTCGTCGCCAACACGGACGTACTCAGACGAAACACCGGAGAGCGAGACATCTTCGCGACGAAACCTAGCTTGCTGCCCGAAGACGCTGCCGGTTCGGCGTTGACAGGCCAGGCAGTGACAAATCGAGATGCGTACAGGCTCACCGGTGACCTTGGCAGTGAGCTGACCACAACTGCAAGAGGCAAGACGGTTGGACATGGAGCCTTTCTCAGGGACTAACGAACCAACGTAGCCGGCGACCACCCAAGGCGCGCAGCGCCGCCGGTGGGCGTCCGTGTTGACCGCGTGGTTAGGCTGGGTGAACCCACTACTTCCGAGCCGACCGTGGGCGCCAATAGCCGACGGTCTCACCAAGCGAGACCCAGTGGCTCGTCTCGACTCCGAATTTCGCCGACACTTCACAGTCCCGGTCTATCAAACGCTCGCCGCGCCCGTAGTTGAAGCTAGACACGCGCATACGCTCCGGCTTGCCGGATGTGTCGCGGGTGATCTCCTCGACCACTGCCACATGACCCGGCCAGAGGGTCAAAACTACGACATCTCCAACTTGCAACTCCTCGGGTCGAATGTTGTCACGCCAGTTGCTTCGGGGAGGGGGCCGCGAGCCGGTTCTCTGCTCGACATAGTCCCTTGAGTACCCTTTCTTCGCACTCCAAGAAGCGCATTTGGTCGCGGGATTGCTCTCGGTTTGGGCGCGCACCGGCGTCGAAACCCACACAAGCCCCGCCCACACGAGAATCGGAAGTGCGACGCGCGTACAAGTCAGGGCCATGTGATCTCCGTAATGTCGAGCGGCCTAACGGGGCCAAGCTAACCGGCGCTGCCGGCGGGGCGAAGCCACGGCGGACAGCATCCGGTTGAGCGTGCGGTTAAGCCCCAACGTCGCGTACATCGTAGCGTTCACCCGAGGAGAGTGACGAAAGCTCGAGTATACGAAGAACAGCAGCGGCCACCACCGTTGGTGAGGCAAGTTGGCCCTGTGCTTTGCGCTGGATAAAGCGGTCTCGTGCCGGGAAGTCGAATGACGAGGCCGCACTTACCTCAACGTGCATGCCAGTATCGACAACTCCGGGGTCGATGTTCACGGCGATGAAGGGGAACGGCTCAACTTGTTGCTCCAGTGCCAGGGAGCGAATGAAGTTCTCTACGCCAACTTTCGCCGCACAGTACAGTGACCATCCGAAAACCCCCTTATGCGCGGCGCCCGCTGAAATGTTTGCCAACACCTTGCGGCAAGCAGTGGTCTGAAAGTGGGCTACGATTTCCGAGAGAATTACGATTGCCGACGTGAAGTTGGTGTTCAGGTTGGCGACTATCGAAGTTACTGCCTTCCGGTGGGCCGGCCCGATCGGATCAAGTGTTGCCGCGTTGTTAACCACGACTAGTTCCTTCAACCGATCCGCGTTGATAGACGATATGGCGCCCACTACGGCCTGCCGAGCTTCTTCCGGTGCGGAGAGATCGGCGCGAACAGAGTAGGGATGCGGTGCCGTACGTGAGAACTCAATCACTTTGAAGCCATCCGCCGCCAAAGTCTCGCAAAGCGCCAGGCCCAAACCTCTAGACCCACCGGTCAACAGTGCGAGGCGCATGGGGAACTCGCTTGTGGGGCCTAACGAACCAAGGTGACCGGCGACCACCAAGGCGCGAAGCGCCGCCGGTAGGTGCTGGTGTTGACCGCGTGGTTATGCCGATCCGCGAGCAGTCCGGTTGAGGCAGTGGTTAGGCTTCCGCCCCGAGGGGACTGCGAGGATATCGCGATCAGCAAGTGACGAGGTCCGTATGTCCAAAGCCCTTAGAGTAATCGAGGACGGAAATGACCGTCGCCGTTACGCGGAAAAGGCGGACCTCGTCCGGGCTGGGCATCTTGATCGGCAACGGAGGCGCGTCAGGGTACTTCAGGGGAAGCATGAGCAAAACCTTCTCCGCTTCGGCCCGATCAGTCACGGCATGTGCATGCCCGGCCATAGACAAGCCAGTGATGGCCATCAGATCCGCTGTGTCGTGATCGATTGTCAACGAGATCCGATCGTCTCGCGCTAAATTTCTCGCCTTCTGACTGTCAAGGCCGCAGAGAAAATAGAGCGTTAGGCCTTCGTTCACATAGCCAACGGTCGTTGCCTGCGGCCAGCCGTCCGCCCGTAGGGTCGCAACCGTCATGATCCGGTGTTGGTCCAATAGCGTCAGGATTTTCCTTTTGAGTTCAGCGTCCATGAATTGTCTCCGTGCTCGCGTACAAGGCAAAGCCTGCTCGGCATTGTAGAACCTGTATCAGCGCATCGCTTTGACGCCGGGCAATGAACACTGGCCTCGAGATGGGACGCGCGAACACCCGTGCGTGCCCGCTAATGGTCGGGCGTCTAACGAACGAAGGTAACCGGCAACCGCCAAGGCGCGAAGCGTCGCCGGTGGGCGTCCGTGTTGACTGCGTGGTTAGGCCGCACTTGTAACACTTAAAAACCGATTCGTTTCCCGTTGGCATTTGCTTCGCCTCCGCCTGCTATGGCCTTTCCTTCCCCGTCGAACAGTTCCAGGGTGATGCTCGATTCAAATGAGTTGCCGTCCTTCGATAAGCTGATCTTCTGCGACAGCGTCCCATATCCGTCCGGTGCCCAACCTCCACGTTGGACAAGTTCATCGGCCGAGCCCACGGCCTTAGACTGAAAAAATTGATATTTCGCCTCGTATTTTCGGATTCCGACTTTCTTCCATACTCCGTACGCCGGCGGCACAGGAGGCGCGGCGTCGTAGTTCGAAGACTCCGTCATAGTGCCGCCTACCGCGAATACATACATGAACTCTAGATTCTTCGTCTCGGCAAATGCGCCAGTTGTGAACTGGACCTGTCCTCGCCAAGCCCCCACCAAGCTATCGCTTCCTTTGCCTGTTTGAGCCAGGCAAGTGCTCGTGACCGCGCTTGCAAGCAGGCTGATTGCGAAAGCGGTCAACATTTCAAGTTTCCCAGACATGGAATTCCTTGACGTATCGGGATGAATCTCAGAAGCTATGGTGCGGCCAAATGAACAGAGCTAACCGGTCCGGTTGAGCGAGCGGTTAGGCCGCGTCATGCTTCCAGGCTTGCCACCCGTCGAGCCGCCTCCTGAGACGATATGACTGGATAAACCTCAAATTCAACCAGGTCTTTCCAGTTTCGCATCCACTCATCAAGCAGACTTCGATCGACTGTTTCCATGAGTTGGTAGCACGTTGCCAAGTTCTCGTCGACCCAACTCGAAACGTACGTAAGGCCATCGGGGGCCATCCGACCGTGCTCTTTGAAGCGGCGATACACAGGTGCTGCTTCACCGTTCCGGAAATGCTCAACTACCATGAACAGGGCCACGCTGGTCCTCCTAAGACATTGCTGATGACTGCCACGTGGACGAGGGCCTAACGTATGAGTTTCAGCGGCTGCCGAAGGCAGTCCGCTGGGAACGAGGGTCCTTTCCGTCGGCTTCGCCCACGCTCAATCAACCAAGCTAACTGTGAAGTGTCAACAGGTTGTTTCTGGAGACGGCCAAGCGACTGACCGGTGCTAATTTCCCGATGCCATGGTGCGGGCGATGCCAGTTGTAGTGATGAATCCAACGATTAAGCATGTTCGCTCGTTCCGAGGAATGGTTGTAGGGGATGCCGTAGGCCCATTCGCGCAGCGCGGACTGGATGAATCGCTCAGCCTTGCCATTCGTTTGCGGCCGATACGGCCGAGTAAACGAGTGCTTGATACCGAGGAGCCGGCAGACTTGCGCGAAGCGTTTGGAGCGAAAAGCATTGCCGTTGTCAGTCAGCACCCGGCGCACCACCACGCCCAACTGCTTGAAATACTTGACGGCGGCACGGAGGAACGAAATGGCACAACCAATCCGTTCGTCTGGCTTGAGCTGAGTAAAGCCGAGGCGCGCATGATCATCGACCGCAACAAACAGGAATTCGTAACCGGCACCGACGGTATCGTGCCGCCTGGCGCCGGTCACGCGGTGGCCCATGCGCTCGATCCTGCCTAGCTTCTTGGTATCCAGGTGCAGCAGATCGCCGGGATGGGCGTGCTCGTAGCGGACAGTCGCCTCGCTCGGCGCCAAATCGGCCCAACGCGACAACCCTGCTCGTCCCAGAACTCGGCTAACCGTACTCGCCGATACGCCCAGGCTCTTGGCAATGCAGGCTTGCGTCAGCCAGCGTCGCCGCAGCTCGACGATCGCCAGCGCGCTTTGCGCAGAGATCGCTCGCGGACTCACTCGCGGCCGGGAAGATGCATCGGTCAGCCCAGCCTCTCCCCGCACCAGGTAGCGACCGACCCATTTCCGCACCGTCGGCACGCTAACGCCGTGGCCGCCGGCTACTGCCGCCAGGGTAAGCTTGCGCTCCACAACGTCCTTCACCATTTCCAGTCGACGGACCAACGTGAGTCGGGCATTCTTGTGGATGTTCATTCGGCTGAGCTCCTGAAAGATGCGGAATGGGTCGCACCTTCCAGTCTCTCAGACTCAGTCCGAATGAACAGTAACAACGTATTGAAGCTTCACAGCTAACCGGCCGCGAGCGGACGGCGCGCAGCGCCGCCGGTGGGCGGTCGGTTGCGCGAGTGGTCAGCGCTCATTTTCTTATAGTCCAATCAGCGGCACCCGGGCCGGACTCCGTGAAGTCGATATGGACTGGAAATTTGCTGTTGCACCCCGATACAACCCAGAGCTCTTTCCACTGCCGTTGCCCCGGAACGCCAGTTGGCATCGCGACGACATAAGGCTCCAACCGTTCCGGTTTAGCGCAACCCATTACCCCAACCTTGGCCGCTACGCCTAGTTTAGCGTCAGCAATCAATTTGGCGTTCGCAAGGGTGCCCTTCTTTATGGTTCCTTCCGGGAGAACTTCGTCGTTGCCAAAAGCAGGTAGAGCAATGACGACCAACAAACCAAAATAGGTAAGACCGCGCATAGCTACTCCGTATCTTGAGCGTTAACACATTCGGCCCAGACCACCCAGCAAAATGGCGCGCCAGCGCCCCCCGGCAAGCGGTCCCGTTGAGCGATTGGTTAGACGTCATGTGGCCAAATACGCTCAATGTCTTCCGCATAGAAAAGTATGGCA
This sequence comes from uncultured beta proteobacterium, assembly GCA_963828595.1. Lineage (GTDB taxonomy): Bacteria > Pseudomonadota > Gammaproteobacteria > Burkholderiales > Casimicrobiaceae > PALSA-1003. The sequence goes on from CAWHEN010000006.1 coordinate 507,304, forward strand.
CGTCGATAGGCTTGAATATCGTTGTCACTTGACGTCTTCGCAAGCACTGTCAGAAGGCACTCAACCGCCGCCTTCGATTGCCCCAAGTTGTGCAGAGTCATCGCCAAAAAAACCTTCATCTCGTTGGCTTCGGGGAAACGTTCCAGGCCCTGACGTAGGATTACTTGTGCGTCGGTGTACAGGCCTAGCGTCCGATACGTGCTACCCAGGCCGAGATAAGCACCTCGAAGATGCTCCAGCGAAAGCCGACCAAGTAGCGCAGCGCGATAGTAGGCAACGGCGGATGCTTCCTCACCGAGGAAGTCGTGAACGCAGGCGGTCTCGTATTGGAGTTCTGCGTCGTTCGGATCCTGAGCCACAAGTGCGACCAGCAGATCCTTGGCCTCGGCGTGCTTGCCGTTGGCTCGAAGCTCCTTCGCTGCAGTGAGATTCATGAGGACCTAACGAACCTGGGTAACCGCCGACCACCTACGCGCGAAGCGCCGCCGGTGGGCGTCCGTGTTGACCGCGTCGTTAGGCGGCGCCATCACTAAACCCAACACGAGGTATCCAGTTGCGCTTGCGTCTGGCAAGCCGAGATTGCTCGTCTTCCGCATCAAATGTAGCCGATGCATTCTTGAGCAGAGACCGGTCTATGTCTTGAAATGCGTTGACGTTGACGACGGCATACATTTTCCCATCAATCTCGCTCGTAACGAGGGGAACGACACCACACCTCGCGCAAATGTGGAACTGGGCCGTCCTAGTTCCAAACGCATAGCGCGAAACATTCTGTTTATCAGCCACTACTACGGTAAGCGTACCAGTGGGGCAAGAAGTCCACACGCCTCCGTGCTTGGTGCAGAAGGAACACGTGCAGGCCCGCGCCGGAATCTCGGCCGGCTCGGGTTCCCACAGCAACTCGAATGTGATATTTCCGCAGTGGCAGCTTCCGGAGATGAGCACGATTACTTTCCTGAGCGTGTGTTGCCGACGCCTAACGAACCAAGGTAGCCGGCCGCGAGCCGACGGCGCGCCAGCGCCGCCGGTGAGCGTCGGTGTTGACCGCGTGGTTAGGGTGCATGAGGTCCATTTACACGGCGCCGCCGAATCGCGAGCCAAACGGCGAACATCGCGGCAGGGCAAAACAGCAGCGTACTCCACAGAGGCACAAAGATCATGGCCAAGGCGGCGGTGGAACTCGTTGGATGAACAAACACAGCGTAGTGGGCGACTAAGTCGAACACCAATGCCGTGATTACGCCTGCAACAGCGGGAGCGCCGATGGAAGAACGCGCCCAAAAAGCGAGACAAATTGCGTACGGCAACATGGCCCAAAGGAACCAGCCAAGCGAGGGCGCAGCAGCCTTGGCAAGGTTCTCATATGCGTGCAGGGTGATTGCAAGCGCCGTTACAAGAAGTGCGAACCGGTAGGCACGCGTGGTATTCATGCGCCCTAACGAACCAAGGTAACCGGCCGCGGGCCGGAAGCGCGCCAGTGCCGCAGGCGAGCGGCCCGGTTGAGCGAGTGGTCAGGCCTCTGCACCATTTGCGAAATATGACTGGTCACGTGCCACGATGGATAAAGGCTTGATTCGCACCATGAGTTCCAGGCGGTCGATGACCTGCGAGCGAAAGCGAGCGTTCCACTTGGTTTGGTCCTTGCCAAGATAGCGGCTCAAGAAACGATACAGACGGCCCGGATCAAGCGCCTCAACGAAGCCCGTTCCGCGAATACCGACGTGACGCAAACGACCACGTTTCAGATCAAACTCCACGACGCCGACGGCGCAGCGCGGCTCCGCCTGAATTCGTTTTGGGAAGCTGTCCCGGTTGTTTCCGACCAGCCAAAGTTCCTGCGCCTCCCACAGGAACCACACGGGAGACTCTCTTGGACCGTTGGGCGATGATGTAGCCAAGTGCGCGACCAGCGGCTTGTGAAGAAATGCATCGATGTCGAAGTCGTAAGGCATACGTTCGGTTTCGGCCATTGTCGTTTGGTCGTGAGTCGTCGGGTTGTCGACTGCGACGCCGACACGTCGCCTAAGGTTTGATGGAGGGGTTAGGCGTCAGCATCCCGGTTTGACGGCAGCTGCAACGACCGCTGGCATGGGAACTTCGTACTCATTGCCCCTTCGGTACGCGGAAACAGCCTGTCGCACCGCCTCGCGGATGGCCTCTCTCGCCTGCGGGCTTTGCGCTCGCAATGTTGCGGCAGCGCGCACGGTACCCGTGGCCACCATGGCGAACAGTTCGTCCGGGTCGGAGCCGCGCCAGACTTGCGACACTTGTCGGAACGTCGGCGAGTCAAAGCCGGCGCCACGCAGCGCGTTGATGCTTTGCTCGGCGCTGCTGAAGAGAAAAAAGTTCGGGCCGGCGGGAAGACCAACATCCATTGACCCATGCGCGCGAATGGCCGCATAGACCGCGCCAAGGCCAACGACCCTTTCGGGCGCGTCCCAAACGGAGAACGCAACTCTGCCGCCAGGCTTGAGCACCCGGAACGTCTCGCGGAGCGCCAAGTCAGGATTGGGTAGATGGCACATTCCGAAGGCGTTGACAACCGTTTCGAAAGTGCCGGTCTCGAATGGCAAAGCTTCGGCGTTTCCTTGTTCGAAACGAATGTCCGGGTACCGCTCTCGTGCCAGGCGCACCTGGGTGGCCGAGAAGTCGAGTCCCACTGGCTCTGCACCGCGTCGGGCGGCGGCGGCTGCAACGTAGCCTGCGCCGGTTGCGATGTCCAGAACCTTGTGTCCACTGCCCAGGTGCGCATCGTCGAGTAGCGCCTCGACGGACTGGGTAGTCACAAGAGACAGATGTCTGTCGTACTCTGCGGCGGTTGCCTCGTCTTCCCACCCTGCGAGCTCGAAGCCGCTGAATGACTGTTCCGATGCCATGGCTGTCTCCCTATTGCTTGGGGCAGTGGACCACAACTACTGCGCCCTCTGACGCCTAACGAACCAAGCTAACCGGCCGCGAGCGGACGGCGCGCGGTCCGGTTGAGCGAGTGGTAGCCATCACATTAACTGCAGTAGAGTCAACGTTCGCAGAGATCAAGAATCGCCTGCGCAAAGACTGTCGGAGCTTCCTGGGCCGGGTTGTGACCGACGTCATCCAGTACCCTCCGCTCGTACCCGATGGTGAAGAACTTCGAGTGTCCTTCGGATGACTGAGGCGGGCTTACTCCGTCAACCGCGCCATGAAGGACTATCGTATCGCCGTGATGATACGAACAACATCGTCGAAGCAACGGGGATCGTATGGAAAGCCGTGAAGAAGCACGACTGGATACGCGTTGGCCGGTCCGGTGCTCTCATATGCAATTTCAAGAATCGGTGTTCGAACGCGTTCCATATAGATCGCAATCGGTAATGCTCAAGCGTGATGGCTAACGAACCAAGGTAACCGGCGACCACCAAAGTGCGAAGCGCCGCCGGTGGGCGTCCGCGTTGACCGCGTGGTCAGGCGTCATAAGGAGCCACCTTCAACCACAGGTGTGCGCTTCTGCGAAGACACAAAGATCGTCGCGGTATCGGATACGGCGACGACGTCGTGTTCCTCACCCGGACTGGTAAAGAGGTAGTCACCGCTCGTGAGCTCGATGCCTCCAATACGTACGGTGCCAGCGAGGACCAAGACCTCTTCGGTGCCTTCGTGGGTGTGACTGGGAAACCGGGCTCCCCGCGCCAATCGCACGATAGACGAGCGGCCGCCAGCGTCGTTGTTTCGAAAGAGGCTACGCTCGATACCAGAGTAATCCGTTGCCTTCCACTCGCGATCAACGGCTTTCTTCACGAGCACAAGTGACCTCCTTTGAAGTGAACAGGGACGGGCGCAAACGCGGCGAGATCTTGACCCCTAACGTCGAAGGTAACTGGCGCGCCGCGATGACGATCACCAAATTGAAGACATTAACCGGCGCCTCCAGTTGACCGCAAGCTTAGGCCGCATGAAATGCAAAGCGCTCAATGGTGTGAGGACTGTGAAACCGCTGCGTCAGTGTGATACTTGTGCACCACCGCGTGGCCACGACCTCGAGCGATGAGCCAGCGCACGACGGGAAAGGCGGCCAGGCCTGCAATAAGCAAAGACACGGCAAGGCTGCTCCAGAAAAGGAACTCGCCGAGTCCGGCGTCCATCGCTCCAGGGATCAGCAGGACGACGGCGTTATCAACAATCTCCATGATGAGTATCGATACCGTATCGGAGGCGAAAGCGAGCCCGAGCGTCGCACGCAGCGCCACACCCGCGCGCAGAAGCGGGAGGATAGTCAGAAGATAGCCAAACACAAAAGCGAGTACGATCGAAAGCGCGATCGTGCTCCAGTTGGCAAGGTTCAATGTGGTTCCGAGAACCATGCCGAACACCTCGCCGATTGAACAACCGGTGAGACAATGAAAAGTGGCGCTGAACGCGAGGCGGTTCAGCGAACCGTGAGGTTTGATACCTGGCGCATCCATACGCGCTCCCAAGCGTGCGGCCTAACGAACCAGGCTAACCAGCCGCGAGCAATCCAGTTAAGCGAAAGGTTAGGCCACTGCATCATTCGACTCCGATTTAGCCTTCACGCGAAGCCTATTGTCTGAAGCGTTCGGCGAGGAACTCCAGCATCTGTTTCATCGCGACTTGGTTGGTAGCGTCCGTGAAACAGTGCCCTTCGTGCTCGAAGGCAACTACGCGTGCCGGCACACCGACTCGCTGCAAACTCGCCGCGAGTCGCCTCGATTGATCGATTGGAACAAGCGCATCTTCAGCGCCATGAAAAAACAAGAAGGGAGGGGCATCCTTCGTTACCAAATTGATTGCCGAGGCCCGCCAATAGACGTCAGGTTTGTCCGCAAGGCTACCACCCAGGAAGGGGACGATCACTTCCGACTCGAGATCGGGGGCCAATCGCGAGTCGTGAAATCCGTTGGCCCGAAGAAACTCACTACCGCTTCAACCGCGCTGGATTGCGGACTGAAACCGCTGCCGCCCTCGAGCCCGTCGGCCGTGGTCGTTACGCCAAGCATCGCGGCCAGATATCCTCCGGCGGAGAAGCCGACAACCCCGATTCTTCGAGGATCGATCCGGTACTGCGCTGCATGAGCGCGCATCCAGCGTATCGCGGCCTTGCAGTCTTCGACTTGGGCAGGAAACCGTGCCAGTGGCACGAGCCGATACTCGATCGTAACGCCAACATAACCCAGTCGCGCGATCCCCTTGGCCAATGGGTCCATCTCTGACCGATCGCCAGCCCTCCAACCTTGCCCGTGCAGAAACACCACCGCTGGAAAGGGTCCGCCGCCCGATTTGGGCATGGCCAAGTCTAGGCGAAGATCTGTGTCACCTCCCTTTCCGTAGATCAGGTCCCGCTCGAAGACGATCGCGGAATCGTCGTCCCGGGCAGTGGCCAGCCAAACGAAAAGACACAGGGCCGAAAATGCGCCGATGAAAAAGAACGCCCGGCGTCTTATGTGAGCCAACTTGCCAAAACTCTGTGGCGAAGCAGCCTAACGAACCAAGCCAGCCGGCGACCCGAAGGAAGGCGCGCAAGCGCCGACGAGGGGCGTCCGGTTCAGCGAAAGGTTAGGTGTCAGATGTACTTGCATCTCGGCGCTCCATCGCTACTTCAGACCGGACAAAGCCAATTTTTTCGTAAAACGCCACGACGCCATCTCGCGCTGCTCGAAGCACCCAGGTCATTCCGCGGCCATCACCCATGACCGAGTTCACCAAAGCGCGACCAACGCCCCTCCGTCGGTGATCTTCCGCGACGACCAGCATCGAAATGTAGCCGTTCGCCATCCCATCGGTAAGGGCACGCAAGAAGCCTATGACTTCGCCACGCTCTACCGCGACGATGGAGCGTTGTGACCGCGATAACAGTTCACGAAAATCCGCTGGATCCGAGACGCGACGAGTCCAACCGCTCGCCACAAGCAGGCGCCGAGCCGCCTCAATCTCCGATGGTCGAATATCGCGGATTTCCATCTGACACTTAACGAACCAAGGTAACCGACGACCACCAAGGCGCGCAGCGCCGTCGGTGGGCGTCCGTGTTAACCGCGTTGTTAGGCGTCATTTGATTTGGCTCCCGTCTGGACCGCACATTTCAGCGCACCTTCCCTTGGCATAGTCCCACGCGGAAAATGTAACCCTCTTCGCATCGCTTCCTACGCTGAACGGGTCTTCGCCGAAAGACGTGAAGTAACCGTAGAGCTGCTCGGCGGTCATCCCGGGACGATGAACTGAGATGAGATAGTCATCGACTATTCGGCGCGCGGCTTCCAACGCGGCCTCTACAGTCGGGTATGTTGCGCTTTCGTAGCGCTCATCCTCATCCATATAGTGGAAGTTGTCATCCACCACGACTCGGAAGGTCACTCTAGCCTCGACAGGGGTAAAGACGCCTAACGAACAGAACTATCCGGCCGCGAGCGGACGGCGCGTAAGCGCCGCCGCCGAGCGGTCCGGCTGAGCGAAAGGTTAGGGCGCACGATTCACCTGGACCTTGCCTTAATGGGGCGCCTCCAACTCATGGCACCGGGCAGCAGGGCAGGGCCGTATCCTCAGGAGCAAATGGCGACGCTACGACTTGCGATCCCGTGGCCCGAGGAAAAACCATAGGACTAAGCCCAGTACCGGCAGCAGCACCACTACAATTATCCAAATCAGTTTCTTCTCGTTCGATACCGAGCTTTGAAAAATATTGATGATCGCCCAGATATCTGCAGCGAGTATGAGAAGGCCCAAAAGGCTGTTGTATCCAATGCTCATTATTTTCCCCTTTCCTGTTTTGCCGAAGCCGCCAATCCAGACTGCCCGTGCACATGCGCCCTAACGAACCAACGTAACCGGCGACCACCAAGGCGCGAAGCGCCGCCGCTGGGCGTCCGTGTTGAGCGCATGGTAGGCGGCTCCTTCACCGACTGCGCCCATCGACCGGTACGCGTTTGAGCGTTGTGAGTTCTACGCCCTCCAGGCAGCGCACATTGATCGCTGCCATAGGTGCGCCTGACTTGACACCGAAGCCGAACGGCGCACAGCCACAGTTGGAACAGAAGTGGTGGCTGATGACGTGCTTGTTGAATTTGTAGGTCGACATGCTCTCTGCGGGCGACTTAAGCCGAAGCTGGCTGCGCGGCACGAACCATAAGAGATAGCCCTTGCGGCTACAGTGCGAGCAATTGCACTCCATAACTTCCGAGAACTCGCCTTCAACCTCGAAGGCAATGCGACCACAGTGACAGCTTCCAGAGTACATGGCAAACCTCCAGATGCGGGCTTTCCACAGGTTTATCGTACTTTGCAACCGCCTAACGAACCAGGGTAACCAGCGAAGCGCCGCCGGTGGGCGTCCGTGTTGACCGCGCGGTTAGGCTTCAGACGGCGGCTGCAGTGAATTGCTTTGGCGTACGGACAAAATGAACGCGAGCAACATAACCCCGAAGATGGCCCAGTTGATTGCTCCTCCTGGTGCGTCGCCGGAGCGTGCGATTGGCATGTACGCATTGATGCCCTTGCGCCCGAGGTACTCGATAAGCAGCACGAGCAAAAAGAGCGGAACCAAAGGACGGTACCTGAGAAGTATCAGGACACCAAGCAAGCCCAGTACGAACTGAGATAGGCCTAGCAAAGCTAAAAGTGAGAGAAAGGCTTGTGTGGCTTGCGGTGTATATGAATCGATTGGTATGCCATCCGCTACCGACGCTGCGTAGTGACCGTTGAAGATAGCGCCGAGGGCGATAGCGACCTTCATGAAGAGGACCAGGCCAAGAAGCCAAAGCGAAATTCGACTTCCTGCGTAGGTGAAGTTCGCCATCGAAGGGAGCAGTCTTTTCAGCATTCTCTACTCCTCAAGCCACATCAAGGCGAACCTTCTGAGGCCTAACGAATCAAGGTAACCGGCGGCCACCAAGGCGCGTAGCGCCGACGGTGGGCGTCCGTGTTGACCGCGTGGTTAGGCGACCCTGATGGGGGGGGGCCGCGAAGCTCTTCGGTGGTCAGGGGGCGTCATACGCCAGAGAACGGGACAACTCTTGGTGGGCACGGGCTTGGGCGAGTAGCGTATTGGCTTTAGCCTCGAACGTCTGTATGGCATCGGCGCCGGCAGCAAAGCGAGTCGGCGGCTCTTCCAGTGCAGCGAGCTTCACCAGCGCACGGGCGAGTTTTGAGGGGTCACCGGTCTGCTTTCCATCCACGCTGCTCCAGGCGGCGACCGTCTGCTTCGTGCGCTCGCCATAATCTGCTATAGAGGGCTGAGCATATGTGGTGGAGTCCTTGCTTAGTAACTCGGTACGGAAGAAACCTGGTTCGACAAGCATCGTGCGAATACCAAAGCTTGCGATCTCAGGCTTCAGCGACTCCATCCATCCTTCGATGCCGAACTTCGCTGCAGCATAGGCGGTGCAAAACATTTGGCCAGCGATGCCCGCGGTTGAGGAGATGGTAAGCAGGAGACCGGAGCGTTGTTTGCGCATCACCGGCAAGACGGCTCGGGTGACATTCATCGGACCGAACAGCAACGTGTCGATCTGATTGTGGATTTGTTCCGAGCTGAGCTCCTCGAAGAAACCGGCGAAGAAGTTCCCAGCGTTGTTAACGAGCACGTCGATGCGGTCGAACTTTGCGAGGGCGCTCTGCACTGCGGCTTGAGCATCTTCTGGGCGAGTGACATCCAGCGTGACTGGCAACATGTTCTCATGGTGGCCAACCGCGGCTGCGACTCTTGCGAGGTCGCGACCGGCCGCGACGACGGCGTCGCCGCTAGCCAGGACTGCCTTAGTAATGTCGAGACCCAAGCCCCGGCCTGCACCGGTGATAAGCCAAACCTTTTTCTCGGTCATATCATGTTCCTGTATCAAATCGGCACGAGGCTGTCGGAGGGCGAATGCAAGCGGCGTCAGCAATTGCAAACGGTTACTGGTCCGCCTAACTAAAAGTAGGCGTTACTCAATTGCAGCTTCGAGCAAACATTGGAATTCCCGTGCGAAATCGACTGAAACACGGGCGTGCACCGCCCCTTGCTTGTCAAAGAAACGCTGGCTCCCGATAAGGCCGAATACGCCTTCGTGCCAAATATTGGGATGAATGTATAGCCCTTGCGTGCCATCGAAGCGAAAACAGACGAAGCGCTGCGGCGTCACATCGTCACCCGGCAGGGCCAGAGGGACATAGAACGGTCGATGGTCCAATGGAAAGAAGAGTTGACCACCGTCCGGGTGATAGTTCGCATGCCACAACAGCATTCGCCGCGGCACTTCCGCGTGGTCCGTCCGAGCCGACTCCGGTGGCTGCGCGTACGCGAGGATATAGTGACCACCGACGGCCTCGTTACGACCGTACAGGACGTCGCCTCGCCATTCGCTGACGAAAATCCCCTGAGTCGTTCCACCCTGGTCACCAGTACCTTCATCGATAGGCCGGCTACCCTGACGAGGCCAGCGGACGATCTCGACCCGGCATTCGTCGGGATTGCCAATCAGGCACCCATAACCTCGCAGCGACTCCGAGGTAGCGTCTACCATGGGCATTCCGATGCGCGTGAGTCCAGCAGGCAACTGCGGATCAAGATAGTCGATTGGCGGCAAGAGCGTTCCCCAGGTTGCGTTACATGGCGCGTTCGTTTGCGGCGCCTAAAGTTGGGTTTGCGTAGGCTAACGTCAGAGTTGAGCGGCCCGTCCCCACCAACCGCACATGAGAAAAGAAGCCCCTTGCCGGCGGGTCCGCTCGAGCGCGGGGTTAGCCTTCACGTCGTTTGAAAACTAAAGTGAAGTTGTTCGCCGGCATCTCGATGATCTCGGCAGGCGCGAATCCGGCGCGAGCAGCGACCTCGGACACCTCCTCCAGATCGCGAAGCCCCCACTCCGAATTGTGCGCACGAAGGTCAGAATCAAAAAGTGCATTACTTTCCGAAGTGTGGCTACCGAAGCGACGGTACGGCCCGTATAAGAGGAGGATTTGCTCTGTCGGAAGCAAAGCCTTCGCGCCTTCGAACAACGCTAGTGTGGAGGACCACGGAGCAACGTGAATCATGTTAATGCACACAACCGCATCCACCGCTGTCTGCAAAGGCCAAGGAAGTCGGGTCACATCAAGGTCAATGGGTGGATTGATATTAGCTAACTGTTCGGTACGAACGCGCAGGGCAATGGACTCACGAAGCTCCACATCTGGATCGGACGGCTGCCACGTGAGTTTTGAGAGGGCCTTGGCGAAATGGACGACGTGCTGTCCCGTACCGCTGGCGATCTCTAGCACCAAGCCCCGTCTGGGCAGAACGCGCGCAAGGACATCGAGGATCGGTCCCTTGTTCCGCTCCGCCGACGCGATAAACCACTTTCCGTCAGCCAGCTTTTCGCCACGTTGCCGAAGCATCAATCCCCCGTGAAGGCTAACGTATCAAGGTAACCGGCGACCACCAAGGCGCGAAGCGCCGCCGGTGGGCGTCCGCGTTGACCGCGTGGTTAGGCCCCATCTGGCCAATTACTGCGGAATTCGATCGTACTGTGGCAACCCATCGGTGATTTCGTAGTAGTCGCCTTTCTCCGCGACAAAAATGTGCAACTCTGTGTGCGTCTCAGTGGCTCCGTCAAATGCCCCCATTGAGATTCCGATCCAGTCCTTCGCGGGTGGATCAAAGAACATCGAGCACCCACAGATGGAACAAAATCCGCGACGAACTTTCACGGACGAGTGATACCAGGTGATGTTGTCAGCACCGAGAATCTCCACAGCAGTCCTTGGTGCGTCCGTTCCGACGGAGTAATGCCCAGAGAATTTTCGACACTGTACACAGTGACAGGCGTCAGGCGGTTTCAATTCACACGAGACCGTGAACTTCACTGCACCACAGATGCAAGATCCGTTCTTCATAGCACGTCTCCTACTGAGTGGGAGATCTCGCTGGAGACGGGGGGCCTAACGTACCAAGGTAACCGGCGACCACCAAGGCGCGGAGCGCCGCCGGTGGGCGTCCGCGTTGACCGCGTGGTTAGGCGCCTGTTTGCAGCTCACTCTGATTTTCCCGGGAGTAATGCGGAATCGTTGGGTCTGACGCAGCCCATGACACTTTCTGCGAGTGCCAGATCTCTCGAACGGGAGGAAAACGTAGTGGATTGTCAAGCGTGGCAGTCGTGAGCTCGATCGCCGTGGGATCATCAGCATGCTGATATGCGAGTGGCGTGCCGCAATTGGCGCAGAAGCTCCTCTTGACCGGCGGAGACGATTGGAATGTGGTTAGCCCTCCGCTAAGAAGGTCGAATTGCGTGAGGTCGACTACGAACCACGCGACCGACGGAGTACCGCTCGCAAGCCGACAGCTGCGGCAAAAGCAGACACTACTTGATCGGGGGGTGCCGCTGATTCGATAGCGGACTGATCCACACAGACAGCCGCCTTCGGAAACTATAGGCTGCACGAATGTCTCCTGGTCGGAATGGGGCGCCTAACGAACCAAGCTAACCGGCGACCACCAAGGCGCGAAGCGGCGCCGCCGAGCGTCCGTGTTGAGCGAGAGGCTACGGGTCATCTTGCGAGGACTCACCCCAACCACCCCAGAGGGTGCTTGGTGGCGAGCGATCCCACCATGCGACAGGATAGTGCGAGAGCCCAGGATAAATCCGACTCCAGACCACGGCGACCGCAGCCAAGCTCAAAACGCCAATAGCAACAGGTTGCCAGAGTGCCGACGCGGCGGCATGGCTGTGAACCATAATGAGCGGATTGGCACCTGCGGGCGGATGAACGGTTTTGGTCAGAAGCATGAGCCACAAGGCGAGAACCTCCACAAGCACGTAGACCCATAGAACGTCGCCAAAGGCTTGGTAGCCGGCGATGCCGACGAGAGCGCCACCTAGATGACCGCCGAAAAGTGCGCGGGGTTGCGCCGCGGGGGCGCGCGTAAGCCCGAAGAGGAAAACTGCTGAGCCACCGAGAGATGCGAGGAAGATGGGCGATGCGGTCGGCAACAATGAAAGTGCAAGACCTAGGCCGCTAGCTGCACCGACCCCGCACCATAACAAACGAACAACAGGCAAGCGGTGCATTTGAGGTCGCTAACGAACCAAGGTAACCGGCGACCACCAAGGGGCACAGCCCCGCCGGTGGGCGTCCGTGTTGACCGCGTGGTTAGGCGGCATGATCATTGAACGAGGATCCCGCCGAACGCAAGCCGGCCTGCTGCAGCGGGCGCGTACTCAACGTGCACGCAATCGGCCGGACGACCGATAGCGTGAGCGACTGCGTCAGTGAGGGCGGTGACTTCGCCCTCGAGCTCCGCGCGCGGAGGAATCTGGTTTTTGAGGACGGTGACGAAAACAGGCAATTGATCACCGTTCAGAGGGGCCTCGTTCTCCGCATAGCAATTACGCACAAGGCAGCCGACGCGGACCCAGGTTTGTCCGGGAGGCGACTTTAAAGCGCGGCCAATAGCGTCGGCAAGCGCTTGGGCAACGTCCGGTGCCATCGCGTTTGCGCCGGCGACAACTTCGACGGTCACGATTGGCATGACGCCTAACGAAGCAAGCTAACCGGCGGCCCGCTGCCGGGGCGAAGCCCCGCAGGCGGGACGTCCGCGTTGAGCGACGGGTTAGGCGGCACCTTCACGCGTTGAAGCATACTGGCTTAGGGTCACTTGTCGCTGGACTCGTGGGCGAAGGTAATCCGCCAGCCCTCCGGGAGCCGGCGCCACAGCGCCGAGTACGCAAGTCTCTTCTCAACGACACTCCCGTCGAGCGCATCTTTCCTGGCGGCGATCAAGAACGTGGTGAGGCCGGCGTCGTCTCCCAGGGCTTCGAATATGGGGCTGTCGACGTACGTGTAACTGCCCTTGACATTGCCATCGCTCCACCACTGCCGTTGCAACTCGCGAAGTTGATCCCAACCGCGAACGATCTCGCCGTTGAACACAAAAGTCAGCGACGATTCTCTTGCGTACGCGGCCATATGGCGATCAGTGTCGTGTGCATTCGCCGACGCCTCAAGTTCGGCGAGCAATGGCATAACGGCGGACTTGAACGCTTCGAGCGACATGGGCGGACTCCAATGGGGCATAGTCGTAACGGAGTTCAATGGATGCCAGTTAGCGCCGATCCAAACGTGTCGGGGTTGTGCCACCTAACGTCCGAGTTGAACGGCCCGCCGCCGCAACCGCTCGAAGAACAAGTCGCGAACCGGCGGGCCCGCTCGAACGCCAGGTTAGGCGTCACTGCGGCTATCCGCGCAGGTCGATCGGTCGAATGCCTGCCCATTGAAGAGCGGACGTGTGCTGGCTACAGCCGGAATGTCTTTCCCACAGCGGAGGGCACAACCGCGTGGCCGAAGGCAGATGTAAGCGCACCTATCGCGCGCCAACCCGTGCAATGTCCTGCCGCTATTGTCTTCAGGTTGAATGCGCGCATAGCGTCGACCGTCTCGGGAATGATCTTCTCCATGCTTCCCGACAGATGGAAACCTCCCATTATGCCGTGAAGCATTTGACCCGGGAAGCAATCCCGCGCATGCGTCAACACATTCACGACGCCGGCATGGGAACACGCAGTGAACACGAAGACACCTTTGTCCTTCAATCGCACGGCGACGAAGCGCTCATCAGCGATCAGGGGATCGGGCTCCCAACCCGAATCATCCTCAGTGCGCCGATAGTGGTTCGGCAATCCTGTCTCGAACTTTGTGACTCGCGGTATCTCGCCGCTGACGAAGAAGAGGTGTTCCAGGATAAGCTGCGCCTCAGTGGCGTGGAACACGCGTGCTCCTTGCTTTTCGAGCGCGGTCGCGCTCGGAACATCGTCAAACAAATGCATCGATCCGTCGGGCGTCCGCGTGGCGCGGGTCCTGTACATTCCCGGGTGCATGTACGTGGGGACCTCGCGACCGCCATTGTTCATTTGGATCATCTCCAGTGCGCGGAGCATGGCGCCGCCGTGATCCCAGTGTCCATGCGAAAGAACGATTCCGTCAACAGCGCCAATATCGAATCCTAGGCGTTCAACGTTTCTTTCGAATACCGTGGCGTCGGGACCGGCGTCAAACAAGAGCGTTTTAGCGTTGTCGCCACGCCACGCAGTGATGGCACAGGATAAGCCGTGTGCAGCGCAGCACAGGCATTGGCCGGACAGGATCCGGCCACCTCTCCTCCAGAATCGTCGAAATTCGTTCTCGACAAACTCGGGAACGGTCGAAAGATTGTCCGTCACGTTGTCGACGAGAACCAGGACTTCAACGCGATCCGCGATGGCTAGTTCACCCATGCTGGGCTCAGGCTGGATTCTTGACGCCTAACGAAACCGGCGCCGAGCGGACGGCGCACAAGCGCCGCCAGCGAGGCGTCCGGGTTGAGCGAATGGTTAGGCCACACGGATTCATCGTATTCAAAGCAGCCTGACGTGCGGACCATCACGCCACTTGTTTTTTTGCCAGGAAAAGGTATCGATTGAGGCTGAAGAAGTACTCGTCTCGCTTTCCAGCATTTCTTATTTCTCCTGCCCAGGCTTCCGCTTCTTCGCGCGTGAATCCGTTTCGCCCACTCACAAACGGAACAATAGAGTCGATTAACTGATTGCTGAAAGTATTCGTATCATAAGCTGTATTGAGTATCGGGATTATTCTTGTCGCAGCCACTTGAAAACCAGCATGACGCAGCTTATTGAGCATTGTTCGAGGCAGATAGGAATCGACCGCGTGCTCTTCCCATACCGATAGGACCCGACGCATTCTGTCGCGATTGGGCGAGTACCACACGATCGAGTCCCAGTCCGTATCCACGATCACCGTCCGGCCGCCCGTTCGAATCACGCGGTGAATCTCGGCCAACGCCAGATCAACGTCGCGAACATATTCCAATACTTGCGTCGATATGACCGCGTCAAAGTTCTGCCCTGGAAAGGGGAGTTGCGTAGCGTCAGCTCGATGGAATTCGACCCATGGCTGGTGACCGCAATGCGTTCGAGCCACCGCAAGCAGCGGCTCGCTGATGTCTATGCCATGGACCGCGCCTCGCGATTCCACGGCCGCCGCGATCGCGCCTGCCAAGAATCCTGGGCCGGAGCCAACATCCAGCACTCGCTCGCTCGGCTTTGGGTCCAATGCGCGAAGGAACTCGCCGCGCTGCGACACCATATCCGGCGTGACGTAGAGAGCCAGCAATCGCTTTGTAGCCTCTTCATCGAATCGCAACTCGGTCATCCCAATGTCCTCGTTCTGTGCGGCCTAATGTATCAAGCTAACCGGCGGGCCGCTTCGATGTGAACCAGCGAGAAGCCATATACCGGCCCGTCCGGTTGAGCACCGGGTTAGGCGCCGCGGCGGTGTTGCTCATGCCGCCAGCGGCAGGCTGTGCCACCAGATATAGCATTCCTTGCACAATCCACCGGCGAACTCTGCCTTGAGCACGCCGTCGAGGACCATTCGCGGTAAGGGGTCGCCTGGATTGCGTGCAACCAAGTTCGTGCCCGTCGACTTTGCCCAAATCTGGAAAAGTTCTTCGGAGGCCACCTGGTAGGTGACGTGCCAGTGAGCGATGCCTCCAGTGGGCGACGAAGCTAGTATTTCATAGCTGACCTGCACGTCTTCTTGGAGCTTCACACGACGCCAGTACTCGGAAAGCTCCGCGTGGCCGCGCTGCGTGGCGAACGGAGTGTTGTGGTACTCGCCGTCCTGAATGAACAGCGCCGAGAACTTGGCTTCGTCTCGATGCTCCCACGCCGCCTTGTAGCCCCGCATGAACCGCTCTATGTCCACGATAGCCCTCTGAAGTTGGCGCCTAACGAACTAAGTTAACGGCGGGACGAAGGGCGGCGGCGAAGCGCGCCGCCGAGGAGCGTCCGGGTTGAACGGAAGGTTAGGCCGCGCTGATTTGGGCAAGCCGACAACGCTCACTGCTACTCCTGATCGAGTTTTGCAGGAGCGCTCAATTCTTCCGTGACGCTCAGGCGACGAACCACGAGCTCGTCAATTTCCAACCGCTTGATTCGAGCGCGACCAATCGCTAATTTACCGATGGCAAGAGCGCCAATTGCTAACACACCGATGGCCATTGCCCCCACAGCGAGTGCACCAACGGATTGGGATGCGACGCCAATCTGCTTGGACTGGCGCGAGCGTAAGAAAGCAGCATCGTCGCGGATGCTACGGATGAGCTGAAGCGTCTGTCGGTCGCGGGCGCGCAAGGTCATTAGCCGGTAGATGGAGCAAGGTGCCGGTTTATCATCGAGGTGAGCGAGCGGTTAGGCCTCATGAGTGGAAAATCGCGTCCGCGAAAGGCGCAAGGCATATAGCTCCGACGAGACATAAAGCAATGCCCGTAAGCCTGGCGCGCCGCGGAGTCGCGTAGAGGGCTCCGCCGGAGAACCAACTGCCATTTTGGCGCAGGCTCTGACACATTGCGACTATTCTCTCAGGCCAGATTGCGCTCGTAAGCCCCAACAACAACGGCAAGGGTGCGACGATGGCGTACAACACTAGCTCAATCGCATTCATGAGGCCTAACGAACCAAGGTAACCGACGACCACCAAGGTGCGAAGCGCCGCCGGTGGGCGTCCGTGTTGAGCGCGTGGTTAGGCGGCGGCGACCACCCGAGAGGTTTGACCATCATTCGACGTTCTTGCTGGAGCCAACGTCCACGCGATCATCACGCTCGCGCATCAGCCAATAGGCGACAGCAAGGGCCAGCGTGATCGCGGCCAAGCCAAGAAGTTGTGCTGCGTCAACGCTGCCAAGATCAAGAACGATGAACTTTCTGGCAATTGCCAGCAGAGCGATAAGAAGCACGATCTTCGTTTGAATGATGCTTTGCTGCCGATTCACGACAAATTGCAGGGTGTGATTAAACTCCAGTGCAATGAGCAGGGTCAGAATTTCGCCGAATACCGATTGAAAAATACCGTGATCGAGCGGATTGAGCACACCTAGCAACAGGCCCGTCACTACTCCATACGTCAATCGGAAGAGCGCTACAACTATTATCAGTGCGACAACGAGCGTCAAAACAAGGGCTACGAGTCCTTCAAAGCGTTGGTAATAAGAAAGGACGCGCCATTCGACACGCAGCTGGCGCCACGAAAAAGGCTTGGCCATAGGAGTCACCTACGCTGAAAGTCGCCGCCTAACGTTCCAAGGTAACCGGCGACCACCAAGGCGCGCAGCGCCGCCGGTGGGCGTCCGTGTTGACCGCGTGGTTAGGCGGCATTGCTCAGGCCCTGAAGGACTAGGACGCGGTGCGGGCCGTGCACGCTATTTCGCTGCCAGTGATTGATTCTGCGGCGCCCATCCATAAGATGGTCGTTCCCGTTCCATCGAAGCGTCAACACAGCACCCGTCGTTGAGATTGGCTCGTCCATCGTGACTTGTTTCGCGTGAACTAGCTGCCACAGATCAGACAGGTCCCACGACTCTTCGGAGATGGAAAGCCCCTCCCGCGGTATGTGAAGCGTCGTGCCGGACTCAGCCAACCAAGGGCTCTTCTGGAAGAGTCGGTTTACCGTG
This sequence comes from uncultured beta proteobacterium, assembly GCA_963828595.1. Taxonomy (GTDB): domain Bacteria; phylum Pseudomonadota; class Gammaproteobacteria; order Burkholderiales; family Casimicrobiaceae; genus PALSA-1003. Next base: position 524,747 of record CAWHEN010000006.1, read on the forward strand.
TCAATCACATCGTGGTCTGGAAGAATGTGCCTTCGAATGACGTGTCGATACTCTGACCACAGAGCGCTATCGTCCATGACGCCTAACGTACCAAGGTACCGGCGACCACTAAGGCGCGAAGCGTCGCCGGTGGGCGTCCGTGTTGACCGCGTGGTTAGGCTGCACTGCGGCGTGCAACGAAGTTGTATAACCAGGCGAATAGAGCGCCACCGACTGCGCCATCCACTAGCCCGTAAAGCGTGACTGTGATAACGGAAGTTGGGCCAGAGCCGGGGTGGTACCCAGGATAGAGGGAAGCGGCCAAATCGAGGAAAGCGCGACCGTAGTTTGGCCAGATCAGATTTGCCACAGCAACGATAAGGATCGCCGCGCCCCAAAACACCCCAAGCGTCAAAGCCAGTGGGATGACACTAAATCTCATGGTACCTCCTTTGAGAACAGACAGAGAGAGGCGTGCATGTCAATGGAACTCAAGGTGCCGTACGGAGCACAACATCTACCGTGCAGCCTAACGAATCAAGGTAACCGGCGACCACCAAGGCGCGAAGCGCCGCCGGTGGGCGTCCGTGTTGACCGCGTGGTTAGGCGGCATTGGTCCGCTGCAAATCGCAGCTATTTCTTCGGTGCCGGCGGTGCTTGGGGCGGTGCCGCAGACGCATCGGCATTCCAGGTGTCGCGGATGTAAAGCCACTTTCCATCCTTCTTGCGAGAGACAGAGAGAAACTTGCCGGTCTCGACGACGGCGCCCTTGACGACGACGTTATACGTGCCTGATTCCCAACCCATGTTGCCCGAGACACCGACGTCGGTTTTGGGATTCAACGCGATAACTGCGCCAGCGGCCTTTGAGTCAGCGATGTCCTTGGTGAAATATTGCAGAATCGCCGCTCGGCCGCTCACGCCAGATGCACCCGGCGGAAGCAGCAGCGCGTCTTCGGCATACAGTGCGGCCACGCCTTTAGCGTCGCCTCCGTTGTGCGCGTTCCCCCAGCTTGTGGTTTGCGCGCGGATGGCAACCTCATCCGCGTTCGCCGGTGAGCCGGCGTGCGCAAGGCCTGTTATCGAGCCCACCAACGCGACGATTCCGACAGCAAACCACGACATCCTCATGGAACGATTCATTCGCTTCCTCCCCGTTCAGGTTTGATCGCAGCCGCCGGACCGCGCCGATGGATGATACGCGTCTGGCAGCGGCGTTCTGATCGGTCGCGTTGCCGCCTAACGAACCAAGGTAACCGGCGACCACCAAGGCGCGGAGCGCCGCCGGTGGGCGTCCGTGTTGACCGCGTGGTTAGGTCTTACTGCCTCTGACCCACAGCGGTCATAGGCTGATCGAATTTCCGGCGGCTTTGTGCGGCGATTGTCGAAGAAAGAGCCCAAACGCTTCAGGCCCGGTTCCCACGCCAACGGTCGCAGTGACCAAATTGGTCGCCGTATCGATGACAGAGACGTTGTTGCTGCCGTTATTCGCAACATAGACGAACTTCCCGCTCGGATCGACGCCGATACCGAATGGAGAGATTCCGACCGGAATGGTAGCCACCACCGTATTCGATGCGGTATCGATGACCGATACATTGTTGCTATCTAGGTTCGCGACATACACCAGCGTGCCGGCGGGGTTGATGGCGATCCCAGTGGGATGCGTTCCGACCCCAATGGTGGTGGTCACCGTGTTACTCGCCGTGTCGACGACCGCAACGATGTCGCCGACGAGTTTCGTTGCGTAGAGCGTGGAACCCGCCGGGTTGATGGCAAGCCCCGCAGGGCCCCCGCCAGGGTTGCCGCCGATCGAAATAGTTCCAGTGACCACGTTGGTCGCGGTGCTGATGACCGAGATGCTGTTGCTGACGCCGTTGTTCGCCACGTACACCAGCGTACCGGCCGGGTTAATGACAACCCCCAACGGGAGCACCCCGACGTGGACCGTTGCAATGGGCTTTTTACTGAGCTTCTTCCCCTTGGCACCGATGACCGAGACGCTGCCATCCTGGTTGTTCGCCACGTAGATCCGGGTGCCGGCCGAGTTGACGGCGATTCCCTCTGGATCGGTCCCGACTGGGATCGTCCTCATTTTCTTGGTCTTGATGTTGATGACCGATACGTTGTTGTCGCTGGAGTTCGCGGCATAAACGCGGCGACCAGTCGGATCGACGGCGACTCCCACCGGAGAGTTCCCGACTGGAATCGTTGCGATCACCGTATTGGTCGCAGTATCGATTACCGATACGTTGTTGCTATCGTTGGTAATGTAGGCAAAAGGAGCGGCGTGCGGCGAGCCGCAAATCGTGGCAAGTATCGCCGTGAGCGATACGATCGACAGAGAAACAGACAATGTGCGTTTCGGCATGATGTCCCCTCTTTTTCTGGTGCGCACCCCCGCGCGCTTATTGACCGCACCCGCCTACGCCACGCCGCGGCCGAGCAGTGCTTGCCTGACTACGCGTAGAACGCGACGGAAACCCGACATCGCGCGAGCAAGCCGACGGTCCGCTCTCGCGGCACCCTGCTGTCCCGAGCGTTGCCATCTACTAAGATGCGATGCGCGCCTGCAGACGGCAGTGGCGTCGCCTGACCTATGTCGCCGAAACCGCGCGACTCACCGCCTGCTGCCAGAGCTTGTCGTCGCCGCCGGGCGCGAAGCTGCCGCCCTCGCGCAGCATCTGCAGCTGGCCAAGCAGCGCGCCGTCGTCGTTGGACCAGGTCCGATTGTCGTACGCGGCAAGAAAATCGAACGTAGGATCGTGCGATTTGCGCGGATCGGGAGAGAAGTTGCGCATGGCGGACATCGTGGCCTCCAAATTCAGGCCGAATGAACTTTCACCCTAGGCCCGTTCCGTCCTCGCGTCAACGCCGAATTCATGCTGCACATGCAGCAATATGGTCGCGCGAAGGCTTGTCGATCAAGGCTGCCACGCGTATGTTGCAGCGCCATGAGCAAAGCTTCGAATCCGCGCAATCCGACCGGCAAAAAGCACCGCTTCAACAAGCCGTGGATGAAGGAGCACGTCAACGATCACTGGGTGCAGGAGGCGCAGCGCCTGGGTTACCGCTCGCGCGCGGCGTTCAAGCTGACCGAGCTCGCCGAAAAGGACAAGCTGTTGCGGCCGGGCATGACGGTGGTCGACTTGGGCGCCGCGCCTGGGAGCTGGTGCCAGGTGCTGCGCCAGCGTCTGGGCGCCTCGGCGCGGATCGTCGCGGTCGACCTGCTGCCGATGGACTCGGTCGCCGGCGTGCGCTTCATCCAGGGCGATTTCGGCGACGACGCGGTGCTCGAGGCGGTCGAGGGCGAGCTGGGCGGACGCAAGGCCGAGCTTGTGTTATCGGACCTCTCGCCCAACATTAGCGGTATCGAAGCGGCCGACCAGGCAAGAGGGGTCCATCTGGCCGAGCTGGCGCTGGATTTCGCGATGCGAAGCCTGCAACCCGGAGGCGATTTGGTCGTCAAAGCGTTCCAGGGCGAGGGTTTTACCGAGTTTCAACGGCTGATGCAGCGTCATTTCGACAAGGTTTACGTACGTAAACCCAAGGCGTCGCGCGATCGCAGCCGTGAGGTGTTTTTGGTGGGCAAGCGCCGGGTTGCGGTGTTGCCGGATGGAGACAATTCCGGGCGACTGGCGCCGGAGGGCCCTAAGGACTAAGATTCATCTCTTTGGCTCCGCTCGATGCGGGGCGTGCTGGCTCGCGGAGCCGTAAGGATTGCCTTGAACAATATGTTGAAGAATGTCGGGATCTGGCTGGTCATCGGCCTGGTCGTCCTCGTCGTCGTCAAGCAGTTCGACGCGCGCCAGGGCACCCGCGACGCGGTGTCCTATACCGATTTCATGGACCAGGCCAAGTCGGGCAAGGTCGAGTCCGCGACGATCGAAGGTCGCACCATCCGCTGGGTCGGCACCGACAAGAAGAGCAACGTCACCTACAGCCCGGGCGATATCTGGATGGTCGGCGACCTGGTCAAGGACGGCGTCAAGGTCCAGGCCAAGCCGGAGGAGGAGCAGAGCTTCCTCGCGCAGGTGTTCATCTCCTGGTTCCCGATGCTGCTCTTGATCGGCGTGTGGATCTTCTTCATGCGGCAGATGCAGGGCGGCGGGCGGGGCGGTGCGTTCTCGTTCGGCAAGAGCAAGGCGCGCATGCTCGACGAGTCGAACAACACGGTCACCTTCGCCGACGTCGCCGGCTGCGACGAGGCCAAGGAGGAAGTCGCCGAGCTGGTCGAGTTCCTGCGCGACCCGTCCAAGTTCCAGAAGCTGGGCGGGCGCATCCCGCGCGGCGTGCTGATGGTCGGCAATCCCGGCACCGGCAAGACCTTGCTCGCCAAGGCGATCGCGGGCGAGGCCAAGGTGCCTTTCTTCTCGATCTCGGGCTCCGATTTCGTCGAGATGTTCGTCGGCGTCGGCGCGGCGCGCGTGCGCGATATGTTCGAGCAGGCGAAGAAGAACGCGCCGTGCATCGTGTTCATCGACGAAATCGACGCGGTCGGCCGCCAGCGCGGCGCGGGCCTCGGTGGCGGCAACGACGAGCGCGAGCAGACCCTGAATCAATTGCTGGTGGAGATGGACGGCTTCGAAGGCAACGCCGGCGTGATTGTCATCGCCGCGACCAACCGGCCGGACGTGCTCGACCCGGCGCTGATGCGTCCGGGCCGTTTCGACCGCCAGGTCGTTGTGCCGCTGCCCGACATCCGCGGCCGCGAGCAGATCCTGCTGGTGCACATGCGCAAGGTGCCGGTTGCCGGCGACGTCAAGGCCGAGGTCATCGCGCGCGGCACGCCGGGATTTTCCGGGGCCGATCTCGCCAACCTGGTCAACGAAGCGGCCCTGTTCGCTGCGCGCAAGAGCAAGCGCCTGGTCGACATGGATGATTTCGAAATGGCCAAGGACAAGATCATGATGGGCGCCGAGCGCAAATCGATGGTCATGTCCGAAGAGGAAAAGAAGAACACGGCCTATCACGAGTCCGGTCACACGGTCGTAGCGAAGCTCCTGCCGAAGTCGGATCCGGTGCACAAGGTGACGATCATCCCGCGGGGGCGCGCGCTGGGCGTGACCATGCAGCTCCCCGAGGCCGACCGCTATTCCTTCGATCGCGATTACCTCTTGCAGCGCATCGCCGTGCTGTTCGGCGGCCGCATCTCCGAGGAAATCTTCATGCACCAGATGACCACCGGTGCGAGCAACGATTTCGAGCGCGCGACGCAGATGGCGCGCGATATGGTCACGCGCTACGGCATGTCCGACACGCTGGGCCCGATGGTGTACGCCGAGAACGAGGGCGAAGTCTTCCTCGGCCGCTCGATCGCGACGCAGAAGAACGTGTCCGAAGCGACGATGCAGAAGGTCGACCTGGAGATCCGCCGCATCATCGACGAGCAGTACGCGCTCGCCCGGAAGCTGATCGAGGACAACCGCGAAAAGGTCGAGGCGATGGCCAAGGCGCTGCTCGAAGTCGAGACGCTCGACAGCGACCAGGTCGAGGACATCATGCAGGGCCGTCCGCCGCGTCCGCCCAAGCCTGTCAGCGCCACGCCCGGCACCACGTTCGGTCCCGACACCGGTCCGGACGCCGCGCCCTCGGCCAACCCGGCCTAGCCTTGCAGCCGGGCCCGTCGTCCCCGTGAACACGGGGACCCAGAGGCTTTGTTCGAACGACGCTGGGTTCCCGCTTACGCGGGAATGACGCTGGCGGACGTGATCGCCCCGACCGTACAAGCCGCCGGCCCGGCGACGCTGATCCTCGGGCGCCACCGTCTTCTTCTGGACCGTCCGCGCGTCATGGGCGTGCTCAACGTCACGCCCGATTCCTTTTTCGACGGTGGCCGCTACGCCGACCGCAATCGCGCGCTGGGCCACGCGCATCGAATGCTCGACGACGGCGCGGCGATCATCGACATCGGCGGCGAATCGACGCGCCCCGGCGCGGCGCCGACCTCGGAACAGGAGGAGCTCGACCGCGTGCTGCCCTTGTTCGAGGCGCTGCGCGCCGATTGCGACTCGCGCGGCGTGCCGCTGTCGGTCGATACGCGCAAGCCCGCGGTGATGCGCGCGGCGATCGCCGCCGGAGCCTCGATGGTCAACGACATCAATGCGCTGCGCGTCGACGGCGCGCTCGACGCAGTCGCGGAAAGCGGCGCCGCGGTCTGCCTGATGCACATGCAGGGCGAGCCGCTGACGATGCAGCACGCGGCGGTGTACGAAGACGACGTCGTCGCGGTCGTGAGCGCCTTTCTTTCCGGGCGTGCCCTGGCCTGCGAACGCGCTGGCATTGCGCGCGAACGCATCGCGGTCGATCCGGGATTCGGTTTCGGCAAGACGATCGACCATAATCTCGAGCTGCTGCGGCGGCTTTCCGAGATCGTCGCGCTCGGCTACCCGGTTGTCGCCGGCCTGTCGCGCAAGTCGACGATCGGCACGCTCACCGGGCGCCGAGTCGAGGAGCGCGGCGCCGGCAGCCTGGCGGCGGCGCTCGCGGCGGTCGCCCGCGGCGCGTCGCTGGTGCGTGTGCACGATGTACGCGACACCGTCGATGCGCTCAAGGTCTGGCGGGCGGTTCAGGCAGACCGACGTGCCGACAGCGCAAGCGGAAGCGCGTGAGTTCATAATGGCGACTGCGTGGATTGCCTTGACTGGCGGCGAATGAGCGTTCGACCATGACCAAGAACTATTTCGGCACCGATGGCGTCCGCGGCAGAGTCGGCGACTCGCCGATCACGCCGGAACTCGTGCTGCGGCTCGGTTACGCTGCCGGCCGCGTGTTCGCGGCCGAATCGGCGGCGCGCCCGGGCACGACGCCGGCGGTGCTGATCGGGAAGGACACGCGCATTTCCGGATACCTGCTCGAGGCGGCGCTCGAAGCGGGGCTATCCGCCGCCGGCGTCGACGTCTATCTGTCCGGTCCGCTGCCCACGCCCGGCGTCGCCTACCTGACGCGCGCGCTGCGCCTGTCGGCCGGCATCGTGATCAGCGCCTCGCACAATCCGTTCGAGGATAACGGCATCAAGTTCTTCTCGGCAGGCGGCACCAAGCTGCCGGACGCGGTCGAGCGTGCGATCGAGCAGGGCATCGACGGTCCGATCAACTGCGTCAAGTCGGCGGAGCTGGGCAAGGCATTCCGCGTCAGCGACGCGTCGGGACGCTACATCGAATTCTGCAAGGGCACGTTTCCGAACGATCTCGACCTCAAGGGTTTGAAGATCGTCGTCGATTGCGCACATGGCGCCGGCTATGGCGTCGCGCCGCCGGTGTTCCACGAACTCGGCGCAGAGGTGATCGCCATCGGCAACGAGCCCGACGGTACCAACATCAACGCTGGCGTCGGTGCGACGCATCCGGAATATCTGCAGGCTGCCGTGCTCGAGCACGGCGCTGATCTGGGCGTGGCGCTCGACGGCGACGGCGACCGCTTGATGATGGTCGACGCCGAAGGGCGCATCTACGACGGCGATCAACTGCTCTACGTGATCGCGCTCGACTACTGGCGGCGCGGCGCGACCGCCGGCGGCGTCGTCGGCACGCTGATGAGCAACCTCGGATTCGAGCAGGCGCTCGACCGCCGCGGCATTCCGCTGCAGCGCAGCGCCGTCGGCGACCGCTACGTGCTGGAGATGATGCAGGACAAGGGATGGCTGCTGGGCGGCGAGAACTCCGGACACATCATCTGCCTCGACAAGCACACGACCGGGGACGCGATCGTCGCGGCGCTTGCCGTCATCCGTGCGCTGCGCGAGCAGCAGACGACGCTTGCTGCCGCGACCGCCGATGCGCCGCTGTTTCCGCAGCGGCTGATCAACGTGCCGATCCGCCGCGGCTTCGACTGGCGCGGCAGCGAGCCGATCCGCCGCGCCGAGCGCGAAGCGATGGCGAGTCTCGACGGCTCGGGCCGCGTGCTGCTGCGACCTTCGGGCACCGAGCCGGTGCTGCGCGTGATGGTCGAGGCGCGCGAAGCCGCCGCCGCCGACCGCTGCGCGCGCGGCATCGCGGACGCAGTCGCCACCGCGGTCGCGTCGAGTTAGCGTCGCCCGGCGCTAAGCTCAGCATTTCCGGCGCTAAGAACGGAGTGCACGCGCCGGTATAATCGGCGCATGGTTGCGCTGATTCATACTGCGCCGCAAGCCGCGTCCGACGACCTCTACGCGGCGCGCATCGCACAGGCGGCGAGCGGATACACGCCCGCCGAGCGGACGGACATCGAGTCGGCCTTCGAGCTTGCGCGCAAGCGCTATGGAAATGCGCTGACCGCGGAAGGCGAACCCTGGCTCGCCCGCGCGACCGGCACCGCGACGATCGTCGCAGAGCTCAAGCTCGATGCCGCATCGGTGTGCGCGGCGCTTCTGATCGGCGTGCCGGACAGTGCCGGCTTCGACGAACAGAAGTTCGCCGTCGAAGCGGGCGACGAAGTCGCGAAGCTGGTGACCGGCGTCGCGCGCATGGGCGCGATCCGCACCGTGTCTCTGGGTCAAGGCGGCGCGCACAAGGAGGCGCGCGACGAGCAGGCCGAGAACCTGCGCAAGATGCTGCTGGCGATGGTCGAGGACATCCGCGTCGTCCTGGTAAAGCTCGCCGAGCGCACGCAGGCGATGCGCTACCTGGTCGCAGCACCGCCCGACGCGCCGGATGCGCGCGGCACCGCCGCGACGCGCGCGACCCAGCGCAATGCGCAGGCGCGCGAGACCCAGGATTTGTTCGCGCCGCTTGCCAACCGGCTCGGCGTCTGGCAGTTGAAGTGGGAGCTCGAGGATCTCGCTTTGCGGGCGCTCGAGCCCGATGCCTATCGCAGGATCGCCGCCGCGCTCGACGAGCGCCGCGTCGATCGCCAGCGCTACATCGACCAGGCAATCGCCGAGATCAAGCGCGAGCTCTCCGTCGCCGGCGTCAAGGCCGAGGTCACCGGGCGGCCGAAGCACATCACCAGCATCTGGAACAAGATGCGCCGCAAGCGCGTCGGCATCGATGCGCTCTACGACATTCGCGCGGTGCGCGTGCTGGTCGACGACGTCAAGGACTGCTATACCGCGCTGGGCGTCGTGCACAACTTGTGGACGCCGCTGCCGCAGGAATTCGACGACTACATCGCCAAGCCTAAGGCCAACCGCTATCGTTCGCTGCACACCGCGGTCATCGGCCCCGACGGCAAGCCGCTGGAAGTGCAGATCCGCACGCATGACATGCACCGGCATTCGGAGTACGGCGTCGCGTCGCACTGGCGGTACAAGGAGGGCGGCGGCGCGCAGCGCGATCCCGGATACGATGAAAAGATCGCGTGGCTGCGCCAGGTGCTCGACTGGAAGGACGCGGTCGCCGATGCCGGCGAATGGCTGCAGCAGTTCAAGTCGACGCTGTTCACCGACACGATCTACGTGCTGACGCCGCAGGGCAAGGTCGTCGATCTGCCGCGCGGCGCGACACCGGTCGATTTCGCCTACGCGGTACATACGAGCCTCGGCCACCGCTGCCGCGGCGCGCGCGTCGACGGCGCGATGGTGCCGCTCAACTACGCGCTGCAGAACGGGCAGCGGATCGAGATCATCGCGGCGAAGCAGGGCGGGCCGTCGCTCGACTGGCTGAACGCGGACTTGGGCTACGTGCAAAGCCACCGGGCGCGCGCGAAGGTGCGGCAATGGTTCAAGGCGCAGCAGCTCGAGGCGACGATCGCGCAGGGCCGTGAAATGGTCGAGCGCGAATTGCACCGCGCCGGCAAGACGGCGCTGAAGCTCGACGCGGTCGCGGCGCAGGCGGGATTCGACAAGCTCGACGAATTTTTTGCCGCGGTGTCGCGCGCCGAGCTCAACACGCGCGCCCTGCAGCACGCGATCCAGGTGGTCGCCAAGCCCGGCGAGGCCGCGGCGCCTGCGTCCGGAGACGAAGCGGTGCTCCTGCGCGCGAGCAAGTCGGCGGGTGCGGGCAGCGGCATCCTGATCGTTGGCGTCGATCGGCTGCTGACCGGGCTCGCCCAATGCTGCAAGGCCGCGCCGCCCGATCCGATCGTCGGCTTTGTCACCCGCGGCAAGGGCATATCGATCCACCGCCGCAATTGCAGCAACGTCGCGCGCATGCAGGAAAGACATCCGGAGCGGCTGATCACCGCGGAGTGGGGCACGCCGCGCGATGAGGTCTTTCCGGTCGACGTGGTCGTCGAGGCAATGGACCGGCAGGCCTTGCTGCGCGACGTCAGCGAAGTCTTTTCGCGCGAGAAGATCAATGTCACCGCGGTCAAGACCCTGACCCGCAACCTGCAGGCCAAGATGTCCTTCACGCTCGAGGTGAGGAGCCTCGAGCAGCTCAAGCACGCGCTCGGCTTGGTGCAGGACGTTCCGGGCGTGCTCTCCACGGCGCGACGCTGAGGGCGGGCGGCGCCGGCACGTTCCGGCCGGCTGGCTGGGGCTCGGGCTGTTCACGACGACCGGACCGACGTCCCGGTCGAAGCCCCCATCTACAGCAAATCGCTATTAATCAGGAACTTATCATCGATAGCGCAGCCTTATCGCGCTCATCCGAATCTATCATTTGAATTTGCCGCTTCCACCCCACACTGTTATTGTGCAGCGCACAATTCGATGCTGGACCACAGTTCTCATCAGGGACGAAGGAGTAAGGCAATGGAATCAAATGGATATGAACCGAGAGATCGCAGCCTGGTCGGAATCCTCGCCACGCTGACCCACGGCGTTTTGAGCCGCCCTGACGCGACGGATGAGTCAGTAACCGCTCACACGGCGTCCGCCCACCGGAGCTTTCTCGACCGCCTGGATAACTGGTTCGCCGATCAGGAGCTCAAGAGCCGCGAAGCGTTTCTGGCGCAAGCGGTCGACATCGTCGATCTCGAGCAGCGCCTGCGCTGGCTCGAGCGCGGGCGCTAAGCCGGCCTGCACCCAACATAGCGGCCAAGGCTGTTCGCACTCGCATCAGGTCGGTGGCGTAAGCGCCGCGATCGCAGTCTCGTAAGCCTTGTCGAACTTCCCCGCCTCGTCGACCTCGAGCCCCAGGTCCCGCAGCACGCCGTCGTGCAGCCGATAGATCCAGCCGTGCAGCGCTAGCGGCTGGCCGCGGCGCCAAGCGTCCTGCACGATCGTGGTCCGCGCCACATGCGTCAGCTGCTCGATGACATTGAGCTCGCACAGCCGGTCCTCGCGGGCGCCGTCGTCTCGGCAATCGCCGTCGAGCAGCGGCGCGGTGCTTGGCCGCGACGTCCTGGACGTGGCGCAGCCAGTTGTCGATCAGGCCCAGAGGCTTGCCCTGGTAGGCCGCGCGCACGCCGCCGCAGCCGTAATGCCCGACGATCGAGCACATGCGGCACCTTCAGCACCTCGACGGCGAACTGCAGCACCGACAGGCAGTTGAGGTCGGTGTGCACGACGACGTTGGCGACGTTGCGGTGGACGAACATCTCGCCCGGCGGCAGATCGACGATCTCGTTCGCCGGGACGCGGCTGTCCGAGCAGCCGATCCACAGGTAGTGCGGCGTCTGCTGCTCGGTGGCGCCGAGGAAAAAGTCCGGACGGCGCGCGCGCAGGTTCGCCGCCCACTCGAGATTACGCTGCAACAGATGGCCAAGGGAGGAGGGCACTGGATCGGGATGGCGCCGCGCAAAGCCGCCATCATACCTTCGCATCGCCAGATCGCGTCCTCGTCGTCGTCAGCTCCGACGACAACGCCGTCCTGGCTGCTAGATGATCCCCTCGAAAAGCTGCACGTCGACCTGCTCGCCGGCCGCAACGTTGCCGGTGTCGGTGCCGAGGATGATGAAGCAGTTCGCCTGCGACATCGACGAGAGTATTCCCGAGCCCTGGTCGCCGGTCGTGCGCACCGTCCAGCCGCCGGCGCCGTCGGGTGACAGGATGCCGCGCTGGAATTCGGTGCGGCCCGGCGCCTTTTTGATTGGCGCCGACAGCGGCACACGGAAGGTCGGCAGCGGCGTCACGTCGCGCTCGCCCTGAAGGATGCGCAGCGCATCGCGCACGAACTGGTAGAAGGTGACCATCACCGACACCGGATTGCCCGGCAGGCCGAAGAAATGCGCGCCGCCGAGCTTGCCGTAAGCAAGCGGACGCCCGGGCTTCATCGCGATTTTCCAGAACAGCACTTCGCCGAGCTTGTCGAGAAGCTGCTTGACGTAGTCGGCTTCGCCCACCGATACGCCGCCCGAGGTGATGACGACGTCGGCCGATTGCGCGGCAGTGGAAAAAGCGCTCTCGAGCTTGCTCCGGCTCGTCCTCGACGACGCCCATGTCGATGACTTCGCAGCCCAGTCGCGTCAGCATGCCGTGCAAGCGTGTAGCGGTTGCTGTCGTAGATTTCGCCGGCGGCGAGCGGCGTCCCGATCGATTTCAATTCGTCGCCGGTCGAGAAGAACGCGACGCGAAGCTTGCGATAGACGCCGACCTCGCCTATGCCCAGCGATGCGATCATGCCGAGCTCCGCCGGGTTGACTCGCTGGCCGGCGCGAAACACGAGCTGGCCGGCCTTCAAATCTTCGCCGGCGAAACGCCGGTTGGTGCCCAGCCTTGGCGAGCGCGCCCGGCGCGACGCGCACGCCGCTTTGCGTCTTCGCTGGCGCGCTCCTGCATGACCACGGTGTCGGCGCCCTGCGGCATCACGCCGCCGGTGAATATGCGCACGCATTCGCCTGGCGCCTATCGTGCCCGCCCACGGCTTGCCGGCGAACGACTCGCCGACCCGCTTCAACACCGTCTCGGCGTCGGGCTTGAGATCAGCGAAGCGCACCGCGTAGCCGTCCATCGCCGAATTGTCGTGACCGGGCACGGCGATCGGCGAAATCACGTCGGCGGCGAGCACGCGGCCGAGCGCGCTTCGAACATGCACACGCTCGATCGCGTTCATCGGCGTCAGGAACGTCCGGATTAGCTCGCGCGCCTTGGCTACCGGCATCGAGTTCGGATCGTAGTCGTCGGCGCAAGACGCATCGCGCAGCGTCTTCGTCGTCGCGGTCATCGTGTCAGGCATCGGCTTGTCGGAGCTCGTCGGTGGTGTTGATGTTGCGGAAGGCGTCGGCCTCGTCGTCGAACGGCACCTCAACGATGCGCAGCGCCGAATACCAGGCGTCGATCTTGCGCCCGCCGCCCTCGAGAAAATGGGTCAGATGCGGCAGCACCGCGCGGCGCACCAGCGCGAACACCGGGTGCGGCTGGTCGAAGGTGCGCGCGACGGCGAGTTGCGCATCCTTCGGCTTCGAGCGCGGCCGCGAGCCGCGCCACCAGGTCGGCGGGCAGGAACGGCGAATCGCAGGGCACGGTCGCGACCAGCGCGTGGCGTCGCGTTGCGCGAGCCCGACCTGCAGGCCGGCGAGCGGCCCGGCGAAGCCGCCGATCGTGTCGGCGATCACCCGGTGGCCGAACGCCGCGTATTCGGCGGTGTTCTGGTTGGCATTGATCAGGATGTCGTCGACCTGCGGTGCCAGGCGCTCGAGCACGTGCGCGACCATCGGCCGCCCGGCGAGCCGCACCAGCCCTTTGTCGACGGTGCCCATGCGCCGCCCCTGGCCGCCGGCCAGCACCAGCCCGGTGATCGACCGCGCGGGCATCGGATGGTCTGGCGGATCGAAGGCGTGCATCACGCTTCGGCGCGAAACCGCTCGCCGCCGGTGAACAGCAGGAAATGCTTGTTGGTGGCGCGGCCGATCATCGTGATGCCGACTTTCTGCGCGATCTCGTAGCCCATCTGCGTCAGGCCCGAGCGCGAGACCAGGAACGGGATGCCCATCTGCGCGGCCTTGATCACCATCTCGGAGGTCAGCCGGCCGGTCGTGTAGAAAATCTTGTCGCCGCCGTCGACGCGGTCCAGCCACATCCGTCCGGCGATCGCGTCGACGGCGTTGTGCCGGCCGACGTCTTCGACGAAATACAGGATCTCGCTCGCGCCTGGCTCGATGTTGGTCGCGAGCGCGCAGCCGTGCACGGCGCCGGCCTGCTTGTAGATCGTCTCGTGCACGCGCACGCGGTCGAGCAGCGCGTACAGCGTGGCGCGCGTGAGCATCGCGTCGGCAGGCAGCCGGACCGAGTCGATCTCGTCCATCAGATCGCCGAACACCGTGCCCTGGCCGCAGCCGCTGGTCGTCGTGCGCTTGCCGAGCTTGGCCTCGAGATCCTTCAAGCCGCTGCGCGTGTTGATGACCACCGCGTTGACGTCCCAGTCGACCTGCACCGATACGATGTCCTCGATGCGGTCGAGCAGGCGCTGGTTGCGCAGGTAGCCGATCGCCAGCGCCTCGGGCGCCGCGCCGAGGGTCATCAGGGTCAGGATCTCGCGCTTGTCGACGTAGAGCGTCAGCGGATGCTCGCCGGCGATCGGCGTATCGCGCGTCGCGCCGTTTTCGTCGACGGCCGGAACGTTGAACGTCGATGGCCGCGCCGCGTCGGACAGCAGCGGCCGGTAGGGCTCGTTCGGCGCGTTCACCGAGACTCCGGCTTGACGGCGGTGCGCAGCCACGTCATCAGCGGCAGGAGATCGCGAAAGTAGCCGCTCAAGTCGGCGGCGAGGTCCATCGGCGGGCGTCTTTTGAGGTCGACTTCGATCATGCCGAAATAGTGCCTCAATTTGATCGCCTCGATGTGACGGATATCGGCCGCGAACCCCTTCGGCGGGCGCTTGAGCGCGTCTTCGTCCGAAAGGCCGCCGTAGGTCCTGGCGAAGCGCGGGTCGTGCAGCAGCCGCGTGAGGCTCGCGGGCTTGGCCGCGATATGGCGACGGATACGCTTGAGCAGCGCCGGCTCGGGCCGATAGATGCCGCCGCCGGCCAGCAGGATCCCCCGGTGATCGATGTGGAAGTAATAGCCGGGCGCGAGGCCTCGCTTGGCGCGGTCGTTCAGCGCCGCGCTGAAGTGCGTCTTGTACGGCGTGCGATCCTTGGAAAAACGCGTGTCGCGGTAGATCCGGAACATCGCCTTTTTCGGATCGACCGGCCCCAGCGCGCGGTCGAATTTCGCCACGCGCCCGGCGACGTCGCCGACCAGCGCCTGGAACTCCTCGCGCAGCACGTCGTATGCCGGCTTGTTCCAGATGAACCACGGCCGATTGTTGTTCTGCTCGAGCCCTTGCAGGAATTCGATCAGCGCTTTGATGTGCATGGTGCTGCCGTTTCGACCGACGCCTCGTCTACTTCGGCGTCCTAAGTTTGCTCAACCGCCGATGTAGCTCATCTCGATCTTCGGCAGGGCGCGCGTGTTTTCCGAACGGATTTCCGAATAGCGGTCGGCGCGCCGCGACCAGATCGCGGCCACATGGTTGCCGATCTCGTCGTCGGTCGCGCCGCCGCGCACGAGCGCGCGCAGGTCGACGCCGGTGATGGCGAACAGGCAGGTATAGAGCTTTCCGTCGGTGGCGAGCCGTGCACGCGTGCAGTCGTTGCAGAATGCCTGCGTCACCGAGGAGATAATGCCGATTTCGCCGGTGCCGTCGCGATAGCGCCAGCGCGCCGCGACTTCGCCCGGATAGTTCGCGTCGATCGGCTCCAGCGGAATCTCGCGGCCGATGATGCCGATCACCTCGGCCGACGGCACGACGTCGTCCATCCGCCAGCCGTTGGTGTGCCCGACGTCCATGTATTCGATGAAGCGCAGGATGTGCCCGCTGCCGCGGAAATGTCGCGCCATCGGCAGGATCTGATGCTCGTTGGTGCCGCGCTTGACG
The DNA here is from genome assembly GCA_963828595.1 of uncultured beta proteobacterium. GTDB lineage: Bacteria > Pseudomonadota > Gammaproteobacteria > Burkholderiales > Casimicrobiaceae > PALSA-1003. The sequence goes on from CAWHEN010000006.1 coordinate 540,385, forward strand.
ACCATGTTGATCTTGACCGGCGAGAGCCCCGCGGCGGCCGCGGCGTCGATGCCTTCGAGCACGCGTGCGACCGGAAAATCGACGTCGTTCATCGCGCGGAACACTGCATCGTCCAGAGCGTCCAGGCTCACGGTGACCCGATTGAGGCCCGCTGCCTTGAGGTCACGCGCCTTTTTGGCCAGCAGTGCGCCGTTGGTCGTCAAGGTCAGATCGAGGCCGCCGATGTCGGCCAGCATCGCCACCAGACGCTCCAGGTGCCTGCGCAGCAGCGGCTCGCCGCCGGTCAGGCGGATTTTCTCGATGCCATGCGCCTTGAAGATGCGGGCGAGCCGCGCGATCTCCTCGAACGTCAGCAGCTCCGCATGCGGCAGGAACGGATAATCGTGGCCGTAGACGTCCTTCGGCATGCAGTAGACGCAGCGAAAATTGCAGCGGTCGGTCACCGAAATGCGCAAGTCGCGCAACATCCGGCCGCGCGTGTCGGCGAGCATGCCGGCCGGCGTGACCGCGGGCGCGTTGCGCGCGGCGGCGAGCGTATCGCTGAGCGAGCGGGCGTCGGTGAGGGGAATGATTCTGGCCATGAAAACAGAAGTTCGCGAAAGTTTGCAGCGAGGCGGCGCTGCGATCGACGATGGTAGCAGACAGCGCGCACCGATGCACACAGGCGTATGATTGCTGCTCGCGCGAATCGTGCCGCGATCCGGAAAAAGGCCATGCCAGCGTTGCGGTTTCCCGTCGCCGTCGTCATCGAAAGAATTCCGCTTGCCAACCGCTGGGCGAGCGAAAAATGGCAGATCGGCACCGTCGAGCGCGACGATAGTCCGCTTCCCGTGGCGGTCAAGCTGTCCGACGATGCGACCGGCACGCGCTGGCGCTTCACCGGATTCGGCGTCGAGCTGCACGCCTCCGAAAGCGAAGGTTATTTTCTGAACATCACCGCGCCGGAGCCCAAGATCTTCGTGATGTGGCGCATGCTCGAGCCCGAGCGCATCGCGGCCGACGGATTGTCGGCCAGGCCCGAGCTCGTCACCGTCAGCTACAACGAGGCGGCGCGCCTGATGGATGGCGGCGAGATGGTCGACGCGGTGCCGCTGTTTCCCGAATTGCTGGCGTGGGTGCAGCCATTCGTCGCGGCGAACTACAAGCCCGAGCCCAAGCGCAAGGTACGTCGCAACGAGCTCTACGAGCGCGACGACCAGCATCGCGACGCAAGCGAGCGCAAGGTCTCCGACGCGCCGACCAAGGCCTGAAGCGATGAACGACAAACCGGACAACGTCGCGCAGCAGCCGGAGCGCCTGTGGCTTAAGCGCTGGTCGCGGCGCAAGCTCGAGGCGGCGCGGGCCGAGACGCCGCGCGACGCTCCGCCCGAGCCGGTCGCCACGGCAGCGCCGCCGCAGCAGCCCGCGCAAGCCGCCGGGCCCGTGCCGCAGAACACCAACGCGCCGCTTCCCCCGATCGAGTCGCTGACCATCGATTCGGAGTTCGCGGCGTTTTTCAAGCCCGGCGTCGCCGAAGCGACCAAGCGCGCGGCGCTGAAGCAGATGTTTCGCGATCCGCGCTTCAACATCATGGACGGGCTGGACGTCTATATCGACGATTACACGAGTCCCGATCCGATCTCGCCGGAAATGATGAAGCAGTTGCTCCACACGCGGCACATCTTCAATCCGCCGGCGACCGAAGTTAATGCTGAAGGGCATATCGTCGACGTCGTCGAGCCCATCGAGCAGGCTAAGCCGGAGCAGTCGCCCGGCGCGGCAGCGGCGATCGCGATACTCGACGGTACCGGCGACGCGAACCCGGCATCGCTGCCGGGCGCAGTCGACGAGTCTGCCAAGCCGGACGCGGCCCCGCAGGCGGAACCGCGGGGCGGCAAGAAAGCGATGAGCGCCGCCGACAAAACCCTGCACCTCTGCAGCTGCAACGGCACGATGCCGCTCGACGCCGCGGCGCTCGAGCGTGCGCTCGACCTCGCCGGGCCGCTGCCCTTGCACACCGAGCTCTGCCAGAAGGAGCTCGCCCGCTTTGCCGACCACGCCGAAGGCGACTTGCTGGTCGCCTGCACGCAGGAAGCGCGTCTATTCGGCGACGTCGCCGAGGATTCGGGCAAGACGCAGACGATCCGCTTCGTCAACATCCGCGAGAACGCGGGCTGGTCGGCCGAAGCGCGCGCCGCGACGCCCAAGATCGCGGCCTTGCTGGCGATGGCGGCGCTGCCCGAGCCTCAGCCGATCCCGCGCGTCGCATTCAAATCGGAAGGGCGGCTGTTGATCGTCGGCCCGGCGGGCGCGGCCTTGTACTGGGCCGAGGCGCTGAAGGACCGGCTCGACGTCACCGTGCTGATCACGGGCCGGGCGATCGGCAACGAGCTGCCGCCGGAGCGTGACTACCCGATCTGCTCGGGCAAGCTCACCGGGCTTGCCGGGTGGCTGGGCCAGTTCAGCGCGCAGTGGATTCAGGAAAATCCGATCGATCTCGATCTTTGCACACGCTGCAATGCGTGCCTGCGTGCGTGTCCCGAGCAGGCGATCGACGCCAGTTACCAGATCGACCTCGACCGCTGCCGCGACCATCGCCAGTGCGTGATCGCCTGCGGCGCCATCGGCGCAATCGACTTCGACCGCACTGCCGCGCAAACGGCGCGCGAGGAGTCGTTCGATCTCGTGCTCGATCTGCAGCGCCAGCCTGCGTTCGCGATGCACCAGCCGCCGCAGGGCTACTGGCATACGGGCGACGACGCGGCCGCGCAGGCGATGGTGATCGTCGACGTGCTGGGCGCGGTCGGCGAGTTCGAAAAGCCGAAGTATTTCACGTACAAGGCATCGATCTGCGCGCACAGCCGCTCGCAGCAGCCCGGATGCAATCTATGCATCGACATTTGCTCGACGGCCGCGATCCGCCCCGACGGCGACCACATCGCGGTCGAGCCGCACCTTTGCATGGGTTGCGGCGCCTGCACGACCGTGTGTCCGTCCGGCGCTCTGGGTTATGCCTATCCGGCCGTGCCCGACCTCGGGTCGCGGGTGCGCACGCTGCTCGCAACCTATGCCAGGGCCGGCGGGCGCGACGCCTGCCTGCTGTTCCACGATGCGGCCGGCGCGGAGGTGATCCATCGCCTCGGCCGGCGCGGCAAAGGTTTGCCGGCGCGGGTGATCCCGGTCGAGCTGCATCACATGGCGGCCGCAGGCATCGACGTCTGGCTGGGCGCGCTCGCGTACGGCGCGAGCGACGTCGCCGTGCTCGCGACCGGCGCCGAAGCGCCGCAATATCCGGAAGCGATCGAGCGGCAGATGGGCTACGCCGATACGATCGCGCAGGCGCTCGGCTACCAGGGCCGGCACCTGCATCTGCTGCGCGCCGCCGACGCCGCCGCGCTCGAGGCGGCCGTCTGGGCGCTGCAGCCGGCGCTGCCGGTCCGCGCGCCGGCGACGTTCCATTGGTCGGCGGACAAGCGCACGACCGCCGCGCTGGCGATCGAGCATCTGCAGGCGCATGCGCCGACGCCGCAAACGGTGATTGCGCTCGCCGCCGGGGCGCCATTCGGCACGATCGCCATCAATCGCGATGCCTGCACGCTATGCCTGGCCTGCGTCGGCGCCTGCCCGGAAGGCGCGATCCTCGATCATCCGGCCTCGGAAGTGCCTCAGCTTCGCTTCATCGAGTCCAAATGTGTGCAATGCGGGCTGTGCGAGGCGACCTGTCCCGAGGACGCGATCGCGTTGACGCCGCGCTTGTCGCTGGTCCCCGAAGCGAAGCAGCCACGGGTGCTGAACGAGGCCTCGATCTTCAAATGCATCCGCTGCGGCAAGGCGCTCGGCACCGACAAGATGATAGGCAACATGCTGGCCAAGCTCGCCGGGCACTCGATGTTCGCCGCGCCGGGCTCGCTCGATCGGCTCAAGATGTGCGCCGATTGTCGCGTGATCGACATGATGCAGAAGGAATTGAACGTCCCGGCTCCGGCCGGGAGCGGCACGCCGGGTCCGTCGTCGCGATGACGATTCGGCTTCCGCTGCGGCGGTGAAAGGGCCGGGAATGGAACCTGTTCCCGTGGTGTTTGCTCCAGGCATCGATCCGGAAGACCAGGCGCGCGCCGATTTCTACGCGCTGCTGGCGAGGCTGTACGCCGCCGAGCCCGATGCCGCGCTGCTCGAGTCGATCGCCCAGGCCGACGAGTTGACGGTCGACGAAGGCAATGTCGAAGGCGAAACCCTGGCGGAGGCTTGGCGGATGCTGATCGCGGCCAGCGCAGTGATGGACGTCGAAGCGGCGGCCGCCGAGTACATCGATCTCTTCGTCGGCGTCGGCGCCAGCGAGGTCAGCCCCTATGCGTCGGCATACGAAAAGACGCCCGGCAAACAGCCGCTCGTCGAGGTGCGCGCCGCGCTCGCCGGGCTGGGATTGTCGCGCCAGCCGGGCAATGTACTGTACGAGGATCACTTGGCCGCGGTCTTCGCGACCATGCGCGTGCTGATCACCGGCGCCGGTGCGCCGGGCTCGTTCACATTCGATGCGCAACGCGAGTTTTTCGCCGCGCATATCGACCCGTGGGTCGTAGCATGTTGCGATGCAATATACGGGCGCGCTATTGCCAACTACTACAAACGCGTTGCACAATTGACCAAAGCGTTCATGGCGATCGAACGTGACTCGTTTGCCATAGGTTAGTCATTGCGCCCCAGCCACGTCACGAGTCTTTCTTGCGGAGGCAGCCATGCGGAAAACGCAGCGTAGCGATCGTCCCAACTCAGCCGCGCCCGTAGCTCCCTCCGTCCCCGGTACCAATCTCAAGCGGCGTGGATTCCTGCTGACGCTGGGCGTCGGCGGTGTCGGCGCCGCGGCCGTCGCCGCGCGCTCGATGACCGGCGCCGCAATCGACGCCGAGCCCGCCGTCACGACCACCGATGGCAAGGGCTATGCGGTAACGGAACACGTCCGGCGCTATTACCGGACGATGAAGGTCTAGTAGGAGGAGGACGGATCATGCTGCTGACCAAAACACACGATGGTGCTTCCGACGCCGCCAGCGCAGCTCGTCCACGTTTCCGCCGCATCGCGGGGGCTCGACTCCCGACGATGGACAGGCGGGCGTTTTTGAAGCGTTCGGGTCTCGTCGCGGGGGCCGGAGCGTTCGCCAGCCAGATTCCCTTCAACCTGATCGGCAAGGCCGATGCCGCTGCCGACAGCTATGCGAAGAAGGTAGAGGTCAAGCGCACGGTATGCACGCACTGCTCGGTCGGCTGCTCGGTCGACGCGACCGTCGAGAACGGCGTCTGGACGCGGCAGGAGCCGGTATTCGATTCGCCGCTGAACCTGGGCGCGCATTGCGCCAAGGGCGCGTCGGTGCGCGACCACGGCGTCGTCGCGGGCTCGCATCGGCTGAAGACGCCGATGAAGCTGGTCGACGGCAAGTGGCAGAAGCTCTCCTGGGAGCAGGCGATCAACGAGGTCGGCGACAAGCTGCTCGCGATCCGCAAGGAGTCGGGACCCGACGCGGTGTTCTGGGTCGGCTCGTCCAAGCACAATAACGAGCAGTCGTACATGTTGCGCAAGTTCGTGTCGTTCTTCGGCACGAACAACATGGATCACCAGGCTCGGATCTGCCATTCGACGACGGTTGCCGGCGTAGCCAACACCTGGGGCTACGGCGCGATGACCAACTCGTACAACGACATGCAGAACACCAAGTGCGCGCTTTACATCGGCTCGAACGCGGCCGAAGCGCATCCGGTGTCGATGCTGCACATGCTGCATGCGAAGGAAACCGGGGCGCGGATGATCGTGGTCGACCCGCGTTTCACGCGCACTGCCGCCAAGGCCGACGTCTATGTGCGGATCCGCTCCGGCACAGACATCGCGTTCCTGTTCGGCATGCTGCACCACATTTTCAAGAACGGCTGGGAAGCGAAACAGTACATACACGATCGCGTCTATGGCATGGACAAGGTCCGCGACGAGGTGATGACCAAGTGGACGCCGGACAAAGTCGAGGAAGTCACCGGCATTCCCGAGGCGCAGGTCTACCAGGTCGCCGAGATGATGGCCAAGAACCGGCCGTCGACAGTGGTCTGGTGCATGGGACAGACCCAGCACACGATCGGCAACGCAATCGTGCGCGCCTCGTGCATTCTCCAGCTCGCGCTCGGCAACGTCGGCGTCTCGGGCGGCGGGACGAACATTTTCCGCGGCCACGACAACGTGCAGGGTGCGACCGACGTCGGTCCGAACCCCGACTCGCTGCCCGGCTACTACGGTCTCGCGACCGGATCGTGGAAGCACTTCGCGGCGGTGTGGGGCGTCGACTACGAATGGATCAAGAAGCAGTTCGCATCGCAGGCGATGATGGAAAAGCCCGGCATGACCGTGTCGCGCTGGATCGACGGCGTTCTGGAAAAGAACGAGCTGATCGACCAGGACAACAACCTGCGTGCGATCGTCTTCTGGGGCCATGCGCCGAACAGCCAGACGCGCGGCAAGGAAATGGTCGAGGCGATGAAAAAGCTCGATGCGCTGGTGGTCATCGACCCGTACCCGTCGGCGACGGCGGCGATGGCAGCGATGGTGCGCAAGGACGGTGTGTATCTGCTGCCGGCGGCCACGCAGTTCGAGACCTCCGGCTCGGTCACCGCGTCGAATCGTTCGCTGCAATGGCGCGAAAAGGTGATCGAGCCGATGTTCGAGTCCAAGCCCGACCACACGATCATGATGGCGTTCGCCAAGAAGTTCGGCTACGCCGATCAGTTCGTCGGCAAGCAGGCCGACGGCACCACCAAGATCAAGGTCATCAAGGACAAGGACGGCTGGGACGAGCCAGAGCCCGAGTCGATGCTGCGCGAGATCAACCGCGGCATGTGGACGATCGGCTACACCGGCCAGTCGCCCGAGCGGCTGAAGCTGCACATGAAGAACCAGGCAACGTTCGACGTAAAAACGCTGCGCGCCAAGGGCGGGCCGTGCGACGGCGACTACTACGGCCTGCCCTGGCCTTGCTACGGCACGCCCGAGATCAAGCATCCGGGTTCGCCGAATCTCTACGACGAGTCGCGCGCGATGATGGACGGCGGCGGCTGCTTCCGCGCTAACTTCGGCGTCGAGCGCGACGGCGTCAGCCTGCTCGCCGAGGACGGCTCGTATCCGAAGGGTTCCGAGCTCACCACCGGCTACCCGGAGTTCGACCACGTGCTGATGAAGAAGCTCGGCTGGTGGGACGACTTGACCGACGCCGAAAAGAAGGCGGCCGAAGGCAAGAACTGGAAGACCGATCTTTCGGGCGGCATCCAGCGCGTGACGATGAAGCATGGCACCCACTTCTGGGGCAACGCCAAGGCGCGCGCGGTCGTGTGGAATTTCCCCGACGGCATTCCGCAGCATCGCGAGCCGCTGTACTCGCCTCGTCCCGACCTGGTCGAGAAGTATCCGACCCACGACGACAAGAAGGCGTTCTGGCGTCTGCCTACGCTGTACAAGTCGGTGCAGCAGGACAACGTCAAGAAGGAAGTCGCCAAGAACTATCCGCTGGTGCTGACCTCCGGCCGGCTGGTCGAATACGAAGGCGGCGGCGAGGAAACCCGGTCGAACGCCTGGCTCGCCGAGCTGCAGCAGGAAAACTTCGTCGAGATCAATCCTAAGGATGCCAACGACCGCGGCGTCAAGGACGGCGAGTACGTGTGGGTGAAGACGCCTACCGGTGCGCAGCTCAAGGTCAAGGCGCAGGTAACCGAAAGAGTCGGCGCGGGCACGACGTTCATCCCGTTCCATTTTTCCGGCTGGTGGATGGGCAAGGACATGCTGGAGTTCTACCCCGAGGGCTCGGCCCCGATCGTGCGCGGCGAGGCGGTCAACACCGCGACGACCTACGGCTACGATTCGGTGACGATGATGCAGGAATCCAAGACGACGCTCTGCCAGGTCGCCAAGGTTTGACCATCGGCGAGGAAGACCTGCAAGCGAGAGGAACCAGACTATGGCCCGGATGAAATTTCTCTGCGATGCCGAACGCTGCATCGAATGCAACGGCTGCGTGACCGCGTGCAAGCAGGAGCACGACGTACCGTGGGGGGTCAACCGCCGCCGTGTCGTGACGATCAACGACGGCGTGCCCGGTGAGCGCTCGATGTCGGTGGCCTGCATGCACTGCTCGGACGCGCCCTGCATGGCCGTCTGCCCGGTCGATTGCTTCTACAAGACGACCGAAGGCGTCGTGTTGCATGACAAGGACCTGTGCATCGGCTGCGGCTACTGCTTCTACGCCTGCCCGTTCGGCGCGCCGCAGTTCCCGCAGACCGGCGCATTCGGCGTGCGTGGCAAGATGGACAAGTGCACCTTCTGCGCCGGGGGCCCCGAGCCCGACGGCTCGGCGGAGGAGTTCGCCAAGTACGGTCGCAACCGCCTGTCGGAAGGCAAGCTGCCGGCATGCGCCGAAATGTGCTCGACCAAGGCGCTGATCGCCGGCGACGCCGATGTGCTGTCGAACATCTACCGCGATCGTGTCACCATCCGCGCCGCGCGCGGCACGCTCGGCGGACCGCCGTGGGGCTGGGACGCCGCGTATGGCGCGGGCGACAAGACTGCGGCGCAGCAGCCGCCGGCGCAACAACCGCAGCCGGCCGCGCCGGCGCCCAAGTCATGAGCCGCCTCGCGGTAGTCGGCGTCGCGCTGGCGGTGACGTTTGCGCTCGCCGCGTGCGGCGAACGGCCGCAGGTCGTCAATTACAAGCAGGGCAAATACGCCGGCAAGCCCGACACGCCTGCTTATCAGAACGCCCCGTACAGCGGGGACAAGGCGGCCTGGGAACGTGCGCTCGCGACGCGCGCGCAAGCACAGAACGAGTACCAGCGGACCAAATAGGAGTCGCCATGCGGCAGGCTTTCGGAGCGCGCACTGTCGGCGCGGTGTTGTTTGCATTCTGCGCGGCCCTCGCCGGCAGCGTGCTCGCTCAGCAGATTCCGACGCCGGCGCCGACGCCGGAAAACACGGGATCGGCGCCGCAGGTACAACGCCAGGTCGAGCAACCCTTGAACAGCGCGCCGGTGTGGCGCGAGGTTCGCTCCGGCGGCCCCGCGGTGACAACGGTCCGCGGCCGCGAAACCAACGTCCTGATCCAGTCCGGCGGCCAGACCTGGCGGAGCCTGCGCAACAGCGACATTTCCGTCTACGGCGGCTGGGCGCTGGTGCTGATCTTCCTGGCGATCGTCACGTTCTACATGCTCAAGGGGACGATGCAGCTGCGTCAACCGCCGACCGGGCGGAAGATCCTGCGTTTCACCTGGCTCGACCGCGTGATCCACTGGTCGACGGCGATCACTTTTTCGACGCTGGCGATCACTGGCCTGATCATGCTGTTCGGCAAGACCGTGCTGCTGCCGATCTTCGGCTATACGCTGTTCTCGTGGCTCGCGATACTGGGCAAGAATCTGCACAACTTTGTCGGCCCGCTGTTTGCCGTCTGCATCATTTTCCTGTTCGCCAACTTCGTTCGCGACAATTTCCCGCAGCCGGGCGATTGGCTCTGGATCAAGCGCTTCGGCGGGTTGTTCTCTGGACAGGACACGCCCTCGTACAGGTTCAACGCCGGCGAGAAAATCTGGTTCTGGGGCGGGGCGATCGTGCTCGGCATCCTGGTCAGCAGCACCGGATTCATTCTCGACTTTCCGAATTTCAACCAGACCCGCCAGACGATGCAGATCTCGCACGTGCTGCATTCGACCGGCGCCATCCTTTTCATGCTCGGCAGCCTCGGCCACATCTACATGGGTACGCTCGGCATGGCCGGCGCGTACCACGCGATGCGGACCGGCTACGTCGACGAGGAATGGGCGCGCGAGCACCACGAGTACTGGTACAACCAAGTGAAGTCGGGCAACGCACATCCCGGGGCACCGACGGCAGGCCCGACCGTGCGTCCCAGGGTGGCTTGAAGGCAACTGAGGCCAGAGAGGCCGCAGCGAGCATGGAGCGCGCCACAGCCAGTCATAGAACGATTAGCGAGGAGAGACAGGGATGAGGACGACATTGCGCGCTTTGATCGCCGCCGGCGTCGTGGTCGCGAGCTTCGGCCTGGCAGTGGCCAAGCTGCCGCCGCTGACCGACGAGCAAAAGACCGCAGCGGCGGCAAAAAAGGAAAAGGACGCGGAAGTCGCCAAAAAGAACGCGGCCGATCTCGCCAAGGCGCAGGATCGCGCCGCAGCCAAATACATCGCCGACCAGAGGGCCAAGGGCAAGACGGTGACGCCGCAGATGGGCGCGACTCCGCCGCCGAGCCCTCCCCCAGCGCCGGACAAGGCAAAGAAGTAAGCACATCCATCGTCTGGACAAACGGGGGCGCGGCCCCCGTTTTTTATTGCGCCCCGGGGCGCCCTCGAGGTCTGCGCCGGCATTCGGCATGCCCCTTTCGCGACGGTTGACACCCGCCCCGATTTCCTCGATCCTATGATTGGATGCAATAGACAATAGGATTGTCGTTCAACTTCGGCGGTGAAAAAATCCGAACGGGAGCAATCGAAATGAAGCGATGGACTGGCGTGTTTCCGGCGGCCACGACCAAGATGCGGCGGGATGGCTCGGTCGACTTGCCCGCCACGCAGGCGAGCATCAACCGGCTGGTCGAAAGCGGCGTCTCGGGCGTGATCGTCCTGCCGATGCTCGGCGAGAACGCTTCGCTGGCCCCTGACGAAAAGGAAGCGGTGATCCGCGCTGGCCGGGAAGTCGTCGCCGGCCGCGTTCCGCTGCTGTCCGGCCTGGCCGAAGTCTCGTCCGCCAATGCCGCGCGCTCGGCGAAGCTGTTCGAGGGGTACGGTGCCGAAGGGCTGATGGTATTTCCCAGCCTCGTCTATCTGACGGACCCGCGAGAAACCGCGCAGTGGTACAAGGACATCGCCGCGGCAAGCGACCTGCCGATCATGATTTACAACAATCCGATCGCGTACAAGGTCGACGTGACGCCGGCGGTGCTGCGCGAGCTCGCCGACACGCCGACGATCCAGTACGTCAAGGAGGAATCGGGCGATATCCGCCGGGTAACCGACATCTACAACGAGCTCGGCAATCGGTTCGGCGTCTTTTGCGGCGTCGACGATCTCATTCTCGAAAGCATGGCGCTTGGCGCGACCGGCTGGGTATCGGGCATGACCAACGCGTGGCCGCAAGAATGTGTCCACCTGTACAAGCTGTGCGCGGCCGGGCGCTTCGCCGAGGCTCGCGCTCTGTATCGCATCCTGACGCCGGCCTTTCATCTGGACACGCACGTCAAGCTGGTCCAGTACATCAAGCTGGCCGAGCACATCGTCTACGGCGCGCCGGAATGGGTCCGGGCGCCGCGGTTGCCACTCGAGGGCGAGGAGCGGCGGCGGGTTTCTTCGGTCATCGAGGCGGCTGTCGCCACGCTCGCAGCCGACGCCGACAAGGCGGCGTAGCAGCTCGACCGTTCCGACGCCATGCGCGTGATTCCATCGTTGGCCCGGGCCCTGGCGAAGGCAGCGGCGCGATGCTGTTCGTCGATGGCAACATGAATGGGTTACTCGTTTCACTTCCGGGACGTCTTCGCCGCCCAGGATGCGCTGCTGAGCGGCCTGGCGCTGACCCTGCAGCTGACCGCAACGACGATCATCGCCGGCTTTGTCATCGGGCTCGCGGTTGCGGCAGCGGCGGTGTACGGACCGCGCTGGGCGCGCGCGGCCGCGCATGCCTACGTCGAAATGATCCGGAATACCCCGCTGCTGGTGCAGCTCTTCGTCGTGTTCTTCGGGCTGCCGAGCATCGGCATCAAGCTCGACGTCATACCGGTCGCGACGATCGGACTGGCGATCAACCTCGGGCGCATACGCGTCAGAAATCATCCGCGCCGGGATCGAGAGCATTCCGAAGTCGCAGGTCGAGGCGGCCGTCGCGCTGGGACTCACCGGTCGACAGGTGTTCCGCCACATCATCCTCGTTCCGGCGCTGAAGAACGTCTACCCCTCGCTGACCAGCCAGTTCATTCTGCTGATGCTGGCGACCAGCGTCGCTTCGCAGATCGCGGCGCCCGAGCTCTTCTATGCCGGGTCGATCATCCAGTCGAGGACCTACCGCGACTTCGAGGTGTACATGGTGATCGCGGTCGCCTATCTCGCTTTGGCGCTGCTGCTGCGCGTCGTGTTCGCGCTCTGTTACCGACTGCTGGTGCGCCGCCGATGATCCGCGACCTGAGCTGGGTCGATCCGCTCTACCTGATACTGGCCCTGCGCTGGACGGTGGCGATCACGCTGCTCGCGCTGGCCGGCGGAACATCGCTCGGACTGGTCGTCGCTGCGTGCGGAAGCTCCGGCAACACGGCCGCCCGCCTGGCGGCGCGCGGCTATGTCGGGCTCGTGCAGGGTATTCCGCTGCTCGCGTGGCTATTTCTGTTCTTCTTCGGCTTCCCGATATTCGGCATCGACGTGCCGGGATGGCTCGCCGCGACTGTCGCGTTCTCGGTGTATTCGGCCGGCTTTCTCGGCGAGATCTGGCGCGGCGCGCTGCATCTCGATTCCCAAGACGCAGTGGGAGGCCTCCGCGTCGATCGGACTGTCGTACCTCGAGCAATTGCGGCACGTGATCATGCCGCAGGCCGTCCGCATCGCGACGCCGCCGACGGTGGGCTTCATCGTGCAACTGATCAAGAACACGTCACTGGCCTCGGTGATCGGATTCGTCGAGCTGACCCGCGAGGGCCAGATGACGGCGGCCGCCACGCTCGCGCCGTTGCCCGTCTACCTGATGGTCGGCGCGCTGTACTTCGCTCTCTGCTTACCCGCTGACGATCTACAGTCGCTTCCTCGAGCGGAGGCTGCATGGCGCTCGTTGAACTGCGGTCGGTCGTCAAGCGGTTCGGCGATCACGTCGTGCTCAAGAACGTTCGACCTGTCGGTCGAGAAGGGCGAGATCATCGCCATCATCGGCCGCTCGGGCTCGGGCAAGAGCACGCTGCTCCGATGCATCAACGGCCTGGAGCCGATGCAGTCTGGCGAGGTGCTCGTCGACGGCGTCGCCGTGCACGATCCAAAGGCGCGACCTGAGGAAGCTGCGCACTGCGCGTCGGCTTCGTCTTCCAGAGCTTCAACCTGTTCCCGCACCTGACGGTCGAGCGCAACATCACGCTCGGGCCAACGATCGTCAAGGGACTCGACCGGCCGAAGGCGGCCGTGCTGGCGCGCGAGGCGCTGCGGCGCGTCGGACTGGAGGAGAAGCTCCACGCCTATGCCGACCAGCTGTCTGGCGGGCAGCAGCAGCGGGTCGCGATCGCCCGCTCGCTCGCCATGCTCCGACCATCATGCTGTTCGACGAGATCACCTCCGCGCTCGATCCGGAGCTTGTCGGCGAAGTGCTGCGCGTCCTCGAGAACATGGCGCGCGAAGGCATGACGATGTTGCTGGTGACGCACGAGATGAACTTCGCGCGTCGGGTAGCGAACCGCGTGCGTTTTCATGCACCAGGGCACGGATCTGGGAGCAGGGCCCGGCTGCCGAGTTCTTCCAGTCGCCGAAAACGGACGAGCTGAAGAACTTTCTCGGCTCGGTCCTTAACTGATGCGAGGCGCCGGCACCGTCTGCAGGCGCGCATTGGGCAGCGGCTCGGAACTTCGAGCTCGCCGATTTGAAGCAGACTTCACCACCACCAGGAGAGAATCATGTTGCATCGCCTAATCAGACTCTTTGTGATCGGCGCGGCCGTGTTGTTTTCGTGCGGCCCCGCTTACGCCGACAAATTTGCGGACGTTCTCTCCAAAGGAGTGATTCGCATAGGGATACCAGCCGATCTGCCGCCGTTCGGATTCCAGAACGTCAATCGGGAGCCGGAAGGCTTCGATATCGATCTCGCGCACATGGTGGGAACCGCGCTGGGCGTCAAGGTCGAGCTGGTTCCGCTGACCGGCGCGAATCGCATCCCGTACCTCTTGACCGACAAGGTCGACATCACCGTGTCGCTTATGGGTCTCACGCCGCAGCGTGCAAAGCAGGTGTGGTTCAGCGCGCCTTACGCCAGCACTTCCCTTGCGGTGTTCGGCCCGAAGAATCTCCAGGTTCACTCGGCGGCCGAGCTGAAAAACTACAAGGTAAGCGCCGCCAAGGGCAACACCGAGGAAACCGCATTGACCGAGATGAATCCACAGGCCGACATCATGCGCATGGAGAATGACGCGGCCGCGGCGGCAGCCTACCTTTCGGGGCAGTCGCAACTGTTCGCCTGCAGCAGCTTTGTCGCCGTCGAGCTCGCCAAGAAGAATCCCAACAAGGAATTCGATCTCAAGTTCGTCATCCGCCCGAGCCCCGGTCACATGGCCGTCAAGATGGGCGAGTCGAACATGCTGCAGTGGCTCAATTCGTTTATCTTCTTCAACAAGGTCAACGGCGAGCTGGACAAGCTGCACAGGAAGTGGCTTGCCCGTCCGATGGACCCGTTGTTCTCGCTCTGAGGCTCTGCATCGTCACGCCCGGGGGGCTCGCTCGATGGCGGCCGTCCGGGCGGGCGTGCTCGGCTGTCGATGCCTTGTGGGCTGGGTGGGCATAAAGGATCAAACATGAGTTCGATTCTGTTCCGCAATGCGCGCGTCCTGGACGTCGTCGGCGGCGCAGTGCTGGCGGAGCATGACGTCCTGGTCGTCGACGGCCGCATCAAGCGCGTTTCGGAAACCCGGCTGAAAGCCACCGACGCGACGGTCGTCGACATCGACGGCCGCGTACTGATGCCGGGCCTGTGCGACGCGCACGTTCACATCGTCAGCGGGACCAACAGCTTCGTCGAGCTGCAGGGCTGGTCGCCGTTCTACGCCGCGAGCCGCATGATCGGCGTGCTGAAGGGCATGCTCTACCGCGGATTCACGACCGTGCGCGATGCAGGCGGGGCGGACTGGGGCATCGCGGCGGCGGTCGAGCAGGGCTACGTCGAAGGTCCGCGCATCCTGTTTTGCGGCAAGGCGCTGTCGCAGACCGGCGGCCACGGCGATATGCGCGGTCCCGGTGAGAATTTCGACCAGTGCCTGTGCTGTCCGAGCCTCGGCCGGATATGCGACGGCGTGACCGAGGTCCGGCGCGCCGTGCGCGACGAGGTGCGCAAAGGCGCCACCCATATCAAGCTGATGGTATCGGGAGGAATCGCTTCACCGACCGATCGGATCAACAGCACGCAGTACTCGGTCGAGGAGATCAAGGCCGCGGTCGAGGAAGCGGAAGCGGCGAACATCTACTGCATGGGGCATGCGTACACCGCGCGCGCCATCAGCCGGGCGCTGGAATGCGGCGTCCGCTCGATCGAGCATGGCAACCTGCTGAACGAGGAGACTGCAAAGCTCTTCGTGCAGAAGGACGCCTACATCGTTCCGACACTGGTCATTCTGTTCACGATGGCGAAGGAGGGCGCCCGGCATGGGTTGCTGCCGCATGTGATCGCCAAGGTGCCCGAAGTCTTCGAGGCCGGGACCCGCGCCCTCGAGATCTGCAGTCGCGGAGGCGTGAAGATCGTGTTCGGCACTGATTTGCTGGGCACGATGCACGATCGCCAATCTGAGGAATTCCTGATCCGGGCCGAGATCCAGAAGCCGATCGACGTCATCCGCTCGGCAACGTCGATCGCGGCCGAGCTCTTTCAGATGGGCGGGGAGATCGGCGTGGTGGCCGAGGGTGCACGCGCCGATCTCCTGGTGATCGACGGAGACCCGACGGAGAATCTGCAGCTGCTGCAGGGCCAGGGGAAGTTCATCAAGGCCATCATGAAGGACGGCAAGTTCTTCAAGAACGAATTTCTGTAACGCGCCGCCGGGATTCGGCGACGTTGAACCTCGCCGCGATATCCAGGCGATGCCAGCCGCGAGCCAGACAGCTAGCGGCTACTGCCGGTCTCGTCGCGCGCGGCGGCCGGCGCGTCGGGAGCGTTGTCGCTTTTTTCGATTCTCGCCAGGATCGCGTCCAGACCGCTGGACCAGGCGTCGAAGACGCCACTGCGGGCAAGGTCTCGCGCGAATTGCTCGTTCAATCCGCCCTTGGTCTTGAATTCGTCGGCCAGTTCACCGAAAGGCGCCTCCGACGCCAGAGGCACGTGGCTGAGACCGCGGAACATGGCGGCGATATAGTCGCGCGCCGTCTTGGCGTGAACGCCATTCCGGATCAGCCAGGACGCCAGCGTATCCAGCGTCGAAAAATACGACGCCATCGCCGCCGTGGAAGCCCACAGCGCCCGCATTTCGCTCTCGCTGTCTACTTCGACGGCCATTCCCAGGCGAGCGAACAGCGCCCTGGCCACGGGATCGGGTGGAAAGATCACCGTGGGACCCAGGCGCGCCGCGACAGTGGGCTGGGGCACCGCGCAGCTGATCGACGTTGCCGGCGCGACCAGCGCGGCGATCCTGTCCCTGGAGAACGTCGCAATCAGGCTGATGACGCGATGGTCCGGCCTGAAGCGAAGACCACGGAGGACGTCGTGCGCGATCTGAGGCCGCACCGCGAGGAAGACGATGTCGCTGCGATCGAGGACCTCCTGATTGGAGGCGGCGACCGTCGCCTGCGAACAGGTCGACGCCAGTCGCGCGGCAACATCCGCATTGCGCGGCGAAAGCCAAATGCGGTTGGGCGACTCCAGCGCAGCGCACAGACCGGTGACGATCGACGCCGTGATCGTCCCGGTGCCGACGAACCCCAACACGATGCCATCGAGGTTTTCGATCGTTGCCGGATCGTCGGTGCGCCCGGACATCTAGGTGAACCAGGTATCGGCGAGGCGATATCCGTTGGGAAACGGGTCGTCCGGATCCACGCCGTAGTGCGACACGCCGGTCAGCCACGCGCGGCCGCCGATCTCGGGCACGACGGCTGCGATGCCGCCCGCCTGGCAAGTATCCACGATGCGGGATTCGAAGACCGTGTCGAGGATCGAGAGGTGTCGAAATCGCTCACCGGCCGTCAGCTCGCCGCGTGCGTGCAACAGCGCAAGACGGGCCGACGTGCCGGTCCCGCAGGGCGAGCGATCCAGTCTGCCGGGAGAAACGACGACGGCGTTCTTCGAGGTCTTCACTCCGTCGCGGATCTCGACAGGTCCGGTGAATTCGGTCTGGTTGATCGTATGGATGCCGGCGTTTTCCGGGTGCACGGAGGGGAGCTGCTCGGCAGCCGCAGACTTGATCCGCTCGCCGATGATCACCAGGTCACGAGCCTCGTCGCGCGCGAGCGAAAAGCCGGCATCGACCGCGTCGAGCAGGCAATAGATCATGCCGCCATAGGCCACGTCGACGCGCAAGGTTCCGATTCCGGCGACCTCGATATTTCGATCGCGATGCATGACGAACGAAGGCACGTTCCGGAAAGTGACTCGCTTGCATCGACCGCCCGCGCATTCGGCAGTCACTTCGACCAGCCCGGCCGGCGTGTCGACCCGGACAGTCGTCAGCGGTTCGCGCATCGGGATCATCCCCGTCTCCAGCGCGACCGTGACCGTGCACATCAGGTTCGATCCCGACATCGGCGGATAGTAGATCGACTCCATGACGATCATGCCGAGGTCTGCGTCGGGACTGATGGGCGGCGTAATCAGATTGACCGCCGCATTGACGCTGCCGCGGGGATCGAACAGCAGCATGTCGCGCAGCCAGCCGCTTTCGCGCTCCAGCGTCATCATCCGCTCGAACATCGTCGCCCCTCGCGGAGGAAGCACACCGCCGGTGATCACGCGTCCGACTTCGCCCTCGGCATGCGCCCCGACGACGGTGATATTTCGGTCCAGTCTCATCGGCGAAGCAGGTTGGTCGACGAGCGCATATTGGATACAATGATCCAATTTGCGATTGCAGCTGTCAACAGCGCGGCGCGAAATCGTGGTGGCGATGCGTGCACATGTTGGAGCTAGCCGGAGGATCATGAAAGTCAGGTCGCAGACGCCAGTAATCAAACGCCACACCGTCACCGGCTCGGTCGCCGAGGAGCTGCGCCGACGAATCGTCAGCGGCGAGTATGAAGGCGGCGAGCAGATCAGGCAGGAAGCCGTCGCGGCTGAGCTGGGCGTGAGCCGGATTCCGATACGAGAGGCGTTGCTGCAACTCGAGTCCGAGGGCCTTGTCGTCATTCACACGCACAAAGGGGCGGTCGTCGCCTCGTTGAGCCCCGAGGACGCGATCGATCTATTCGAGGCGCGGCTGATCCTCGAGTCGATGCTGGTCAAGAAGGCGATCGAAGCCGCGACGCCGGCGGATGTCGCCCATATAGCGGCCTGCCTCTCCGAATACGAGAAGGCCGTCAAGAATGGCGCGGATCCGGAAACGCTGAGCCGGCTGAATTGGGCTTTTCATACTGCGATGTGCGAGCCCGCGAATCGGCCGCGCATGATGGCCATCGTCGTATCGCTGTACACGGCGACCGACCGCTATCTGCGGCTTCAGATCAATCGTCCCGGTGCGAAGGCCAAGGCGCTGAAAGACCATCGGGAGATCTTCGAAGCGTACCAAGGCAAGCGACCCACAGTGGTGGGGAAGCTGATCAAGGCGCACATCATGGGCGCCTATGAAGATGTGATGAGTCGTCTGAAGGATTCGCTGAACAGCGAGTTGCCGGTGAGCGCCCGTCGCTGAACATCCGGCCCGATCGGCGGCCGCTTTCGCTGTGATAAAATTGGGGGTTCAGCGGAGAGATGGCCGAGTGGTCGAAGGCGCTTGACTCGAAATCAAGTATAGGTGGAAGCCTATCTAGGGTTCGAATCCCTATCTCTCCGCCACTTTCCTGTTTTGCCTGACCACCACGCACATCATCAATGGGCGGGCTGGGTCTTTCGACTAGCGGTAGTGATAGGTCTGCGGGGCACCGCGGGCGAACCATCCTCGACAAGCGCCAACGTCTTGCCGTTGTGTTCGAGTTTCTTGCCAGGAGGCAGCTTGAGGTAAGGCTCGGATTCGTCGAAGGTGAGTCCGTATGTAAAACTCATTGAGCGCCGACGGTAGCTGCCAACCCCGTAGCCTTTCTCCAGGCTCAAGCGCTTGAAACGATAGGTTCCGGTGGCGCCATTGCTGCATCGCATTTGCCCTTGACCACCAAGTTCAGCGCTGGAAGTGAACTGTCCCGTGCAAGTGACGCCGGGATTCCGTTGGGAATGAATAGCGATTGTTCCTGCCCCGCTCAGATGGCCTTCGGCTTCACCCAGGAAAAGGTCATTCGCCATTATCGCGATGACCGGGCCCGTTTTAGAAAACAGCTCTGACGCTGCCACGTTCGCCCACTCGGCAAGTCCGAGAGAAGCTGCGAAAACCGCAATCAACATCTTATACATTGATGCCAGCTTCGTTCTGAGTGCGCTCAACGATGGAAGCATGTGCCCTCGGAGGACCACACATCGTAAGCGCTGGTACCGCGCGGGCCGTCTTCGGCATCGGTCGAGCCTGGGATTGTGGCGGCGATTTGGGCGCGGCAACAGGTGGACTTCATCGGCAACGATCTCTCACGAGAATACGCAGAGGATGCCCTACGCTACGCACTTGGTCTGTTCGATAGCGCACGGATCTGGCGTTGTTCCAGTTTCGCCGATGATGCGGCTGGCGCGCTAGGCCCGTTGCAGTCCGGGATTGCGACCGAACTGGAGGACACGACGGCCCGTCCATCGCGCACGCGCGAGACCACAACGCTGAGGCGATCGAAAGTCTGCTATCGGGAAAAACTCTCAATGGTGGTTATGGCCCCGGACTCAACCGGTGGATGCAACACACTATGACCTGAGCAATCAGACGAGTGTTGCAAATGAGGCCGCGGCGAACGTGTTGCCTTTGGCACTACCTACCCGACGATCTCTTATCAGTGCAGCTTAGAGCAGCCGCCACCGCAGACCGGGGTCGCGTCTTGCCAACTCCCGCGATAACTTCGAGCCGCAGGATTCGCATTCGTAGTATCGGGATTCGCCAGGAGCCAAGACCGCTGCGCTACGCAACTGCAGCGAGAGGTGCGGTTTGTTCGCGACCGATGAACCGATAAGAGTCTGGTAGTCGATGCAAGGTTTTTCGGAGTTCATCGCTGGCCTGCGACTTCATACTGCGCGCGGCCGGCGTTGGCGTCAATCAGACAACCTCGTACCTCGCGGCGACGGGGCGGCGCTCCAGTTCGGTCAATCGCCCACGCCGTCGAGACTGAAGGTCGCGCGTAGGTACGGCAGAACTTCACGCAACCGCGAATCTAACGCGCGGTTATCGCCGAGGGACTTAACGCAAGCGTTCCAATTGACGCCGGTCTCATGTGGCTCATGCCGCCAGAGAGCGACTCCGAAATTTCGGGCACCCTCGACTTTATCGAGTTCGCTGCGCAGGAGTTGGTCCAGCGTGTTTATGTCTACGACTTTCACACCGAGTCCCCCTCTTTTGCCTCGAGAATGAAGCAATGCTCTGCTCTCGCACACGAATTTGAGTGTTCCACGTCCAGAGTGGCCCTATTGGAGGCGAAGTCTTGGTGCTCTCCTCTCACCATGACGCAGTTCGCCGCGGACCAGCCATTTGCGGAATCCGATGGGTCCGTGGTCACCCGCACTTCGGCAATCTTGATGCCATGGGTAGCCTCGATTTCCTTGATGATTTGGGTTAGTACCGCGCTCGCTTTCTGGCACAAGTCCTTTTCAGCCCTCGCGTAGCGGACGAAGGTCTCTGTATCGATTGACATACCTAACCTCTCAAAGGCAACGCCTGCCGAGACGGCGTGCCATGTAAGAGTTACATTTAGATAGCCGACACGTCGGTGCGGTGTCGCACACTGCTAAGACCCGAGCCAATCGACCCAAACCGAACCGTCGCGCCTTACGAAAGCCGGACATTCAACGTTGGAAGTTGAGCCGCAGAGACACTGGCTTGCCGGGGGCTGTCGGCTCAAACTATATGTGCCAAAAAGGAACCCAATTGTGCTTGCCAGCTGCATGATTGAAGCCACATTATGAGCGATGCTATCAATAAATAAAACGATATAAATCATGAAGCTATTCACCGGATTGAAGAAAATCAGGGAGTTTGAAAGACTGCAACTACCCTTCCTCAAGTCCGTCGTCGATTTCGATATCGTCGTCGAGATCGGATATGCCGAAGAGCAGGGGCAACCACTGACGTTGAAGCCACTCTTTCTATTGAATTTCGGTTCGCGCACGACGGTACGCCGCAAATTAGCCAGGCTTATTGAGCAAGGAATCGTAATCCGGCGCAAACATGCGGACGATCATCGGGCCAGCCTCCTGATCGTTTCTCGTTCCGGTGTCAAACTGCTAAGGAGGTATGGCGGCCTACTTCCATCGATTTCGGCGTTGCACTTCAAGTAGGCTGCAGAGACTGTCTGCCGCGACCGGCAGACAAGACTCGGAACAGCGCGTGCGTATAGAAGAGACCTTTCTGATTAATCTTCGTTGTTGCGTACGCCGCTTTTGACGTTGATCCTAGCGGCATACGTTCGTGAAGTAAGGGGATGTCGACTATGTCCGTACCGCACACTCCCCACCAGAACCATCTGCTGGATGCCCTACCGCACAGCGACTACGAACGGCTCGCATCCCACTTGGAACTGATACCGATGGCCCTCGGTGACGTTCTCTATGAATCCGGGGGAAAGCTGCGGTATGTCTATTTCCCCACGACCGCCATCGTTTCCCTGCTCTACGTCATGGAGGATGGCGCGTCGGCCGAAATCGCCGTCGTGGGCAACGAAGGAATATTGGGCATATCCCTGTTCATGGGGGGCGATACCACACCCAGTCGTGCCGTGGTGCAGAGCGCCGGGCACGCGTTTCGGCTCAAGGCCGATTTGCTAAAGGATGAGTTCGGGCGTTTCGGTCCGACGATGCATCTGCTGCTGCGGTACACCCAGGCGCTGATCACGCAGATGTCGCAGACGGCCGTGTGCAACCGGCATCATTCGGTCGATCAACAATTGTGCCGCTGGCTGTTGCTGAGCCTCGATCGTCTGGCGTCGAACCAACTCTCGATGACGCAAGAGTTGATCGCCAACATGCTGGGCGTGCGCCGCGAAGGCGTCACCGAGGCCGCGGGTAAACTTCAGGACGCCGGATTGATCAGTTACCGCCGAGGCACGATCACCGTGCTCGATCGGCCGGGTGTGGAGGCACGGTCCTGCGAGTGCTACCAAGTGGTCAAAACGGAGTTCGATCGGCTCCTACCCTACACCGCTAAGTAACGCCCCCGCCCATTGCGGCGGAAGTACTCGATCCAGCCCGCAGCGGTCCTCCTGAATCAATTATTAGTGGCGCCTGGTTTAGCTTGTGAAGCCCCGGTTGCCGCAGAGGGCGACAACTTGACGCATTTCCTTCGATGCGCGTGCACGCGCTCTTCGCTTGGTGTATCCGGGCAATGTGTGTCGCCGCGCTCGCACGTGCGGAGCCGATAGCAAACAGGCACAGTCCTACGATCAGCACCGCTTCGGTAAGAGTGCAGGGCGCTCGCATGGCTCACTCTCGGATCTTCGACGAACTCGCGCACTCAGACTAACAGTCACCAACCGGTTCGGCCAGTTGGTGGCCGGCTTTATCGCAATACAAGGAACAGAACGATCAGCAAAAGCAATAGACCGCCGCCAATATACATTTGGAATCTCCGTAACGTTGTTAGTCCTGGCAGAGACGCAGGGACGAGAATGTATTTCAGCATCATTACGTCGCGTCGTCTGTGCGCTGGTGCACGAAGTTCGGCTGCAGCCACACGGTTCCACTGCGCCACGCTCAGTGTTCACGAAGATGTAACGCCCCCGCGGTCAGTGCCGCAATGAACAGGCCCAAACAACCCACGAACACAAACAGCACGATGGTGGGCGCATCGGTTGCGAAGCCCGCTTCGATGACCCCTAAACCCAGCAACGCGGAGAGGAAGATTACTGATAAGAGGCGCAACATGGGGCTCCGCTTTCTTCTACGTCATTCCAACGTGACCAGAGCTTCGGCGATCCGCGGTCCGCAGTCAGATGAATATCGGTGCTTCGCTGAATCCAAACTCTTCCCGATTGTCTGGTGTCCGCCCGCCATGTTTGTGCGGTGGAACCCGCAACAACACAATCTGGGCACAAAAGCGAGTACTAAGACGGGTATCCACGCGAAAATATGCTACTGGGGAATCATTTGCGCGGACGGGACCGTTGGCAGACGCGCCTTGCCCAAATCTGATTGACTGTCCACATCAGACGGTGCGAGCTTTGCGCTGCTGCCTTCTGGTGCAGGAGTGGCGCTCGATGTAGATCCTGCATCCTCTGCGTTCGTCATCGTTGCGCGCTGGTGCGCTAACAGGAACGACAGTGCGATCACAAAGCACAGCCACACGAGCCAGTTAATATTTCGTTGTGCGCGCGCACTCGCCACTGTCGCCACCTTGGCGGCCGTGGCTTCGCCTGCCTTTGGCAGAAGCGCAATCAATCGGGCAGCAAGAGACTCTGTTTCCGCCGGCCTCTGTCGTTTGCCGGGAAAGAGATTCAGTGTCGAAATGAGAGTTCTTTCAGCGTCAGGCCTGGATAGTTTCGCCAGACGGGCCGCCTCCTCCCAAGGATCGACGTTCATGCGCGCCAATGCGGATAGGACGGTGAGCCGCATTCCGCTGGGCTCATCGCAGATCGGTGCAAACAGAAAGTTATCGTATCGAGAAGTGACGTTCAAAGCTGAACTTTGATTGGCCATACCGGGGCCGCCTTCGCTCATAGCGTGTTGAATTCGGTCATCAGTTCGCCCGTGGCAGCTTTGTTCATGGATTTCGGCGATTTAGCAGCGCGCCGGGAAGTGCTTGGCCTTCCGAAGTCACGATCGATCTGGTCAAATTCATCCGGCGGCCGCTGTGACGACAGCAACGAAAGGCTGACGCCATAGAATCGCGGCGGCCAGCGAACACGGCCCGGATACGGGCCGCTGGAACAAACTGCGAGGCTATAGACGCGCAAGACGTCCGAAAAGATAGCCAACGAAGAGCGCACCCGCGACTGTGACAATCGGATGTGCGCGTATCGAAGCACTCGCGGCTTCTCCGATCTGCGCCTGAACCTGTTTTGCCTGTTCTGGGATACTCGTAGCCCACTCCGCGGCCGAGGATGCTGCACCGGTCGCACTGTCGATAGCGCGATGTGCTGTTCCGGTCAGGCGATCTACCCGGTCCGCCGTCTCGTCTGCAATCTTGTCGGTCGCCTGGTGTGCCGTCTTGGCCGCATCCTCGACCTTGGCACTTACGGGATTTGCGTTCGGCAAATTGGGGCGGGTGCCGCCGGAGGCGAGGCTGCCGCCCATCGGGATGGAATGGTCCATGTCATTTCCTTTGAAGTATGCGAAAAAAATGCTATGACGCGTTGGCTGCGCTTGTGTCGGCACTATCGGTGCAAAGGCGAGATGCCGCCATCAGACGCAGGCTGATTCCGCTGTAGGAGTCGCCGCACGGCCACTGGGCGCCCCTTAATAGTGAGGCGGAAGTGCTCAATCCAGCCTGCAGCGGCCCGCCTGAATCAATTTGCGGGCCGTGCGGCGGGTTAGATCACGACGCGGTCGGCGCTGATCAGACTCTGGGTTCGCCCTGCGCGTTTACCCAGATCGTAGCACCCGGTTGCGTCATCATTTGCACGCGATGCTCATAGCCGCCGTAGGTGTATGTAACATCCCAATAGTCCAGGCTCGCTGAAGTCGGTACGTATTCGCATCGCTGCACGTTCTGCGTGTAGACCGGACCGTCCGGGCCCCGGCCAACGTTCGCGCCAACCGCTGCACCACCGACGACTCCGATACCCGTAGCGATATCCTGCCCATGGCCGCCGCCAATCTGGTGGCCGAGGATGCCGCCGATCACGCCGCCGATGATTGCGCCCGGAATGTTGACGCCGGATGAGCCTCCCACCCGCTCGCGATCTACCCAACAGCGTTGCTGCGGCGGACCGACCACGGCACGGACGTAAGTCACATTCGCCTCGTACACTGGCTCGTTCTGACGCCTGCGGTAGTCGTAGGCGGGCGGCGCATAGGCGTCGGCGGGCACCTGCATGGAAGAGGCAACACGCTGCGCCTCTTCAGCTTGGCGCTGCGCTGCAGTCGCCTGGGCCTGCGCCGAGTCGGCTTGGCGTTGGCTCTGGTTCGCCGTCGCCTGCGCGTCATTAGCCCTCCGCTGGACCATAAGCGCTGCTTGCTCACTTCGTGTTCGCGCCGCGTCTTGCGCGAAGGCCGCGCGCTGGCTTGCAAGCATTGCGAGTTGGTGCACCTCGCCCGTTCGGCCGCCGCGGGTGGCCAGATCATCCGCTTGACGCAGTGTGCCGACGGCCTGATCGAGCTCTGCAGGAGCGTAAGACGCCACTTGTGGGTTACTGCGCGCAGCATTAACGGATCCTCGCGCGTCTTCCAGCACAGCGTCCCTCTCGGGAATGGAGGCACAGCCTGCCGCTGCTAGCATCGCAAGCACAAGAACGGATTTTGTCGCATTCCTTAACATGGTCGACTCCAATCGAGAGCGCTCAGGAGCAGCGCGAGATGAATCTAAGACACGTTGCCCTTGATTTCCCGCGTAAGTAAACGGGAGCGTTGAGGGGGAAACGCCGCGAGCCGCGAAGCTGCTGCCGCAAGCGGCCGTGTCGCCAATACGAATCTGAGAATGCTCGTCGGCTACCGGACCGTCTGTGCGGTTCCGCACGCCAGCAAGAAGGTCTATCGCCGAGCCCGTGATTCTTCGTGGTATGTCGCTATGTACGTCACCGCATAGACGACACCCAGCGGTGTAGTCCATCATTTTGTGACCTTCGCGTGTTAGCCAGGGAAGCGCGTTCTTGTGGGTTTCGTCCGCCGATTCGGATAACTGAACCGGCGTTTCACCTGTTCCACCGTACAGGGGAGAATTGCATGGACAATGACAGCAAAGATGGCGCCACAACACAGGTCGCGACAAATCTTGACCCGATTACTGGCGCCCCTGGCGCCCACCCGGTGGGAGTTGGGCTTGGCGCAGCGGTAGGTGGTATCGCTGCCGGTGCGGCGGCTGGCACGGTCGCTGCCGGGCCGTTAGGCACGGCCGTTGGCGCAGCTGTTGGCGCAATCGCGGGCGGACTTGGCGGCAAGGCGGTGGCCGAGCATTTCGATCCCACCTTGGCAGGAACTCCACCGGGGGATGACCTTCGAACGACCAGTCTCCCGCGCTTAGAATAACGAGAGTTCTGTTCGTCAAGGCTGGTCGCGCCCATAGAGATTGGGCCCACCCTAGCGCCGGCAAAGCGGGGTACAAACGGGGGTATTTTCGGGGCTGATTTAGCCGCTACCGGCAAAGCCACGCCTAGCGCGGCTTGTGGCGGTCTCTCTCCGCCAGTTTCCTGCGGCAAACAAGCCGCACTAACGGGGCGACCCGAGGGCCGAAATCTATGAAACCCGATATCCGTAACGCGCCGAATCCGTGGGCTAGTCCGATCAAGCCAAACGACCCGCACGAAGTCCGTATTTGGTGCAGGCTTTTTGGATGCAGCGAAACCGAATTGCGTGGTGCTATCTCGAAGGTCGGAACCTCCTCCGATAAGGTGCTTGCGGAGTTGTTAAGAAGAGAAGCGCCACTTCGGCTTGTTCGGTAAAGAGTCGCACCGGCCACAAAAGCGCATACCTGCACTTGAGACGCTTGCATCGGCACGTCGCTCCGGCTTCGCCGGATTGCGTTACTGTTACTTCTTGATTCTGCCCGCCGCCTCTTCGATTTTGGCGCGATCCGTGCCGACTCGCGCGATGATCGCCTTAAGCTGCTCCGGGCTGATGCCGAGCTTTTCGGCTTCGTAGTCCAATTCGTAACGTTCGCTGCCGGCCACCGTGCGCCGGTCTTGCGCGCCGCGTTTACTCCTATCGTCCGCCATGAGTAACCTCCGTTCAAATGCGCGCTACCGCGCCGCACGGTGCGCAGGTTTGAACGATAGACGAGTATGGATGGCGGCGGAATCGGATGGAAACTGAATCGCTTGTAGGAATTTTAGGTATGCGCTTATTGCCGCGGTCAGTGAGCAATTCGCCGTCGTGTCCGACGTCACGACCACCGGCAGCCGGCATTCGAAACTATCGGCTAAGCACGTCGGAGGTTCGGAACAATATCCTCAACCAAATCACCTAGTATGGTCTGGACAGTGCGATAGCGAAGGGGTGGAGGTCGCGCGGACTGCCTTGAACCGCATATAGCCCGATCGCGCTGCGTACGGTACGATAAGCGGCTGAACCCCGGCGCGGGCTGGGTGCCGTCCAAACAAGTGAGAGGAGTCCGTCATGCAAGCTCCACATCATTGGTTCGCGTCAGTGCTGGCCAGTTTCGCGACGCTGGCTTTTTCGACCATCGCTCCGGCTGCGGGCAATCCGTCGGCCGACCAGGTGCTGATCAACGCCAAAAGCGTTAAATGGGTCGCCGCGCCGCCGGCGCTTCCCAAAGGCGCCCAGGTCGCCGTGCTTCATGGCGATCCGAACACGGAAGGGCAGTACGTGATGCGGGTGATGATGCCGCCGCGGTACAGGATGCCGTTCCATTGGCATTCGAAGACCGAGCACGTGACGGTGATTTCGGGCGCGCTGTTCGTCGCGAGCCAGGAAACCTACGACAAGCGAATCGCGCATCCGGTCAAGCAGGGCGGCTTTCTCTACGTGCCGGCGCGGGCGCAGCAATTCGCATTCACCAAGGGAAAGACGGTGATCGAGATTCACGGCGAGGGGCCGTACGACATCAAGTACACGAACCCTAGCGACGACCCGCAGATGGGCGCGCAGGGAAAGGCTTATTACTTTCCGAAGGAATTCGAAGTCAACGAACTGAACGCCCCGGAAGGTGCCGAGCCGATTCCGACGTTTTGAAACAGCCCGGCCGGCGCACTGCCGGTCGGCGCAACTTCCTCTTTCCCCACCCCTTGTAACGCGCTGTGCGGGCGCAGGTTGGCCCGCGCAGTCAGCGCGGCGTCAGCTTGCTTGATGCGCGCCGTATCGCGCATATCGATCACTCTTCGACACGCGCCGACGCGCCCGCTGACGACCGACGGAAGGCACGATGTTTTCATGGGCGTGGTGAACGCCGCGGCGGATCGACGGTCAGAAGGCGGCACGTTATTTCCCGGCCGGTAACGGCCGGACCTGCGTTCCAAACGAAGAGATCCCGATGCGTAAATCCCTGCTGGCGCTGGTCGCGTCATGCGCATTCTTGCTGGCGTCATCGCCGCAGGCACAGACGCAGGCCCCGACCGCCGATGCGCGGGTCATCGTCAAATACAAGGCCGATTCGCCGCTGCTGGCCGACCAGGCGCTTCCTCCCGCCGCGCAGCGGGTCGAGCGCGCCAAGGCGCTTGGCACGCGTGTGGGACTGGCGCTTCGCACCGGCTCCGGTGTAAGCCGGCGTGCGCACGTCGTCTTCGCGCACGGACTGACATCGGCACAGTTGGCCGAGCGCCTTTCCCGGGAGAGCGATGTCGAGTACGCGGTGCCCGACCAGCGCCGCCGGATCTCCACCGCCCCGAACGACCCTTTGTATCTGATCGGGCCACCGGTCTCGGCTGGCGCCGGCGGTCCGGCGGTCGGCCAATGGTATTTGCGCGCGCCGGCGGGCGAGGTGCAGTCGTCGATCAACGTCGAGCCCGCGTGGGACCTGGCACCAGCGAGTAGCGACATCGTCGTCGGCGTGATCGACACCGGCGTGCGTTTCGATCATCCTGACCTGCAGCGTGCGGCGGCCGGCGGCAAGCTGCTGCCGGGGTACGACATGATCAGCGACATCGCCACGGCTAACGATCGCGATGGTCGCGACACCGACGCCTCCGATCCTGGCGATTGGCTGACGCTGGCGGAAGTCCAGGACAGGCACAGCCTTTTCTATGGATGCGACACCGTTGCCGAGGACAGCTCGTGGCACGGAACGCAGACCAGCGCGCTGATCGGCGCGCTGACCGACAATGCGATCGGCATGGCGGGCGTCGCGCGCAACGTACGCATCCTGCCGGTGCGCGCGCTGGGCAAGTGCGGCGGCTACGATTCGGACATCCTCGCTGCGATGCGCTGGGCTGCAGGCCTGGATGTGCCGGGCACGCCGGTCAATCCGACGCCGGCGCGGGTGCTGAATCTCAGCCTGGGTGGGGAGACCCCGTGCACGGCGGCATATGTCGATGCCGTCGCCGCGATCAACGCGGTCGGTACGGTTGTCGTCGCGTCGGCCGGCAACAGCACCGGGCACGCCGCGGGCGCGCCGGCAAACTGCACCGGCGTCATCGCCGTGGCCGGTCTGCGGCATGCCGGCAGCAAAGTCGGATTTTCGGATCTCGGTCCCGCTATAAGCATCGCCGCGCCGGCCGGCAACTGCGTCAACACCGCTGCCGGGACGCCGTGTCTTTATCCGATGCTGACCGCGGCGAATTCCGGGCTGACGAACCCGGTTCCCGATGCAGCCGGCGGCTCGATCTACACCGACAGCTTCAATTGGTCCGTGGGCACCAGCTTTTCCGCGCCGATGGTGACCGGCACGATTGCCCTGATGCTATCGGCCGATCCAACGCTGACGCCGGCCGCGGTGCGCACGCTGCTGCAGTCGAGCGCGCGTCCGTTTCCGAGCTCGGGTCTCACCAACACCGATGGCACGCCTCTGGCGCAATGCGTCGCACCGCAACGAATCGAAGATCCGCAAATCGACCAGCTCGAATGCTATTGCACGACCACGACGTGCGGCGCGGGCATGCTCGATGCCGGTAGGGCGCTGACGGCGGTGGTCAACCGGCGCAACTACGGCGGATTGTGGTGGAACGCTCCCGGCGGCTCGGAAGCAGGCTGGGGCATCAATTTCGCGCACCAGGGCGGAACGATCTTCGCGTCGTGGTTCACCTATGACCTCACTGGAAAAGCATGGTGGCTGGTGATGAGCGCAAACCAGACCGCGCCGAACAGCTATAGCGGCACGCTGTTCCAGTCCACCGGTCCGGCGTTCGATGCGATGCCGTTCCCGCCGATCGGAAGCCCCGGCGGCGCAACCGGCTCCGCGGTCGGCACCGGCACCCTGACGTTCAGCGATGCGAACGACGGGACATTCGCCTACACGGTCAAGGGAATTTCGCAGAGCAAGGCGATCACGCGACAGACGTTCGGCCCGGTGCCGCTGTGCACGTTCGGTGCGCAAGTGAATCTGGCGCTGACCAACAACTATCAGGACCTGTGGTGGGCCGCGCCGGCAGGATCGGAAGCGGGCTGGGGGATCAATCTTACGCACGAGGCAGACACGATTTTCGTCACCTGGTTCACCTACGATGTCGACCACACGCCGATGTGGATGGTAGCGACGGTAACCAAGAGCGGGTTGAGCTCGTATACCGGCGACCTGATGCGATTGACCTCGGGACCGCCGTTCAACGCCGTGCCTTTCCCGCCGCTCGGCGCTCCGGGCGGCGCGACCGGATCGACCGTCGGCAGCGTGCAACTCGCTTTCTTCGACGGTAATTCGGGGATATTCACCTATACGGTCAACGGCGAGACGCAATCCAGAGACATCACGCGCGAAGTCTTCACGCCTCCCGGCACCGTGTGTCACTAGCGGAGAGTGCGAGGGGCGGACTCCGACCGCGCCGCGCAGGCGATGCTAAAATTCGCCGTCGCCGCACTCGGGAGAGGTGGATGAGCGGTTTAAGTCGCACGCCTGGAAAGCGTGTTTAGGTTAATAGCCTAACGCGGGTTCGAATCCCGCCCTCTCCGCCAAGAATAATATTTAAGATCAACGTAGTTGCCATGTAGCTCCGCTTCTTGGTGGCAAATTGGTGGCAAATTCGGTTCGACCGAATGCCTGCGTGACTTCCGATCCATCGCCACACCGGGCGCTGCTGGCAGCGCGTCCGGGGACTGGGGTAGTTTCGGGGGCACGCTAACGACGTTCGAACACTGTAGCCCCGCATTGTGAATCCTGGCTTGTCGACCTAAGTCGTCGGAATCACCATCGGAGACGTCATGCCGCCCATCGTCCAGATCGGCAACCACGTGGGGGGCATCATGCTCAGGTTCGCCGGTTGCCGCTTCCCGCCATCGCTGCCTTGGTCGCAAACCTGGTGCAGACGACGCACCCTTCGCCCGATAGCGTCGGGACCCCCTCGCCGAAGATCTGCTTTTCGATGGGTGGTGGTGGCTGGAACGGCTCAAAAGTTCATTTGACGCAATTAGCGCCCTCCCTCGGTGGAAAGAAAATCGAACGCCGTAAGGGTATGCATGTACGCCACTGCATCCAGATCGTCGAGCATGATGTACTCGTCCGGTCCGCCCAGGTTATAGGGCGTCAGACCGCAGACCACGGCCGCCAATCCGCGCAATCGATAAAGGCGTGCATCCGATGCTCCTACGCGCATATTGACGACCGGTTTGCTGCCGAGGATTTCGCTGCCGCTTTGCTGCAGCAGTCGAATGATTTCGTGCCCGGGATCGGTCCATGTCGGATCGACGCGACGCACCACACGATACGTGACGCCTTCGAGCGCCCCTAACTTCGCGGCGATCGCGGCTTCGATTTGCGCGGCTGTCGCGCCGGGCGGCAGGCGAATGTCGAAATGCGCTTCGGCCCTTGCCGGAATGAGATTGGGCGATGTACCGGCGCGGATCATTCCGCAATTGACGGTAACCGATTTCAGGGTGCGGGTCTCGCCCATACCAGAGATCGCTTCGGACTGCGTACACGCGTCCCGGATAGCGTCGCGTACGACAGGGGGCTCCGCGACAGACTCCTCACGCAGCTCGCCCAGCTTTTCGATCGCGGTAATGATGCGGTCGATCGCGTTAATGCCTTTGTGCACATGCGCACCGTGGGCGGCTTTGCCGGCCGCTTCGACATCGAGCCAGACAAAGCCCTTTTCACCGAAGCGCAGCACGCGAGGTGAGCCCACATCGCCGCAGATCATCGCATCGCCCCGCGCATGCGGCACGCGATCGAGAAGAAACGCGGTACCTTTTTCTCCCATGCTTTCCTCATCGCCCGCAAGCGTTACTACAATCTCTCCCATCCATTCGTCGCGACACGAGGCCATGAGCTCCAGCGCAAACAGCGAGCAGGCGATGCCGCCCTTCATGTCGGCCACACCACGGCCATACATGCGACCGTCACGCTTCTCGCCGCCAAAGGGATCCATCGTCCAATCGGACAACTCGCCGATGGGGTAGGTATCGAGATGGCCGTTGAACACCAGTCGCCGTCCTGGCCTTTGGCCTGTGAGGCGCGCGATGACATTCACAACCGGCGGGTCGGAGACGATCTGCTCTACTTCAACGCCGGCGATGGACGCCAGGATTTCCTCAGCGGCTGCAGCAATCTCGCGCGTATCGCCGGGAGGGTTTTCGCTCGGCACGCGCACCAGCCGCGCGGCGAGATCAGTCAATTGATCGCGGCCTGCCCTCGCGCTTCTTGCGAGAGCCTTGCGTGCGCGGTTGTGAGTTGGTGCCGCCATGCTATGCGGTGCGGGCTTGCGCGGCGGGACGGCGCCGAATCAACTGCATCGTGCCCACGAGCGCAATGATGGCAAATCCAGGAATTGTGTACCAGTTCTTGTCCGGTTGAGGGTTGCGCACTTCGGGCCCAACGATGCGGATTTTCTTCGACGCATCGAGGCCGAGCTTGTCGGCTGCGCTTGTGGGCTCAACATCGACGACCCATGATTCGCTGCCTTTTTGCTCGATCGTCAGCCCGATCTTCTTGAGGCGTTGCGTGGGCGGCTGCGGCTCTCCTGCGGGCAGCACGAGCGTCCTCGCGTTGTCTTTGGAGTCGTCCATGTCGACACGCAGCCGAAGGTACCCGTCGCGCGGCAAATCGTCGAGCACCTCTGTCAACCTAGACGCCGGCAGTACGGAAAAGGGCGGCGTTTGCCAATCGCGCAGAACGTCGGGGCGAAACAGAATCGCCATCGCGACGAGAAGAAGCGCCGACTCCCACCACTTGCTCCGCCCGAGAAAATAGCCGTGCAAGCCGGATGCGAACATGAGACAGGCCATGAGTGAACTCAGAAGCGTCCACACGAGATGCAATGGGGAGCCGATGTTGAACAACAGCAACTCGGGATTGAAGATGAAGACGAATGGCAGCACGGCCGTGCGCAATTCATAGAGGAAACCTTGAACGCCCGTCTTCATTGGGTCGGCGCCAGACAGTGCCGCGGCAGCGAACGCGGCGAGGGCGACGGGCGGCGTTGCATCGGCCATCACACCAAAGTAGAAGACGAAGAGGTGTACGGCGAACAACGACACCTGGAGACCGTGCGTTGCCGCGAGCGTGAAGATCACCGGGGCAAGAAGCGATGCCACCACGATGTAATTCGGCGTTGTCGGAAGACCCATGCCGAGGATCGCACAGAAAACCGCAGTCAATAGCAGAATTCCGATCAAAGATCCGCCCGACAGCGTTTCGACCACTTCGGAAAGCACCTGCCCGATACCGGTCAAACTGACAGCGCCTACGATGAAACCTGCGGTCGCGGTCGCGATCGCGATGCCGATCATGTTGCGGCCGCCGATTTCCATGGCGTTGTGCAAATCGTTGAAGCCTCGGCCCCAGGTGCCCACAAGCGGCTGTTTGCGGAAGAGCGCGCGAAGCGGACGCTGCGTTACAAGCATGAATATCATGCAGAGGCACGCGTAGAACGCCGACAGTCCGGGCGAGCGCTGCAGCACCATCAAGCACCACACGAGAACGAAGATCGGCAGCAGAAAGTACAGGCCTGCAAGCACAACCGGGCCTGTCTGCGGCAATTCCTTTTGCATGACGGCTATAGATTCGCGTTCGAGATCCGGGTAACGTGATGAGAATGCGATCACGCTGGCATACGTCGCCGCGAGGATAACGCCCGCAGCGACGCCTGCGACATCGCCGAAGAGAAGCGGCAGGAGCTCGGTGAGCCAGTTCGCGGCGCTGACGACGATCGCGAGTGTCGCAAGCGCAATGGCCCAGCCAATGAGCTTGCCCTTGAGAGGGCTCACGCGTTTGGGCAAGCCGACTAGATTGGCCTTGAGCGCTTCCAGATGCACAATATAGAGCAGCGAGATATACGCAAGAAGCGCAGGCAAGAACGCGTGCTGCACAATTTCGCGGTAATCCATGTGCACGTACTCGACCATGAGAAAGGCCGCAGCGCCCATGACTGGCGGCATGATCTGGCCGTTGCAGCCCGCGGCCACTTCGATCGCGCCCGCCTTGACGGCGCTGATGCCGACGCGCTTCATGAGCGGAATCGTGACCGGGCCGCAGGTCAGAATATTGGCAACGCCGGAGCCCGACATCAGCCCGTGCATGCCGGAGGCCAGAACTGCTGCCTTGGCGGGACCGCCGCGAAAGTGGCCCAGCAAGGAGAATGCAACTTTGGTCACGTAATCGCCGGCGCCCGACAGCTGTAGCATCGCGCCGAACAGCACGAACAAGAACACGAAGCTCGCGGACACCCCGAGCGCGATGCCAAATACGCCTTCGGTCGTGATCCACATCTGCGAAGCGACACGCGACAGCGTTGCGCCTTTGTGTGCAATGAGCCCGGGCAGATAAGGGCCGGCAAACGTATAGACCAGGAACGTGCCGGCCACGAGGGTCATCGGCCAACCGAGACAGCGTCGCGTCGCTTCGAGCAGCAACAGCGTGCCGCTTACTGCAACCACAATGTCCTGCATGGCCGGCGAGCCCGGCCGCATGATCAGTTGCGCATTGAAGAAGTAAAGGTACGAAGCGCAAAAGGCTGCAGCGCACGCGAACATCCAGTCATAGAAAGGTATCGTGGCGCGCGGGGCCCGCTTCCACATCGGAAACGACAAATAAACGAGGAACACGGCAAAGGCGAGATGAATCGCGCGCACATCGGTGTCGTTGAAGACGAGCCAGGACAGTTGGGGAAACTGGCCCGCGATCCAGAATGACAGCGGGCTGGCCGTCCAGAGCTGGAACAGCGACCACAGGACTGCGACGTTGACGACGAAAAAGCCAACGCCGCCTTCGAGATGGCGTCCGCCGCGCTCGGCATCGATAACGGCCTCAATGAGGTCGGGATGCGGCTCGGCGCCGCTTCGCTGCGGCTGAGGCATGGCCTCGGTCGATGCGGATCGTGGCCCCATCGGGTCACGCATCTACTTCATCAGACCCTTTTCCTTGAAGTAGGCGACCGCGCCCGGATGAAACGGCGCGGTATTGCCGGTCAGCATCTCTTTGGCATCCAGGCTTTCAAAAGCCGGATGAAGCTTCTTGAACTCGTCGAGATTGTCGAACACCGCCTTGACGATCGCGTAGGCGGTCTTGTCCGGCAGCTTGTCGCTCGTCACGACGGTCGCGCGAACGCCGATTGTCTTGATGTTCTGGTCCGTTCCCGCATACATCTTGCCGGGAATGGTGACCACGCTGTAGTACGGAGAACGCTTCAGGACCTTGGCGATCAACGCATCCGAGAGTGGAACAATGACCGAGGCGCACGACGTCGACGCCTCCTTGATCGACGCGTTCGGATGTCCCACCATGTACGTGAAGACATCGATCTTGTTGTCGCACAGGGCGCTCGCCATTTCGAGCTGCTTCAACTCTGTGGCGAGCTTGAGATCGGTGTTCGCGATGCCGGCATCCCGCAGGAGGTCGTTGGTGATGGTGTACATGCCCGAGCCCGACTCCCCGAGATTCAGGCGCTTACCGCGAACATCGCTCCATTCCTTGACGTTGGCGTCGCGGCGCGCGACGACGGTAAAGGCTTCGGCATGCAGCGAAAAGAGCGCACGCAGACTCTTGACCGGGCCCTTTTCCTTGAATTGGTCCTGGCCATTGACGGCAAAGTACTGCACGTCAGCCTGGGCAAACCCGATGTCGAGGTCTCCGGTCGCGATCGCGTTCACGTTGAAAACGGAGCCGCCGGTGGCTTCGACTGTGCAGCGAAGGCCGTTCTCCTTGCGTGCCTGATTGACGAATCGGCAGATCGCACCTCCAGCCGGGTAATACACACCGGTTATGCCGCCGGTCCCGATTGTCACGAAGTTTTGCGCCGATGCCGGCAGACTCGTCAAAGCCGCCGCAACACTCCACACGAATGCGCTTGCGAACTTCAGGAAAGGCCTTGCCATTTGAGTGCTCCCCGTCAGTTGATACGCCAGAAGGATAGGAAATCCAACGCCACGACGCGTCATCGCGAGCAGGCTAGCACGTTTTGACTTGCCCGGAGCGACGGGAGCCGAGGCGTTCTGACGTCGCGGCGAGGCTACGGTGACACCGGGTGTGGGTGTTTTGCAAGCGTCAGCGCGATGGCGCAACGTACTGAGCGGCCGCGTGCCCGGCGTCGTGCGCGGGTGCGGTGGACGGTGCCCGCCCCGGCATCCGGCAGGTCCCCTGGCGGCGGACCCCCGGGCCGGCGCGATGCGCGGCGGCGCGGTGGCTTCGCCCAGGTGCGCAAGGATCGCGCGCACGGCCACGGGGTCGGTAAGAAAGGCGATGATGCGCATCTCGGCGCCACACAGGGGACACACGAGCGGGAAAACCTCGGCGGCCCGGGCATCAGCCTAGCAAACGACGATCTGTGGCTTTAGGATTCGTCTGCGACTGGAATCCCGTCTACTGGCAGACGCGTTTCCATTCGTATGGCCGATACCAGGGGTGAGCACATGCTCTGGTCCGCACTGGCTCGTGCCTACCGGGGGAAATTGTTGCGCTTAAAGGTGCCTAAAAAGGTTTACTGCGATCAGGAAACGGGTGCGCCCCAAGTGCCAAGGCAGGCGCCTTCTTCCCAACCTTCGAAAAACCAACACACACGACTCCTGCTCGGGCCTACAATGTTCGCAGTATGGGTCGCTCTGCAAGATCGGCTTTTTGAGCGTGTCCGGACCTGCATCGGCCAATCCATCCGACCCTCGTCCAAACGCCGGGGTTAGGACTGGAGGAAAGTGGCGTGGAGTGGACCCCGGGGGAGCGAGATGAACCCGGAACCGGTAGCCGTATGACGACCAGGAGAACGAAGATGACCAGGACGAAGCTAGCGGGGAATGAAATCCAACGGAATCGAGTTTTGCGGTCGCTATTGGCTTTCCTCACGATGGTCATGGCTTGCGGAACTTGGTTGGATTCAGCAACGGGCGCGACGCTGGAACAGATAAAGCAGCGCGGCTACATGGTCGTGGCCACGGAGGACGATTACCCTCCTTTTGAGTATGTTGTGGGCGGGACACCGATGGGCTACGACCACGAACTTTTGGCGATTCTAAGAAAGACGGCCCCGTTCGAGATCCGTCAGGAAATCCTGCCCTGGCAGGGAATCCTCCCAGGCGTCGCGTCGGGCAAGTACGACGTCGCGCTCACCGCTGCTGTAATCACCGACGAACGGGCCAAGTCGCTGGACTTCACGATGCCGATTGCGGAATCGACGATGGCGTATGTGAAACGCAAGGGCGACTCGTCCATCAACAGCATAAAGGACCTCTCCGGCAAGACGCTCGGGGTTCAGCAAGGCGGCGCGTCCTTTCAAGTGCTCCCCGACCTCGAAGCTGAACTGAAAAAAACGGGTGGAAAACTTGGAAATATCGTTCAGTACGGCGCGTTCTCAGAAGCTTATCAAGACCTCGTCAACAAGCGCCTCGATGCTGTGATTCACAACATTGTGTCACTGTCGACATTGGTTAGCGAGAAACCGGCCGTGTTCGAACTGGGGCAACGGGTAGGTCAGAAGTCATACGCTGCGTGGGCCGTGCAGAAAGGGAACCGTAGCGTGATCGATTTCCTGAACAAGTTTATCGCGCAACAGAAAGCCAGCGGGAACCTGAAGCAACTCCAAGCGAAATGGCTGAAAATCAACTTCGAGGATTTGCCTAGCCAACCGATGCTCCCCGGCGACCGACCCGTTCATTGACTCGACCATCATGGGCGAAGCAATCGTTGTTGATTGCCAAGCGGGGACAGTGAAACCTCGATGGCGCGACCCAGTCCGGCGTGCTTGTGTTCAGCGATGGTGACATGGGCAATGCTGCTGGACCTTCTCCGCGGCGCAGGAATTACTGTGGCCGTGTCCAGCGTTTCCATCTTGGCAGGGGTGCCGCTGGGCTTGATGCTAGCGCTGGGGCGAACCACAAAGCTGCGCGCCATTCGCGGCGTTTGCTCCATCTACGCGAGCTTCGTGCGGGCTACGCCGGTTGTGACTTTCGTGATGCTTATCTTCTTCGGGCTCCCCGTGTTGGGTGTATCGCTGGACCCCCTCCCTGCCGCGGTGATCGCACTCACATTGAACACTACCGCCTTCAATAGCGAGATCTGGCGAGCTGCCATTCTCGATGTCCCACGCGAGCAACTTGAGTCCGCGCGGGCCTTTGGCATGACAGCACCAATTATCTTCCGCCGCATCGTCTTTCCGCAGATTTGGCGGGCGAGCCTTCCCACGTTGGTCAATGAGATGACGCTTCTTATCAAAGCGAGTCCTGCTATTGCGATCATTGGCGTGGTGGATCTCACTCGAAAGGCTCGTCAGATCGCTGCGACTACGTATGAACCGCTACCGCCCTTTCTAGCAGCCGCAGTCGTCTACGGTTTGGCGCTATTGGTGCTCGTTGGCACCGCTCGCGCGCTCGAACGGCGCTTGCGGCTGCGCCTCGGGAGGCTGTGACCTTGCGGCTGGACGTTATTTGGCAAGAGCTACCTCAATTCGCTCGAGGGCTCGGCAACACCATATGGCTGTGCAGCCTGTCGATGACACTGTCACTCCTGCTGGGTGGCCTGTTGATGGGACCACTGATGTCTCGCCATCGCGTAATTCGGGGCGGGGCCAAGGCGCTTGTCGATGGGGGCCGCTGCATCCCATTCTTGCTTCTGACCTACCTCGTCTACTTCGCGCTTCCGTCGCTGGGACTCACGATCGACAAATGGTCTGCCGCAATAGTCACGCTGGTCGTCTACAACACAGCGTACATGGCCGAGATCCTGCGCGCGGGCTGGGCTCATCTGCCGCCAGGCCAGACCGACGCCGCACGGGCCTTCGGCTACAGTGGCCTAAGGTTGTTCCGACGAATCATTCTTCCCCAAGTCCTCATTGCGGTCGGACCGGTGGTCGGCAATCAATTGATCCAACTTATCAAAGATTCGGCATTTCTGTCGATCATTACCGTTCCCGAGCTGACCTTTGCTGCGAACGCCGTCCAATCATATTATTTCGTTCCATTCGAGTCCTTCCTCTTCGCTACCCTGCTCTATTGGGCGTTGTGCGGTGGTGTCGAGTGGCTCGTTCGGCGGGGAGAACAACTCGCCGCCGTTGTCCGGCCAGCACGTGGCTAGCGCAGGCTCGATTCCCGCCGTCGAGTTACGCGGACTGGGGAAGAAGTTCGGCGTCCAGGAGGTCTTAACAAACATTGATCTCTGTGTGATGCCCGGCGAGACCGTGTGCATTCTCGGCCCGAGTGGTTCGGGCAAGTCCACGATGCTCCGCTGCATCAACTGGCTGGAACGACCCGATCGTGGATATGTCTTCCTACACGGAACGCGTGTTGGCTATAAGTCCTCGGCCAACGGAGAAGCACCGATGACCGACGGTGAGTTGGCTATGTTGCGCACTCGGATTGGAATGGTATTTCAGCACTTCAATCTTTGGCC
>CAWHEN010000007.1:0-1001547 GCA_963828595.1 uncultured beta proteobacterium
CGGAGTAGCCCTGATTTATAGCCGAAATCGGTCGGTCGCGCAAAAAACAGCATCGAATTGGAGTAAAATTTACGCCTCGTCGAAATCGTAGCGCGCATTTTGTCCGTCGCGCTCATCCCGGAGGTCTACGTGCCTGGCGTCTCATTTCGCGCCGCGTTTTCCGCGTTTTCCATTCGGCAGATGCGGCTTTTACTTGCAGCAGCCGCGCTGCTGCTCACAACCTGCCTCGCGCTCGCACAAACGGGCACGACAGACTCCTCAACCACATCTAGCAAGATGGATGCCAAATTGAATGAATTGCAAAAGATCGACAACAGGGTTGGCACCGGCGCAGAAGCAATCAAAGGTGCGTCGGTAGTTGTTCACTACACTGGCTGGCTGTACGCGCCCGCCGCACCCGACCACAAAGGGACCAAGTTCGACTCGTCACGCGATCGCAATGAGCCCTTTGTTTTCCCGCTAGGCGGAGGGCGAGTGATTCGCGGCTGGGATGAAGGCGTGGCCGGCATGAAAGTCGGCGGGCAGCGCACGCTGATCATCCCGCCGGACATGGGATACGGCAGCCGCGGCGCCGGCGGCGTCATTCCACCGGGGGCGACGCTGGTCTTCGACGTCGAGCTGCTGGACGTCAAGCGCTGATGCTGCCTCGCGACGCGGCGCCGCCGGTCGTACAACGGCTCGCCTATCGCCCGCCTTCGCACCTCGTCGACGACGTCGAGCTCCGCTTCGAGCTCGATCCTGCCGCCACGCGTGTGGCGGCGCGATTCGCCTACCGTAGAAATCCGGCGGCCGAGCCTGGCGCCGCGCTGGTGCTCGGCGGCGAGCAACTGAAGCTGATCGAGGTCAGCCTCGACGGGCGGCTGCTCCCCCAGGGCGAATACGCACTTTCGTCGGCCGGTATCACTTTTCGCACACTCCCCGACACCGGTGTACTGCACATCGTCTCCGAATGCGACCCGGCCGCCAATCACGCGCTCGAGGGCTTATACCTGTCGTCGGGCGTGTTTTGCACACAGTGCGAACCGGAAGGGTTTCGCCGCCTTGCCTTTTTCCAAGACCGGCCGGACGTGCTGGCGCGATACACAGTGACGATCGTCGGCGACAGCCAGCGCTACCCGGTGCTGCTTTCGAACGGCAACCTGATCGAGCGGGGCGCCGTCCCGGGGGACGCGGGCAGGCACTATGCGATCTGGCACGACCCGTATCCGAAGCCCTCGTACCTTTTCGCGCTGGTCGCCGGCAACCTGGCTTCGCTCGACGACCAGTTCATCACCGCGTCGGGACGCAAAGTCGCGCTGCGTATTTTCTCGACGCCGGCCAATCTCGCCAAATGCCATCACGCGATGGCGGCGCTGCAGCGCGCGATGCGCTGGGACGAGGAACGCTACGGCCGGGAATACGACCTCGACACCTTCATGATCTTCTGCGCCGATGACTTCAACATGGGCGCGATGGAAAACAAGGGCCTCAACATCTTCAACAGCAAGCTGTTGCTGGCCAATCCGGAAACCGCGACCGATGCCGACTATTCGAACATCGAGGGAGTCATCGCACACGAATACTTTCACAACTGGACCGGCAACCGCGTTACCTGCCGGGACTGGTTTCAGCTGTCGCTGAAGGAAGGTCTGACCGTGTTCCGCGACCAGGAATATTCGAGCGACGTCGGCTCGCGCGCGGTCGAGCGGATCGAAGCGGTCGATTTTCTGCGCGCCCAGCAATTCGCCGAGGACGCCGGTCCCACCGCT
The DNA here is from genome assembly GCA_963828595.1 of uncultured beta proteobacterium. Classification (GTDB taxonomy): domain Bacteria; phylum Pseudomonadota; class Gammaproteobacteria; order Burkholderiales; family Casimicrobiaceae; genus PALSA-1003. The sequence goes on from CAWHEN010000007.1 coordinate 1,749, forward strand.
CATCCGGTGCGCCCTGACAGCTACGCCGAGATCAACAATTTCTACACGGCCACCGTCTACGAAAAGGGCGCCGAAGTGATCCGGATGCAGCATGCGCTGCTCGGTGAGCAAGGCTTCCGTCGCGGCATGGATCGGTACTTCGAACGACACGATGGCCAGGCGGTCACCTGCGACGATTTCGTGCAGGCGATGCAGGACTCGTCGGGCATCGATCTCGCCCAGTTCCGCCTCTGGTACAGCCAGGCGGGTACGCCGACGCTCGCGGTCAAGGGCGACTACGACGCTGCGGCGCAGACTTTCGTGCTCGAGGTCGCGCAATCGTGTCCGCCTACGCCCGGCCAGCCAGGCAAGCGCCCGTTCCATATTCCGCTGGCGGTAGGGCTTGTCGGCCGCGACGGAAAAGATTTGCCGCTGCATCTCGATGGCGACGGCAAGCGCGAACGCGAGCTCGGACACCACGGCGGTGTTGCACGTGAGGCAGGCACGCGAGTCGTTTCGCTTTGTCGACGTCCGCGAGCCTCCTGTGCCTTCGCTGCTGCGCGGATTCTCCGCACCGGTCAAGGTCGACTATGACTACAGCGAGGCCGAGCTGGTGCTGCTCGCCGCGCACGATTCCGACCCCGTATGCCGCTGGGACGCCGCACAGCGGATATTTTCGCAGGCGATGCTGCGCGTAGCCGGCCGCGGCAAGTAAGGCGCGGCGTTCGCCTTGCCGCCGGCGCTGGTCGAGGTGGTCAGGGCGTTGCTCGCCGATCGGACCAGCGATCCGGCGCTGCTCGCGCTCGCTCTCAGGCCGCCGCGGCTCAGTATCCTCGCCGATCGGCAGACGCCGATCGATATCGACGCCTTGCACCACGCGCGGATGCGACAATGGCGAGCCTGGCGCGAGAGCTTGCCGCCGACTTCGAGCGATGCTTTCGCCGCACACCGCACCGCCGGCGCGTATTCGGCCGATCCCGCGCAAGTCGCCCGACGCTCGCTGAAGAACGTCTGCCTGGCGTACCTGACCACGCGCGACGATGCGGCCTCTCACGCACTCGCGCTGGCGCAGTTCGACGCCGCCGACAACATGACCGACGCCATGGCCGCTCTGGCCGCGCTTAACGACACCGCGGCCGAAGCGCGCGACATCGCGATGTCGCGATTCGAATCGCGCTGGCGCGACAATCCGCTGGTGATGGACAAGTGGCTGGCGCTGCAGGCGACCTCGTGCCGGCCCGGCACGCTGGAGCGCGTGCGCGCGCTGCTGTCGCATCCGGTGTACGACGCGCGCAATCCGAACCGCATCCGGTCGCTGGTCGGTGCGTTCGCCCAGTCGAACCTGCCGGCTATTCCACGCCGCGGACGGCGCCGGTTACGCGTTCGTCGCCGACCAGGTGCTTACGATCGATCGCAGCAATCCGCAGGTCGCCGCGCGGCTCGTCGCCGCATTCAACCGCTGGCGGCGATTCGACACCGCCCGCGGCGCACTGCAGCACGCTGCGCTCGAGCGGATCTGCCGCCGCGCCAGCACTGTCGACCGACGTCGCGGAAATCGTCGCGCACAACCTGGCCGACTAGGCGCTACCGACCCGTCCGCAAGCCGCTACCAGTAGGTCTCCACTGTGTAGTGGCCGGGCTCGCGGCGGCGGTGGCGCCTCATGCCGCGCAATTCGAGTACGCCCTGCGTGTCGCGCACCATGTCGGGATTGCCGCATAGCATTGCGTGCGCGTTTTCCGCAGTCAGCGGCAGGCCGGTCCAGGCTTCGAGGCGGCCGTCGCGGATCGCATCCGGTATCCGGCCGGACAGCGCGCTGCGATCGGTCTCGCGACTGACGAACGGCGCAAACGCGAATCGCCCGGCGCGCGCTGTCGCGATGTCGGCAATCACCTCGCGGTAGGAAAGGTCCTGCGAGTAGCGGACCGCATGCACGAGCACGACGCGCTCGAATTTTTCCCATGGGTCGGCGGTGCGCAGAATCGACAGGAACGGGCCGATGCCGGTGCCGGTAGCGAGGCACCACAGCACGGCGGCCGAAGGCACCTCGGGCATGCTGAAAAATCCATTCGCGCGCTCGAGCAGCCAAAGCGGTGCGCCCGGCTCGAGCGCGGCAAGCCGTGGCGACAGCGGACCCTCGGGCAGCACGTTGAAATAGAATTCATGCGGCGCGCGCTCGGGCGGATTGACGAACGAATACGGCCGGCCGAGCATCGGCTCCTTCGAGCCGGGCGGTGCCGGCAAAGCCAGCCGCGCGAACTGTCCGGCGACGAAAGTAAGGGCGGGCGCGTCGACCTGCAGTGAGAACAGCCGTTCGCTCCACTGTCGCTTGCCGGTCACTTTGCCTTCGATCCAGTGGCTCATTGCCAGCACACCCTCGCGGTAAGATGCGCATTATGCCAGCCCCGAAGCATGCACTTGTCGCCGGGCCGCGAGTCTACCTGCGCCGGCCCGGGCCGCGCGACGCCGCGGCATTCATTGCCGGCGCGCGGCTTTCCGACCGCTTGCATCGAGGATGGGTGCAGGCGCCGACGACCAAGGCGGGCTTCGCCGCGTACCTGCGCCGTTTCGCGGGGCCGCAGTCACGCGACCCGACGAGCGCATCGCACATCGGCGTCGTCGTCTGCAAGCTCGACGACGACGCACTGATCGGCGTGTTCAATTTCAGCGAGATTGTCCGCGGCGCATTCGAGAGCTGTTACCTCGGTTACTACGCGTTCGCTCCCCACGTCGGACAGGGCTACATGTCCGAAGGCTTGAATCTCGTGCTGGCGCTCGCCTTCGTCAAACTCAAGCTGCATCGAGTCGAAGCCAACGTGCAGCCGAACAATCGGCCGTCGGTAGCGCTGGTGCGGCGCGCAGGATTCACGCGCGAAGGGTTTTCGCGCCGCTACGTCAAGATCGCGGGACGCTGGCGCGATCACGAGCGCTGGGCGATGCTGGCCGAGGACTGGCGTCGCCTGCGCCGGAGCGGTCATTGATCGCTCGCGGCAAAGCCGTCGCCGTCGCGCTGGTTGCGGCGCTCGGAACGGTCGCCTGTGCGACGGCGCCCGATCGCCTGGAGGTGCCCAAGGTCGTCGTCGGCCTCGACATTTCCCCCTACGCCGTCTACGAGCAATGCGTGCTGCTGCAAGCCGGCCAGCGCATCGGTTACCTGTTCAGGGCGACGGCGCCGCTGGCATTCAACATTCATTTTCACGACGGCAATGCGGTCATCGAGCCGATTTCCACCGCGAGCACGCAGGGCGAATCCGGCGAATTCGGCGCCGATCGCGATCAGACCTACTGCCTGATGTGGGAAGCCGGAGCCAGCGGAAGCGTGCTCGACTACCGGGTCGAAAGGCTGCGGCGATGAGCGCCGCCACGCGATCTCTCGACTCGGCCGACGCGTTACAGCTCCTTGTAGCTGTAGCAGCGTCCGTTCTCGACTTCGCCGAGCACCAGCCTGTCGACGATCTTGGCCGCGACGACATCGGGCGGGACCAGCTGTCCCGAGGCATGGAACTCGCGGAACATGTCGACATTGGCGTATTTTTCGCGCGGCAGCGTGCGCATATAGGCCTGCATGCCGGTATCGATGATGCCCGGCCGCACGGAGATCGCGCGAAAGGCCGGCGCTTTCTGGTCGGCGACGATCTGCCGCGTCAGCATTTCCAGTCCCGCCTTGGCGATCGAATAAGGGCCGCTGCCGCGGAAGCGGGCTCGCCGCCAGCCCGGACGAAATATTGATCACCAGGCGATTGCGCCGACGCCTCGGCAAACGAGCGGCAAAACAGATTGACCAGCGTGAGCGGCGCGACGAGATTCACCGCCAGCGATTCTTCGATCGACGACGCGTCAAGCGTGCCCAGCGCTCCTACCGGCCCCGCGATGGCGGCGTTGTTGATCAGGCAAATCGAGCGCGGGCGCGCCGCAGCGATCTCGCCGAACACCGGCGCGAGCGTCGGCTCGATCGCCGCGACTTGGCCAAGGTCGCAGCGCACGAAGCGGTAGTGCTCGCCGGCCAGGCGCTCGGCGCTGGTGCGGCCGACGCCGGTCACGGCGAATCCGCGCGCCAGCAGTGCCGCGGCCAGCGATTCGCCCAGGCCGCGCGATACGCCGGTGACGATTGCCGCTTTCATCGGGACCTCCGTGCAGACGTCGGATCGCTCATCGGAAGCGCAGCAGCGTCAGCGGTGCGTGCCGAGCGAGAGCACGATGATCACTGCGATAAGGATGGCGATGCCGAGCAGCGTGAGCTTCACCCAGCTCTTCGGATACTCGCCCTGGATCGCTCCGGTGACGCCGTTCATGACTGCCTGGAAGCTTCGCGATCCGAAATTGTAGGTGAGCAGCCAGATCGGCGCGAGTATGTGCTTGAAGGTCTGCCCCGAATAGGTGGCGCGCACGTCGAGATTGCGATAAGTGTCGCCCGGAATCTGCGCGGCGCACAGCCGTCGCAGCTCCTCGTCCATCGCCTCGCGCGCTGCCTTGGCAGCGCCGACCAGATCGATCTGGTAGCGTTCGACGATCCAGCCCGCGACGTACGCCGCATCGTAGGGCTTGAGCTCGCCGGTCGGAAATGGCTCGACGCCGCGCAGCAGCTCCGGATGCACACCGATCGAGGCGCAGACCAGGTCGTCGTCGAAAACGTGTTGCAGGCGCCCTGCCGCCGGTTCCCACCGTATCTGCTGCACCTCGCGCGTCTGCGTGCGGCCGCTGCCGTCGGTGTAGGTTTCGGTCGTGTAGTAGTAATGGCCGGCTTCGGCGGTCCATGAGGCATCGGCGCTGGCGTCGAATGTCCAGTACGGCAGATAGACGCCCTTGACCGTGTCGGTCAGCGCCGCGCGCTTGAGCTTGTTCGGCGCAAGCCACAGCCTGCCGTACCAGGCCCGGATGCCGTCGCGCGCCTTGTCTTCGCCGATCGTGAACGGCAGCACGCTCTCCGGGCGAAACGCGTCCTTGACCTCTGCGTACGGTACGAGCTCTGCCGAGCCGCAGAATTCGCAGCGCTGCGCCTGGCGGCTCGCGTCCATGACCGATATCGCCTGACAGCTGCGGCATTTGACGTAGCGCTTCTCGATTTGCCAGCCGCGCTTGTCGTCGCCGATGCCGCGCAGTGCCGCGGCCAGATCGTGCTCGACGATCGCGCCGGCAGCGTCGATCTTCGCCGGCGAGGTCGTTCCGCAGAACGGACAGACCAGCGCCTGCCGCGCCGGATTCCAGACTGCCTCGCCGCCGCAAGCCGGACAGGCGAATTTGTGCTGCGCGATCTCTTGCTGCGCGTCGCCGGGAGCGCCGGACGGCGAAGCGTCAGCCATGGGCGAACGGCCGGCTCACCAGCCAATACCCTCCCTCGATGTGTCTCGGCGCACGGCGTTTCCCCGGCAAACAAGGCATCGTGCCGCGGCGGTATCGGTAATCGATCGCCGCGATCACGTCAGCGGACGAAGTATCCGATCACGCGCCACACGCCATCGGGCTCGTGCTCGAGCGTCAGGGTTTCGCGCGCATCGAACTTTTTCGCGAAGGTGGTGCGAAAGACGACTATCGCGTATTCGCCGTCGGGCGCGCCAGGAATGGTTTTCCGGAATTGCGTCGCCAGCACGGCACGCTGTGAAGCCGCTCCCAGCGGCGGGCGCACCTGCTTCAGCGACGCCGCCCAGCGATCGACGGTGATCGCATTGCGGAACCGCTTGCCGGCGCTATTCCAGCTCTGCGACGGCATCGCCGCGGTCGGTATCGGCCAGCCACGCCCGGGCCGTCTCCTGCACGAGGCTCGCGCGCGGATCCTGCGCCGCGATCTGGTCGGCGCAGAGCAGACCCATGCCGAGCGCCAACACCGCACGCAGGGCGCGAACATCACATCGGGTCGCCGCCATCGGGACCTCGCTTCGCTTTCAGGAAAAATCAGGAGTGCAGGAACTGATCGACCGCGGCGCGCGTGACGCGCCATTGCGTGCCGATCTGCTTGCCCTTCAGATCGCCTTTCTCGAGACTGGACATCACGTCGGATTCGGCAACGCCGAGCAGCTGCGCGACTTGCGCCGGCGTCAGCAATTGCGGCTCCTGGCCGGCAGTCGCGGCCGGGGCGGAGACGGCCGGCGTCGTCTGCGGACCCATGATTCCGCCCGACTGGTTCATCATCTGCTGCGCCATCGCCATGCCTACCGCCATCTCCGCCGCCATGCCTCCTGGACCGCCATTGCCCTTCTCGAGTCCCTGCGCCATCTGGAACTTGACATAGTCGTTCAAGCTGCCGACCGCCGCCATGCTCGATCGCTTGTCGATCGCCTGCTCGACCTCGGGCGGCACCGAAACGTTCTCGACCACGAAGCTGGTGATCTCGAGACCGTACTTGGCCGTCGTCTGCGGATTGATCAACGGCAGCAACGCGTTGCCGAGCTCGCCATAGCGCGACGCGACGTCGAGCGCGGGAATTTTCGACTGCGCCAGCGCTTCGGAGAAGACGCTGACGATGCGTGAGCGCATCGTGTCGCTGAACTCGTCGAGGCGGAAATGATCGTCGGTGCCGGCGACTTCCTTCAGGAACATTTTCGGATCGGTGATGTGAAAATCGTAGATGCCGAACGCGCGCAACCGCACGATCCCGAAATCCTGGTCGCGCATCATCACCGGATTGGCCGTGCCCCATTTATTGCCGGTAAAAAGGCGGGTGACGACATAGTAGACGTCAGCCTTGAACGGCGACTCGAACCCGTACTTCCAGCCTTTCAGATCGCTCAGCACGGGAATGTTGTCGGTGGTCAACGCATATTTGCCCGGCCCGAAAGTATCGCCGAACTGGCCGAGATAGATGAACTGCGCGATCTGCGATTCGCGGACGATCAGCTGTGCGCCGCGCTTGATTTCCTTGTCCTCGTCCGGAAAGCGATACGACAGCGTGTCGCGCGAATCGTCGCTCCACTCGATGATGTCGATGAACTGTTTCTTGATGAAATCCATCAGCGCCATGTCGTCCCTCGCTACGCTTGTGACCGCCGCTACGGCTTGGTCGTCGCCTGTTTCTTGCTCGCCGCCTCGGCCTGCCTTAGCTCGCTCTCGAGCTGGTCCAGCGGCAGCCCGCCCGGAACCATCGACCCATCGGCGAACACCAGCGTCGGCGTCGCATTGATGCGGTACTTCTGCCCGAGCTGCGCGGTTTTCGCCAACGGCGTCGCGCAGTCGCCCTTGTTGTTCGGCAACTTGCCCGTTGCGAACCATTCGTCCCATGCCTTCGACCGGTCCGGCGCACACCAGATAAGCGCCGACTTTCGCGCCGCGTCGGGGTGCAGCTGGTCGATCGGAAACAGGAACGTGTAGATGGTCACATTGTCGAGCGTCCTCATCTCGCTCTCGAGCCGCTTGCAGTACGGGCAATCGGCATCGGAGAAGATCGCCAGCTTGCGCGCGCCATTGCCCTTGACCTTCTTGATCGCGAGATCCAGCGGCAGCTGGTCCCACGCGACGCGGTTCAGCTGGCGCAGCCGCGCATCGGTCAGATTCTGCCTGGTGTCGGCATCGTAGATCGCGCCGACGACCACGTAGCTGACCTTTGCATCGGTGTAGATCATCCGATCGTCGAACTGCGCCTCGTACAGCCCGAAGTATGGCGAGCGCGCGACGTTGGTGACGGTGGCGCCGGGAAACTTGGCCTCGATCAGCGCCTTGACGGCCGCGACTTCGGGCGCGGTAGCGCCGGCCTGCGACGTGGCATCCTGCGTCTGCGCCGATGCGGGAAGTACGCCCAGCATCGCGCATGCCGCGATAGCCAGCAGGATTCTGAAAAATGGCATTGCGTAGCTCCTTTGGCCGGTCAGTTTACCGTAGCGCAGGCTGCGCCAGCAGCCTCTTCACCACGCCGACCGCACCGACGGCGCGCATCCCCCGGTTGCGCAGCACGCGCAGCCACGAAGCGCGTACGTCGAACAGCCGGACCAGCCCGTCGGTGACCAGCTGCATCGCGAGCACCGGGCCGGCACGGCGGCGGGCGTAGCGCTCGAGCAGAATCGCGGCGCCGGCGTCGGTGACCGGGCCCCGCGAGCCGAGTATCGCCGCGAGCGCCGCGGCGTCCCCGAAGCCGAGATTGACGCCCTGGCCCGCGAGCGGGTGCACGCCGTGGGCCGCATCGCCGACCAGCGCCAGTCTCTCGCCGACGACAGCGGGCAGTTTCAGGAACGAAAGCTCGAACGCCGCCGCTGGCGTGATCGCGTTCAGCGCGCCCAACTCGTGGCGACCCGCGTCAGCAACGCGCGCGGCGAGTTCCGCCGCGTCCAGCGCCAAGAGCTCGGTGGCAAGCTCCGATGGCGCCGACCAGACGATCGAGATCCGCCTGCCGGGCAGCGGCAGCCACGCCAGCACGCTGCCGTCGCGAAGAAACCATTGCAACGCGCGGCCGCGATGCGCACGCTCGGTGTCGAAGTTGGCGACGACGGCGGACTGGCCGTAGGCGCGCGGGGCGCCATGGATGCCGGCCTGCTCCCGTGTCCACGAACGGACGCCGTCGGCGCCGACGATCAGCCGCGCCGATATCGCCCGTCCGTCGTCCAGCTGCAATTCCGCGCCGCCGGCGCGCCAGACGAGCGACACGGGCGAACAGGGCGCGACGATGTCGAGTCCCGGCATGCCGCGCGCCGCCTGGACCAGTGCGGCGTTGAGTGCGCGATTCTCGACGATCCATGCCAGCGCGCGCTCGCCCAGCTCATAGGCGGAGAACTCGATCCGGCCGCCGGCGTCGCCGCGCACGTCCATCGCTTCGATCGGCGCGATACGCTCGACCGGAAGCAGCTGCCACGCGCCGATGCTGTGCAGGAAGCAGGCGCTCCCCGGACTGATCGCGTAAACCCGCTGATCCCAGCCGTCGCCGTCGGTATCGCGCGACGCCGCTGACGTGGCAACGCTGCCGCGATCGGCGATCATGACGCTCAAGCCGGCACGCGCCAGCGCCGCCGCAAGCGCAAGACCGACCAGGCCGGCGCCGACGATGATCACGTCGCGCGCGCCGGCGGTAGCACTCACCCGAGCACCTCGATCACGTGATTCTGATTGGTGTAGATGCAGATGTCGCCGGCGATCGTCAACGCCTGCTTGACGATGTCGTCGGCAGGAATCTCGGTGTGCTCGAGCAGCGCGCGGGCGGCTGCCTGGGCATAGGCGCCGCCCGAGCCGATCGCGACAATGCCGTACTCGGGCTCGAGCACGTCGCCGGTGCCGGTGATCACCAGCGAAGAAGTCGCGTCGGCCACCGCCAGCATCGCCTCGAGCCGGCGCAGGATGCGATCGGAGCGCCAGTCCTTTGCCAGCTCGACGGCAGCGCGCTGCAGTTGTCCCTGGTGCTTGTCGAGCTTGGCTTCGAAGCGCTCGAACAGGGTGAACGCGTCGGCCGTCGCGCCCGCAAAGCCGGCGAGTACGCGATCGTTGTAGATGCGGCGAACCTTGCGTGCGGTCGCCTTGATGACCACGTTCCCGAGCGTGACCTGGCCGTCGCCGCCAAGCGCGACCTTTGCGCCGCGGCGCACGGAAAGTATCGTCGTACCGTGAAAGAGATCCATTGTCGGATGCGGCGGAGTCGGCGCGGTCGCGTCAGCGCCGATGCGCGGCGAAAAGCGCAGTCGGCGCGGCATGACCCCCGGGAACCGCCGCTACGTCGCTTTCTTGATGAAGTGCCGGGGCGAGATGCCGATCAGAAGCAGCAGCGCCCGGATGATCGGCGATGCGCCGACAATCTGAATCGACTTGCGCTGCGACTCGGCGCGGCTGATGGCGTTGAAAATCGCTCCCGCGCAGACGAAATCGATACGGTCGATCCCACCCATGTCGATCGGTATCGCATGTCGCCCTTCGCCGAACATCGCGAGTTTGGCGAGCTGCGGGTCGGATGCGCCCAGCAGGGTTCCCTGCCAGACGAGCATTTCCGGATTGCCCGGCGCCGCGTCGGCGGGCGCAGCGGAATCGCCGGCAGCCTCCGCGGGCAGCGACGAGGGCGGCGGCTCCCAGGACGGTGGCGATACTTCGAACGCGACGGCGAATTCAACGGCGCGATCCTCGAACACCTTGTGGTCGTTCTGCCACTGCAGCAATTCGAGCAATAGAATCCAGTAACCTTCCCCGGCGGCGCGACCCTGCACGACCGAATGCTCGAGTGCGTTGCGTATCTTTTCCGGATGTTGCAGCGCCAGCGGATACTTGCGCCTGCGCAACTGCGCCAGCGCATCGGCCAAGAGGCTGGCCCCTGCGTTGTCGGCGCCCGTCAGCGAGCCCAGATCGAGACGGACCTGCGCCTGCTTTTGTGACGCCGCGAGCAGGTTCGCGATCTGCGGCGCATGTCCGGCGTTGAGCTTACCGGTCAGGCCGACGTAACCAGCGGCCACCGGACGCGCGCCCTGGCGCGTCTGGATGCCCAGCTCTTCGCGCGACGGAGCGGAGCGCTCGAAAGCGACGACATATTGCAGCGACAGCCGGTCGTACTCGGCGTGGTCGCCCAAGCGCTGCAGCAAATCGAACAATGCGAGCCAGGCAAGCGGTGAAGTCTTGGCGTCGCCGTCGTTGGCGATGCCGTCCTCGAGCACCAGGCGGGCATGGGCGGCGTTTCCATTGGCGTACAGCAGCGCCGCATTCTCGAGCACGGCGCAGAGACCCGGATTGGCTTCGGCGACCTGGATCTTCTGATTGAGCCCCGGAGTCCATTCGATCAGGCTCGGCGGACCGGTGACGGTAATCTCGCGCTCGTTGTTGTCAGCCGCGGAGGGCCGCGGCTCGCCGCGCGTCAGCACCGCTGGCCGAACCTTCATCGTCGCCGCCAGCTCCCGCGCCGACCCGGGCGGAGAGCGCGCATCGGAGCGCGCGCCCGCGTCGGGGCGTGCGCCCGCGTCGGGTCGGGGCTTCGCGTCGGAAGCTTTGCCCTTGCCCGGGGACTTCGGAAACAGGTTGAACGCCATTGCGGTCCGGGTCGTGGCCAAGTGGCCGAAAGGCCCCGATTATGGGCCGATCGCTACCCGCCAACAAGCGGGCGACACGGGGGCAAAGGCGTGCGGGCGCCAGGGGATCAGCGCGCCATCGCGGGTTGCGCTCCCTTGGCGGCGCCGACGTTGGCCAGATTGTCCGCGGCGAATTGCCAGTTGAGCAGTTTGTCGATTACCGCGTTGACATGATCGGGGCGTCGATTCTGATAGTCGAGGTAATAGGCGTGCTCCCAGACGTCGATGGTCAGCAACGGCGTCTGCCCCTTGGTGAACGGGACCTCGGCGTTGCCGGTCTTGACGACCTTGAGCGAATCGTTCTCGACGACCAGCCATGCCCAACCGCTGCCGAATTGCGTCACGGCTGCGTCGGCGAAGGCTTTCTTGAAATCGTCGTAACCGCCGAAGGCTGCATCGATCCGGGCCGCCATCGCGCCCTGTGGCTTGCCCCCGCCTTTCGGCTTCATGCATTGCCAGTAGAACGTATGGTTCCAGTGTTGCGCGGCGTTGTTGAATATCGCCGTCGAGCTCGACTTGCCGGCGGTCGCCGCGATGATCGTTTCGAGCGGCTGTCCCTCGAATTCCGTGCCCGCGATCAGCTTGTTCAGCGTCTCGACATAAGTCTTGTGATGCTTGCCGTGAGTGAAAGCCGAGAGTCTGCGACGAAATTACCGGCGTCAGCGCGTCTTCGGCGTACGGCAACGGCGGAAGCGTAAAAGGTCGTGCCATGGAGTCCCCTTTCGATTATCAGTGGACGGAGCGGGCAACGGCGCCCCGGCCCTCCCATCGCCGGCCGCCGGCTGCCCGGATCAAGATGGCCTGATCCGATGCTGCTTGCTACAATCAAGACGACAGCTTCGATGCGCTAAAGTTTCCGCACCGGCCGGGCTGCCGCCCTAAGTTCACCATCAGGCGGGCCGGCCACAATCCTGGGAGGAACGATGAAAAATCCGCTCGACTCGCTGTGGGGCACAATCATCTGCGGGCTGGTCCTGACCGCAATCCTGTATTACGTCGTCAAAAGCATTCCACTCTAGACAGGGGCCCTCATGGATTACGTTCCCGCACTCGCAAGGTGGCTGCACTTGATGGCCGGCGTCATGTGGATCGGCCTGTTGTATTACTTCAACTTCGTGCAGGTCGCGGCGATGAAGGCGGCGACCGCGGAGGGCACCCAGGCCGGCATCGCCAAGCACGTTGCGCCGCGCGCGCTGTTGTTCTTCCGCTGGTCGGCGGTCGTGACCTGGCTGGCCGGCGCCGCACTGCTCGGCAATCAAATCGGCAACGCGTTCATGCTGAGCCATGGCATGGCCGGCATCGGCGTCGGCGCCTGGCTCGGCACGATCATGCTGTTCAATGTGTGGGCGCTGATCTGGCCCAATCAGCAGAAGATTCTCGGCATGAAGCCTGCGACCGACGAGGAAAAAAACAAGGCTCGCCGCGTGGCTTTCCTGGCGTCGCGCACCAACGTGGCGCTATCGATCCCGCTGCTGTTCTTTATGGCGGGAGGGTGGTCGCACCGCGCTATTTTCGGTTTGTAGAATTTACCGGCCGCGGCGGGAACGCTGCGGCCGGACGGTCCACCCCGCCGCGGCTGTCGGGCGGGCTGCCCCGCCGCCGGCGCAAAGCTCAATCGCCGTAGAGCTTTTGTACGCGCTCGCGGCGCTCCTGCGCCTCGAGTGACAAGGTCGCCGTCGGCCGGGCCAGAAGGCGCGGAATGCCGATCGGCTCGCCGGTCTCCTCGCAATAGCCGTAGGTCCCGTCGTCGATCATTTTCAGCGACTTTTCTATCTTCTTGAGCAACTTGCGCTCCCGATCCCGGGTGCGCAGCTCCAGCGTGTATTCCTCCTCGAGCGTCGCGCGATCCGAGGGGTCGGTCGTCACCTCGTTCTCGCGCAGGTGCTGGCCGGTGTCATCGGCGTTGTTCAGCAGTTGCGCGCGAAGCTCGAGCAGCCGCTGGCGGAAGAACGCCAGCTGCTCCTCGCTCATGTACTCCTTGTCGCTCGCCTTGAGGAGATCTGGCTCGGTCAACACCCTGACCTTTTTCGCTACGTTTTTTGTTGCCACGTTTCCACCTTCCCCGCCATATGCCCGCACCTGATCGCTTCGCACGATGAGCGCGCCAAGCTTCGGCCGGCATGCCAATCCGCAACGCTGCCACCGACGGCCTTGCCGGAGCCAAGGCCCCGTGCGAAGCACGGGCGATGCGTCAAGCTCCGATGTGCCGCCGCACTAAACCGCGCATTATATCGCGAACCAGCCGCTGCAAGCCAAGGAGAATGCGCACAGTTCGGCAACCCGGCCGGCGGCCGGACAGCCCGTATAATGCGTGCAAAAACAATGCCTGACATGCTCACGATCACCCGACCCGACGACTGGCACCTCCACTTGCGCGATGGCGCGCCCATGCGGTCGGTCGTCGGCGCGACGGCTCGCATATTCGGTCGCGCGGTGCTGATGCCGAATCTCGATCCTCCGGTTACCACCGTTGCCGCCGCAGCGGCCTATCGCGACCGGGTCGTCGCGGCGCTGCCGCCGGAATCGCGTTTCACGCCGCTCTTGACGCTCTACCTCACCGACGACACCAGTCCGGTCGAAATCGAGCGCGCTCGCGCTTCCGGCTTCGTCATCGGTGTCAAATATTATCCGGCCGGTGCGACGACCAATTCGGCATCCGGGGTTACCGAGCTCGCACGCGTCTATCCGGCGCTTGCCGCGATGGAAAAGTGCGGACTGCCGCTGCTCGTGCATGGCGAAGTCACCGATCCGGCCGTCGATGTGTTCGATCGCGAACGGGTCTGCGTCGAACGGGTGCTGGCGCGCATCGTGCGCGACTTCCCGGCGTTGCGGCTGGTCGTCGAGCACATCACGACGCGCGAAGCGGCCCAGTTCGTCGCCGCCGCGCCGGCGCATGTCGGCGCGACGATCACGCCGCAGCACCTGTTGTGGTCGCGCAATGCGCTGTTCGCCGGCGGACTGCGCCCGCACGCCTACTGTCTGCCGGTGCTGAAGCGCGAAGCGCATCGTCGCGCGCTGGTCGATGCGGCGACCGGCGGCAATGCGAAATATTTTCTCGGCACCGACTCCGCGCCGCACGCGAGGCACGCCAAAGAGAGCGCCTGCGGCTGTGCCGGATGTTTTTCGGCGCCGTTCGCGATCGAGCTCTATGCCGAAGTATTCGATGCCGCCAGCAAGCTCGACAAGCTCGAGGGCTTCGCCAGCTTCCACGGTGCGGATTTCTACGGCCTGCCGCGCAATGCCGGCACGATCACGCTCGAGCGCGCGCCCTGGGCGGTGCCGGCGAGCTATCCGTTCGGCGCCGAGACAGTCGTGCCGATCTTCGCCGGAGAGACCCTGCGCTGGCGCGTCGCCGATTAATGCGTTTTCGGCGTGCTAAACTGGGCACCGAAGTCGGCCAGACCGTCGCTGTCCGCTCAAGGCGCAAGCCCGAAGCTGGCAGAGGAAAGTCCGGGCTCCGCAGAGCAGGATGCTGGGTAACGCCCAGACGCTATAAGTCGTTCGCGAGAGCGGCGATGAAGGCGAGGAACAGGGCCACAGAGACGAGTCGCCCCCGGTTCGGGTCAAACCGTGCCGGGAGCGGGTGAAACGCGGCAACCTCCATCCGGAGCAACACCAAGTAAGCGGACGATGACGCTGCTCGCCGAGTCCGCGGGTAGGTGGCTCGAGCGCCGCGGTAACGCGGCGCCTAGATGAATGACGGCCATAGGACGCGCTTTCGGCGCGTCCCGTAACAGAACCCGGCTTATCGGCTGACTTCGACTTTATTGCGCAGTGCCTCTGGCGCCCCGCGGCTTCCGCGGGGCGTCTCCTTTTCGCATGCCCGATCGCGTCGATTCAGCCGTGACGCCGTCGGCGCAAGTCGCGCAGAATTTCCCGCGCGCAGTTGTGCCCGGGCACAGCGGTCACGCCCCCTCCGGGATGGGTGCCGGCGCCGCACATGTACAAACCTTTCAGCGGCCCGCGGTAATGCCCGTTACCGAGGACCGGCCGCGCCGAAAACAGCTGGTCGAGCGAGAGCGCGCCGTGGAAGATATCGCCGCCTATCAAGCCGAACTCGCGCTCGAGATCGAGCGGCGACAGTACACGGCGGCCGACCACCGCGGCGGCGAAGTTCGGTGCGTGGCGATTTACGGTCGCGATCATCAGGTCGGCGACCTCTTCCCTCACGGCGTCCCACGAACGGCCGTCCGGCAGCATCGGATTGGCATGCTGGCAGAAGAGGCTTGCGACGTGCTTGCCCGGCGGCGCGAGCGTGCGATCGACCAGCGAAGGAATCAGCAGCTCGACGATGGGTTCTCGCGACCAGCCGTGCTGGCGCGCATCGAAATAGGCGCGCTCCATGTAAGCGAGCGATGGCGCGATGATGATGCCGGAGCGCAGGTGTTCGCCGTCGCCGGGCAGGCAGGCGAAGTCGGGAACGGCGTCGAGCGCGACGTTGATGCGAAACGTCGCGGAGGCGCAGCGGTAATTCTCGATCCGCTGCCGGAAGTCGCCGTCGAGCGCCGCGGCATCGATCAGCTGGAGGTAGAGGAGCTTCGGATTGACGTTGGCGACGACCCGCGGCGCGGCGATCTCGCTGCCGTCCGTCAGCACGATGCCGACCGCGCTGCCGTCCTTGGTCAGCACGCGCGCAACGGCCTCGTCGGTAAAGATTTCGACGCCGCGTTCGAGCGCCTCGCGCGCCATCGCCTGCGTGATCGCGCCCATGCCGCCCAGCGCGTGCCCCCACTGTCCGCGCTTGCCGTTGACCTCGCCGAAGACGTGGTGCAGCAGCACGTACGCCGAGCCCGGCGTGTGCGGGCTCGCGAAATTGCCGACGACCGCATCGAAGCCCAGCGCCGCCTTGATCGGCTCGGACTCGAACCAGCGGTCGAGAATGTCGCCCGCGCTCTTGGTGAACAGGTCGAGGATGTCGCGGCGCTGTGCCATCGGCAAGCGCTTGAGCCTGCCCCCGACCTTCCACGCCTGGAACAGCTCGTGCACGCCGCCTCCGACATTCGGCGGCGTCTCCAATAGCAGCGCGCGCAGCACGTCGGCGACGCGCTCGAGCATCGCGTAGTAAGCCGGCAGCGCCGCCGCGTCCTTGTGCGAAAACCGCGCCACTTCGGCCTGCGTCCCGCCGCGTCCATCGATGGTCGCGCCGCCGACCTTCAAATATTCGCCGCCCGGCAATGGCAGGAAGTTCGCCATCGGCCGCTCGACGATCTTCAGCCCATGCTCCTTCAGGCACAATTCGTGGATGACTTTCGGATGCAGCAGGCTGACCGTGTAGCTCGCTGTCGAGTTGCGGAATCCCGGGTGGAATTCCTCGGTCACCGCGGCACCACCCACGATCCCACGCCGCTCGAACACCGCGACTTTCAATCCGGCGCCGGCGAGATAGCAAGCGCAGACGAGGCCGTTGTGACCGCCGCCGATGATCACCGCGTCGTAGCGATCCTTCAGACGCGGCGGGGCCGCGCTCGGGGCAGATTCGCGTGCGAACGGCGCGTTCACCGGCAGCGCGGATCAAACGCGGCGCAACCAACCGTCGCCGCGCAGCTGGCGCGCGCGTGAATCGCGTTCACTCCTCGCCCATGCCGGGAACGATGGTCGAAAATCCGCAGTCGACGTAGGTGATCTCGCCGGTGATCGCGCTGGCGAGGTCGGACAGCAGGAACGCGGCGACGTTGCCCACTTCCTCGATCGTGACATTGCGCCGCAGCGGCGCGGTCTTCGCGACAAAGTGGAGGATGCCCGAAAAGCCGCCGATGCCGGCCGCAGCGAGCGTCTTGATCGGGCCGGCCGATATGGCGTTGACGCGCATCCCTTCCGGGCCCAGGCATTGCGCGAGATACCGCACGTTGGCCTCGAGGCTTGCCTTGGCCAGCCCCATCACGTTGTAGTTCGGCATCGCCCGCACCGCACCGAGATAGGTCAGCGTCAGCAACGCGCCTTGCCTGCCTTGCATCAGCGGCCGTGCGCCTTTGGCCAGCGCGGCGAAGCTGTACGAGCTCACGTCGTGCGCGATGGCGAAAGCCTGGCGCGAGATCGCATTGAGAAAGTCGCCGGCCAGCGCCTCGCGCGGCGCGAATGCGATCGAATGCAGCAATCCATCCAACCCGCCCCATTCGCGCTCGACCGCACTGAACAGCGCCGCGATCTGGTCGTCGTGCGTCACGTCGCACGGCAGCACCGGCGCGCCGCCGAAATCGGCCGCCAGCTTGACCACGCGGTCCTTCAGATCGTCGTTGACATAAGTGAACGCGAGGGACGCGCCTTCGCGCCTGCACGCATGCGCGATGCCGTACGCGATCGAGCGATTGGAAAGCAAGCCGGTGATCAGGATTTTCTTGCCGGTGAGAAATCCCATGGCGATCCTTGTCGATTGATGCGCCGGCGCGGCAACCGCCGCTCGTCGACGCAAGCAGCGTCTAGAATTTCTCGATGACGCCGCAGGCGAGCCAGTCGTTCATCACGCCGAATTCGGGTTTGGGATCGGGATCGAGCTTGCCATGAACAACGACTGAATGCCCGGTGACGTCGTTCGGCGCCCCGGTAGCGACCGACAGGCCCGTTACCTGGGCCTCGAGAGTCGCATAGTCCTCGTGGCGCACGACGATGTTCGGCAGTTCCCCCGAGCGCCGCGCGCCAGGAGTGGCACCCTTGGCGTTCCAGACGGGCCCGGCGCTGGCCGCATTCGGCGAGCTGCAATTGCCGGTCTCGTGAATGTACAGGCTGTGCGGCCCACCGGGGAGATTGAACACCTGGGCCAGCACCGCGACCTTGTCCCCGCGCTGGGTGAACATGACCGTACCGTGGGTGATGCTCCCGTTCTTGGACACCAATCGAGCGAGCGCCTGATTGCCGGTGGAGGGAACTATGGCGCCCATGACCGGTTGATTGATCGTGCAGGCGCCCAGGATCAGTCCCGCAACCGATACAGCGGTCGCGCACAGCGCCAGCTGCGAAGGCCCAAGCCTCATCAACGCTTTCGGATGACTCCGCAGGCGACACGGGCGCCGGAATTGCCGGTCGGCTGCGTCGCGTAATCGTCCGCGTCCTTGTGCACTATGACCGCCTTGCCGACGATGTCGGTGACGCCGGCGCCGACGCTCATCGGCGCCAGTTCGCCTTGGAAGCTCGCGTTGCCCGAGGCGTCGGCGACGAGCGCCGGCATGTCGCCGACGTGGTGCTCGGCGGATGCCGGATTACCGTGCGGCTTGCCCGTCGGATTGAAGTGCCCGCCCGCGCTCATGCCGTCGCTCGAGCTGCAGTCGCCTTTTTCGTGGACGTGAAAGCCATGCGCACCCGGCGCGAGGCCGGACACCTTGGCATCGACGAAAACCTTGTCGCCGCGCTGCTCGAATCCGATCGTGCCTTTGGCGCTGTTTCCGGCCGTTGGATCGAGTGCGGCGACCGCGGACTGCCCGTGCGCTGCCATCGCCGCGCACGCGGCCAGCACTGCAATCGCCGAAATTAGCACCGGTCGATTCATCGGATCTCCTTGAGTACCTTCGGGTTTCGGCCGCCACAACATGCGCCGGGCGCGTTGTCCGTCGCATCATAAGCGAAGCGCCATGCGTTGCCAACGCGAAGCCCTGCAAATCGGCGCCTGCACAGTTCGTGAGCAGCCAATCGCATGCTATCGAATCGGCCCGGCGGTGCGCTACACTTCACCTCGGGCCCGATATCGGAAAATGCTGTCCGACCGTCGATCGGCGAAAGCCTGTCCGCAGTTGCTGGGCCGAGCTATCCGGCCCGCCATGGTCGCGTCGCGTACCCGTCGTTGGCCTGATGCTCTCTTCATCAATTCGGAAGGAACAATGTTTTTTCGAAGCTGCTCCATATTCGCGCTGTCGCTCCTGATTCCATTGTCGGTCGCCGCGGAAAGCCGGTGCGATCAGTTGCTTAAGGCTTTCGGCAACCAGCTTGCCGACGCCACGTGCTTTGTCAGCACCGATCTCACGACCAATAATCTGAACACGACGCCTGCAAACAATTCGTTGCCCGGGTGCCGGCCTTCGCATTCACGCCGATGACTGATCGCGCGGTCATCGCGCCGAGCGCTGCCAAGAAGACTCCTATCGCGACCGTTGTCCCCGGCGTGCAGATCAACGCGCGCATCGCTTCGGACCCGACCGGCCAGGGTCGGTTCCTGCTGCGTCTGCCCGACAACTGGAACGGACGGCTGGTCGTCGCCGGTGCATCCGGCACGCGAAGCGAATTCAACGGGGACTTCGCCTGGAGCGACTACGTGGTGCAAAAGGGCTATGCGTATGCGTCCCAGAACAAAGGCGTGCTCAACCTCTACCTCACTACCGCCACAGACCCTCTTGGTTGCAGGTTGAATCCGTCGTCTACGACCTATGTCCATTTCTACGACAACGATCCGAATCAGCCCTTCGCACGCTGGGCGGATTTCATGATTCAGGCCGCACAGCTAGCGCGCACCGGCGTCAAGACCAGCTACGGCAAGTCGCCGTCCTATACCTACGCGGTTGGCACTTCAAACGGCGGCTACCAGGTGCGCCGCGCGGTCGAGTTGGCCCCGAAGCTGTTCGATGGCGGCGTCGACTGGGAAGGTACCTTCGTCGATGAGCATGCGCCGAACTTGCTGACCGATCTTCCGCCGGCCGTCCTTAACTACAACGACTACCTGGCATCCGGCTTCAATGCAACGACCACGGCGGCGAAGAACATGGTCGCGGCCGGCTATCCGCCTGACGTCGTCGTGCCGACCGCGCCGCCGACCATGTCGCCATCGCTTTGGGGCAACTATTGGGGGTCGTTCTGGGAAGTCACGCAGTGCCAGTGGCAGAAGCGTCTCGACGCCGCATATAACACCTATGGCAGCAGCGGCACCGGCGCCTACAATTACGTCAACCGGCTGTCGTTTTCCGACGTGGGCCACAACATGGCCGACTTCGCGACCACGGGTCTGATCCAGCGCCCGTTGATCACCGTGGCCGGTACCATGGACGCGCTGCTGCCGATCGACCACCACGCGCGCGCATACGCCCGCAAAGTCGCCAGCAAGCTTGACGCGGCCGCGACCGGGGCGGATCCGAAGAGGCCGGCGTACAGGCTGTATGAAGTGCAGAACGGCAATCACATTGAGACTTACCAGGACACGTTCCCGCAACTTGAGCTGATCGAGCCCCATGCGCAGCGTGCGTTCGACCTGCTCGTTCTTCAGGTCGAACAAGGCGTACTGCTGCCACCCGACCAGTGCATCCCGCGCGGCGGCGCGATCGCCAGCGGGCCGAGTCAGCCCGGCCATTGCGCGGCTCTGTTCGCACCCTGAGGATACGACGAGCGCCCGATGACGGCGCCGCGCACTAGCGAGCCCCACATGTCGTCGATGACCCCTCAGGAAATCGTATCACGAGCTGAACAAGCACATCGTCGGCCAGGACGCGGCCAAGCGCGCGGTCGCCATCGCGCTGCGCAATCGCTGGCGGCGCCAGCAGGTCGCCGATCCGCTGCGGCAGGAGATCACGCCGAAGAACATCCTGATGATCGGACCGACCGGCGTCGGCAAGACCGAGATCGCGCGCCGGCTGGCGAAGCTCGCCGACGCCCCGTTCATCAAGGTCGAGGCGACCAAGTTCACCGAGGTCGGCTACGTCGGCCGCGACGTCGACACGATCATCCGCGATCTGGCCGAGACGGCGATCAAGCAGACGCGCGAGTCCGAGGCGCGCAAGGTTCGCGATCGCGCCGCGGACGCTGCCGAGGAGCGCGTGCTCGATGTCGCTGCTGCCGCCTGCGCGCGAAGTGAACTTCGACGACATGCAGCCGACCGATTCGGCCGCGCGTCAGAAATTCCGCAAGATGCTGCGCGAAGGCAAGCTCGACGACAAGGAGGTCGAAGTCGAGCTCGCAGCATTGCCGACGCAGATGGAGATTCTCGCGCCGCCAGGCATGGAAGACCTGACCAGCCAGATCCAGGGCATGTTCCAGCAGATGTCGGGCGGCAAGCGCAAGCTCAAGAAAATGAACGTCGGCGAGGCGATGAAGGCACTGATCGACGAGGAGGCGAGTAAGCTGATCAACGACGACGAGCTCAAGACCAAGGCGCTCAACAACGTCGAGCAGAACGGCATCGTCTTCCTGGACGAGATCGACAAGATCGCCAGCCGCCAGGAAATGCATGGCGCCGACGTGTCGCGCCAGGGCGTGCAGCGCGACCTGTTGCCGCTGGTCGAGGGCACGACGGTCGCGACCAAGTACGGCATGATCAAGACCGACCACATCCTGTTCATCGCCAGCGGCGCGTTTCATCTGTCCAAGCCGTCGGACCTGATCCCCGAGCTGCAAGGGCGTTTTCCGATCCGCGTCGAGCTCGCATCGCTGTCGGTCGACGATTTCGAGCAGATCCTGACGGCGACGGACGCCTGCCTGACGCGCCAGTATCAGGCGCTGCTCGCCACCGAGCACGTCGATCTCGATTTCCAGCCGGACGGCATCCGACGGCTCGCCGAAATCGCCTACGCGGTCAACGAAAAACAGGAGAACATCGGCGCGCGGCGGCTGTACACGGTGATGGAGCGGCTGCTGGACGAGGTCTCGTTCAGCGCCGCCAAGCTCGATGGCCGCACGATCACCATCGATGCCGCCTACGTCGACGAACGGCTCGCCGGGATCGTCAAGGACGACAACCTGTCGCAATACATTTTGTGACCGCAAAGGAACCGGTGCCGATTTCCTTTCGGTCTTCGCCGCCATTCCGATTCGCGTGACGAGAAATCGAACCTGACACCGTCATGGTCGAGCGCATCCTCGGCATCATCCTGCCGGTATTCAGCGTCATCCTGCTGGGCTACTTCTACGCCCGCCGCGCCAATCCGGACATGACCTGGGTCAATCGAATCAACATGAACGTGCTGGCGCCAGCGCTGATCTTCAGCGCGCTGGCGAGCAAGGACTTCGATCTCGCCGCCAATCGCGTGCTGATCGCGGGCGCCATCGGCGTGGTGCTCGGCTCGGGCCTGCTCGCGTGGCCTTTCGCGCGGCTGCTGCACGAGGATCCGCGCACGTTCGTGCCGCCGATGATGTTCAACAACTGCGGCAACATGGGCCTGCCATTGGCGGTGCTGGCATTCGGCCAGCCGGGGCTGTCGGCGATGGTCGCAGTGTTCACCATCTCCAACCTGCTGCACTTCACACTGGGCGTGCACATCGTCAACCGCCACGCTGCATTCTGGCCGATCTTCAGGAACCCGATGGTGATCGCGACCTTCGTCGGCTTCGCCTTCGCGCTCGTCCACCCGCCGGCGCCCGACTGGCTGATGCTGGCGATCCGCATGACCGGCGACGCGATGATCCCCCTGATGCTGATCTCGCTGGGCGTGCGCATGGCGACCGTCAGCTGGGGCGGCTGGAACCTCGGCGTCATCGGCGCGCTGGTCTGCCCATTAACCGGCATCGCGATGGCAGCGCTGCTCGCGCCTGTGCTGGGCCTGGACGCTACGCAGGCGGGGCTGTTGATCCTGTTCGGCTGCCTGCCGCCGGCAGTGCTCAACTTCATGGTCGCCGAGCAGTACAACCAGGAGCCGGGCAAGGTGGCTTCGATCGTCCTGATCGGGAATGGCGCGTCGATCGTTTTCGTGCCGATCGCGCTGTCGCTTGCGTTGCGTCAGTAGGTCGCTCGTCCGCCGGAAAGATCGAACACCGCACCGGTCGCGAACGAGCAGTCCTCCGAGCAAAGCCACGCGATCTGCGCGGCGATTTCTTCGACAGTGCCGAAGCGCCGCATCGGGATCCTCGCCAGGATCTCCTTCTCACGCTCCGCCGAAATGCCTTCGGCCATCGGCGTCGCGACGATCGCGGGCGTCACGGTGTTCACCGGGATGCCCGATTCGGCGAGCTCCTTGCCCAGCGTCTTGGTCAGCGAGACGATGCCCGCCTTCGACGCCGCGTAGGCGGCGGCGCGCGGCATCCCCTCCTTGGCCTGGATCGACGAGACGTTGACGATGTGCCCGCGCTGGCCGGTCTTCGGGTCCGGCGTATTGGCCAGCAGCAGCGGCACGATGACCCGGCAGCAGATGAAAGTCCCGGTCAGGTTGATGTCGAGCACGCGGCGAAAATCGTCGGTGCTGTGTTCCCAGGTGTTGGATACCGGGCCGAGAATCCCGGCGTTGTTGATCAGGAAGTCGATGCGGTCGAAGCGCTTCAGAACCGCCTTGGCGGCAGCGGTAACGGCGGCTTCGTCGGTCGTGTCGACAGCAAGCCCGAGCGCGCGCTCACCCAGCAACTGCGCGGCCGCCGCGACGCCGGCAGCATCGCGGTCCCACAGCGCGATCGATGCCCCCGACCCGTGCAGGCGCGCCGCGATCGCGCGTCCGAAGCCGCCGGCACCTCCGGTGATGATGGCGGTGCGGCCGGTAAAATCATAACTGACCATGGAGGCACCGCCAGCAATGTTGTGCGCGATCGGGCAAACGGCGGAATGCCAGTTGACACGGCGTCGTTGGCCAAATTATACAGTTAGGTGGCTACAATTGCGCAGTGATCAGCAAATACACACAGCTATTCTGTTACGCTGCGAATCTGTGATTTTCACTTTTCTCCTGAGGGGCGTGATTGCGCACTCAAGAAAGAGCTGGAGTGATTCTGCCTCGCATATCTCTGAAGGCAATAGTCGTCGGAGCAGCAACGCTGTTGTGCAGTTCTTGCGCGCAGGCGCAATCGGCTGATCGTCCCGTCTGGCGAATCGGCGATGCTTGGACGTACCGCTCGATGGTGCTGCCGTCATACGCGGCCCCGGCTACGACGACAACGACGCAGTACGAGATCCGAGTAGGCAGCGTGACCGCCACACACTACTTGCTGGAGCGCGCTCAAGCGTCGGCGGGGGCGGCGACAAACCAGCGCTGGTCCCTCGACATCAATCGCCTGAGTCGGATTCGTTCTACCGACCAGTGGCAGGAATTTCGTCGGTACCAGTGGCCACTAGCTCAAGGCAAAACCTGGGAGGCGCCATACGAAGGCGCGGACGTCGATACGAGCTGGAGCGTCAGCGTGCAAGGCTGGGAAGACGTGACCGTTCCCGCCGGGACCTTCAGGGCGATTCGAATCGACCTGAAACGCACCGACTCGGGTGGTCGTCGGACGGTGAAGCAGGAAACCCTTTGGTACGCGCCTGCCGTCAAGCGGCATGTGAGGTTGGAAGAACACGAATACGTCGCCGGCTACCACATGAAGCATACGATGGAAGAGATGGTTCGCTTCGTCGCAGCAGAATAGGTGCTCGGCAATTGATTTTCGGCCAGTCTCCGATAGAAACCGCGGCCCGACACCTCGTTGCGGCGCGAAACGCGCGGCAGCCCGGCGCGAGGCTACCCGTCTCGTGCCGGCCGGTGGATGCCGACGCAGGCCTCGCGATACAGCGCCGCGTCGGGGAAATCCTCGATCTGGCGATCGGCGGCTGGAAATGCTCGGTGCCGACTCCGGAGCGAAGGATCGCCGCAGCGCCGATTTTTGCGCCGACGATCATCAGCGTGGCACCCTGCCCAATCGTGCCCATCGCGGGCAAGGCCCGCGTCGAGCCCGAGATAGCCTTCGTGCTCGCGCGCGATCTGCCGGCGCGCGCGACGCCGTACGACGAGGTCGACGTGCGTGCCGCGATCGGTGAAGCGAGGCTGGTTCTCGAGCTGATGGGACCGCGCTATGTCGATCCGGCGGCGGTCACGTTTCCCGAGCTGCTGGCCGACAGCATCGCCAACCAGGGACTGTTTGCCGGGCCGGTGTTGTCCAATCCGTACGGGCTTTCGCTCGACTCTTTCGCCATCGTCATCGACGGCGCCGACGGAACGCTGATAACCCGCGAGGGCAAGCATCCGGACGGACATCCGCTGCGGCCGCTTTACTGGCTGGCGAATTTTCTCGCCGCCGGCGGCTATGGCGAAGGCGTATCGCTGAAGGCGGGCCAGATCGTCACGACCGGCTCGTATTGCGGCGTCGTCGACGTTCCGCTGGAAACGGCGCTGGTCGTTCGGTACGGCGATCTGGGCACGCTCGATGTGCAGTTCTCTGCTGCAGGATAAATCATGAGCCTGGCCGGATCGGGCGCGGTCTGCATCTGGCACGATATTGCGCCGGAAGCCACCGACGAGTTCTATCAGTGGCACAACCGCGAGCACATGCCCGAGCGCGTCGGCATAGCCGGCTTCCTGCGCGGCAGGCGCTATATCGCGGTCGCCGGCGCCCCTGCGTATTTCAATTTATACGAAGCCGAAAGCACCGGGATTCTCGGCGGCAAAGATTATCTGGAACGGCTGAACGCCCCGACTGCGTGGACGCAGCGCGTCGTACCTTCGTTTCGCCGAGTCTCGCGCTCGATCTGCCGCGTCGCCTACAGCGAAGGCGTCGGCCAGGGCGGCTTTATGCTGACACAGCGCTTCGACCTTGCCGCTGACGATCGTGCAACCACGCTCGAGACGCTGTCTGCGCAGCTCTTGCCGCCGCTGGTCGAGCGCAAGGGCGTCGCCGGCGTGCATCTTTGCCTCGCCGATGAAACGATCAGCAGGATCGAGACCGCCGAAAAAAAAGCCCGGTCGGATGCGACCGCGATTCCCGGCTGCATCGTACTGATCGAGGGGATCTCCGAGGCTGACGTCCGCGACCCGGGCGAGTCGCTGGCGGACGATATGCGCGCCATGCTCGGCGAATCGCCGCCCTGTATCGATACCTCGATCTACCAGCTGCAGCACTCGCGCTCGAAGGCGCCATAACGGCGGCTGTCGCACGGGCCTGCTAGCCGGCTCCGGCGGCTGCGGACGATGGCTTGGCTCCGACACCGATCGCGCTGCCACGCCGCCAGCATCGCGTCGATGCCGTCTTCCAGACGCGTCACCGGCGCGAAACCGAGCGCCGTTTGCAGACCATCGTTGCGCAGCGTCCAGCCGCTCGCGGGCACAGCGACCGCCTGGTACTCGGCCTGCACGCCCGGATAACGGAGCTGCAGGTGCGCGATCGCGTCGCGCATCGTACGCCGATCGCCAACGACATTGAAGACCGCGAACCGTGTCAGCGGCGCCGCGAGCGCACGCAACAGCACTTCGGCGGCGTCGTCGACGTAGGTCCAGTCGATCGGCCCGGGAAAGTCGGGGACGACGACGTGACGATCGCCGCGGGCGAATCGCTCGATCACCTCTTGCGCGACCCGCCAGCCGCGCTTCCGTCCGGGCCCGTAGACCCAGCCGAACCGCAACGCGAGAGAGGCCGGGTAACCGTGCAGGGCGCTGAGCGCCCGGCACAGATGTTCGCCGGCCGCCTTGGTCGCGCCGTATACGGTCTGCGGCCGCAGCGCGACATCGTCGCCGCTGCCTTCGGCGCAAGGGCCGACGGCGGCAATCGAGCTTGCGTATACGATGCGCTGCACCGCTGCGGCGCGAGCTGCCGCGAATACCGCGGCGGTACCGCCGACGTTGACGCGTACTGCCGCTGCGGGATCGTCGGCCGCCGCATCGGTCAGCAAAGCCGCGAGGTGCACGACGACTTCGGGACTGGCCTGCGCCATCGCTGCCGCCAGCGCTGGCACGTCGGTCGACATCGCATTGAACGTCGGCCTCGCCGGCCGAGATCGACGGTCGTCACCTGGTGTCCCGCGCGCCGCGCGCGCGACAGCGAACGCCTGGCCGAGGAAGCCGGCGCCTCCGGTCACCAGTGCTCGCACTGTCAGTACTTGATGACGCCCATGCGCAGAAATGCGCGGTGGATGCGCTCCGCATAGGCGTTGAAGCTCGCGTCCTCGCCCAGGACCGCCGGACGCGGACGCGGCAGGTCGATCGCGATTTCGTCGACGATGCGACCCGGGTTCGGCGACATGACCAGCACGCGGTCGGACAGGCCGATCGCCTCTTCGATGCTATGCGTGATGAAAAGCACGGTCTTGCGCGTCTCCATCCACAGGAGCTCGAGGTCGTGCCGGATCTGGGTCCGCGTGATCGCGTCGAGCGCGCCGAACGGCTCGTCCATCAGCAGGATCGACGGCTGGTGGATCAAGGCGCGCGCGATCGACACCCGCTGCCGCATGCCGCCCGACAATTGGCGCGGATAGCGGTCGCGGGCGGGCTCGGGGATGCCGAGCTTGCCCAGGATGCGCGCGCCTCCTCGCGTGCGCCGCGCGAGCGGGAACCGCGCGAATCTGCGCCTGCAACAGACACATTGTCCAGCGCGCTGCGAAACTCGAGCAGCAGGTGGTCCTGGAAGACGATGCCGACGTCGGTCAGCGGCCGCTGCAGCAACTCGCCGCCGACGACCAGCTCGCCGCTGCTCGCCGGGAACGAGTCCTGCCGTGATCAGCATCAGCGTGCTCTTGCCGCAGCCCGAAGGGCCGATCAGGCTGACGAATTCGCCGCCGCGTATGTCGAAGGTAACGTCCTCGAGCGCGGTGAACGTTCCCGCCTTGCCGGCGAACTGCTTGCCGACGCCGCGGCCACGATCGAAGCGCCGCCCGACTGCCGCGGACGGCCGCGCTTCGGTCGCGGCCGGAGCCTGCACTGTCAGCACTTCGGCGCGTTGGCCGGCAGGAAATCTTTGCTGTAATAATCGCCGATCGGTTTGTCCTTCGGCAGATTGAGATACATCGTCAGCAAATCGAACGTCGTCTGCCAGTTCTTGTCGGGCACCCGTCCGAGCGATGTCGCGCCGGGTGCGCAGACCAGCATCAGGTCGACATTGAGCTGCTTCAGGATCTGATCCTTGCTCGCGGACGGGAATTGCTCGATGACCGCCGCCGCCGCTGCATCGGGATTCTTGCGCGCTTCGTCCCAGCCCTTGAGGCTCGCTGCGACGAAATTTCGGTACAGATCGGGGCTTTCCTTCAGTCGGTCGTCGCGGGCTATGATCGACAATCCGACCGTCGGCACGCCGACGTCGCGATAGAGGATATCGTTGACCTTGAATCCGCGATCGCGCATCTGGACGCTCTGGAAATCCGCGCCGGCAAGGATCGCATCGACCTTCTTTTCCAGCAGCGCCCCCACCAGTGCCGCCGGGTCGATGTTGACGATGTCGAGCTTCGCCTTGTCGAGCTTGTTTTCCGCGAAGATCGCGTCGAGCAGCGTCGTCTGCGCGGTTCCCGGCTGTACGGCCAGCTTCTTGCCGACCAGGTCCTTCGGCGACTTGATGCCCGAGCCTTCAATCGAAATGATCGCGAAGCCGTTGGTCTGCAGTATCGGCGCGATGATCTTCAGCGGGGCGCCTTTGGAGCGGATCTGCATCGCCGCCGGCGCGTCGGCAAAACCGACGTCGGTCTGGCCGGTCGCGACCTGTTGCGCGGTCGTCGCAGAGCCCTTGCCCTCCTCGATCGTCAAATCGATGCCGACATCCTTGTAGTAGCCGAGCTTCTTGGCGAGCATGAACCCGGCTTGCGGCCCGCCGGCGAGGAAGTTGAGCGTCAGCTTCATCGGCTTGGGCTTGCTGCGCCGCGGCCGGGAGCCCGACGCTGGCGAGTATCGCGACGAGCCGCCGCAACAAATAGCTTTTTAATCATCATCTCCTCCGGTCGTTTTTATCGACGAATGCGGCTCAATCCCGCGCAGCCAAGGCATGCACAGGCGCTCGAGCAATTGTACGGCGTAGCTGAACACGATGCCGATCGCCGACAGCGCCACCAGTACCGCGAAAATCAGCGGCATGTCGAGATAGCTGGTGGCGCGCAGCAGCAGGTAACCCGAGGCCCGAGTTCGAGCCGACGAACTCGGCGACGATCGCGCCGGTGGCGGCGAAGACGATCGAAACCTTGAAGCCGCCGAAGATGTGCGTCGATCGCCGACGGAAGGCGGATGTAGCGGAAGGTCTGTCCGGCGTTGGCGCCCATCGACCGCGTCAGGTACAGCACCCGTTCGTCCAGGGCGCGAAACCGGTCATGCTGGCGACCAGCGTCGGGAAAAAGCAGAGCAGGAAAGTCAGCAGCACCTTCGGAAACGGCCCGAATCCGAACCAGACGACGAACAGCGGCGCGACCGCGATCTTCGGAATCAGCTGGAAGAAAACGATCAGCGGGTACAGCGATCGCTCCAGCCACTTGAACGACACGATCATCAGCCCGAGCGGAACGCCGATCGCAGCCGCAAAAAGGAATCCGAGCAGGACTTCGCTCGCCGTCACCAGCGTGTGCTGCCAGATCAGTGCCCGTGACTCCACCAGCTTGGACAGGAATTCGGTCGGCAGCGGCAGAATGTATTCCGGGACGCCGAACAGCCGCACCAGGAACTGCCACGCGACCAGCAGCACGGCAAAGGTCGCGATCGGAAGCAGCACGGCGGAAATGCGATCGCGCGCCTTGGTCGGTGGCGGGGCTGCGACCGCGAGCGCTCTCCGGCGGCCGCTGCGGCCGGCGTTGCCGGTGCAGGGGCGCGATGGGGTCGAGGCTCACTCGCGTGATCCGTCGGCGGTGCCGGGCTCGGCGCGCAACGCCCAGGTGCCGTAGCCGGCGGGCAGGTTGATCTCGATCAGCTCCAGGTCATCCGACCGGTCGACAACGTTGTGCGCCACGCCTGCCGGTTGTGACAGCGAGGAACCCGCGCTCACCCTGACGGATTCGTTCATGCCCGCGTAGCGAAACTCGATCCAGCCTCGCAGAACGTAGACGAAATGCGCGCTCATGTCGTGCCAGTGCCAGCCGGTTTCGGCCTCGAAGGGGAGGACGGCCCGGATGTGCTTGGCGCCGATCATGCCGCCGCTCGCGGCAGCCCAGCCCAGATCACGATATTCGACGTCGGCGCGCGGGCCATCGCGGGTGAAGCCCTGATCGCTGAGAGCGAGACGGGTCAACGCCTGTGCGAGCGTCCGCGGTCCCTCATAGCGCGGAGGGAAGCCGGTGCCGCTGTCGCCATGACGATAGGCGCCTTCGTCGGCAGCGGGGATCGACTCGTGCAGGGGTTCGGTCATTGCGGAAACTCCGGATCACAATAAGCCGCCCCGCCGCGAGCGGTCAAGCGGCGGCGCACGGGCTCACTAATCGAGCGTGCTGCGGAATGTCCTGAGCCCGATGGCCATGATGACGAGGCCGAACAGCGCGATCGGCCATGCCTCGGGCCAGATTTCCGCCCAGCCGTTCGCCTTGAGCAGAACGCCGCGCACGATGCGCAGGAAGTGCGTCAGCGGCAGCGCTTCGCCGATCATCTGGGCCCAGCCGGGCATGCCGCGGAACGGGAACATGAATCCCGACAGCAGCATCGACGGCAGGAAGAAGAAGAAAGTCATCTGCATCGCCTGAAGCTGGTTGCCGGCGACCGACGAAATCGTGAGCCCCAGCATCAGGTTCGCAGCGATGAACAGAAGCACCGACAGATAGAGCACCGTGACGCTGCCCTGGATCGGCACGCTGAACAGCAGGCGTGCGAGCACCAGAACGATCGTTATCTGGAGCAGGCCGATCAGGATGTACGGCACGATCTTGCCGGTCATCACCTCGAGCACCGTCGCCGGGGTCGCCAACAGGTTCTCCATCGTGCCACGCTCGCGCTCGCGCGTGATCGCGAGCCCCGTCATCATCACCATCGTCATCGTCAGGATCACGCCCATCAGGCCGGGAACGATGTTGTACTGAGTGACCGCCTCGGGGTTGTAGCGCGGATGCACGATGATGCTGAACGCGGACGGCGTCCCGGCCAGCGGCGAGAGCGATCCGGTGAGATCGTGGCTCAGCACCGTCTGCGCGAGCTGGTTGACAGCAGACAGCGCGTTGCCCGTCGCAGTCGGGTCGGTCGCATCGGCCTCGATCAGCATCGCCGGGCGCTCGCCCCGAACCAGCCGGCGCGAAAAATCAGCCGGTATGGTCACGACGAACTGCGCCTTGCCGACGGCGAGCATCCGGTCCGCATCGTCCTCGTCCTTCGCCTCGCCGATGAAGTCGAAATAGCTGCTGTTCTGAAGGCCGGCGAGAATGCTGCGCGAGAATTCGCTGTGGTCGGCAACCAGCAGTGCGGTCGGCAGGCGCTTGGGATCCGAGTTGATGGCGAAGCCGAACAGCACCAGCTGCACGACCGGGATGCCGACGATCATGCCGAACGTCAGGCGATCGCGCTTGAGCTGGATGAACTCCTTGCCGACGATGCCCAGCCAGCGCGAAAACGAGAACAAGCCGCCGTTCATTTGGCCTGGACCTTCGGCGCCGCCGGCGTCGACGTTTCGGCGGTTGCGGGCGCGTCCTCCGCGTCGCGCATCAGGTGAATGAACACATCCTCGAGACCCGGCTCGACTTCGCGCCATTCATGTCCGGCTTCTTTCATCAGCGGGGCGAGCGCCGCCTTGAGCGCGTCGCGGTTCGACCCGGTGACATGGAGCGCGTTGCCGAATGCGGCGACCTGCTCGACCGCCGGAACGCCGCGCAGTCGCTGGGCCAGCGCCGGCAGATCGGTGCCGGTGATCTCCCAGGTGGTCAGCGACTGGCTGGCGATGACCTCTTCCGCCGTCCCTTGCACCAACAGCTTGCCGTACAGGATGTAGCCGAGCTTGTGGCAGCGCTCGGCTTCGTCCATGTAGTGCGTGCTGACCAGCACGGTGATGCCGCGCGCGGCGAGCGCGTGCAACTCCTCCCAGAAATCGCGCCGCGCCTTCGGATCGACGCCGGCGGTCGGCTCGTCGAGCAGCAGCAGCTGCGGGTCGTGCAGCAGGCACGCTGCGAGCGCGAGACGCTGCTTCCAGCCGCCTGACAGCGATCCCGCCAGCTGGTTGGCGCGGCTCGCGAGACCCAGATGGTCGAGCGCCTGGTCGACGCGCGCCGCGCCGTCGGCCATGCCGTACATGCGCGCGATAAAGCGCAGGTTCTCGCGAATCGTCAGGTCTTCCCAGAACGAAAAGCGCTGCGTCATGTAGCCGACATGGCGCTTGATCTCGCGGGTCTCTCGCCGGATGTCGTAGCCGAGGCAGGTGCCTTCGCCGCTGTCGGGCGTCAGCAGGCCGCACAGCATGCGGATCGATGTCGTCTTGCCGCTGCCGTTCGGGCCGAGGAAGCCGAAGATTTCGCCGCGGCGCACGGTCAAGGTCAAGTTCTTGACCGCGTGATTTTCGCCGAAGTGCTTGTTCAGGCCGCGCACGTCGATGACGACGTCGCTGTTGGTCGGACCTTGCCCGTTGTTCGTCACTGCTTCGCCATCGACACGTACGACAGAGGCTCCCTGGCGAATCGCTCGACGCAGGCCAGCGAACAGAACCAGTAGGTTCGCTTGTCGAAATGAAGGTCGCCGGCGGCCCGACGCTTGTCGACCTGCATCTTGCAGACCGGATCGATCACATATTCGCGCGCGCAGCCGGACAGAACGACTTCATACAGATCGACCGGGTGCGGCAGGTTTTTCATCGAAAACGAGCCCTGATGCTCGATTTCGACGCCCGGCGTTTGCGCCTCGATCAGCGCGTCGGCAACCTGCCTGGTGCACAGGATCTGGCCGCCGGTGGCGTGCGCGGCGACCCGCGCCGCGAGATTCACCGTCGATCCGAAATGGCGATCTTCTCGCAGCAACGCGGCACCATGATGCAGGCCGGCGCGAACCACCGGGAAGTTCCGGCGATCGGCGATCGCCAGGTAGAGTCGCGACAGCGCATCGTTGGCGACCAGGGGGTCGGGAAACACGAGGAACGCGCAGTCGCCCGTCAGCGACTGCAATCGACCCGAGGGTTCGATCGAAGCCCGGACCATTGCGCTGAACTCGTCCAGAAGATCCGCCGCTGCGTGCTCGCCATGCGTGTCGGTCAGCGCCGTGTAGCCGGCGATGTCGACGAAGCAGAAGGTCGCTTCGATCGTGACGCCTGCATTCATCGACGTGACCGCGGGGATTGTCGAGCCGTGCCTCGTGTAGCCTCCTGCCACGGTGCCTGGTCGATGTGGAACGGTTCGAAAATGCCCGATGCCTTTGTCGTCGTGGGTCTGTTGCTCACTTCGGTTCTCTCCGCTCGACTTGGTGAGTCTAGCTGGACTTGGGCAGCACCACATCGACCGGCTGCCCCGCGTTGAGCTTCGCTGCCACGTCCGCCGCCGGCTTCGCTTCGACCAGGTAGACGAGCTTGGCGCGATTCTCCTTCGAGTACAGCACCGGCGGCGTGAATTCGGCGCGGTCGGAAATGAAGCTCACGGTTGCGCTCATCGGTGCGCCGCAGCCATCGCAGTTGAAATTGACGGATTGCCCCGGCTTGATTCGTCCCAGCTCCGTTTCGGGGACGAAGAAACGGATCTTGACGTTGGCCGCGGGGAGCAGGCTCGCGACGACACCCCCTGCCGGAACCCAGTCGCCGACGACGTAGTAGGTATCGCTGACGCGCGCCGCCGTGGGCGCCGCGACCGCGCGCTGCGACAAGCGCCAGTCGGCTTGAGCCAGCGCCTCACGCGCGCCGGCGGCATCCGCTTCGGCGGCGCGGATCTCGTCCGGACGCCCCGGCAGCCTCGCCGTCGCGACCGACGCCTGCAATTGCGCAACCGCAGCATCGTCGCGCTGCAATTGCGTGCGCACGTCATCCAGCGCGGCCTTGCTGATGAAGCCCGACTTGAACAGCGCTTCCTGACGCCGCAAGTTCGCCGCGGAAAGTTCGCGTGCCGCCTGCGCCTGACGCAATTGCTCGGCGACCATCTCGACTTCGGGCGCGCGCTTTCCGGTCATCAGATTGGCAAGCCGCGCCTCCGCCGCCTGCAGCTGCTGCTCGGCCTGGCGGCGTGCCGCGATTTCATTGTCGCTTTCCAGCGCAAACAGGGGCGCGCCGGAAGCGACCTGCGCACCTCGCTGCGCCGCCAGCTTCTGCAGCGTGCCCGCGAAGGGCGCCGCGACTCGCACGTATTCGCCCTCGACGTAGCCTTGCAGCGCACGCTCCGCCGGCGGTCCGCAGCTCGCGAGACACAGGCCGGCGACGAGCGCGATCAGGCGGCCGCGAGCGGTCGGCATCATTGTCTCCATTGAGTCGTTGTGGCCGGCGAAGCATACCGCAGGGCCCGGAAAACGCCAGCGAACGCCGATCGGCCGAGCCTGCCGGCGCTCCCTTCGGAGCGAGGATGCTAACTCGAATGCAGCGTGCCGATGGCGGCCAGGACTTCCTGCTTGCTCAGGAGCTCCGACAACAGCAGCGGCGCTTTATCCGGCCGGTACAGGACGTAAACCGGCACGCCGTCCCGTCCCAGCGCAGCGAGCGCGGCGCCGATCACCGGATCGCGGCGCGTCCAGTCGGCGCGCACCAGCGCGACGTTGCCTTGCACGAATGCCTGACGTACGGCATCGGTGTTCAGGACCAGACGCTTGTTGACCTGGCAGGTGACGCACCACGCGGCGGTGAAATCGACGAACACCGGCTGGCCCGCGGCGATGAGCTGCGCAACGTGCTGTGGCGTGTAGTCCTGCCACGGCTCCGACGCGGTGACCGCTGGCTTCGCGCCCTCGCTCGCCACACCTGCGGCCACCGGCCAGCCGACGATCATTGCGGCGGCAAGGCTTGCGATCGCCGCAGCACCCCAGGCGCGCGCGCCGCCGGTGCGCATCGTCTGCCAGGCCCAGAGCGCCAGCGCGACCATCAACAAGGTCGCGGCGAGTCGTCCGACCGCGTCGTTGTCGAGCTGCGCGCCCAACACCCAGGCCAGCCAGATCACCGTCGCGTACAGCGGAAATGCGAGCAGCTGCCTCAGGCGGCGCATCCACGCTCCAGGTTTCGGCAGCTTTGCGCGCCATGCGGGGAAATACGCGAGCGCCAGATACGGCAGCGCCATGCCGACCCCGAGCGTGGTAAAGACGATCCATGTCGACGCGATCGAGCTCGTCAGCGCATAACCGAGTGCGGCGCCCATGAACGGCGCCGAGCACGGCGAGGCGATGACGACGGCGAGCACGCCCGACAAGGCGTCGTTGACGTACGGATTGTTCGCGTTCCAGCTAGCGAGCGATGAGGGCAGCAACAGACGAATCTCGAACAGACCCGACATATTCAGCGCGAGCACGAAGAACAGCAGCGCGAGGCCGGCGACGACCACTGGCGACTGCAGCTGGAAGCCCCACCCGAGCTGCGCTCCGGCAGCGCGCAGCACAACGAGCACGGCGGCGAGCAGCCAGAACGAAACGACGACTCCTGCCGCGAATGCAAGGCCGTGCTTGCGCATCGTCGCGCGACCGCCGCCGTGCGCGGCGAAACCCAGAACCTTCAGCGACAGCACCGGGAACACACAGGGCATCAGATTCAGAAGCAGGCCGCCGAGCAGGGCCAGGGCTATCGCGGCGCCCAGCGACAGCGTGCTCTCCGCGGGTGCGAACGGCAGCATTTGCGCCAAGGATTCCGAAGGTGCGGCAGCCGCGACCACCGTTCCGGCAAGCGGGACATCGACCGTGACGACGCGCTCGTTGCCGCCGAGTCCGCCCGTCGATGCGAGCACCCCGGCAAGGCGCGTGAATTCGCCGACTCGCTGCACCGCGACCGGCAGCGCAAGCGTCCAGCGCGCGCCGTCGCGCGACAGCTGCTGTGCACCGCTCGGTTCGATCTGACCGGCGTTGTACGCAAAGAAACGCAGCTTGCCGATGTCCGCTGGCGCCGACGCGCCGGGCGACGGCGTCAAAACCAGATCGACGACTGAGCCGTGGGCGGTCGCGCTGGCGTTCCAGCCGCTAAGCGCGCGCGGAAACGACGCGCGCGTCCTGGCAATCGCGGGTCTCCACCGCGCATCGGTCGGCGCGGCCGCGCTGCGCTTCGGCGCGACCGGCAGGATCAGCGTCAGATCCGCGCCTTCGGGAATGCAGACTTCCTTGCACACCAGCCAGTCGGCGCGCGCTGCCAGCGTGACCGTCTGCGCTCCGGCGATGTCGCCGGTGGTCGCGATGTCGGTCAACAGCAGCACTTCGCCCTCGTAACCGTAGTTGACCAGCGGGCCGACGGGCAGGACCTGCGGCGCCGGCCACTGTATCGGTCCGGCACTCAAGGGCGCCGGAACCTTCCAGGCGAGCGTCGTCGGCAGTCCGGAATCTCCGGGGTTCTGCCAATAGGTGTGCCAGCCGCGGTCCATCGCCAGCCGCAGGGCCACCGTCAACGGCTCGCCGGGAACGAGTGCGCTGCGCTCGGACACCAGTTCGGCCTCGACATGCGCGGTCCGCACGGGAGCGGCATGCACGATCGCGGCCGCGGCAGCGACCAGCGCGGTTGCGATCAGGTTAACGAGGAGTCGTGCGCGTGGCATGGCAAATGTCCGCATTGGGCCGCAACGGCGCCGGCCGGTTCCGGATACAGTACAATTTTAGCAGCCGCGCCCGCATTGGACGCTGCGCTTGCCTCACGGGGCAGGCGAGCGGGCGCTCCCGTCCGACCGATGGACCTGTCGGCCACCGGTTCCTCAAGATCCTGCCCTCCATGGAAGCGCTTCTTGCTTCGATCGTTGTCGTTGCCGTCGGCGAGATCGGCGATAAGACCCAGCTGCTGGCCCTGATGCTGGCCGTGCGCCTGCGCCGCCCGGTGCCTATCGTTTTCGGCATCCTGGTCGCGACGCTGGCCAACCACACGCTCGCCGCCCTGGTCGGCGATTGGGTGCGCCACGCCCTGCCCGCGCAATGGCTGCGCTGGCTGGTCGCGGCGTCGTTCTTCGGCGTCGCCTTGTGGGCGCTGAAAGCCGACGAAGCCGAAGACACGGCCAGGGTGGCCAGCAGCAACCTCGGTGCATTCGCGCTCACGGCTGGCGCGTTCTTCGTCGCCGAAATGGGCGACAAGACGCAGATCGCAACCGCGGTGCTGGCCGCGCAATTCGGCAACGTTGCCGCGGTCGTCGCGGGCACGACGCTGGGCATGCTGATCGCCGACGTGCCCGTGGTGCTGCTGGGTAACATCGGCGCGCGCCGCATTCCGTTCAAGCTCGTGCGCAGGATTGCAGCTGCGCTGTTCGCGCTGATGGGAGTCATCGCATTGATCGGACCCTTGCCGGGCTGACGGGCTAACAGCCGCGTGCCGGTATAATTCCGGCGAAGCTTCCCAATCGCGATGCAAGCCTACCGCCCCGCCGAAGTCGAGACCCGCGCCAAGTCGCACTGGCGGGAGACCGACGCCTATCGCGTCGACGAGAACCCGGCCAAGCCGAAGTATTACTGCGTGTCGATGCTGCCCTATCCGTCGGGCATCTTGCACATGGGGCACGTGCGCAACTACACGATCAACGACATGATGTACCGGCATCTGCGCATGAACGGCTACAACGTGCTGATGCCGATGGGCTGGGACGCGTTCGGCCTGCCGGCCGAGAACGCCGCGATCAAGAGCGGCGTCCCGCCGGCGAAGTGGACCTACGACAACATCGCGACGATGAAGAAGCAGATGCAGGCGGTCGGCCTGGCGATCGACTGGTCGCGCGAGGTCACGACCTGCAAGCCGGAATACTACCGCTGGAACCAGTGGCTGTTCCTGAAGATGCTGGAAAAGGGCATCGCCTACAAGAAGACCGGCGTCGTCAACTGGGACCCGGTCGACCAGACGGTGCTCGCCAACGAGCAGGTGATCGACGGCCGCGGCTGGCGCTCCGACGCGCTGGTCGAAAAGCGCGAGATTCCGATGTACTACCTGCGGATCACCGACTACGCCGAGGAGCTGCTCGACAACCTCGACAGCATGGACGGCTGGCCGGAGCGCGTGCGCACGATGCAGGCGAACTGGATCGGCAAGAGCGAAGGCGTGCGCTTCGCCTTCACGCACGACATCCGCGGCGACGACGGCAAGCCGGTCGGCGACGGCCGCATGTACGTCTTCACCACGCGAGCCGACACGATCATGGGCGTGACCTTCTGCGCGGTCGCCGCGGAGCATCCGCTGGCGGACGCACGCGGCGAGGACGAATCCCGCGCTGGCCGCGTTCATCGCCGAATGCAAGCGCGGCACAGTAATCGAAGCCGACCTGGCGACGATGGAAAAGAAGGGCATGCCGACCGGACTCTGTCGTCAGGCATCCGCTTACCGGCGACAACGTTCCGGTCTGGGTCGGCAACTAC
The DNA here is from genome assembly GCA_963828595.1 of uncultured beta proteobacterium. Classification (GTDB taxonomy): domain Bacteria; phylum Pseudomonadota; class Gammaproteobacteria; order Burkholderiales; family Casimicrobiaceae; genus PALSA-1003. The sequence goes on from CAWHEN010000007.1 coordinate 39,605, forward strand.
GTGCTGATGAGTACGGCGACGGCGCGGTGATGGGCGTGCCCGCGCACGACGAGCGCGATTTCGAGTTCGCCAAAAACTACGCGCTGCCGATCAGGCAGGTGATCGCCGTCGCCGGCGAAACGTTTTCGACCGACGCATGGCAGCCTTGGTATGCGGACAAGACTCGCGGCCGCTGCATCAACTCCGGCAAGTACGACGGGCTCGACTATCAGCATGCGGTCGACGCGATCGCCGCCGACCTCGAGGCGATGGGGCTGGGCGAAAAGAAGGTGACGTGGCGGCTGCGCGACTGGGGCATCTCGCGCCAGCGCTACTGGGGCACGCCGATCCCGATCGTCCACTGCGAGGCCTGCGGCGACGTGCCGGTTCCGGAAGCCGACCTGCCGGTCATCCTGCCGGAAGACTGCGTGCCGGACGGCACCGGCAATCCGCTGAAAACGCGCGCCGATTTCGTCAATTGCACCTGTCCCCGTTGCGGCCGGCCGGCGCAGCGCGAAACCGACACGATGGATACGTTCGTCGATTCGTCCTGGTATTACATGCGCTACGCCAGCCCCGACGCCGCGACGATGGTCGACGCGCGCAACGACTACTGGATGCCGATGGACCAGTACATCGGCGGCATCGAGCACGCGATCCTGCACCTGCTCTACGCGCGCTTCTGGACCAAGGTGATGCGCGACATGGGGCTCGTCCATTTCGACGAGCCGTTCACGCGACTGATGACGCAGGGCATGGTGCTCAACCACAGCTACTCGCGGCGCGGCGACAAGGGCGGCATCGACTATTTTTCGCCCGAAGAGGTCGAGGTGCGGCGCGACGCCGAGGGCCGCATCGTCGGTGCGACGGCGAAGGCGGACGGGCTGCCGGTCGACTACGGCGGCATCGGCACGATGTCGAAAAGCAAGAAGAACGGCGTCGACCCGGAGGAGATGATCGCCAGGTACGGCGCGGATACCGCGCGGCTGTTCGTGATGTTCGCGGGGCCGCCCGAGGCAGAGCGCGCTGTGGTCGGACGACGGCGTCGAGGGCGCGCTACCGGTTCCTGAAGCGCCTGTGGGCATACGCGCAGTCGCGGCGGGACGCGCTCGCGACAGCGCCGCAGGCAATAGACTGGTCCGGCGCCGCGCCGCGGCGCTGCGCGCGGTGCGCCGCGAGCTCTACCTGCAGCTGAAGCAGGCCGACTACGACTACCAGCGCATCCAGTACAACACCGTCGTGTCGGCCGGCATGAAGATGCTCAACGCGCTCGAGGACGCGCCGTTCGACGATTCGGCCGCGCGCAGTCGAGCTCGTCCGCGAAGGCCTGTCGCTACTGCTGCGCGTGCTGAATCCGGTCGTGCCGCACATGACCCATGTGCTGTGGGAAGACCTGGGGTTCGCCGCGATCCGCGGCGACATCATCGACACGCCCTGGCCCAAGGTCGATGCGCTGGCGCTCGCGCAGGACGAAATCGAGCTGGTGCTGCAGGTCAACGGCAAGCTGCGCGGCAAGCTCATCGGTACCGTCTACCGCCGATCACGCGGCGATCGAGCGCGCGGCGGCCGCGAGCCCCGAAGTGCAAAAGCACGGCAACGGCGCGACGCCGAAGAAGATCGTCGTCGTACCGGGCCGGCTGGTCAATGTCGTTGTTTAATGCGGGCGAGACCTTGGGTCCCGGCCTGCGCCGGGACGACGAGCCCGCGCGCCGATCGAACTTCGCGCGATGGAGCTTCGCGCTCGTCCTCTCGGGCGCACTCGCCGCGTGCGGATTCCACCTGCGCGGCGAAGCGCACTACCCGTTCGAGACGATGTTCCTGAGCGCGCCGCCGGCGCTGCCGATCAGCGTCGAGCTCAAGCGCTCGCTCAGCGGCATCGGCTCGGCCAAGCTCGTCGAGAAGGCGCCGGACGCGCAGGTCGTGCTGGACATCGTCAGCGTCGAGGATAACAAGCAGATCCTGTCGCTGTCCGGAGGAGGCAAGGTCAGCGAGTTCCTGCTGATCAAACGCGTGCTGGTCCGCGTTCACGACAACGATGGCAACGACTGGCTGCCGACCTCCGAAGTGCTGGTGCGTCGCAGCTACACCTACAGCGACACCGAGGCCCTGGCCAAGGAAGCGCAGGAGCAGCGGCTCTGGCGCGAGATGCAGACCGACGCCGTGCAGCAGATCGTGCGCCGCCTGCAGGCGCGCGAGAAAGCCGACCGCGTAGCTTTCGCCTCGGCTTCGACTTTTCTAGACCCTAGACCGATGCAGGTCCGTCCTGCCCAGCTTTCCGCACATCTGGCCCGGGGCTTAGGCCCGCTCTATGTCGTGCACGGCGACGAGCCGCTGCTGGCGATCGAAGCCGGCGATGAGATACGCGCCGCCGCTCGCGCGGCCGGATACGACGATCGCGAAGTCCTGGTTGCCGAGGCCGGCTTCAAATGGGATGCGCTGGCCGCGGCCAACCGCAATCTGCGGGCTGTTCGGCAGCCGCAAGCTGATCGACCTGCGCATTCCGAGCGGCAAGCCGGGGATCGAAGGCGCGCGCGTGCTGGAGGATTGCGCCAGGCATCCGAACGCCGATACGCTGATGCTGATCACGCTGCCGCGACTCGATCGCGCCGCCACGGGATCGGCGTGGTTCTCGGCGCTCGAGCAGGCGGGCGTCACGATCGCCGTCTACCCGCTCGAACGGGACGAGCTGCCGCAATGGATCGCGGCGAGGCTCGCGCGGCAGAAGCAGCGCGCGTCCGCCGATACGCTGCAGTTTCTCGCCGATACGACCGAGGGCAACCTGCTCGCGGCACAGCAGGAAGTGCAGAAAGCTCGGGCTGCTGCTGCCCGAGGGCGAGCTCGATCCGGCGGCAGTCGAGCAGGCGGTCGCCGACGTCGCGCGCTTCGACGTCTTTCAGCTTTCCGAAGCGTGGCTTGCCGGTGATGCCGCACGCGCCTGCCGGATACTCGCGTCGCTCGAATCCGCGGGCGAAGGCCTGCCGCTGTTGCTGTGGCAGCTCGGCGAGGACATCCATGCGCTCGCCGCCGTGCTCGCGGCCGCGGCCGGCGGGACGCCGGTCGGCGCCGCGGTCCGGTCGGCGCGCGTCTGGGGCAAGCGCCAGGCGGCGATGGAGCGCGCCGCGCAGCGCGTTGCGCCGGCCGCGATTCCGCGGCTGCTGACGCGACTGGCCGCGCTCGACGCGCTGGCCAAAGGCATCGGCCGCGGCAACGCCTGGGACGAATTGCGCGCCGCTCGCCTTGCTGCTGCGCCGGGAAGGCGCGATCTCGCCCGATGTCTGCGGGAACGCCGTGCCGGCGGCGCGAGCTGGCGCGCGCATCGGATCAGCGCAGCGCGGTGAGCGACGCCAGTGCTTCAGGTCTCGCCGCGCGAGCGCGGCTGGATCATCGCGACGGTGATGCTGGGCACCGTCTCGACGATCACCGCCGCGACGATCGTCAATGTCGCTTTTCCCGCGCTGATCGCCGAGTTCCACGTCGGCCACGACTTCGCTGCAATGGGTCGCGGCCGGCTTTCTCGGCGCGATGACGACCACGATGCTGGCCACCGCCTGGCTGGTCGAAACGCATGGGCAGCGCCGCACGTTCATCGCGGCGCTCGCGATCTTTCTCGTCTCGTCGGCGCTCGGCGCGGCGAGCGTCAGCCCCGAGGCGCTGATCGTCTCGCGCGTGCTGCAGGGCGCGGCAGCCGGCATCCTGCAGCCGCTGGCGATGATCGCTCTGTTCGACGTGTTTCCGCCCGAGCGCCGCGGCAGCGCGATGGGGCTCTTCGGGCTCGGCATCGTGCTGGTGCCCGCGATCGGGCCCAGCATCGGCGGCATTCTGCTGGAGAGCTTCGGCTGGCGCTCGATCTTTTTGCTGCCGCTTCCTTTCTGCGTCGCGGGCCTCGCGCTGGGCTGGCGCTTTCTGCCCGGCCCGCATGGCAGCGGACCCGGGACGCGTTTCGACTGGGCTGGGTTCGCGCTGCTGGCGAGCAGCGCTGGCCGCGCTGCTCAACGTGCCCGTGGTCGGGCATCGCGCCGGGTGGGCATCGATCCCGCTGGCTCGTCATCGGCGCGTCGACGCTGGTTCTGCTCGCCGGCTTTATCGCGTGGGAATTCCGCGCCCGCGCGCCGCTGCTCGCGCTTCGGCTTTTCGCCGGCGGCGGTTTCCGCGCCACCGCGCTGGTCGCATTGGCCTACGGTCTGGGACTCTTCGGCACGACTTACCTGATTCCGGTATTCGTCCAGGATGTCGCCGGATATTCGCCTTCGCGCGCAGGGGCCTTGCTGATCGTTCCCGGGTCTCGGTCTCGCGGTGACGATCGTTCTGGCGGGCCGCTGGACCGACCGCATCGAGCCGCGACGCATCGTCATCGCCGGGCTCGCGCTGTTCGCCCTGTCCAGCCTGTTGCTGGCCTTCGCCGGCCGGAGCACCGGCTTTGCCGTCCTGGGCATCTGGCTCCTGATCGGCCGCATCGGACTGGGCATGATCATTCCGGCGCTCAGCGTGGCCGCGGTGCAGGCGCTCGACGAGCGCTACATCGCCTACGCCGCCTCGTCGGTCAATTTCGTCCGCCAGCTCGGCGGCGCCATCGGCGTCAATCTGCTGGCGGTGTTGCTCGAATGGCGGCTGGGCGTGCACGGCGCGGCCGGCGCGGTAACGGCCTTTCAAGAATGCTTCTGGGTGGTTACGATTGCGTTTGCGGCCGCGACTGCGGCCGCCTGGTCGATCCGCAGGCATCGACCGGACAACAGACTAAACCGTCCTGCTCTAGGAGGCCGTCATGTACCGCAGGATTCTCGTCGCCTACAACGGCGCTCCGGAGTCGCGCCTGGCGCTCGACGAAGCGGTGCGGATCGCGCCCGACGCGTCGGTCGAAGTGCATCTCGCCGCGGTCGTCCATTACCCTTCGGCGTACCTGCTGGCCGGCGAGTATGTGCCCGAGGTCGCGCTCGCCGACGAGCGGGAGCACATGGAGGCGGATCTCAAGGCGGCACACGAGCTGCTCGCCGCCAAGGGGCTGAACGTCATCGATCATCTGGTCGTCGGCGAGCCGGTCGATGTGCTGACCAAGCTGGTGGCCGAGCTGGGCATCGACCTCTTGATACTCGGTCATCCGCGCAGCAAATCGTTCGCCCTGCGCTGGTGGCGCGGCTCGGTGGACGCGATCCTGATCGAGCGCGTGCGCTGCAGCATCCTGGTCGCCGCCGATCCCAAGCGCTGACCGATGCCCGACTAAGGGCGGCGAAAGGCGCAAGTCGCCGTAGAAAGTCTCGGCGACGCCGCCGGTATTGTCGGTGTCGGTCATCAGCTCGATCGCAGTCACGTGGCCTGGCTCCTCCCCGAAGACGCGACGGAAGTCTTCGGCGAGATTGCGGCGGTAGCTTTGCCAGCGCCCTGTCGCCTTCCTCGTCGCTGGCCGACCGCGATCATGCGTATGCGCGACGTGAGCGCGCTGATCGTCGTCGATTCCGGCGCGACCTTCGCGCCCCAGATATACATCAGCACGGCGTACGGCAGCGCATGGCCGGAGATCGCTTCGGCGAGCGCCCCGGCGGCGCGGTCGGTGGCCCGCAGCGATCCAGAGTTGCCGGAGAACGAGACCATCACGCGCGCCGGCGAGTCCTCGCTTCGGCGCTCGCGCGTATCGGCACCGGCGATCGGCCGCATGACCTTCCAGCGCCACGAGAGCAGCGGAAAGGCGCGAGGATCGAAATCGGCACGCCAGGCGAGGATCGACGCCGAGCTGCGTGCGCTCGCACGCAAGACGACCACGCCATCGTCGGCGACCAGCGTGTACTCGGTCGGCTGCTTGCTCGCCGAAAGCAGCACCGTTTGCCAGGCGGCGGGCACGGCGCCCGGCTGCGCGGTCGAAAAACGCGGCGGATCGGGCGCCTGCGCGAAGGCGTCGCAGCAGCGACCAGGCAGACGAGCATGATCATGCCTTTCACTGCAGCTTCTCCGGCATGCAAGTCGTCCTGCGCTCGAGGAGCGCGCAGCGGGTCAATGACCTCCCGTCGCGATTCCAGGCCTCGACGCGCCACGCGGCGGCCGTGCCCTCGTCGCGCTGCAAAGTGAAAAAGCCGAAAGTCGCCGCCGCGGTGATCGCCGAGACGACGGCACCGGGCGACGGCGTCGCATCCGGCGGCAGCGGGCGAGGCAGCGGCTCGTCGAGCCGCGTGCCGCCATTGCCGGAAATGAACTGCGGCGGCTGCCCGCTCGCGAAGCTGACTGCCTCGAACAGGTGATCGTGTCCGGCGATCAGTGCATCGATCCCGGACGGGAACAGCAGCGGCCCGTTGCTCGCCGCCAGCACCGATTGGAGCGCCGCGTTGCCCGGGTATACGCCCGCGGGCCGCCGGGTGCTGTCGGTGGCGAAACCGAGGATCGGATGGTGATCGACAAAAAAATTGTGAGCTGCGCCGCGCGCGATCTCCAGAGCGCGCCGCAATTGCGCGGCGTAGATCTCATACATCGGATTGTCCCGCCGCAGCGCCGCGACACCCGCGCTGGACGAATCGAATACGACCAGCTGCGTATCCGCGGACAGCGGCACCGCGTAGGGGTCGCTGTAGTCGCCGCGGAGGTCGTTGGCCGCGTCGTTGCAATCGCGCCCATTGACCAGCGGCCGCGGATCGAGAAAGCGCCACCAGCCTTGTCCCGCCCGAGCGCAGGATTCGTGATTGCCGCGCACGAAGACCCAGGGTGCGGCGGCGAGGAGGTCGCGCGCGGGTGCGAAAAAATCGGCGTTCCATGCGTCCCAGCCATAGCCCCAGGGACTGCCGCGGCATTTGGGGTTGTCACCGGGGCAGGCATGTTCGCGGTAGTGATAGTCTCCTACATGGATGACCAGGTCCGGTTTCTTCGCCGCGGCCGCCGCGGCGACGCGGGCGAACGGCCACGCCGCAGCGTCGTTGCACGCCTGGACCGCACCGTCGGCATCATGCACGACGCAGCCGGTATCGCCGATGACGACGATCCGTCGCGCATCATGCCGAAGCAAAGGCAACAAATGTCCGCCGACGCTCGCCCGCATCGCGCCTGCGGGGAGTACGCGCTCGCATACGAGCACCGGGAACGCCGAAGGCTTCGATTCCGCCGCGGGACCGCGCGTGGGCCTGAGCGGCATCGTCTCGGGCACCGCCCGGATAGTCATGACGAGCCTCTCTCCACCGACATCGACCGAGGGACAGGCAGGATCGGTCGTGATCACGCGAACGATCGACGAACCGCCTTCGCCCAGAACAACGTAGGCGGCACGTATCGGATCGTCCCCCGGCGCCACCGCCCCCGGGCCTGCGCAGGCGGCGAGCAGCACGGCCGACACTGCGCTCACCGCCCGCGTAGTGCGATCGATCATCCGCATCGCCATCGGCTAACGCCAGTCGCCCCACTGGGCGTTAAGCGCCGCCACCGCCGCGGGACCTGCGGTGTCGGTGCGCAGAATCCGCGGCCCCAGTCGCAGCGCGCGAAAACCGTGGCGCAGCGCGTCGGTGGTTTCCTCCGGCGTCATGCCGCCTTCGGGACCCACCAGGATCTCGACCGGCCCGGCCGGCGGCGCGAGCGTGGCGAACGTGAGCTCGCCGTCCGGCGAAAGAAGTAGCCGCAAAGACGCCTCGGACGAGGCGGCGAGCCACGCGCCGAAGCCGAGCAGCGGATGCAAGCGCGGCACGTGGTTGCGCCCGCATTGCTCACAGGCCGCGATGGCGATCTGACGCCAATGGACCGCCCGCTTGGCCGCGCGCGCCGCGTCGAGACGGGCGACGCTGCGCTCGGTCGCGAGCGGTTGAATCGCGTGCACGCCAAGCTCGACCGCCTTCTGGATCGCGTAATCCATCCGATCGGCGGCGGCGAGCCCCTGCACCAAGGTCACCGCCAATGGCGATTCGCGGTCGGCCGCATGCGCCGACCCGATCCGCACGTGCACGCCGCGCGGCTCGATGCGCAGAATGCGCGCGGCGAATTCTCCGTCATCGCCGCCGAACAGCGTGATGGCGTCGCCCGCGGCAAGGCGCAGGACGCGCGCCGCATGATGCGCGGCGGCATCGGGGAGCGCGATCTCGGCGCCCTCGGCCAACGGCAGCGGGCAGTGGAAGCGCGGCGTCATTAGTGTCCTGTTCCGCAAATTCGCTCGGTAGTTCGCGGCGGGATCGGCCGGCATGCGGTGTTGCTCGGCCTCAGCGTAGCTCGGGCTACGCCTTCGGCCTCGCGCCTTGCCTGACGGCCGATCCCGCGCGCTCCTTTATCTTCGGAACTTGCGGAACAGGAATGCCTCGCATGGTCGCGATCGTGCTAGCATTTTGCCACAGCATTGGACAGGAGAACCGACATGGCCGCCGTGCAGCCGGTATGCAACTTCGGTTGGCCCGCGCCCGATTTCGAACTCGTCGGCACCGACGGCAAGCGCTACCGGCGCGACTCGGTGCGCGGCGACAGGGGATTGCTGGTCATGTTCATCTGCAATCACTGTCCGTATGTCAAGGCAGTGCTCGACAAGCTCGTGCGCGACGCCGGCGAGCTTCGCGATCCACGGCATCGGCAGCGTGGCGATCTGCAGCAACGATGCGGCCGACTATCCCGAGGATTCGTTCGACAACATGAAGGCGCTGGCCGCGCGCATGCGCTTCCCGTTTCCCTATCTTTGGGACGAGACGCAGAAGGTGGCGAAGGAGTACGGCGCGATCTGCACGCCCGATTTCTTCGGGTTCAACGCCGCGCTCGAATTGCAGTATCGCGGCCGGCTGGACGACGCCGGGCGCGCGCCGAAGCCCGATGCGCCGCGCGAGCTCTACGAGGCAATGCTCGAGGTCGCGCGCACCGGACGCGGACCGGCGCAGCAGACCGCGAGCATCGGCTGCTCGATCAAGTGGCGCGCCGCCGCGTAGCCGTCACGCCAAGCTTCCGATAAATTCCCGTAGCGCATCGAGCACCACGTCGGGCGCTTCGGCCATCATGTTGTGGCCGCATTCCGGAACCATCACGACACGCTTGCTCGCCAGCGCGTCCTGCAGCGGTATCGACGTTCTTCGGTGGAACCATCAGGTCGCGCTGACCGAATACGAGCAGCACCGGACAACGGACTGTGCCGGCCGCCGCGAGCCCGTCTGCATAATGATGGCAAGCGGCGAGGTCGGCATGCAACACGCCGGGTCGCGAGCGTTCCATCAGCCGCAGCGCAATGGTCGTCATCCAGATGCCGGGCTGCCGGTTGCCGCCGAGATGGCTGACCGCGGAGAATGTCCAGCCGGTCATCAGTTCATACGCCAGATGGTCGCCGGCCTGCGCGGCGCTCTAGCAGAACATCGCTGACCAACATCGGCGCAGCCGGGCCGAGCGAGCGCGAGCGCGCGGACGCGCTCCGGATGGCGCGCCGTCATGTCGAGCGCCGCCAATGCGCCCATGCTGTGCCCGACCAGCACGGCGCGATCGACGCCCAACGCGTCGAGCAACGCGATCAGCCAGTCGGCGATCGACGCCGATCGAAGTCCGTGCGCCGCCGCTGCTCTTGCCATGCGCCGGGCAAATCGACGGCCAGCGCGTTGTTGCCGTGGTGGGCGAAGTACCGCGCCTGCAGTCGCCCAGACGCTGTGGTCGTTCGCCGCACCGTGCACGAACAAGATCGTCGGCCGCGCCGCGGTCGAACGCGCGCGCGCCGGTATAGACGATAGACGGGATCGCCCTCGACGGTGACGTACACGACTTGGCGGCGCGGCGCTGATCGAATCAGGCGCGACTTCAGGCCTTGCCGGCGGCGTGGAGCGCGCGCGACAGGTCCTCGACCAGATCGTCGGGATGCTCGAGCCCGACCGACAGCCGGATCGTGCCTTCGGTGATGCCCGACGCGCGAAGCTCCGCGGCGGACATCCGGAAATGCGTCGTGCTCGCCGGATGGATGACCAGCGACTTGGCGTCGCCGACGTTGGCAAGATGCGAGAACAGCTTCAGCGACTCGATGAATTTGCGCCCCTGCTCGCGACTGCCGCGAATCGCAAAGCTGAGCACCGCGCCGCAGCCGCGCGGCAGCAGCCGCTGCGCGAGCGCATGATCGGGATGGCCGGGCAGCTCGGGGTAGCGCGACCGATTCGACCAGCGGATGCGCGGCGAGGAACGCGACGATCTGCCGCGTGTTGTCGACATGGCGCTGCATGCGCAGCGGCAGCGTCTCGATCCCCTGCAGGATCTGGAACGCGGTCATCGGCGCCATGCAAGCGCCGAAATCGCGAATGCCCTCGCGCCGCGCACGCAGCAGGAACGCGGCGGTGGTCGATTCCTCGGTGAACACCATGTCGTGGAAGCCCGCGTAAGGCTCGGTCAGCGTCGGGAATTTGCCGGCGCTGGCACCCGGCTTGTCCCAGTCGAACCGGCCGCTGTCGACCAGCAGGCCGCCGATCACGACGCCATGACCCGACAGGAACTTGGTCGCCGAGTGGTAGACCAGGTCCGCGCCATGCTCGAACGGCCGCATCAGATACGGCGTCGTGAACGTCGAATCGACCAGCAGCGGCAGCCCGTGATCGTGCGCCAGCGCCGCGATGCGCGGCACGTCGAGCACGTCGAGCCCGGGGTTGCCGAGCGTCTCGCCGAACAGCAGCCGCGTTTCGGGGCGGATCGCCGCGCGCCAGGCGTCGACATCGCGCGGATCGACGAACGTCGTCGCGATGCCGAAGCGCGGCAGCGTGTAGTCGAGCAGATTGTGCGAGCCGCCGTACAGCGCGCGCGAGGCGACGATGTGCGAGCCGGCGCCCAGCAGGGTGACGATGGCCAGATGCAGCGCCGCCTGGCCGCTCGCCACCGCGATGGCGCCGACGCCGCCTTCGAGCGCGGCGATGCGCTCCTCGAGCACGGCGCAGGTCGGATTGGCGATGCGCGAATAGACGTATCCTGCGCGCTCCATGTTGAACAGCGCCGCGGCATGGTCGGTGTCAGGAAAGACGAACGAAGCGGTCTGATAGATCGGCGTCGCACGCGCGCCGGTCACCGGGATCGGGGCGCGATCCCGCGTGCAAGCTCAGCGTGTCGAAATGGGTCGTCTTGGGCTTGGTCATCGCTTCGGCGGTGACGAAGGACCTGGTCCGACGTATGGTAGCGCATCGCACGCCGATGAGCGCACGCTACTTGGCCGATCGCGCCGAGCGGCATACACTGCAATCGCAAAACAGCTCGCGACAACCAGAACTCGTCAAGCCGCATTCTCCGGAGGAAACCATGCAACGCAAGGCATCCGCTCGCTGGCAGGGCACGGTCAAGGAAGGTCAGGGTACGATCTCGACGCAGTCCGGCGTTCTGAAAGACGCGCCTTATGGTTTCAACGCGCGCTTCGGTGACGGCAAGGGGACCAATCCGGAAGAGCTGCTCGGTGCGGCGCACGTCGGCTGCTTCACGATGGCGCTTTCGTTCGCGCTGAACAACGCCGGATTCACCGCCGAGGCGATCGACAGCGAGGCCGCGGTGACGCTCGACAAGGTCGGAGAGGCCTGGACGATCACCGCGGTGCATCTGACGACGCGGGCCCGCGTGCCTAAGATCGACGCCGCGAAATTCGCCGAGATCGCCGCCGGCGCCAAGGCCAACTGTCCGCTGTCGCGCGCGATCAACGCGACGATCACGCTGGATGCGAAGCTGGTCGGGTGAGGCGGCAGTGAGCGGAGAACCGACGGCGCCGATCAAGGGACGCGGCGCGACCATCAATCCCGGCAATCGCTTTCGACGCGATGAGCGCGAAGCCGTCGACGACGGCTGGGCGCCGCAGGAAGGCGACGAAGCGGATGCGCCGCCGCCGCTGAAGACGACGGTCACAATGCAGCGCTCGCGCACGATCATCGCGCGCAACGATTCGCCCGACATTCCATTCACCCAGTCGATCAATCCCTATCAGGGATGCGAGCACGGCTGCGTCTATTGTTACGCGCGTCCGACGCACGCTTACCTCGATCTGTCGCCGGGGCTCGACTTCGAGACGAAACTTTTCGCCAAGCCCGATGCCGCGACGATGCTGGAGGCCGAGCTCGCGAAGCCCGGCTACGTCTGCGATGCGATCGCGATGGGCACGAATACCGATCCGTACCAGCCAATCGAGCGCGAATGGAAGATCACGCGGCAGATCCTCGAAGTGCTCGCTGCCTGCGAGCATCCGGTTTCGATCGTCACCAAGTCGGCGCTGGTCGAGCGCGACATCGACATTCTCGCCCCGATGGCGGCAAAGAATCTGGCGCGCGTCTACGTCTCGGTCACGACGCTCGACCGCGAGCTGGCGCGCAAGCTCGAGCCGCGCGCCGCCACGCCTCAGCGGAGGCTTTCCGCGATCAAGGCGCTGGCGGGCGCGGGCATTCCCGTCGGCGTGATGACCGCGCCTATCATTCCGCAGCTGACCGACAAGGACATGGAAGCGATTCTCGAAGCGGCGGCGGCGAATGGCGCCGATTACGCCGGGTGGACGATGCTGCGGCTGCCGTTCGAGGTCAAGACGCTGTTTCGCGATTGGCTCGCGCAGCATTACCCGTTGCGCGCCGGCCACGTGATGAGCATCGTGCAGCAGATCCGCGGCGGGCGCGATAACGATCCGGAGTTCGGCTCGCGCATGCGAGGGCAGGGACAATTCGCCGAGCTGATCGCCCGCCGCTTCGACATCGCCGCGCGCCGACTCGGTCTCAACCGCGAGCGCGCGCCGATGGACACCTCGCGCTTCAAGCCGCCGGTCAGCGCGGCGCAGCGTGCGCAACTGACGCTGTTCTGACTTGGCCTCGCATCGTTCGGCCGGGCGGCGCGACGAGCTGACCGAGAGGCTCGGACGCTGCTATACAGGCGCGGTGCACGACGTGCTGCGCATGATGGGGCACGAGCGCTGCGTTCTGCCGCCGGCGATCAAGGCGATCGCACCGGGAACGCGCCTTGCAGGTCCGGTCTGGACGGTCTCCGGCCGGATCGACCGCAGCCGATCGCGCGACGAGACGCTGCTGTCGTGGTGCACGCTGTTGTCGCGCGCACCTGCCGGTCACGTCGTCGTCTGCCAGCCGAACAATCACGAGATCGCGCTGATGGGCGAGCTTTCCGCGCAGACGCTGCAGGCGCGCGGCGTGCTTGGCTACGTCGTCGACGGCGGCTCGCGCGACACCGATCTCGTGCTGGGACAGGGATTCCCGGTCTTTTGCGCGTTCCTTACCCCTGCCGATATCGTCGAGCGCTGGATGTCGGATCGCTATGGCGAGCCTGTCGTCATCGGCGAAGTCACGATTGCAACCGGAGACTATATGCTCGGCGATCGCGACGGCGTCGTCATCGTGCCGGGCCAGCTGGTCGAGGAAACGGTCGCGCGCACCGAAGCCGTCGTCGCGACCGAGAGCGAGATGCGCCGTGCGTTGATCGGCGGCATGGACCCGGTGGACGCCTATCACAAGTTCGGCAAGTTCTAGCGCGCGCCGACGCCTTCGCACACTCAAGATCGCATGCCAGGCATCCATGACTTTGCACTCTTCGTGGCTTCGGGCATCCTGCTCAACCTGACGCCCGGCGCCGATACGCTCTACATCGTCGCTCGTGCGACGACGTTGGGACGCAAAGCCGGCGCCGTGGCGGCGCTAGGCATCGCGGCAGGCTGCTGCGTGCACATCGTCGCCGCGGGACTGGGTCTATCGGCGCTGCTGGCGACATCGGCCGTCGCATTCACCGCAGTCAAGCTGGCCGGCGCGGCCTACCTGATCTACATGGGAGTCGTGCTGTGGCGGACCGGCCCTCGTTCGCCGAAGCTTGCCGCCGCGCCGATGCCGGCGACACCGCTTTCGCGCATCTTCGTGCAGGGCGCGCTGACCAATATCCTGAATCCGAAGGTCGCGCTGTTCTTCCTGGCGTTCCTGCCGCAGTTCGTCGACCCGGAGGGGACGCACCGGCTGGCCGCATTCCTGATGCTCGGCACGGTGTTCAATGCGACGGGGCTCTTGTGGAACCTCTTCGTCGCGTGGTCGTCGGCGGGGATCGGCCGACGCTTCAACGGCCTCCCGGTGCGCATGAACGCACTGCATCGAATCGCCGGTGCCGTGTTCGTGGCACTCGGAATAAAGCTGGCGCTTACCGCACGCCAGGCCAGCTAGTCCTGCTTCAAGCCGGTGGCGTCTCGCCTTCGACCGGAGGCGTTGCGCCCTCGGCGGCGGCGTCGGCTTCCGTTTTCTCCAGCTTGCGCTTGCGCTTTTCTTCCTGCTTTTTCTTCTTTTCCAGTTCCTTTTGCCGTTTCTGGTACTGATAGTTGGGTTTTGCCAAGGGTAGACCTCCCGTAGGATCGAGTTACGGCGAATTCGAGGACTGCGCACCGAAATACCTTCGGCGCGACGCGAACGCCGCGTCTGCCCCCATTGTAGGGGCAATCGGCCGCTGCGCGTGAACTAACACGCCCTGCACCGGCCCGATGCGGTCACGGCATCAAAGCCAATGCTAATGGCTCGGTCGTCCTACTTTGGCGCCGGACTTGCCGACCAGGAACTCGAGGTCGACGCCCTGGTCGGCCTGCTGCACGGTCTCGCAGTAGAGCCTGACCCAGCCGCGCTCGGCGTGCGGCGGCGGCGCCTTCCAGTTCGCCTTGCGGCGCGCAAGCTCGGCATCGGAGACGTCGAGGTGAATACGGCGCTTGGCGACGTCGAGTTCGATCGTGTCGCCGTTCTTGACCAACGCCAGCGGCCCGCCGGCGGCAGCCTCTGGCGCGGTGTGCAGCACCACCGTCCCGTACGCGGTGCCCGACATTCGCGCGTCCGATATGCGGACCATGTCAGTCACACCCTTTTTCAGTAGTTTCGCCGGCAGCGTGAAGTTGCCGACTTCGGGGAACCCCGGATAGCCTTTGGGCCCGCAGTTCTTGAGCACCAGAATGTCGGATTCGCGCACGTCGAGCTTCGGATCGTCGATGCGCCGGTGCAGATCGTCGATATCTTCGAACACCACCGCCCTGCCCTTGTGCTTGAGCAGACTGGGGCTCGCCGCTGAGGGCTTGAGCACCGCGCCGCCTGGCGCCAGGTTCCCGCGCAGCACTGCAATGCCGCCCTGCGGCTTGAACGGCTTGGCCAGCGGCGTGATCACCGCCGGGTTGTAGTTAACCGCGTCCTTGACGTTGTCCCATAGCGTGCGGCCATTCGCAGTCAAAGCCTTCTTGTGCAGGAATTTGCCGATCGCCTTGATGACCACCGGCAGGCCGCCGGCATAGTAGAAGTCCTCCATCAGGTACTTGCCCGACGGCATCAGGTTGACCAGGCAGGGCATGTCGTGGCCGAGTCGGTCCCAGTCGTCGAGCGACAGCTTGACGCCGATGCGTCCGGCGACCGCCAGCAGGTGCACGACCGCGTTGGTCGACCCGCCAATTGCACCGTTGACCATGATCGCGTTTTCGAACGCGTCCTTGGTGAGGATCTTCGACATGCGCAGATCCTCGCGGACCATGTCGACGATGCGCCGGCCCGCCATGCGCGCGAGCACCCTGCGCCGCGAGTCGACCGCCGGAATCGCCGCGTTGGTTGGCAAGCCGATGCCCAGCGCCTCGACCATCGAGGCCATCGTCGAGGCGGTGCCCATCGTCATGCAATGGCCGGCCGAGCGCGACATGCACGATTCGACTTCGACCATGTCCGATTCCTTCATCGCACCGGTCTTGAGCATCTCGGTGAACTTCCACACGTGCGTCCCGGAGCCGATGTCCTCGCCGCGAAACTTGCCGTTCAGCATCGGTCCGCCGGAGATGCCTATCGTCGGCAGATCGCAGGAAGCCGCACCCATCAGCAGCGCCGGAGTCGTCTTGTCGCAGCCCATCATCAGCACGACGCCGTCGAACGGATTGGCGCGGATCGATTCCTCGACGTCCATCGCGACCTGGTTGCGGAACAGCATGGTCGTGGGCCGCATCAGGGTTTCGCCAAGGCTCATCACCGGGAATTCGATCGGGAAGCCGCCGGCGTCGAGGACGCCCGAGCGGACGTGCTCGGCCAGCTCGCGAAAATGCGCGTTGCAGGGCGTCGCCTGCGACCAGGTGTTGCAGATGCCGATCACCGGCCGGCCGTCGAATTGGTCGTGCGGTATGCCCTGGTTCTTCATCCACGAGCGATGCACCAACGCGTCGCGGTCGTGGCGGCCGAACCACGCGGTGGAACGAAGCGGTGCCGCTGCCTTGCGAGACTTTTTTGCCATGCTCGTCGGTTGTCCGATCGGTTGTGGGAAACGTGTTAGCGGCGACGGCTTTCGATCGCGCGCCCAAAACTCATGCGGAAAGCCGCTGTCCGCTTGCTTGATCGAATACGTGCACCATCGCCGGATCGACGCGCAAACCGATCTTGTCCCCCGGATTGACCTGCGGCCGTCCGTGCGTGACCAGCACGATCTGCGACTCGCCCGCCTGCACAAGAAGCTCGGTTTCGGCGCCGGTTGGCTCGACGACGGTGATCTCGGCGGGCACCGCGTCGGCACCGCTGCCGTCGGCCAGCGAAAGATGCTCGGGTCGGACGCCGTAGGCGACCGCCTGTCCGTCGGTGCCCGCGGTCGAACCGAGCGGCCAGCGCAGCCCACCGTCGGCCTCGACGAACGCCCCGCCGCCGCCGCCGCGCCGCAGCTTGCCGTTGACGATGTTCATCGCCGGCGAGCCGATGAATTGCGCGACGAACAGGTTGTCGGGCCGGTCGTACAGGTCGAGCGGCGTTCCTATCTGCTCGATGCGGCCATCGTGCATCACGACGATCCGGTCGGCCATCGTCATTGCCTCGACCTGGTCGTGCGTCACGTACACAGTCGTCGTCTTCAGCCGCTGGTGCAGCGCCTTGATCTCGGCCCGCATCGCGACGCGGAGTTTGGCATCGAGGTTCGACAAGGGCTCGTCGAACAGAAAGACCTTGGGATCGCGCACGATCGCGCGTCCCATCGCGACCCGCTGTCGCTGTCCGCCCGACAACTCGCGCGGATAGCGGTGCAGATAAGGATCGAGATTCAGGATCTTCGCCGCTCTGGCGACACGCTCTTCGATCGTCTTGGCATCGGCCTTGCGCAACTTCAGGCTGAACGCCATGTTGGCGGCGACCGTCATGTGCGGATAAAGGGCGTAGCTCTGGAACACCATCGCGATGTCGCGGTCCTTCGACTCGACATCATTGACGACCTTGCTGTCGATCGCGATCGTTCCCGCGGTGATCTCCTCGAGCCCCGCCAGCATCCGCAGCAACGTCGACTTGCCGCAGCCGGAGGGTCCGACCAGGACCATGAACTCGCCGTCCTTGATGTCGAAGCCGATGCCATGGATGACCTTGGTCGATCCGAAACTCTTTTCGATGTCGTGAAACGATACCGATGCCATGACTGTTGTCTCCAGCAGAGCCTAAAGCCCCCGCGGTTCTCGTCGTTAACTCTTCACCGCGCCGGCGGTCAGGCCGCCGACCATGTAGCGCTTGAACGCATAGTAGATCGCGGCCGGAGGGAGCGCGTAGATCAGGCCGACGGTCATCAGGAGCTCCCATGGCGAATCGTCGGCGGCCAGGAAGTTGCCGAGCGCGACACCCAGCGTAATCTGCTTTTCGTTCGACAGCAGCAGAAACGCGTACAGGTATTCGTTCCACGCGAGCAGCAAGGCGTAGGTGCCGATGGCGACCAGCGAAGGCATCATCAGCGGCACATAGACCAGCCGGAACAGCTGCAGCGGCGATGCGCCATCGATCCGCGCGGCCTCGTCGAGCTCGTAGGGCAGCTTGTCCGACGCCTGCTTGAGCACCCAGATCGAATACGGAGACGCAATCGTGATCATCGCCAGGATCAGAGCCCACTGGTTATTGAGGAGGCCGTAATTTCCCATCGTCTTGTACATCGGCACCGCAAGGAAGGCCGCCGGAATGAAATAGGTCAGCAGCGCCAGGTTCATCACCAGCCTGCCGCCCTTGACCCTGAGCCGGCTGATCGCGAACGCGGCCCCGGTCGCGACCAGCAGCGTCAGCGCACCGACGCTGACGGCGATCAACAGCGAGTTCCACAGCTGGAGCCAGAAATGATTCAGATAATAGTGCTGCTCCCGGAAGACGACCTCGAAGTTGTGCAGCGTCGGATGATCGGGCCACAGCTTGCCGCCGAATGCCGATTCCTTCGGCGAAATCGAGAAAAGAAACAGGTGATAGATCGGCAGCATCGTCCACAGCAATACCGGAATGCCGATCAGCAGCAGCTTGGCTTCAGCGGTGACGTCCTTGAGTTTCACTTTGACAACCGCTTCATCATGAAATACACCAGAGGCAGCACCAGCGGCAGCGCGCAGACGATCGCCGCCATCGCCAGGTCCACCTGATCGAGGCGCAGGTACCGGATGCCAAGCGTCGCGAGCACATGCGTCAGATCGGCGGGTCCGCCGCCGGTCAACAGATAGACGCTGTTGAAATCGCCCAGCGTCCAGATCATCGACAGGATCGTCGACGTCAGATACAACGTCCGCATCGACGGCCAGGTGATGAAACGGAATTTCTGCCAGTTCGAGGCGCCGTCGACCGACGCCGCCTCATAGTGCTCGGCGGGTATCGCCAAGCGTCCGGCGATCAGTATCAGCGTCCAGAACGGCAACGATTTCCATATATGGACGAGGATCGCCATCGCCAGCGCGATCGTCGGATCGTTCAGCCAGTTCGGCCCGTCGGCGCCGGTGACTCTGAAAATCAGGCTGTTGATGATGCCCCACTCGGGGTTGAGCATGAACCGTATCGACAAGATGGTCGGAATCGACGGCACCGCCCAGGGGAGAATGAACAGCAACGACAGCCACTTGATCCACCATCGCGCCTGCACGAAGAATCCCGAAAGAAAAAGCGCGATCACCATCTTGATGTTGATGCCGACGACCAGGAAAACGATCGTGTTCAGCACAGACCGCGCGAAGATCGGGTCGTCGACCAGCTTGACGTAGCTCGCTGGATGGCGCGCCAGCCAGAGCCCGTACCCGATCGGGTAGAGCACGAACACCAGGAATACCAGAACGTACGGCGTGAGCAGGATCAGGCCCCATGCCTGCCAGGGCGACATGCCCTTCCTTGCCGGGCCGGCGGGAAGCGCTGGCTCGGCGCGTTGAAGTGCGATCGTGGACACGTTTATCTGATGCCGTCGCCGCTACGTAAAGGGCTGGCGCGAGCGGGCTCGTCGCCCCTCGCGCCGGCCCTCTCCCGATTCGGGAGAGGGCCGCAGTGCCTCAACCAGCGACTGCCTTGATGCGAGCGATCATTTCGTCGACCGCTTTGTCGACCGGTACCTTCTCGCTGACGACTCGATTCATCGCCTTCGCCCACACGTTCTCGTTATTCAGGATGGTGAACTTGTAGTTCTTGGTGAATTCGAATGTCACCGTGCCGTTGTGAAACTGGTTGTACACCGACTGGCGATGGCGGTCGGCCTTCCAGAACGCACTTTCCGCCGCCTTCTTCGTCACCGGGTACCACCGACCCAGCGAGCCTTCGACGTACGGTGTCAGGTTTTGCTCCTGCAGCATGAACGCCACGAATTCCTTCGCGCGCTTTTTGTTTTTCGCGTTCTTGAATATCACGCCGGTCTTTACGGCCGCGCGGTACACCATCTTCGAGCCGTCCGGCTTGTTCGGGAAACCGGCGGTCGCGATCAGCTCGGTATAATTCTTCTTGGCTTGCGCGCGCTGTTCGGCGGAAAGCGTTTCGTTGTTCATGTCGTCGAGCCATTTCGCGGCGATCGAAATCGTCGCGTTATGGGTCATGATGATGGTCTTGTTGTGGAACGCGACGTTGTTGTCCGGATCCTTCCACGACGTCGACGACGGCGGGGTGCAGCCCTTGACGTACGGCTCGGTGTAGTCGCGCAGCGCGTTGATCAGCCCCTGTTTGACCTTGGGGTCGTCAACCAGCAATTTGCCATTGTCATCGACAAGCTTCACGTTGTAGGCATCCATGAACGTCAGGAACGAGAAAAACGAGTCGCTCGAATCGACGCCCATCGGAAAGCCGGTCGCATAGTTGCGCGTGCCGGACTTCTGCCGGTAAGCCGGCTGCACCTTGTCGCACCAGAACGACCAGTACCCCTTCCAGTCGGTCGGAATGTCGGACTCCTTGAAGCCCGCGGTGTTCAGCATGTCGATCCAGTACTGGACATGCATCGTCTGCTGCTTCAGCGGAAACGCGTAATACGCGCGCTTCTTGGTCTGGTCGTTGTACAGGTAGGTCGTCTCCAGCGTGTTCGGCAGGAATTGCGCCTTCATCGGCGTCAGGATGTCGGATAGATCCTCGAGCTTGCCGTCGAACGCCCACTTGCCGGTGACCTGGAAGTCATATACGTCGCCATAGGAGACATCGGGCGGCGTGCCCGCATCGAGTGCCGCGACCGTTTTCGGAATCGTGTCCTGCACCGGATATTGCGAGAGCTCGACCTTGACCTTGGTCTTGTCCTCGAATTTCTTGATCGCCGCGAGCAATGCGTCGTCCTCGGACTTGTAGAAGCCCTTGTTCCACCAGACGTTGAGCGTTTCCTGCGCCAGAGCCTGCCCCGCAAAGGCCAGTGCACAGCCGGCAATGACGCCGGCGATAAGCTTGTTCATTGACTTCCTCCTTGTTACCGTTGTTTATCAGTGTGTATCGTCTGCCTGTGTCAAGCCGTGGCAGCCTAAGGTCAAGCCACCCCGGTGTCAATTCGAGCCGGAATCACATGACGGCTCCCAGATACCACGGTACGAATTCGTTCTGTCCGTATCCGTGCAGTTCGCTTTTGCTCTTTTTTCCCGACGCGGTGTCGAGGATCATGCGGAAGAATCGCTCGCCTATCTCGTCGACCGATGCTGCTCCATCGACGATCTCGCCGCAGTTGATATCGATGTCCTCTTCCTGTCGGTTCCACAACGCGGTGTTGGTCGCGAGCTTCAGCGACGGCGACGGCGCGCAGCCGTACGCCGAGCCCCGGCCGGTGGTGAAGCAGATCATGTTCGCTCCGCCGGCAACCTGGCCGGTCGCCGATACCGGATCGTAGCCAGGCGTATCCATGTAGACGAAGCCCTTGGCGGTCACCGGTTCCGCGTACTCGTAGACGGCGACGAGATTGGTCGTGCCGCCTTTGGCCACCGCACCCAGCGACTTCTCGAGGATCGTCGTCAGGCCGCCGGCCTTGTTTCCCGGCGAAGGATTGTTGTTCATCTCGCCCTTGTTGCGCGCCGTGTATTCCTCCCACCACTTGATCCGCCCGATCAGCTTGTCGGCGACTTCTTTCGATACCGCGCGACGTGTCAGCAGGTGCTCGGCGCCGTAGATCTCCGGGGTTTCCGACAGGATCGCGGTGCCGCCGTGGCGCACCAAGCGGTCGACCGCGGCGCCCAGCGCGGGATTTGCCGTGATGCCCGAGTAGCCGTCGGAGCCGCCACACTGCAGGCCGAGCACCAGATGACTCGCGGGAACGCGCTCGCGCGTGACCTGATTCGCATGCGGCAGCATTTCCCTGACCATCGCGACACCCTTGGCGATCGACTTGCCGGTGCCGCCGGTGTCCTGGATGCTGAACGTATGCAGCAGCGGCCCCTCCTGCAGGCTTTCCGCGCCGAGCAGCGCGTTGATCTGGTTGGCTTCGCACCCTAAGCCGACGATCAGTACGCCGGCGAAGTTGGCGTGGCGCGCGTAGCCGCCGAGCGTGCGCCGCAGCACCTGCATGCTCTCGCCCTGAACGTCCATGCCGCAGCCGCTGCCGTGCGTCAGCGCCACGACGCCGTCGACGTTGGGAAACTGCGCCAGCGCCTCGCCCTTGAACGCATCAGCGATGCCGTGGGAGACGGTTGCCGAGCAGTTGACGGTCGAGAGGATGCCGATGTAGTTGCGGGTAGCGACGCGGCCGTCCGGCCGGACGATGCCCATGAATGTCGCTGCCGGATCGACGAATTGCGTCGGCTTGGCGTCGGCGCCGATCGCGTAGTCGCGCGCGAACTCGCCCATCGCCAGATTGTGCAGGTGCACGTGCTCGCCGGCTCCGATCGGCCGTTTGGCGAAGCCGATGATCTGGTTGTATCGCTTGACCGAATCGCCGACCGCGATGGCACGCGTGGCAACCTTGTGCCCGGGCGGTATCAGTCCCGAGATCGTCACTTTCTCGTCGAGCAGCACGGTGCCCGATACCAGCTGCTGCCGCGCGATGACGACGTCGTCGGCCGGATGAAGGCGAATCGTGAAGGAAGTCTTGGTCAGCATGTCATGAACTCCAGTCGCCTCAAGCGGCGACGACCTGAACCTTGGTGCTCCTGGTCTTGTCCTTGGCCAGCTCGAATGCCTTGACCGCATCCTCCAGCGGAAACTGCCCCGACAGCAGCGGCTTGACATCGACGCGGCGTGACGAAATGTAATCGACCGCCCAGTCGAATTCGATTCCCCAGCGAAACGCGCCTTTCAGGTCGAGCTCCTTGGCCATGATCTCATTGACGACGAACGGCAGCGGCTCGTGCGGAATCGTTCCGACCTGCACGATCGTGCCGCCGCGCTTCGCGGCCGCGACGCAGGCTTTGAGGGCAACGAAGCTTCCGGAAACCTCGAACGCGACATCGTATTGCGGCGCCGCCAGCGCATCCGGCTCGCGGTCGGCGCGGATCGTCCGGTCGGCGCCGACCTCCCGCGCCGTAGCCAGCGGCCGGTCGAGAATGTCGGAGACCGCAACGTGCCTGGCGCCGGCGAGGCGCGCGGCGATCACCGTCAGGCAGCCGATCGTCCCGGCGCCGGTGATCAACACCGACTTGCCGAGCAACTCCGGGCCGCGATTGACGGCGTGCAGCGCAACCGCGAGCGGCTCGGCGAATGCGATCTCGCCCAGCGAGACGTCGGCGGCGACCGGATAGCATTGCCGCTCGCCCATCACGAAATACTCGGAGAACATGCCTTGCACGTGCGGGTAGATGCTGGCGCTGCCCAGAAAGCGCATATTGCGGCACAGTTGCTCGCGTCCCTCGCGGCAGTAGTCGCATTGCCCGCAGGCATGCGACGGGCTGACGGCGATCTTGTCGCCTGGCTTGACGCGCGTCACGCCGGCGCCGACCTTGGCGACGACACCCGAGGCCTCGTGCCCGGGGATCAGCGGCTCGCGAATGACGAAGCTTCCGTTGCGGCCTTCGTAATAGTAGTGAAGATCGGAGCCGCAGATGCCGCCGGCGCCGAGCCGGATCAGCACCTGGCCGGGGCCAGCCTCTGGCAGCTCGCTGGCTTCGATGCGCAGGTCTTCCTTGGCGTGGATTCGGCAGGTCAGCATGATCGTTCCTTTGTCGGGCCGGGCAGGCGGCTATTGCCGCGCATCCCAGCCGGTGTTGAAGCGCTTGTAGGCCTTGTTCAGATGCTTCTGCATCGCCGTGCGCGCCTCGTCGGCGTTGCGCGCTATGATCGCCTTCAGCACGTTGCGGTGTTCGGCGATCGCGGCGAGCCAGAGTTCCGGCGTGTCGTAATGATGCTCGAGCTGCGCGAACAGCGGACCCATCCGCTCTTCCCAGAGCATTTTCAGCACCGCCACCAGCGCGCCGTTGCCGGTGGCCTCGGCGACGCGCAGGTGGAACAGCCGATCGGCGGCGAGCGGCTGCACTTTGTCGGTCTCCATGATCCGCTGCATCTGGTGGAGCGCATCCTCGATCGCCGCGATGTGCTCCTTTTTCGCCGACTTGGCGGCCAGCGCCGCGCATTCGCCCTCGATGATCCAGCGCGCGCGCAGGAGCTCGAACGGCCCCGAGGCCGCCTGCACTTCGTCCGTCGTGGCCGTTGCCGGCGCCGAGGACGTAAATGCCCGAGCCGATGCGCACTTCGACCAGGCCTTCGACTTCCAGCGCGATCAACGCCTCGCGCACCGACGGCCTCGACACGCCGAGCTGCCGCGCCAGATCGCGCTCGGGCGGCAGCCGCTGCCCGGCCGTGTATTCGCCCGAGCGGACAAGCGAGCGGATCTGGTCGGCGATCTGCCGATACAGCCGGCGGGGCTCGATACTCTGGATGGGCATGGTCGAAGGCCGCGCCGTGTTCGCCGGCGCGATGCGAGCGGGGTCGCTTAGGGCATGCGTAGCTAAGCAAAATACACCCATTTGGTCAAGTGGTCTTACCAATTTTGCGGCCCGCTTTGCTAAAATGTCGGCCTACATGATGAAAGGCATCGCTTGAGCGGACGACTCGCGGGCAAATTGGCGCTGATCACCGCCGCCGGACAGGGCATCGGCCGCGCCGCGGCGCTGGCCATGGCGAAGGAAGGTGCCTCCGTCTGGGCGACCGACGTCAAGCCGGAATTGCTCGAGCAATACCGCGGCGTTGCCAACGTCAGCACGCGAATGCTGGACGTGCTCGACGATGCCGCGGTGCGCGCGGCGATCGACGCGCTGCCGCCGCTCGACGTGCTGTTCAATTGCGCCGGCTACGTCCATCACGGCAGCGGTGCTCGACTGCACGCCGAAGGATTGGGCGAAGAGCTTCGACCTCAACGTGCGCGCGATGTACATCACGATCCAGTGCGCGCTGCCGAGGATGCTCGAGCATTGCGCCAAGACCGGGGGAAGTGCGAGCATCATCAACATGGCTTCGGTCGCCGGCTCGCTCAAAGGCATTCCGAATCGGTTCGCCTACGGCGCGAGCAAGGCCGCGGTCGTCGGGCTGACCAAGTCGGTCGCAGCCGATTTCGTCGCCAGGGGGATACGCTGCAACGCGATCGCGCCGGGCACCGTCGACACGCCGTCGCTGCACGAGCGCATCAACGCCTTTCCCGATCCCGTCGAAGCGCGCCGGAACTTCATCGCGCGCCAGCCGATGGGCCGGCTCGCCACTCCCGAGGAGATCGCGCCGGTCGTCGTGTTTCTCGCTTCGGACGAATCGGCGTTCGCGACCGGGACCGTCTATCCGGTCGACGGCGGCATGACGATATGAAATAAGGCTTCGCAACGCCGTCCGTGCTTCGACAAGGCTCGGCACGCATGGCGGATGCTCAATCGTTCGTCCTGAGCCGTCCGAGAGAGCGGACTTCGATGGAAGACCGACATGAAACTCGTACGCTACGGCCCCGCGGGCAAGGAAAAACCCGGACTGATCGACGCCGACGGCAAGCTGCGCGACTTGTCGAAGAAGATCCGCGACATCGACGGAGCGACGCTCGCTCCGGCGAAGCTCAAGGAACTGGCCAAGCTCGACACCCGGCGGCTGCCGCTGGTCAAGGGCAAGCCGCGCTTCGGGCCTTGCGTCGCCACGCCGCCGAAATTCGTCGCCATCGGCCTCAACTACATCGATCACGCCAAGGAAACCGGCTGCGCCGATTCCCGAGCATCCGATCGTGTTCTTCAAGTCGCAGACCTGCATCGTCGGCCCGAACGACAACGTGATGCTGCCGCAGGATTCGGTGCAGCACCGACTGGGAGGTCGAGCTCGGCGTCGTCATCTCCCGTACCGCGCGTCAGGTGGCCGAAAAGGACGCGTTGAAATACGTCGCTGGCTACTGCATCGTCAACGACGTCTCCGAGCGCGAGTTCCAGATGAAGCGCAGCGCCTCGCAATGGAGCAAGGGCAAGGGCTGCGACACTTTCGGCCCGATCGGGCCGTACCTGGTGACCACCGACGAGATCAGCGACCCGCAGAAACTCGACATGTGGCTCGACGTCAACGGCGTGCGCCGGCAGACCGGCAACACCCGGACGATGATCTTCGGCATCGCCGCGCTGGTCGCCGACGTGTCGCGCTACATGACGCTGCTGCCCGGCGATGTCATCACGACCGGCACGCCGCCCGGCGTCGGGCCTGGGCATGAAGCCGACGCCGCAGTACCTGAAGGCCGGCGACGTCGTCACCTGGGCATCCAGGGCCTCGGCGAGCAGCGCCAGAAAATCGTCGCATTCAAAAAGGCGACGGCTCGTCCCGGCACGACCGTGATCGGCAACGACGCCACGCGCGGGCTGTCGCGCGACGCATTCCTCTATCCGCCGCTGGCCGCGACCCGGACCGGGCGGCTGGCAGCTCGACGCCTTGCACACGATGTACTGGGAGGAGTCGGGCAATCCGCGCGGCGTGCCGGTCGTCTTCCTGCACGGCGGTCCTGGCGGCGGCAGCTCCCCCGACCACCGGCGCTTCTACGATCCTGCGTACTACCGGATCGTCGTCTACGACCAGCGCGGTGCCGGCCAGTCGACGCCACTGGGCGAGTTGCGCGATAACACGACGCCTCTGCTCGATCGCCGACATCGAGCGGCTGCGCGAGCACCTCGGCATCGAGCGCTGGCTGCTGTTCGGCGGCTCGTGGGGCTCGACTCTCGCGCTGGCCTATGCCGAGACGCATACCGAACGCGTGCTGGGGCTCGTGTTGCGCGGCATCTTCCTGTGCCGGCCGCAGGAAATTCGCTGGTTTCTCTATCAAATGCGCTTCATGCAGCCCGAAGCTTGGCGGAGCTTCGCCGAATACCTGCCGGCGGACGAGCGCGACGACCTGCTCGCCGGCTACCATCGCCGCCTGATCGACCCCGATCCGGCGGTGCACCTGCCTGCCGCACATCGCTGGAGCCGGTACGAAGGCTCGTGCTCGACCTTGCTGCCCGACCCCGACCTGGTATCGCATTTCGACGAGGATGCGGTGGCGCTGGCGATCGCGCGCATCGAGGCCCACTACTTCGTCAACCGGATCTTTCTGCCGGACAACGCGCTGCTGGCCGCCATCGACCGCATCCGCCATCTGCCCTGCACGATCGTCCAGGGTCGCTACGATCTCGTCTGCCCGATCTTCTCCGCCGATGAGCTGCACCGCGCATGGCCCGAAGCCGAATACATCGTCGTCGGCGACGCCGGTCACTCGGCGCGCGAGCCGGGCATCGCGCGCGAGCTGGTCGCCGCGACCGATCGATTTCGACGACGGCTGGCCGACGCGCGTTAGCTTCGGCGACCGGGCGAGCTCGATCGTTGGTCCGCCCGGGCCGACGTCGCTACGGCTTGTCCGATTCGCCGTCAGGCGGAACCCGGAACGCCGTCACCTGGAACGACAATCCGATATCGTCGCCGACCATGCCCAGCGCATAGTCCATCCCGAAATCGGAGCGCCTTATGACCGTGTCGACCTCCGCGCCGCAGCCTTCGCGGCCGCTGTCCGGGTCCCTGCCGCAATCGAGCCGGGCGACGTGCAATTCGACCGGACGGGTGACGTTGTGCATCGTAAGCTCGCCCGCGACGCCGACCAGCCGCGCGCTATCGAAGGTGAGCTGAGTCGAACGGAAGCGCACGACCGGATAGTGCCGGGTATCGAACATATCCTCGCCGCGCAAGAAAGCATCGCGCGCTGCCCAGCCGGTGTCAACCGACGATGCGTCGACGACGAAATCGATCCGGCCGGTATGCGCCTCGGGATCGAGCACGATCGTGCCGCGAGTGCGCCCGAAATGACCGCGCTGCAGCGAAAGGCCCATGTGGCTGACGGCGAACTGCGCGTTGGTCAGCTCGGGATCGACGCGATAGACCTCCGGTGCGGGCGCCGCGCCCGCCGCCGCCGACGGGATCTGCGCGATCAGCGTCGCAAGCCCGAGAAGCACAGCTGTGGCTGCGCGGCCGAACAGTCCGAATCGACGCATCGTGAGGAATGCACCATTCATCGGTCGTGGAAAACTACTCCCGGTATGCCTCGATCGGAATCGTGATTCGCACTTCGTCGCCCGAGGAGCGCCCGATGCCGGTTTTCATTCCCCAGTCGGAGCGCTTGATCGTCGTCGTCGCTTCCGCGCCGCACATCGGCTTCTTGTTGAATGGATTCTCGCCGCACTGGAAATCGGCGACCTTCAGCGTGACCGGTTTGGTGACGCCGATCATCGTCAGTTCGCCGTCGACCCCCGTCAGTCGATCGCCATCGAAATGCATGCCGGTCGACTTGAACGTCATCGTCGGGTACTTGGCGACATTGAAATAGTCCTCGCCCTTCAAGATGCTGTCGAGCCGCGGGTCGTGCGACCGGACCGACGTCGTGTCTATGCTCACGTCGATGCTGCCCTTCTTCGCTTCCCGGTCGAGCATGATCTTTCGCGGTCGACTTGGTGAATTCGCCGCGCTGCGTCGAGAAAATCGTGTGCTTGATCTCGTACGCCGGCTCCGAATGCACCGGGTCGGTGACGTAGTTTTCCTCGGCGGCGGCAGCGGCGCCACCGGTGGTCGCGAGCAGCAGCGCAAGGGCTATCGCGCCGGACTGTCTGGGCATGAAATGACTCCTCGGTTTCGAACGGGAAGACGACTCGCGGCCGATCGAGACAACAGTCGCCGCGTCGCGATTATTCCACGCCTGTGGGGCTGTGTCGCTATTTGACCGGCGGCAGCACCATGCGGACCCGAACGATGACCTCGTTGGCGACGGTGTCGGTGTCGGCCCAGTCGGCATCACCGATCCGGTAATCGAGCCGCTTGATCGTGAATGCGCCCTCGGCGACGCTGTTGCCCGAGCCGTCCTTGCCCAGCTCGAACGGCACGATGGCATCGTGGGCGATGCCCTTCAAGGTCAGCTTGCCGGCGACTTCGTATTTGCCGCCGCCACAGCGACTTGACCGAGCTCGAGACGAAATTGGCGATCGGGAACCGGGCGATGTCGAACCAGGACGATCGCCTGACCTCGGTTTCGGCCTCGTCGCTGGCGAGGTCGACGCTGCCGAGCTCGATGTCGAACTCGGCCTTCGAATGCGCCAAGTCCCCCGGCATGAACACGATGTTGGCCTTCCAGCGGCGGAATGTGCCTTCGACATTGACGCCCATCTGTTTGGATACGAAACGAATCTCGCTCTTGTCGATCAGCACGCCCTCGGCGCCGGCCTGGCCGGCGGCGAGCAGCATCATCCCGAGCGAAGGAATAAACGAGCGCAGTCGCATTAACGTGGACCTTTCCCCTGGATCGCCGACCGCCACGGCGGCAGCATGCGCGTCAGCACGGTATCGCGGTCGATGAAATGGTGTTTGAGCGCTGCCGCGATATGGATACAGACCAGCGAAAACAAGGTGAAGTTCAACGTCAGATGCACCGACCAGCAGCACGCGCGCCAGCGCGCGGTCCTTCGGCACCAGGTCGGGCAGCGGAAAAATACCCAGGTAGACGACCTGGACGCCGGTCGACGAGCTATAGATCCAACCCGACAAGGGAACGACCAGCAGCAGCATATAGAGTGCGCCGTGGACCAGGACCGATGCCCGTCGCTGCCATGCCGGCATCGTCGCCAGCGGGAGCGGAGCGCCATGGACGGCGCGCCAAGCCAGGCGGAGGCAGGTGACCAGGAATACGGTGATGCCGATCCACTTGTGCCAGGCGTACCACTGCAGTTTCTGGCGGCCAACGGAAGGCCGACCATCGACAGGCCCACGGTAAAACTGCCGACAATAAGCATCGCGGTCAGCCAGTGCAGTGCGATGGCCGCCCGGCCGTATTGCCCGCGGTCCGAATCTTGCGCGATTGGTCTTGGGATACTCCATGCCCGACCTTTGTAATGCGGTCGGCGGCACCGTGTCAACGCGGAGGCAACCCGGGGACCTGCGCCGCTATAATGAGCCGATCATCATGATGGCCAAATTGCAATCGACACCCGTCACGGCCGCGCTGCAGCGGGAACTCTTGCTGCGTCCGATCGGACACACGATTTACTGGATGCCACCGTACTGCCTGTCCGACGACGAGATGGCACTTCTGGCGGCGCGCACGCTGGATATCGTCGAATGCGCCTGATGCGAGCCCTGTTGCGCCCTGCGCTCGCCGCGCTGGCCTTGCCGCTGGCCGCGATCGCCGGCGCGGGATTGCCGCCGCCGGTCGCGCGCGCATTTGTCGAACAGCACATCCCGCTCGCCGCCGTCAGCGCCTACGTGCAGGAGCTTGGCACGGCGCAGCCGGTGTTTTCGCACCAGCCCAGGCGGCCGATGAGCCCGGCCTCGACGATGAAACTGGTGACGACGCTCGCCGGCCTCGAGCTGCTGCGACCCGAATACCGCTGGAAGACCGAAGCGTACGCCGACGGAAGGATCGACGACGGCGTGCTGCAGGGCAATCTGGTGCTCAAAGGCTACGGCGATCCCAAGATCACCGTCGAGCAATTCCAGGAGTTGATCGCGCGGCTTCGGGCGACCGGGCTCTCGACGATACGCGGCGATCTCGTCGTCGATCGCAGCTATTTCGCGCCCACGCCGTACGACCCCGGCGCATTCGATGCCGAGCCGCTGCGTCCGTACAACGTCGGGCCCGACGCTCTGCTGGTCAATTTCAAGAGCGTGCGCTTCGTGTTCGCTCCGAATGCCGCCGGCAATGCCGTCGACGTTCGCGCCGAGCCGGCGACTGGCCAATGTCGCGGTGCACGGCGCGCCTCGTCTGGTCGAAGGCGAATGCGGCGATTGGAAAGGCCGGACTGGTCGCCGCGTTCGATGCCCGCGACGACGGCGCCGACGTGAGCTTCGGTGGGGACTATCCTTCCGCCTGCGGCGAACGCGAATGGTTCATCGCGCTGCTCGACGCTCCGCACTACGTGCTCGGCGCCTTCACGCGCATGTGGGCCGACGCCGGCGGCAGCTTCGCCGGAGCCGTGCGCGAAGGTCGCGTGCCGCGCGGCGCGCACGCCGATCGCAGTCCTGCAATCACCGCCACTGTACGATGCCGTGCGCGACATCAACAAGCTGTCGAACAATGTGATGGCGCGGCAACTTTTCCTGACCTTGGCGACGACCTTTCGTCCGCCGCCGGCGACTGCGGCCAATGCGGCCCGCGCCGTCGAGCGCTGGCTTGCACGCAACAAGCTTCGCTTCCCCGAGTTGGTGCTCGACAACGGTTCGGGCCTGTCGCGACGCGCACGAATTTCCGCGAGGAGCATGGCGCGGCTGTTGATCACGGCCGACGGCAGCGACGTACGCGACGAATACGTGAGCTCGCTGGCGGTCGCCGCAACCGATGGCACCGTCAGCAGGCGCTTCCTGACCGACCAAGTCGCCGATCAGGCGTTTCTCAAGACCGGGTCGCTCGAGGGCGTGCGCGCCATCGCCGGTTATGTGTTCGATCCCGCCGGGCGGCGATTTGTCGTCGTCTGCTTCGTCAACCACCGCAACGCGCTGCGCGCCCAGGCGCCGCTCGACCTGCTGGTGCAATGGGTGTACGACCACGGCCACGACGTAGCCCGCCGCGCCGCGCGCTGACCGCGCCGGCTACATGCCCGGTACCGGCTTGCTGTCGTTGAACAGCACGTAGCCGCGAATCAGCCGGTACATGACCCAGATCGTCGTCGCGATCCAGATGCCGATTGCGATCGGTATGCCGATCAGGGTCACCACCGCCAGCCAGCCGACGATGTTCCACAGTACCGAGAACCAGAACGTGCGGATCAGCCAGCGGTAGTGCGACTGCAGCCAGGTTCCGGCGGCGTCGCCGCGCTTCACGTAGGCGAGGATCAGCCCGATCAGGCCGACCAGTCCAAGCAGCGGAGTGCTCAGCAAGCCCGCCGAGACAAGTGCGGCAACCGCCGCGACCGCCGAACAGCGCATAGACGACCAGCGTCGTCGAAATCAGCGACTGCGAAGGGCACGCCGGCGCCGGCGGGCGGACGCTTGCGGTGCGGAAGACTCGCTCATGCTTGCTGCTCCTCTTGAACGGGTTGAAGTCGGCGAAACCCGGCTACTGGCTCGCGAAAAACCGTGCTGCGCGGGGCCTCGGCCGGCGCGCGCTTATTCTGGATAGCGGCGGCCGTCCCTGTGCGCACCGTACTCGCCGTTGCCGTCGTCGCACCAGATCAGGTCGTCATCGGGATAGAAACATGTTGTCGCCGTCGATGCGGTTGCCGATCTCGAGATAGGTCGCCGGCACGTTGCCGCGGTTGATGAAATGGTGCGCATCGCGCTTGCCTGCCGGATAACCGGCGCACATGCCGGGCCCTAGCGTCTGCTCGCCGG
Source organism: uncultured beta proteobacterium (assembly GCA_963828595.1). Lineage (GTDB taxonomy): Bacteria > Pseudomonadota > Gammaproteobacteria > Burkholderiales > Casimicrobiaceae > PALSA-1003. The sequence goes on from CAWHEN010000007.1 coordinate 71,410, forward strand.
CGTCGGTGACCAGGATCACCTCGCCGGCAAGGATGTAGACGAATTCGTCCTCCAGCGTGTGCCAGTGGCGCAGCGCCGATTGTCCGCCGACAGCCCAAGGTCACCAGGTTGACGCCGAATTTGGTCAGGCCGCAGGCGTCGCCCAGACGCCGCTTGGCGCGATCGCCCATGCGAGCTCTTGAATGGCTCCGGATATCCGGAGCCGCGTTTCTCGGTCACGGTGGTCGGATCGAGGGCAGGCAGCTCGAGTCGGCTCATCTTGACGGCACTCCCGGAGCGGTTCGGCGCGGCTTGGCGCAGCGCTATAATACCCGTCGAGCGGCAGATCGGGCTCGCGCCAACGCGGCCGATGCGCTCATTGCCTGGAGATGACCATGACTGCAGCAAAATTCGAACGCAGCCGCGAAGCGCTCGTCAAGGATTTCACCGACGTGCTGGCCGAAGCGGAATCCCTGTTGAAACAGGCGGCCAAGGAATCGGGCGAGAAGGCCAATGACCTGCGCGGCCAGGTCGAGGCGAAGCTGCGTTCGGCCAAGATAAGGTTGCACGACTTGCACGAGGACGCCAGCGAAAGCGCCAAGGCGGCCGCGAAGGTGACCGACGACTACGTGCGCGACAATCCCTGGCAGGCGATCGGCATCGCGGCGGCGGTCGGCTTTCTGGCCGGGCTCGCGTTGAGCCGCCGCTAGCACCCAGTGGCTGATCCGAACGCCAGAGCCGCCGCAGGGCTGGGCAGCGCGCTTTCGCAGCTGGCCGCGACTGCGCTCGCGATGGTGCGCACGCGGCTCGAGCTCGCCACCGTGGAGTTCACCGAAGAGCGCGAGCGCGCCAAGGAGATGGTGCTGCTGGTGTTCTCGACGGTTCTGGTCGTGCTGTTCGCGCTGCTTTTCGCGTCGGTTTTCGTCATCGCCTACTTCTGGGACAGCTATCGCCTGACCGCCGTCGGCGCGGTCACCGGCTTCTACCTGGTGCTTGCGGTCATCTTCCTGTTCCGGCTGCAGGCAGCGGATGCAGGAGAAGCATTTTCCGTTCGCGACAACGCTGTCGCAGCTCGAAGAGGACGCCGAGGCTTTGCGGCGCAGGCCATGAGCGCAAGCCTCGACGAACTGGCGGCACGGAAATCGCTGCTGGTGGCGCAGCTGCGCCTGCAGCGGATGGAGTTCGCCTTGCACGCCGGCGACGTGCGCAGCGCGCTGCGTCCGGCCGGCTTGATCGGCAGTGCCGTCGCCCAGCCGGCGGCGGTCATCGCGCTGGTCGAGGCGATCGCGCCGGTGTTCGGACTGCAGCGCTACGCGCGCTGGGTGCGCCTGGCATCGATCGCGTTCGCGGTGACGCGTATCGCGCGCAAGTGGCGCCAGTCGACGACGACTGAAGCTCCCGCAGTGAAGTTCTGGGGCGTTGCGATGGTCCGCAACGAGGCGGACATCATCGAGGCGTTCGTCCGCCACAATCTGACCGTGCTCGACGGGCTGGCGATCGTCGATCATGGCTCGACCGACGACACACCCGAGATTCTCGCCGCCTTGTCGGCCGAAGGTCTTCCACTGCGGATCGAAGTCGATGCCGAGCTGGAATTCAGGCAATCGGACATCATCACCCGGCTCACGCGTCGAGATCCTTGCGACCACCGACGCCGACTTCATCTTCCTGCTCGACGCCGACGAATTCCTCAAAGTGCCCGTCGCGGGAGCGCCTCGAAGCCGCGCTGGCGAGCCTGCCGCCGGAGGTCCATGCGGTCCAGGAGTGGCACACGTACGTGCCCGATTTTTCCCGTGCACTGCGATCCGGCATCGCTGATCCGTTCGGCGCGGCGCGTCAGCCACGGGCTTGAGCCGCGATACCGAGCCGTGGTGTCTCGCGACTTCCTGCAAAGCTCCGACACTGATCGCCGAAGGCAACCATCTGGTCGTCCGGCGCGTTGGCGCGGAGAACTATCCGAAGATCCAGCATGCCCGCCTGACGGTCGATGAGTCGGCAGTTGCGCACATTCCGATACGTTCGGCCGCACAGTTCGGCGCCAAGATCGCGATCGGATGGCTGTCGTGTCTGATGCAGCCGGGCCGCGCGGCCGGCCTTTCGTCGCATTGGCGCGACTCGTATGCGCTTTTGCGCTCGGGCAAGGCATTGACGCCGGAAACGCTGACCTTGCTTGCGGCCAATTACGATGTGCCCGAAAGCGAGCGCAAGCCGCTCGACCAGATCGTTTTCGCCGACGATCCGTTCTTAGCCGAGATAAACATAGTCCATCAGGGCGCGGCGCACGCCGACGCGCTCGCGCTGGTCGTGCAGTTTGCAGAAAAGCTGGCGCGCCGTGTATCCGACGCCGATGTCGCGTCCGGCAAGACCCGCGCCGCCTGACCATCCGCGGCCCTCGGTCGAAGGGCTTCCCCGGCGAGCTCGCCCGGCTAAAGGCCCAGGTCCTTCCAGATCGCGTCGACCCGGCGCTTGACCGCATCGTCCATCGCGATCGGCCGGCCCCACTGGCGCGACGTTTCTCCCGGCCACTTGGCCGTCGCATCGATGCCCATCTTGGCGCCGAGCCCTGCGACCGGCGAAGCGAAATCGAGGTAGTCGATCGGCGTGTTCTCGACGATCAGCGTGTCGCGCGCCGGATCGACCGCGGGTCGAAATCGCCCAGACGACCTCTTTCCACTGGCGGATGTCGACGTCGTCGTCGGTGACGATGACGAACTTGGTGTACATGAACTGCCGCAGGAAGCTCCACACGCCGAACATCACGCGCTTGGCGTGTCCCGGATATTGCTTCTTCATGCTGACGATCGCCATGCGGTACGAGCAGCCTTCCGGCGGCAGGTAGAAATCGGCGATTTCGGGAAACTGCTTTTGCAACAGCGGGACGAACACCTCGTTCAGCGCGACGCCCAGGATCGCCGGCTCGTCCGGCGGCTTGCCGGTATAGGTGCTGTGGTAGATCGGCTGCCGGCGCATCGTGATGCGCTCGATCGTCAGCACCGGAAAACGCTCGACCTCGTTGTAATAGCCGGTGTGATCGCCGAACGGCCCTTCGCGCGCGCTCTCGAAGCCGCTCGGCGTCGGAGCGTCCGGGCGGATGTGGCCCTCGAGCACGATCTCGGCCGACGCCGGCACATGGAGCTCGTGGCTCAGGCATTTGACGATCTCGGTCCTGGCTCCGCGCAGCAATCCGGCGAACTGATATTCGGACAGCGTGTCGGGCACCGGCGTTACCGCGCCGAGCATCGTCGCCGGGTCGGCGCCGAGCGCGACGGCGACCGGGAACGGCGTGCCCGGATGCGCTGCGCGTGGTCGCGAAAATCGAGCGCCCCGCCCCGTGTGCTGAGCCAGCGCATGATCACGCGATTGCGCGAGAGCACCTGCTGCCGGTAGATGCCGAGGTTCTGTCTCGCTTTCAGCGGGCCGCGCGTCACCGTCAGGCCCCAGGTGATCAGCGGCGAGACGTCGTCCGGCCAGCAGGTCTGCACCGGCAGTCGCGCGAGGTCGACCTCTTCGCCTTCCCACACGATCTCCTGGCATGGCGCCGACGAACGCTCCTTCGGCGCCATCTGCATCACCTGCATGAACACCGGCCGCGTGTTCTGCCAGACGTCCTTGAGGCTCGCGCGGCGGCTCCGGTTCCTTGAGGAAAGCGAGCAGCCTGCCGACTTCGCGCAGCGCCGCGACCGGATCCTCGCCGGCATCGGCGCCCATCGCCAGCGCGACGCGGCGCGGCGTGCCGAACAGGTTGCACAGCACCGGGATCGAATGCCCCTTCGGCGCCTCGAACAGCAGCGCCGGACCGCCCGCCTTGAGGACGCGATCGCAGATCTCGGTCATCTCGAGGCGCGGGTCGATTTCGGCGGCGATGCGCTTGAGCTTCGCCGTCGCGTTCGAGCTGGGCGAGAAAGTCGCGGAGATCGTGGTATTTCATCTGGATGCCTGACGCGTCCGGCGCCCTTGCCCGATCTTAGCAAACCCGCTAAGCCGCAATGCGCGGTGCATGCCGCCGCCGCCACACGGTCGCGCCTGCGCGAGGCGCGATCGCGGGGTTTTTTGTGCGCGACAAGGGGTAAAACGGTCCGATTTGTCGGGAAGCGGCGACAGTCGGCGTCGCGCGGATACCACACTACGTTCGAATGGCGATACTATCGGTGCCCGTTGCTGGACCTGAGCAGAGACCGGCGACTATGCTGGGCTCGACTGGCGCGCATCGTTTCAGCGCGGCGCCGGATCCCGCGGGAGATTTCCGTTTGCGAAATGCGATAACGACGCTTAAGGCGATGTTGGGAGCGTTTGCCCTGTTGTCGGCAAGCGCGGGCATCGCCGCGCCCAACGCCGGGACCGATGGCGCGCAGCCGCTGACCAATGCGGTGGTCCAGGCCGACGTGCTTCCGTCGATCGAGATCCTGCCCAAGCAGCTCAATCTCGCCGGCCGATGCAACGGTTCGGCGTTCGACTTGAACACCTTCATCAATACCACCGCGCAGACCTCAGCCAGCGTCCGGGTTTCGTCGCCCGCACTCAATCCGAGCCTGCTCGAGCAGTTCACCGACAATACCGGCGCGAACGTCGGCGTGTTCAACGCCGATTATCCCAATTTCCACATCCTGGGCTTCGGCGGCGGTCTCGCGCCGAACACGCCGATCACCATCACCATCACGACCTATACCGGGCCCGAACCTGACCGGCACAGTCACGTTCACCAGCACGATCACGTTCAATTGCACGACCGGCCAGATGTCGCGGCTGGGGCGCGCCCCGCCGCTGCTGACGGCCGTCCCGGCGCTGGACTCCACCGGCCTGGCCCTGCTGGCGATGCTGCTCGGGATGGCCGGCGCCGCGGCATTGCGCGTGCGGCGCGCGCTGCGCGGCCGCGGCGCTAGGCTCGCCGACCCCGAACCGCGCCACGGCGCCTCATCGGCGCGCGGTCGCACCCTCCTCGAAAGCCCGGCCGCGATCGACGCGACGCGCGGCCTCGCCTAGCGCCTCGCGCCACGCGGCAAGCTTGTCGGCTAAGCGGCAGCGTATAGGCCGGACTGGACGAAGGCAGCACGCAGATCGCGTAGCCGGCCTCGCGCCACAGCGGCGCCGCCCGGGCGGCCGTCTGCCCGTTGAAGCAGACCAGCACGAGCTCCGGCGCACGGCGCCGCGCCAGCGCGATCTCGGCAAGTTCCGCGCGGCGGATCGCCGCATCGGCACTGCCCGTGCGGGCACAGCGCACGATGCTGTCCCACAGACCGATCCGATGCGCCCGCAACGCGGACAGCCGGCGCGCGTACGGCAGGTCGGCCAGCGGCAAGTCGAGCAGCGCGCCGATCAGCGGCCAGAAATGGTTGCGCGGATGCGCGTAGTACTGGCGCGCGGCCAGCGATGCGACACCGGGAAAACTGCCGAGTATCAGCACCCGCGTCGCCGCATCGAGTACCGGCGGCAATCCGCGTTGCAGCGGCGGCGCCGGGCGCAGCCCTCACTGCGGCCACCATGGCATGCGGTGCAGGCGCACGACGTAGTCGGCGACGATCGCCGGCGAACACGGCAAACCCCAGCCAGTGATTGCCGAGAAACGCGCGAAAGCAGCCGCGCGCGCTCGCGCTTGCGTATCAGCCGGTAGTGCCACAACGCGATCAGCGATGCAGCCAGCACGCCGATATAGAACAGCGGTCCCATCTGCCGCTCGCTGCCGATCCACGTCAATCCGGCCAGGTACACCGCGTAGCAGAACATGACCACGAGCACGTCGAACCTGCCGAACGTGATCGCCGAGGTCTTGAGGCCCAGCTTCAAGTCGTCGTCGCGATCGACCATCGCATACTCGGTATCGTAGGCCATCACCCAGAACAGATTGATCGCGAACAGCGTCCAGCCGAGCGCGGTAACCTCGTTGAACACCGATGCGAACGCCATCGGAATGCCGAATGAAAACGCGATGCCGAGAAACGCCTGCGGCAGCGAGAAAAACCGCTTGCAATACGGATAGGCGACGGTGATCAGCAGCGCCGGCAGCGACAGCAGGATCGTCGGCCGGTTGAGCGGCAGCACCAGAAGCAACGCGCAGAAGGCGAGCGCGGCGGCGACGGCAAGCGCTTCCCAGGGCGCGATCTCGCGCCGCGCCAGCGGGCGATTGGCGGTTCGCTCCACGTGCGCGTCGAAATTGCGGTCGGCATAATCATTGATCGCGCAGCCGGCCGAGCGCATCAGCAGCGTGCCGAGCGCGAAAATGCCGACAACGATCCAGGACGGCGACCCGAACGCCGCAAGCCACAGTGCAGACAGCGTCGGCCAAAGCAGCAACAGCGTGCCGATCGGCTTGTCGAGCCGGATCAGGCGCTCGTAGGCGTCGATCCGCGCAGCGATCGCCTGCCAGCGGGTCGGTGCCGCCGCGCCCGAGTCCGGGCTCGCCCACCGTCATCGCGCGCCCAGCGGCAGCGCGAGCTGCTTCTTCAGCGCGCGCGGCGCGATGTCCGCCAGCAGCGCATCGGGAGTCGGAAACTCGAGCCGAACGCGCAACTCGCGCTTCATCCGCGCATTGGAAAGCCGCCTCGATTCGCTCATGAACGAGAGCAGCATCGGTGCGATGCGCGCTTCGGCCTCGTCCCACGAGACGCGCGGCGGCCGGGGCAGGCGAAACGCATCGGCGACCGCATCGAGCCAGCCGCCGAGCTTAAGCTCGGCATCGTCGCTGATGTTGTATGCGCGGTTCGGCTTGCCGCGAAATGCCGCGGCGACGGCGGCGCGCGCCAGATCATCGGCATGGATGTGGTTGGTGAATACGTCGTCTTCGGGCCGAAGCACCGGCGTTCCCTGCCGGATGCGGTCGAGCGGCAGCCGCGTTTCGGCATAGATGCCGGGCGCACGCAGCAGCGAAAGACTGACGCCGTAGCGACGCGCCCAGCTGCGCAGCCGGTCCTCGGCCGCGACGCGCCTCTTTGCGCGCGGCGTCTGCGGCTTGCGCGGACGCGTTTCGCTGACTCGCGCGCCGGCGCAATCGCCATAGACGCCGGTCGTGCTGATGTAGACGAAGCGCTGCGGTATAATCCGCGCTTTTGTCAGCGCCGCGACGAGGCTTGCGGTTCGCGGATCGTCGCGGCCTTCAGCCGGCGGCGGCGCGAAATGCAGCACTGCAAAAGGCGCCGTCCTCAGTCGCTCGAGGCTGTGATAGCGATCGAGGTCGCCGATGATCGGCACGATGCCGCGGCCGCGCAGCTTCGGTATCTCGTCGCGCCGGCGCGTGAGCCCGTAAAGCCGCACCTTGCCGCGCAGCAGATCGGCGGTGCGCAGCGCGATGTCGCCACAGCCAATTAACAAGACCCTGATCACCGCCGTCTCTACGCTGCGCGCTTAAAGTCTACCGATGCCGCATCAGATTACCATAAAGCCCAGCGAGCATTCGTTCGCCTGCGACGACGACGAGACCGTGCTCGCGGCGGCGATGCGCGCCGACCTGATGATTCCTTACGGCTGCCGCAACGGGGCCTGCGGAACCTGCAAGAGCCATCTGCTCGAAGGCGTCGTCGACTATGGGCATTACCAGCCGGGCACGCTGACCGATGCGGACAAACGACAGGGCTATGCGCTGCTTTGCGTCGCCCGCCCGCAGACCGACCTCGTCGTCGAAGTGCGCGAAGTGCGAAAGGCCGGCGACATCCGGATCCGCAAGCTGCCCTGCCGGATCGAAAAGATCGACAAGGTCGCCGCCGACGTCGCGATCGTCTCCTTGAAGCTTCCGGCGAACGACCGTCTGCAATATCTCGCCGGCCAATACGTCGATTTTCTGCTCAAGGACGGTCGCCGGCGCAGCTTTTCGATCGCCACCGCGCCCGAGGACGACGCGCTGCTCGACCTGCATGTCCGGCACGTTCCCGGCGGCCATTTCAGCGGTCAGCTGTTCAACGAGTTCAAAGGTCGCGAGATCCTGCGCATCGAGGGCCCGCTGGGTAATTTCTTTTTGCGCGAGGATTCGGACAAGCCGATCATCTTCGTCGCTGGCGGCACCGGCTTCGCGCCGATCAAGGCGGTAATCGAGCACGCGTTTCATCATGCGGTCGACCGCCAGATCGTGCTCTACTGGGGCGTGCGCTCGCGCGCCGATCTCTATCTGCCGGATCTTCCGGCCGAATGGCAGCGCCGGCATCCGAACTTCACCTTCATCCCGGTGCTGTCCGATCCGCTGCCCGACGACCGCTGGCCGGGCCGCACCGGCTTCGTGCACAAGGCGGTAATGACGGATTTCACCGACCTGTCCGGCTATCAGGTCTATGCCTGCGGCGGTCCGGCGATGATCGACGCCGCGCGCCGCGAATTCGCCGAGCTGCGACGGCTGCCTCCGGAGGCTTTCTACGCCGATTCGTTCACCTATGCGGCGCAGACCGACGCGCCGGCATAGGCAAACGATAGCGAGCTGACGGGCCGGCGGCCGCCATGACGTTCGATTCGCTGACCTTCGTCGTCTTTCTCGCCGCCATTTTCGGCGGCTACTGGGCGGTGCGCTCGTGGACCGCGCGCAAGGTCTTCCTGCTGGGCGCCAGCTACCTGTTCTACGCGGCGTGGAATCCGTTTTTCGTGCTGTTGATCATCGCGACGACGGGATTCGACTGGCTGGCGTCGCACTGGATGAATCGCGTGCAGCGCCCGCCGTACCGCCGCGCGATCCTCGCGTCGTCGATCGCCATCAACCTGGGCGTCACTCGGCTTTTTCAAGTACGCGCAGTTCTTTTCCGATAACGCGGTCGACCTGCTGCACGTGTTCGGCATCAATTTCGAGCCGGTGTCGCTCGGCATCCTGCTGCCGGTCGGCATCTCGTTCTACACGTTCGAGAGCCTGTCGTACGTGATCGACGTCTATCGCAGGCGCATCGCCGTGTCGAGGAGCCTGCTCGACTACGGCCTGTACGTGACCTTCTTTCCGCACCTGGTCGCCGGACCGATCCTTCGCTACGGTGATTTTTCGCCGCAGTGCGCACAGGCCAAAGTCCTGGGAATCGGCCGAGGTAGGCAAGGGCCTGGCACTGTTCGTCTTCGGCCTGGCGCTCAAGGTCTGTCTGGCCGACCTGGTGTTCGCGCCGGTCGTCGACCGCGTGTTCGCCGCCGGCGTCCACGCTGGGTTCGGCGAAAGCTGGCTCGGTGCGGCCTCGTTCTCGCTGCAGGCCTATTGCGACTTCGCCGGATATTCGCTTTGCGCGATCGGCGTCGCACTGATGTTCGGCTTCCGCTTTCCGATGAATTTCGAAAGCCCGTTCGGTTCGGTCGGCATGGCCGAGTTGTGGACGCGCTGGCACATGTCGCTGGCGAGCTGGATCCGCGATTACGTCTTTCTCCCGCTCGGCGGCTATCGCCGCGGCAGGCTGCGCGGTGAAGCCAACCTGCTGGTCGCGTTCCTGCTAGTTGGCCTCTGGCACGGCGCGGCATGGACGTTCGTGGTGTGGGGCGGGCTGCAGGGCGTCTTTATCTGCGCCGAGCATCTGATCAAGCGTTACGTCTGGGACTTCGGCAAGATCGACAATCGCTTCGGCCGGGCGGCGCTAGCCGTGGCAACGTTCGGGATGTTCAGCATTGCCGCAGTGTTCTTCCGCGCGCATTCGTTCGGCCAGGGCATTTCGATTCTCGTGTCGATGTTCGACCCCGGTGGGCACTCGACGCTGGTTCCGTTCAGCGAAGCGATCGTCGCGCTCGTGCTGGGTGCCTGCGTCGTCGGCTCGCATATCCTGTTCGGCCACTTGCGCCGCTGGGACTGGCTCGATCGCTTGTCCGTCGCGCCGCGCGCCGCGTCGATCGCGCTGGCGCTGGCCGCCGTCGTGTTCTCACCCGGATTCAATCCGGCATTCATCTACTTCCAGTTTTGACTATGAACCGACAGTGGTTGCATGCCTGGGTCGCCGCGCTGCTGGTGTGCGCGCTGCTCGCCGTCGGGTACGAATCGCTGCTGCGCCAGCGCGGCTACCTCGTCACCGTGCAGGACGACGCCGACCTGTGGTCGATGCAACTCGATCGCATCCGGAATTCACCCCGCGCGGTGGCACTGCTCGGCGCGTCGCGCATCGAATTCGGCATCGATCCGGAGTTGCTTTCGCAGCAGCTCGACGGCCGGCCGGTGGCGATGCTCGCTGTCAATGGCAGATACCCGCTGGCTGCGCTGCGCGCGCTGGCCGACGACCCTTCGTTCGTCGGGCTCGCGATCGTCGGCGTCGATGCACGCGGCATGCAACGCCGGCACTGGGAAATGCAGCAAAGCTATTTCGACCACTACCGACATCGCTGGACGCTCTCGCGCTGGATCCATCGCAAGCTGTTGACCGCGCTGCAGGAACATCTTGTGTTCGTCCGATCGGCGTTCGCGGCGACCAATATCATCGAGCGCTGGATCGCCGGCGAGGGGCCGCCGATGAACGATCACGTCGTCGTGCGCGCCGATCGCGCCGGATTCATCGACTATCACCGGCCCGATCTTCCCGGCATCCGGGCATCGCGCGTCGCCGACCTGGTCCGCTACTATCGCGAGGAGCCACCGACCGATGCCGGGACCTGGCTCCACGACCTGGACGCCGTATCGGCGTGGGTCGAGAAAATCCAGCGGCGCGGCGGCCGCGTCGTCTTTTTCCGCGAGCCGGCGGCCGACGAGAGCCTGGCGCTGGACGAGGCCAATTTTCCGCGCGACCGCTACTGGGACGCGTATGCGCGGCGCTCGCCGGCCACGATGATCGACTTTCGCGACGTCCCCGCGATGACAGCGTTCGTGCTGCCGGACACCTCGCACATCGACGCCACCGACGTGCCTCGCTTCACGATCGCGCTGGCGAATCTCCTGAAAAGCCGGAAACTCGTCGACTAAGCCGCGCGACAACCGTCATGGCCGTCGCAATTCGCCGGTCGCCAGCTTGAGCGCTGCGACGAAATGCGCATTCGCCTCGTCGTCGCGGTTCAGGCGTCCGAGCATTTCTCCGAGCGCCAGATGGGCGCGCCAGCCATCGTCCAGCGCGAGGCTGGCCTCGAAGTAGGTTTGCGCCTTGCCCCAGAGTTGCCGCCGCTGGCACAGCGTGCCGAGAACTCGCAACAACACCGGGTCCTGGTTGTGCCGCAACAGCCAGCGTTCGGCCTGTTCGAGCTGGCGGGTGGCGTCGGCCGGACGACATTCTCCGTAGAGCTCGACCAGCTCGGAGTTCCATTCGCGCTCCAGACTCTCGGCGAGGATGTCGACGGCCTCCCGATCGCCGCCGAGCTGCAGGAAGCTCTGGGCTGCGGCGCGCGCGACTTTCGGATGCCGCTTCGCCGCATCCGGCAGTCTGTACCAGTACTCGCGCAGGCCGGCGGCGTCATGCGTCAGCACCTTCAGCTGCTCGCTTTGCGCCGTCACCCGCACGTGCTCGGCTTGCGGGCTGTCGAACACTTTGCGCTTGACCAGCTGATCGAGCAGCGGCGCGATGTCGGTCCAGCGCCGCGCCGCCTGCAGGCAGCGCAGCTCGAGGCGCAGCGCCGCCGTATGCATGCCGGCTTCGCGCCGCAGCTCGCGCAGCATGTCGAGCGCGCGTTGCGGCTGTCCTTGCTCGAGCGCGATTTCGGCGACCAGCATCAACCGGGCGACCGCCAGGCTCGTCGCTTGCGCGTCCGGGCGGTTGAGCAGCGCCTCGGCCGAATCGAAATTGCGGACGTCGATGGCGGCGCGCGCGCCGATTATCGCGTTGAGTCCGCTGGAACCCGGTATGGCCAGCGCTTCCAGCGCGCGCTGTTGTGCCTTGCCGTAACGTCCTTCGAGCAATGCGACGACGGCGGAGTCCTGCGCCGAACGGGCTCGCTCCAGCTTCTGGCGCCGGCGCCACGCGCGCACCGTCTGCGGAAGACGCGCGGTGCGCACGGCCAGGCGGATCGCAGCATACAGCGCGGCGAATCCGACGACGGCGATCAACAGCAGCAGGTTGAGCGAAAGCTCGATCCGGTACGGCGGCGTAACCAGCAGCGCGTAACCGGAATTCAGCTTGACCGCCAGCGCGGCGGCCACCGCCGCCGCGGCGAGCAGCAAAAACCAGAAGAGAAAGCGCATTGGCGGCGGGTGCGGCGCTAGTGGCCCGTTGCCGCTCTAGCGCTGCGGCTTGTCGCGCGCGATTTGCAACACGCGCACCGCGTCGAGGCTGGCGGCGAGTCCCGGCAGTTCGGCCGCCATATCGGTCGCCTTCAGCTGTTTGAACAGCGTCCGTAACGCCTGAACCGGCTTGGATCGCGTGTCGAAATACTTGGTGAGCCAGGCGTCGGCGGCGGTGAGATCGGCACGGAAATTCGCCTGGTCGTGAAACAGCAGCGCGAATCGCGCCGACAGGAGCCTCAGCTTCAGATTCTCGCGCAGGAAAAACTGCTCCTGCGGCAGCAGCAACGGGACCTCGGGCCGGTCGATATTCTCGATACGGACCAGTTGCCGTATCTGCTGCCAGGCGCTCGCCAGCAGTCGTCGCCATCCGGACTCGCCCTGTGGCGGCGCGGGCGGCGGCGGCGGCGGGGCCAGCCTTTCATCGATCGCCAGCGGCAGCGCATCGATCTGCGCGATGGCCTCGTCGAGTCGCAACGACACCCCGGCAACGTCGACGTACGGCACCGCCTTCAACCGGTCCATGTCCCGCGCCAGCGCGCGGCGCAGAGGGACAAATTGCGGACGGTCTAGCCGCTGCAATTTGGTGTCGGCGACCTGCAGCGCTGCAAGCGCAGCGCGGACGTTCCCGGCCAGTTGCAGCTGCTGGCTGGCAAGCATCAGCACCTGCTCGACCTCGGTCAGTGCCCATTCGTCTCGCGACGGCGAAAGCTCGCGGTATAGCGCCTCGAGTGCCGACTGCTGCGCCTGCGATTCGCCGAGACGATTTTCCAGAAGCGAGAGCTTGGCTTGCGCGTCACGCACGCTGTCCTGGGCATCCTTGACGATGGCGCGCGTTGCCTGCTGGGCGGCTTCGACTTCGGCGAGACGCTTCGCGAGCTCGACGCGCAACTCGCGCTGGCTATGGCGTGCGTCCAGCCACGCTGCCGCGATCGCAACAGCGATCACCAGCGCTGCAACCCACGCCCAGAGCGCAAGCCGCGGCGACGCAGGCGCAGTGGCCGGGATTCGGGGCGGCGGCGAGGAGGAAGCGGGGCGGTCGGCCGCCGGTTCGGGCATCGTAGTGAAGGCGAGCGCAGACGCAGTCGATTGTAGCAGGACGGCCGGTCGCTCCCGGCCGGGCTGGCCGGAAGCGCCATGCTCCACTAGAATGTTCGCACGTCCGCCAGGCGTTTATCGTCCCGCGGCCCCCGCCTTTCTGATCCGATGCTAATCCTTGCACTCATCGCTGTCGTTGCTGTCGCCACGTTGACCGGTTACGCGTATGGATTGCGCCGGCGTCAGCTGCCGGTCGGCACGCCGACCGGCTCTACGGTAACCGGTCCGGTCGATCCAACGGGCGCTTTTTCCGGCCCTGACGCCGAGCGCATCGGCGCAGAAAAGGCGCGGATCATACGCAGCGACGAAGGCGAAGCAGCCCATCTGCGGCAGGCGCTGGCCGATGCCGATGCGATCCGTTATCAGGCCGCCGTTTTCGGCGAAGACCGGAGGCGACTGTTCGCTGCGCTCGCCGATGTGCGCGACGACAACGCGCGCTATCGACAGCTGGTGATCGACATCGAAAACAACGCGCCTCCCCCGATCCTGTCAGGCGCGGCCGGACCCGACGATCTGAAGCTGATCGTCGGCGTCGGACCGGTGCTCGAGCGCATGCTGCACAACCTGGGCATCATGAGCTTCCAGCAGATCGCTCAATGGAGCGAGCGAGACATCGACGAATTCGACGCGCGTCTGCCCGAATTTCCCGGCCGCATCCGGCGTGATCAATGGGTAACGCAGGCGCGCTCGCTGCGCGAGGCCAAATACGGCGACGGCTTGACCGGCCTGCGCCCGGACGGGCGGCGGCCGTGATCGCCGCTGCAGGCGCGATCGCTCAATGACTTCGGCTCGGCTGGCCGCGCGGCGCGTTTCGGCCTCGGGGCTTTTTCTTGTCGCGATCTTGACCCTGGTCTGGGGATGCAATTGGCCAGTGCTGAAGCTCGGCGTTACCGAGCTCGCGCCGCTGACGTTTCGTGGCGCGACGCTTCCGTTCGCGGCGCTCGGCTTGTTGCTGGCGGCGCGGCTGTCGGGCGATTCGATCCGGATCCCGCGCGAGCATTGGGGCAAGGTCCTGGCGCTCGCGCTGTTCAACATCGCGGCATGGAACGGGCTGATCCTTTTCGGCGTCCAGCAGATGCCCGCGGGCCGGTCCGCGATCCTGGCGTACACGATGCCGGTCTGGACCGTGCTGTTCGGCATGGCGTTGCTGCACGAGCCGCTGTCGACGCGCAAGATCATCGGACTAGTGTTCGGCATGCTCGGCATGGCGGTCCTGCTCGGCGAAGACGTGCGGCATATCACGCGCTCGCCGATGGGGACCTTGTTCATCCTTGCCGCCGCGATTTCGTGGGCGTTCGGCACTGTGCTGCTGCGGCGCTGGAAGCCGCCGGTGCCGCAGAACACGTTGACCGGGTGGATGATGCTGATCGGCTGGCTGCCTATCGCGGTCTGCGTGCCGCTGTTTGACGAGCACCCGATAAGTTCGCTGGCCCACATGTCGGGTACGGCCTGGTTCGCGGTGCTCTACAATATCTTTCTCGCCGGCACCGTCGCGCACTGGGCATGGTTCACTATGGCGCGCACGCTGCCGGTCGCGGTCAGCTCGCTTTCGTCGCTGCCGGTGCCTGTCGTCGGCGTGCTGTCGGGAATCCTTTTCCTGGGCGAGCGACCGGGCCCGAGCGAGTACATCGCACTTGCGCTGGTGCTGGCATCGCTCTCGGCCGTGCTATTCGCGCCGGCGACCAAGCCGATCATCCCTCCCGAGTAACCGCGGCACGAAGCGCCGCCGGCGCCAGCTACTTCAGCTCGGGAATCAGCGTCAACACTTTCTTGTCGGCGAACCAGGCGTCGAGGTTCGCCTTGCACAGGTCGCCCATCGCCTGTCGCGTTTCGCGCGTGGCGCTCCCGACGTGCGGCAGCAGCACGACATTGTCCATCGTCATCATCGCCGCCGGAATGTGCGGCTCGTCGTCGAAGACGTCGAGTCCGGCCGCCTTGATCGTGCCTGCCTTCAGCGCCGCGACCAGCGCCGGCTCGTCGACGATCGAGCCACGCGCGATGTTGATCAGCGTGCCCTTCTTGCCGAGTGCCGCGAGCACCTCGGCGTTGACGATATTCCGGGTGGCCTCGCCGCCCGGACAGGCGACGATCAGGAAGTCGACGGCAGTGGCCAGCGCCTTCAGGTCGGTGATGTATTCGTAACCGACATCCTGCGGCTTGCGCCCCGTATAGGCGACTTTCATTCCCATTGCCGTGACGCGCTCGGCGATCGCCTTGCCGATTCTGCCCAGGCCCAGGATGCCGACCTTTCTGCCGCTCAACTTGGTCGTCAGCTCGGGGCTTCCCTTTTCCCACTTGCCGGCATGCACGAAGCGATTCAGGCGCACGAAGCCGCGGCCGGTCATCAGGACCAGCGCGAGCGCGACGTCGGCAACGTCGTCGGTCAACACGTCCGGCGTGTTGGTCACCTTGATGCCGCGCTGCCGGCAGTACGCGGTCGGCACGCCGTCGTAGCCGACGCCGAACACCGAGATGATCTCCAGCTTGGGCAGCGCATCGAGCAGCTTGGTCGCCGTCGCCGTGCCTCCGCCCTGTACCAGTCCGCGGATGGCGGCACCTTGGGCGGCCAGCAGCGCCTGCTTGTCGCCCGCCTGATGGTAGTCATGACAGCGGTAGGCGGCCTTCAGCGGGTCGTAGAGAAACGGTGGCAGCGGTGCGGTGATCAGAATGTCGGCTGGCATCGGAGATCCGTCAGGAATCGGCATCGAAGTATTGTAGCAACGACGCGATCAATCCGGCGTCGGTGGGCTCTGCGACGATGACGCGCGCGAGCTTGAGCGCGTGCGCGCGCTCGGCGATGCGCGGATGCGAGACAAAGGCCGGCGTCGCGGCAAGCTCGCTGCGGCCGTACGCGTCGAGCATTTCCCAGAGGTTGTCCAGGCCCTCGCTGCTGGTCAGGGTGATCGCATCCACGCGGCGCTCGCGCCATGCCGCGACCAGGCCTTCGGCGCCGCTCCGCGGCCGGGCCCGGCGATAGCAATCGACCCGGGTCACATGCGCGCCGCGCGCGGTCAGCGTGTCGGCCAACAAATCGCGTCCGGTGCCGCCGCGAAAAATCACGACGCGCTTGCCGGAAGGAGCGGCGAACTCATCCAGCTCGAGCAGGCCTTCGCTGTCCATCGTCGTGCGCGGCTGACGCACGTCGCCGATTCCGGCCCCGGCGAGCGCCGCCGCCGTACCCGGCCCGGGCGCGAACGCGAGCAGTGCCGCCGGCCATGCGGCCGGATCGCCGATACCGAATTCCACGGCATTCGCGCTGACGAAAATCGCGTAATCGAATTGCGCGAGCCGCCGGTGCACATCGTCGAGCGCTCGAGTGTCGTCGGGCGGAAGAATCGCTATCGTCGGAAAGATCAGAGGCGTGCCGCCGACGGCGGCGATCTGCTGCGCCAGCTGGGCGGCCTGCCGCGCGGGGCGCGTGATGACGATGCCCGCGCCGCGCAGCGGCCCGGTCACGTATTTTCCCTCAGCATCGCGGCGGCGCCGCGCTGCAGAAATTCGGCGCCGAGCGCCTCGCCAAGCGCAGCTGCCTCCTCGAAGGTGCCGGTCGGTGCGAAGCGCTCGCCGCGCAGCACCTGGTTGCCGTCGCGGCTGGCGACGAGCCCGCGCAGCCACAATTGCGGGCCGCGGTCCGTCGCGTACGCCGCGAGCGGTGTGCGGCAATTGCCTGCAAGCACGCGTCCGAACGCGCGCTCCGCGGTGGTCGCTCTCGTCGTCGCTGCGTCAGAGAGCGGCGCCAGCGCGGCGATCACGTCGGCGCGGTCCGTGCGGCACTCGAGCGCGAGCGCACCCTGCCCGATCGCAGGAAGACTCTCTGCTGGATCGAGCAGCGCCGCGATTCTTTGTGCGAGGCCCAGTCGCCGCAAACCCGCGGCGGCAAGAATGATCGCCGCATACTGTCCGGCATCGAGCTTGTCGAGCCGGGTATTGACGTTGCCGCGCAGTGGCTTGACGGCAAGCTGCGGATAGCGCCCCCGCAGCTGCGCTTCGCGTCGCAGGCTCGATGTGCCGACGACGCTCGCCGGCGACAGCTCGGAAAGCGACCGGCATCGTCTCGATACCAGCGCGTCGCGCGGATCCTCGCGCGTCATGATCGCCGCCAGGGTAAATCCCTGCGGCATGTCCATCGGCACGTCCTTGAGCGAATGCACGGCCAGATCGGCGCGATCCTCATGCATCGCCTGCTCGAGCTCCTTGATGAACAGCCCCTTGCCGCCGATGTCGGCGAGCGGCTGATCGGTCACCCTGTCCCCCTGCGTGGTCAGGCCGAGCAACTCGATCGCGCAGGAAGGATAGAGCGCCGCAAGGCGCGAGCGCACGTGCTCGGCCTGCCACAGTGCGAGCGCTGATCGGCGCGTCGCAATAACCAATCGTGCCGGCAGGGCGGTCGCGGCGGGCATCGTCACCAAGGCAAGGGGCGGCGGAGAGTGCGGCGGGAGGTCGACTGTCGAAGCGCCAGCGCTTCGATCGATCGAATCGATTCTAGCATGCGCGAGAGCGTCGATTCCCCAGCGCAGCGCCGCTAAGCCGGCCGGCGGCGGAACCAGCCGCTGACCGCCAGGCGCTCGCGCGAGGACGGCAGGACCTCGTGCTCGAAGCGCTCGGCGATAAAACAGACGAATGCCCCGCCCGTCGGCACGATGTCGTGCGGGCCGTCGGGCAGATGCATGCGCAGCGCCCCGCCATCCCGGACCGACCAGGCCTCGTTCAGATAGAGCGCGCACGAAATGACGCGGGCGTCATCGTCGCGGAACCTGTCGCGATGCCGGCGGTAAAACGCGCCGGACGGATAGAGTGCGTAGTGGCCCTCGAACGAGTCGAGTCCCAGGAAGAATGCCCGGTTGAGCGCCGCCTGCAATGCCGCCAGCGCTTGCCAAAGCGGCGCCTCGGCTGCGCAGTGCGCGTGCTCGTCAAGCCACAGGATGCGATCGCCGCGAATATCGCTGCGCTCGACCCGTGCCGCGCCCCGGCCGACGCCCGCGGCTTGAAATTCGCCGGCAGCGTCCCGCCGGCGCGCCTCGTCGCGAAGGGCGGCGATCGCCTGCTCGGGCAGGAACGCGGCGTCGAGCGCCCAGCCGCGCTGTTCGATCGCCGCGCAAATACCGGGATGGATCGGATGCGGCATCGCGAGGTACCGCCGCAAAACCGTCATCTTATAATGCGGCCTTCGCCTCGCGCCACAGACGCGCGGCGTCGTATCGCTCTGATGACATGGAGTCCCCGATGCGTATCGTGATCACCGGCGGCGCCGGTTTCCTCGGCACCCGTCTCGCTCGCAAGCTGCTCGAGCGAGGGAGTCTCGTCGACGCTGCGGGCAAGAGTCGCCCGCTGCGGCAACTGATGCTGCTCGACGTGGCAGCGGCAGCGATGGCCGACCCGCGCGTCACCGCGGTCGCCGGCGACCTCGCCGATCCGGCGGTCATCGAGCGCGTCGTGACACCCGATACCGATTCGATATTTCATCTCGCCGCCGTTGTCAGCGGCCAGGCGGAAGCCGAGTTCGATACCGGCATGCGGGTCAATCTGGACGCGACGCGCGCGCTGCTCGAGCGCTGCCGCAGGCTGAACAAGCCGCCCAAGTTCGTGTTCACCAGCTCGCTCGCGGTGTTCGGCGGAAAATTGCCCGACCCGGTCCCTGACGACGCGCCGCTGACGCCGCAAACCTCGTACGGCGCGCAGAAGGCGATCGGAGAGCTGCTGGTCTACGACATGACGCGCAAGGGGTACATCGACGGCCGCAGCCTCCGCCTGCCGACGGTGACCGTGCGGCCCGGAAAGCCGAACAAGGCCGCGTCCTCGTTCGCCAGCGGCATCATTCGAGAGCCGCTGTCCGGCGTCGATGCCGTATGTCCGGTCGCGCCGGAGACCGAGCTGTGGGTAACCTCGCCGCGCCAGGTCATCGACAACCTAATCGTCGGCCACGATGTCGCGGCATCAAAGTTCGGGCAGACGCGCTCGGTCAATGTCCCCGGCCTTCGCATTTCGGTCGGCGCGATGGTCGACGCGTTGCGTCGCGTCGCCGGCGACGCGGTGGCGGCCCGGGTCAGATGGCAGATCGATCCGGTGATCGACAGGATCGTGCAAACCTGGCCGCCGAACTTCGCGCCGCGGCTCGGGCCTGCGCTCGGCATGGAGGCCGACACTGACTTCGACGAAATCGTGCGCGCTTACATCGCCGACGGCATGCTCGCCGGCTAGCGTTGTTCAGAAGCGGCTGAGTCAGCGCGGCGCGACGGACTCGCGGCGCTCCATCGCCGCAACCAGGCTCTTGGCACCCGATCCCCAGCGCGAGATGACCCTGATCGCGTCGGTGAACGGCACATCCACCGGGTGCACCCGCTGCCGATCGAGAACGTAGACCGCACCCGCGAACGGCGTCGGGATCGATGGGACGAAGACGGTGTAGCGCCCGTCCTCGAACTCCTCGATGATGAACCCCGGGACAAGGGCATCTTCGATCTCGACCAGCGCGGCCCTCCAGGTGCTCTCGCGGCTGCTCCCCGCCATCTGATTCGTCAGGCTGCGGATGACCCCATAGCCAGGGATTCGCTCCAGGACGGACCGCTCGAGCCATTCGCGAGCGCGCCGTCCGATGCGAGTACCGACGGTCGCTCCGATGAGGGCGCAGATCGCGAGAACGAGGAGCAGCGACAGGAACTCTTCGGCGGGAACCCACTCGGGGAGAATCGCAGTGAACGGCCGTACCAGATTGGCGACCGACTTCATCCCCTTGAGCAGCAGCAGGATCGCCAGATACACCGGCACGACAATAAGCAAACCTCGAGTCAGCGCTTTCGAGACGGCTACCAATGCCCGCTTCATGGTTGTCTTCTCCGTTGTGGAATCGACTGGCGTATCGGTCGTCGCGGACAGGTCAGTCGTAACTCCGCCTGCGACGGTACAGTTTTCGGCTTTGCGGCTTCGATCCAATGGGCCATGCTACAACCGCGACAGACATCAGCGCCGTTCGTTGTGGAGTCGCCAAGAGTTCCCTATGATGCTCGCTATTCGGAAAGTCATGAAAGTGTTCGTTAAAAACGGGAGGAGAGGCGATTGAAACCTGATTGGCGCGGCGTATTTCCCGCGGTGACGACCCAGTTCCGCGAAGACGTCTAGCTCGACGTCGACGCCACCGCGCGCGTCATCGAGGGCCTGATCCGCGACGGCGTTTCGGGCCTGATCGTCTGCGGCACCGTCGGCGAGAACTGCTCACTATCCAAGGACGAAAAAATCGCGGTCATGGAGACTGCAAAATCGGTTGCGCGCGGGCGCGTCCCGGTCATCAGCGGCATCGCCGAATTCACGTCGGCCTTTGCGATCGACATGGCGAAAGAGGCGGCACACATCGGTCTCGACGGCGTGATGGTCATGCCGGCGCTGGTCTACTCGTCGAAGCCGCGCGAGACCGCCGCGCACTTCCGCAGCGTCGCCAAGGCGACCGATCTGCCGGTGATGGTCTATAACAATCCAACGATCTTCAAGAACGACGTCACGCCCGAGATCCTGGCCTCGCTGGCCGATTGCGAGACGATGCCGCTCGGCCCGAAGGAAACCGCGGAAATCGAAGCGATGATGAAACACGCGCTGGCGACGCGGCCCGCGCTGCCGGACGTCGGCTTGAGACGAGCGGCCTGACGAGCGCATCCGCTGGCTTCTCGCCAGCAGCCCCGCGCAATCGGCGCGGACGCCGGTTCGTGCACGCGCGACCAAGCGGGGCGAGCAAACGCGGATTCAAACCAGGCCCCACGCGAAGACGTCGGCGGGATCGAACAGCAGGTTTGCATCGAGGGTGACGTAAGCGCGGCCATGGATCATCGGCAGCACGGCATTCGCCGGCAGGTCCGGAAGCGCCTGTGTCGGCCGGCGATAATAGGCGGTGAAGACGCTGCCGATGACGCTTTCCTGCCGCCAGAATGCGTCCGGGGCCAGCTTGCCGTCGGCGGCGAGGCATGCGAGCTTCGCGCTCGTCCCGGTGCCGCAGGGAGAGCGGTCGTAAGCTCCGCCCGGACAGAGCACGAAGTTGCGCGCATCGTTGCGCGGATCGCCCGGCGGTCCGATCAGCTCGACGTGATCGATGTCGGCGCCTTCGCGGCCGGTGACGCCCTGTTGCTTCAGCGCAGAGTGAACGCGCGAGGCGAACGCCGTCAGCTCGCCGACACGGCTCGCTTCGAGCCACAAGCCGTGGTCGCTGCACAGGAAGAACCAGTTGCCGCCCCATGCGACATCGCCATGCACGACGCCGTGACCGGGGACATCGACGCGAACCTGTGCTGCATGACGATACGAAGGTACGTTGGCCACGGTGACGCTGGCGTCGTCATGCAAGGTGGTCGTCACGATGCCGACCGGAGTTTCGATCCGGTGATCGCCCGCTCTCAATCGGCCGAGATGAGCCAAGGTCGCGACCAGCCCGATCGTCCCATGGCCGCACATGCCGATGTAGCCGACGTTGTTGAAGAAAATCACGCCGCAGGCATTGCTCGCATCGACGGGGGCGCACAACAGCGCGCCCACCAGCACGTCCGAGCCACGGGGCTCGTTGACGAGCGCACGGCGCCACGCATCGTGCTCATCACGAAAGCGCTGCCGGCGCTGCGCCATGTCGCCGTCGCCAAGGTCGGGCCCGCCGCTGATGACCACGCGTGTGGGCTCGCCGCCGGTGTGCGAGTCGATGACGCGGATGGGTGTGGCCGGATCGGGATTCACGTCTTGACTAACAGGCTTCGGCGCAGAAGTCGATTATAGTCGACGCTAAGGAAACCACTTTGTCGGCGGTCGGATCGAATGCGCGAGCCGACGCGATAAGCTACATCGATCCGGCGCCACATCCGAAATGACGGTGCGCTGTCGCCGCCGACGCCGCCGGCGAGTGCCTTGGGCTCAGGCTAGACCGCGGCGGCGACTGATTCCGGCTCGACCTCGCGCAACGCCTGGAGCAGCAACTCAGGGCCTCCGTTTTGCAGCAGTGCTGCGTCGGAGAGCTTGCGGCGCCAGGCGCGCGCCCGTGGCGAGCCGTGGTAGAGCCCGAGGATGTGCCGGGTGATCGCGCGCAAATGCACGCCGCGCGCGAGCTGCGCCTCGACATAGGGCAGCAGCGCGGCGACGATTTCGGCGCGCGAGCGCGGCCGCGCACCGGAGCCATAGCAGAGCGCGTCGGCGTCGGCGAGCACGTACGGATAGTGATAAGCGGCGCGCCCGAGCATCACGCCGTCGACTTGCGGAAGCTCGCGCGCAATATCGCCAAGCGTCGAGATTCCGCCGTTGATGACTATCGTGTGCTCGGGGAAGTCGCGCTTCAGCCGGTGCACGAATTCGTACTTCAGCGGCGGTATCTCGCGATTCTCCTTCGGCGACAGGCCTTTCAGGATCGCGTTCCTGGCGTGGACGATGAACGCGCTGGCGCCTGCCGCCGCGACGGTCCCGACGAAGTCACGCACGAATGCGTACTCGTCGACCGCATCGATGCCGGTACGGTGCTTGACCGTCACCGGCAGCGCTACGGCATCGCGCATCGCCGCGACGCAGTCGGCGACCAGCTCGGGCTCGGCCATCAGGCAGGCGCCGAAGCTGCCGGTCTGCACGCGCTCGCTCGGACAGCCGACGTTGAGATTGATCTCGTCGTAGCCCCAGGCTTCGCCCAGTCGCGCGCAGTGTGCGAGCGCCGACGGATCGCTGCCGCCGAGCTGCAGCGCAATCGGATGCTCGGCCGGATCAAAGTCCAGATGCCGCGGCACATTGCCGAACATCATCGCGCCGGTCGTCACCATTTCGGTATACAAGCGCCCGCGCGGCGTGATCAGCCGGAAGAAGTAGCGGCAGTGACTGTCGGTCCAGTCCATCATGGGCGCACAGCAAAGCCGGTGCGTTAAGTTGTTCATTATATTTATGTATTCGCAGCTCAGTCGGTCCAATAAACCATTGGAACGATTGATCATTTTACCTTCGCGCGGACAAGACTGCCTTCGCCCAGATGTGACCGGGTGGCCGCAATTGCCATTCGAATTCGCCCATGCTGCTTGTCAGTGCACACCCAGCGCACACGAGTTGGCCATCCCCTGCATGCTCGTTACTACCGATCACGCTGGTCACAACCTCCGAAGGCCGCCCGAACGACGCCCTGTACTTCTGGGTCACAGGTGCGCTGTCGTCGTTCCTCGACAATGCGCCGACTTATCTCGTGTTCTTCAACCTCGCGGGCGCCGACGCGGTTGCACTGATGGGACCGATGGCGAGCACGCTGACGGCAATCTCGCTCGGCGCGGTGTTCATGGGCGCCAACACATACATCGGCAATGCGCCGAACTTCATGGTCAAGGCGATCGCGGAAGCGCGCGGCGTGCGAATGCCGAGCTTTTTCGCGTACCTCGGCTGGGCGTTGTTGTGTTGACGCCGATCTACGCCGTGCTAACGGTGGCTTTGTTCTAGCGCGCGGCCTGATTGCGGCGCGGGCGCGCCATGATTTTGCAGCGGAGGACCTCAAGTCCAATACGTGCATAACTGCAATGCACATCAGTGGCGCAATCCGAGGACCCGAAAATGGCGTTCGATCCGCAACGGGAATTGACCAGACTTATGGCCATGTACGGCAAGCTATTCAGCCATCCGGTTCCGGCGTGGATTCTCCATGGGTCCACTCCTACCAAGGATTTAATCGCGTTACTCAGAGACGCCATCGATTCGGCAGTTCCTCTGCCCGGTTGGCAATTTGTCTGGCATCAACTTGCATGAGATCTTCGCGCTCAAGTCCGGCGCATATCTTGCCAGCGTGCACGTCGCCGTCCGCGACTGGTTCGGCAAGACGATGTTTTCGACGGTCGCCGAAGAGCCATGGCTCTACCCGCAACTTGCGCCGGGCGCTACGAGATGAATGCGATCGTTGGCGGCCCAATACCGTGCGGCGACCCCGGCGGAAGCACAGCGCGGAGTTCAAGGCGAAGGTGGTAGCGGCTTGTCGCCGGCCGGGAGGTGTCGATCGCCGCGGTGGCCTTGAACAATGGACTCAATCCAACCCGCTGCGCCGTTGGGTGCTGGCAGGGAAACAGGCTGTGGTCGCGAAGCCGATAACCCGGCGATCGTCGCCTGCGCCGTTGACGGTCGAGAACCGCGCGTTTATTCCGATCCAGATCCAGGTGGAGGGGCCATACCCGCTCGCGCAATGGGTCGGTGCTTGCGGTGTACGCCTCCAGCCGTTGGTCGCGCTACTCGGTGTCCTGCTGCATCCACCATGGGCCGAACTGACGCAGCCGCTTATTCTGCTCCGGCGTGAGAACGGCTTCGACCTGGTTGCGCGTTTCGACGTGCGACTGGATCATCTGCCGACGTAGCTCGTCGACCTTCTTCTGCTGCTCGCCGATGACCTTCGGATCGACCTTCTCGGCGTTGTACATCTTCGCCAGCTTGTACTGCTCGGCGCGGATCTGCTTCATCGTGCCGAAGTTCTTGCTGCGGGCTTCTTCCTGGATGGCGAAGATCTTGTCGCGCTGGTCGTCCTTCAGGTCGAGCGCACTCAGAGGGCCGTAGCCCATCATGCTGCCGCCGGGGCCGTAGCCGCCCATCATGCCGGGGCCATATCCGCCGCCCATCATGCCGGGGCCATACCCGCCGCCCATCATGCCGGGGCCATACCCGCCGCCCATCATGCCGGGGCCATACCCGCCACCGACACCGTAACCGGGTCCATAACCCTGCGCCATTACGGCGCCTGCTGCGGCCAGCCCGAGGGCAACCGCTACTATTCTCATCGTCTTTCTCATGGCCGTCCCTTTCGACTGACTGCAAATCCATTCTCGGCCTTCGGCGGAAGGCGGTATTGATCCACGTCAACGGATGCTCGGACCCGTGTCCCGGTACATCGGCTCTCCAGCCGCGCTCACGCAGGACGTCGCGCAAGGAGCGCGCGACATCGGCGGCGCTGCGCGACGGTACGGTCTAGGTGCGCCTCGGACGCTCGCCCTGCACGACAGCGGCGGCGCTCGAGGGGCGAATTCCTCGGAGCTCACGAACCCGATCGGTTCGTTGACCTATGCTGGGCGTTGTTGGTGTCGACGCCGATCTACGCCTTGCTAACGGTGGTGCTGTTCTCGCTCGCGCGCGCAGCCTCAGCCTTATGCGCTGCGGGCGCACGACGATTCGCCGCGAAGGAGCACCTCGACAATATTTCATGTGCAGACGGTGTGATCTCTGACCGGAACGCGCGTCGTCCATGCCTGCCCACCGTCGAACGTGGACCTGAAGCGTGCGTGGCGCGCGGGCCCAGCGGCGATAAGCTATTCATTCGTTGACAGGTACGGTAACGGCGTAACGAGTCCGTTTCGCGTCAGTCCGCGAGCTTCATCTTCTGAAGGAATAGTTGCCAGCGCGGATCTCCATGCACACCACGCAGGAGCGGATCCAGCTTCAACCAGGCCAGGCCTCCATCGTGTTGGCGGTATGCGCGATCCAGCCACTCGAAGCAAAGATCGCTCTCCCCGCGACCAGCGTATCCCTGCGCGATTTGGTAGGCGCTGCCGTCCGGGTCCTTCTCGACCAACGCCTGTAGCGCCGCTTGCGAGTCAGCATCGCGGCCTGACGCGTGATGTACGAGAGCGAGTCCGAGCAGGCGAAGTTGGTCGTCTTCTGCATGCTCAAACGCTGCCTGCGCTTCGTCAAGGCGCCCTCGCGCAAGCAAAGTGCGCCCGAGCCCGAACCGACTCCCCGCGTCGTGCGGATTGATCTCGAGCGCCTTCGTCGCCGCCCCCTCCGCCTCATCGAGAAGATCCGCTGCGTGGCAGGTGCTGGCGAGCGTTCTGTGTACCGGAGCCCCCAGTGGGTCAAGGGCTGCCGCCCGACGAAGCAATACGATGGCTTCCTGCAGGCGACCGAGAGATCGAGCAACGATCGCCGCACTGCGGAGGATCCTTGCGTTGCCGGGCGCCAATGCCAGAGCTCGGCGCAGCGATTCATCCGCCCCCTGCCAGTCCCAATCGTAGAAAATCCGGATGCCGCCCATGGCCGCATGCGCCTCGGCGAGATCCGGATCGAGTTCCAACGCGCGCTGCGCTGCCTCCCGCGCCTTGCTGAAGCCTTCTGCAGTGGGTAACCAGAATCGCCCAGCCTGATCGCAATAGACGCGCGCCACCCCGGCGTAAGCAAGCGCGTACCCCGGGTCGATCTCGAGCGCCCGGCGATAGTACTCGAGTGCCCTGTCCGAGCCCTCGCGCGTGAAGCGGTCCTCGAAAAACCGTCCCTGGAGATACAACCGATACGCTTCGACGTTGTCCCCGCGTCCCCTCGACGCGGCCTGCACCTCCTCTTTGACTGTCGCGTTGGCAAGTGCGGCAGCCTTGTGGCCCAGCAGCGCCGACCGTAGCTCTTTCACGACTGACTGTGCAATGTCGTCTTGCACTGCGAAGATGTCCTCCAGCTCCCGGTCGTACGTTTCCGACCATAGGTGCGAATCGGTCGCCACCTCGACGAGCTGCGCGGTGATGCGCACGCGTTTGCCCGCCTTGCGCACGCTGCCTTCGAGTACCGTCGCCACGTTGAGCTTCTGCGCCACCGTCGGGATGTCGACATCCTTGCCCTTGAAGTGGAACGCCGAAGTGCGTGAAGCCACACGCAGGCCGCGAATCTTGGAAAGGACGTTGAGCAGCTCTTCCGCCAAGCCGTCGGCGAAATACTCGTTCTCCTCGTCCCGGCTCAGGTTGACGAACGGCAGCACGGCTATCGACGGTACCGACTCGTCGAGGGGAGCGCGCAGTGTCTTCAGCGGCGGAAACGCCTGCGGCAGATCGGGATGGCAGAGCTGAAACACCGTTTCCCGGCGGGCCAGATCCTTGAGGCCATGCTCGCCGAGCGACTTCAGCGTCGTCTCGGCAGGCAGCCGGTCGCGACACAGATCGTGGGTGATCTCGGATAAGAGCGTCTGCCCGCCGTGGCCGACGGCAAGAAGACGCGCCACGTGGTTGAGCGGCGCGCCGAAATAGTCGCCGTCACGGATTTCTGCGGCACCGGTGTGCAACGCCATCCGTGCGTGAATCTTAGCTTGTTCCGGCCACTGCTCCGCGCAGAGCGCGCGTTGTGCGGCGAGTGCCGCTTCGACTGCACTCGCAGCGGTGGCGAAGGTAGCGTAGAAGGCATCGCCTCCGGTCTTGAAAATGTGCCCGCCCCGCGCCTCGATGCACTGGCGCAGCAGGGCGTCGTGCCGAGTCAGCGCCGCCGCCATCGCCTCGCGCTGCGTTTCCCAAAGCCGCGTGCTGCCCTCGACGTCGGTGAACAAAAACGTGACGGTACCGGTCGGAAGCAAGCGGGAGGCGCGGGGCGTAACCATCATACGGAGCAAATGGCCGAGGAACCGTATTCTGAGAGCCGCTCGCCACTCGCGCAACTGAGGGTGACAGCGGGGGCAAATACGGTAACCGAATCCCCGCGTGGAACTCGTTAGACGGCATCGCGAGGGGCCGCTTGCGGCCGAAAGCGGGATGTAGACTAACATCTGCGGTCATTCGAATCGTTCGCATGAATCGTGGGAGGGCGTCATGAGATTGCGCAATGGCACCGCAACACTCGGAATGCTGGTCGTTCTCTTCGCCGCCGCGGGTACGACCCGCGCGCAACCGGGCGGCGATTGCGGCGCGCTTGCCAACTTGAAGATCGAAGACACCAAGCTTCTCTCGGCCGCGATCGTGCCGGCAGGAGGTGGGCTGCCGGAGTATTGCCGCGTGCTCGGTTACGTGCGGCCCGCGATCAACTTCGAAGTGAGGATGCCGACCCGCGAGTGGAACCGCAAGCTCTACATGGCGGGCTGCGGCGGCTTCTGCGGCTCGCTCGATAGCGATAATGACGGTTTTGCCAACGCAATGAACTACGGCCTCGCGCGCAATTACGCCGCAGCGACGACGGATTCGGGCCACTGGGGGGCGTCGGTACTCGATGGACGCTGGGCCTATAACAATCGCGTGGCGGAGAACGATTATGGCTGGCGTGCGGTGACGGAGACGGCGCGTGTGGCGAAAGCGCTCGTCAAGACCTACTACGGCGCGGAGCAGAAGAGGGCGTATTTCGCCGGCTGCTCCAACGGCGGGCGCATGGCCAACATGGAGGCCCGCAAGTTCCCGAACGATTTTGACGGCATCATCAGCGGCGCGCCGTCGCTCGACCAAACGGGGCTATTGGCAACGTTCACCACGTGGCTCGTGCAGGCGAACACCGGGCCCGATGGCAGAGACATCCTTCAAAAGCAGAAGGTCGCTCTCATCCGGGACAAGGTCTACGAGGCGTGCGACGCCAAGGACGGGTTGAAGGACGGGCTGATCGACGACCCGCGTGCTTGCGATTTCAAACCCCCCTCCCTTCGTTGCCGCGCGGGCGACGGCGCCGATTGCCTCACTGCGGCCGAAGTCGGCGTGCTCGAGAAGTGGTACGCAGGCGCGCGTGACAGCAAGGGCAGGCAGCTCTACCCCGGCGGAGTTCCGCTTGGCTCGGAGCCGTTCTGGCCGCTGTGGCTGACCGGTCTGGAAAAAGGCGGCGGCCGGTTTGCCCAGCGCGGCAATGCCGAATACCTTCGCTACATGGCCTTCGCCGACGACCCGGGTGAATCCTACCGCGCCGAGAAATTCGATTTCGACAGCGATCCGCAGCGCTTGGCGACGATGGCGGCGATCTACAACGCCACCGACCCCGACTTGAGCGCGTTCAAGGCGCGCGGCGGCAAGCTCCTCATGTACCACGGCTGGGCCGATGCGGCCGTCACGCCGCAGCTCACGGTCGACTACTACGAAGCGGTGGAGAAGAAGATGGGCGGACGCGAGGCGACGCAAGGCTTCCTGCGCCTGTTCATGATCCCCGGGTTCGACCACTGCGGGTGGCAGCCAGGGCCCGGTATCTCGGAGCTTGGATTTGATCCGCTCACCGCGCTCGAAAACTGGGTGGAGAAGGGCGAAGCGCCAGCGAGTCTGCTCGCCACTAAGCAGGACAACGACGGCAAGACCGTCTGGACCAGGCCGCTCTGCCCTTATCCGCAGAAGGCGAAATACAAAGGCGGCGACCTAAAGGTTGTTACGAACTTCGCCTGCTCGGACTGAACTGTCAGCTCCGCGCAGTGTCCGCTCCTGGCCGACTCCGGCCGATGCTGCCCCTATTAACGGACGTTCCGGCCAGCGTCTGCCCTCGGAGTAAGCGTCGGGCCGTTGCCGACACGCGAAAGTTGCTTTGGTTGTCCCGCGCTGTCGTGCAAACGAATATCGTGCTGCGCCATCGCGAGAACGCATTCCACAGTACTCGATCGTAGTACAGCCAAGCCGGTGCGTGCACACGATTTGCACGCGCCACTTTGCAAGCGATTGATGTTGAGCGTGGATTCTACCAATCCATCATCAGGGCCGCGCATAAGCGGTGCGACAGGTTTTTCATTCCCTGAAGTTCTCGTCGCTCGATCGGTCAGTTGTCGCGCAGGCGGTCGCGAGCACGGAACCACCATGTCATCAGTGGCCGGAACCAGGCCGTGCCGTCGTAGAACGGAATCGCCGCAAAGGATATGTCATCAAATGCCGTCTTTCCATCCTGCCGGCCGAGCACTTTCAGCGCGACCTTGTGGCCGAGATAGGGCATCAGCGCCACCCCCGATCCGTTGCAGCCGAGCGCGAACCAGATGCCGTCGCGCTGGCCGATCCCGGGCAAATCGCTGCGTGTCATTGCGACATTGCCGGTCCAGACATGACTGACGCGAGTGCCGGCCAGTGTGGGGAAAATTGCGCACAATTCGTTCATCAGCCATTCGGCGGCCTCATCAAGCTGAATCGGGTGCAGCGCGGCGCGGCCGCCGAGAACGATGCGCGTGCCGTCGGGTGACGCGCGATAGTACAGGTGCTTGTCCCGGGTCTCGACGATCATCCGGCCATTCGGGATGAGGCTCTTCACGCGATCCGTCCCCAGGGATTCGGTGGCGATCATGAAGCTCGGTATCGCGACGAGGCGGCGGGCGAGTGCCGGCGTCGTCCCGCCCGTATAACCGTTAGTGGCGGCAACAACCGCGGTCGCGTCGATGCTTCCGCTCGGCGTCTTGACGATGAATCGGGCCGCTTCGCGCCTGATCGCGGTCACTTGCGTGCGGCCGGCGACGACGGCTCCGGCGGTCCGTGCCCGTTGCAGCAACCCCCGATGGAACAATGCCGGATGCACGCCAGCGTGCGCGCGAAACAGCACGCCGCCTTGATAGCAATCCGCCGCAATCTCGCGGCGGACATCGGCTTTGCTCAACACGTCAACCGCCATGCCGAGATCGCGTTGCAGCGCCTGCGCATCGCGCGTCATCGTCGCGTAATCGTCTTTCGTCCATGCACCGCGCATCCGCCCGGTCGCCTGCAGCTGGGCGTCGATCTTCTCGTCGGCGATCAGCGCTTTCGCAAAGTCGAGGGACGCCATGCCTTCACGGGTCAGCTCCCTGGCCTTTTGCGGACCGAATCGCCCGATGAGTTTGGCGTACGAAACCCGGTGCCCATGACCGATCATGCCCCCTGATCGACTCGAAGCGCCCTCGCCCGGCGCGAGAGCGTCGAGCACGACAACCGACCGGCCGGCCCGGGCAAGCGTCAGTGCCGCCGACAATCCCGCATACCCCGCGCCGATGATCGCGACATCGCAACGCTTCGGCAGCGCGAGGTCGGTCGGCGATTGGAGCGGCGCCGCGTCCCACCAATAGGGGTCGTAGGAAAGCGAACCCGATTCGGTCCGCATGTTTCGTCCTTTTTGTCCGGGTCGTGCAATTGTATGATCATGGGGCGCGGATCGCCTCAGTTCGCCTCACCTCGATCCGCGGAAACAACCGACAATCGCTGGCAGAGACCCTCAAACAGGTAGATCGCCCGTGCTTCGCATCGTCATCATCGGCGGCGGGATTACCGGTACTGCCGCAGCCGCTGAGCTGGCCCGTGAAGGCCAGGCCGTCACGCTGATCGAGAAGCACCGCATTGCCGCGATGGCGTCGGGCTGGACTCTTGGCGGCGTGCGCCAGTCGGGACGCGACCCCTCCGAGCTGCCGCTGGCGCGCGCCGCGGTCGAGATCTGGGGTGGACTGGCCGAAACCTTGGGCGCCGATGTCGAGTATCGCCGGACCGGTAATCTGCGCCTCGCCCGCACGCCAGCCGAGGTCGACGTCATCCGTGCACTCGTCTCGACACAACAGGCGCTGGGCCTGGACCTCCACTTCCTGTCCGACAATGCCGCGATCCGGGCCGTTGCACCGGAAATATCGCGCAAGGTTCTCGCCGCCTCATACTGCCCGACTGATGGACACGCCAATCCGGTCAAGGCGACGCAGGCATTCGCGCGGTTTGCCCGTTCGCAGGGCGCCACGATCCGCGAAGGTGTGGCCGCACTCGCGATAACGATCGAGGGCGATCGCGTGACGGGCATCGACACGTCGGAAGGGTTCATTCGCGCCGATCGCGTAATCGTCGCTGCGGGCGTGAATACGCCGTCGCTGCTCTCGCCGCTGGGAGCAGATCTGCCGCTATCGATCAGGATCACACACGTCGTTCAGTCCGAGCCGTTGCCGAGTCGTCTTCTGCCTGTGTTCGGCGTGGCCAACGCCGATTGCGCGGGACGGCAGGAGGCCGATGGACGCTTGCGCTTCAGCAGCGGCGCCGGTGCCTGGCCTGGCGATCCGTCTGAATGGACCGAGAGATCGCTTGCGCCGTCAGCATCCCAAATTCGCAGCATCGTGGAGCGTGTGGCCCAGGTGTTTCCGATCGCCGCCGACGCGTCGATTGCACGCTCCTGGGGCGGCCTGATCGATATGACGCCTGACGCGCTGCCGGTGATCGACGTGCCCGAATATCTATCCGGCCTGGTGATAGCCGCCGGCTTTTCGGGCCACGGATTTTGCCTCGGTCCGGTCAGCGGATTGCTATGCGCCGACCTCGCGCTCGGACGTGTTCCCAGGCATGATCTTTCGGCTTTCAAGCTGGGTCGTTTCGCGGGGCGCGTGACGACGCCCTCCCAGCTCACCTTGCACCGATAATGGATTGTTGCGCATTACCGTCTACAATCGCGTTACCTAGAGGAGGGCCGATCATGAAAAAGATCGTATTTGCCATCGTATGCGCGGCGCTGATGTTCGCACCGCCGGCTTTTGCGCAAAAGAAGAGTCTGGTCGTCGGCATGGGTTCTGCCGACGCCGGGAAGCTCGATCCGCACATCGCTTCGACCACGCCGGACAAGGGTCTGCTGAGCTGGATGTTCAACGGTCTCGTCCGCGTGCGACCCGGCAGGATCAGCCCGGAATTCATCGAGCCGGATCTGGCCGAGAGCTGGACGTCGAACCCGGCGGGCACCGAATGGACGTTCAAGATCCGCAGCGGCGTCCAATGCCACCATGGTTACGGCGAATTCACTGCCGACGATGCCGTCTATTCGCTCAAGCGCGCCGGCAACAAGGCGACGTCGTCGTATTCCAATGACTACTCGGCTGTCGACAAGGTCGAAGCGCTCGACAAGTCGACGCTGAAGATCACGCTGAAGAATCCGGTCGCCGGGTTTCTGGGCTACGTCGCCAATGTCAATGGCGGCAACATGATCTGCAAGAAGGCCGCGGAGGAGATGGGCGAGAATTTCGCGAAAAAACCCATCGGCACCGGACCGTTCATGTTCGCCGAATACCAGCCGCAGCAGTTCGTCAAGCTGGTGGCCAACAAGCAGTATTTTCGGGGCGCGCCGCAGATCGACGAGATCACGTATCGCTATATTCCAGCGGATTCGAGTCGCGACCTCGCGTTCCAGTCGGGCGAGCTCGACATGGTCTATGGCAAGCAGGACCAGACCTGGGTCGACCGGATGTCCAAGCTGCCCGGTGTAAAGGTCGTGGCGATGGATCCGGCCGAATTGTCGGAGCTGCATCTCAACGTCACCGTCAAGCCGCTCGACGACATCCGCGTGCGACAGGCCATCGCCTATGCGATCGACCGCAAGGCCATCGTCGCGTTCAAGGGGGCCGGCACCTCGCGCGAAGCGGTTTCGGTCATTCCGTCGGGCTATCTCGGCACCGACCAGAAGGCGCCGCTGTTCCCGTACGACCTGGCCAAGGCGAAAGCGTTGCTGGCCGAAGCCGGATATCCGAATGGCGTGACGATCAAGACCATTCATACGACACTGACCGGCATGCAGACCCTGATCGAGGCGACGCAGGCGCAACTGAAGAAAGCTGGCATCAATCTCGACATCGAGCTGGTGGAGCACGCGACCTTTCATGCGCAGATACGCAAGGATCTGTCGCCGATCGTGCATTACCAGGCGGGGCGCTTTCCCGTGGCGGATGTGTATCTGACGCAGTTTTTCGACTCGCGATCGATCGTCGGCACGCCGACCGCGGTGACCAATTTCAGCCACTGCAACGTCGCGGATGACGAGATACGCGCAGCGCGCGTCGCAACGGATCCGGTCAAGCAGCTGGCGCTCTGGAAGACCGCGCAGGAGAAGATCATCAAGGCCGTCTGCGCAGTGCCGATTTACGAGCAACTCCAGCTATGGGCGTGGAAGGATACGCTCGACATGGGCTACGAGGTGCAGGGTTCCCTCAACCTGTCGCCGCCGGTCACCGAGAAGACCCGCTTCACCAAATAGGCGGACGATCACGAACGTGATCGGAGGTCCTGCCCGGCAGATCGGGATGTGACCACTTTCCTGGTCCGCCGTCTGGCATTTGCGTGCGTCACGCTGTTCGCGACGCTGACGCTGGTCTTCGTGCTGGTGCGGATCGTCCCCGGCGATCCGGCGCAACTCATCCTCGGCGACCAGGCGAGCCGCGAGGCGATCGACGCCCTGCGGCAACGATTGGGCCTCGACCTGCCACTCTCCAGGCAATACACGGTGTTCCTGCTGGGTGCGCTTCGCGGCGACTGGGGCGTCTCGATGATCTCCGGCCAGCCCGTCATCGGCGAGGTGCTGCGGGTGTTGCCGTGGACGATCGAGCTGACGCTGGTCTCGCTGATCATCG
Organism: uncultured beta proteobacterium; assembly: GCA_963828595.1. GTDB lineage: Bacteria > Pseudomonadota > Gammaproteobacteria > Burkholderiales > Casimicrobiaceae > PALSA-1003. Next base: position 105,522 of record CAWHEN010000007.1, read on the forward strand.
GCGTCCTCCTGGGCGTTCCGGCTGGCGTCTACGCGGCGATTCATCGCAACCGCTTCGTCGACTACGCAGTGCGTATTTCCTCGCTGCTCGGGTTGTCGTTTCCCCCGTTTGTCTCGGCCATCATCCTGCTGCTCGTCTTCGCGATCGCCCTGCCCTGGTTCCCGGTGATCAGCGCGCGCTCCGGCAGCGTCGCAGCCTGGTACCAGTCGATCACGCTGCCCGCGATCAGCTTGGGCCTGATCTCGGCTGCGTATGTGACCCGCGTCACGCGCTCCGCGATGCTCGAGGTCCTGTCCGAAGATTATGTGCGGACGGCGCGTGCCAAAGGCGTGCCATGGAACGTCGTGATCTGGCGACACGCATTGCGCAACGCACTGATCCCGATCATCACCGTGGTCGGACTCTACCTCGGCATCCTGATCGGCAATTCGGTGCTGACCGAGATCGTTTTCAGCCGCCCGGGGCTCGGCAAGCTGCTGATCGGCGCCCTCAATCAGCGCGACTATCCGATGCTGCAGGGAATGATGGTGATCTACACGCTGATCGTGGTACTCGTGAACCTGCTGACCGACCTCGCCTACGGGTTCGTCGATCCCCGGGTGAAATTGAAATGAGGCTGAAGTGAGCGCCGCCCGGCCGTCCCGAGGCGCCCTGCGCACGGCAGCGCCGTCGCCATTCGCCTATTTCGCTTCGGCGACGCTGAAGGCGTTCAATACCAACAAGACGTCATGGATCGGGTTGGTGGTCTTTCTGATCGTGGTCGCTGCCGCAATCCTCGCGCCGGTGCTCGCGCCGTTCGATCCGACCGATCAGAACATCCTCGAGAAGTTACGGGCGCCGACCTTCGAGCACTGGCTCGGGACCGACAGTTTCGGCCGCGACACGCTATCGCGCCTGCTCTATGGCGCGCGCATTTCGCTGATCATCGGTGTCGTTTCGACACTCGCCGCGATGGTCATCGGAACGGCGATCGGCATGCTGGCAGGGTGGCACGGCGGTCGCCTCGATACCGTCACGATGCAGGCGATGGATGTCCTGCTGGCGTTCCCGTCGCTGATCCTGGGCCTGATCCTGGTGGCAATGCTCGGCCCTTCGATGGTGAACATCATCATTGCCATCGCGTTGACTTCGATCCCGCCTTTTGCCCGCATTGCCCGCGCACCGACGATCGCAGTCAAGGAGCGCGAGTTCGTCGACGCGGGCCGCGCGCTCGGCTACTCCGACACCCGGCTGCTTATCGTCCATATCCTGCCGAACATCCTGCCCGAGGTCCTGGTGATGGGTTCCCTCTGGCTCGCCAACGCAATTCGCACGGAAGCCTCGCTCGCGTTCGTCGGCCTCGGCGTCAAACCGCCGACCGCCACCTGGGGCGGCATGATTCGCGAAGGGTTCGAGAACATTCTCGACAGCTACTGGCTGGCGCTGGTCCCCGGTGTTGCGATTCTGATCGTCATCTTCGCGCTCAACCTGCTCGGCGACGGCTTGCGCGACGCGATCGATCCGAAACTGAAGGGCGAAGCGTAGTGCCGACGCCAGCTCAGTTGCCAATCCTGGCCGTACGCAACTTGACGACCGCGTTCCGGGTCGACGACGAGTGGATCACGGTCGTGAAGGGAATTTCCTTCGAGATCGGTCAGCGCGAGACGGTGGCGATCGTCGGCGAATCGGGTTCAGGCAAGAGCGTTACCGCGCTGTCGATCATGGGCTTGTTGCCGGCCGCAAACAGCCGCGTGTCGGGCGAAATTCTGCTTGACGGTCGCGACCTGCTCAAACTATCCGAAAACCGGATGCGACATGTGCGCGGCAACCTGATTTCGATGATCTTTCAGGAGCCGATGACCAGCCTCAACCCGGTATTGACCCTCGGCTTCCAGATTGCCGAAGCCTTGATCTACCACCGCGGTCTCGATCGCGCGCAGGCGGAGGCCGAAACGCTGCGCATCCTGGAGCGCGTGCGCATCCCGTCCGCGGCGTCGCGCCTGAACGAGTATCCGCACCGGCTCTCCGGCGGCATGCGGCAGCGCGTGATGATCGCCATGGCGCTCGCCTGCAAACCGAAGCTGCTGATCGCGGACGAACCGACGACTGCGCTCGACGTCACGATCCAGGCCGAAATCCTCGAGCTGATCAAGCTGTTGCAGGACGAGGAAGGCATGTCGGTCGCCTTCATCACTCATGACATGGGTGTGGTGGCCGAAATCGCCGATCGCACGGTCGTCATGCTGAATGGCAACGCCGTCGAGCAGGCACCCACCGTAGAGCTTTTCGCATCGCCCCGGGAGCCGTATACCCGCGCTCTGCTCGCCGCGGTTCCGCGCCTGGGCTCGATGAAGGGCCGTCCTGCCCCGCAGCGCTTTGCGATCGTCGATCCGGTCACCGGCGCGGTCGAAGCCGTCCCCGATACCAGGTCGACCGCGGCGGTGACCCAGCGCCCGGTGCTCGAAGTCGCCAACCTTGTCACCCGGTTCGACATTCGCTCCGGCGTGCTGAGCCGCGTCAGCGCACGGGTTCACGCTGTCGAGGATATTTCATTTTCGCTGCACGCCGGCGAAACGCTGGCTCTGGTCGGCGAGAGCGGTTGCGGCAAATCGACCACGGGCCGCTCGATCCTTCGACTGGTCGAGCCCGTTTCCGGAACTGTCGTGTTCGAGGGCCAGGATGTCCGCGCGCTCGACCGCGCAGGCCTGCGCGCTGCTCGCCGACGCATGCAGATGATCTTCCAGGATCCGTTCGCGAGCCTCAATCCGCGCAAAACCGTTGGCGGCGCGATCGCCGAACCGATGATCGTGCATGGCCTTCTCAGTCGTGCGGATGCGCATGACCGGGTCAGCGAACTTCTCCGGAGGGTCGGCCTCTCGCCCGACATGGCGAGCCGCTTTCCGCATGAATTCTCCGGCGGCCAACGGCAGCGGCTGTGCATTGCGCGGGCGCTCGCGCTGGCGCCGAAGCTGCTGGTCGCCGATGAAGCCGTATCGGCGCTCGACGTTTCGATCAAGGCGCAGGTCATCAATCTGATGATGGACCTTCAGGCGGACATGGGCCTGGCGTATCTGTTCATCTCGCACGACATCGCGGTGGTCGAGCGGGTCAGCCACCGCATCGCAGTGATGTATCTGGGCGAGATCGTCGAGATCGGACCGCGCGCCGCGATCATGGAAAATCCGCAGCATCCGTATACGAAGCGACTGATGGCGGCGGTGCCGGTGCCGGAAGCGGGTCGTCGCAGGCTCCGGCGCGGACTTTCGACGACCGAGATTCCCAGCCCGGTGCACGACACGAGCTACGTGCCCACGCCACGGCTCTATCGCGAACTCGGCCAGGGACACGTTGTGCAGGCGTTCGACGCATAATGCCTGAAGACAAGCGCAATTCGCCGGCGAATGCCAGGATCGCCGCGGATGTTCCCGCATTTGTTCGAGGATTGGCGTTTGCCGACCTGCCTGCGGATGTCGTCGCACAGGCGCGGCGCTGCCTGCTCGACCTGATCGGCGTCGCGGCGGCGGGCAGCTATACCAGCGCGTCACAAATCGTCAACAACTACGCGGCAACGCACCTCCGCAGCAGCGAAACGGAAGCGCGGCTATTGTTCGGCGGCCGGCGCGCAAGCCCCGCCGGAGCAGCATTCGCCGGCGCGACGACGATCGATTCGTTCGATGCGCACGACGGGCATGTGCTGGTAAAGGGCCACGCGGGCGTCGTCGTGCTGCCCACTCTGCTGGCGATGGTCGATTCCGGCGCTGCCTGCGACGCCCGCGAATTCATCGCTGCGCTGGTGCTCGGCTACGAGGTCGCGACGCGAGCCGGCATTGCGCTGCACGCCAGCGTCGCCGAACTGCATTGTTCCGGCAGCTGGAACGCCATCGCTTGCGCGGCGATCGCCGCGAGACTTCTGGGCCTGGGCAACGGACAGATCCGGCACTCGCTGGGCATCGCTGAATATTTCGGCCCGCGCGGCCAACTGGCCCGTGTCTGCGCTTCGCCGTCGATGGTCAAGGATGGTTCCGGCTGGGGCGCCCACACAGGCGTGACCGCTGCGCTCCTCGCGCGGGCGGGATTCACCGGCGCGCCGGCGGTGACGGTCGAACGCGACGATGCAACGCGTTACTGGAATGACCTGGGCTCGCGCTGGCGGATTCGCGAGCAATACTTCAAGGCGTATCCCGTATGCCGCTGGGCGCAACCGGCGATCGAAGCGGCGCTGACCTTGCAGAGTACGGCAAACTTTTCGGCCGACGACATTGAAGGGATCGCGATCGAAACATTCGCTGAAGCGGTTGCGCTCGGCGCCGGCTGCGCCATCCCGAACGCGACGGACGAGGCACAGTACAGCCTGCCGCATCCGGTAGCGGCTGCATTGGTGTTCGGACAGGTCGGCGCCGAAGAAATCGAGTTGCCGAGGCTCGCCGATCCACGCATCCGCCGTCTGCTCGCTGCGATGAAGGTGATCGAAGACGCCGAGTTCTCGCGCCGCTTTCCGGCGGAGCGCTGGGCGCGCGTGCGGATCACGCTCAAGGACGGACACATGCTCGCTTCGGAACCGGCGATCGCGCGCGGCAATCCGGAGAATCCTCTCACCGACAACGAACTGCGCGGCAAATATCGTTCGCTCGCCGAGCCGGTGCTCGGTGTCGAGCGGGCAGCGCGGATCGAACGCCTGGTCGATGCGCTGCATGCTGATCCTGCTGCGCTGCGTCCGTTGATGGACGATTTGCTGCAGGCGCCTTACTGAGCCGTGGAGGTCTTGTCTGATTGGTTCGGCAGCGGCAAAGGCCAGGCCGCGCCTGTCGCTCACCTGACGGTAATCTTGCCGCGCATTCCGGCTTCGAAATGACCGGGTTGCAAGCATGCGAAGCTGAAGTTTCCGGCGCGGGTGAATTGCCACACCAGCTCCCCCGTCTTCCCGGGATCGACGCTCAGCCGATTCGGATCGGCATGCTGCATTTCCGGAAACTTCCGCATCAGCGCCGCGTGCTCCTTGAGCTCCCTGCTCGAGCCCAGCACCATTTCGTGTCTTAGCTTGCCCGAGTTGCTGAGAGCAAAACGGATCGTCTCCCCTTTCCTTGCCCTGATGACGGCAGGCGTGAAGCGCATCGTGTCGGACATGTCGATCGCGACCGTTCGAGAGACCTTCGCCGGGTCGCCGGGCCTGCCGTAAGCCGCGTCACGGTGCTCGTCGTCATGTGCGACGGCGCCGGACGCGAAGTGCGCAAGCGCAATAGCGAGCAATATCGGCGCGCGTTTGGAAATCGTTTCACCTCGCATCATCAGATCCTCCTTGAGCCGTGTTCCGGGATGCCTGGAAGCCAACTCATAACCCCTGTTTGCATAAACCGTATATATAGTATATTATCGCTCTTTGACCGCGGCTGCTCCCGAAAGCGTTCGATGGCCAACAGACATGCCAAATTCGGCGCTGCGCAGAACGGCGCGTCTCCCGCGAGATCCGCGGAACGGAAACCACGCGCGACCGCGAAAAGCAAGAGGAAGGCTGCGAAGAGCGTCAAGCTGGTAAAGGTGATTCGCGACAGCTTCACCATGCCTGCGGCTGAGCACCAGCTTATCGGGGCGCTGAAGAATCGATGCATCGGCCTGGGCGTCGCGATCAAGAAAAGCGAGTTGCTGCGAGCTGGACTTGCGTCATTGGTGCGACTCCCTGACGAGAAATTGGCCAAGGCAGTAGCTGCAGTCGAAAGCGTAAAGACCGGACGACCGCCGGGCAAGAAGAAGAAAAAGAGGAAGACGAATCGAGCAAAGGGCAAGAAGCAGTAATTCGAATCGATTGGAGGTCGGCGTGGAAAGAACTCAAATGTCGCGGGACACTGCTGCCCCCGCGCTGGTAAACGAATTCGCGCTGCGCGCCAGGCTTGGCACGCAAGTCGTGCTCGACCTGTACGAGTGCGAGACCGGCCACCTTGACGACATCGCGTGGGTAAAGAGGACCCTCGTTGCGGCGGCTCGCGCCGCCGGCGCCACGGTCGTCGAGACAGTGTTCCACAAATTCGCGCCGTGTGGCATTTCGGGCGTGGTCGTCATCGCGGAATCGCACCTTGCGATCCACATATGGCCGGAGCACCGCTATGCGGCGGTCGACGTGTTCACCTGCGGCGACAGCGTTCAGATGGACGTCGCGACCGACCTGCTGGCCCGCGAGTTTCGATCCGGGCGGCCGGTGCAGCGGCGCTTTACCCGAGGCGACGACGTTTCGGCAGGTTGAGCCCGGGCAGGCTGGACGCAACGGGTCCCGTTCTCTGCCCATTCTGCTCACCCCGCAGCCGCGGCTGTTTGACGCAGCAGGGCAAGCGCGCTGACGACCGTTCTTTCCTTACGCCAGCGAGCTCGCCAGATCGCGCAAGGTCTGACGCGGGTTCTCCTCGATCGGCGAGCCGTGCGATACCAGGATGCGCTTCAGCGACTCGATCTCGGCCCATTGCATCAGCTGGGCGCGCAGCGCGTTCGCATCCTTGATCATCACCATCTTCACTACCCGGGGGATTTGCGCTTCCTTGCCGGCGAAGCCGGCCAGTTGCAGCAGCCAGGTGCGTGAGCCGGGCTCGCTGCGGATATTGCCGACCAGGTCGTTCAGCACCAGCGTCGTGCCGTTCGGCGTGCGAACCACCAGCGCCGCCTCGTGCCCTCGCGTTCCGGGAACGGCGACGAACTGAACGTTCGGGTCGTCGAACTGAGGCGCGACCGTGTCGACCGGCACCAAGTCCTCGATCTTGGCGCGGGCGCCTTCCGGTGCGATAACCTGCATGGCCGGATAGCGGTTTTTCCACGGCTTCGCATCGAGCCGATGCTTGTCGCTCGGCACGATCAGGAACGCCGGACGGCCATACGCTTCGAGCCTGGTCATCTCGTCCTCGTTCAGCGCAATCGCGCTGAAGACGATCAGCCGGCCCCCGTTCAGGCGGACCACGGTCATGCGCCGCGGCAAGGTCATCATCGGCATGCGGATATCGCCGGTTACCGTCAGGATGTTTTGGTCGATCTCCGAGAGCTTGCCGTGCGGCAGGACCTTCCACTGTTGCAATGGCCGACTCATCGTGGGCTCCTAGGTATCGGCGGTACGCGCCTTGAATTGACGGCGGCAGTTGGCTATGATGGAGTGTACGTGTGGTCCGGGGACTGTAGGCAGACTCCCCGTTTCAAGACGCCCATCGGCGTCCAAGTTCTGCTCCGATCGCCGGGCCAGCAGCCCGCGGGAGCGTACGTTGGGCGCATCAGTCGATTCTGCGGCAACCCCGCCTTCTCATCAACAACGCGGCGGCACCGGTTCGGGCAGGTGCGGCTGCCGCACGTCCATCGCACCAGGCGGAAGGCCAGCGCCATGAACCGTCGGACGCTTTGCGCGGGCAGCGCAATTCTCGGCATTCAACTCTGGAGCACCGTTGCCATGGCGGAAACATTCAACTTCGATGCCGACACGGTCGGCAAAGTCCCGGCGGGCTGGATTGCCGGCGTCACCGGTAAAGGGGCTCATCGCTGGAGCGTCGAAACGGATGCAGCGCCCCGTCGAAGCCGAACGTATTGAAGCAGAGCGGCCGCGGCGATTTTCCCTGGTGCGTCCGACCCGGCAGCGCGATTGCCGATGGCCATGTCGAAGTGCGCTTCAAGCCGCTTTCGGGCGCCGAAGACCAGGCGGCAGGAATCGTCTGGCGCTGGAAGGATGGCGGCAACTACTACGTCGCGCGCGCCAACGCGCTGGAAAACAATGTATCGCTCTACTACACGCAGGCAGGCCGACGAATCACCATCAAGTACGTCGATGCGCCGGTCGCCGGCAAGCAGTGGCATGCGCTGCGCGTCGAGTTCTACGGCACGCATATCCGCGTAGCGCTCGACGGCAAGACCTACATCGAGACCGACGACGATCACATTGCCGGCCCCGGCGCCGTCGGCTTGTGGACCAAGGCCGACAGCGTCACCCTGTTCGACGACTTTGCTTACGCAGCCAAAGGCGCCCGATGAGCCGCCACGATTCGGACGCGCGTGCGCCGCATCGCCGGACACCGCCGCAAGCGTACCGCCACCGCACGATCGAGGCGCGATGATCTCGGCGGACGTTCGCCGGCTGCTGTGGGTACGCGCCCTGCGCGCGTTCGGCGACGGCTATGTCAGCCTGCTGCTTCCCGTCTATCTGCTGGCGCTGGGCCTGTCGCCGTTCGAAGTCGGCGTGATCACGACCGGAACGCTGCTGGGCTCCGGCGCGCTGACGCTCGCCGTCGGCCTGCACGCCCATCGCTATCGCTACCGTACGCTGCTGCTCGCCGCCACCGCACTGATGACGGCGACCGGGCTCGGCTTTGCGGCGATCACGCAATTCTGGCCGCTGCTGGTGGTGGCCTTTGTCGGCACGCTCAATCCATCGAGCGGCGACGTCAGCGTTTTCCTGCCTCTCGAGCAGGCGGTGCTCGCCCGCATCGTGTCCGACAAGCAGCGGACGGCGGTGTTCGCACGGTACAGCCTCGCCGGCGCGCTGGTCGGAGCCGCCGGTGCGCTGTTTGCCGGCGTGCCCGAATGGCTGGCGGCCGCTTTCGGCACCTCGATGCAATCGGCGATCAAGTCGATGTTCGTGCTCTACGCGTTGATCGGCGTCGCCTCGGCGCTCGTCTACCGCAAGCTGCCGGCCGGGCTCGCCACCGAGTCCGAAGCGCCGGCGGCGCCGCTGCACCGGTCCAAGCGGATCGTCTATGTTCTTGCCGCGCTGTTCAGCCTCGATGCTTTCGGCGGCGGATTCATCGTGCAGTCGATGCTCGCCTTGTGGCTGTTCGAGAAGTTTCAGCTCTCGACCGCCATCGCCGGCACGATCTTTTTCTGGACCGGCGTGCTCTCGGCCTTCTCGTACCTGGTCGCCGTGCGTATCGCCAACCGCATCGGCCTGGTCAACACGATGGTGTTCACCCATCTGCCGTCGAGCCTGCTGCTGGTATTGATGCCGTTCGTGCCCGACCTGGGCTGGGTGATCGTCGCTGCTACTGGTGCGCAGCGCGCTGTCGCAGATGGACGTGCCGACGCGGAGCTCGTATGTGATGGCGGTCGTCTCGCCGGGCGAGCGCGCTGCCGCCGCGAGCATCACTTCGGTGCCGCGGAGCCTCGCCTCGGCGACGAGCCCGCTGCTCGCCGGCTACCTGCTCGGGCTGTCGAGCTTCGGCTGGCCGCTGGCGATCGCCGGCGCAATCAAGATCGTCTACGACCTGCTGCTGCTCGCCACCTGTCGAAAAGTCAGGCCGCCGGAAGAGCTACTCCGGCGGCCTTCGTGACCCGATGACGGCCTGGCGCCGTTATGCGGAAGCGTCGCGCTTGCGGCGTCTCGCCAGCCAGCCCCCGCCCAGCGCGCCGAAGAGCAGTGCCAGTGTCCCGGGTTCGGGAACACCGGGAACAACGACGCAGTTTGTGGCGCTGTCGCACCGGGCCCCGAAGATGACCGTCCCCGGTGGGCCAAAGTTGTCGATGTCATTCACCGACAGGTAGGCAGGATCGCCGAAATCGCCCGGAGCCGTGCATCCGACCTGGCAGAAGCCGGAAACGAACTGCAGCCAGAACAGGTCGTTATTGTCGCTGTAGATGGACGGGCCGTCCGGGGAATACGGCCCCATCGGATCGGTGTCGACACCTTGGAGCGTCCCGCCGCCCGAGTAGACGCCGATGATGGGCCATTCCGACAGTGCGAAGGAATCGAGGGGCGTACCCGTCGGGGGAGCGGTCGACGTGGTGTACAGATAGACCGTCCCGCTGACCACCGAGGCGTCGCCGCATCCGATTGGTCCGGACGGCACCACCGCAATATTCTGATTGGTCGGCTCCCAACCCGCACTCTCGAAGCGTATGCAGGAATCTGGGATATCGAACACGACATCGGCGGTAAAGCCCGGGATGTCCTCGCCGTTTCCGCCCGGATCGACGTGGCCCGGGTAGAAGCCCGCGTGTGCCGCGGTCCCGAACAACAGCGACAGCGTCGATACCAGCACCCGGCGCGTCATGCGCCCAGTTGTTTGCACCATGAGTGTCCTCCTGCTCCTTCGGAAGCGCCGCGCGAAGATGCGCAGTCCCGGCTGCTACCAGCGGCCGTCTGCTAGAGGTAGCAAAAAACACGCCCCCAGGAAAGACCGCTTCTAAGCAGCTGACTTTACGGGCGTCTTTCGCGGCTACCGGCGGCAGAGGGCGGCGCCAAGGCCATCGATGTAAAATTATTCGACAACCCGTTGGCGGGCGCCAATCGGTCTACGTCACTGCAGGGACTGGGAAACTCGCCGGGCTCTCTCCCCGCTGATTCCGCTGCCACATGTCGACGTAGGCGCCCTCGATGTGCCGGCGAAAGCGATCGGTATCGAACAGCGGCGCGACCGCGCGGTTGTGCGCAAGCTGGTCCCGGATTTCGTCGAGCGCCTGGGGTGTGCTGGCCAGCCGCAACGCCAGCGACTCATATTCGCCGAGCGATTCGGTGATCAATCCGGGCAGTCCGATCGCCCGCAGCAGACTCGCCCCCACCCGGCCGGCGAAAGTCGTCCCCTGGCAGGTCAGCACCGGCAACCCCGCCCACAAGGCATCGCTAGCGGTTGTGTGCGCGTTATACGGAAGCGTATCGAGGAACAGGTCGGCGAGGCGATGCCGCGCAAGGTGGTCCCCGGTTGAGATTCTGGGCGCGAAAACCAGGCGTTGCGGGTCGATCCCGCGGGCCGCTGCCTCGCGCCACAGGTTGCGCCGCATCGTCGCCGTACCGTCGAGCAGCCACAGCACGCTTTTGTCGACCTGCCGCAACAGGGACATCCAGATGTCGAACAGCTGCGGCGTGATCTTGTAGTGATTGTTGAACGTGCAGAACACGAATCCGCGATCGGGCAATCCGACTTCGCTGCGCGTCGGGCAGCGCTCGGCAATGCGCCGGCCGGTGTCGTTGACCTGATAGGAGTCGGGGAGGTACACGATTTTCTCCGCGTAACTCGTTTGCTGCTCGCGGGGAACGATCGTTTCATCGGCGATCAGGTAGTCGATGAAGTCGGCGCCCATCGTCCCCGGATACGCGAGGTAGTTCACCTGTATCGGAGCTGCGCGCATGGCGAAAATCCCGGGCCGCGCCCCGGTAGTGAACCCGGTGCGGTCGACCGCGATGTCGACCTCCATCTCGCGCATCAGCTTGACGACCTCGCGATCGCTCAGTCGCTCCGCATCGACAAATTTTTCAAAGGCCCCTCGAAGGCGCGATCGCATCGCGCTTTGGTCGTCCCGACCCAGCGACACGGCGATCGTCTCAAAGCGCTTTCTGTCATGCTTCTCAAACAGCCCTGCCATCAGGTGGCCCATCGGGTGGTCGCGGAAGTGTGCCGAGACGTAGGCAAGTCGAATCCGGTCATGGTGGTAACGACCACCGGCCCACGTCGAGTCGGCCGAAAGCGAATACTGTTCACGCACCCACGTCCGCGAACAGCTCAGCTGGTCCTCCGGGGAATCCGAGACGGCCAGGAACATGAAAGGCTCGATTGCGCGTTCGTCCGCCCGCACATCGGCGATCACGCGGCTTGATTCCTGATCGTAGCCGCGCCAGTCGCAATCGTGCATCCGCGAATGCAGCAGCGTTCCTCGTGCGAACGGCAGGGTGGGGTCGAGGCGCAGCGCTTGCTCGAGGTTCTTGCCAGCGGCCTCGTGCCGCCCAAGATCCGACAGGGCGGCGCCGCGATTTTGCAGCGCCTCGGCGAAGCCCGGCTTGAGCGCCAGCGCGCGGTCGTAGCTGGCTATTGCGTCCTCGCGGCGTTTCAGTGCCGCCAGTGCGGTACCGCGGTTGTTGTACGCCTCGGCAAAACCCTTGTTCAACGCCAGCGCGCGGTCGTAACTCTTCAATGCTTCGTCATGCCGCTTCAATGCGGACAGGACAACGCCGCGGTTGAAGTGCAGGACGGCAAGATCGGACTTGAGCGCCAGCGCCGCGTCGTAGCTCGCCAGCGCCTGGTCGAAGCGTTCGAGGTCCTTGAGAACACCCCCGCGGTTGTTCAGTGCTTCGATGAACGCCGGCTTGATCGCCAGCGCCCGGTCATAACTCGCCAGCGCGTCGGCGATCTGCCCGCGCGCCTTCTGCACATTCCCATAATTTGAGTGGGCCTCGGCCGATTCCTTGTTGACCGCGAGGGCCTGGCTCAACAACCGGTCCGCTTCCTCGAAGCGCTGTCGTCGCGCCGCGATCGTCCCCGACAAGTGGAGCGCGTCAAAATAATCGGGACGGGCGCCGAGTAGGATCTTGCAAAGACGCTCCGCCGCGTCGAGCTTGCCGGCTTGAAAGTCCGCGACCGCCCGGCGCATGACGTCTGCCGCGGTAGGTCTTATGGGATTCAAGCGCTCGGGCAGGCCGGCGTCTCAATCCGGCGCGTCGGCGCGACGGGGCGCCGTCACGCCGAGACGGGCGTATCGTTCGTCGATGCCGACGCGCGGGCCACGGCCTCGTCCAGCGTCCATTGGGCCCCCGCCGACCACGCCGCATCGAATGCGATCTTTCCAAGGGAAGCTCGCGCCGCCTCGATGCTCTCCTGCCTTTCGCGTTCACGACGTGCCGATCTGGGGAGCATCAGAACCTCCCGCCCGGCAGCGGCCGCTGCGAACGCGCCGACCGCATCCTCGGATCGGTTGGCCGCTTGCAACAGCCTCGCGTAATCCTCCAGGCAGTCGAGCGCCTCCGTGTGCATTTCGAAGGCACGCAGCGCGCGCAACGCATCGATCAGGCCGTTGCACGCCGCCTCGTGGTCGCCTCTTGCGGCGTCGGCCTTACCGAGTCGCCACCGCGTGATCGCCTCACCGCGCTTGTCCTGTGCGTCGCGGCAGATCTTGAGCGACCGGGTGAACCGCGCCTGCGCCGCCGGCAAATCATTCCTCCTCAACGCCAGCTCTCCCAGATTGCGCTCGCATTCGCTTTCCAGCTCCAGGTTCTCGATGCTTCGGGCGATTGGCAGGCACTGCTCGAACAGGCTCCGCGCGCCGTCGTCGTCAGCCTGTCGCTCGGCTATCTCACCAAGGTTGATCAACCCGATCGCCTCGCCGAGCCGGTCGTCGAGGCTGCGAAAGACAGCTATGGCTTCCTCTTGATATTCGCGCGCCTTGGTTACGTCATCCTGCTGCAGGTGAAGCGTCGCGAGCGTAGACAGCGTCGCGGCGATATCCCGTGAATTATCGAGACCGCGGCGAATCGCCAGGCATTCGGTCAGCATTTTCGTTGCCTCGGCATGATCGCTCTGGTTGGTGGCGAGCACGCCTCCGACGTAGAGCGCGTGAGCACGGATGAAGTTTGGCTCCTGGATTCCCGGAAGGACAAGAGCGGCGCGCACGTTCTTGCGGGCCTCGGTCGAATACCCCCGGAGAATCCGGAATCGCATCAACGCGACCTCGAATTTGACCGCCATGACCGGATCGACGCCTCCCGAGAGCGCCAGTGCAATCGCGGCGCGCAGATTGTCGAGATCGGCTTCGGCACGTGTGGTCCACTCCGCCTGATCCGCCCCGAGGAGCTTGTGCCGGATCGTCTTTGCGAACTCGAAAAAGTAATCGCAATGCCGCTTGGCGGTGGCGGCGACATCGCCGCGGTCGATCAAGCGCTCCTTCGCGAACTCCCTGATCGTTCCCAGCATGTCATAGCGCTTGCTGAAGTGCTCGCGCGCGAACTCCCGTATCGTCTCGAGCAGTCCGTAACGCGAGATCCCTTCTCCCTGGTCGACCATGACCAGAGATTTCTCCACGAGCGAGCTGAGGAGGTCGATGACATCGTCGGACTCGAGCGGCTCGGCGCCACAGACTGCTTCCGCTGCGGAAAGGTCGAAACCGCCGGCGAATACGCTGAGCCGATCGAGGAGCATCTGCTCCCTTTCCTGCAGCAGATCGTATGACCAGCTCACAAGGGCGCGCAGCGTCTGCTGGCGCTCCAGCGCGACGCGGCTTCCGCCGGTCAGCAACTTGAAGCGATCATTCAGCCGCGCATTGATGTCACCGATAGACAAGGACCTCATCCTGGCCGCCGCCAGTTCGAGTGCAAGCGGAATGCCGTCGAGTCGTGCGCAAAGTTCGGCGATTGCCGGAGCGTCCCGCTCGGTCAGAAGGAAGTTCGGCTTTTGCAGCCGTGCGCGCTCCACAAAAAGTTGAACCGCTTCCGACCGGAGCAGGCCGTCGACGCCCGAGTTGCGGTCGGGTGCCGCGAGGGGAAGGACGTGATAGGTCTGCTCTCCGCGAATGTGCAGCCCCTCGCGACTCGTGGCGAGGAAGCGGATCTTGGGCGCACCGCGCAGCAGTGTATCGACGACTCCTGCGCAGGCTGCTATCAGATGCTCACAGTTGTCGAGAACGAGCAGCAGCTCGCGGTCCTTGACATGCTCGCATAGCGTTTGATCGAGCGGCTTGCCGGGCTCTTCGCGCACGTTCAGGACTTGCGCCACCGCGCTCGGAACGAGTGACGGGTCCTTGATCGGCGCCAGATCGACGAACCAGACGCCGTCCGCATAGCTGTCCATTACGTCGGCCGCGATCTGCAGCGACAGCCGGGTCTTGCCGAGGCCGCCCATGCCCAGCAAGGTGAGCAGGCGCGTGCCTCCGAGCAGGCTCTTGATTTCGCCGAGCTCGCGTTCGCGTCCGATGAACGACGTGACCTGTTGCGGCAGGTTGTTGGGCGTCGCAGCGAGCGAGCGCAACGCAGGGAAGTCCTGGCGAAGGCTCGGATGAACGAGCTGATATACGTGCTCGGGCGTGGCGAGATCGCGCAGGCGGACCCCGCCGAGATCAAGAACGGAGGCCGCGGCCGGCAGTTTTGCTCCAATGCGATCGACGACGGCCTGCGACAGCAGTATCTGGCTGCCGTGAGCGGCCTTCATGATCCGCGCAGCACGGTTCACCGGGCTTCCGAACAGATCGTCGTTCCTGCGCTCGACGATGCCGAGATGCAGCCCGTAGCGCACGCGAAACGTTATTCCATTGGTCGTCGACGGATCGTCGAGCGACTGCTGCAGCACCAGCGCCGCGGTGACCGCGTCGGAAGGATCGGCGAACGCGGCGTACATCCCGTCGCCGGTCATCTTCACGACAATGCCGTTGTTGCGCTCGACTGCCGCACGCGACAGCGCATCATGGTCTGCGAGCGCGGGCGCCATCCTCTCCCCCTCCTCTTCCCAGAGGCGGGTGCTGCCTTCAATATCCGTGAAGAGAAGCGTCGTGTCGGGTGAACCTTCTTGCACGCCGGAGCCTCCGGGCTCGTCACTGCTGGAGACGTACTCTACCGCTGCGCTCCCCTTAGTGCCAATCGGGAATAGTGACGCCGCCTATAGGGAATAATCCACTTGACCGGGCCCGCGGACGCCTCCCCGGACACTCGTCCGACGCTCAAGGCGCCGATTCCGCCGCCTCTTCCGGCGCCTGCAACGCCGGCGACGATGCCGTCAGGGCGGCAATTGCTCGACCATAGCGGTAAGTACGAGGCGGTCTCCACAGAGGTCGAAATAGTAATCGTTGAAGTACTTCTTGCCGCTGGCTTTCACGCCTTCACCTCGTACCTGGCCAGCGCCGAGTTTGCTCCAGGGATCGCCCGGCGTCCCTGGCGTCAGAAAGCGGTCCGCGAAGACCAGAAAGTCGGCGTCAATTCCGTCCATGCCGCGGATCGCCGCGCTCTGTTTGGCATCGAATCCCAGCGCCGAAAGCGTTCCCTTCAAGTCCTTCTTGAGCGCCGCGTCGCGCAATGCCACATACGCAGCGATGACCGCTTGCCCGGTCGGCTTGGCGGTGGCCGGATCAAGCCGACGTTTCTGTTGCCGGTCACCTTCGCTTATCTGGTCGAACTTGGGCGTCGACAACGGCAGGTCGAATTCGTATTTGCCGTACTGGCGGTGCGTGACACTGCCAGAGGCGCGACCCGCATCGGTCTTCAAAGTGCTCGACCAGTCGCGGGGGGTCAGATCGTTGAGGCTGCCGCCGAATGGCGTGCCGGCGCTGAAGTATTTCGACCGCCCGGCTCCGTCGAGCGTTATTTCGCCGAAGCTCGCGTTACGCAACTTCGCCAGCGCGCGCGCCTGCGTCAGCGGGCAGACCGAGTCGACGAGCATCGGAGAAGCGATCGGCTTGCTGGCCACGTAGACGACGGTGCCGCCGCCGTTCATCGACGGATACGCAATGCCGTCGACCAGGTCGAACTCGCCGATGTTGACCTCCTTGATGTGACCCTTGACCGGCGCCGGGTAGGTGTATGGCGCGGGTTTCGCCTCGACCGTCTTGTGCGCGCCAGCGTCCGCCTTCGGCGCGCCGCCGCCCGCTCCTTGCTCGTTGCCGCAGCCCAGCAGCAGCAAAGCCGCCGTGCATGCGGCAAACCCTTGCAGTCGCATCATAGCCATCGCTCCCCTCCCCGTTGGACGCGTCCCCTTAAAGCTTAGCGAAATTGACGATAATCCGCTCGAATGCACTGCGATCGGTCGGAGCTGCGAATACGTCGCGCCGGTATCGTCGGCTGACCAAGTCCATTAAGATAAGCCCCGATCGATCACGACGCCGGAGGACCATGGCCGCCACACCGATGCCGCGTTCCCAGGCCGCGCCGCGCTGGGCGTGGTTGCCCAAGCCCGGCACGTGGAAGTACTACGCGCTGCTGGGCGCCGTCGGCATCTTTATCCTGGGTCCGCTGGGCGGCGTCGCAGCGTCGTACATGAACTTCTCGCTCGGATTCTTCGTCGGCGGGCAGGTTCTCGCCGGCATACTCGGCTCGACAGTAACCTTCGGCTACGGCGCGGCCGGACGTCACGGCGCCAATTACATCCAGACGACGGCGGCTTCGGTCGCCGGCATGAGCGCGATGGCGGTCGTCATCCAGGCGATGACCTGGATGGGGATGCCGGCCCCGCCGATGTGGCAGCTGATCCTCTACATGATGTGCATCGGCATGTTCGGCGTCGGCGTGGGCATGCTCTACACGCCGATCCTGGTCGACCGCCTGCAGCTCACGTTTCCGTCGGGACTCGCGGTCGCGAACATCCTGCGCGCGCTGACCGATCCCGATCTGCTCCGGCAATCGGTGTCGCGGTTGTTCGGCGGCATGGCGCTCGGCGTCGCCGGCGGCATCGGAAGTGCGAAGGTCGCAGCGCTTGGTGCGATCGACCTGTCGACGTCGACGTTCGGCGCCGGCATGATCGTCGGCGCGCGCATCGGCATCGCGGCGATCGTCGGCGGGCTTGCCGGCTGGGCGCTGGTGCCGTATTTCATCTCCATCGGATGGCTGCAGCCGAACGAGCCGTTCCGCAAGATCACGTTCCTGATCGCGCTCGGCATGATCATGGGTGCCGCGATCATCGACGTGTCGCTGATCCTCTTCCGCGCCTGGCGGCGCTCGCGGCAGGTCAGCGGCGGAGAAGGTGGTCGAGCAGGAGGACTGGAAGCGCACGAACACCCGGCGACTCGTCGCCTGGGTCGTGTTCTGGGGCGTCTGCATCGTCGTCGTCGGCTCGCAGGTGCTGCACCAGCCGGTCGGCTATCTGGTGATGGCCGTGCTGCTAGTGTTCGTGTTCGCGCTGGTCAACGGCATATCCCTCGGCATCACCGACTCGAATCCCGATTTCCTCCGCGTTCGTCGTCACCGTGGTCCTGATGGCGGGCATCGGGCTTGCGCGATCCGATCGTCGGGATGATGGCGGCGACGGTCCTGCTGGTGTCGACCAGCGAGGCCTGCGACATGCAGCAGGACCGGTCGACCGGCTGGCGGCTCGGGCACCAACCGGATCGATCCAGTTCCGCTTCCAGGTGGCCGGCATCGTGATGGGCGCGATCATGGCGGTGGTGTTCGCCAAACTCTTCATGAGCGCGTACCCGGTGCTGGGGCTCGACCAGACGACGATGCCCGCCGACCAGCAGCCCGCGCAATGGTCATCGGCGATGACCTACAAGTTCGTCGGCGTGCTGCGCAGCCTCACCGACGACAAGCCCTACCAGCGCACGGCGATCTGGATCGGCATCCTGATCGGATTCGTGACCGAGTTCCTGCGGAAGTACATCAAGTCGCGCGCAGCGATATAAGGCGTTCGTGAAGTCGGGCCGGATGGGGTTCAGCACTGATTTCGTCCTCGATGCCATCGTGCTTCCGTCGCCCTATGCGTCGTCGTTCGGCGGATTCCTCAACCTGATGACCTCGGCGTGGTTCGCAGCCGGCGGTGTGCTGTCGAGCTTCATCAACAGCCTGCCGAAGCGCAAGGACAAGTCCGCGGCGTTGCCGAGCGACATGAGCACGACTTCGCTGGTCGGCGGCGGGCTTGATAGCAGGCGACGCACTGGCGGCGCTAGGCTTGGGCATCGCGGGACTGCTCGGCACTTTGTTCAACTGACGCCGGCGCCAAGGCGGCGCCGCTGCAACTGGTATTGCCCTGAATCAGACGATAGGGCCCGCCGCCCCAAAGGCGAGGGCCGTCTGCTAGCTGATCAAAGGCGTTGGGCCGGTGGACCAAGCCATAGACCAGTATAATACCAATTGACTAACTGGTATTTCCGGTACAAGCTAGCCGGATTCCCCGTTCGCAGGCGTTGAATCCATTGAACCCCGCCCGATCCATGGCGATCCGCTTCCACGTCGGCATCGACGGCGGGGGCACGCATACGCGCGCGCGGCTCGCGTCCGCCGACCGCGCGGTGCTGGGCTTCGCCGCGTCGGGACCGTCTGCGCTCGGCCAGGGAATCGAGCAGGCATGGAAGCACATCGTGCAGGCCGTCGACTGCGCGTTTGCCGACGCGGGGCTCGCCCCCGCACCGCGCGACCAATGCGCGCTGGGTCTCGGGCTCGCGGGCGCCAACGTGCGGCAACGTTGCGAAGAGCTTCCTGCGCCGCGCGCCGCCGTTCGCGTGAGATCGCACTGGACACTGACGCGTATACGACCTTGCTCGGTGCTCACGAAGGACGACCCGGGGCGATCGTCGCTGCCGGCACCGGCAGCGTCGGTGAAGCGTTGCGCCGCGACGGTCTGCGCGTGGCGGTCGGCGGGTGGGGATTTCCCGTCGGCGACGAAGGCAGCGGCGCATGGCTCGGATTGCGCGCAATGCGCGAGACGCATCGCGCCGATCGACGGCCGCGCCCACGTCGGCCCGCTGGTCGGAGCGGTTCTTGCGGTGGTGGGCACACGCGCGAGGCGTTGCTGGGCTGGTGCGATCGACCGGGGCAGAACGCCTATGCGGAGCTCGCCCCGCTGGTGTTCGACGCGGCCGCGGCGATCCGTTTGCCGCCGCCCTGCTGGATCGCGCGACGCGCTCGCTCGAGGAAATAGCCGCCGCGCTCGATCCCGAGGGACGCTGCCGCTGGCGGTTTTCGGCAGCATCGGGCAAAAGCTGCTGCCTCGTTTCGAACCACCGATCCAGGCGCGGTGCGTCGAGCCCGCGGGGGACTCCGCCGACGGCGCGCTTCGCCTCGTCAGGCAGGCGCTCAGTGAGCTGGGCGGAAGCGAGCGATGAAAAGTCGCCCGTTCGAGTTTCGCGTCGACGCAAGAGCGGCCTCGCCCCTATACATGCAGCTCGCGCAAAAGCTTGCGCAGGCGATACGCAACGATGACTACCAGCCCAACGAAGCGTTGCCGTCAGAGCGGGTGCTGTCGGAATCGCTCAGCTTGTCGCGCGTCACTGCGCGCAAAGCGATCGATCAGCTGGTCGAGCAGGGACTGGTCGTGCGCCGGCGCGGCTCGGGCAACTACATAGCACCTCGGCTCGAGCAGCCGCTGTCGCGCCTGACCAGCTTTTCCGAGGAACTGCACCAGCGCGGCTTCACCCTTCGTCGCGCTGGCTCGCACGCGGCTGCACCGCAGCGGCGCCCGACGAGCAGCTCTCGCTGGGCTTGTCGCCAGGCTCGCGCGTCGCGCGCCTCGAGCGGCTGCGCCTGGCCGACAACGTGGTGATGGCCTACGAAGTCAGCGCGCTTCCCGAGCAGGTGCTGCCCGATCCTTCGCAGGTCGATGCATCGCTGTACGCGCATCTGGCGATGCTGGGCGACGCACCGGTGCGCGCGCTGCAGCACCTGCGCGCGCTCAACGCCGACGCGCGGCTGGCGCAGTTGCTCGAGGTGCCGCCGGGCACGCGGTCCTGTTCATCACGCGGGTTGGCTATCTGGACACCGGGCGGCGGTCGAGCTCACGCATTCGTATTGCCGCAGCGACTACTACGATTTCGTCGCCGAGATGAGGCGCGCGAGCGTGAGCGCGTTGCGCATCGAAGGCGACATCCTGACGCCGCAAGGCTTCGTGCGCGGCGTGCTCGAGCACGAGGACGGCCGCATCACGCGCATCGAAGGCGCGCCGCGGACCGAGGACCAGGCGAGGCGCGAAGCGCCGGCGCTCGTGCTGCCCGGATTCATCGATATGCACGTGCACGGCGGCGGCGGCAGCGACACGATGGAAGGCGGCGACGCAATCGAGCGCATCGCGCGCCTGCATGCGCGGCACGGCACGACGTCGCTGCTGGCGACGACGATGACGGCGCCGCTGTCCGAAGTGGAAGCGGCGATGCGGGCTCTGGCGCCGGCCTGCGCGAGCCGCGCGCCCGGCGCGGCGCGCGTGCTCGGCGTGCATCTGGAAGGCCCGTACATCAACCCCGGCAAGCTCGGCGCGCAGCCCGACTTCGTCCGCCCCGCGTCGATCGACGAAATCCACGCGCTCAATGCGCTGGCGCCGATCCGGCTGATCACGCTGGCGCCGGAGCTGCCGGGCAATCTGGATATCATCGTCGCGCTGCGCGCCGCCGGATTCCGGGTCCAGGTCGGCCACACGCTGGGCAGCTTACGAAGACGGGGTGGCCGCGCTCGAACGCGGCGCCGGCGGCTTCACGCATCTGTTCAACGCGATGACCGGCATGCATCACCGCGCGCCGGGCATCGTCGGCGCGGCGCTGGCGCATGCACGTTACGCCGAGATCATTCCCGATCTGCTGCACGTCCACCCGGGCGCGATCCGCGCCGCGCTGCGCGCGATTCCCGCGCCTGTTCTGCGTGACCGACTCGACCGCCGCCACCGGCATGCCCGACGGCGAATACCGGCTCGGGACGCCATCGCGTGACCAAATGCCTGGGCGGCGTGCGCCTGGCCGACGGCACGCTGGCCGGCAGCACGCTGACGATGGACCAGGCGCTGCGCAACCTGGTCGACGCATCGGACTGAGCCTCGAAGACGCATCGCGGCGCGTGTCGAGCCATGCGCGGCCGAATACCTGGGGCTGCCGGACCGCGGCCGTCTGGTCGAGGGCGTCGCGCGCCGACCTGGTGGTGCTGGACCGCGACTTGCGTCTGCAGCGCGTGATCGTCGAAGGTGAAGAGCTCGATCTCGCGCCTTCGTCCGACGCGGTCCTGTGAAGCGTCAAATGCCAAGCGGTCCAAAGCGACGTGTCCCGATGAAGCAGCGCGAACATTCCGCAGGCCGGCTCGACCCCGGCGCGCTAGTGATGGTCAGCATCCAGGGCAAGGTACTGGACAGCGCGCAGGCGGCCTTTTTGCGCCGGAACAGCATTCGCGCCGTCGTGCTCTTCCGCGCCAACCTAGGCAGCGAAGCCGAGGTGCGCGCGCTGACTGCCGCGTTGCGCAAAACCATGGGACCGAGGGCGCTGATCGCGCATCGATCAGGAAGGAGGCGCAGTCGTCCGCGCAACGTTCCTGCCGCACCCGCCTGCGGCGATGGCACTGGGCGCGGCGGGCAGTGCGGTAGCTCGCCGAACAGGTGGGGGCCGCGGTCGCGCGCGGCGTGAAGAGCCTCGGCTTCAACTGGAATTTCGCCCCGGTGGTGGACGTCAACAACAATCCGGCGAATCCGGTGATAGCCGTGCGCAGCTTCTCGTCGAACCCTTCCGAAGTGGCGCGCCTGGCCGGCGCCTGGATGCGCGGCGCGCTTGCGCGAAGGCGTGGCCTGCTGCATCAAGCATTTTCCGGGACACGGCGACACCCGCGTCGATTCGCATCGGGAGCTGCCGGTGGTCGACAAGTCGAGGCAGGAATTGCGCGCGCTGGAGCTCAAGCCCTTTCGCGCGCTGCAGAGCAAGGCACCCGCGATGATGACCGCGCACATTGTCTATCCTCGCATCGACCCCGAGTACCCGGCGACGCTGTCGCGCAAGCTGCTGCGAGGTCTGCTGCGCGAAGCCTGGGGCTACAAAGGCGTGATCATCACCGATTCGCTGGTGATGGAGGCCATACAGGCGCGCTACGGCCACGATCGTGCTGCGGTGCTGGCGCTGCAGGCCGGCGCCGACATGGTGATGGCGCTGGGAAGCCAGCACGAGCAGGCGTAGCGATGCAATCGATCACGGATGCGCTCGCCAACGGCGCGCTCGACCGCGCGGACCTGATCCACTCGTGCGCGCGCCTCGATGCCATGGCCGGGCGATACCCGGTCCGCCAGAAGCGCTACGCGAAGAGCGCGGCGAAACGCCGACGAGCGGCTGATGGTTCGCGCCTGGGCGCTGGCCTTGACGCCGATCGGCAACGCCCGGCCGCCGCGCCTGGACCAGCCGCTACGCGTGGTCACGCAGCGCCTCGTTCCCACCGACGGCGTGTCGGAAGCCGGTCCCTCGGGGAAGGTCGTGGCATCGCTTTTCGCAGCTTTCAGCGCGGTCGAAATCGTCCAGGTCGACGATTTGCGTACGCTGGATTGGAACCAGCTCCCGAACGATGACCGTTTGACAGTGCTGGCGTCCAACCAGCGCGCACGTTACGGCGACGCGTCGCGTTGCTGGCGGCCGCAGCTGCACCTTGCGCTGTGGAATCCTTTTCAGGTGCTGGATATTCCTGCGCCGGCGGTCGTCACCTGGGGCTTTGCCGACGGCGCGTTGGCAGCGTTGCGGGCATGGCTCGAAGGACACGCCCCAGCGCCCGGCCGTGCGCCCGTGCCGCTGGCCTTCCGGCGTCCGCGCCGCAGCCGCTGACGCGTAATCGCCGCGCAACAGCCGCCCGGACCACAAAAAAAAATAAATCAACGGCTTAGCCGCAGTCGGTAGTCCACAGCGCTTGTAAAAGTTACACGGTCTTAGAAATTCCCGCGTTCTCCTGCGCGGATCGCCTCCAAAAGGAGAATGATCCCTGTTGTCGCGTCAATCGCTAGCGTGCGCAAACTTGTGCATAATTTGTCGATCATTTGCCGCAGCGGACGCGACCTGAATCACGATCCGACTCGTGCCATCGGAGAATTGTCATGAAAGTTATTGAACGCTCGATAACCCCGACCAACGAGATGACGGTCATCCTCGGTGCGCTGAACGCACTGCGCCGAGGCGACGCCGGCGTCCGACTGCCGGCCAACTGGCTCGGCGTTTCGGGCCGCGTCGCGGACGTGTTCAACGAAGTGGTCGAGCGCAACGAACGGATGGCGAGCGAGCTTGAGCGGCTTTCGCGCGTCGTCGGCAAGGAAGGCAAGCTCGGAAAACGCGGGTCGCTCGGCGACGTCACCGGGTTCTGGCGCGACTCGATCGGCGCGGTCAACCTGCTGATCGACGATCTGGTGCACCCGACCAGCGAAACCGCGCGGGTGATCGGCGCCGTCGCGCAAGGCGACCTGGCGCAGACGATGGCGCTCGAGGTCGACGGCGCACCGCTGCAAGGCGAGTTCCTCCGCACGGCGAAGACGGTGAACAAGATGGTCGACCAGCTCGGATCGTTCGCCGCCGAAGTCACGCGCGTGGCGCGCGAGGTCGGCACCGAGGGCAAGCTCGGTGGACAAGCCAAGGTCAAGGGTGTCGCAGGAACCTGGAAGGACCTGACGGAGAGTGTCAACTCGATGGCGAGCAACCTGACTGCACAGGTGCGCAACATCGCCGACGTGACGACAGCCGTCGCGACCGGCGACCTGTCGAAAAAGATCACCGTCGACGTCAAAGGCGAAATCCTCGAGCTCAAGAACACGATCAACACGATGGTCGACCAGCTGCGATCGTTCGCGGCGGAGGTGACCCGCGTCGCGCGCGAGGTTGGCACCGAAGGCAAGCTCGGCGGCCAGGCGGACGTCAAGGGCGTCGCGGGTACCTGGAAGGATCTGACCGAGTCGGTGAACTCGATGGCGTCGAACCTGACCGGTCAGGTGCGCAACATCGCCGACGTGACCAAAGCGGTGGCCGGCGGCGACCTGTCGAAAAAAATCACCGTCGACGTCAAGGGCGAAATTCTCGAGCTCAAGAACACGATCAACACGATGGTCGACCAGCTGTCGTCATTCGCGTCGGAAGTCACGCGCGTGGCGCGCGAGGTCGGCACCGACGGGCGCCTGGGCGGACAGGCCGACGTGCAGGGCGTGGCCGGTACCTGGAAGGACCTGACCGAGTCGGTGAACTCGATGGCGAGCAACCTGACCGCACAGGTGCGCAACATCGCTGACGTGACCACCGCCGTGGCGACCGGCGACTTGTCGAAAAAGATTACCGTCGACGTCAAGGGCGAGATTCTCGAGCTCAAGAACACGATCAACACGATGGTCGACCAGCTGCGATCGTTCGCGGCGGAAGTGACGCGGGTCGCGCGCGAAGTCGGCACCGAAGGGCAAGCTCGGCGGACAGGCCGATGTGCAGGGCGTGGCCGGCACCTGGAAGGACCTGACCGACAGCGTGAACTTCATGGCCAGCAACTTGACCGGCCAGGTGCGCAACATCGCCGACGTGACCACCGCGGTCGCGACCGGCGACTTGTCGAAGAAGATCACCGTCGACGTCAAGGGCGAAATTCTCGAGCTCAAGAACACCATCAACACCATGGTCGACCAGCTGTCGTCGTTCGCGTCCGAAGTCACGCGCGTGGCGCGCGAGGTCGGCACCGAAGGCGCGCTCGGCGGACAGGCCGACGTGCAGGGCGTCGCCGGCACATGGAAGGACCTGACCGAGTCGGTCAACTCGATGGCGTCGAACCTGACCGGCCAGGTGCGCAACATCGCCGACGTGACCAAGGCGGTGGCGAGCGGCGACTTGTCGAAAAAGATCACCGTCGACGTCAAGGGCGAAATCCTCGAGCTCAAGAACACGATCAACACGATGGTCGATCAGCTGCGCTCGTTCGCGTCCGAAGTGACCCGCGTGGCGCGCGAAGTCGGCACCGATGGGCGCCTGGGCGGCCAGGCCGACGTGCAGGGCGTGGCGGGAACGTGGAAGGACCTGACCGAGTCGGTCAACTCGATGGCGTCGAACCTGACCGGTCAGGTGCGCAACATCGCCGACGTGACCAAGGCCGTGGCCAGCGGCGACTTGTCGAAAAAGATCACCGTCGACGTCAAGGGCGAAATCCTCGAGCTCAAGAACACGATCAACACGATGGTCGATCAGCTGCGCTCGTTCGCTTCCGAAGTGACCCGCGTCGCACGCGAAGTCGGCACCGACGGACGTCTGGGTGGACAGGCCGATGTGCAGGGCGTGGCCGGCACCTGGAAGGACCTGACCGATAGCGTGAACTTCATGGCCAGCAACCTGACCGGCCAGGTGCGCAACATCGCCGACGTGACCAAAGCCGTGGCCAGTGGCGACCTGTCGAAAAAGATCACCGTCGACGTCAAAGGCGAAATCCTCGAGCTCAAGAACACGATCAACACGATGGTCGACCAGCTTTCGTCGTTCGCATCGGAAGTGACGCGCGTCGCGCGCGAAGTCGGCACCGAGGGAATCCTCGGCGGCCAGGCAGACGTCAAGGGTGTGGCGGGCACGTGGAAGGACCTGACCGACAGCGTGAACTTCATGGCGGGCAACCTGACCAGCCAGGTGCGCGGCATCGCGAAGGTGGTGACCGCGGTGGCCAACGGCGCCCTGCAGCAGAAGCTGACCGTCGCGGCCAAGGGCGAGATCGCCGCGCTGTCCGACACGATCAACAGCATGATCGACACGCTGGCGACGTTCGCCGACCAGGTGACGACCGTGGCGCGCGAAGTCGGCGTCGAGGGCAAGCTCGGCGGGCAGGCGAAAGTGCCGGGCGCTTCCGGAACGTGGAAGGGTCTGACCGAGAACGTCAACCAGCTGGCCGCGAACCTGACGACGCAGGTGCGCGCGATCGCCGAGGTGGCGACCGCCGTGACGCAGGGCGACCTGACGCGTTCGATCACGGTCGAGGCGCGTGGCGAGGTGGCGGCGCTGAAGGACACGACCAACGAAATGATCCGCAATCTGCGCGACACGACGCAGAAGAACACCGAGCAGGACTGGCTGAAGACCAACCTCGCCAAGTTCAGCCGGATGCTGCAGGGGCAGAAGGACCTGAACACCGTCGGCCGGCTGATTCTTTCCGAGCTCGCGCCGGTCGTCACCGCGCAGCACGCGGTGTTCTATGTGCTCGATTCGAGCCGTGACACGCCGCGGCTCACGCTGCTGGCGAGCTACGGCTCCAAGGGCCAGAGCGCGATCGGCAGCCAGCTCGACCTCGGCGAAGGGCTGGTCGGCCAGTGCGCGATCGAAAAGGAGAAGATCCTGCTGGCCGACGTGCCGCGCGACTACCTCACTATCTTCTCCGGTCTCGGCGGCGCGTCGCCGCAGAACATCCTGGTGATGCCGGTGATTTTCGAGGGCCAGGTCAAGGGCGTGCTCGAGCTCGCCTCGTTCGAGCGCTTCAGTCCGACGCACGAGGCCTTCCTCGATCAGCTCGCGGAAAGCATCGGCATCGTGATCAACACGATCGAGGCCAACACACGTACCGAGGACCTGCTGACGCAATCGCAGTCGCTGGCGCAGGAGCTGCAGAGCCGGCAGCAGGAGCTGCAGCAGACCAACCAGGAGCTGGAGGAAAAGGCCGGCCTGCTGGCGCACCAGAACCAGGAGGTCGAGCGCAAGAACCAGGAAGTCGAGCAGGCGC
Source organism: uncultured beta proteobacterium (assembly GCA_963828595.1). GTDB lineage: Bacteria > Pseudomonadota > Gammaproteobacteria > Burkholderiales > Casimicrobiaceae > PALSA-1003. The sequence continues at coordinate 132,283 of CAWHEN010000007.1, forward strand.
GCAAGGCGCTGGAGGAAAAGGCCGAGCAGCTGGCGCTCACCTCGAAGTACAAGTCCGAGTTCCTCGCCAACATGTCGCACGAGCTGCGCACGCCGCTCAACAGCCTGCTGATCCTGTCCGATCAGCTGTCACGCAACACCGAGGGCAATCTGTCGTCGAAGCAGGTCGAGTTCGCCAAGACGATCCACGCCTCGGGCAACGACCTGCTGACGCTGATCAACGACATCCTCGACCTGTCGAAGATCGAGTCCGGCACGGTGCTGGTCGATCCGACCGACCTGATGCTCGAGGAGCTGCGCCGCTATGTCGAGCGCACCTTCCGCCACGTCGCCGAGGCGAAGAATGTCGATTTCTTCATCCGTCTCGATCCGAAGCTGCCCAAGTCGATGTTCGCCGACAGCAAGCGCCTGCAGCAGGTGCTGAAGAACCTGCTGTCGAACGCCTTCAAGTTCACGCACGAAGGCCATGTGACCTTGAGCATCGAGTCGGTCAAGAGCGGCTGGAATGCGGACAACGAGAACCTCAACCGCGCGCCCGACGTCATCTCGTTCTCGGTCAGCGATACCGGCATCGGCATCTCGTCCGAGAAGCAGCAGATCATCTTCGAGGCATTCCAGCAGGCTGACGGCAGCACCAACCGCAAGTACGGCGGTACCGGACTGGGCCTTGCGATCAGCCGCGAGCTTTCGCGGCTGCTCGGTGGCGAGATCCGGCTGGTCAGCGCACCGCGCGTCGGCAGCACGTTCACCCTGTACCTGCCGCAGATCTACACGTCGCCGCGCCCGCGCAAGGCCGCTGCGCCGAGGCCGGGCGCCGATAGCTCGGTTTACGGCAAGACCGCGATCGTCTTGCCCGAGCTTTCCGCCGAGCGGGCGGAAGAACGGCCGGCCGCCGAATACCGCGGCAACGGCGGCGATCGAATGCAGACAGATGCGGAGGATGCCGCGCAATTACCGCCACAGCTGATCAACGAAGTCGGCGACGACCGAGATTCGATCAGTCTCGGCGACAAGACGCTGCTGATCGTCGAGAACGATCTGGCGTTTGCGCGCTTCCTGCTCGATGCGGCGCGCGAGCAGGGCTTCAAGGGCATCGTGACCTCGCAGGGCGTGGCGGCACTTGCGCTGGCCAGCCAGTTCCATCCTTCTGCGATCAGTCTCGACCTCTTCCTGCCCGATATCAACGGCTGGCGGGTGCTCGACCGGATCAAGAACGATCCCGCGACGCGGCACATTCCGGTCGCTATCATCTCGACCGACGAATCGCGCGAGCAGGCGCTCAACGCCGGTGCGTATTCGTTCGTCGCCAAGCCGATCCAGAGCAAGGACGTCCTCGATTCGCTGCTGGCGAGCCTCAACCAGTTCGCGCAGCGTCCCGAGAAACGGCTGCTGGTGGCCACGGCGGATCCCGAGATGCGCGACCAAGTCGTCGCCTATCTCAACGCCGATGATGTGCGCATCATGTCGGTCGGCGACCGCAGCGCCGCGGCCGACCTGGTCGAGCGGGAAGGCATCGACTGCCTGGTGCTCGACGCCAAGCTGTCGTTGGGACACGGAGCTTCGTCGATTGCAGAGAGCGAAGGCGAACCCCGGCTCGACAGCCTACCGATCCTGCTCTACGGCGGCGAAAAGGGCGCGATGGAGCTCGACGGCTGGCGTAGCCTCGCCCGCAACGTCGTCGTTCGCGACGTGCAGTCGCTCGATCGTCTGCTCGATCAGGCTAGCCTGTTCCTGCATCGCGACCCGGCGCGAATCCCGGAGACGCACCGCACAGTGCTGCGCCGGCTGCACGACTCGAACCACGTCCTGAAGGACAAGCGCGTGATGATCGTCGACGACGACGTGCGCAACATCTTCGCGCTGTCCTCGCTGCTCGAGGATCAGGGTATGGCCGTCGTATCGCACGACAACGGGCGCGACGCGATCCGCCACCTGCAAGCGCATCCCGACATCGATGTCGTGCTGATGGACATCATGATGCCCGAGCTCGACGGCATCGACACCATCCGGGAGATCCGCAAGATTCCGGCCTGTCGGGAGCTGCCGATCATCGCGGTCACTGCCAAGGCGATGAAGGGCGACCGCGAAAAGTGCATGGAGGCAGGCGCTTGGGATTACCTGTCGAAGCCGGTCGATACCGAACTGATGGTCGGCGTATTGCGCGCGTGGCTGTCGCGCTGACGGGAATGCGGCTGTCCTCGCCAGGGATTCGGAAAATCGAACGCCGGCCGACGGAGACGCATCGCGTGAGCGACCCAGGCAAGGCAAACATCCTCGTCGTCGACGATCGGCCGGACAAGCACGTCGTCTTCCGGGCGATTCTCGACGAGCTCGAGCAGAACCTGTACGCGGCGAGCTCCGGCGAGGAGGCGCTGCGGCACGTGCTGCAGCGGGACTTCGCCGTCATCCTGCTCGACGTCAACATGCCGGGACTGGACGGCCTCGAGACGGCGGCACTGATCCGCAGCCGGACAAGATCGGCGCACATTCCGATCATTTTCATCACCGCCGACTACGCGGACGAGGTGCGCATCAGCAAAGGGTATTCACTGGGCGCGGTCGACTATCTGAGCTCACCGGTCGTTCCCGAGATCCTGCGCTCCAAGGTCAAGGTATTCGTCGACTTGTACCTGCTGGCCGAGCAGGCGAAGCGCCGCGCCGAGGAGCATCTTGCGCTGGCCGAGGAGCGCGCCGCGCGCTCGGCGGCCGAGCGCGCGAACGCGCGCTTCGCCTTTCTTGCCCAGGCCAGCGCCGCCCTGTCGCGATCGCTCGAATTCGATCCGACGGCGCAGGAACTGATGCGGCTTGCGGTTCCGTTCCTGGCAGATGCCGCGGCGCTTACCTTTCCCGGCGAGGAAGGCATCGAAGCGCGCACCGAGCTGGCCTGGAGCAATGCATTGGCGGGAGAGCCGCTGTGCAGCGAATCGGTTGCCGCGGTCGAGTGCGGCTGGTGGCGCGACGCGATCGCCCGCGTGCTGGGCAGCGGCGTCGGCGAATCCTTCCCCGAGTTATCGGGTCCGACCAACAGCTCGGGCAGCCCGCCGACCCCGCAGCCGGAGATTCCGCGCGGATCGCCGCTCGATTCGCTGGTGATCATTCCGCTGCTCGCGCGCGGGCGCACGATAGGGGTGATGTCGCTGGGCACGACTTCGGCCGGGCGCACGATCGATGCCGATGTGGTGGCCGTCGCAAGCGACGTGGCCAGCCGCGCCGCCATCGCGCTCGACAATGCGCTGTTGTACCGGAAGATCCATGAGCAGGACCGCCGCAAGAACGAGTTTCTCGCGATGCTTTCGCATGAGCTCCGCAACCCGCTCGCGCCGATCACCAACGCTGTTCACGTCATGCAGACCAATGACACCGATGTGAAAAGGCACGACTGGGCGCGCGAAGTGATTGGCCGCCAGGTCAAGCAACTCTCCCGCCTGGTCGACGACCTTCTCGATGTGTCGCGGATCACGCAGAACAAGATCGAGCTCAAGATCGAAGCGGTCGACGTCGCCGCAGTCGTCGCGGTCGCCGTCGAAACCGTGCGGCCGCTGATCGACGCGCAGGAGCATGCGCTGAGCGTGCTGCTGCCCGAGCAGCCGATGCGCATCAGAGGCGATTTCGCGCGACTGTCGCAGGTGCTGGCGAACCTGCTGAACAACGCGGCCAAGTACACCGATCGCAAGGGACGAATCGCGCTGACCGCCGAGCAGGAAGGCGCCGAAGTCGTCTTCCGCGTCCGCGATTCGGGCATCGGCATCCCGGCTTCGGCGCTGCCAACGATCTTCGAGCTTTTCACCCAGGTCGAACAGACGCTGGACCGCTCGCAGGGCGGTCTTGGCATCGGGCTGACGCTGGTCGAGCGGCTGGTCAAGATGCAGGGTGGAAGCGTGTCGGCATTCAGCGCCGGCAAGAATCTCGGCAGCGAATTCACCGTGCGCCTGCCGGCGATGCCTGTTGATCAGCGCGTCGCGGCCGGACGCCGCGCGGCGGAGCGCTACACCGCGTCGAGCCCCGGCGAGTTCGCGATCCTCATCGTCGACGACAACCGCGACGCGACCGACAGCATGGCGATGCTGCTCACAATGGAAGGCTACGACGTTCGCACCGCTTATGACGGACCGCAGGCGCTGGAAGCGGTGCGCACCGCGCGACCGGACGTCATTTTGCTCGACCTCGGCCTGCCCGGCATGGACGGCTTCCAGGTCGCGCAGCGGGTACGCGCCGATCCGGACAACAGCTCGATCGTCATCGTCGCGGTCTCCGGCTACGGACAGGAAGAGCATCGCTCGCGCTCGAGCCAGGCCGGCTGCGACCACCATCTGGTCAAGCCGATCGAGCCCGGCGTCGTCGGCGAGCTCCTGGCCTCGCTGCAGTCGCGGCAGCATGGGGCGTCGCCGGAAAACATCGTGCGCCTGCGCAGGAGCGCCGACTAGCGGGTCTGTCTCCGCCGGGCGTCGCGCCGCGCGTTCAAGACGCCCGCAGCGCGATCATCGATAGCCTAGAGCTATCGATATCATCGAATAAATAAAATTGAACTATCGCCTTGGCTCGGCGATCATAGCGGACGTCAATCGACCAAACTGAAGAGAGCAAACACCATGTCCGACACCAGCCATCGATTCCCGAACCGAGAGGGCCAGCGTGTGCCCGACGTTTCACTGCGCGTCCGCCGCAACGGCGAATGGGCCACGGTCACCAGCGCCGATCTGTTCGCGAACAAGAATGCCGTCGTGTTTTCGTTGCCCGGGCGCCTTCACGCCGACCTGCTCGTCGACCCATCTGCCCCGCTACAACGAGCTCGCGCCGGCATTCAAGGCCGCCGGGATCGACGCTATCGTGTGCGTCTCGGTCAACGATCCGTTCGTCATGGAAGCATGGGCGAAAGACCAGGAGGCAGCCAATGTGACGCTGCTGCCCGACGGCAACGGCGAATTCACGCGCAAAATGGGCCTTCTGGTCGACAAGAGCGAGCTCAACTTCGGCCAGCGCTCGTGGCGCTACTCGATGCTGGTGCGTGACGGCTTGATCGAGAAGATGTTCATCGAGCCGGACGAGCCGGGCGACCCGTTCGTCGTCTCGGATGCCGATACCATGCTCGCCTACCTGAACCCGAGGGCGAAAAGGCCCGATCAGGTGGCGATTCTGACGCGTGAAGGCTGCTCGTTCTGCGCCAAGGCGAAGCGGCTGCTGACCGAGGCCGGCATCGCATATGCCGAGGTTCCGCTCGACCACGCGGTCCGCACCAAGGTCATCGGCGCGATCACCGGCGCGCAAACGGTGCCGCAGGTCTTTATCAATGGACGGCTGATCGGCAACGCCGAGGACCTCGAGCGCCATCTGAAGCGGGCGGCGTAAGCTAGGGCCTAGCGCTGTCAGCCGACGCTTGGTCGGCGAGGAGACGTGCACATGGAGATCCTGGACACCGACGTCGCTATCATCGGCGCGGGCACCGCCGGGATGGCCGCGTACCGGACCGTCAAGGCGGCTGGACAGCGCGCGCTGCTGATCGAGGGCGGTCCCTACGGCACGACCTGCGCGCGCGTCGGATGCATGCCGAGCAAGCTGCTGATCGCGGCGGCGGAAGCCGCGCACGCTTTCTCGCGCTTGCCCGCGTTCGGCATCCGGCCGGCGGGCCCCATCTCCATCGACGGCAAGGCGGTGATGGATCGCGTCAAGGGCGAGCGGGACCGTTTCGCCGGATTCGTCGTCGACGACATCGAAGCGTTTCCGGCGGCCGACAAGATTCGCGGCCACGCCAGGTTTATCGACGACCACACGCTGCAGGTCGGCGACGCGCTGACCATTCGCGCGCCGCGCATCGTCATCGCCACCGGATCGTCGCCCGCGCATCCTGCCGCATGGGATGCGCTCGGCGATCGGATGATCGTCAACGACGACGTGTTTCAATGGTCGACGCTGCCGGAAAGCGTCGCGGTCTTCGGGCCCGGCGTGATCGGACTCGAAATCGGCCAGGCGCTGCACCGTCTGGGCGTGCGCGTGAAAGTTTTCGGTCGCGGCGGCGGCGTGGGTCCGCTGTCCGATCCGGCGCTGCTCGAGTTGGCGCGCCGAATGTTCGGCGCCGAGTTCTACCTTGATACGAACGCGCACGCCGAAGTGGCACGCCACGGCGATCTGATCGAAGTCAAGCACCGCGCGCCCGACGGCGGCACTGTCGCCGAGAACTTCGATTATCTGCTCGCCGCCACCGGACGGCGGCCGAACCTGTCAGGGCTGGGACTCGACCGGACGTCGCTCGCATTCGACGCCCACGGCGTGCCGCTGTTCAACCGCCGGACCCTGCAATGCGGACGATCGTCGATATTCATCGCCGGCGACGTCAACAACGAGCTGCCGCTGCTGCACGAGGCTGCCGACGAGGGCCGCATCGCCGGCGAAAACGCGGCGCACTATCCCGACGTGCGGCCCGGCCTGCGTCGCGCTGCCATCGCCATCGTCTTCACCGATCCGGAGATCGCAATCGTCGGCGGCGGCTGGCGCGAGGCGCAACCGGTGCCGCACGTCGTGGGTGAAGTCTCGTTCCACAACCAGGGCCGCTCGCGCGTCATGCTGCGCAACAAAGGACTGCTGCACGTCTATGTCGCGATCGAGGACGGCGCTTTCGTCGGCGCGGAGATGCTCGGTCCCGATGCCGAGCACATCGGCCACCTGCTGGCGTGGGCGCTGCAGATGAAGCTCACCGTGCAACAGATGCTCGATATGCCGTTCTATCACCCGGTCATCGAGGAAGGCTTGCGCACGGCGCTGCGCGATGCGCGCTCGAAGCTCGCGGTTGCGCAGGCCGAACGGCGAGCCGCATAGCGACATCGCCCCGGCGCAGCCCGGGCCCAATCAGCGATACCGGCAAAGCGACAGCGCAACTTGGGTTCCGGCCTTCGCCGGAACGACGAGACGTTTTCGCGGCGTCGCTTAAAGGCGATGACCCTGGTCGCCGTCGCTGAAGCCAACGAGCTCTCCATCGACACCCCGGACCAATGCGAGCACCTTGAACAGCTCGCCCATCTCCGCCGGCGACAGAAGCTTCTGCACCGCAGCCGCCTGGCGCAGATACGCCGAGGTCTGCGGATCGCCGCAGGCAGCCAGCGCATCGAGAATCCCGCAATTGATCAGGAAGCGCGCCTGCGTCGCATAACCGCCGACCGTCATCCCGCCGGCGACGCCGGCTCGCGCGATTGCGCTGAAGTCGACATGCGCCGAAACGTCGCACAGACCAGGCATGAACAGCGGGTCATGCACGGCGCGATGACGGTAATGCGCGACCAGCGTGCCGCTCGCGCGTTGCGGATGATAATACTCGGCGGCGGGAAACCCGTAGTCGATGATCAGCAGCACGCCGGCGTCGCAACGCTCTGAGAGGCTGCGGATCAACGCTTGCGCCGCTGGATTGATCTCGCTGACATAGTCGCCTTCGGGCGGGAATGCGGCGCTGGCGGCATCGCGCAGCGCACCCTGCGTCAGCGGCCGGTCAGCGAGCGCAAGTCGACCGCCGACAAGGCTGACGCCGCGCTCGAACCACGCACCGCGCTGCCGCGCAATCAGGTGCGGCGGCACGGCATCGAGCACCTCGTTGGCGATCATCAGTCCGCGCCAGCGCGGCGGAAGAATCTCAATCCAGTCGACGCGCGGCAACAGGGCCGGCGCCCGCTCGCGCAGACAGTCGCGCTGCCGCGCCGCGAGATCGGCGCTCACTTCGAGCAGGCGATAACGCCGCGGCAGGCGCTCCTTCGCCGCCAGCGCATTCAGCAGATCGGCGGCGAGCCGACCGGTGCCCGGTCCCAGCTCGATCAGATCGCCGTCCGGCAGTCGGTCGATTACATCGGCAGCCGGCGCGGTCAGCGCGGCGCCAAACAGTGGTGTCAGTTCCGGTGCGGTGACGAAATCGCCGGCGGCGCCGAACTTGCGCGCGCCGGCCGAGTAATAACCGAGTCCCGGCGCATACAGCACCGTGCCCATGTAGTCGGCAAATGAGATCCAGCCGCCGGCCTCGTCGATTGCCGCCGTAATGTGCGCCAAGACCTGCTCGCCGTGCACGCGCGCTTCGAGCGAAGGCGGCGGCAATCCGGCAGTGTCATCGCCGTGTGGAGCGGTGGACATCGATGTGTTAGATTGGACGATTCGAGCCAGTGTAGCCGGAGCGCCGCGTGCAGGGCAAAGTGGTCTTGATCACGGGTGGTGCCAAACGCGTCGGCGCGGCGACTTGCCGGCGCCTGCATGCCGCCGGTGCTCGGCTGATGCTCCATTATCGCGAATCGGCCGGAGAAGCGCGGCTGCTGCAGGCCGAGCTCAATCACCAGCGCAAGGACTCGGTCGCGCTGATCCAGGCCGACCTGCTCGATCTCGGCAAGCTGCAGTCGCTGATCGACCAGACGGTGCAGACGTTCGGCAAGCTCGACGCGCTGATCAACAATGCATCGTCGTTCTTCCCGACCCCGGTGGGCGAGATCACCGGTGAGAATTGGGACGATCTGATCGGGACCAATCTGCGCGCACCGCTTTTCATCGCGCAGGCCGCGGCGCCGGCGCTGAAGAAGACGCAAGGTGCGATCGTCAACATCACCGATATCCATGCCGAGCGCCCGCTGAAGAACTACGTCGTCTACAGCGTCGCCAAAGCCGGACTGGTCGGATTGACGCGCTCGCTGGCGCGCGAGCTGGCGCCCGAAGTGCGTGTCAATGCCGTGGCGCCCGGCCCGATCCTGTGGCCCGACGACGAATCGTTCGACGAGCTATCGCGGCAGCGGATCATTTCGAACACGCCGCTCAAGCGCGAGGGCACGCCCGACGACATCGCCAAGGCCGTGCATTTCCTGTTGTTCGAGGCGACCTACGTCACCGGCGAGACGATCAACGTCGACGGCGGGAGGCACGTGGCGCTGTGAGCAGTGAGCAGGGACCCGCGCACGAAGTGCGCGGGATGCGAACGCCCGCGAATCAGCGCCGGCCACCGAGGGCGAACTATCTGCCCTTCGTACGTCGCTGACGAGGGGGCCTTATAGGTGCCGTACCCGGTGCGGCTGCAAGCGCCGATCGCTTTCGCCGGGCGGCGACCCGCAGCGCGAGCGCTTCCAGATAAGGATCGACGATGCCGTGCGTGATCAGCGACACGCGCGCGCGCTCGAGATAATCGGCCGACGAGCCGAAAGCCCCTGCCGCACGGGATAGAACCTCCGCCTGCCTCGCCAGCGCCAGCTTGCCCGCGTATTGCGGATGCCTGCGATCGACGACGAAGGCCAGCGCGGTCAGTGCATGCGTGCCAGCGCGCACGCGCAGCCACCGCGGATGATAGGCGCCGACGACCATCTCGCGCCGCCATAGGAGCGCAAGCTCCGCGTGTGCGCATTCCGCCGGCAGCCGATAGACGACGCCGTGGCATGTTCCGCCCTGATCGAGCCCCAGCACCAGTCCCGGCGATTTGGTCGTGCCGCGCGATGCCAGCGACCACAGACAAAAACGGCGATGCTTGCCGCGCAAGGTCGCCGGGCGTGCTTCGACAAACGGAAACAGCGGATTCCACAACAGCGAGCCGTAGGCGAACACCCACCAGTCGGCATGCGCTGGCCGCCGCGCCAGCGCCGCCGCCAGCGATGCGGCGAGCGCGTCATCGGAAAGTGCCCGATGCGGATCGAGCGCCTCGACATACACCGCGCGCATGCGGCCTTCCTCGAGATCGCGGCGCGACAGCGTCATCGTCTGCGTCGTCCTGGCTCAAACCAGTCCGTGAAAAGGCAGGCGCAGCTCGCACCACTTTCCGACCGCAACGAGCCTCTGGTCGTGCCGTGCCGGCGCGGCCAGCTGCATGCCCAGCGGCAGCCCGTTCGGTGCAAGCGCGATCGGCAGGGTCAGCGCGGGAAAGCCCGCGAGCGACCACAGCGAGCAGCAGGCAGGATCGCCAGTCTGGGTCAGGTCTTGCGGCGCCGGGCCGGGTGCCGGCGGCGTCAGCACGGCGTCGAATCCGGCGAGCCAGTCGGTCAGTGCGGCGATGATCTCGGTGCGCCTCACCATCGCATCGCCATAGGCGAACTCGCCGATCGCGCGGCCTTCGTCGAGCGCCGCGTTGAGCTTGGCCGACATTCTGCCTCGCTCGCGATCCTGCGACGCTCCGAGCTCTCGCACCGCCTCGTGCAGCATGATCCGGCGCAGCTGCGTCGGCGCGTCGCGGCACGCCGGCGGCAGTGCGAGCGTGGTGACGCGCGCGCCGGCATTGCGAAGCGCCTTCGCGGCGGTATCGAGGGCTTCGCGTTGCTCGCTGCTGATGGCGACCCACGGAAATTCCGGCAGGCAGGCCAGCGCCGGCGGCGCGTACAACGCAGTCATCGGCCGGCGCGATCGCGCCCTCGCCGGCGAGCACGCCGGCGAGCAACGCGCAATCGGCGACCGTGCGCGCGAAAACGCCCAGCGTATCCAGCGTCGGGCTGAAGCGATGGACGCCGGCGAATGGCAGCAGGTCTTTGCCCGGCTTGAATCCAACGATGCCGCAGTATGCCGCCGGCCGGATTACTGAGCCGTTGGTCTGCGTGCCTATTGCGGCGGGCACCTGGCCGAGCGCGACCGCCGCCGCCGAACCCGACGAGGAGCCGCCCGGCGTGCAGGCGGCATGCCACGGATTCCGCGTCTTGCCCGGTTGCATGAACGCGAATTCGGTCGTCACCGTCTTGCCCATGACCATGCCGTCCGCACGGTGGAGGCGGGCGATGCATTCGGCGTCGCGCGCGGGTATCGCACCGGCGTAAATCGGCGATCCCATCTGCGTCGGCATGCCGGCGGTGGCGACGATGTCCTTGACGCCGATCGGGACGCCTTCGAGCGTCGACCCGCCGCCCGAGGTGCGCCGCGCGTCCAGCGCGCGCGCCGCGGCGAGCGCCTGCTCGCGATCGAGCCATGCCCATGCCTGGACGTTGGCGTCGGTGGCGTCGATGCGATCGAGCAGCGACTGCGTGAGTGCCGTGCAGGAAAGCGCGCGGCTGGAAAGCGCGTCGATCGCTCCGGCGAGCGTCAGCGCATACGGCTCGGGCATCATGGTTTGGCGCGCACGAGCTTGACCGGGCCGGCTGCGGCTTCGGCGGCGCGGTGGCGCGGCCGGCAGGAAAATCGCCTGGAGGTCGTTGAGAAAACGCTGGCCCAGCGGCGTCGGCCGAATGTGCTGGTGATCGCGTGCTATCGAGCCCGCGTCGCTCGGCCTCGTCCAATGGCTTTTGCACGAGCGTCAGCGGGAATCCGGTGCGCTCGGCGAATAGCGCGACCGGAACGCCCTCGGTCAGCCGCAGCGCATTGAGCATGAACTCGAAGCCGATCTCGTTGCGCTCGACGGTGCGATCCTCGAGCGAGCGGCGATCCGCGCTCGGCTTCCTCGATATACTGCTGCGGCTGCTTGTGCCGGACCTGGCGCACGATGCGCTGCTGGAAACGACAGCTTGGAATGGGCGCCGGCGCCGATGCCCAGATAATCGCCGAAGCGCCAGTAATTGACGTTGTGCCGGCATTCGTGACCCGGCCTGGCGTAGGCCGACGTTTCGTAGTGCAGGTAGCCGGCGGCGCCGAGCGCTGCCGCGATCGCATCCTCGATGTCCGCGGCCGTCTCGTCGTCCGGCAAGCGCCGGCGGATAGCGATGGAAAAGCGTGTTCGGCTCGATCGTCAAATGGTAGAACGACAGGTGCGGCGGCGAAAAGCGCAACGCCTCGGCGAGATCGCTCTTCGCGTCGGCCAGCGTCTGTCCGGGAAGCGCGTACATCAGGTCGAGATTGACGTTGCCGAAAATCTCGATCGCCGCCGCCGCCGCCGCACGCGCTTCGTCCGGCGTCGTGCACGCGGCCGAGCGCATGGAGGAATCTCGGCTCGAAGCTCTGCACGCCGACCGACAGCCGGTTGATGCCTGCCGCCTTGAAGCCGGCAAAGCGTGCCCGCTCGAACGTGCCCGGGTTGGCCTCGAGCGTGATTTCGGCGTCCGGCGCCAGCGGGACGCGCGCGCGCACGCCGGCCAGTATCCGGTCGATCGATTCCGGAGCGAACAGGCTGGGCGTGCCGCCGCCAAAAAAAACGGTGTGCACGCGGCGCCCCCAGATCGAAGGCAGCGCGAACTCGAGATCGGCGAGCAGCGCATCGACATAGCGCGATTCGGGAATTTCACCCGCGCCGCTCGTGCGAATTGAAATCGCAATACGGGCACTTCTTCAGGCACCAGGGGATGTGGACGTACAGCGCGAGCGGCGGGAGTGCGGCGAAATGCGGCGCCTGCAGCGACAGACCGGTGGCGGAATTCACGATCGCTCGACGGCATCTAGGCGACGCTGCGCAGCCGATCGAGCAGCGCCCGCATCGCCTTGCCGCGATGCGACAGCTCGTTCTTCCGCGCCAGCGGCAGTTCGGCACCGGTCATGCCGGTGAGCCGGGTCGAGAAAATGCGGATCGTAGCCGAAGCCGCCCTCGCCGCGCGGCGAGTCGATGATCGTGCCGTCCCAGCGGCCTTCGACCAGCACCGGCTCGGGATCGTCGCCGTGACGCATCAGCGCGAGCATGCAGTAGTAGTGCGCGCGCCGGTCGGCAACGCCGTCGAGATCGGCGATCAGCTTGGCGTTGTTGCGCCGGTCCGAGCGCGGCTCGCCGGCGTAGCGCGCCGATTGCACGCCGGGCGCTCCGCGCAGCGCCTCGACGCAGATGCCGGAATCGTCGGCGAGCGCGGGCAGCCCGGCCCGGCGGCTCGCGTGACGCGCCTTGGCCAGCGCGTTTTCGACGAAGCTCGCGTGGGGCTCGTCGGCTTCGGCAATGCCGAGCTCGGCCTGCGCGATCGTCTCGATGCCCAGCGGCGCCAGCAGGCGCCGGAACTCGGTGAGCTTGCCTGGATTGTTCGATGCGATGACCAGGCGCGAGAATTCGCTCACGTGCGGACCGTCGGTGTTCATCGACAGCAGAGGCTTCAGCCGATGCCGAGCGAAAGCTTTTGCGCGGCGATCAGCCTGGTGACGCCACCCTCGCCCAGCGCGACCAGCGTCGCCATTTCCGCGCGCGAAAACGGCGCGCCCTCCGCCGTTCCCTGGATTTCGACAAAGCCGCCGGCGCCGGTCATCACGATGTTCATGTCGGTGTCGCAGCCCGAATCCTCGGCGTAGTCGAGATCGAGCATCGGCACGCCGGCGACGATGCCGACCGACACCGCGGCGACAAAATCCTTCAGCGGCGAGCCGGTCAAGAGGCCCTGCGCCTTGCACCACGCCACCGCGTCGTAAAGCGCGACGCAGGCGCCGGTGATCGACGCGCAGCGCGTGCCGCCGTCGGCCTGGAACACGTCGCAATCGATGCGGATCGTGCGCTCGCCCAGCTGCGACAAGTCGGCGATCGCGCGGAGGCTGCGGCCGATCAGGCGCTGAATTTCCTGCGTGCGTCCCGACTGCTTGCCTTCGGCGGCCTCGCGCCGCGTGCGCGTGTTGGTCGCGCGCGGCAGCATGCCGTATTCCGCCGTCAGCCAGCCCTGGCCTTTGCCCTTGAGAAACTGCGGCACCGTCTCCTCGACCGACGCAGTGCAAAGCACGCGCGTCTCGCCGCATTCGATCAGCGCAGAGCCTTCGGCATGCCGGCTGTAGTGGCGCGCGATCGACAAAGGGCGAAGCTCTTCGGCGCGGCGGCCTCCGGTGCGAGTGGTCATGGTGACCTCATGACTTGAAAGGAGTCGATTATAGCCGCGGCGCACGCGCAGCTTCCGCGCTAGAGGCTGTGTCGCAGCTTCCACCACGCCGCGGTCGCGGCGAGGCCTTCGTCGACGGTGAACGGCGGCATCCAGCGCGCAAGCTCGCGGAAGCGCTCCGCATCGACCTCCAGCGTGCCGAGCAGGCGCGCAACGGCTCGCGCGCCTGCCCAGCAGCATGCCGCCTGCGCGCATCAGCGGAGCAGGCACGTGGAACAGGCGAGGCGCGACGCCGAGCTCGCGCGCGAGACGCAAGACAAGCTCGCTGGTCGACACGCTTTCGGCATCGGCGACCGGAAGCGTCTCGCCGGCGAGCGCCGGCGTCGCCAGCGCCGACTCGATCGCGCTGACGGCGTTGCCGACGTAGAGCAGGGTGCGGCGGTTGTCGATGCCGGCAAGCGGCAGCCGGCGCTCGGCGGCGATCGCGTCGAGGAGTCGCGCGAAATTGCCCTTGACGCCGGGACCGTAGGTCAGCGGCAGGCGCAACACGACGCCTTCGATCGCTCCGTCGCGGCAGGCCTGCCACAGCACCGTCTCGGCGCCGGCCTTGCTGTGCGCATACGCGTCCTGCGGCGCCGCGGGATCTCCGGCGCGAAACGGCTTGCCCGGGAAGCGTGGCTTCGCCGTAGACCTTGATCGTGCTCGCGAGCACGACGCGCCGCACGCCGGCTTGCACTGCGGCATCGAGCAGACGGCGCGTCACGTGCACGTTGGCGACGACGAACGGCGTCGGATCGCTCGCGTCGCTGGGCAGTCGCACGTGCGCGCGTCCAGCCAGATGCACGATGGCGTCGACGCCGCGCAGTACCGATGTCCAGTCGGCCGCGGCAAAATCGCCCAGCGCGATACAGTCGCGCGAGGTCGTCCCGCCCGGTGGCAAGCGCGCGCACCGCGCCGACGTGCGGGACCTGCGTCGGCGGCCAATCGCGCGCACAGCGCGCGCCCGATGAACCCGTCGGCGCCGGTGACCAGCAGCCGGCCCGGATAGGGCAATGTGGGTGCCGGCGTCGAGCTCACCACCAGCGCCAGCCGTTCTTGTTGAAAAAGCGCACGGCGCTGCGAACGAAGTACGCGATGTGGCGCCAGCCCTTGCGTGCCGCGCCGCCGCCGTGATGGACGACGCGAACGCTGGGCAGGTACACGCTTCGCGTAACGCGATTAAGCCGCACGCTCCAGTCGAAGTCTTCGAAGTAGAGGAAAAAGCCCGGATCGAAGCCGCCGGTGGCCTCGATCGCCTTGCGCCGCAGCAGCATGCACGAGCCGCTCATCACCGGCACCGGCGACACGACCTCGGTGCGCGTCTATCGTCGATCAGGTCGCGCATTTCGTAGCGATCGAGCCGCCGGCGAAACAGCGGCCGCAACCATGTCGGCGCCAGCCCGCGCAAGGCGAGGTCGGCTACACTCGGATAGCGCTTGCACAGATATTCGCGCTTCCTGTTCGCGTCGGTGACGGCAGGCGCGATGACGCCGACTTCCGGGTTCGCCTCGAAATAGCGCAGCGCCTGCGGCAAGGCGTCGACGTCGAGCTCGACGTCCGGGTTGAGCACCAGATGGAAATGGGTGTTGCCGCCGTGCATGACCAGGTTGTGCGCCGCGCCGTAGCCGATGTTGGCGTGGCCGTGCAGATAGCTCATCGTGAAGTCGGAATCGCGAAAATTCTCCTGCGCGAGCTTGATCACCATCGCGGCGATGTCGCGCTCCTCGCTGTTGTCGATCAGCGCGACGTTAGCCACGCGCAGCAGGCCCTGCTCGCGCGCCGCGGCCATCGAGGCGGCGAGCGTGTGCAGCGTCCGGTCGAGCAGCGCGAGGTCAGGGCGATACGTGACGATGCTGATCGTCAGCGTCGAGGCAGCCACGTCGGGGAGAGGGATTGAAACGATGGGTTAGAATCGTCGTCGATTGCCCCCGCGCCGTCAACCTCGCTTTTCGCCAATTCCCGCATGGATACCACCGCACAGCAAGCGACGCGCTTTCGCGCCGAAGATCTGCGCGCTTTCGCCCGCGCACTGCTCGATCGTGCGGGCGTTCGCGCCGACATCGGCCGCGACGTCGCCGACATTCTTCTCGACGCCGACCTGCTCGGACACACGACGCACGGGCTGGCACTGCTCGCGCCTTATCTGTCCGAGATCGACAAGGGCGCGATGGCGAAATCGGGCGAGCCGAAGGTGATAAGTCGGCGCTCCGCCGCGGAAACCTGGGACGGCGCACGTCTGCCCGGACCGTGGCTCACGCTGCGCGGGCTCGAGCGCGCCGCGGCGATGGCGCGCGAGTGCGGCACCGGCACCGTGGTCATCCGGCGCTCGCATCACATCGCCTGCCTCGCCGCGTATCTCAAGCGCGCGACCGACCAGGGCCTGGCGGTGATCATCGAATGCTCGGACCCGACGGTGGCCGCCGTCGTGCCGCACGGCGGCACGACGCCGTTCATCACGCCGAATCCGCTCGCCGCCGGACTGCCGACGTCGGGCGATCCGATGTTGATCGACGTTTCGATGTCGATCACCAGCATGGGATATGCCAAGCAGCAAAAGGATGCGGGCAAGACATTGCCGGGACCCTGGCTGATCGATCACGAGGGCCGCGCGACCAGCGATCCCGCTGCGCTTTTCACCGAACCGAAAGGCGCGTTGTTGCCGCTCGGCGGACTGGATGCGGGTCACAAGGGATTCGGGCTCGGCCTCTTGATCGAGGCGATGACCGGTGGACTCGCCGGACACGGCCGCGCCGACCCGGCCGAAGGCTGGGGCGCATCGGTGTTCATCCAGGTGCTGGATCCGGAAGCATTCGGCGGCCTCGCCGCCTTCAAGCGGCAAATGGATCATCTGGCCGACGCCGCGCATGCGAGCCGTCCGCGACTCGAGCGGCGAGCGCGTCCGGCTTCCGGGCGAGCGCGGCTTGCAGCGCTATCGCGAGGCGGTCGCTAACGGCGTCGCCCTCTATCCGGCGATCCTGCCGGCGTTGCAGCCATGGGCCGACAAATACGGCGTCGCGCCGCCGCTGCCATCGAATTAGCGGCGCCTACGATCAGATTCGTCCGTAGCTGACACGCAGTATGCCGGCGAGATCGCGCGCCGCGCCGACGTCGGCAAAACCGGCGTCGCGGAACAACTCGCCGACCGCGTCGGCCTGGTCGTGGCCGTGCTCGAGCAGCAACCAACCGCCGGCTCGCGAGATGCGCCGGCGCCGCTGCGACAATCGCGCGTATCGCGTTCAAGCCGTCGCCTCCGGGCGTCAGCGCCTGCGGCGGCTCGTGACGCAGATCGCCTTCGGTGAGATGCGGATCGCCGGCGGCGACATAAGGCGGGTTGCCGGCGATGAGATCGAAGCGCTCGCTGCGCCAATGCGGCGAACCAGTCGGACTCGAGAACGAGACATTGCCGATGCCAAGTCGCTCGGCATTGCGCGCCGCCAGCGCGAGCGCCGGAGTCGAAATGTCGGTGCCGACGACGCGCGCCTTGCGCCGCGCGGCGGCGATCGCCAGCGCCACCGCACCCGATCCGGTGCCGAGGTCGAGAACACGCGTCTCGCGATCGTCGCGCCAGCCGAGCCAGCGCGAGCTCGACCAGCAATTCGGTCTCGGGACGCGGGATCAGGACATCGGGCGTGATCTCCAGATCGAGCCCATAGAATTCGCGCCGTCCGATCAGATAGGCGACCGGCTCGCCGTCGCGGCGGCGGCGCGCGAGCGCATCGAAGGTCTTCGCCTGCTCGGCGTGTCACGGTTTCGTCGGCATGCGCCGCGAGCCAGGCGCGGTCGCGGCCCAGCACGTGCCCGAGCAGCAGCTTCGCCTCGAAAGGGACGAGGCCGCTCGCGACAGCGCGCGGGAAACGGTGAAGGGCGTGCTCATCGGCTCGTCGCGCCGCGCGTCTTGCGACAGCCGGCGCGGATGCGCATAATGTCGGCAGCCCGCCAGGCCGTCAACGAACGGGCACTGACGCGAACATCCCGCTGGAGGAGCCATGCCGTCACGACGCGATATTCTCAAGGTGACCGGTGGACTGGTTCTCGCGACCGGCGGCTCGTGGCTTGCGAGCCACGCGCACGCCGCGGTCCCCAACCCGCCCGGGCTTGCCCCATTGCCGGCAGGCGCGGTCGCCTCGGGTGATCTCGAAGCGATTGCGGGCAAGCTGCCGCTGATCAAGCGGAGCTGGCGCCCGCCGAATTACGAAACACCGCTCTCGTATTTCTCCGAGGAGTTCACGCCGAATCGCGCGTTTTTCGTGCGCTATCACCTGGCGGGTATTCCTCCCGAGATCGCGGCCGACAAGTGGACTCTCAAGATAGGGGGCGAAGCGGCAGCCACTCCCTTCGAGCTCAATTTCGATCAACTCAAGCGCGATTTCCCCGCGGTCGAGATCGCCGCTGTCAATCAATGCTCGGGCAATCGTCGCGGCTTGTTCGAGCCGCACGTCGCCGGCGTGGAATGGGGCGTGGGCGCGATGGGCAATGCGCGCTGGAAAGGCGCGCGCCTGAAGGATATCCTGGCCAAAGCCGGGTTGAAAAAAGAGGCGCTCGAAATCGCCCTGAATGGCGCGGACGGCCCGATCATGCCGGCCACGCCCGACTTCCAGAAGTCGATCCCGGTGTGGAAGGCGCTCGACGAGAACACGCTCGTTGCCTACGAGATGAACGGCGAGCCCTTGCCGCATTGGAACGGCTTCCCGGCGCGCATTGTAGTGCCCGGCTGGACCGGGACCTACTGGATGAAGCACATCGTCTCGATCAATGCGATCAGCAAGCCGTTCGACAATTTCTGGGTCAAGGCGGCATATCGCATTCCGCTCGGCAAGTTTCCGCTGATCGATCATTTCACGTCGCAGATGACCGACGTGAATGAGCCCAATCACGGAAATGGTCGTCAATTCGCTGATCACCAACATCGATGCGGGTCAGCAGGTTCCCGTCGGCCGCGCGTTCGAAGTGAAGGGCATCGCCTGGGATGGGGGCCGCGGCATCGCGGACGTCGAGGTATCAGCCGACGGCGGGCAGATCGTGGCGAAGCGCAACTCTGGGCACCGACTACGGCCGCTTCTCGTTTCGCGGCTTCAGCCAGACGCTTATCCCGACCGAGCGTGGCGCGCTGACCGTCATGGCGCGCGCGACCAATCGCGCCGGCGCCACGCAGACGATGGAGCTGATCCTCAATCCCGGCCGGCTACCACCACAACGTGGTGCAGCGGATCGCCGTGAACGTCGTTTAGGGGGCGTTCAATGAAAGATTTACCACTGGCGGTGACGCTTACGCTCACCGTGGCCGCGGCGCTGGCGGCAGGCATCGTCTTCGCACAGGAGCGCCACCTGGATCTCAAGGACGGCCCGGGTCGCGGCAAGGTCGAGGCCAATTGCGGCTCGTGCCACAGCCTCGATTACATTCAGGCCAATTCGCCGTTTATGAATCGCCAGGTCTGGGACGCCGAGGTCACCAAGATGATCAAGGCATTCGGCGCGCCGATCGCCGATGCGGACGCCAAGGAAATCGTCGACTACCTGGCGCAAGAACTACGGCCAGCCGTAGCGGCCGGAAGTATCGCGGCGGCTTCGCGCGCGCTGCGCGCGCTCCGCGCTTCGCCGGTAACGACTAGCGCTGCCCGCTCGCCGCGCGCTCGCACGCAAACAGGCGCAGCCGCCGGTCGTAGTAACGGCCCCAGCCCAGGTCGCGCAGCCCCGCTTTCTGCAGCACGTGCTGCGACGCCTTGTTGCCAGGGTGCGTGACGCCGATGACGCGCCCGACGCCGAGATCGTCGAACGCGTAGTCGACCAATGCGCGCGCGCCTTCGGTCGCATAGCCATGGCCCCAATGGGCGTGCAGCAGGCGATAGCCGACCTCGACGTCGGTCGTCGGCGGACAGTACTTCAGGCAGTACCAGCCGATGAACTTGCCGCTGCCGCGCAGCGACGCGCGCCATACGCCCAGCCCCGGATAGAGCGCGTAGTAGCGGGTGACGCTTCGCATCGCCGCGTCGATCTCGCTCTTCGGCATCGGCTTGCCGCCGTTGATGTATTTCAGCACACGGGGGTCGCTGTCGAGCCGCACCAGATCGCCGATGTCGTCCGGCGTAAACTCGCGCAGCTCGAGGCGCAAGGTCTCGAGCCACATCGGCGGTAAGCGCTTCATCGCACGCGTCTCGCCGGCGCTCGTCGCCGCCGAGGGCGGCGAGCTGCTCGGCCTGGAATTCCTGCGCCAGCGCCTGCGTCAGCTCGAACAGGTCGCCGTCCATGATCTGGTCGATCTTGTAGAGCGTCAGGTTGATGCGATGGTCGGTGACCCGCCCCTGCGGAAAGTTGTAGGTGCGGATGCGCTCGGAGCGATCGCCGCTGCCGATCAGGCTCTTGCGCGTCGCCGCCTCCTTCTGCTGCCGCTCCTGCCGCTCGCGGTCGACCAGCCGCGACGCCAGCACCGCCATCGCCTGCGCGCGGTTGCGATGCTGCGAGCGATCATCCTGGCATTCGACGACGATGCCCGTCGGCAGATGGGTGATGCGCACCGCCGAGTCGGTCTTGTTCACGTGCTGGCCGCCCGCGCCGGACGCGCGGAACGTGTCGATGCGGACGTCGGCCGGATTGATCGTGATGTCGGCGACCGGGTCGGCTTCGGGCAGCACCGCGACCGTGCACGCCGAGGTATGGATGCGTCCCTGCGCCTCGGTCTCGGGCACGCGCTGCACGCGATGGCCGCCGGATTCGAATTTGAGCTTCGCATAAACGCCCTGGCCGACCACGCGCGCGATCACTTCCTTGTAGCCGCCCATGTCGCCCGGGCTTTCGGAAATCAGCTCGACCTGCCATTTGTTGCGCTCGGCGAAGCGCGCGTACATGCGAAAGAGCTCGCCGGCAAACAACGCCGACTCGTCGCCGCCGGTGCCGGCGCGGATTTCCAGAAATACGTTGCGCTCGTCGTTAGCATCGCGCGGCAGCAGCGCGCGCTGCAGCTCGTCTTCGAGCGTGGCCATGCGCGCCCGCGCGGCTTTCGCCTCGTCGTCGCCGAAAGACTTCATCTCCGGATCGGACAGCATGTCCTGCGCCGCCGCGAAGTCGCGCTCGCCCTGCAGCCAATCGCGGTAGAGCGCGACGATCGGCGCAATTTCCGCATGCTCGCGCGACAGCGCGCGGTAGCGGTCGAGGTCGCGGGTAACGTCCTCGGCCGCGAGCAGGCCGTTCAATTCCTCCAGCCGCGCCGTCAGCTGGTTGAGCTTGGTGGAGAGCGAGGGTTTCACTTGTTACGCACGAATCCGCGCGCGAATTGTGTGCGGATGCTGCGACATCGGTCATTGATTCGTCATTCCCGCGAACGCGGGAATCCGGCGTGTTCCGATAGAACGACACGGGGTCCCCGCCTTCGCGGGGACGACGTCTTGCAGAATCCGCGAGGATTCCAGCTAATCGTCGTCCGGCAGCTGGTAGATGTGATGCAGCATCGCCAGCAGCTGGGTGCGCTCGGCGTCGCCGGCGCGCGTCAGCGCCTGCGCGGGCGCATGCAGGAACTTGTTGGTGAGCCCGCGGGCGAGCTGTTCGATCACCTGCTCGGGCGCGGCGCCGCCGGCAAGGAGCTTGCGTGCGCGCTCGACCTCGGCCGCGCGCAGGCTCTCGTGATGGCCCTGCAGCGCGGTCAGCGTCGGAATGACGCTGCGTCCATCCAGCCAGCGCAAAAAGCTTTGGGCCTGCTCGGCGATCATCGCCTCGGCCTGCGCCAGCGCGTCGACGCGGATCTGCAGGTTGTCCTTGACGATGTTGGCCAGGTCGTCGACGCTGTAGAGAAAAACGTCGTCGAGCTCGGCGGCTTCGGGCTCGACGTCGCGCGGCACCGCGAGATCGACGATGAACATCGGCGCATGGCGGCGCGACTTGATCGCCCGCTCGAGCAGGCCTTTGCCCAGGATAGGCAACGAGCTCGCCGTCGAGGTCACGATCGATGTCGAATTGGGCGAGGCGCTCGGGCAGCTCGTTCAGCGTGATCGCGGCGGCTCCGAAGCGCGCGGCCAGCTGCTCGCCGCGCTCGAGCGTCCGGTTGGCGACGGTGATCGACTTCGGGTGCCTGGCGGCGAAGTGCGCGGCGGCGAGATCGATCATCTCGCCGGCGCCGATCAGCAGCAGGTGCTGGTCGGCGAGCGACGGGTAGATGCGCTCGGCGAGCTTGACCGCCGCCGCGGCCATCGAAATCGACGCGCTGCCGATGTCGGTGTTGCTTCGCACGTCCTTCGCCACCGCGAACGTGCGCTGGAAAAGGCGGTTGAGGATCAGGCCCAGAGCGCCCGCCGCTTCGGCGCTGCGCACCGCCTGCTTCATCTGGCCGAGAATCTGCGGCTCGCCGAGCACCATCGAATCGAGCCCGCTGGCGACGCGAAAGGCGTGCGAGACCGCGCGATCCTGCGCCAGCGTGTAGACATACGGATGGAGCGACTCGGAGGGCACCCGGTGGAAGCTCTCCAGCCAGCGCTCGACCGGCGCGGCTTCGGCGGCGCTGAAATAGACCTCGGTCCGGTTGCAGGTCGACAGAATCGCCGCTTCCTTGACGCTCGGCTGCGCGATCAGGTCGCGCAGCGCGACACCCAGCGTGTCAGGCTGGAATGCAACCTGCTCGCGCACCTTGACCGGCGCGGTCGCATGGTTCAGGCCAAGGGCGTAGAGAGGCATGTGATCGATCGCAAGTGACTGATATTTTATCGCAATACGCTATCGTGTGCCGTACCGGATGCGCCGCTTAGGAAGACAGTTCGGCAAGATACCCGAAAAAAGCGCGGACCTGTTCCGGGTTGTCGAGCGACGCGCCGAAGAAAGACGACGGCGCCGGCGGCGAGCGGCCGGCACCGTGCTTGCGGCAAAAACGGTCGGCGTAACGCTGCCATGTCGCGTCGTAATTGCCGCGGGAGGCGTGGACCAGCAGCAGGTCGCCCGCGACGCCGAGCTTGAATCCGGCCTGCGCGGCACGATACGACCAGTCGATGATCGGCCAGGTGGAAGCCGTCGAAGTTCGCCGCGTCGAAGGGGACTGCCTGGAAGGCCTCGCGCTTGCCGGCGAGCAGGACGCCATCGAGCAGCGCGATGTCGCCGGCAACCGGACGCGGATCGAGCACATCGACCTGCCATTGGCGCTGTCGTGCCGCGATGCGTGATCCAGCCGCGCAAGTGCGGATGGCCGCTCCAGCCGATCGCCGGGCCGTCCATGCGAGTGCTGCCCGCGACGCCGACGACGTCGAACGCCTGAAGGCGCTCGAACAGTCGCGCGGCAAAATCGGGCGCCAGAACGTCGACGTCGTCGTGCGAAAGAACGACGACGTCGGCGACGCTGTGCCGAAGCGCCCAGTTGTAAGCCTCGGCGAGCGAGCGCGCATTGCGGATCGACACGATCTCGTGACGCACCGCGGCGAAGAGCCGGCGGTACAGCGCGACGGCGCGCTCGTGCCGGGCATCGTCGATCGAGCAGATGACGATGCTGACCGCAAGATCGGGCGCCCGCGGTGCCAAGATCCGCCGGTAGCGGTGCGTCAGTACGCGATCGCCGGCCCGCACCGAGTCGGCGATCGTGGCGACGCATTGCCGCGCGGCCGCGAACAGCAGCGGGTCGCCCGACCCAGGCGGCGTGAAAGGCCCGGATCGCGGCTGTGCGATCGCCAAGCTGCTTTTGCATCAAGCCGAGATTGAATCGCGCATCGTGCCAACCGGGCTCGCGCTGCAGGACTTCGCGATAGGCTTCGGCTGCCGCGGCGGGCTGCCCGTCGCGGGCATACGCATTGCCACGCGCGAGCCAGGCGCGGGCGTCGGCGCTCATGCCTTGAAAAACTCTTGCTTTCCGCCCAAGCCAGCGCTCGAGGTGCGCCTGCGCGGCCGCCGGTTCGCGTCGCAACAACTCGTCGGCGGCATCGCGGGCGCGCTCGATCAGCGCGACGTCGCGCTCCAGGTCGGCAAAGCGCAGCAGAGGGCACGCCGGACTGGCGCGCCCCAGAAACTCGCCCGGGCCGCGAATCAGCAAGTCCTGCCGGGCGATCTCGAAGCCGTCGTGGTTTTCGTAGATGACCTTGAGCCGCGCCTTCGCGAGCATCCGACATCGGCTCCTCGAAAAGCAGCACGCAAACGCTCTCGTCCGCGCCGCGGCCGACGCGCCCGCGGAACTGGTGCAGCTGCGCGAGGCCGAAGCGCTCGGCGTGCTCGATCACCATCATCGAAGCATTCGGCACATCGACGCCGACCTCGATCACCGTCGTCGCGACCAGCACGTCGACTTCGCCGCGCACGAAGCCATCCATCGTCGGCCGCCTTTTCCGCAGGCTTCATCCGCCCATGCAACAGGCCGACCTTGAATTCGCTCAGCGCACCGGTCAGCTCGGCATGCAGCGCGACCGCGGTCTGCAGCTCGAGCTTTTCCGATTCCTCGATCAGCGGGCAGACCCAGTACACCTGCTGCCCGGCGGCGGCGATCTTGCGCACGCGCTCGACGATCTCGCCGCGCCGGCGCTGGCTCACCAGCTTGGTCGTCACCGGCGTGCGGCCCGGCGGCATCTGGTCGATCACCGACACGTCGAGATCGGCGTAGAAGCTCATCGCCAGGGTGCGCGGGATCGGGGTCGCGCTCATCATCAGCTGGTGCGCGTCGCCGATACCTTTCTGCCGCAGCGCGAGCCTTTGCGCGACGCCGAAGCGATGCTGCTCGTCGACGATGGCGAGCCCCAGCTTCGGCAGCACGACCTCCTCCTGGAACAGCGCATGCGTGCCGATCGCGAGCTGCGCCTCGCCGCCGACAATGGCCGCAAGCGCCTTCTTGCGGTCTTTCGCCGGCAGTCCGCCGGAAAGCCAGGCGATCGACAGCGGCAGGCCGTCGAGCCACGCCGCGAGCTTCCGGTAATGCTGCTCGGCGAGGATTTCGGTCGGCGCCATGAACGCGACCTGATAGCCCGACTCGATCGCCTGCAGCGCAGCCAGCGCGGCGACGATCGTCTTGCCGCTGCCGACGTCACCCTGAAGCAGACGCTGCATCGGCTCGGCCGCGCGCGAGATCGCGGCGGATCTCGGCGACGACGCGCTGCTGCGCCCGCGTCAGCGTGAACGGCAGGCGCGCGAGCAGCTCGCGCGTCAGCGAACCGTCGCCGGGCAATCGCGGCGCCTTGCGCTTGGCGCGGGCGCGGCGGTGCATCTTGAGCGAGAGCTGCTGCGCCAGCAGCTCGTCGAACTTGAGGCGGGTCCAGGCCGGATGCGTGCGTTGATCGAGCGCTCGCCTGCGCCGTCGCGTTGGCTGCTTCCGGCGGCGGCTCGTGCAGAAAATGCACCGCCTGCGCGAAGCCCCAGAGCCGGCGCGGCTCGCGCGTCCACGGCGGCAGCGTCTCGCCCAGGTACGCGGGATCGGCGAGGAGCGCGCGACGCACGAGCTTGCGCAGCGCATCCTGCGAAAGTCCCGCGGTCGTCGGGTAGACCGGCGTCAGCCGGTCCGGCAACGGCGTGCCCGGTGCGACGACCTGAAAGCTCGGGTGGACCATTTCCAGTGCCGAAATGTCCGTCGCGAACTTCGCCGAACGCGCGTACGCGCTTTCCCGGCGCAAGCGCCTTCTGCTGATTCGGATAGAAATGAAAAAAACGCAGCACGAGCTGGTCACGCGATGCTACCGCGGTCCGCGCCGTCCTCGAGCAGGCAAACGAGCTGGCGCCGGCCGCGATATTGAATCTCGGTGTTGGCGACGACGCCCTCGACCTGCCAGGCCTGTCCGGGCTTGAGCGCGGCCAGCGGGCACAAGTGGGTCTGATCCTCGTAGCGCAGCGGCAGGTGCAGCACCAGATCCTGCTCGCGCCCGATGCCTATGCGCGAGAGCTTGTCCTGCAGCGTATTTGCCGGCCGGGGCTCTTTCGCTGCCGCCTTTTTTCTGGCCACTCGTTCAGGCTTTGTCCGGGATCTGCGAGCGCCCTCCCGGCCACGTCGGCTCGGCGATGCGTCCCAGCTCGAGGACGCCTTCGACCTCGATCAGCGCCGCTTTGGGCAATGCCGCCACCTGGTAGGTCGCGCGGGCCGGATACGGCGTGTTGAAGCAGCTCGCCATGATGTCGTTCACCTTCGCGAAGTCGGCGAGGTCGACGATCAGTATCGTGAGCTTGACGATATCGTCGAGCGAACCGCCGGCAGCTTCGGCGACCGCGCGCAGATTGGCGAACACCTGCCGCGTTTGCGCTTCGATGCCTTCTGACCAGATCGCCGCTGGCGAGGATCGATACCGATCTGGCCCGAAAGGTAGACCGTGTAGCCGGCGCGAATCGCCTGCGAATACGGACCCAGCGCCGTCGGAGCCTTGCTGGTATGGATCGCTTGCTTGCTCATGCCTCGGCCTCCTTGCGATGCCGCGAGCGGCCCGCGCTCACGCGTCGGCCTCCGGGCAATCGCTCGGCGACGGCCCTTCGGGTCTTGAAGCTCCCGCCTCGCTCATGCTCGCTCGCGCTCGTCGAAGCGCAAATCTAGCACGCGCGCCACCAGTGTGCCGAGCCGTCAGCAGCTCTAATGCTCGACTTCGTTGCCGGCGCCTATCCAGGCGTCGATGCCGCCGTGCAGCGGACGAATCCGCTTGAAGCCGAGCTTTCTCAACTGCTGCGCGATCTTGACCGCCGTCGCCTCGTTCGGACAGGCGCAATACACGATGACTTCGTCGTCCTTGGCCACGCCGTCGAACCCTTTGGCGATGTTCTTGATGTCGATCGTCCGCGCACCGGGTATGCGTCCGGTCGCCGCCTGCGTCAGCGGCGAGCGCACATCGACGATCGCGCTGACCTTGTTCGCATCGATCAGACCGCGGAGCTCGTCGACCGAAACGCGATCCATGCGCAGCTGCCGGATGAACAGCCGGCGCCGCCACCATTTGAGCAGGATCCAGGCGACGAAACGCGAAGACAACCAGCATCGAGCCGTACTTGCCCAGCGATGCCAGCTTGTCCATCACGTCGCCGATCGCGTCGCGGAAGACGTAACCCAGGCCGAGACCCACGCTCGACCCAGAGCCCTGCCCCTATGGCGTCGAACAGCAGGAAAACCCAATAGCGCAGGCGCAGCGCGCCGGCCAATGCGGTCGCGACCGAGGCGAAGCCCGGCACGAACTTGGCGAACAGCATCGACGCGGGTCCGAAGCGCTGGAAAATCGTTTCCGTCTGACGAACGCAGGAATCCTGCGACAGCGATACGCGGCACAGCGTGTTCAGGATGCGCAACCCGAAACGTGCGGCCGGCGACATACCAGCCGGTGTCCGCGATCAGCGCCGCCGCGATGCCTACGAGGACCAGCGCCCAAAGCGGATCGCCGCCGATCGCCGCATAGGCACCGGCCACGATCAGCGTCGGATACGCGGGAACCGGCAATCCGGCCTGCAGCGCGAGTACGTTCAGGAACACAAATCCCAGCCCGTACTGCTGGATCATCGCAATGACATGGCTCATCGGATACCTGGCCTGTTGGCTTGTCGCGGCGGTGTGCGGATAGCTTACATGGTGGCGACGCGCGCGCGGATCAAGCTGTGGCCGCGTTCACGCATGACGCAGGCGTCGGCTAGACGTCGCAATTCACCGAGATGATGACGGCAGCTATAAGCTAATGCCGTCCCGGTTTACTCACCGGGGGTCTGCGGCTATAATTTCGCCCCTGTGGGGACGTAGCTCAGCTGGGAGAGCGCCGCGTTCGCAATGCGGAGGTCGAGGAGTTCGATCCTCCTCGTCTCCACCAGATACCGACGCCGACGACTCTCCGTCGGCGTTGTCGTTTTCAGGGCGCCGCGGTCACCTGCGGACCTGTGGGAAAGGCACTGGATTCCAATCGAGCGTTATATTCGCCTTCGAAGGGCAAGAACGCCAGTTATGTTTTCTCCGACACAACCAGATCACCTCGAACATCCAGTGCTTTTGGATAGAGACCTGCCCACCATGGCCGACTATCGCGACGCCTATCTGACACTTTTGAAGTCGGTGCTGCTGGGCATGACCCAGATCGAAACGGAGCTGCGCTGTTTCTATCTCCAGGACTGCCTTGCCGGTACCCGCGAATACAGCTACGAGCAGCTCTTCAACATCCTCCCGGCCATGACGGCCGACCTTTCGGGCCTCGAGCAAGCGAAGCGCGTTGGCAACTTGCATCGTGACAAGATCAACCAGTTCGCGCTCACCATGATCGGTGAGGCGAGGCTCGACAATGTCCGCCAACTTGTCGAACAGGCCTGCGCAGACAGCGTGCCGGGCGACTTCGTCGAGGCGGGTGTCTGGCAAGGCGGTGCCAGCCTATTCGCGCGCGCCGTCCTCGATAGTCTCGCCGAGACCGGCCGGCTCGTTTGGCTCGCCGACAGCTTTCAGGGATTGCCGAAGCCGTCGCTGCCCCAAGATGCGCGCTACGATCTCTCCAGCATGCCGGAGCTCAGCGTCGGGGCCGATCAGGTGCGGGAGAATTTCCGCCGCCTCGATATCGATCTCGCGCGCGTACGGTTTCTCGAAGGCTGGTTCCGCGATACCCTGCCTCTGGCGCCCATCCAGCATATCGCCGTGCTCAGACTTGACGGCGACCTCTATGAATCGACCATGGACACGCTCACCCATCTCTATCCAAAGGTCAGCGCCGGCGGCTTCGTCATCATCGATGACCATGGCGCCTTCCCGCCTTGCGCCTGGGCGGTCGCCGACTATCGCCGCGACCACGGCATCCAAAGCCCGCTGGTGACCATCGACTGGGCGGGCGTTTATTGGCGCAAGTGAAGCGGAGTCGCACCCTTGGCAGGATACGGCGTTGTCGTTTACGGCTTGTCGCGAACGTCAGCCAGAGTCCAACGCGCCAAGCTCAGATCGGTTCCCGATAGCGGCGCATCCGGACCGCGGCGGCCAGGAGCGCGGCCGCGACCGCAAGCCCGATCCAGAGGCCCGGCGCGCTCAGGAAGTTGCCCGGGGTGAGTTGGGTCACCGAATCGATCACGTCGTGCGCGTTGCCGGCAAAAGCCTCGGCACGAAAGCCCACCAAACGGTGTCCTATCATCTTCGGAATATATGACGTGCTGAATGCAATCCTTTCGAGGATGCTGACCGCGATCACCGGCAGCACGGCCCAGAGAAATACCGCGCGGCGCGCCCAGCTGGAGACCAGCAGCAGCCAGCCGTAGATCGGTGCATGCCAGAGAGCAATCACAACGAGGCTGTAAAGCAGTATCAGCGGCTGCTGAAGCGAGGACTCCGCTGGCGCGGTGGCACTCAGACCGCTGATCAGCATGGCTGCGCTACTGAGCAGCAGCATGATCAATTGCGTGGCAATGACGATCGCAAAGGTGATCAGCGGCAGAATCACGAGCGGAATGCTCGCCTTCGAGAGTACGGTCGTGAGATCCGAAACCGGCAGCGACTTCCAGAACAGGATGCTGCGATCGCGGCGCTCTCCGTGAAGCGCGTCGAGACAGTAGAACACCCCGACGACAAAGGCCGCCGCGACCAGCGCGCTCGCTGCGAAGTGGTTCCGCTCTGCCAGCACTGCGACCTTCTGCGCCGGGTCGACCATCGCCAAGGCACGACCGATCGTCGCGATCAGGAAGCCGATCAGAACGACGCCGGCGATGACCAGCGGCGCAATATAGATCGAACGGTTCTCCCACAACTCGCGGCGGACCGACCAGTACATCGGCCGCGTTTGCGCTGCGGACGTCGTGGTAGCGGAGCCCAGCGGAGTTTTCGGCATCTCGTTGGATTGCGTATTCATATAGCCGCTCCTTGCGCCGCGCCGGGTTGATCGCCCATTACGGCAACGAACAGGTCGGCGATGCCGGGGGTTCGCACGTCGCCAAGCGTCGCGAGCTGGTGCCGGTCGGCACGATCGAACAGCAGGATGCTGCGGCCGAACACCTGGCGCTCGTGAATCGGCTTGAGCGCCCGCGCGGCCGGGACATGCTCGGGATTCACCATCACCTCCAGGTAGCGCGACTCGAATTCCTCCATGCTGCAATTGAGCACGATGTGACCGCGGTTGATGAACATCAGATCGGTGAGAATGTGCTGGATCTCCTCGACCTGATGTGTCGTCACCACGATGGTGCGGCTGCGATCGAAGTAGTCGTTCAGCAGCGAATCGTAAAATTGCTTGCGATAGAGGATGTCGAGGCCGAGCGTCGGTTCATCCAGCACCAACAGCTTTGCGTCGATCGCCATGACCAGAGCGAGATGCAGCTGGGTAACCATGCCCTTCGACAATTGCCTGACTTTGCTGTCGCGCTTGATGGCGGTCTTCGCAAGAAAGCCTTCCGCCTTTGCGCGATCGAAACGCGGATGCACGCCGGCAACGTAATCGAGGGCCTGCGAGACCCGCATCCACCGCGGGAGCACGGCGACATCGGCGATGAAGCAGACATCGCACATCAGTTGATCGCGCTCGGTCCATGGGTCGCGCCCGAGCACCTTCAACTCGCCCTGGTAGGAGGTAAGGCCGAGAATCGCGTTGAGCGCGGTGGTCTTGCCTGCGCCGTTGGGACCGATCAGCCCGAGGATACGGCCCTCTTCGATGGACAGGTCGATGCCGTCCAGCGCGATGGTCGTACCGTAAGCCTTGCGCAGGCCGTGTGCTTCTATGCATGGCATGGCTTAGCGCTCCTTTCCGGCAGCCGACGAATCGCCGCCGGCGGCATCCAGCAGTTCCTGGGATGTCAGCCCGAGCCGCTGAATGGTGGCGTGGATCGCGGGCCACTGCTCCGCGAGAAACTTCTGGCGCTCGTCCCGCAGCAGCAGGTTGCGCGCGCCGGCATTGATGAACATACCCAGACCTCGCCTCTTCTCGACAAGCTGCTCGTCGACCAGTAGTTGATAGCTCTTCAGAACCGTGAGCGGATTGACACGATATTCAGCGGCCACATTGCGCACCGACGGCAGCGGATCGCCTTCCTTCAACACCCCGTCGAGTATCATCGCGATGACGCGGTCGCGAATCTGCCGGTAAATCGGCTGACTGTCGTTCCACTCTCGATCCATGATGGGTTTCTTGTCCGCCTATCGGGCGGCGGTGGAGATGCGCAAGATCGGGGACGAGGGCGGCTCCCCCGACGGTGCGGGGCTCGCCGCGGCTTCGACTCTCCGCAGGGAACCCGTCGACGACCGCGGTTCGCGTGCGGCAACAACGGTGATGCTCATGGCGGCGGCGCTGGACGCAGCAGGAATCGTCTGCGATGCCAGCTGCAAGCGCGGCTCAGGATTCCCGGAACTCACCCGCGCCGGAAGGATGACCGATACGGCTATCGTGACCGCCGCCAAGGCGGCACCCACGAACCCGAATGCAAGATGTGGCGTGCGCGCTTGATACGGGTTTGGGCCTGCGTCTCCCGCACCCGACAGGGCGAAGTTGGACGTAATATTTAACATATTCAATGGCTTGATCATTTTGGGTTCCTCCGATATCGAATGTACTGTTATACAGTACTAGAACACTGATTCTGCTGTCAAGCACTATTTTCATTCCTGCCTTCCGGCCATTGCGCGAGGCGCCGGGCGAAGGCCGGTTACTTACCCGGGCATCGGGTAGATCGACGCAGGATCGGCTGGAGTCCCGATCTTGCCGCGGCCCGCAACGCTGATCGCCTTTGCACTACTTGGTCGCGATCATCGCTTTCAAAAGCACGATGCTGGAAGTCCGGACCGGAGGGGCGCCGCGCTCGCTGCTTCACAACAGCGTGCTGAACGAGAACATCAGCGCAGCGAATGATGGTGTATGAAACTACGGACTAGCGTCGGATAAACCAGATGACAACCGACAGGGCGATGGAGATGACGACGCAGGTCGTGATCGGAAAGTAGAAAAACCCGTTTTCGGTTTCGATGCGAATGTCTCCCGGCAAACGCCCGAGACCGAGCCTGGAAAGCCATGGCCATAGCAGTCCAACGATCAGGAAAACCGCGCCGATGGCTAGCAGAATCCGTTGCATTTCGGACATCGTACTGCAGGTGCGGAACGCCTGAAAGGAATCCTCTTGACCGGTAACGCCGCGCCCGTCAGCATTCGCCATGGATTTAAACACGTGGCTCATCTATCTGCTGGCCGCCATCGGTCTTTCCCTGTCGCCCGGACCTAACGGGCTGCTTGCGCTGACGCACGGCGCATTGCACGGTCGGCGCAAGGCGCTATACACGATTTTCGGAGGCGTCTCCGGATTCGTCGCCATCATCGCCCTTTCGATGTTCGGTATCGGCGCATTGCTCAAGGCTTCTCTGGTATGGCTCACGGTGTTGAAGTGGATCGGAGGCGCCTATCTCGTCTGGCTCGGCATCGAGATCTGGCGCTCGCCCGCGATAGGGATCGAAGTCCGCGGTGCCGTGAAGCCCCGAGCAGGCTGGTCTTTGTTTCGGCAAGGCACACTCTCCGCGCTGACCAATCCCAAGGCGCTTCTCTTTTTCGCCGCTTTTCTCCCGCAGTTCATCGATCCTGCCCGGAGTCTCGTCGTCCAGTTCTTCGTCATGGCCGGGACGTTCGCTGTGATCGAAATCGCGACCGAGGTATTCATTGCCAGCATGGCTCACCGGCTCAATCCCTGGCTTCGGCGAGTCGGCCGGCGCTTCAATCAGGCCTGCGGGGGTGTGTTCATGGCGATCGGGGTTGCTCTGCCCCTCCGCAGTTGACTGTCCGCGAACGTTCATGCGCATTTGCCTGCTTACCAACCAGAATCTTCTCGCCGATCCCTTTCCGGCCGATGACTGGCCGTGCGATCCGCGGCCGTTCTATCCCGACGCGCATTGGGAGGTCGAGTGTCTGGAGAAGGCGACGTCAGTCAGGCAGCTCACTCGCCGGATCCGGGAAGGCTTCGATCTCTTCTTCAATCTCTGCGATGGGGCCGCGGACCAGAACACGCCAGGCATCGAGGTCGTCAAGACGCTGGAAGAGCATGGCGTCGCCTTCACCGGCGCGACGTCGGAATTCTATGAGCCCTCGCGTCAGGCGATGAAGCTGGCTTGCAGGGCCGAGGGCATCGACACCCCCGATTATGTGCTGGCACGCTGCGAGGCGGATGTGGAGCTCGCTGCTCACGTCCTGCGCTTTCCGATGATCGTCAAGCACTACAGCAGCTATTCCAGCGTCGACCTGTCGCGGCGCTCCCGCGTCTGCTCTCCGGCCGGTCTGCGCCAGCAGACACGCAAGATCGTCCGTCGCCACGGCGCGGCGCTGATCGAGGAGTTCATCGAGGGGACCGAATGCACGGTACTCGTGGCCGAGAATCCGGATGATCCGGCGCGGCCGAAGACCTACACCCCGGTTCAATACCGATTTCCCGAAGGCGAGACCTTCAAGCACTCGGCCATGAAGTGGGTGGACTTCGCGAAGATGGCAGCATTGCCCGTCGAAGATCCGATGCTCGATGCTCGCCTGCGCGATGTTTCCGCCCGCTTTTTTCTCGCGCTCAAGGGCGCGAGCTTCGGCCGCTGCGATCTCCGCGTCGACCGCAGTGGCGCGGTCTTCATGCTGGAGATCAATCCCAACTGCGGCGTTTACTACCTTCCCAAAGACGCCGGCAGTGCCGACCTCTGTCTGTTGCACGATCCGGAAGGGCATGCCGGCTTCACGCGCCAGCTGATCCGGGCCGCGCTACATCGACACCAGCAGCGCGCTGAGCATCACGTCCGCCGCGAGCAGAAGGCAGGGCGCCAGTCGCAGGTCGCGGCTCCGGTCCCTCTCTGAGAGCCTCCGCGCCCGCTACGATTGCGCCAGGCGCACTTCCGCTTTTGCAAGCATCGCCTTGAAGCGCGGGTGATCGCGGATAGGATCGAGATCCGGGTCGGTCCTGACCCAGTTGAGGACTTCGATCGACATGGTTTCGAATCTCGGGCCGAGCAGATCGAGCGCGGCCTCGTAGTCGTGCAAGTCGGTGATCAGCGTGCACGCGAAGTTATAGCGCAGGTTGATGTTGTCCGGATCGAGCAGCAGCGCGCGTTCGGCCCATTCTTTCGCGCGCTCCGCTTCACCCAGCGCAGCGAGCGCTCCGACGGCGAATCCCATCGCCGATCCATTGTCGGGCTCGACGGCAACGATCTTCTCGCAGCGCTCGAGCACGCGTCGCGCCGCTCGACGGGAACCTTCCTTGTCGCCGGACGCGCTATAGCTGCTGACGAGCATCCCGGCCGACCGGAAGTCCGTTTCCACGATCGTGGCCGCCTTTTCGTAGTGGAAGATCGCCTTGTCGAAGCGGCGCAGCACGTAATTCAATTGCCCCGCAGCCAGGTTCACCTCGTATGAGTCGGGATTCAGATGCAGCGCAATCTCGCTTTCGCGAACCGCGTCATCAAGGCGTACATTTTGCCTCAGGACCTGGGATTTCGCGGCGTGCGCCTCTGCCAGATTTGCGTCCAGCTCGATGGCCCGCTCGGCTGCCGTCAATCCATCGTCTCCCTCCTTGCCGAAGAAAAATCGTAAGTTGATCTGCGCGATGGCCATCATCGCCCAGGGCCGCGCATAGTCGGGGTCGATCTCGATGGCGCGGCGACACAGCCGGATGATCGCTTCGCTGCGGCGGATATTGCCGAAGTTGCCGGTGATGTAGTACTGGCGCGCCATTAGATACAGCTTGTAGGCCTCGGGGTCGGTGGTCCCGCGCTGCTCGATTGCTTTTTTCTCCTCGGGCAAAAGTTTCAGCTTCAGTGCCGCGACGATCGCCTGGGAGATTTCGTCCTGCAGCGCGAAAATGTCGTCGAGTTCGCGATCGTAGCGCTCGGCCCACACATGACCGCCTGTTCCTCCATCGATCAGCTGGGCGGTGATGCGAACGCGGCCGCCGGCTTTGCGCACGCTGCCCTCGAGCAGATGGCTCACCTTGAGCTGCCGAGCAGCCTGCGGCGCATCGACATGCTTGCCCTTGAACGCGAAGGTCGTGTTGCGCGCAGCGACCCACAGCGCCGAGACCTTGCTCAAGTCGGTGATGATGTCTTCGCTGATCCCGTCCGAGAAATACTCCTGCTCCGGATCGCCGCTCATGTTGGCGAACGGCAGCACGGCTATCGAGATACGGTGCGGCGATTCAGCACCGCCTGCTCCGGCTTCGTTCCGCGCGGCGGGATGCGCGGCGAAGGCGCGAACCGGGCGCTCTAGGTTCTTCACCGTGTACTCGCCCATGTCCTCGAACGTGCATGACGTTTTTCCTGCGACCTGGTCGCGCACGGTCAGTGAAACGGCGATGCCGCCGATTGGCGCCAGCGCCTGCAGTCGCGCGGCGACGTTGACGCCCACGCCATAGATGTCGTCGCCCTCGACGATGACTTCGCCGAGATTGATGCCGATGCGGTAGCGAATGCCCTTGGCTCCGGCGTGCTCGGCCTCGGCGCGCGCCGTTGCCTCCTGGATGGCAAGCGCGCAGTTGACGGCAGCGACCACGCTCCCGAACTCGACAAGGGCGCCGTCACCCATGAGCTTCACCACGCGCCCGCCCTGGGCGGCGACAAGCGGATCGAAAATCCGGTCTCGGTTGACTTTCAGCCGTTCGAGCGTGCCGGCTTCGTCGACCTCCATCAAACCGGTGTAGCCGGCGACGTCGGCGGAAAGGATCGCGGTCAGCCTGCGCTGCATCATTCGGCTTTCGAACCCCGGTCGGCCACCTTGCTGACTCCTCGAGGTGGTTCGGTCAGAAGAGTCCAAGTATCTGTGGGTTCGGTCGTGTGGGTCAACCGCCGGTCTTGAGAACCGTCTTGACCGGCTCTCGCGCAAACTCGGTATCGCTCCTCCTTATCGCCAGGACGATGTCCTGACCGGAGCAGGGTCCAGGTCGTGTCGGACGGGTCGGATCGTAGACGCTATTCGATGGTATCTTCGGCTCCTTGCCTGACACTGACGTTCCGACGAGCAACAGTTGCGGGCGTTCGGTTGTCGCCGCCTTGTGCGCGGCCTCTTTGTTTAACGGAGACTTCATGGCCGACGTACCGCCGCCCAGCAGCGATCCCAAGGAAACCGACAAGAAGATGCGCGAGCGCGTCGACAAGCTCGTCGCGCAGGCCGCCAGCGAGAGCAGCGGCTCGATCACGCTGGGCGGCAAAGCGCTCGATTACATCGTCAGCGCGGCGTTCCTGCCGGTCGTCGCCTCGGGCCTCGACGGAGTCCTTGCTGAACCCGAGGCCGCGGTGATGGCAACCAGCTACGTGCGCAAAGGCGCCGACGCGAGCACGCGCCCGGTGTGCTTCGCCTTCAACGGAGGTCCCGGTTCCGCGTCGATCTGGCTGCATCTCGGGGCGCTGGGTCCGAAGCACGTCGTGACGCCCAACGACGCCAGCATGCCGACGGCCCCTTATGCCGTTGCCGACAACCCGCACAGCTGGTTCGAACATTTCGACCTGGTCTTCATCGATCCGCCGCATACCGGATGGTCGACCACGTCGAGTGTCGACGCGCGCAAGAAAATGCTCTCGGTTGACGGAGACGTCGCCGCGCTGACAGACGTCATGCGGGTCTGGCTGACCCGGCACAAGCGCTGGGGCTCGCCCGTCTACCTGGCCGGCGAGAGCTACGGCACGACGCGCGGCGCGGCGCTCGCCGACAAGCTTCAAAGTGCCGGAGTCTCGCTCTCCGGTCTGATCCTGATCTCGTGCGCGATGGATCTGCAGAGCCTCGTCTTCTGCCCTGCGAACGATCTGCCGTATTCGCTTTTCCTGCCCGCGTTCGCCAACGTCTCGCAATATCACGGGCTGCTGAAGGGCTCGATTGCCAAGTCGCCCGCCGCCGCGCGTGCCGCGGCCGAAGCTTTTGTGAACGAGGACTACGTCGGCGCGCTTCAGGCCGGCGCGCGCCTGGATGGCAAGGGGCGCAGCCGCATCGCGCGCCGCATCGCCGAGCTGACGGGACTGCCGCAGGCGCTGGTCGAGGAAAAGAATCTGCGCGTCAGCGAAATGACTTACTTCTTCGAGGCGCTTCGCCCGCAAGGCCGTATCGTCGGCCGCCTGGATGCTCGCGCTACCGGCCCGATGGCCGCCAGCCGCACGCGCGAGTGGGAGTTCGATCCTGGGATCGAAGCCATTGCATCGCCGTACACGATGGCGGCGATGGCCTATTTCGGTGAGCAGCTCGGCATGAGCTCCGAGCTGCGCTACGAGGTGCTGGCGATGGACGTGCACAAAGGCTGGGACTGGAATCGCGGCGAAGCCAAAGGCAACAGTTTCGCCACGACCAGCCGCGACCTCGCGCGCGCGCTTCGCCGCAACCCTCATCTGAAAGTGTTTGTCGGCAGCGGACGCTACGACCTCGGGACGCCGTACAGTGCGACCGACTGGTCGCTGGCGCAGCTCGACGCACCGGCCGACGTGCTGACCCGCGTCCAGCACCACTACTACGACGCCGGCCACATGATGTACACGCGGGAGGAGGACATGATCCAGCTCAAGACGGATCTGGCGGCGTGGCTGGCTTGATTCGGTCTTTCAATGTTCCCAACGGTCCGCCAGCGCGCCCGGGTAAAGCCGATCGAGCGCCTCTCTCACCGCATCTGCAAGAAAGTCTCTCAATCCGCTCGCCATCCGCTCGACGTCGCACGCGGGCTCGCGTTGGGTCCAGAGTCTGGTGAGGCGGTCGCGACGTTCTTCAACGATCTGCGCGACCAGCGGCGGCCAGAAAGCCGGGTACTCGGTCTCGGACCAGTCGCCACGGCCGCGCCCGTAATGCGCGACCGCGAGATAGCGCAGAAGGGCGGATCCGACCAGCCCTGTGAGGAACGCATCTTCCCAACGCAGAATAGTGCCGGATTTGCCGCGCGCCAGATTCATGCCGCGAGCGATGCCCGCGCCGCCCAGGGCGCCGAGCACGGCCCCGGTAAGCATGCCGGCGCCGAACGTAAGTCCGCCTGCGGCGAGATCGGCGGCGAGCCCGCTCAATGCGCCGGACACGACCCCGCCCATCAGCGCGGCCTTGCCTTCGCTCATCGGCGAATCCAGCGCGAAGCCGGCGGCGAGACGCGCGAGCACGTCGCCTTTCGCCTGGCCGTCGAGCTCGTACAGCGCGATCAGGCGGTCGGTGCTCGCGTTGATTGCCTGGTCGAGGCGTGTTGCCATCGCGTTCGACGCGCGCGCCTTCGCTTTCTCGAGGTCGTCCGCGCCGAGGCCGAGACTACGACCGATGGCGCGCAATGCGCCCGCACTGATTTCGTGCAGAGGTTCGCGATCGCAGGACGCAGCGGCGATCGGTGCGGCGAGCGCCGACATCGCCTGGTCGAACTGCGTCAAGCGCCGTGCGCGCCACGCCTCGACCAGGCGCCGATACGACGCCCGGCGCGCCTCGGGAAGCACATCGCCGACAAGGTCGAGCAGCGCGATCTCCTGTACCCAGCAACGCGCGAACGCGTCGAGCGTCATCACCGCGCGGATGACCGGCCGCGGACCGAGCGCAGCCCGCCACACTTCCTCCTCCGCCCGCTCCTGATCGCGCGGCCGCGGCCTGCCGGTCTGGTTGACCAACACGATGACGGGTTTCCCGGTCCACTCGAGTATGTCGAGTTCGGATGCGAGGTATCCGGCGTCCCCCGGCGCCTCCGACGCATTGACCAGATAAAGCACGACATCGGCCTGGTCGCGAACGTTGCGCACGACCTGCTGCGACAGGAAAAAAGCGCGGTCCTGGAAGCGGTCCCAGACCTGCGACAGGAACCAGCCGACCGGGTTGCTCTGCTGCCGCAACCGCCGCGCGAGCCGTGCGCTGTCGCCAAATCCCGGCGTGTCCCACAGAACCAGTGTCTCGCCGGTGTCGGTGGCGATCAGCGGATAGGATGCGGCCTCCTGCGTGACATGCTGCGCGTCGCGCACCGACCCTACGTCGCGTCCCAGTAGCGTGCGCGCGAGCGTTGTCTTCCCCGTGTTGGTATGCGAGATCAGCGATAACGCGATGGTGCTCATCTGTCACCGGCCGGTGACGGCCTGGTCGATCGCGTTTTCGGCGGCTGCGAGGTCGGGTGTCGCCAGATCGACAAAGACCACGGGCACGCCAGCCTCCTCGCTCATCCGCGTCCATGCCGCGCGACGATCCGACACGCGCGCAGACTCGCCGTGCCAGCGCGCCGCGAGAGCGCTTTCGTCGACCAGGGCCAATAGCGCCTCGGCGCCGGCACGGTGTCGGGCAAGTGTCGACAGGAATGCGCCGTGCACTTCGCGCTCGGGTGTGGCGCTCGCATTGAACAAGGCAACGAGCGTCGTGCCTGCCGCCGGGCTCGGCAGGCCGGCCGATGCATCCTCGGCCCCGTAGGCCACCGGCTGCGCGACCACTATCGCCGCGCTGCCGCCGAACGCGCGCGCTACGATGGCTTCGAGCCCCGCGAGCGCCGCGGATCCGGGTGCGTAGCTGTACGGCATCACGCGCACGCGCGCGACTCCGCCTCGATAGCCACGCAGCAGGCGCTGGAAATACGGCTCTTCCAGCGTCAGCGGCAGGTTGGCGGCGCGATGACGCTCGACGACACCAGCGACGAACGCGAGCAGCAACCGCGGCACGATCACGACCGCGACAAGCGTCGCGGCCATCAAATGCAGCCAGCGCGCAGCGTTTTCGCCTCCCGGAGAACGGATCGCGCTGACCGCGGCGACATCCGGCACGCTGGCGCCGGTGATGAATGCACCGGGAGCGTACGCGATGGCCAGGATAGCGCGCACCGCCGGCGGATCGAGAAACGTGCTCTCCCAGCTCGCACGATACTCGAGGGCGATGCCGCGAACGTAAATGCCCGCGATGACGCCCAAGACAAGCGCCGCCGCCGCGAGGTGCAGGATCCGCCCCGCGCGCACAGCGTAGAGTGCCGCCGACCGGTGCGCCCATTCATCGACGAATGCGAGGATTGCACCGCGAAGCGGCCCTGCGCGGCGGGGCAGCGAGAGTCCGCCAGCGAAGCGCGTCACCGCACGGCGCAGCGGTCCGGCCGTCGCGTCGTCGCCGTAACGCACGACATAGCCGATCACGACGGCGACATAGACGGCGAGATTCCAGAGCAGCAAACCGAGCACGGGCGGGTCCAGAACATTGACCCGGTGCGCGGCATCGACCTGGTCGACGAACAAGCCGAGCGCAAACGCCATGGCGACGATGGCGGTACCGACCCAAGGACGCCAGCGCAGCCCACGCACCGCGCGCGGAAGCGCGGGGTGGCGCACGCCAAGTTTCTCGATGGCCAGCATCGCCCTGCGCGCGAGGAACGCCTCCGGTTTGCTTTCGGCGCCGATGACCTCCGCGGCGGCGCGGCTCGCCCATGCGCGGTCTTCATCGCTCCAGAGCGCGCGTGCTCCGTCCGAGGTCTCTATGGTCCGCAACGCGATCACGCTCACTGCGGAAAATTCGTCCATACTTTGAATTCTACGCGGGGAGTAACGCGGCTGGCTTGATTCGATACCCGTGTGTTCTAATTGTCATAGTCCACGCTCGATAGCGGGCGCGCAACTTCCTCGAGGGGCTTTCGCTCGGCTGCGACTCCGAGCCACAATGCGACGGCAGCCGCGGCGAGCATCAGAATCGCTCCCAACGCATATCCCCACGCGATCGCGGCGGGCTCGCCCGTCCCGATGAGCGCTCCGAACAACCAGGGGGCGCCGATTCCGCCGATGGCCGTGCCCAATGCGTAGAAGAATGCGATGGACAACGCTCGCACCTCGACCGGAAAGCTTTCACTGACCACGAGGTAGGCCGAGCTCGCGGCCGCAGACGCGAAAAAGAATACGAAGGTCCACGCCAGCGTCTGCGTGGCTGCGTTCAACACGCCGGCAACGAACAGAAGGGCCGTCAGGCCAAGCAGCAAGCCCGAAATCGCATAGGTCATGCCGATCATCTGCCGGCGGCCCCAAACATCGAAGTAGCGGCCGAGAACCAGAGGACCGAGGAAATTGCTTACGGCGAATGGCAACAGATAGAGTCCCACGTCCTGAGGCTCCACCGCATAGAAGCGACCCAGCACCAGCGCATAGGTGAAGAAAATCGCGTTGTAGCAAAAAGCCTGCGCAGTCATAAGCACCAGACCGAGCACCGCCCTGCGCGGATAATGCCGAAAAAGCGTGACGCCGAGATCGGCGAAGCTGACGGTGCGCGCGCGGATCCGCAGCCGCAGCCGGGGCAGCAATTCCGGCGCGGTGGCGCGGCCGCGCACTTCGCGTTCCACCGCGACGGCGATGCGTTCCGCTTCTTCGGTCCGCCCGTGCAGCAACAGCCAACGCGGGCTTTCCGGCAGATATCGCCTCAGGAAAAGGATGGCGACACCGAGTATCGCACCCAATCCGAATGCCAATCGCCAGCCGATGTCGGGAGGGAAGCGTCCGGGCTGGAGCAGCAGGCTGGAGCCGATTGCGCCCAGTGCGGCGCCCACCCAGAAGCTGCCATTGATGCCGAGATCGGTGCGACCGCGATAGCGTGCCGGTATGAGTTCCTGGATCGCGGAATTGATCGCCGAGTACTCGCCGCCGATTCCGGCCCCGGTCATGAAGCGAA
Organism: uncultured beta proteobacterium; assembly: GCA_963828595.1. Lineage (GTDB taxonomy): Bacteria > Pseudomonadota > Gammaproteobacteria > Burkholderiales > Casimicrobiaceae > PALSA-1003. The sequence goes on from CAWHEN010000007.1 coordinate 173,353, forward strand.
AAAGCGCGAATGTCGCGAAATTCTCGGAAAGGGCCGTAGCGGCCGTGGCGAGGACATAAACGCCGAGCGTTATGAAGAAAAGGCGCTTGCGTCCGAACCGGTCGGTGAGCCAGCCGAACAACAGCGCGCCCAGCACGGCGCCGGTGAGATAGGCGCTCGCCGACAGTCCGACCTCGGCATCGCTGAGTCGCAACGATGGGCTGGCCTTGAGCGCTCCCGACACAGCGCCGGCGAGCGTTACTTCGAGACCGTCGAGTATCCAGGTGATCCCGAGCGCGACGATCACCAGCGTATGAAAGCGCGACCAGGGCAGGGCGTCCAGCCGCGCGGGGATGGAGCTCTCGACTATCCTTCCGACTTGTCGTGCAGTTCGTTCCATCGGGCGAATGACAGCGTACTACATCGATCGGCGGGCCGAGATTTTCTCATCGAGTCGGATCAGGATAGATCGGGCGGCCCAGGCTAAACAGCCGACGTAAGATGCAATATTCAACGCATATCGCGCTCGGCCCGTTTCATTCTGCCGGACTGCGCGTAAAATCGCGCGATTCGTGGTTCTTCCGCTGGGGTCGCCGCCATGACAATCCGCCGCCTTCTGCTCTGCATCGCCGCCGCCGCTCTGGCGCCGGCGCACGCTGAAACGATCGCCGATCGCTGGGATCTTGCCGAAATCTATCCGTCGACGGCCGCCTGGAACGCCGACGCGAGCAAGGTCGACGCGACAGCTCAAGGATCTCGCCGGATGCAAGGGCCGCCTGGGCAAAGTGCTGCGCGATTCAAGCAATGCCTCGATCTCCAGGCCGACCTGACCAAGCGCTACTACCGCCTGGCCGCCTATGCGAGCGAGCAGGCGGCCGAGGACACGGGCAACGCCGCCTATCAGGAGCTCGATCAGAAGGCCGACCTTCTCGGCAACCGGGTGACGGAAGGGAGCGCCTTCGTCGACCCGGAAGTCCTGCACATCGGCAAGGACCGGATCGCGCAATTCCTGAAGCAAGGATCCGTCACTCTCGGTCTACCGGTTTCCGCTCGACCAGACTCTGCGCAAGGCGCCGCACACGCTGGACGATCGAGGGCGAGGCGCTGCTCGCGAAATTCGGCCTCATGGACAACGCCGGCGGATCGGCCTACACGATCCTCACCAACGCCGACATCCCATGGCCGAAGGTCAAGCTCTCGACCGGAGAAGAGATCACGCTGGACGCGTCGGCGTACACGAAATACCGCGAGCTGCCGAACCGCGACGACCGCAAGAAAGTGATGGACGCCTTTTTCGGCACGTTCAAAACCTACGAACGCACGCTCGGCGTCGACCTGTATTCGCAGCTCAAGCAGGAAACCGTGTACGCGAAGGTGCGCAAGTATCCGGACTCGATCACGCGCTCGCTCGACCGCAATAATGTTCCGGTTGCGGTCTTCGACGCGCTGATCGCGCAGACCAACGCGAACCTGCCGACACTGTATCGCTATTTCCGCCTGCGCGCGAAGATGCTGGGGGTGCCGCAGCTGCACTATTACGACATCTATCCGCCGCTGGTGCACAGCGACATCAAGCTGCCGTTCGACGTGGGCCGCAAGCTGGTGCTGGAAGCGGTGGCTCCGCTCGGCAAGGACTATGTCGACGCCCTGGCCTATGGCTTCGACCATCGCTGGATGGACACCTACCCGCGCCCGCACAAGCTGTCCGGCGCGCACATGGACGGATACGCCTACGACGTCCATCCGTACGTGTTGATGAACTACAACGACGACTACGAATCGGTCACCACCGTCGCGCACGAGTGGGGCCACGCGATGCACTCGTACCTCGCCAACAAGGCGCAGCCGTTCGTGACGTCGAATTACGCGATATTCATCGCCGAAATCGCGTCGACGTTCAACGAGGAGCTTCTGCTGCAGCGCGTGCTGAAGACGGCGAAAAGCGACGATGAGCGCCTCTACTACCTGGGCTATGCGCTGGAGCAGCTGCGAGGAACGTTCTTCCGCCAGGCGATGTTCGCGGAATTCGAGCGCAACATCCATGCGCGGGTCGACAAGGGGGAGCCGCTGACCGGCGAGGCGCTGACCAAGACCTACTGCGAGATCCTGAAACGCTACCACGGCGCCAGCGAAGGCGTGGTCGACATCGATGATGCCTATTGCGTCGAGTGGGCTTACATCCCGCACTTCTACAACAGTTTCTACGTCTATCAGTACGCGACATCGATCGCGGCCAGCGCGCTGTTCGCGCAGCGCGTCGGCGCGAACGAGCCCGGCGCGCTTCCGCGCTATCTCGACTTGCTCAAGGCCGGCGGCTCCGGCTATCCGTACGAACTGGTGAAGAAGGCGGGGGTGGATCTCGCCACGCCGGCGCCGTACCAGGCCCTGGCGGCCCGGATGAACTCGATCATGGACGAGATCGAGGCGATTCTCGCCAAGCAGAAGAAATAACGGCGCAAGCCTTCACGCGCATCGGCCGGCCGTGCGACCGATGCAACGCGCCTAATTCGGCGCAGGCAGCCGTCGGGTGGATACTTGCGAGCCTGCCAGCTCGTGGTCGTTGGCAAGCGCAGTGCGCTTTGCCCGGACCAGCGTTTGCGCTTCCAGGCACCAGTGCTTCTTGATGCTGAACCACACGTCGGCCGCCCATAGTATGTTGAACCCTCGAACGTCGGCCGGGACCTTGGGCTCTTCGGTTCCCGGAACATAGGCGTTGATCCAGGCGCGAGCCTTCGGATCCGCCGCCAGCTCGTGGGTGATCGGGACCGTAATGTGGTTATAGGTCATCGGCAGCACGACGTTGCGCACGGCGGCCGCTCCGCCGCGCCGGTATTGACTGACTGCCGTCGTCGCGGGAAACGTCCAGGCGATCATGTCCCCCTGAATCGCAAAGCCGGTAAAGTCATCGACGGTGTCCGGGATGGTTCGCAGCCGAAGGAGCATGTCCCATTGGTTGGGCAACATGAATGCCGCGCCGCCTGCGCCGACCGCGGTGGCATAGGTCACTGACAGTCCCACCACCGGACGCTTGCTGCCATCCAGCGGATCGACGATGCTGAATCGATCTTCGGCAGTGTCGGTCGCGGCATTCCACACGGCGACCTTGGGCTCGAAAGCGCCGGCCAAGGTGTAAAGCACCTTGATTGCCTGCATTCCTCCCTGGCTGTGCCCGACGATCATCGGCCTCACGCCGTCATGCTCGTAATACCAGGCGATCTCGCCGGCAAGCCGCTCGCTGCTGCCGTAGGGACTCTGCGAGTATGCGCCGTCGGAGGGATCGCGAAGCTTTTCTCCAGGGTAGCCCATGCGCTCGAGAAACGTCGCAAACGAACTCATGATCAGATAGACCGGATAGACACTGCCGTGCAGCAATATGATCCTGGGTGCGGGCCCAGCGGCCAGCGTCGATCTCACGTCGTAATCGGAGATATGCTCCGGGTCGAGCGCGAGGATTCGATCCTCCAGGGCGGGGTCGAGATTGAACGAACGCAGAACTTTTCCTCGCTCGACTGCGTCGTATCCGGTCCGTTCGACCGTTGCGCCGGGAATAGTCGCGCAACCGAGGACGCTTAGTGCTGCGCACGCCGCAAGCATTGCGCGAATCGCGCTGGCTCGGCTTCCGGCATGGTGGTCTATGGTGATACGTTCGCTCATCAGTCTTTCACAGTCGATAGATGCTTCGCGTGCGGCTCGTCAGGCCGACAGTGCGTTAAGCTACGCAAAAGCCGCTAGTATGCCTGACACGGCGCTGCCAACAAACTGAACGTTGCGTTGTGCCGCCGTCCCTTCGTCCAGCGACGACTCCGTGCCAGCCGTATCGCTGTCAACTGACTGACTACCGATCGAACCGACATGCTGGCCCGTCCCCCGGTAATTGCGATCACCAGTGCCACCCCTTACGACAATCTGAAGCCGGGCGTTCGATATCCCCAAGCGCCGATCCGGACGACGACCAAGGATGATCGGGTCCGTCCGCAGCACGCGCGCAAATTCGCAGCCCGCCTGGCGGCGATGGGCGTGCCCTACCTCTTCTACGAGGTCGTCCAGGGAGGACACGGCTCGGGGGCAACCCTGGCGGAGAGGGCGGCGATGACGGCACGCGAATTCACCTATTTCTGGCGCGAGCTTGCGCCGTCGGAAAATCCCCGCTGACGCCCAATCCGGATACTCGACGCAACCAACCGACGTTGCGCTGACGTTCCGGCGCGCCACGCGCCGCGATCGGTCCTCCCCCAAGGACTTGCGCGCTTGACACGGCGATCGGTTTCGCTAATACTTAACCTAATGGTTAACTGTTTACCATCGCGATAACCATCCAAGGAGGCAGACATGAAGCTGTACGGATTTCCCCCATCGCCCAATACGCGCAAGGTCCAGGCCGTCGCCGCGCATCTGAACATACCGCTGGAGTTCGAGTTCGTCGACATCACCCAGGGCAAGTCGCACACGCCGGAGTTCCTGAAGATGAACCCCACCGGGCGGACGCCGGTGTTCACGGACGGTGATTTCACGCTATGGGAATCGAACGCGATCATGCAGTACCTGGCCAGCCAGCGACAGAACGGTCTGTGGCCCGACGACGCGCGCACGCGCGCCGAAATCAGCCGATGGCAATTCTGGCAGGTTGCCCACTGGCACGAGGGCTGCGGCGGATTCCTGTGGGAGAACCTGGTCAAGAAGGCTCTCGGCATGGGCGACGGAGACCCTGCCGCGTTGAAAAAGTCGGAAGAGGCATTTCATCGAGACGCCGCGATGCTGGATGCTCACCTCGGAAAGCGTCCTTACCTGGTAAACGGGGCGTTGACCCTTGCCGATTTCGCCGTCGCGTCCTACCTGCACTACGCCGTCGCTGCCAAGCTGCCATGGGAGCGGTACAAGAACATTCAGGCCTGGTACGCGCGCATCGAGGCCCTGCCGGCATGGCAGCAGACCACGCCGCCAATGTAAACGCGGCGATCAGCGCACGGGTTCGATGGGATGCGATGATCCCGCGCGATCGCTATCGCTGAACCGGAAGAGCCACTGCGGACCGAGCTCGGACAGCTGCGAGATCCCCAGCATCGCCATGTCGCGCTGAATCTCTTCGAACAACAGGCCTATGGCCCGATTGACGCCGGCGGCGCCGCCGATAGCCGCAGCGTAACCGAACGGGCGGCCGACGAAGACGAACTTCGCCCCGAGCGCCAGCGCCTTGAGCACGTCGGTGCCGCGGCGCACGCCGCTGTCCATCATCACCGGAATATCAGGGCACGCCGCGACGACGGCCGGCAGCATCCGCAGCGGCGACACCGCGCCGTCGAGCTGCCGGCCGCCGTGGTTGGAAACGATGATGCCGTCGGCGCCCGCTTCCCGCGCCATGCGCGCGTCGTCCGGGTCGAGTATGCCCTTGACGACCAGCGTTCCTTTCCACAGACGGCGTATCAAGGCCAAGTGCGTCCAGTCGAGTTGTCCCCGCTCCGACCATTCGCGGACGACGCTCGGCGACAGAATCGGCGCGCCTCGCGTGGCAAAGTTGTTCTCGAAGTGCGGCATGCCGTGACGAACCAGCGTGCGCAGGAACGTGCCGAACAGCCATCCGGGACGGGTGATACCGTCCCAGGCGAGACGAAGCGTCGGACGAAGCGGCGCCGAGAAGCCGGCCCGCAAATAGTTCTCGCGGTTGGGCGCAACCTGGGAATCGACCGTCACGACCAGCGTGTGAAATGCAGCTAGCGCCACGCGCTCGACCAACGCGGTGATCTGTCGCACGTCCCCCGGGAGATAGGCCTGAAACCACGTTTCGCCGCATTCGCGCGCCACATCCTCCAGGCGAATCAGCGACGAGCCGCTCATTATCATCGGAATCCTGGCCGCTGCCGCCGCGCGCGCCAGCACCAGATCGCCGCGATATGCATACAGCGCGGTGATGCCCATCGGCGCAATCCCGAACGGCGCAGCGTAGGCTCGCCCGAAAAGCGAGGTCTGCTGCGAGCCTTTGGAAATATCGATCAGCACGCGCGGAACGAATCCGAATTCGCCGAATGCGCGGCGATTGTCGGACAAGGACGCATTGGTTTCGGCGGCGCCGGCAACATAGCCGAATACCGGCCGAGGCAGATGCTTTCGCGCGGCTGCCTCGAAATCGTCGAGGCAAAGAATGCGCTTGAAGCGTCGGGTCATGAGTATCGTACGTCCGCCAGGCGCGCGGGCTGGTTTGGGAAGCCGGTATAATGAACTTGCATCTGGAGTTCGTACAACAGTCATTCCCCTTTTCCCTTCTCGCATTCGTCGCCCGCCGGCGCAGCGTCCGGTTTCGGTTGCGGTTTCAATCGATCGATGCAACAGTTTGGTGGAATCGTTCAGCTGGTGTTTCGAAGTTTAATGTCTTTCTTGGACGCTCATTTAATTGCCTTGCAACGGCGTTGAGCTTGGCTTGCGAGTAGCCTGAGAGGTCTGTGCCCTTGGGGAAGTACTGCCTCAATAGCCCGTTCGTGTTCTCATTGCTGCCGCGCTGCCAGGGGTTCTGTGGATCGCAGAAGTAGACCTGGATGTCGGTCGCCAGTGTGAAGCGCTTGTGGTCAGCCATTTCCTTGCCCCGATCCCAGGTCAGCGACTTATAGAGTTCCTCCGGTAACTTGCGGGCATGCTTGATCAACGCGTTGATGACCGTCTCCGAATCTTTGCCGTTAACCTTGACCAGCATCGCATAGCGGGTACGGCGCTCGACCAGGGTCGCAATCTGGCTGTTCTTGCTGCCGAACAACAGGTCGCCTTCCCAGTGCCCGGGCACGGCCCGGTCTTCCACGCTGGCAGGACGCTCACTGATCGAGACGGTGTCGGTGATTCTGCCGTGACCCTCCTTCTTCTGAGTGTGATGGCGCGAACGGCGCATCACCCGGGAGCGCCGCAAGTACTCCACCAGCTCCTTCTTCAGGGCACCGCGGGCCTGAATGAAGAGACTGCGATAGATAGTCTCGGGTGACACCTGACGGCTCGGATCGTCTGGATAGGTGCGCTTGAGCCAGCCGGCAACCTGCTGCGGTGACCACCGCCGTTGGAGCTTGCCGGCCACGAGGCGCGCCAGCGCTCGGTTCTGCGCCAGTTTACAGGTCTTGGGGCGACGACCTCGATCCCAGGCAGACTCGTCGGCCTGGCTTGCTCGATAGGGCTCCTGACCCCCGTTGCGCTTGATCTCCCGACTGATCGTCGAGGGCGCTCGGCGAAGTTGCACAGCTATCGAACGCATGGAATGACCCGCCACCACCGCGCGCGAGATCTCTTCGCGTTCGGCCAGGGTCAGCGCCAATCGGGAGCGGCAGCGTGACGGCGGACGGATCCCGCCTGTGGGCGCCAGAATCCCCTGTATCGACGAGTGGTTCCGATCAAACAGCTGGGCGATTTGCTGCAGAGACTCGCCTTTCTGCCAGCGTTCCCACATCAGCGTTCTCTGACTCTCCGTGTAATAGATCCGAGGTCTCATCTGCAACACTCCTCTGATTGCCGAGACAATAGTGTGTTGCATTGACCAGTTGAAACCGCAGTCCTCGCCGGCCGACGATACAGAGTTGCTCCATCGATGGCCTGGACCGGATTCGCGCAACTTCCTTTGCATGGCGGCAAGGCGCCGCGCTATCTGTTCGAGCGGATGGTGCCGCTGTCTCGCGAGATCATTATTTTCGTCGCGCGCGAGTTCGGCCGCGAAGACGTATTGCGGCGTCTGTCCGATCCCTATTGGTTCCAGGCCTTCGGTTGCGTCCTGGGCTTCGACTGGCATTCCAGCGGACTCACCACCACCGTCTGCGGCGCGCTCAAGGAAGGCTTGCGCGACGTCGGCACCGAGCTCGGCATATTCGTCGCAGGCGGCAAGGGCGCGACCTCGCGCAAGACCCCGGCGGAAATCACCGCCGCGTGCGAGCAACTCGGCCGCGATCCCGCGCCGCTGGTTTACGCCAGCCGCATTTCGGCCAAGGTCGACAACTCGGCGGTGCAGGACGGCTATCAGCTCTACCATCATTCGTTTGTATTCACCGAAAAGGGTCAATGGTGCATCGTGCAGCAGGGGATGAGCGACGAAACCTCGATGGCTCGCCGTTACCACTGGCTGTCCGACAACGTCCGAGACTACGTCAACGAGCCGCACGCGGCGTTTTGCTGCGACACGGCCGCGCCGACATTGAACCTCGTCGCCGCCGAAAGTGCCGATGTGCGCGCCGCGTCGGCACTGCTCGCCGGACAGAAGCCCGAGCTGACGCTCGGTGCGCTCGGCCATCTGCCGTCGCTCGACATGCCGCGACGGCACGAAGTGGCCGCAAGCGACATCAATCCGAAATACCTCGCGAAGGTGCTGTTACGGACTTACGAGAGGGCGCCCGTCGACTTCGAGTCCCTGCTGTCGATCGAGGGTGTCGGGGCCAAGACGCTACGCGCGCTCGCGCTCACGTCGGAGCTGATTTACGGCACGCGCGCGAGCCAGAGCGATCCGGCGCGCTTTTCATTCGCGCACGGCGGAAAGGATGGCACGCCGTACCCGGTCGACCGCCAGACCTACGACAAGACGATCGAAGTCATGCATAAGGCGCTCAACGGCGCCAGGATCGATCGCAACGAAAAAATCCACGCTTTTCGCCGACTGGCTGCGTGGACCGGCTAAGGTAGCAGGCACACCGCGCCGCCGAGGCGGCACGAATTACAAAGTTGGGCGGGAACGAATTACAGCGACCCCGTCTCCAACTTGGTGCGCCGCTGCTAACCCCTTGGCCTGCATGCAAGCTGACGTTTGGCACGGGCATTGCTCGATCCGATGTCGGTTGCGCCTCGTCGAATGCCCCTCCGTTGACCGCTTGCGGTACCCGGCGGCGTCGCCTCGACGGGAAATGCCGAGCCAACTGAACCGGGAGGTCAATCATGGCGCCTCGAGCCCGCAAGGAAGCCGACGTGGCAAGCTCACCGAATCCGCTGAACGCGGATCCGCTGTACCCTTCGATCGAGGAGGCAGCCGGCGATATGATCGACGACCTGGATACCCCGATCGAAGAAGATGCGAAGGGGGAGATCGGCAGCGAGCTCCGCCACCGGATGATCAGCGAGGCAGCGTACCAGCTCTACGCAGAGCGCGGATACGTCGACGGGCTCGAGCTCGACGATTGGCTGCAGGCCGAAGCCGAGGTCGATCGCAGTCTTGGCGGCCAGCGCGCAACGCACTAGATACCCGATAGAAGACGCTGTTTAGCTCGGAAGGAGGAACGCCATGGAACGCAAGAAGGCCAGCGATTTTCCACCCGCCGTACTGAAACTCTTCGACGGTTACATCCACGGCATGATCAGCCGCCGTGATTTCCTGGACCGCGCGGCCAGATATGCGGTCGGCGGCTTCACCGCCGCGGCGATGCTGGAAAGCCTCACACCCAACTACGCGCTTGCCCAGCAAGTGCCCAAGGACGACGCTCGCATCAAGGCGGAATATCTGACTTACGATTCGCCCCAGGGCTCGGGCAAGATGCGCGGATATTTCGTTCGACCGTCGAGCGCGACCGGGAAGTTGCCGGGCGTGGTCGTCTATCACGAGAATCGCGGCCTCAATCCCTACATCGAGGATGTCGCGCGGCGGCTTGCGGTGGAGAATTTCGTCGCGTTCGCGCCCGACGCGCTGACGCCGGTCGGCGGCTATCCCGGAGACGAGGGAAAAGCGACGCAGCTATTCGGCCAACTCGATGCCAAGAAACGGACCGAGGACCTGATCGCCGCCGCCGGCTTTTTGAAGTCGCGTCCGGAATGCTCGGGAAAAATCGGCGCGGTGGGCTTCTGCTACGGCGGGGATATCGTCAACGTCCTGGCGACGCGGATGCCGGACTTGGCCGCCGCGGTGCCATTTTACGGACTTCAGCCCAGCGCCGCCGATACCGCCAGGATCAAGGCGCCGCTGCTCATTCATTATGCCGCGCTCGACCAGCGGGTCGATACCGGTTGGCCGGCGTTCGAGGCGGCGCTCAAGGCGAACAACGTCCAGTACCAGATGTTCATGTATGCCGGAACGAACCACGGCTTCCACAACGATACGACACCGCGTTACGACGAGGCCGCGGCCAAGCTCGCGTGGTCGCGTACGGTTGCATTCCTCAGGGAAAACCTGAAAGCCTGAATGCGCACGCGTCAAACGACGCGTGCGCCCGGCGCGGCATCCGCCGCGGTCGGGTCATTCGTTCTGGCCCGTTCGACCATCGACACGTAGGGCTGGAACTTGCCGCTGGGATGCGGCGGAAAGTCGTCGACCAGCGCCAGCTCGAACTGGACGTCGCAGCCCAGGATTCCGCGCGCCATGCCGCGCACGCGTTCGAGGTCTTCGGGTCGCGGCTGCCGGCCCGGTTGAATATTGAGCCGAATCCCGCCATCGGAGGCCTGCACGATCTGGTGCTGCGCTACCCAGGCTGATTCTCGCTCGGCGAGATGTACGGTGATGGCGTACGGATGGACGCGGCGCCCTTCCGGCAGGCGCAGATAGTCGACGCCGCGTCCCTGGATTTCGCGCAAGACGGAAAACGGCTGGCCGCAGCCGCACGATTCGGCGCCGCGGATTGCAAGATCGCCGGTACGGTAACGAACGAACGGCATGGTGTACGAGTGCAGCGCCGTCGCAACGACCTCGCCAACCTCCCCCGGCTTCACCACACGCCCGTCATCGCCGACGATCTCGACGAGCACGTTGTCGTCGCAGACGTGATAGGCGTTGCCGTTCGGACATTGCCACGCGAGCAGATTGAATTCGTGCGCGCCGTAAAAATCGACCAGCGGCGCAGAGAACGCGCCCTCGATCGTGCTCCGTGCCGCCTCATCCAGCACCTCGCCTCCGCAGAAAACCAAGCGCGGCCGAATCCGGCGCGGCTCGTCCTGCATCTGGGCCGCAACATGGCGCAGCGTAGAAGGGTAGCCGCATATGACGTCAGGCCGGTGTCGTAGCAGGTTTGCGATGAGCTCTTGTGCAGGCGCCAAACCGTCGAATCGTTGCTCACGATGGATGCCGATCGCCTGCCGTATGCGCCCGGGCCAGGAGCGCGGCTCCTCGTCAAGCGGAAGCTGGCCGAAGCGCGCGATGCGGTCGAAGGTACGCAGACCCGCTTCCGCGCATGCGCGCAAGCGAAAGAGATTCAACAGATGCTCTTCGCGAGGCGCACGATAGATGTTGAATGGCTTGCCCGATGACCCGCTGGTCGTATGCCGCACCAACCTTCGCACATCGGCGCCGTCGACCAGCGTCTCGGCCACCGGGCGGCCGCGCAGATCGTTCTTGCCGATTGTCGGCAAGGCTTCGATGTGTTCCATTGTCGCGACGTCAGCCGACTCGAGCGTCAACGATCGCCAATGCTCGCGGTACGCCGCGACATGTGCGCGGCAGTGCGCAAGCAGAACCTGCAGCTTGCGCAGCTGGAACTTCCGCAAGGTTTCCGGATCGGCATGCGTGTGCCGCCACATGCGGCGCAGCGTATCGGCGTGCTCGAGGCCGAGGACGCTGCGGTGCGCGTGCGCGCTGGCGGGCATCAAGGCAACGCCTGACCGTCCCGACGTCGGTTGCGCAACGTCCGTTGCAACCGATCGTCCGCCTCCACCACGACTATTCCCCCTTGGACCCGGGAACCGGCGGGAGGTGCCGGTTGATCTTGCTGACGGTGTAGCGCGTCACTTGCGCCGCCCACTGCGAATCGAGCGTCGGCAGACCGAAGACCTTTTCCAGGTCGAGCACCAGATTGGTGACCAGTACCGACTCGCCCCTGAACACCAGGCTAGCGGGAAACAGCAAGCCTCGCGCCGCGCCCCTGGGGTCGATACCCTGGAAGTCGCCGAGCTTGGCGATTGCCTTGCCGGTCGGATCGAGAACGACGATCTCGTCGGACTGGTTGGCGACGACCCAGATATTGTCGCTGGCGTCGACAGCTACACCATCGGCGCCGTTGATGCTGTACGCCAGCACCGAGGCCACTCCCGCCGCGCCGCCCGATACGGGAATTTTCACCACCGAGTCGCTTCCGGTGTTGGCGACGTAAAGCAGCGTGCCGCCGTTGTTGAACGCGAGTCCATTGGCGCCGAACGGAGGCACGCCGGTGGTCGCCAGCAGCGGATCGGTCGCCCACGCGACCGCCGCGCCGCCCAAGGGCCCGGTTCGCCAGACGATGCCCTGGAACGAGTCGGAGATATAGACGTTGCCGGCACTGTCGAACGTCAGCGCGTTCAACCCCGACGTCGGGCCGATGTCGGTGAACACTTGCGACGCGCCCGACAGCGGATCGACGCTGAGCACTTTCCCCGCGCCGAAATCGGCGACCAGCAGTGCCTGCGTCGACGGATGGACGCCGAGCCCGAGCAGATGCGGGCTCGCACCGGTGACGATAAGCTGACGCAGCAGCTTGCCGTGCGAATTGAACACGACGATCCGTCCGGGATCGGTGGACGTCGCGGGGGGCTCGGGAAACCCGAACGTCGAGACATAGACGTTGCCGCTCGCATCGACCGCGATCCCTTCAGGCGGCGTGGCACCCGCCGGCAGAGTCGCAAAGGTCGTGGCAGGGCTGCGGATCCACGCGATCGAAGGTAGCGAAACAAGCGCGAGCGCCAACAACACGGATAAGGCAAACAGGCGTTTCATCGATGGTCTCCTCCAGAGGGGCCGCGCCGTATGCTCGCGCATCCCGGCGGGCGAGTCGGCAATGCCGACGGTATGAGGACAGTCAGCTTGCGTGGCCGAAAGTTCATCCGTAGAGAGGGCCAATGAGCGCCCATGAGGGCCAATGAGGGCCAGTTCGCGCAACTGACAGCCGACAGGCAGCTCAAATCATCGGCGGATTCGGGCATGCCAGCAAGACCGCCGCGGGCCGACCGCTGCGCCAGCGTGACCCCTCGTCGCCGAAGGCCGGCTCTGGCGCGCTGGATTCGCCGGACGCGCACGACCAGCGGTCGACTGTCAGGCTCACCGCTTTCATCCGTCGGCTTCAGCGCACAAGTTACGGTTCGGTATCGTACAAACTTGACATCGTACGATGCGACGCACATAAACTCTACATTCATCTAAATCCACCGCTCGAGCTCAACCGAACCGATGTCGACCGTCAGCGAGAATTTCGTCCCTTACGCCCACGCCGAAAGACAGCTTTGCGACATCGTCGGGCCGTTGCTGGCCGACGTGATCAAGGAGGTGGAACAGCGCAACGGGATCAAGATCAGAGAATTGCGGGTGACGATCGAGCCGCCGACGCCGAATGCGCTGTGGACCGGCGCCAACTGCGTGATCGTGCGTTAGCGTCCTGCCGCTAGGCCAGCATCCGGTCGTAGACGTTCTTGTTGATCCGATAGCAGGGGCACGACGCAGCCTCCAGGCCGCGCCGGTTGAGCACCGTCACCAGGCCGCGTTTGTAACTGATCAGGCCCTGGCGCTGCAAAGCGCTCGCCGCCCCGGTGACGCCGACCCGGCGCACACCCAGCATCCATGCCAGCAATTCATGCGTGACGCTGAATGTCTCCGCGTGCGCTCGATCCTGGGTCATCAGCAGCCAGCGGGCGAGCCGCGCCTCGATCAGGTGGTAGCGCGTACATGCCGCCGATTGCGCGAGTTGAGTCATCAGCACGTAGAGGTAGCGGTTCAGCGCGCGCTGCAACGCCGGACGCGCCGCGCATTCGCGGCGGAAGACATTGGCGCTCATGCGAAACGCCGGGCCGGCGCCTTGCACCAGCGCATGCAGCGGGGACTCGTCGATTCCCAGCACCAGCGAAACGCCATGCATGCCTTCGTCGCCGACGAGTCCCACTTCGAGGCTCGCTTCACCGGCCGCTTTGGTCACGAGCGAGACATAGCTGTCGATCGGAAAGTAGACGTGGCCGATGCGGTCGCCCGGCTGATCGAGCACCTGGCTGAAGCTGAGCTCCACTTCTTCGCAGCGCGCGATCAGAGGTCTGCGATCTTTCGCGGGCAGGCCCGCGAGCAGACGATTTGCCGCGACACCGCGGCCGGCGGGCACCATTGTGTTCTCCTACGATGTTGGGTCGAACCCAACACGCGGCACAAGGCGCTCTGGTCAGCGATTCCCGATGACGTATGTTGTGCTGATTAACCAATCACAAGCCTCGATTTTACGCCTGTAACACGGCGCGCAATCGAATCCGAGAGGGGCTTTTTTCGCCTGCCCTGAGCTCAAAGGGTCAAGCGGCGCAGCTTGGCTGAGACAAGCGGGTTGTGCCGACGCGGCGCGGCGGGAGTTCAGTCGGCCGAATAAGCGCTCTTGATGCAGGTCGGGAACTCGGCGGCCGAGGTGCTCCGACACAGCTTGTCCATTTCAGCATACTTGGTGGCCAGCTGCGCCCGGCACGTCTCTAGCCCGGTGCCTTGGCGGCGATCACAGGCAGCGCGGTCTTCGCGGTACGCCTGCACTTCAGTTGGCGGCAGGCGCTGCGGTTCCTCGGCAACCCTGCTGGAAGCCGATGCGTTGCTCTCCGGAGGAACGGCCACGATGAATCCCTGCGCCGGCTCGGTCGAACCGTTTACCGCCGGCCCTGCGGTGACATCGGCGCGAATGGCGCCTGCGGACACGGCGAGCGCAATCAACATCAGGCTTCGGATCGATGTGCGACTCATGACATCTCCTCAGCGATGGTTAAGAACATGCTACATCCTGGGCCGAAAGCGCTGCGATCGCCATCGGCGTCGGTCCGTTTCGTACCGCTGAGTATGTCGCGGTCTGCCTAGGCGTATGTCCTACGACCGTTCGGAAATGGGTATCCCTCGCTCCTACGTGGGAATCAGAAGCCGTCCGATATTGATCGGCGGGATTTTGGCGGATAGTTAGATCGGGTAGTCTCGTTGGCAGGAACCGCGTCAGATCGGCGCAAAAAGCCAACCTTGGAAGGAGAATCCGATGACCACTCACACTTACCGAATTCTGCTGGGCGCGAGCCTGGCACTGCTCGTCGGCGCAGCCGGCGCGCAAAACGCGCCGGACAACAACTCGCGCATGCCGGCGGCAAAAGGCGCGATCAAGACGATGCCGGCGCAGCCGTCGGAGCAGCCGACCGACAAGATGGCGGCAGATCCGAACGCCGCGCGCAAGGTACGGCAGCGCCGAAGTGCGGAGCGACACAGCCGGCGGCCGACGCAGCCATGCGCATAAGTCAGCTCCGCGCCAGCAAGAGACCGTGTCGCCCGAGGAGAACAGCTACCGTCAGGCATTGCGCCAATGCGTGCAGGAAAGCGACGAGTCGCAGCGCGATGCCTGTATCGACAACGCGATCGGCCAGCACCAACCCAACGGCTGACACGCCTCGGATAACGAAAAAAACCCCGCAGCGCGGGGTTTTCTTACAAAAGCAACGTGCCGCGGGTTTCAGGGGCGGGCTTTCGCCTCGCCGGTCAGCGTGCCGCTCTGATAATCGCGCACCGCCTGCTCGATTTCTTCGCGCGTATTCATCACGAACGGTCCGTATTGCACGATCGGCTCGAGCAGCGGCCGGCCTGCGAGCAGGATGACCCTGCCGCCGTGGGGTCCGCCGGCGAATTCGACCGCGTCACCATCCGATAGAATTCCCGCATGGTGCGTCGCGAGAGTCTTCTGCGTGCCCTCCGCGCCGACAGCGACCGATCCCTCGAACGGGTAGATGAAGGCATGGTGGCCGGCTGGCAGCGCATGGCGGAACGTCGCGCCCGCCGGAAGCTCGACGTCGAAGTACAGCGGATCGGTCGACAGTCCCTGGATCGGGCCGGGCGTGCGCTTGCCGTCGCTGTCCAGCGTTCCGGCGATCACCTTGACCCGCCCGCCGCCGGCCAGCTCGACCACCGGGATCTCGGTCGCCTGGATGTCGCGGTAGCCGGCGGCTTCATTTTTTCCTTCGCCGGAAGATTGATCCAGAGTTGAAAGCCGCGCATGCGGCCCGCTTCCTGCTGCGGCATTTCGGAATGGATGATCCCGCGGCCCGCGCTCATCCACTGCACGCCGCCGGCTTTCAGATCGCCGGTGTTGCCGAGGTGATCCTGGTGGCGCATGTGCCCGTCGAGCATGTAGGTCACCGTCTCGAAGCCGCGATGCGGATGCGCCGGGAAACCGGCGATGTAGTCGTCGGGATTGTCGGTCGAAAAATGATCGAGCATCAGGAACGGATCGAGACGCGCCCAGTTCGATTGGCCAAGGCTGCGCTGGAGCTTGACGCCGGCGCCATCGGAGGTGGGAATGGCGGCGATGACGCGCTGCAGGGTGCGTGTAGGCATGGTCGTGGTCTCCTGAGCAGCGGATATTGGGGCAGCGGCGCCAACGTCAAGTGCGCCGCCGCGCAGCGGCCGGCCTTCACGGTACCATTGGGCGATGACTCGGTCGACCGCTTGGCGGCTGGTGCCGGCGCTCGGGCTTACGCAGATCGTCTCGTGGGGCACGCTCTACTACTCGATTGCCGTTCTCGGCGCGAGCATGCGCGCCGAACTGGGCATTTCGGCGCCATGGCTGTTCGGCGCCTATTCGCTGGCGCTGCTGATCTCCGCGTTGACGGCGCCGTTCGTCGGCCGCGCGATCGACCGCCACGGCGGCCGCGCGGTAATGAGCGTTGGATCGGTCTGCGCCGCGATCGCTCTCTTCTTGATCGCGCAAGTGCATTCGACGATCACGCTCTATCTCGCATGGTCGTTCGCCGGCATCGCAATGGCGATGACCATGTACGACGCCGCTTTCGCGACGCTGTCGCAGCATTCGGGGACCAGCTATCGCAAGGCCTTGACCGCGCTGACCCTGTTAGGCGGTCTCGCGAGCACCGTATTCTGGCCCGCGTCACTCAAGGGGCTCGAGTGGTTCGGCTGGCGCGATACGCTGCTGATTTTCGCGGCGCTGGAGCTCGTCCTCTGCCTGCCGCTGCATCTTCTGTTCATTCCGCCGAGCACCGGCGAGACCGAGCACGGCAAAGCGGGCGCGGCGGAGGGACGCGGCAGCCTGCCTGCTGCCAAGCGCCGCGCGGCGTTCGTCTGGCTGGCCACCGCATTTGCATTCAACGGTTTCATCGTCTCGGTACTGACCGTGCATCTGATCACCGTCCTGCAAGGCAAGGGGTTGAGTCTGGCGACAGCGGTGTGGGTCGGCACGTTCTTCGGCCCGATGCAGGTTACCGGTCGCCTGCTCGAATTCTGGATCGGCCGGCGCTTCCCGGCACGCGCCGTCGGCATCGCCGCGCTCTCCTTGCTGGTTGCGGCAGTCGTGGTGCTGCTTGCGCTGAACGGCCAGGTCGTGCTGGCGCTTATGTTCGCCGTCCTCTTCGGCGGCAGCAACGGCGTAGTCACCATCGTACGCGGAACCGTGCCGGCCGAATTGTTCGGCCGCGCCGGTTATGGCGGCACGCTCGGCAACCTCGCCGCGCCGGCGCTGTTCGCGCGCGCGATCGCCCCTTTCGCCTTCGCGCCGCTCGCCGTCACGGACTCGGCGATGGTCGCCGGCTTGCTGGTGCTGCTTGCGATGGCGGCGCTGTCGGTCGCGAGCTTCGGCTTTGCGGTGAAGCGAACCTAGGAACGCCGGACGCCGCTTGGTCTCCAGGGTTTCGCCGGGATGGCAGACGCTCGATGGGTCGCGCCCGGCTATGATCCAGACTGCCGACGAACTTTCCGAAAGGCGCAAGACCATGAGCGAGAGAGACCTACCCTATCTTCCGCTGACCGAGCTCTCGCGCCGCCTCGGCGCCGGCGAGACTTCGTCGCGCGACATCGTCGCGCGCCTGCCTCGATCGTATCGCGGCGCTCGATGGCCGCACGCATGCATTCATCGAGGTCTACCGCGAAGCCGCGCTCGATTGCGCGCGGGCCGCGCCGACCTCGAGCGCAAGGCGGGACTGGTGCGCGGTCCGCTGCACGGGCTTCCGATCGCGCTCAAGGATCTCCTGCACGTCAAAGGCCGGGTGACGACCGCGGGCTCGAAGAGCTGGCATGGACGCGTGGCCACCGAAACCGCTACCGCGGTCGAGCGGCTGCTCGCCGCAGGCATGATTCCGCTCGGCAAGACGCACATGGTCGAATTCGCTTTCGGCGGCTGGGGCCGCAACGAGCCGATGGGTGCGCCGTGGAATCCGTGGGACACGCGCACGCATCGCGTCGCCGGTGGCTCGAGCAGCGGCTCCGCGGTCGCCGTCGCCGCGGGACTCGCACCCGCCGCGATCGGCTCGGATACCGGCGGCTCGATACGCATACCCGCGGCGCTTTGCGGTTTGACCGGATTGAAGCCGACGTATGGCACGATCAGCTTGGCCGGAGTCGTACCCCTGGCGACGACGCTCGATTCGCTCGGACCGCTCGCGCGCACCGTCGAGGATGCAGCGCTGCTGACCGCGGCGATGGCCGGTCCGGATCCGCGCGATCCGGCCACGCTCGTCGTGCCCCGGCTCGATCTCGATCCCGTGCTCGCCGGCGCCCCCGACGTGCGCCGGCTGCGCATCACCGCGCTGGCGGCCGAGCAGCTGCCCCCCGATACCCTGCCCGACGTGGCGCGCGCGCTGCAACAGGCGATCGCCGTGCTGCGCGAGCAGGGCGCGCTGGTCGACGAAGTTCGCGCGCCGATCGACTTCGAAGACCTGATGGTGCGCAACGGCAGGATCATCGCCGCCGAGGCCTGGGCACTGCACCGCGCGTATATCGAAGACCCCAAGCTGCCGATCGACCCATGGGTGCGCAAGCGAACGATCGGCGGCAAGGCGATCAGCGCCGCCGACTATATCGAGGAGCTCGCCCGGCGCAAACGGGCCGCTGCCGCTTTCGCCGAATGGATGCTCGGCCGCGACGCGCTGCTGACGCCGACCTTGCCGATCACCGCCACGCCGGTCGAGGAAGTCGACGAGGTGGCGACCCCGCTCGCCACCTTCACACGCGTCGCCAATTACCTCGGGATCTGCGCGTTGTCGTTGCCGGCGGGCTTGTCGGCGGACGGGCTGCCGGTGGCCGTGCAGTTGCTCGGTGCGCCGTTCGCCGAAGCGACGCTGATCCGCGCCGGCCGCGCATTCCAGCACGCCACCGAATGGCATCTGCAGCGACCGGACTTGGCGGCGTGGGAAAACTGCGCTGCACGACGAGCGCCGCTGATCCGGCATCGGTGCGCCTCAACCGTCAGCACCGATTTACGCCACGCTCGGCCGAAACGTGCTGCAGGACGGCGCGCGCATCCTGGGCTTGTGTCCGTCGGAAAAGACCTTGGCCACGTCCAGCGTTTCGCGCAGGCCGAGGTCGGCTCCGTGGCGCGACATGAACTGCTTGCCCGCGGCGAGCCCCTCTTTGTGCAGGCGTTGCAGCCAGGCGCGCGAGCGCTCGCCGGCGGATCCGTCGACTGCCAGTGCTGTGCGCGGCGGCCCGATGCGGTGCAGCCGCAGGTCGGCGACGCTCGCCGGGCCGTTACCGCGCGCGGCGAGCGTCCGCATCGCGGCGATCGCCTGCATCTCCGCGACGAGACTCGAATTGAAGACGATTTCGCCGACGCGGCGGCGGATCGATCGCGCGTCCACCGGGATGTCGCCGGCCAGGTCGCCGACCAGCTGCACGACGATGATGTCGCGAGTCGCGCCGTTGTGGATCATCGGCCACAGCGTTGGATTGCCGCAGTAGCCGCCGTCCCAGTACGCTTCGCCGTCGAGCTCGACCGCCTGGAATAATTCCGGCAGGCACGCCGACGCGAGCAACGCATCGATCGACATCGCGTCGTTGGAAATGACCCGGGGCAGCCCGGTCTTCACGTTGGTGACGGTCACGTACAGAGCCGGCGAGGACTTGCTGCGTATCGCGTCGATGTCCACATGCACCTCGATCGCGCTGCGAAGAGGGTTGAGCCCCAGCGGGTTGGCGCCGTACGGCGACAGCGCGCCGCCGGCGAGCAGCCAGTCGCCGACCGAATGACGCAGGCGGTGGCCGAGCGGGCCCCACAGCGCACGTACGACGTCGGCGAATGCGGGATCGGCGATGCCAAGCCAGAACGCACGCAGCGCTTCGCGCGCTTGTGCAGGAGCGCCCTTGGCCAGCGCACTCGCAATGATTGCCGCATTGATCGCGCCGGCGCTGGTTCCGCTCAACTGAACGATACCGACGCGCCTGCTCGCGAGTAGTGCGTCGAGGACGCCCCAGGTGTACGCGCCCCACGAGCCGCCCCCCTGCAAGGCGACACCGATCGGTCTGCGCGCGATCGACGCGGTAGTTCGTTTAATCTCGATATTTTCCATCATTGCTATTAACTCGGTAAAAGAACAATATTGTTGCATCGCAGCAATTCACAATACCGGCTTCTGAGTAGCGTGCCAATCGATTGTTCGGATGCGGCCGATCGGGATTGATGATGCGGCAAATGGTGCAGTGCATTTCCAGACTAATATTACGTTTGTAACCAGAACTTGTTTGTTACCTGTAATAAATAACCGATTGACTGTCAGCCATTGGCGTTTTGTAATAATTCCAACAGGTACCCGCCGGCATGTGGTTCAGGACCCAGAACCAGGGGACAAAGCCAGGGCGACGGACAGTCGTTCTTAGGTCCATCGATGTGAGTCGCCACTCAGCCTGCAAGGACTAGCCCGAAGCGGGCGCCCGTATGAACTCCGACAGGCTCGGTGCACAAGCGTGGTGCCCTGAACACCCTGTTGCATGGCAATAGTGCAGGCGCGAGACCCTTGCAGCGACGATGATTGCGCCAAGTCTCTGTTATTTGACATATTCGTCGATCGGCCTCGACTGGCATGCCGCTTGCGAGCAAAGAAAGCATGGAGATGCGCTGGTGGCCGGGGGCGCGATGATTGACGATGGACTCGAGCGGTCGATCCGGCTCGCCGCCGCGGCCGCATTGCTCGCATTTTTCGCGCGTCGGCGCGGCAAATCACCGCTTGAGTCGCAGATCGACCGCACGGCGCGTACGGACTCGCATTGCGACGAGGAGTCGCGCCAAGGTTCCGGCGACCATGGCCGGCATCAGCCTTGGGTCGATCTCCTCTGGTCGTTCGTTATTTTGCTCTTCGTGACCATCGTCGCGTACACCGCATTGCACGGGGCCGACGTCCTCGCTGAGCTGGACGATCTCGGTCTGGTTCCCGGCGCGTACTAGGCGCGTGGGGCAAACGACCTTAGAGCGCCAGCGCTATCCGCGTGCCCTGATCGATCGCGCGCTTGGCGTCGAGCTCCACGGCCACGTCCGCACCGCCGATCAACTTGGGGCGGATGCCCGCCGCTTCGAGCGCGGCGACCAGATCGCGGCGCGGCTCTTGTCCGGCGCAAATGACGATCGTGTCGACATCCAGCGATTGCGGCTCGCCGTCGACGCGGATATGAAGTCCGGCGTCGTCGATCCTGTCGTACTCGACGCCGGCGATCATCACAACCCCGCGACGCTTGAGCAGCGTGCGCCGGATCCAGCCGGTCGTCTTGGCCAGGCCCGCGCCGACTTTGCTTTGCTTGCGCTGCAGCAGCCATACCTGCCGCGGCGGCGGCGGCTCGTGCGCAGGCTTGAGGCCGCCGCGCGCACCGTAGTCGGCATCGATGCCCCATTCGTCGCGAAATGCGGCGATCGCCGGATCGTCGGCGCCTCCGTCGCTCAAATGGCCGTCGGCCGGCTCGCCGGCGGTGAGTAGCTCCGCGACGTCGAAGCCGATGCCGCCCGCACCGATGATGGCCACGCGCTGTCCCGGCTCGCGTCGTCCCTCGACGACGTCGACATAGCTCGCGACCTTGGCGTGCTCGATGCCGGGAATCGCCGGCGTTCTCGGCAGGACGCCGGAAGCCAGGATCACTTCGTCATAGCCGTGCAGGTCCTGCGCGACGGCGCGATGATCGAGGCTCAGCTTGACGCCAGCTTTCGCCAACCGCACGCGAAAATACCGCAGCGTCTCCGCGAATTCCTCCTTGCCCGGAATGCGGCGCGCGAGATTGAACTGGCCGCCGATCTCCGCCGCAGCATCGAAAAGGGTCACGTCGTGGCCCCGCTCGGCGGCGGTCAACGCGCAGGCCATGCCTGCCGGACCAGCGCCAACGACGGCGACCTTGCGCCTGGCCGCGGCCGGCGTGAAGACGAGCTCGGTTTCGCGACACGCGTACGGATTGACCAGGCAAGTCGCCGTCTGCCGCTCGAATATCTGGTCGAGGCACGCCTGGTTGCATCCGATGCAGGTATTGATTTCATCGGCGCGTCCGTGCGCCGCCTTGGCGACAAAGTCGGCGTCGGCGAGGAATGGACGCGCCATCGACACCATGTCGGCGTCACCGCGCGCGAGGACCGCTTCGGCGGTGGCGGGATCGTTGATGCGGTTGGTCGTGATCAACGGAATTTTCACCGCGCCCTTCAGCCGCCGCGTCACCCAGGCGAATGCGGCGCGCGGCACCATCGTCGCGATCGTCGGGATCCGCGCCTCGTGCCAGCCGATGCCGGTGTTGATGATCGTCGCACCGGCGGCTTCGACCGCCTGCGCCAGCGCGACGACCTCGTCCCACGTGCTGCCGCCTTCGACCAGATCCAGCATCGACAGGCGATAGATGATGATGAAGTTCGGGCCGACCGCTTCGCGCGTACGACGCACGATGGCGACCGGGAAGCGGATGCGGTTGAGAAACGAGCCGCCCCAGTCGTCGTCGCGCAGATTCGTCTGCGGCGCGACGAACTGGTTGATCAGGTAGCCCTCCGAGCCCATGATCTCGACCCCGTCGTAGCCAGCGCGCTGCGCGAGCACCGCGCAGCGCGCATAGGCCGCGATCGTCCGGCGCACGCCCCAACCGGTCAGCGCGCGCGGGCGAAACGGCGTGATCGGCGACTTCAGTGCCGACGGCGCAACGGCAAGCGGGTGGTAGGCGTAGCGGCCGCCGTGCAGGATCTGCATCGCGATCCTGCCGCCGGCAGCGTGGACGGCTTCGGTGACCGTGCGGTGCTTCGCGACCTGCCAGGCGAATGAAAGCTGCGAATGGTGCGGATCGATCCGTCCGCTGAAGTTGGGCGCGATGCCTCCGGTGACGATCAGCCCGACGCCGCCCCGGGCGCGCGCAGCGTAGAAAGCGGCAAGCTTGTCGAAGCCGTTCGGCGCCTCTTCTAGCCCGGTGTGCATCGAGCCCATCAGCACGCGGTTCTTCAGCGTGGTGAACCCAAGCGGAAGCGGAGCCAGCAGATGCGGATAGGGAGCCATGGATGCCGGTCTCGACGCACGTGCGCGCGGTCAAGGCCGACAGCGTAATCGATTAGCCGCCGCTTGCGAAAACCGTCGGTGCGGCCAAGGCGCCCGGAACTCGCGACTTCACACGACGCGGCGCAGCAGCCCCGGGTCGCGTGCGGCGCGCGTCCAGACCGACGCGCGCATCCACGCGACCATGTCTGCCGCCGCGAGCGGACGGCTGAGCAGGTAGCCCTGGACCATGTCGCAGCTCAGGCCCCGCAGCCGCTCGACCGTCGCTTCGTCCTCGACACCTTCGGCGACGACGACCAGGCCCATGTGGTGCGCAAGGTCGATCGTCGAGCGCACGATCACCGCGTCGCTGGTGTCGCGCGCCATGCCCAGGATGAACGTCTTGTCGATCTTGAGCTCGTGCACCGGCAGCCGCCGCAGGTAGGCGAGCGACGAGTAGCCGGTGCCGTAGTCGTCGATCGCCAGCCGGCAGCCCAGCGCAGTGCAGCCGCCGCAGGTTGTCGATCGCGTGATCCGGATCGTCGAGAATCGCGCTCTCGGTGATCTCCAGCGTGATCCACTGCGCCGCGCAGCCGTGCTTGTGCAGCAGCGCCTCGACCCGGTCCGGCAGCTCGAGGTCGACCAGGTCGCGCGCCGAGATGTTGATCGACACGTTCATCGGCAGGTCTTCGCCGCGCCAGGCGGCGCATTGCGCGATCGCGTGCGCCATCACCCACTGCGTGATCGCGCGTATGTAGCCGGTCTGCTCGGCGAAGGCGATGAACTCGACCGGCGAGACCAGCCCGCGCGTCGGATGCTGCCAGCGCACCAGCGCCTCGGCGTGCAGCTCGCTGCCGCCGCGCAGCGCGACCTTGGGCTGGTAGAACAGCACGAGCTCGTCTTCGTCGACGGCCTTGCGCAAGCCGCTCATCAGCGACAGGCGCTCCTTGCTGTGCTGGTCGTAGCGCTCGTCCCAGAGCGCGATGCCGAGATTCCTGCGCTTGGCCGCGTACATCGCGGCGTCGGCGTGGCGCAGCAGCGTCGAGCGTTCGCTGCCGTGCTCGGGATAGACGGCGATGCCGATGCTCGCGCGCACGTCGACGACGTGGCCTTCGGGCGTCATCGGCATGTCCAGCGCATGCAGCAGCGCCTTGGCGACGCGCTCGGCCTTGGCCGCGTCGTCGCCGGGGAGCAGTATCGCGAACTCGTCACCGCCGAGGCGCGCGACGGTGTCGGTCGGCCGTTTGAGCACGAGTTCGAGCCGGGACGAAACCGCGCGCAGGATCAGGTCGCCGATCGGGTGGCCGAGCGAGTCGTTGACGTCCTTGAAGTGATCGAGGTCCATCAGCAGCACCGCGACCGGCGCGCCCAAGGCCGCCGCGGTGGCCAGCGCCTCGTCGAGGCGGTCGTTGTACAGCGCCCGGTTCGGCAACTGCGTCAGGCCATCGCGGTAGGCGAGGTCCATGATGCGGGATTCGCGACTCGCGATGTCCTGCTGCATGTTGCGGAAGGCGCTGGCGAGATCGCCGATCTCATCGGTGCGCGACACCGGCGGAACAGTCGAATAGTCGCCGGCGGCAATACGCAAGGCGATGCGTGCCAGATCGTGCACCGGACGCGCGATGCCGCGGGCGATGATAATGCTGGCGAATACCGAGATGATCACGCCCAGCAGCGCGATCAGCGCCATCTGTCCCTGCAGGCGGCGGAACGGCTCGAGAGCGGGATACAACGGATCCTGCAGCACGGCGACGACGCTCGCCTCCGCCTGCGTCGGCAGCTGCAGCACACGGGTGATCGCCGCGTCGCCGTAAACCGCATTGCCGTCGGCGTCGGTTTCGGCAAACCGGTCGGATGCCATGTCGGCCCGCAGGTCGAGGCGATCGGCGACGGGCAGCGTGCTCGCCTGAAGCTTCCATGCGTCGTTGGCACGCCGGCTGAAAAAACTGATGTCGAGACCGGTCAGCCGCTGCAGCTCCTTGGCCAACGCATCGTTGACCCGCAACCCGACTACCGCCCACGCGATCGGCACGGGAGCCAGCACCGGCACGACGACCAGCTGGTAGAGCTCGCCGCGCAGCACGACCATCGCCGACGCCTGCTCCAGGGCTTCCGCCTGATCGAGCAGGCGCGGCAGCACGAACGGCTTGCCGGTGCCGCCGCCGAGGGTGTCACCGAGAACTTTCTGGTCGAGCCCGACGATCATCACCAGCGGCGCATCGATGCGCTTGCCGTAATTGACGAGCACCGAGCCGATCGTCTCGCGATCGCCGGTGGCGATCACCTCGCGGAACGCGTAGTCGGCTGCCATCAGGCGGGCGCCCTGGACCAGTCGCTGCGCATCCTGCTCGAGCAGGCGATCGAACACGCGCGCACCGGCGGCGACTTCTGCGCCGACCGTGCTGCGTGCGGCATTGCCGCCGACCGTGTTGATCAGCACGAAGCCGCCGACCAGGACGACAAAGATCAGCAGCAGGAAAAGCGCCAGGATGCGCGTCTGCAGGCTGCGCATCGGCAGCGCGCGCAAGCGCGTGAGCGTCATGGTCATCGCAAGTCCGGCCCTATGCGGGCCAGTGCCCGGCCGGCCGGAACCGCGGCGGCCCTGCAACGCCTGCCGCGCGCGGGCACATCGGCGACCAAGCCGGTCGCTGCGCCCGCGCAAAAAATGGACGGCGCCGGGTCTTTCGACCCGGCCCGTCTCGGAACCGGGCTATTTATCATCATATTATTCAATAAGTTACAAATACGGCCCGCCTCGTTCAGCCCCCCGGCTTTCGGCTCGCATCAAAAATGCTTGTGCAGCACGCGTTGCGAGCCCACGACTAAGCAAGTTCCCTGCCGCCCAAAGCGATGAATCCCCAGCCGAGACTGCGTCCCGCATGTCGCCCGCGCGACGCGGCCCGCGCTCGCGTGGCGGCCTGCTTGCTGCTGTCAACGCTGCTGTGCGCCGCAGCGCCCGCGTACGCCGAATGGTTCTACGATGCGCATGCCGGCGGCCTGTATGACGACAACCTGACCCGGGCACAGCAGGCAGCGGATGTGCGCGGTGACGGCGCGGCAACGCTTGCTGCCAGCGCGGGCTGGTTCCACGCCCCGTCGGGGACCGACGGCATCACCCTGTCGCTCGAGGCAAGCAGCGAAGCGTACGCGCGCTTTCATGGCCTCAACCTGATCTCGATCGGCGGCAGCGCCGGCTATCGCCACAAGTTCGGCCTCGGCCGCGACGTGCCCTGGGCATCGATCACCGTCAGTGCCGCGCACGAGGACTTTCGCGGCGATATCCGCGACGGCGACCGCCTCGAAGCGAGCCTCGAAGTCGGCAAGCGCCTGAGCGAAAATTTCGACGCCTCGGTCGGCATCGCGACCGACCGGCGATTTGCCAGCAACGACCAGCCCGTCGTGCCGGGGATCTCAGGCAAGCCATTCGATTTACGCGGGCACAGCGTATTCGCGCGCGCCGCGTACGACGTCACCGAGCGCCTGCAGGTCGGCGCGCGCGCGTCGGCGCGCCGCGGCGACGTCGTGTCGACGACGCGACAGAACCTCGACATCTTTCTGGCGTCCGACGCGATTGCCGCCGATCCGACGTTCGGCAGCGACTTCTACGCTTACCGGCTGCGCGGCACGACCACCGAAGCCCACGCGACTCTGAGCTGGGCTTTATCGGATCGCTCCTCGCTGAATCTCAGCTACGGGGTGGCTCGAACGGCCGCCTACGACGACCTCAACTACCTGAGCCGGCTGGGCACGATCGTGCTGGCCTTTCGCTACTGATGCTTTTCTCGCCACGACGGAGACTTTCTAATGCGGATCCTCCTTGCCCTCGCCCTTAGCGCCCTCACCGCGCACGCGGCGCTGGCGCAGCACGAGATCGTGGCCACCGTCGTCGACGACAAGGGCAAGCCGGTAGCCGATGCAGTCGTCGTTGCCGTGCCTGCCGATGGCGGTCTTCGCCTGCCGACGCGGCGCGACGCTGTCATCGACCAGGTCGACAAGGAGTTCACGCCGAAGGTCAACGCGATCCTGGTCGGCACGCCCGTGATTTTCCCCAACCACGACAACGTGCGCCACCACGTCTATTCGTTCTCGCCGGCCAAGCGCTTCGAGCTTCCGCTCTACGCCGGTGTGCCGGCGCAGCCGGTGGTGTTCGATACGGCGGGCGTCGTCGTGCTGGGCTGCAATATCCACGACTGGATGGTCGGCTATATCTACGTTTCGGAGTCTCCGTACTTCGCCAAAACCCGCGCCGACGGCAAGGCGGTGATCACCGACCTGGCGCCCAGGAACTACGTCGTGCGGGTATGGCACCCGCAGCTCGAAGGCGGCGAGGCTGCGACCAAGAGGAGTGTCGACGTCACCGCCAAGCGTCGTGTCGATGTCGAGTGGACGTTGAAGCTCAAGCCCGAATTGCGCGTGCGCCGGTCGCCCGTCGGCGAGCACAGCGGTCACTATTGACATGCGTGCGCCAAGCTACCAAACTCGCGCCCCGATGAAATGCAGTCACAGGAAAGGCTGACGATGGACCGCAGGCTGGATTGGATCGCCTCGAACGGAGTGTTCGCCGCAGGCTTGTATTTTGCAATCGTCGCGCAGGTCGGCTGGGCTCAGTACGCGATCACTGCGTTCACCTGGTGGACGCTGGCTAACTGCGCGACCGCGCTGATCGGCGGCCCGGGCTCGCGTCCGGTCAGCCTGCCGACCGCTCCGCCGCTGCAGGCGATGGTCTTCGATCTCGGCGTCCTGGCCGTGATGTTCGTCGCGCATTGGTATTGGACCGCATTCGCCTATGCAATGATGAGCGGGTGCGCAATGCTGATCAGGGAGCGCACTCCGAGCAAGCGTTGACGCGGCCGGCTTGGCCGCAGCCCGATCGCGCCCGGCGGCATTGACGGGATCGGCTTCAAGGGAAACAATCGACAGCAGCGGACTCGCACTGCCGATCCGATCCCGAGGAATTCCGATGTTGCCGATCTCAGCGGCTGCTCGCCGCGATCAGTCGTTCCATCTGCATCCATCGACCAACCTGCGCGCGGTCCTGAACGACGGGCCGCTGGTGATCACGCGCGGCGACGGCGTCTACGTCTACGATGATCAGGGACGGCGGTATCTGGAAGGCATGGCCGGGCTGTGGTGCGCATCGCTCGGATTCTCCGAGCGACGGCTCGCCGACGCCGCATACCGGCAGATGTGCGAGCTGCCCTTCTATCACAGCTTCGGGGGCAAGGTTCCGGCGATCAGCACCGAGCTCGCCGAGCGTCTGATAGGCATCGCACCGGCCGGGATGGGCAAGGTACTGTTCGCCAACTCGGGCTCCGAGGCGAACGACACGGCGATAAAACTGGCGTGGTACATCAACAATGCGCTCGGCCGTCCGGGAAAGAAAAAGATCATCTCGCGGAAGCGCGCCTATCACGGCGTGACCATCGCGAGCGGGAGCCTGACCGGGCTTGCATTCGCGCACGATGATTTCGATCTGCCGATCGCGCGCATTCTGCACACCGACGCGCCGTACTTTTATCGCGGCGCGCGAGCGGGCGAGAGCGAGGAAGCGTTCGCCGGACGGCTGGCCGCCAATCTCGAGGCGTTGATCATTCACGAGGATCCAGACACGGTGGCGGCGTTTTTCGCCGAGCCGGTGATGGGCGCGGGCGGCGTTATCGTTCCGCCGGCGACCTACTTCGACCGCATCCAGCCGATCCTGAAGAAATACGACATTCTGTTCGTCGTCGACGAAGTCATCTGCGGATTCGGCCGTACCGGAAACCTGTTTGGCTCGCAGACGTTCAATCTCGAGCCCGACATGATCACCGTCGCCAAGGCGCTTTCGGCGGGCTACCTGCCGATCTCGGCCACGATGGTGTCGAATACGCTATACGACATTCTCCTCGCGCAAAGCGACAAGCTCGGCATCTTCGGCCATGGTTACACCTATTCGTCGCATCCGGTTCCGGCCGCCGTCGCGCTCGAGGCGCTGAAGATCTATGCCGAGCGCGACATCGTAGGCGCCGTGCGCCGCGTCGGTCCCCGGCTGCAGGCCGCGATCCGGAGCTACGCCGCGCATCCGCTGATCGGTGACGCGCGCGGCATCGGTTTGATCGGCGCCGTCGAGCTGGTGCGTGACAAGGCGAGCCGCGAGAGTTTCGCGCCGAAGGCCGGCGTCGCCGCACACCTGGTCCGTCGCGCCCAGCATTACGGCGCGATCTTTCGCAACATGCCGGGCGACATCGTGGCATTCAGCCCGCCGCTGATCATCAGCGAAGCGGAGGTCGACGAAATGATGGCGTGCTTCGGCAAGGCGCTCGACGATACCTGGGCGATGGTGAAGGAAAAGAGCCTCGCCTAGCGCCGTTGTCCGCCCGACCGGCCCGCGTTGACCGGACGGGCGGCAAGGGACGATGATTGCCCACCCACTGCCCTGCGCATGAAACCGTCCGAACCCATCGTCCGCTTCGTCGGCGTCGAAAAAAGCTACGATGGCATCACCCGCGTCGTCGACGATCTCGATCTGGATATCGAACGAGGCGAGTTCCTGACCTTGCTGGGGCCGTCGGGCTCGGGCAAGACGACGACCTTGATGCTGCTCGCCGGTTTCGAAACGCCAACCGGAGGGCAGATCCTGCTCGAAGGCAAGTCGCTGTCCCATATGCCGCCGCACCAGCGCAATATCGGCATGGTGTTCCAGAACTATGCGCTGTTTCCGCATATGAGCGTTGCGGACAACATCGGCTTTCCGTTGTCGGTTCGCGGGGTGCCGACCGCGGAGCTCGGAGCGCGGGTCGACCGGGCGCTGGATATGGTTCAGTTGTCAGGTTTCGGCGGCCGGCGGCCGGCGCAGCTTTCCGGCGGTCAGCAGCAGCGCGTGGCGGTCGCTCGCGCCCTGGTGTTCGAGCCCAAGCTGATTTTGATGGACGAGCCGCTGGGCGCACTCGACAAGCAGCTGCGCGAGCAGATGCAGCTCGAGATCCGACGGCTGCACCAGCGTCTGGGCGTCACGATGGTCTACGTGACTCATGATCAGTCCGAGGCGCTGACGATGTCGGACCGGATCGCAGTGTTCCACCGCGGCCGGATCCAGCAGCTGGACACGCCCAGAGAGATGTACGAATACCCGCAAAACGCCTTCGTCGCCCGCTTCATCGGCGAGAACAACCGTCTCGACGGCAGGACCGAGGCGACCGCCGATGGCCGTTGCATGATCCGGATCAAGGACAGCGACGCCCGGATCGAAGGCACGCTGGTCGAGCCTGTGCAAGACGGCGGCGCCGTCACGGTTTCGCTGCGGCCGGAGCGGGTGCAAATCCATCTGGCCGGGCATACAATCGACCGGCGGCGCGGCTGCAGCCTTGCCGGCACGCTGCGCGAGATCGTCTATCTCGGCGACCACGTACGTGCGCGCGTGGCCCTTAATGGGAACGAGGAGTTCACGGTAAAGCGTCCGATCAGCGAGGCGCACGCGATACCCGATATCGGCGCGGCGGTGGAAATGCTCTGGGAACCCGAACACTGCCGCGTCTTCGCGCAGGAAAACTAGGTTGAGGAGAGCACCATGTTCAGCAATAAGGTAACTGCCGTTGCGTTTGCCGCTATCGCATCGATGCTGTCGGCGACGGCGTTTTCGCGCGACCTGGCCGTCGTGTCGTGGGGCGGCGCCTATCAGGATGCGCAGCGCGAGGTGTATTTCAAGCCGTTCATGGAAAAGACCAAGATCAAGATGACCGAGGAAAACTGGGACGGCGGCGTTGGCACGCTGCGCGCCAAGATCCAGGGCGGCAACAACAACTGGGATGTCGTGCAGGTCGAGTCCGAGGAGCTCCTCCTCGGCTGCGAGGAAGGCCTGTACGAGAAGATCGACTGGGCGAAGCTGGGCGGCAAGGACAAGTTCCTGCCCGACGCGGTCAACGATTGCGGCGTCGGCGCGATCGTGTACAGCTTCATCATGGCTTACGACGGCGACAAGATCAAAGGCGACACGCCGAAATCCTGGGCCGATTTCTGGAACGTGAAAAAGTGGCCGGGCAAGCGCGCGCTGCGCAAGGGCGCGAAGACGACGCTCGAGATCGCGCTGATGGCCGACGGCGTGGCGCCGAAGGACGTGTACAAGGTGCTCGGCACCCCTGCCGGCGTCGACCGCGCGTTCAAGAAGCTCGACGAGATCAAGCCGAATATGGTCTGGTGGGAAAAGGGCTCGCAGCCGCCGCAATTGCTTGCGTCGGGCGAGGTGGCGATGACCGACGCCTACAACGGTCGTATCGCGGCCGCCAACGAAAAGGACAAGAAGAACTTCAAGATCGTCTGGCACAACAACCTGTACACGATCGACTCGTGGGTGATCATGAAGGGCTCGCCGAACAAGGCCCAGGCCGAAACGTTCCTGCAGTTCGTCAGCGATCCGCAATACCAGAAGAACCTGCCGGAAAAAATCACCTACGGCCCGACGGCGAAGGCTTCGACCGCCCTGATCGACAAGAAGGTGCTGCCGGAACTGGCTACCGCGCCGCAGAACATGGCGTCCGCGCTGCCGATCAACGACAAGTTCTGGCTGGAGAACCTGGACAAGCTTTCGCAGCGCTTCAACGCCTGGGTCGCCAAGTAACCGGTTCCATCGGCAACTAAGGCGAGAAACCTATGCTGCGCGGCGCGGCGGGTGCCGCCCACGCCGCGCTGGCGAGCGTCGACCGCAATCCGGCGGATCTGCGCCGGGCGCTGCGCAGGAGCCGCCGTCGCGAGCAATGGCGCGCGGCGGCACTGGTGCTGCCGCTGTTCGTTTTTCTCGCGGCGTGCTTCGTCGTGCCGATCGCTGCGATGCTCGCGCGAGGCGTCATCGACACCGATGTGGCGCGCTTCCTGCCAGCGGTCACGACCGCGCTCAAGAACTGGGACGGCGGCGGGCTTCCGTCGGAGTCCGCGTATGCGGCGCTTGTGGCCGACATTCGGGCGGCGCGCGCCGCGGGCACTTTGGCGAGCGCCGCCACGCGCCTGAATTACGATGAGCCGGGCTTTCGCAGCTTGCTGTTCACCACCGGCAGGCAGTTGCCCGACGAGTTGTCGGCGCCGGCGAAAGAAACGCTGATCGGCATCGATCCGAAGTGGGGCGAGCGCGAAACCTGGGCCGCGATACGGCGCGCGGGAGGTCCGGTCACCGACTTCTATCTGCTCGCTGCATTGGACCTCCAGCGCGACGCCGACGGTTCGATCACCGGCGCCCCGGTAGAGCAGCGCGTGTTTCGCGACGTCCTCGGACGCACGCTGTGGATCTCGGCGATGGTGACGCTGATCTGCCTGGTGCTCGGCTACCCGGTCGCTTATGTGATCGCCGCGCAGCCGCCGGGGCGCGCAGGCATGCTGCTGTTCCTGGTGCTGCTTCCGTTCTGGACCTCGCTCTGGTGCGCACCGTCGCCTGGGTGGTGTTGCTGCAGAAGGAAGGCGTGCTGAACAGCCTGTTCATGTCGCTCGGCCTGGTGCACGAGCCGCTGAAGATGATCTACAACCGCTTCGCCGTCTACGTGGCGATGGTGCACGTGCTGCTGCCGTTCATGATCCTGCCGCTGTACAGCGTGATGCGCGGCATCCCGCCGTCGTACGTGCGTGCCGCGTCCTCGCTCGGCGCCAGGCCGTTCACCGCGTTCCGGCGCGTGTTCGTCCCGCAGACGCTGGCGGGCATCGGCGCCGGCTGTCTGATGGTGTTCATCCAGGCGCTGGGCTACTACATCACGCCGGCGCTGGTCGGCGGCGCCGAAGACCAGATGATCAGCTACTTCATCGCCTTCTACGCCAGCAAGACCGTCAACTGGGGCATGGCTGCGGCGCTGTCGATCATGCTGCTTACCGCGACACTGCTGCTCTACGCGGTGTACAACCGCATGGTCGGCGTCGAGCGGATGCGGCTCGGCTGAGGCAATGGCGCGCAATCCGACCGCAACGCTCGGTGAGCGGCTCGCCCGCACCGGCCTGATCGCGCTGACCGGCGCAGTGCTGCTGTTTCTGGTCGCGCCTATCCTGACCATCGTGCCGCTGTCGTTTTCGTCGGGATCGTTCTTCTACTATCCGCTGCCGGGATTGAGCCTGCGCTGGTACCAGGACTTCTTCACTTCGTCGTTCTGGCTGTCATCGCTGCAGAACAGCCTCATCATCGGCATATCGGCGACGGTGCTGGCCACCGTGCTCGGGACGATGGCGGCGCTCGGCATCTGGCGCGCGCGCTTTCCTGCGCAGGCGCTGGTGCTGGCGATGCTGATCTCGCCGATGGTCGTGCCGGTGGTCATCATCGCCGTCGGCGTCTACTTCGCCTTCGCGCCGCTGGGCCTCACCGACGGCTACCTCGGCCTGATCCTCGCGCATGCCACGCTCGGTGTGCCGTTCGTCGTCATCACCGTGCTGGCCACGCTTTCCGCGTTCGACCGCACGCTGCTCCGCGCGGCGGAAAGCCTCGGCGCTTCGCAACTCACGACGTTTCGCCGCGTCATGCTGCCATTGATCCTGCCGGGCGTGGCGTCGGGCGCGGTGTTCGCGTTCGCGGCATCGTTCGACGAGGTCGTCGTCGTCCTGCTGATGGCCGGGCCCGCGCAGCGCACGCTGCCGCGTCAGATGTTCGCCGGCATCAACGACAATATCAGTCTCACCATCGCCGCGGCGGCGACGATGCTGATAGCGATCTCGCTGGCGCTGATGATCGCCGTCGGCGCTTTGCAGCGGCGAAGCGCGCGGATGCGGCAGGCAGTCGGATAATGGCGTTCGCTTCGACCTAGCTCCCGATCGGGACGAACGGTCGGTCGACGGGAACTCCGGTCGCCAGCGCGCGCGCCGCGACCTTGCGCGCGATCACGAATCCCTCGTCGATGTCGAAGCGGTAATGGATGCCGCCATAGATGCGGGATTCGCCGGCTTCGCGCGCCATCGCGAAATATCGGCCGCCCTCGTCCGGGAATTGCGCGTCCAGAACCAGGCCGGTGGCACCCGAGATGCAGGCATGATTGCTCGGGTACGACGGGTGATTCGGGACGGCGATCGCCAGGTGAATGCCCGGGTCGAGCTGCGTCGGCCGGGGGACCCAGTACACGTATTTGGAATCGTGGCAGGCGATGGTCGCATCGACGGCGACCATGTGCACCAGCGCGAGCACCCGCGCCGAATCGGCCTCGCCTAGCCTGTGCGCGACGATCGCCCTTTTGGTCACGTCGTTCCAGTAGCCCGCGTTGAACGAGCCCGTCAGGCCCTCCCAATATTGCGCGATACGCAACTGCTCGATGCTTCGGCGGTCGGAAATCGCGCGGACTTCGGCGAGCATTGCCCGAAAGGCAGGCGAGTCGTAGCCGGGCGGCGGCGGGGCCCGATAGTCGGCGCCGCTGGCGAGAAAGAATGGCCGAATCTCGCCCTGCCGAGGCCCCAGCGGCGGGCGCGGCGGTTGTGCCCGGCTCGACCATTTGTCTGCGCCGGCCGGCAGCGGGCCGACCCACACGAGGTCGGACCGGTCGCTCTTGGCCGTCGCGATGACGCCCGTCGCGACCGAGCGGCCGACATCCACGCCCGCGGCGAATTCCGCCTGTCCGTCGATTCCCATCGCCGCCATTTCACCGGCCAGGCGCTGGCCTATCACTTCCTCCTCTTTAAGAAAAAAAGCCACCAGCGTCGTTGCCGCCGCTCCGCTGATCGCGCCTTCGGGCCGGCGACCCTGCTGGCGCGCAGTGATAATCGCATTGTTGATCGCCAGATTGACGTAGGCGAGCGTACGCGCCGCAGGGAACTGCCCGGCCTGGTTGCGCGCGATGACGTCGCATGCATAGTCGTTCCAGCGCATCGTCGATGTATGGAGCGTCCAAGGCGGCGGCGAAACGCTCGCGACGGAGCTGCGCTCCGGCTGCTGGGCGCAGCCCGCGGCCAGCATCGCAACGACGACCGCAACAATTGCCAGCGGCCGCTTGCCGATGGCGACGATTTGAAGTCGGCCGAGGTATTTCGATAGTGTTCCCATGTGCATCCCCTCGTGGCGTATTGAATGATCGAGCCTTGCACCCGACCGAAAATCAGCCTACGCCGTTGCCGAGGCCGACGCCAGTGGTCTAGGGGCGCTATCGCTTGGACGATAGCTCGAGCGCCGCGCCGCGCGCCGGAGCGGTGCTGCGCGCTTGCACGTTTTCCTTGGCCTCCTGCATCAGTCCTCTGCAGTCGGCGTCCTTGCCGCCCCCGGTGTCGATCAGCGGCAGCAAGGCCGCTAGCGGGTTCAGCGTGCCAAGGGCGACCGCGCTCGCCACCCGCGCGGCGATCGGGCCTACCGCCGGGTGAACTTGCGGTGCGCTGAAGCTACCGTCGACCACGATCGGACCGCACAGGGCCAGAAGGCTCGGGCGCTTCGACTCGGCATTGAGCGTCAGGTCATAGCGCTCCTTCGCAAAATCGATGCTGCCCGCTCCGACAATTTTTTCGGCATCGGTGTCGACCACCAGCGTCTTAGCGGCCATGCGCCCGTCCTCGGCGACGAAATCGGCCACGACGCAGCGGATCGCGGCTTTGTCATCGCCCTTCAGCAGCAGCTGTGCAGCGCGCGCAAGGTCCAGATTGGTCAACACGATAGACAGCTCGCTCGCTTCGCCGCCCCAGCTGATCAGCGCCGCTTCGCCATTGCTCGTGGCCAGCATGTCGGCAATCGAATTGCCGGTCGCGACGAAGTGAGCCTGACCGCCAACCTTGCCGGCGCTCCCTTGCGGCGGCTTGAGTTTGGGCAGGATCTTGCTGAGCTCGACATTGCGGACCGTCATCTCACCTTTAGTCCGGAATAACTTTTCGCGGGCGTCCATCACCAGGGTCGAGACGACATGCCCGCCGGCAACTCCGAAATCGAGCGGTTGCAGCGTGAGGATGCCTCCATGCAAATCGAGCACCGCGTTCAGGTTGTCCAGCGGCAGGTCCGAAGCCATGAACCGCTTGCCCCTCAGATGGACTTTCGCGTCGATCGCCTGGAAGTGGTTCGCATCATAGGGTTTGGTCGGCAGCGCGCGGCCGGTTTGCGCGCGCTTGGCCGTTTCCTTTTTTTGGGCCGCGCTTTTCACGCTCGGCGTCTGCGCGGCCGGCGGGAGACCGATCAGGCCGCCCAGGTCCTTGTAATTGAGCGACTGCGACACGAGGTCGGCGTCGACCAGCAGTCTTTCTCCACTGCGATCGACGTCGAATCTCCCCGCGAGATCGCTGTCACCGACCTTGCCGGTGAATTGATGGAACGACCACAGCGCGTTGTCGTGCTTTAGCCGGCCGCTCAGGCGATACGGAGGCGTCCACGGAAACGGCACTGGAATGATCGGATAGAGCTGCGACAGATCGCGTCCCTGCAGCATCAGCATGCCGTCGACGCTGTCAAGCCTGGCAGGGATAACGGTGCCATCGTATTGGGCATTGGTGTCGCCCGCGCGCGCCTTGACGCGGAGGCGATACGGCTGGTGGCGGTCTTCGAGCGCGAGCAGGGACTCGGCGTCGCCCTCGATCGTGAAGGCGCTGTTGCGCAGGCGCCCTGCGCCCGAAAAATGCACAGGTGTCGCTCCGCTTGCCGAAGACGCCGACGACGCGATGTTGACGCTGACGTCGGTCCCCACACCCGGATCGCGATAGCGGAGAACGCCATCCTCGATCTTGAGACGGCCGGGCAAGGGCAGTGCGGGCGGCCCTGCGCCGCCGATTTCCCAGTTCTCCTGTCCGTCCGCGCTTTTCTCGAGCAGCAGCCGCGGGCGCACCATGCTGGCTTCATGCAGTACGAGGGGCCCGAACAATAACGAGCGAAGGTCCAGGCGGACGTTGACGCGCTGTGCGCTCGCCATCGTCGGCTCGGTGCTCCACGACGCGTTGCCAACCGTCAGGTAATCGGCGGTCAGCAGCGGCCTCGTCGACAGCGCGACGCGAAAATTCCCCTCGATCCTGACCGGCCGTCCGACTTTCGCGGAGAGGTAGCTCGCCAACGGGCCGCGCAGCCAGTTCCAGTCGAAGAAAGCCAGCGTGATTGCGATGATGGCCGCGATCGCGGCAAGAACCCAGACTGTTTTCGGTATCTGCATTGTGCGCTGCCTGCGTCAGCCCCAGGGGTTTGAAATCCCATCGAAGCGATAAGTTCGCAAGCCGGCATGGTGTCAGCCGTTCACCTACAACAGCACCGGCCGCGACCCCGCGCATCCCATTTTCTCACCATGCAAGCCGCAGCGGCGGTCGGTGCCCTGCAGGGAGCGTGCGACCGATAAAACGGTCGCGCGTCCGTTGCTTCGCCCACCGCGGTAAGATTCGCACCGTGCCCCGCATCACCCGCCGCGATTTCCTCAACGGCGTCGCACTGGCGATTGTCGCAGGTGCGACGCCCGCGCAACTGCTTGCGCGGGCCGCGCCCGTCCAATCTTACCCGCCAGGCCAATCGGGTTTGCGAGGCAGCCACCCGGGCTCCTTCGAGGTCGCCCACGCGTTGCGCGACGGTGCCCGTTTCGACCTGACGCATGTTCCGCTGTCCGAGACGTACGAGTCGTGATCGTCGGCGCCGGCTTGAGCGGGCTTTCGGCCGCGTGGTTCTGGCGGCAGCGACAGCCGCGCGCGCGCATTCTGATCCTGGATAATCACGCGGATTTCGGCGGGCACGCCACGCGCAACGAATTCAGGGTCGGTCGCAGG
This sequence comes from uncultured beta proteobacterium, assembly GCA_963828595.1. Classification (GTDB taxonomy): domain Bacteria; phylum Pseudomonadota; class Gammaproteobacteria; order Burkholderiales; family Casimicrobiaceae; genus PALSA-1003. The sequence goes on from CAWHEN010000007.1 coordinate 211,051, forward strand.
ACCTTGATCAGCTACGGTGGGAGCGAGTCTCTGCAGTCGCCCAAGGTGCTGTGGGGCGATGAGCCCAAGGCGCTCCTCGGCGCGCTCGGCGTGAGCATCGCGCGCTTCGAAACCGCATTCGACCAGACCCTCTACCCATCGCTGGGCCTTTCGCGCGGCGTGTTCTTCACGCGTGAGGCCTTCGGCGAGGACCGGCTGGTGACCGGCGATCCGATGCGCATGGTTGCAGACGACATTCGTCCGGATCGGTTGAACGCTCGCGCGCCCGAAGCCTTCATCGCCGACTTTCCGCTGCCTGCTGAACTGCGCGCGCAGCTCGTTGAGCTTTATACATCCGAGCGCGACTTGCTGCCTGGCTTGAGCAGGGACGAAAAGGAGGCGCTCCTTGAGAAGACAAGCTATCGCGATTGGTTGACGCGCCACTGGCGACTCGACCAGCGAGCGGCAGACACGTTGCAGGGCCGCTCGCTCGACTTCTTCGCCGTGGGCATCGACGCCGTCCCCGCGCTCGACGCTTTCAACACCGGCTATCCCGGCTTCGCCGGGCTCGGACTGGCCCGCGACGAAGAGGCGGCGATGGAGATGGACGAGCCGTACATCTATCACTTCCCGGACGGGAACGCATCGCTTGCGCGCCTGCTCGTGCGCCGCCTGATCCCGGGTGTGGCGGCCGGCCGAACGATGGACGATATTGTCACGGCGAAATTCGACTACGCGAAGCTCGACCGTCCTGCGGCGCTGACCCGGTTGCGCTTGTCGAGCACGGTGGCAGCAGTGCGCAACGGTGCCGGCAGCGTCGACGTGGGATATGTGCATGGCGGCGTGCTGCGACGCGTGCGGGGTCGTCACTGCGTGCTGGCCTGCTACAACATGATGATTCCCTACATCATGAAAGAGCTCGAACCCGCGCAGGCGGGTGCGCTCGCGCTCAACGTCAAGGCCCCGCTCGTCTACGTGAAAGTTGCGGTGCGCAACTGGAGGCCGTGGATCGAGCGGGGAGTGCACGAAATCTCCAACCCGATGGGATTCTTCTCCCGGGTGAAGCTCGACTACCCGGTGAGTCTCGGCAACTACCGATGCCCGCGCTCGCCCGACGAGCCGATGATATTGCATATGGTGCACGTGCCCGTTACGCGTGCAGCCGGCCTCGATCTGCGTACGCGCCTGCGCACGGCGCGGGCGATCCTCTACACCACGTCGTTCGAGACGTTCGAGCGACAGGCCCGTGACGAGTTGACGCACATGCTCGGCCCCGGCGGATTCAAAGCCGATGCCGACATTGCCGCGATCACCGTAAATCGCTGGGGCCATGGCTATTCGTACACGGAAAACTCGCTGTTCGATCCGCCCGGCAATGGCCCGGAACCGAGCGAGATCGCGCGAGAGCATGTCGGGCGTGTTGCCATCGCCAATTCGGATGCGGCATGGGACCCCTATGCGCACGCGGCGATCGCCGAGGCGCATCGTGCCGTTAGCGAACTCTTGCGATGACATCAGCCGGGAACGATTGATTCGATAACCGGGCCGCGACGTTGGCCATGACCGATTACCTGACCGGGCTCGGCACCGCCGCTTTGGCTTGATCAGCGCGCCTGGCGCGAAGCGGCGAAAGGCCGTCGCCTGGGGGGCAGACAGCGCGGCCTCCGGCGGTGGATACTTCCGTCGATGCGTGCCCCGAAACACTCCGCGCCGCTGGCAGGCGCTCGCGAGCGCGCCGTCAAAGCGCTTCGAATCGCGTTTGCAATCGCGGTCCTTGCCGTGCTCGGCCCCGGCGCGGCCGCGGCGGCGACGGTCAACGTCGGCTCGAAGCGCTTTACCGAGTCGTACATCCTGGGTGAGATTCTCGCGCAGACGGCGCAAGGCGCCGGCGAAGCGGCGGTCGTGCACCGCCAGGGGCTGGGCAACACGGCGATCGTGCTCGGTGCGCTGACGCAGGGCAGCATCGATATCTATCCCGAATACACCGGTACGATAGCCAAGGGGATACTGAAGCTCGACGCCGTGCCGCCGCTGCCGGAGCTCAACGCCAAGCTCGCGGCGATGGGCCTCGGCGTCGCGGTGCCGCTGGGGTTCAACAACACCTACGCGCTGGCGATGCGCGCCGACGACGCCCGCGCCAAGGGAATCACGCGGCTCTCCGATCTCAAGTCGCATCCGGAGCTCAGGCTCGGACTGTCGCAGGAATTCATCGGGCGGGCCGACGGCTGGCCGGGATTGAAGCGCGCCTACGAGCTTCCGTACGAGACGCCGCGCGGGCTCGACCACGGGCTCGCCTACGAGGCGATCGCCCAGCGCCAGGTCGACGCGATCGACATCTATTCGACCGACGCCAAGATCGACAAGTACGGCTCTGACGGTGCTCGTCGACGATCGCAACTATTTTCCGCGCTACGACGCCGTGCTGCTCTACCGCGCCGACCTGCCGCAGCGCCTGCCGCGCACCTTCGCCGCGCTTCCGGCGCCTCGAAGGCCGCATCGACGATGCCGCGATGCGGCGGATGAATGCCGAAGCCGAGCTCGAGGGCAAAAGCTTCGTCGCCGTGGCGCGCGACTTCCTCGCACAAAAATCTGGCGGCGCGCCGCCTGCGAGTTCGATCGCTTCATCCGCGAAGGCGCCGGCGAGCGATGCGCAGACGGCGTCGGGCAGCGACTTCTGGCAAAAGCTGTTCGGTCCGGATTTCGCGCGACTGACGCTCGAGCATCTGCTGCTGGTGTTCGCCTCGCTTGCGGCGAGCATCGCGCTGGGCATCCCGCTCGGTATCCTCGCCGCGCGGCGGCCCGCCAGCGAAGGCCTGATCCTGGGGCTGACGGGCGTGGTGCAAACGATCCCGGCGCTGGCGCTGCTGGCCTTCCTGATCCCGATCACCGGGCGCATCGGCGCGATTCCGGCATTCATCGCACTCGCGTTGTATGCGCTGCTTCCGATCGTGCGGAACACCCACGCGGCGATGACGCAGATCGCGCGAGGGGTCAAGCAGGCGGCGCAGTCGCTGGGCCTGGAAAACGGAACGATCCTGCGCTACATCGAACTGCCGCTCGGCGCGCCGACGATCACTCGCCGGCATCAAGACTTCAGCGGTGATCAACGTCGGGACGGCGACGATCGCCGCATTCATCGGCGCGGGCGGCTATGGCGAGCGCATCGTCACCGGGCTTGCGCTGAACGACCACGCGATGCTGCTCGCCGGCGCGATTCCGGCGGCAGCGCTGGCGCTACTGATCGAAGGGGCTTTCCGCCTCGGCGAGCGTTGGCTCGTGCCGGCTGGAATGCGTCTGGGCCAGCAGGACGCGCACAACGGCTGAAAAGAGCCCAAAGGCCGCGGCCTATTCGACCCGCAACATACCTTTCATGTTCGGGTGCAGTGTGCAGATGTAGGGGTAATCGCCGGCGGTGCGCGCGACGTACTTCCACGAGCCGCCCGCCGGGATGTCGTGCGAGTCGAACTTGCCCGGCGCCGTGACCGTATGCGGAAACGGATCCTTGTTGGTCCAGATGATCGTGTCGCCGCGCCTGACCGTCAGCGTCTCGGGCTCGTTCTTCAGGCCGTCGATGACGACGCGATGCGTTGCCGGCTTGGCAGCGCTCGCGGCGTCAGCCGGACCAGCGGCGATAACCACGACCGACGGGAGCAGCGCGCCCGCGCAGATCAACGCGAGCGCGAGCCGATGCGTGCGGGTCCTCACATCTTGGACTGCAGCATCTTGGCGTGCTCCAGATGCGCCACGAACGCCGGGCGAACCTTGGTGATCAGCGCCTTGAGCTCCTCGTTCTTGGCGCTCGGCAGCAGCGTCTTGTCGACAGCGTCCAGAACCTGTTGGTGGTAGGCGACTTCGTGGTCGATGTAGGCCTTGTCGAACGCCTTGCCCTTGAGCGTCTTCAGGTTCTTCAGGTTCTCTTCGCCGCCGGACTTCAGGCTTTGGCTGGTCGGGTTGTCTTCCGGCGTGACTTTGAGCTTGGTGACCAGGGCGACCGCCTGCTTGTTGACGCCGCTATGGTCGGTGACCATCTGCTTGCCGAAATCCTTGACGTGCCTTGGTGCTTCCCATCTTTTCGGCCAGCTTGCCCGCGTCGATGTCGACCTGGTTCGCGGTGACGACGATATGCGCGATCTGCGCGTCGTTCGGAGCCTGGGCAGCCACGCCGCCTGCGACGAGGAATAGAGCACTTGCAACTACTATACCGATGTTTTTCATGACGATCTCCTGAGAATGAAACATTGCCCTGCTTCGGGCTATACGTACGGCGGGCCCGGCCGGATGCGCCGGAGAAAATCGATCAGCCCTGATTCCGCCAGCGCGCGAGCACGCCGGCGACGATGCGGTCGCAGCGATCGCCGGCGAATCCGAAGGCATGCACGGTGGCGACGTCGACTTCGCGCGCCATCGCTTCACGCAGCAGCGCCCGCGCGCGAAATGCACGGGTGCGCACGGTCGCTGCGGGTACGCCGAGACATGCGGCAGCCTCGTCGACCGACATCTCCTCGACTTCGCGCAAGATGAACGCCGTCCGGAACTGATCCGGCAGTGCGTCGATGTTGCGCTCCAGCAGCGGCGCACTTCGCCGCGGCTCGCGGCGGCATCGGGCTGCTCGGAACTGGCTTCGGTCATGGCGCCCTCCTCGGCGTCGCGCTCGCCGGCATTCCACGGGTCGGACTGCAGACTGAACGGCAGAACGACACCGGCACGCTTGCGCTTGCGCAAAAGCCCATACGATTCGTTGATGACGATGCGGGCGAGCCATGTGGACAGGCTCGCGCCGCCGCGAAAACCCGCGATGTTGCGAAACGCGGCGAGATAGGCATCCTGGACCGCGTCTTCGGCTTCCGCGTCGTCGCGCAGGATCGAGCGGGCGATGCGGTAGAGCAGCTGGTTGTGGCGCCGCATCAACAGCTCGAACGCGCGCTCGTCGCGCTGCCGATGCGGCGGGCGAGCTCGACGTCGTCCAGCACATCGGCTGCGCCGGGGGCAAGGCTGGTCGTTTTCATGGTTGTCATGCTTCTCTTACTCGTTAGATGAGGATGCCGGCGCCGGCGTTCCGGCATTATGGGCCGGCACGGAATGGGGCCCCGGCCGCCGCGGGAGCGAATAGCGGCGCCCGGGCCCCGGCGGGAGAACCACGACAAACGCTCGGTCCAGGATGGATAATCACCGTAGCCTGGCTTCACCAATCGCGACCAAGGGAAACTGAGCCATGAGCTTGCTGATCCTCGGCCTGATCGTGTTTCTCGGCGCCCATTCGGTGCGCATATTCGCCGATTCGTGGCGCGCGCGCAGGTCGCCCGCATCGGCGAAGGGCCGTGGAAGGGCCTGTACTCGCTGGTGTCGATCGCGGGATTCGTGCTGCTGATCTGGGGCTACGGACGGGCGCGGGCCGCCACGATCGTGCTTTGGCAGCCGCCGTTCTGGACCCATTATCTGGCGGCGCTATTCACGCTGATCGCATTCGTCCTGGTCGTGGCGGCGTACGTGCGCGGCACGCAAATCAAGAGCGCGCTCCAACATCCGATGATCCTCGGCGTCAAATCCTGGGCGTTCGGTCATCTGATCGCCAACGGCACGCTGGCCGACGTCGTGCTGTTCGGCGGCTTTCTCGTCTGGGCGATCGTCGATTTCGCCGCGTCGCGACGCCGGGATCGCGTCGCCGGAACCGTCTACCCGGCCGGCACGGCGGCGGGCGACGCGATCGCCATCGCGATCGGCGTCGCCGCCTGGGCGGTATTCGCCTTCTATCTGCACGAGCGCTGGATCGGCGTGCGGCCGTTCGGCTGATCTGCCGATGGATTTTTCAGGCGGCCATCGTGCGATCGTCGCGGCGCTCTGGCCGTGCTGCTCGCCGCCGGATGCGCGGGCGTGAAGCAGTCAGCCCCGCCATCGGCGCCGGCCGTCGCGCCTGCGGCACGACCGCGCCTGTTGCGCCCGGTGCGGCGGCCGTCGCCGCGCCTCCCGCGCCTGCCGCCACTGCACCGCCGCCGCAACCCGCCGCTTCGCCGCCCATACCCGACCAGGCCGCGGCCAAGCCGGCGGCCAAGAGCGCTGCGCCGGAAGCCAAGGCGGCGGCCAAGCCCGGCGCCGCGGCGGCGCCCCCATCCGCCAAGGCAGCCCCAGCTCCGGTGGCGAAAGCGGCGGCGGCGCCGCTGGATCTCAAAACGCTGGAGACCGAACTCAAGGAAACCAAGGCTATCGGCGTGATGACCAAGCTTTCGCTCAAGAACCAGGTCGACGACTTGCTGGGCCAGTTTCGCGCGTTCTACCAGGGCAAGCTCAAGACAACGCTGGCGGAGCTGCGGCGCCCGTTCGACCTCCTGGTGCTCAAGTTGCTGTCGCTGCTGCAGGATAGCGATCCGACGCTGGCGGCGGCGATCGTCGCATCGCGCGAGGCGATCTGGGGCATTCTTTCCGACCGCGCAAGATTCGCATCACTCGATGGAGGCTAGGCAACGATGAATACTCGACCAAGCCTGGCGGCACTCGCGTTCGCGGCCGCGCTCGTCGCAAGCGCGGCCGCCGCCGACGATGCCACGGTCAAGAAGGACCTGACGGCAGTGATCGCGTTGCAGGGCCTGCCCTGCGGCCAGGTCACCGAAGTCAGGACGTTGGGCGACAACGACTACATCGCATCGTGCCAGGACGGCAATCGATATCACGTCTTTGTCAATGCACAGGGTCGCGTCGTCGCGCAGAAGCAGTAACTTGACCAATGGAAGAAACGCCCGATACACGCTGTTAGCGGGCAGCGGCCGGTCGCCCGGAACCAAAGGGCGCCGGCCCCCAATCAGGAGAGAGCGCGATGAGCCCGCGACCGTTTGTAGCCTTGATGGCGGGCATGGTGCTCGCCATGACTGCGGCGCAGGCCCAGACCAGCGTACGCGTGCGCGGAACCATCACCGCCCTCGACGGCAATGTTCTTTCGGTCAAGTCACGCGAAGGACGCGATCTGAAAATCACCCTGGCCGACAGCATCGCCGTCTCGGTCGCCAAGGCGATTCGATTCGAGGAAATCAAGCCCGGGGACAAGCTCGGCGTGACATCGATGCCCGGCGCGGACGGCATGCCGGTGGCGGTCGAGGTGCATTACCTTCCGCCTGGCGTTCCGGAGGGACAGGGTCCTTGGGATCTTCAGCCGGGATCGACGATGACCAATGCGATTGTCGCGGCGATGGTCACAGCCACCGGCAATCGCGAGCTCACTTTGCAATTCCAGGGCACGACGCAGAAGATCGCCGTCCCCGAAAACGCAGCCCTTGCGCGCGCGGTTCCCGGCAGCCGCAGCGATCTTGTCGTCGGCGAGTATGTGTTCACTGTCGCCCAGTGGGCGAACGACCAGAATTTGAGCGCCGCGCGCATCCAGGTCAGCAAGGACGGCGTGAAGCCGCCGTTGTAGGCGGGTGGGTGCCGGTGGCGCGCTACTGGGAGGAACTAGCCGAACGTCCCGCCCATCAGATCGACCAGGAACTCGGCGACCCAGACCCGGCCCGGGCCGCCCAGGTAGGTCGCGCCGCGCCCGGTCGGAAGATGCCAGACGGTGACGGACAGCGTCGCCGTCGGTGCATGCGCCGGTCGCTTGCCGGGCAGGCGTTTGACGTCGAGCAGGAACTCGTCGGGCCAATAGCCCTGCCGCGCGACCGCCGTCGTGAACGCGCGCTGGTCTTCCACGCCCAGGTAGTGGTTGCCGCCCAGGGTAGATCGTCGGCCGCAGCTGCCCCCTTGCCCCAGGTGCGACCGGATCCATTATTGCTTTAATTTTGCTCTCCTCCGCGCGATTTCCGCGCTCACCCGCCCAGCCGGCTCATAGCCGAAATGCCGCCAAGCGGATGTGATGCAAAGTTAGCAACGTCCGAGCCACCGCTTGCGAATCATGGGTTTAGTATTCTTGTCTGTCGATTCGCCACGCCCCGATTGTAAGAAAGCGCGCCAGTGGGCAGTTTGTAGCGCACTGGCGCCTCCGCACGAGGCCGCGGGCGCAAAGCTGCCCGCCGACTGTCCTAAGCCGCGCGGCCGACGCGATTCATGACCGCCTGACCTCACCGCAGCGAACGCTATCGCTCCGCGTACTACAGAGGAGAAACCCGATGAGCCTGACGATCACTTCGACCGCGTTCGCGCACAACGCCGAAATACCGTCGCTGCTACACCTGCGAAGGCAAGGACATCTCGCCGCCGCTAAGCTGGAGCGGCGTGCCGGCGGGCACGAAAAGCCTGGCGCTGATCGTCGACGATCCGGACGCGCCCGATCCGGCCGCCCCCAAGATGACCTGGGTGCACTGGGTGCTCTACGACATCCCGCCCACCGCCAACGGCCTCCCGGAAGCGGTCAAGTCGTCGGCGCTGCCGGCCGGCACGCACGAGGGCGTCAACGACTGGAAGCGCACCGGCTACGGCGGCCCCTGTCCGCCGATCGGCCGCCACCGCTACTTCCACAAGCTCTATGCCCTGGATACCGTGCTGCCCGATTTGCAGCGCCCGGACAAGGCGGCGTTGGAAAAAGCGATGCAGGGCCACATCCTCGCGCAGGCGGTTTTGCTCGGCACCTATCAGAAGCGCAAGTAGGTGGGCTTTGCGACGGGTGGCGCGCGGCCGGCGCCCCTTCCCGGGGCGCTATCGTGCCTCATCGGCGTGCGCTCGCCGGGCTTCGCGCGATTCCGGTCCATCCGCCCGGCGCCAACGCGATTGCATCGCCCCATCTAGTTGTTGATCCCGGCCGTCGCATGAGAGTAGAGTCCGCGCAGCCGACCAGAATCGTCCGGAGACGGTTCAGAATCGAGCCGCGGTTGTCTCGGTGGCACGGTTAGTGCATGTGGCTATTCACGGAGGTAGATAACCAGCATGGATTCCGTCATCGCGCTCGCGGACCTGCAATCGATCTACTCGGTCGCCGAAGTCGACCGGGCGCTCGAGGACGGCGCCGCCCGGCGAAATGAAGGACTGAAGAGCTGGTACGACCGGATGCGCGAGCTCGGCGGCTCGCGCTACATCATCAAGCCGTCGACGGCGGCGGCAGTCGACGAGTTGCACGAGACATCGCCGAATTTCGCCAACGTCGTCGACGATCTGCGCAAGTATCTGGCGCTGGCCATCGCCGGCAACGAGGCGGTGCAGTTCACGCCGCTCCTGCTGCTGGGCGAGCCGGGCCTCGGCAAGACCTATTTCGCGAAAAAGCTCGCCCAGGCACTGGGTACCGGCTTCGAGTTCGTCTCGATGAGCTCGCTGACTGCCGGCTGGATCCTCACCGGCGCGTCGGCGCAATGGAACAACGCGCGGCCGGGCAAGGTCGCGCAGACCTTGATCGACGGCGAATTCGCCAATCCGGTCGTCGTGCTCGACGAGATCGACAAGGCCGGCGGCGATGCGCGCTACGACCCGATGGGCGCGCTATACACGCTGCTCGAGCGCGACACCGCGGCGCATTTCAAGGACGAATTCATCGACGTCGACATGGACGCCTCGCACATCCTCTGGATCGCCACCGCGAACGACGAGATCGATGATCCCGGAACCGATCCTCAACCGGATGAACGTCTACGCGATCGACCGGCCCGATGCGGCCGGCGCACGCACGATCGCGCTGGCCGTCTATCACGAGATTCTCGACGCGCATCATTGGCCGTTCCCGCCCGAGCCGTCCGAGTCGGTGCTCGAGCGGCTGGCTGCGGTGCCGGCGCGCGACATGCGCAAGCTTCTGCTCGACGCGTTCGGCACGGCCCAGCTCGCCAATCGCGACTACCTGGTGCCCGAAGACATCGACGCGAAAAAGCTCTGTGGCCGGAAGGCGCGCGTAGGATTCTGAAAGACGCAACGAAACCCGCGCTCATTGGAATTCGCGCCCGGCGGGCGTATGCTAGTGCATATGACATCGCGCCAGCGCAAGGTAGTCAAGCTCGTCCGACCCGACGCCGCAACAGGAAGAGGCGTCGTTCATCCGCAGTCTGGAAAAGCACGGGCAGGCTGTCGCCGGAAAGGGGCCGCTGCCGGCAGGTGCGACGCACCGACTCACCGTCGCCCCGTCGGGGGCGAAGCGCGTCAAGCGGAAGCGGTTCTCCGCCGTCTAGACGCTTAGCGTCCGCTATGCCTGCAGCCGCAGGCAAAACGCAGGCGCCTCAACACCAGCTGCCCGTCGATGCGCACTACGGCGTGCGTCGCCACGCCGTGCGGACCGGCGATCGCGCCGTGTCGGCCGGGTCGCGGCCGCAGCCTGGCGTCGAAGGCGATCGCGCCGCGCCGCACGAGGCTGCCAACGAAGGCCCGGACCTCGTCCTCGGTCGCCTGCTTGTCCGGCAGGGCGCCAAAGACGGCAGCATGGCGATCGGTCTCGCCGATCAACGCCGGCTCGGTCCCGATCGCCACCACCTTGGCAAGCTTCGGACTGAGACCCTTGAGCGATACTTCGCGCTGGTGGCTCGCTTCGGCCACGCGCTGGCCGCCCAGGTCGAACGTCCGCATGCGCAACGCAGTTCCGCGGCGAAACCCCGAGCCGTGCCTCAAGTCGTCCAGCGTGGCCTTCGCCACGGGCGCTGCCGCCTTGCCCTTCTTCGCCGGCGGCTTGCCTTTCAGCGCCGATCGCGGCGCCAGAATGGCGTCGCTGCCCAGCAGAATCCCGTGCTTCTTGAATGCGTCGCGGATGGCGTCGCGGTGCTTGCCGGCGTACAGGTGCTCGTCTTCGAGCGACATCGCCCGGCCCACGGCCTGATAAAAGCGCGGCGTGTGCTGCGCCTTGATCGCTGCGCGCACCAGGAGCTTGCCGGCGCGGCTCGCCGCATCCCACAGCGCTTTGGCGTCCTTCTTCGACGACTGCGCAAAGATATTGCGAATGACATCGTAGAAGCATCCGACGAATACCTGGCCAAAGCTGTGGATTTCGTTGATCAGCACGCCGGGCCGCCATCGTCGGGCAGCGTGCTCGGGAATGACCCACCGGTAAGTGTTGCGGCCGTGCCGCGGCTTGGCGCCGTTATGCGTCGGATCGAAATCGCGCAGTCCGTTCGCCAGCGATTCGATCAGCGTCTCGACGAAGTTGGCCTTGGCGAGCTTCGGGTCCTGCTTGAGCAGGGCTTTGCGCGTCCCGAGGTCGGACAGCGCCGTCAGCAGCGCGACGCAGTCGCCGAACGCCTCGTGAAATGCGTTGGGTTCGGGAAAGTTGCTGTCCCAGAGCTCCGGCCGGACCGCGTCGAGCAGCGCGTGTCCGCACTCGTGCGAGACGACGTCGGTGCTCGCGGCGAATCGTCGCAGCAGCCTTGGTCGTCTTGCTCCTGAAATGATAGTACCCGAGCGACTGCCGGTCGTAATAGGCGTTCAGATCCGAGCCTTCGTCGATGTTGACTTTCAGTTTTTTCCGTTGCGTGCTCCCTTGCCAATGTTCGAGCGGCCCGGCGATCTTCTCCCACACGGCAAGCGCCCGCATTACCGCCTCTCGGCATTGCCACACCAGGAACTCTTGGCTTCGCGCCGGCCAGACCTTAGTTGTGGCAGCGTCCCGAAGTCGAAATCGGTCTTGCCCTTCTTGCGATGCGCGCCGGCGTGATCTTGCGCGCAGGCGGCGATTTTTTTGCTTCCGGATCGTTCGGAATGAAGAGGATGGCCATGGCTTAGACTCCTGGTCGAATGGGTATCTGCTTACGCGGGTTGTCGCTTCAGGCTGGGAAAGGCCCGCCGCAGTAGCCTGGCCGGGCGAGGCGCAACCGCGCCGCGGCGCCCCGCCAGCGCAGCGTGCGTCGCGGCATAGGCTTTGGGATCGGCGGCGAGATGGAATGCGATCTCGTCGGCGAACGGGGCGAGCCTGATGGCGAGCTCGCGTTCCTTCACGCCGAACATTCCGAGCAGCCAGGCGCGGACGCGCGCCGGTTCCGCGCGCGGGAAATACGACGCGATCCGATCGAAATCGTTTTCGACCGGCCTCCTGCCTCCGGCGCGCGCCGCCATGCCGGCGGCGTGGACGGTGGCAGGGAGCGCCGCCTCGAGCAGCGATTGTGCGTTGGCGATGCCTGCGCCCAGCGCAGTCGTCGGCCACGGCAGCGGCGTGCCCGCGTGACCGGCGGTGGTCAGCATTTCCTTGAATACCGGAGCGATCCGGGCGCTGCCGTATTTCATCACCAGGTTTGCGCGCCCGTGGTGCGCGAGCCACAGCGCCCCGATCCCGGCGACATGCGCGGCGGCGTACGACGTCCCCGAGCTGCGATCGACGTCGAATGTGCCGTCGCTTTGGGCCCTGGCCCGCCAGACCGATTCGCCGGGCGCCGTGATGTCGACCGCCTCGCCGCTTGCCGAGCCGGCCCACCGTTGCTTGTCGACGTTGCATGCCGCCACCGCGATGACTTCGTCGTAGCGCGCCGGATAGACGACGAACGGCCATCCGTTGCCGGCGGCGGCCACCAGCATCAGCCCGGCATCGACGGCGTCACGGACGGCGTCGTGCAGCGCGAATCCGCCCCACGGGCCGCCGAGGCTCATCGAAACCACGTGCGCGTCGTCGTCGATGGCGCGATAGAGCGCGGCGCAAAGTCGTGCCCAGGAAAAATGGATCACGCTGCTGCTCACCCGCAACGGAATCAGTGACGCCTGCGGTGCGACGCCGGTGACATGGTTCGCACCGGCGGGACCGATGTCGCTCAGGATCACGCTGCCGGTGCTGGTCCCGTGACCCGCGTTGGGCGGATCGAGCGGGTCGAGCGCGTCGGGCGTGTCCGCGACGAAGTCATAACCCTTGGCGAATAGGATGTCCGAGCGTATGAGCTCGGGATGCCGCGTGTAGCCGGTGTCCGGATGCGCGACGATCGAGCCTTTGCCCTGCGGTCCGTTGGCCGTCGGAATATTCCAGGCGTCGAATACGTGGCAAAGCTTCAGCGCCCAATCGTTATCGTCGCTGCCGGGCAGGTGCGCGGACGTGCCGCCGGCTGCGCCGCGCCGCGCCGGCGCGCGATACGGTCCGACGGCAGGCAGAACAAACGCGGGCTCGGCGTGCAAGACATCGCGCCGTGCGCGCAGCCGGTAGGTGATCTCCCAGGCCTGGGCCGGCGACGGGCTCGGCGATCCGGCCGGCGGCAACACGAGCACGCTGCGCGCCCGCTTGCCAAAGCGCTGGATCCGCCAGGCGAGGTGCTCCGCCTTGAGGATCTTGCGAACGGCCGCGACCGCCTGCCGTGCGTCGGCGTCCGGCTCGCCGGGCCGGATGCTGATGCCCTCGAATTGCAGATGGCGCAGCCGCTCGGGCTTGCGTTGCACTGTGGCTTTTCGTTTGGGCATCGCTGCTACCGTCTCGACCGACCGCAACTTCCGGCTACTATCCGCCCGCCCCGTCGACGATGTAAAGAGAATGTGAATTTTCGGTACGCCCAAGCTTCGGATCCCGCGTGTGCCCGCCGCCCCCTTTGCGATCGATCTGCTGGTCTTCCGCAGGCTTGTGTTCTACTCTTGGCGATCGCTCGCGGGATAGCCGCCGGCGAACATTCATCCGGGCAACCATCCACCGAAATCCATGGGTGCGCGACGACGAATCGGCGCCGCGATGGCGTCCGACGGGCTGGTCCGCCGTGACGCTGGTATGGGTCAGCGGGACCATTCTTCATTTTTACACTGTGATCGTCGCCTTCGAGCTTGCGGGCAGTGGCCTGCGGCGATACGTCGCCGCCATCGCCGCGTTCGTCTTCCCTCTGGCCGGCGAAGTCGCGGTAATGGTCGCTGCGTGGAGAGCCTCGGGATCGATGGTCAACAGCTACTCGATCTGGGTGCTGCTCTGGGTCGCGTTCGGGTTTGCGATCTACTGCCTGATCGCCTTCGGCAACTGGCTGGCCAGCCGCGACAAGACTCCGCCCGCGCAAACGCCGAGATTGCGTCGAAGACGGCGCGATGAAGCGGAAGAAGGAAACCGAGAACACGTAGGCCGGCGTTGCCGCGTCCTCCGTCATGCGCTACAGTCTGCCGGCTATGAACGCAGCCAGGCGAAAGCGCGTCGAACGGGCGCGGGCACGCCGTCGGGCCGCGCATGAACGACGCGGCACGCGTTGCGCCGAAAGCGCAAACCGGCGCCGGCTGGGGCAGCGACGCCATCGCGGACCTGCTGCGCGCGCTCGACATCCCGTACATCGCGCTGACGCCGGGTGCGAGCTTCCGCGGCTTGCACGACAGCCTGGTCAACCACCTCGGCAACACGCGGCCGGAAATGCTGCTGTGCCTGCACGAGGAGCACGCGGTCGCGCTCGCGCACGGCTATGCGCGCGTCACCGGCCGGCCGCTCGCGGTCGCGCTGCATGCGAACGTCGGGCTGATGCACGCGACGATGGCGATCTTCAACGCCTGGTGCGACCGCATTCCGATCCTGCTCCTAGGCGGCGTCGGCCCGATCGACGCCGTCAAGCGCCGGCCATGGGTCGACTGGATCCACACGATGCGCGACCTGGGCGCGCTGGTGCGCGGCTATGTCAAGTGGGACGATCAGCCGGGATCGGTGGCCGCCGCGCTCGAAGCGATCCTGCGCGCCCATCGCATCGCGCTGACCTTGCCGCAGGGACCCGTTTACGTCTCGCTCGACGCCGCGCTGCAGGAAGAGGCGCTGGCCGCGCGCGTCCCGCTGCCCGCGCTCGACCGCTATCCCGGAACCGCTGTCCGGCGCGCCACCGCAGGAGGCGGTGCGCGAGGCCGCGAGCCTGCTCGAAAGCGGCAAGCGCCCGCTGATGATGCTCGGCCGCATGTCGAACGATCCGAAGGCGTTCGCGCTGCGCGTCGCGCTTGCCGAGCGTCTTTCCGCGGTGGTGCTGACCGACATCAAGACCGGCGCTTCGTTTCCGACGCAGCATCCGCTGCATCCGTTTCCGCCGAGTCTCTACGTCGGCGGCGAGGCGGCACGTGCGATCCGCGAAGCCGATGTGATTCTTTCGCTCGACTGGATCGATCTCGGCGGCACCTTGTCGCAGGCCTGCGGCGGCGAGCTGCCGTTCGGTCAGGTGATCCACTGCTCGCTCGATCAATACGTGCACAACGGCTCGAACATGGATTATCAGGCGCTGCCGCCGACCGATCTCGTCGATCCTCGCGCCGCCTGACGCGCTGGTCGCGGCTCTGGTCGCGGCGCTCGGGCCGCGTGCGGCGGCGCCAGCCCAAGCCATGGTTCGTCAAGAGCCGCCGCCGCAGCGAGCGCCGACGGCGAAGTCGCGCAACGCGACCGCCGATTGCATGCCGCTCGAAGAATTGGCGCGGGTGACGACCGAAACGCTCGCGCCGCATCGCCCGTCGTATATCCGATTGCCGCTGGGCTGGCCCGGCGAATACTGCCGCTTCACGCATCCGCAGGACTACATCGGCTTCGACGGCGGCGGCGGCATCGGCTCGGGGCCGGGGATGGCGGTCGGCGCCGCGCTGGCGCTGCGCGGCGGCGACCGGCTGCCGGTCGCGGTGCTGGGCGATGGCGACTATCTGATGGGTCTGACCGCGCTTTGGACCGGCGTGCACTATCGCGTGCCGGCTGCTGATCATCGTCGCCAACAACGAATCGTTCTTCAACGACGAGCTGCACCAGGAGCGCATGGCGCGCCTGCGCGGCCGGCCGGTCGAGAACCGCTGGATCGGCATGCGCATGAGCGATCCGGCGATCGACCTCGCGACACTCGCCCGCGGTCAGGGTGCGATCGGCCTATGGTCCGATACGCAGCGCCGACGCGCTTGCCGCGGCGATTGCCGAGGGCGTCGAGCCGCCGTGCGCGCGGGCGCCCTGGTGGTAATCGATGCGCGCGTCGCGCCCGAATATTCGCGCGCGGTGTCATCGTCGCTGCTCAAGCATCTGCCGGCCCAAAAGTGACGCCGAACCCGATGCTCCAGCGCGCCGACAGTCCTCTCGATTCGCGGCTGCCGCGGCATCGAGGTATCTATTACGGCGGTGCGTGGCACGCGACATCGGGTGGGCGGGAAACCGCGCTTTCCAGCCCGGGAACAGGCGAATCGCTCGGCACCGCCGTCGACGCATCGGCCGAGGACGTCGATCGCGCAGTCATCGCGGCACGGCAGGCGTTCGCATCGTGGCGCGACGTGCCGGCGCAGCAACGGGCGGCGGCGGTACGCAAGGCGGCCGCAATTCTGCGCGAGCACACCGAGGAGCTTGCCTGGATCGATGCCATCGACGGCGGCAACCCACTCACAGCAATGCTGTTCGACGTCGGCATCAGCGCCGATTACATGGACTACTTTGCCGGTCTGGTCACCGAGATCAAGGGGAGCACGATACCGATCGGCCCGGGGACGCTGAACTACACGGTGCGCGAGCCGCTCGGCGTGGTCGCGCGCATCGGCGCGTTCAACCATCCGCTGCTCTTCGTCGCCGGCAAATGCGGTGCGCCGCTGGCCGCGGGCAACGTGCTGATCGTCAAGCCGGCCGAGCAGACACCGCTGTCGGCGCTGCGGCTCGCCGAGCTCTGGTCGGACGTGTTTCCGCCCGGGCGTGTTCAGCGTCGTCACCGGCGGGCGCGACGCCGGCGCCGCGCTCGTCGCGCATCCGAAGGTGGCCAAGATCGGATTTATCGGCAGTGTCGGCGGCGGACGTGCGGTGATGCAGGGCGCGAGCGCGACACTCAAGGCGCTGACCCTGGAGCTTGGCGGCAAGAACGCACTGATCGCCTGCGCCGACGCCGAGCCTGCCGACGTCGCGGAAGGCGTGGTCCGCGGCATGAATTTCCGCTACGTCACCGGCCAGTCGTGCAATTCGACCAGCCGTGTCTACCTGCACACCGACATCCACGACGCGACCTTGCCCGAGATCGTCAAGCGCGTCGCTGCGATAAGGATCGGACTGCCGACCGAGCCCGACACCGAGATGTCGTGCCTGGCGAGCCAGGCGCAGTTCGACAAGACGATCAGCTACATCAAGCTGGGGCTCGAAGGCGGTGCGCGGCTCGCTTACGGCGGCAAGCGGCCGGCCGACCCGAAGCTCGCCCACGGATTCTTCGTCGAGCCGACAGTGTTCGCCGATGTGACCGACGACATGCGCATCGCTCGCGAGGAGATCTTCGGCCCGGTGGTCAGTATCCTGCGCTGGTCCGACGAGAGCGACCTCATCGCACGGGTCAATGCACTCGACGTCGGCCTGACCGCGTCGATCTGGACGCACGACCTCGACCGCGCGCATCGGCTCGCGTCGAGAGTCGAAGCCGGTTATGTCTGGATCAACGGCGCCAGCACGCACCACGTCGGCGTCCCATTCGGCGGAGTCAAGCAATCGGGCCTCGGGCGCGAGGAATCGATCGAGGAGCTGCTCGCCTGCACCCAGCTGAAAAACGTGAACGTGACGCTTCGTACGCCACCGGTACCGTGACTGGGTCAGGCGCGTCCGCGGCTTTCGCCGGCCCGCCGGCCCGACAATGAACGTCGCGGATCGGAACTCAAATCCATAGGAGGATGAAATGCCCGCTCGTCGAGTCAAGCTGCCCGTTTTAGCGATCATGCCCGTGCTCGGGATGCTGTTTGCCGCCACGGCAATGGCCGAGAACATCGCGGTCGGAAATTACGGCAGCTCGGCCAACGGCATGCCGTTCGCCGTCGCTCTCGAGAAAGGCTACTTCCAGCAGGAGGGCGCCAACGTCACCGGAATCATCGCCTCGGAAGGAGGCGGGACCTCGGTGCGCAACGCGATGGCCGGCGTCGCCTACGGCGAGGCGAATCCCGGCGCGATCGCGGTGGCGATCCAGCAGGGCGCCGACATCAAGATCGTCAGCGACAACGTGCTGACGATCGCCGAGTTCGCGTGGCTGGTGAAGAAGGACTCGCCGATCAAGACGATCCAGGACCTGAAGGGCAAGAAGATCGGCTACACCAATCCGCGGTCGACGAGCCAGGCGCTCGACATCCTGATGCTGCAGAAGGCGGGGCTCAAGCCCGAGGATGCCGAGCTCGTCAAGACCGGCGGCTTCGGGCCGATGGTGGCGGCGCTCGAGCTCGGCCAGATCGACTGCGCACCGGTGACGGAGCCGCTGTGGTCCAAGTCGAAGGACAAGTTCCGCGTACTGATCACCGGTGCCGAGGCGCTGCCGCCACTCGACAACGTTGTCGGCATGGCGACGGCCGATGCGATGAAGAATCGCGGCGATTTCATTCGCGCAATCATCCGCGCCCGTCGGCGCGCCGTCGAGTTCATGATCGCGCACCCCGACGAGGCCGGCGACATCGTCGCCAAGCCATTCAACATCACGCCGGAAGTGGCGCGCAGCGCCGTGCGCAATCTGACGACGAGCCTGACCCAGGGCGTGCCTTACTGGGGCGACGGCCGCTTCCACCTGTCGGGGATGAAGCGGATCATCGAGGTGCAGAAGAGCGTCGGTGCGCTGACCGGCGAGATCGACGTGACGAAGATGATCACCACCGAGTTCCTGCCTGACGACCTGAAGAAATCCGTCGAATAGCGGGCGGCGCGCGCGGGATGAGCTCGGCTCATGTTGCGCTGAAAAGCGTCAGCAAGCGCTTTTCCGCCAGCGCGGGAGGGCAGGCGGTCCATGCGCTCGGGCCGATCGATCTCTTCATCCGCGAGGGCGAGTTCTTCGCCGTCGTCGGGCCGTCCGGCTGCGGCAAGTCGACGCTGCTTGAGCTGATCGCCGGGCTGACACCGGCAAGCGAAGGCCGAATCGAATTCGAAGGGCGCGCGATCGCGAACGAGATCCCCGACGGCATCGGCGTCGTGTTCCAGGAGGACGCCTGCTTCCCCTGGCTGTCCGTGCGCGAGAATGTCGAGTTCGGGCTGCGCAAGGCCGCGCTGGCGCCCGACGAAAAAGCCCGCCGCGTGCACGACGCCATCGCGATGATGGGGCTCGGCGAGTTCGCCCGCAGCTATCCGGCGCAGCTTTCGGGCGGGATGCGCCAGCGCGTCTGCATCGCGCGCACGCTGGTCGCGAAGCCGCGCCTGCTGCTTCTGGACGAGCCGTTCGGTGCGCTCGATCAGCAGACGCGTCTGCTGATGGGCGACGAAGTGTTGCGATTGTGGCGGGAGATCGGCGCGACGGTCTTCCTGATTACGCATGCGCTCGACGAGGCCGCGATGCTTGCCGACCGAATCGCCGTCATGTCGGCGCGGCCCGGCACCGTCATCGACATGGTCGAGACGAACTGGCCGCGCGACCGCGACAGCCGGATCGTCGAGCGGGAGGAGTTCGGCGCGATAACGAGCCGCCTGTGGAAGACGCTGCGCGAGGAATCGATGAAGACGATGGGACGAATGGGCGCCGCGGACATGAGGCGCGTCAGGGTCTACCAGATCAGCGTCATCGCCGGCCTCCTGCTGCTGCTGGAGGCGCTCTGCCTCGCGGGCGTCATCGACAAGATCACGATGCCGCCGCCGCATCGGATCGCGATCGATTTCGTCAAGCTGCTTCTCGCCGGCAAGCTGTACCCGGAAATCGGCAAGAGCCTGGCCAACGTGTTGCTGGCGTTCGCGCTGGCGTATTCAATCGGGATCGTCACCGGCACCGTATTGCACGGCTACAAGACCGCCCGCGAAACTCTCGATCCGCTGTTCGCCACCTACTACGCGATTCCGGTTTTCGCCTTTTATCCGCTGTTCATCGTCATCTTCGGCCTGGGCGACGGGCCGCAGGTGCTGATCGGATTCCTGCTCGGCGTCGTCGCCGTCATCGTCACCACGCTCAACGGCCTCGACCGGGTGCCGCGCGTTCTCAGGAAGACGGCGTCGATCTGCCGCATGGGGCCGTTCGAGACGGCGGTGCACGTGACGCTGCCGTTCTGCGCGCCGTACCTGCTGACCGCGGCGAAGCTCGCTCTCGCGTACGCATTCATCGGCGTGATCGGGTCCGAATTCATCATGGCGCGCAGCGGCATGGGATACGAGATCGGCTACGCCTATACCAATTTCGACAACGCGACGATGTATCCGCTGATCCTGCTGATCCTCCTCTTGTCGATCGTCATGAACGGCGTTCTTACCCACTGGGAGAAAGTGCTGCTCGCCAGGAGAGGCCAGCGCTGATGGGCGGCGATCGGAACATCGCTGCGCAACACGATCGTCCTCATCGCCGGGCTGCTGGCCTTCTGGCAGCTGATGTATTGGGTCATCGGCGACGTCGCGATGCGATCGCCGTGGCAGACGATGCGCTATACGGTAACGCTCGTGCAGACCGACTTGTTCTGGGTCCATCTCGACCGAACACGCTGCAGGCGTTCGCCGTCGCGCTGGCGATCGCCGTGGTCCTCGGGCCTTCTTATCGGTTTTGCGCTCGGCCTCCATCGGCTGTCGGCCGAGGCGATGGAGCCGATGCTGGTCGCGCTCTACTCGATACCCGAAGATCACGCTCTATCCGATCATCCTGCTCGTTTTCGGGCTGGGCATGTCGGCCAAGATCGCGTTCGGCGCGATCCACGGCATCATCCCGGTCGCGCTGTTCACGCTCAACGCGGTGCGCAGCACCAAGCCGATCCTGGTCAAGACCGGCCGCGTGCTCAAGCTGGGCCCGCCGGCGATGGTGCGCTCGATTCTGTTTCCCGCCGCGGTGCCCGAGATTTTCACCGGATTGCGCGTCGGCTTTTCGCTGACGCTGATCGGGACCGTGCTGGGCGAGATGTTCGCGGCGCAACACGGCCTGGGCTATCTGCTGATGAACGCGATCGGCCTCTATAACGTCGACGTGATCATGTCGGTGACGTTTCTGCTGGTCGTCTTCGCGGCGGGCGTGAACGGGGTTCTGCTGGCCGATCGATCGCCGCCTGCATTTTCGCGTCTAGCGGGACGAGCGGCGCGACGACGCTCCGTTACGCCGCCGTGGCTGCCGGCGCCATCGACGCGCCTTCGATCCGATGCCGCGCGAACGCCCGGGCGATGAAACCCGAGCGCTTCATCTCCTCGACGAAGTCGCGCAGGTATTTTGCGCCGGCGTCGCGGCCGCGCAGCGTGCCCATCGCCTGATTGATCGCCATGAATCGGCCGGGCAGCACGCGCAGGCCCGGCAAGCGGCGCACGGCGCCTTCGAGCTGTGGCTTGACCCCGGCAATGCAGTCGAGCTCGCCCTTGGTCCACAGCGTCAGCACCGCTTCGAACGAGCTGGCGCGAACGACCGACGCCTGTTTGAGTTCGCGCGACAGGAAGAGGTCGTACGCGCTGCCGACAATGACACCGACGCGCGTGCCGGACCGGTCGACTTCGGCGTTGTCGCCGATCGGTGAACCGTCGGCCACCACGTAGACGCCCTCGATGACGACGTACGGCGCGGTGAAGGTGATTTCTGCGGCGCGCAGCGGGTCGATCGCCAGGAAACAGATATCCCACGCTTTGGCTGCAAGCGCGGCGACGACCTTGCCGGCCGCGTCGTAGGGAACGAAGTCGACCGATACGCCCAGGCATCGCGCCAGCTCACGCGCGAGATCGGCCGAAATTCCGGCTGCCGCGCCAGTGGCCGGGTTCCATGTCGCAAGCACCGGATTGCCATAATTGAACGCGGCGCGCAGCCTGCCGCCGGGCGCGAGATCGGTGACGACGGCGGCCGGAGCGAGCGGCGTCATTCGCTCAGGCGCAGCGGCGCCAGATAGAGCTGGCGGTAGGCTTCGAACGGGATCGTTTCCGACGCTTCGATCTCCCGCTGCTCGGCGAGCGATTCCTCGGCAAGCCGTGCGTAGCGCGCGGCGACCTCGTCGGCGAGCGGCAACTTCAGGATCGCTTCGCGATGTGCGCGCGACTGCGCGAGCACGAAATGGACGTACGAATTGCCGTGGTCGCGCGCCATCGCCTGCAGTACGCGCGCCGACGGCGTAGTCGCGGGATCGTTGCAGCGCCGCGACGGCCAATCCCAGCGCTTCGCGGTGCGCGCTGCCGCCGTTGGCCTCGTCGAGCGCCGCGGCGAACGGCGCGCACTCGGCCAGGATCTCATCGCCCCAGTCGGATAGCCTCACCTCTTCGGTTCCGCGGGTCAGCCGCAAACCGGGCTCGCGGCCGCGCGAAGCGACGCGCTGCTTGTTGCCCACGACGGCCGCGAGCTCCTGCGGCGTATCGAGGGGGCTCGCGGTGAGCGCGCAATGCAGCAGGAATACATCGAGCATGCGCACGGTGCTCGCCGTGATGCCGATCGCGTGGAAAGGGTCGAGATCCATCAGACGGACTTCGACGTATTCGACTCCGCGGTCGCGCAGCGCATGCAGCGGCCGCTCGCCGGGGTTGATCACCCGCTTCGGCCGGATGGTCCCGTAAAATTCATTTTCGATCTGCAGCAGCGTCGTCCCGAGTTGGCGATACTCGTCGCCGTCGCGTATGCCTATCGCCTCGTATGCCGGATAGGGCTTGGTCAGCGCTTCCTGCAGCGAGGCGGCGTAGCTCTTCAGATTGTTGTAGCTGACGGCGAGCGATCCCTGCGCGTCGCTCTGATAGCCCAGTCGTCCCATGCGCAGCGACGTCGCGTGCGGCAGGTAGAGTGTGTCGCCGGACAGACGCTGCAGCTCGTGCGTCCGCCCGGCGACGAAGCTGGAGCAGACGGCGGGCGAGGCGCCGAACAGATAGAGCAGCAGCCAGGCATGGCGGCGAAAGTTGCGGATCAGCGCGAAATAGTCGTCGTTGCTGCGCGCGTCGGGCAGCGAGAAATTGTAGTGGATGCCGGAGATCGTCTGCATGCGCCGCCCGTAACGATGCGACAGACCCATGCGATAGACGGTCTTGGCGCGGCCGACATTCGACGTGCCGTAGCGGCCGAGCGGAATTTCGTCGTCCGCGGGCAGGCGGCAAGGCATGCTCGCGACCCAGAGCAACTCGTCGCCGATCGCCCGATAGACGATCTGGTGAATCTCGGTCAGCTCGTCCAGGCACGATTGCGCGCTGGTGTGCACGCCGGTGATCAGCTCGACCTGCGACTCGCTGAAATCGGTGGTCACGAACGGATGCGTCAGTGCGGAGCCCAGCCGCGGCGGGTGCGGCGTCGTCGCAAGCATGCCGTCGGGCCGCACGCGCAGGCTCTCCTTTTCGATGCCGCGGCGCAAGGCGGACAGCACCTCGCGCGGTGGCATCTGCCGCGCGACGGAGGCGCGCACCGTGGCTTCAGCGGACATTCGGTCGGCTCGCGGCGAATCTCGGCGCCGGTACGCGATCGGCACCGGCGTGGGCAAACGGCGCCGTACAGCTGCAAGCGAATGGCGGCAACGTCGGAGACAAGGAGATTCCGGAAGGTTTTCGAGTCGCGCAATTGTAATCGTATTACGCGTTTCCGCGGCTAGTATCTCGAGCGCTCCAGCGGAGAACATGCGTGAGTCCATCCGGCGCAAACTTTTACCGATCAGGTCGACTACGTTTCCGGGCCGGACGCGACTGTTCGGCATCGTCGGGCATCCGATCGAGCAGGTGCGCTCGCCGGAGATGTTCACCGCGGAATTCCGCCGCCGCGCGCTCGACGCCATCCTCGTTCCGCTGCACGTGCTGCCCAACGACTTCGAACACGCTGCTGCCGCAGTTGCTGCGCCTCGCCAATCTGGACGGACTCATATTCACGATTCCCTACAAGCTGCGCGCTTGCGCACTGGCCGATCGTCTGGGTGAGCAGGCGCGCATCGTCGGCGCAATCAATGCGCTGGGCCGCATCCTGCGGGGCTGGCGCGGCGACATATTCGACGGCATCGGGTGCGTCGAGGCGTTTCGCCGGCGCGGCATCGGCCTGGCCGGCAGGCATGCGCTCCTGCTCGGCGCCGGCGGAGCGGGATCGGCGATCGGCGTCGCGCTTGCTTCCGAACGACCGGCGTCGCTTCGCGTATACGACGTCGATGCAACGCGCGCCGAGGCGCTGGCCGCGACGATCGCGCGTGCGTTTCCCGGCCTTACCGTAAGCGCCGGAGCGCCGCGGCTCGACGAGATCGACATCCTGCTGAATGCGACGCCAGCGGGCATGCTCGACGACGCGCGCCTGCCGATCGCCATCGCGTCGCTGCCTCGCGCGATGACGGTGTTCGATGCGATCGTCAAGCCGGAGACGACGCCGCTGCTCGCGCTCGCCGAAAGCTGCGGCTGCACGACCGTCCGCGGCCGCGAAATGATGCGCGGCCAGATCGCCCGCATCGTCGATTTTTTTCTCGCCTCCGACTAAAGGGCCGGCGTCCGAGCCGGTGAAACAGGTTCTCCGCGCGGGCGCAGCGCGCGAGCGGCACGGTCGCAGTACAATCCCGGGCGTCTTTCACGGCAGGAGTCCCGATGCGCTCTTCAGGAATACTGGGCCTGATCCGGCAGTTCGCCCTGATCGCGATCGCTTTGCCTGGCATGACCGCGCTCGCCCAGACCAGCCCGACTATCCGAACCGGACGATCAAGATCATCGCGCCGGTACAGCCGGGCGGCGGCGTCGATTTGGTCGCGCGTACCGTCGCCGATCGGCTCGGCCTCGCGCTTGGCGTGCCTATCGTCGTCGACAATCAAAGCGGCGGCGGGGGCATGGTCGGATCGCTCGCCACCGCGCGCGCCGCCCCCGATGGGTACACGTTGATGGTCGGGCTACGTCGGCACCCACGGCACCAATCCGGCCGTGCGCAAGCTGCCCTACGATGCAATCAAGGATTTCACGCCGATTGCGATGATCGCGGGCACGCCGAACGTGCTGATCGTTCCGCCATCGATACCGGTAAGCACGGTGGAGGAGTTCGTCGCTTACGTTAAGGCAAATCCCGGCAAGCTCTCCTACGGCTCGGCCGGTCCCGGCACGCTGACGCATCTCGCGATGGAGCAGTTGAAGGTCGCCGCCAATCTCGACATCGTGCATGTTCCCTATCGGGGCATCGGCCCGGCGATCACCGACATTCTCGGCGGCCAAACACAGGCGCTGTTTCCCGGCCTGGCCGCCGCGTTACCGCATATCAAGGCCGGCAAGATGAAGCCCCTCGCCGTCACCGGCACTCGGCGCCATCCGCTGCTGCCCGATGTGCCGACGTTCGACGAGTCGGGCTACAAGGGATTCGACGGCGTGCAGTGGTACGGAATCGTGGGCCCCGCGAACTTGCCGGCCCCGATCGTCAAGCGGCTGAACGATGAGATCGACAAGCTGCTGCAGAGCCCCGATCTGGCCGAGCGGCTATCCGGTGAAGCGCTGCAGCCGATGCCGATGACGCCGGAGCAGTTCGGGCAGTACATGCGCGACGACATCGCCAAATGGTCGAAGCTCGCGAAGGACCGTGGCATCCAGATCGGCGAATGATGGCCAACGATGCGCGCATCGGGGCCAAGCTCGACGCTCCTCCGGTCACCCGCATTCTCGCCGATTTCGTCGCCACGCATCCATCGCGCGGCTGGGATGACAGCGTAGACGCGAGGCGCACCGAAGCTTGCTGAACTGGGTCGGCTGCGCGATCGGCGCATCGCGCCATCCGACCGTCGAAGCGGCGCTGGCCGCGGTGGCCGAGCTCGAGCCCGAGCCGCAGGCGATGATTCTCGGGCGAAGCGAGCGCGTCGACATGGCGAGCGCGGCGCTGCTCAACGGCATCACCTCGCATACGTTCGATTTCGACGACACGCATCTGAAGACGATCATTCATCCGGCCGGTCCGGTCGCGTCCGCCGCATTGGCGCTGGCCGAGCGCCATCGCGCGAGCGGGCGCGAGCTCCTCGACGCCGATCATCCTCGGCATCGATGTCGAGTGCCGCATCGGCAATGCGATCTATCCGGACCATTACGATCGCGGCTGGCACATCACCGGATCGACCGGCATGCTCGGCGCTGCCGCAGCCTGCGCCCGCATCCTCAAGCTGGACGCCGACAAGACGGCGATGGCGCTCGGCATCGCCGGGTCTCAGCCGATCGGCGTACGCGAACAGTTCGGTTCGATGACCAAGGCGTTCCATATCGGCGGCGCCGCGCGCGCGGGACTCATCTCTGCCCTTATGGCGCGGCACGGTTATACCGCTTCGACGCGCGCACTCGAAGCGCCGCGCGGCCTGCTGCGGACCTACTCGAGCAAATGCGACTGGACGGAAATCTCGGACGAGCTCGGCAAGCGGTTCGAGATTTCGTTCAACACCTACAAGCCGTTCGCCTGCGGCATCGTCATCCATCCCTCCATCGACGGCTGCCGCCAGCTCCGCGATGCACATCGCCTGCGTGGCGACGACATCGAGCGCATCGATTTGCTGGTCCATCCGCTGGTGCTCGAGCTGACCGGAAAGCGCGCGCCGAAGAGCGGTCTCGAAGCGAAGTTCAGCGTATACCACGCCTGCGCCGCGGCGATGATGTTCGGCCAGGTGGGCGAAGCCGAGTTCTCGGATGCCGTCGCCCGTCGCCCCGATGTAATCGCGCTGCGCGATCGAGTCCATGCGAAGGTCGACGCGGCGATCGACGAATCCGCGGCCGACGTGACGATCCACTGCAGCGACGGCCGCCGCTTGCATCTGAGGGTCGAGCATGCGATCGGCAGCCTGCAACGGCCAATGAGTGATTCCGACCTCGAGCGAAAGTTCCATGGGCTGGTCGACCCGGTGCTCGGCGCCGATCCCGCCGCGCGTCTGGTCGATGTGTGCCGGACCTTGGGCGGCGCGAGCGACGTCGAAGCGCTCAGAGCCGCAGCGACCGCATAACGCAACGAGTCTTACTCGAAAGGAAAGCGATGCCACGGTGGGCGCGCATCAACCACAACGGCCGCGATTGCTTCGGCACGATCGAAGGCGACGCGCTCCGTGTTCATTCCGGCGATATGTTTGCGCATGCCACGGCGACCGGTGAGTCGATTCCGCTCGCCGATGCGAAACTGCTGACGCCGGCCGTCCCGGGCAAGATGGTCGCACTGGTCGACAACTTCCGCGCGCTGGTCGCCAAGCTCGGACATGCGGTTCCGGCCGAGCCGCTTTACTTCCTGAAGGCCGGCAACTCGTTTCTCGCTGGCGGCGAGACGATACGCATGCCGAAGTCGTACAGCGGCAAGGTCATCTACGAAGGGGAGCTGGGCATCGTCATCGGCCGGCGGCTTTCCCACGCCAGCGAAGCCGAGGCGGAGGCCGGCATTTTCGGCTACACCTGCATCAACGACGTCACCGCGATAGAGATCATCGCCAGGGATCCGGGCTTTGCGCAGTGGACGCGCGCCAAGAGCTTCGACACCTTCGGCGTTTTCGGCCCGGTGATCGCGACCGGCATCGACCCGTCGACGCTGATCGTGAAGACCATCCTCAACGATCAGGAGAGGCAGAACTATCCGGTCGCCGATATCATCTTTCCGCCGGCGAAGCTGGCGAGCCTCATTTCGCAGGACATGACGCTGGAGGCGGGCGACGTCATCGCCTGCGGCACGTCGGTCGGCGTCGGCTCGATGAAGCCGGGCAGCACGGTGAGCATCGTCATCGACGGCATCGGCACGCTGACCAATCGTTTCGAATAGAGCGGCGCCGACTGTCGAGCGAGCGCGCGCCGCGGGACAGTCCCGCATCGGCGCCGAATTCGGGCATGAGCGCGCCCGACTGGAGGACATCATGCGAATCGCGGTGATCGGCGCAGGGTGCGATCGGCGGCATGCTTGCCGTCCGGCTCGCGCTATCCGGCCAGACGGTCACGGTCGTCGACCAGGGTGCGCATCTGGACGCGATCCGCGCGAACGGGTTGAGGCTTCTCCATCACGACGGCCGGGAAGAGCTCGTCGCGAAACGTGCGCGCGGTGGCGAGCTGTGGCGAAGCCGGCGCGCAGGACCTGGTATTCCTGGCGCTCAAAGCCTACGTGCTCGAAGCCGTCGCACCGCAGATGCCCGCGCTTTTCGGCGACGATACGATCGTCGTGCCGCTGCAGAACGGCCTGCCGTGGTGGTACTTCCAGAATTTCCGCGGCCCGCACGCCGGATACCGGTTGCAGACGGCGGACCCGAACGGCACGATCGAGCGCAACATCGAGCCCGCCGCCTGATCGGCTGCGTCGTCTATCCCGCCGGCGAAATCGCCGCACCCGGCGTGATCCGTCATCTCGAGGGCGACCGTTTTCCGGTCGGCGAGCTCGACGGGAGCGAAAGCGCGCGCGTCAAGAGCGTGTCGGAAACGCTGACCGGAGCCGGACTCAAGGCGCCGGTCCTGCGCCGACATCCGTTCCGAAATCTGGCTCAAGCTGTGGGGCAACATGAGCTTCAACCCGATCAGCGCGCTCACGCATGCGACGCTGGTCGACATCTGCGAGGAGCCGGCGACGCGCGAGCTGGCCGCCGAGATGATGCGCGAAGCGCAGGCGATCGCGGCCAAGCTGGGCGTCACCTTTCGCGTGCCGCTCGAAAAGCGGATCGAAGGCGCGGCAAGAGTCGGCAAGCACAAGACGTCGACCTTGCAGGACATCGAGGCCGGGCGCGACGTCGAAGTCGACGCGCTTGATCGGATCGGTGATCGAGCTGGGCACCCTGACCGCAACGCCGATACCGGCGACGCGCGCCGTGCACGCGATGCTGAAGCTGCTGGTGAGGACGATGCGCGAGCAGCGCGCCCGCGTCGTGCTGCAGCCGGCCTAGACGCTTCGGCCGCCGAGCGCGCGCCAGACGCGCTCGGACGTCAGCGGCATCTGCAAGGCTTCGGCTCGGCGCTCCGACCCCGGCCCGCGCCAGCGCATCGATCACCGCGTTGACCACCGCCGGCGTCGCCCCTATCGTGCCCAGCTCGCCGACGCCCTTGACGCCCATCGCGTTGTTGCGACACGGCGTCGATTCGTCCATCGTCATCTCGAAGTGCTCGATCATCGTCGCGCGCGGCAGCGCGTAGTCGAGCAAGGTCGCCGAAAGCGCCTGCCCCGACTCGCGGTCGTAGACGAATTGCTCGCACAGCGCCTGGCCGATGCCCTGCGCGGCGCCGCCCTCGAGCTGCCCGACGACGATCATCGGATTGACGACGCGGCCGACGTCGTTGACCGACCAGTAGGCGACGACGGCGACCGCGCCGGTTTCCGGGTCGATCTCGACTTCGCAGATGTGACAGCCGTTGGGCCACGTGGCGTCGGCCACCGAGCTCACCGAGTCGAGGACGATCTTATGCTGCGGCTGCCGGCGCGCGAGCTCGAACAGGCCGATGCGTCGGTCGGTGCCGGCGATGCTGAACACGCCGTCGCGATACTCGATGTCGCCGGCCGCGGCTTCGAGCTCCTTCGCCGCCAGCGTCTGCGCGGCGACGACCGTGCGCTCGGCGCCGACCTTCACCGCGGAGCCGCCGACGAACAAGCGAGCGCGATCCGGCGCTGCCGAAGCCGGTGCCGCGGTCGGTGTCGCCCTGCACGATGCGAATCGCTTCGATCGGCACGCCGAACACGTCGACGGCGAGCTGCGCGTAGGTCGTCGCGAGTCCCTGCCCCATCGCCTGCGTCGCCGAGAAGATCTCGATCGTGCCCTGGCCGTTCGCCGAACCTTCGACGGTGACCGTCACCCGTTCCTCGAACACGTCGGCGCCGGTCCATTCGAGAAAAGCCGCCATGCCGCGTCCGCGCAAGCGGCCGCGGCGATCGAGAATCGGCGGCGCGCGCGTCGAAATTCTCCCAGCCCGCGAGCGCGGTCGCCTTGTCGATCACCCGCTCGAACTGGCCGCTGTCGTAAGTCTTGTCCATCGCGTTGCGGTACGGCATCTGCTCGGGCCGAATCAGGTTGCGCCGGCGCAGCTCCACCGGATCGATGCCGGTCTGGCGCGCTGCGGCGTCCATCAGGCGCTCGATGATGTAGATCGCCTCGGGCCGCCCGGCGCCGCGATAGGCGCCGGTCGGCGCGGTGTTCGTCAGCACCGCCCGGATGCGGATGTCGATCGTGCCGATGTCGTAGATGCTGGTCGAGACCCAGGGGCCGATCAGCAGCTGGATGACGACGCCGGCGGGCGTCCCGCACGCGCCGACGTTGGCGAGCGAATCGACGCGCAGCGCGAGGACCCTGCCGTCGGCGTCCAGCGCGAGCTCCGCCTTGCTGCGTCACGTCGCGGCCGTGCGTCGCGGCCAGGAATTCCTCGATGCGCTCGGCGCGCCACTTGAGCGGCACCCCGAATTTGCGCGCGCCCCAGGCGAGCACGACGTCTTCCGGATAGAGGCCGGTCTTCATGCCGAAGCCGCCGCCGACGTCGCCGACCAGCACCCGCACCTTGTCGGTCGGAATGCCGAGCACGACCTGGCACAGATCGTCGCGCAATCCGGTCGGCGTCTGGCAGCTGACGCGCAGCGTGATGCGCTCGGTCGTCGCGTCGTAGCTCGCGAGCACCGCGCGCGGCTCGATCGGGCACGGCGCCACGCGCTGATTGACCAGGTCGAGCGACACCCGGTGCGCTGCCCGGGCGAACGCGGCGGCAGCGGCGGCCGCGTCGCCGTGCCGCGCTTCGCACGCGACGTTGCCCGACGCGGCGGGCCAGACCTGCGGCGCGCCGGCGGCCACCGCAGCCGCGGCGTCGATCACCGCCGGCAGCGGATCGTAGCGGACGTCGATCGCCTCGACCGCGTCGCGCGCCTGCTGCGCGGTTTGCGCGATCGACCGCCGCGACCGCTTCGCCGACGAAAGCGCACCGTTCCGACCGCCAGCGCATGCCGCGGCGGCGACGCGGTCGGCGATCCGTCGGCGCGCTTGAAGTCCGCCGACAGCGGCAACGGTCGCGACCCTGTCGCGCACCAGGTCCTCGCCGGTGACGATCGCGACCACGCCGGGCATGCCGGCAGCGGCCGGCTGTCGATCGCCTCGATGCGCGCATGCGCATGCGGCGAACGCAGGAAGCAGACGTACGCCTGGCCGGGAAGCGGAAAAATCGTCGGCGAAGCGGCCGGCGCCGGTCAGGAGCGCTTCGTCTTCGACGCGGGGCACCGACTTGCCGCTGCCGAAGCGCGCGTACTGCGATTCTGCGGTCACGGTCAAACCTCAAGAATGGCGCGAGCAGTGCCCGCCAAAGGCGCGATGGTAACGCGCCGGGAGCCTCGGAAGTACTGGCCGGAGGCAACTTGACCACCGGGGCGGCTGGCGACACAATCCTGACACACCACAAGCGCACGCGACCTTCCGGCGCCGTGCGTTTCCTCAGGAGGCACGATGAAACTCGCCCGTATCGTTGGTCTTGGCGCCGCAATGTGTGCGGCTGCGCTCACTTTTTCTGTCGCCGCGCAGCAGGTCACGATGATGACCGGCCCGCAGGGCGGATCGTGGATTCCGCTGGGCGGCGCGCTGAAGCACATGTGGGAGGCGGCCGTTCCCGGATTGCAGATCCAGCAGCAGCCCGGCGCCGGCATCGCCAACGTTCGCGGCGTCGACGAGGGCAAGGCGCAGATCGGCTTCGCCAATTCGGCGACGACCGTCGACGGTATCGAAGGCCGGCCGCCGTATCCGAAAAAGGTCACGAAAGTGTGCCAGGTCGCGAACCTCTACCCGCAGTACTTCCAGGTTGTCGCGCTGGCCGACGCCAACGTGCGCTCGTTCGCCGACTTGAAAGGCAAGACGCTGGTCACGCAGCCCAAAGGCAACACCGCGGAAATCCTGACCGGCGACGTGCTCAAGATCAATGGCATGAGCTACCAGTCGCTGAACAAGGTCAACTTCCAGGCGTCGTATACCGACGCGGTCGACATGATGAAGGACGGCCATGTGCAGGTGTTCACCCTGGGCACGACCGCACCGGCTTCGGCGATCATGGATCTCGCCAGCGCGCGCGACATCGTGATGGTTCCCGTCGACGACAAGACGATGGGGGAGCTGAAGAAGGAAAATCCCGGCTACAACAAGCTGACGATCAAGGCGGGGACGTATCCGAAGCAGGACAAGGACGTGCCGGCGATCGGATACACGACGCACATCGTCGCGGCCTGCGACCTGCCCGAGGACGTCGTCTACAAGATGACGAAGGCGATGGCCACGCATGTCGACGACATGGCGGCGGTGGTGAAGCCGATCACCGGATTGACCGCCAAGGACATGGCGGTGGACATCGGCGTGCCGTTCCACAAGGGTGCGGCCAAATACTACAAGGAAGTCGGCGCGATGTAGCGTAGCGTGTCAGCGCTCGCACAGCGACATCGGCGGGGCGGCGCAACGCCGCTTCGCTCGCCGCGCTCAACCCTGGGAGTGCCAGACACCGTGTCCGAAGCGGCTCCCGCAGTAATCGTCTCCGACGAAAAACCGGCGACGACGCCCGGCAGCGTCGCGCTGCGCTGGCTGATCAACGCGGTCGCCGTCGCGATGTCGCTCTACCACATGTACGTCGCCGCGTTCGGCCCGCCCGAGGCGATCATCTTCCGCGGCACGCACCTGCTGTTCGCGCTGACGCTGGTGTTCCTGCTCTACCCGCTCAAGCCGCGCGGCGCCGCGGCCTGGCGCAGCGTCGATCTGCTGCTGCTGGCGCTCGGCTACGGCTTCGTGCTGCACATCTTCACCAACTACGACTACTTCATCAACCGCATCATCTACATCGACGATCTGACCATCGCCGACAAGTTCTACGCGGTCGATCGCGGTGGCTGATCGTCCTCGAGGCGACGCGGCGCGTCATCGGCCTGGCGCTGCCGCTGACCGCGCTCGCGTTCCTGGTCTACGCGATCGGCTTCACCCGGATCACGCCGCAGGTGCTGATGGAGCAGCTCTATTTTTCGACCGAAGGGATTTTCGGGTCAACGCTGGGCGTCTCGGCGAGCTACGTAATGCTGTTCGTCCTGTTCGGGTCGTTCATGGAGCGAAGCGGCACCGGCCAGCTGTTCATGGACTTCTCGATGTCGATTACCGGCCACACGGCCGGCGGCCCCGGCAAGGTCGCGATCGTCTCGTCGGCGCTGTTCGGCACCGTGTCCGGCAGCGCGGTGGCCAACGTCATGGTCGACGGGCCGATCACCATACCGCTGATGAAGCGCACCGGCTTCCGTCCGCCGTTCGCCGCGGCGGTCGAGGCCGTCGCATCGACCGGCGGCCAGATCATGCCGCCGGTCATGGGCGCCGCCGCGTTCGTGATGGCCGAATTCCTCGCCGTGCCCTATGCGCAGGTCGCGCTGTGGGCGGCGATTCCGGCGCTGCTGTATTACGTCTCGCTGTTCTTCGCCGTGCATTTCGACGCCAAGCGCTACAAGCTGGCCGGCGTCCCGAAGTCCGAGCTGCCGCGATTCTTCAAGGTGATGGCGGTGCGCGGCCATCTGTTCGTGCCGATCTTCGTCGTGCTGTTCGGACTTGATCCTCGGCTACTCGGCGCCGCTGTGCGCGCTGGCCGGCGCGCTGACCTGCATCCCGATCGCGCTTGCTCCGCGCCAGCACCCGCGGCGGCATCGGCTGGCGCAACGTATTCGACGCGCTGGTCGACGGCGCGCGCAACACGCTTTCGGTCGCGATGGCCTGCGCATGTGCGGGCATCGTCATCGGCTGCGTGACCATCACCGGGCTCGGCATCACTTTCACCGAAGTTCGTCATCGTGCTCGCGCAAAGCTCGCTGATCGCCGCGCTGGTGCTGACGGCGATCGCCGGCATCGTCCTCGGCATGGGCATGCCGACGACGCCCTCGTACATCGTCATGGTGTCGCTGCTGGTGCCGGCGATCATCAAGCTCGGTGCGATCGCGCCCGCTGCTCACATGTTCGCGTTCTATTTCGCCATCCTGTCGGCGATCACGCCGCCGGTTGCGCTGGCGGTCTTCGCGGCTGCGGGCCTCGCGAAAAGCGATCTGTGGGCGACCGGCTGGCAGGCGATGCGCATCGCGGCGGCGACCTACATCGTGCCGTTCATGTTCATCTACGAGCCTTCGTTGATGCTGATCGGCGACTGGTTCGAAAGCCTTACGTCGTCGGCCTCGGCGGTGTCGGCGTCATGTGCCTGGCCGCGGGCTTCAGGGTTACATGCTGCGCGAAGCGCGGTGGTGGGAGCGCGCCGTACTGGTTGTTGCCGCGCTGTTGTTGATCAAGCCGGGATATATCAGCGACGCGATAGGGCTCGTGCTGCTGGCGCCGTGGTAGTCGCTTCGCAGAAGCTGGCGCCTGGAAAGTAGCTGCAAGATTCGGCGGCCAGCACGCCGGTGTCGGGCGCGCGCGACGGAGTGGGTGTGCTGGCGAACTTACCCTGGGCCGCGCGGACCAAGGCAATGGCCCGACGACGTCAGCACGCGACTTCGGCTTCTTGTGTCAATGCAACGGGAGAACGATCATGGCGTATCCATCGACGGCCGACAAAGCGCATCGGATCTGAGTCCATCCAATGGCCCAGCACCGGCGCCCGGCTCTCGCCGCCGACAGCCGATGCGCGGCCGATCTGCGCGCGGCCACGCGGCGGATCGTCCTGGCTGGTCTGGGCTCGCGCTGGCGCTGTCGCGCATCGGCGCGCTCGCGTACTTCCTCTGGCAGCAGAACCAGGCGAGCCTGAGCTCTGACGGCGGCACCCGCGACGCCAGTGCAAACAGCGCCGCCGGCGGCCGAAGGTCCACCGGCCATCAATCATCCGATCGAACAGGCGGGAGGAAACGTACCGCCATCGGTCGAGCAAAAACCACTGCCCGCGCTGATGGTCAGCGATGCGACGATGCAGAACACGCTGGCTGATCTGTTTGGCTCGGCGACATTGGGCAGGATATTCTACGAGGACGCGATCGTTCACCGCTTTGTCACGACGGTCGACAACCTGCCGCGCAAGACGCTGCCGCTGCGCTACTTGCCGGTCAAGCCGCCGGGCGGAGCGTTCGCCGCCACCGGCGCGACCAGACGCTGGCGATCGGCGCCGAAAACGCCGCGCGCTATGCCCCGTATGTGCGGATTGCCGATGCGGCCGACGCCAAGACGCTGGTCGGAATTTACGTCCACTTCTACCCACTGCTGCAGCAGGACTACCGCGCGCTCGGCTATCCGAACGGGTACTTCAACGACCGTCTGGTGCAGGCGATCGACGATCTGCTCGCCGCGCCTGACCTGACGGCGCCGCCCGCCCTTGTTCAGCCCAAGGTCATGTACCTGTATTCCGATCCGGAACTCGAATCGCGCTCCGCCGGGCAGAAGATCATGATGCGCATGGGCAGCGAGAACGCCGCCAGGATCAAGGCCAAGTTGCGCGAAATACGCGCCGAGACTCACCGGTCCCGGCACCGCGAGAACTCAGGAAAGAAATAGCGCGCGCATGCGAGTATCGAGGGACGCGGACACGGCGACAGGTCCCCTGCTTACGCGCCGTCAGGCGATGGCGCTGCTCGGCGCTTCCGGGGCGGCGCTGCTCGCAGCGCGACGAGGCGCCGCTGCGGCGGCCGAACCGTGCTCCGGCATGCGTCGTCCGCCCGCGACAGACCGAAGGACCGTTTTTCGTCGACGGTGACCTCGAGCGATCCGATCTGCGCATCGACCCGCGCACCGGCGCGGCCACGCCGGGTGTGCCGCTGCGGCTCGCCTTCCGCGTCTCGCGCGTCGGCGCTTCGGCTTGCGCGGCGCTCGCCGGCGCACAGGTGCACGTCTGGCATTGCGACGCGGCCGGCAATTATTCGTCGGTCCGCGGCGGCGGGCGCGACACGGAGGCCGGTCAGGCGTTCCTGCGCGGCTTCCAGACTACCGACGCGGGGGGCACCGCGCGTTTTGTGACCATCTATCCGGGCTGGTATCCGGGACGGGCGGTGCATCTGCATTTCAAGATCCGCACCGACGATGCGGCGCGCCGCACCGAGTTTACCTCGCAGCTCTATTTCGACGATGCGCTGAACGAGCGCGTTTACGCCGAGGCGCCTTACGCCAGCCGAGGGCGGCCGGAGCTCGTCCAACGGTGACGATTTTTTGTTTCGCGACGGCGGCAAGCAACTTCTGCTGGAGGTCACGCCGGAAAGCGAAGGCTACGCCGCCGTGTTCGACATCGGCTTGCAAACATGAGCGTCGCCCGCAATCACGCGATGCGGTAGGGGTCGAGCTGCAGCGATTCGAGCCGGGCGCCGAGCAGAACAACTTGGCCGGCGCGGCGAGTGAGTCCGTCGTCGGAAAACTCGAACGAAAACGTTCGTCGCAGGCGAAGCAGCCCTTCCGCGTCGCGCGCAAAGCGAGTGCGCGCGCCGTGGACGGTATCGTCGAGAAATTGCAGTCCCTGCGCCCGGCACGCTTCCCGCGCTGCCGCGAGCGTGGCGGTCTCGCGCGCCCGCAGCGCATCGAACACCAGCCAAGCCGCCGAGCGCGACGATGATCAGTACGAGGATTTCCGACATGGCGAACCCGCTTCTTCGCGCGAAGCGCCACGGCCTGGTGCCGCTCCCTGACGCGCGACATGGGGGCGGGCACGCGGCAATGCAAGCCGATACCGTTTCGTCCGACCGGCGGCCTTCGCGTTGACGAGCGTCGCCATCTAGCGCCGGTCGAGCGTCGGCGGCCGCCACGTGTGCGGCTTCGAGACCCGGAGGCCGCAACATCCGCATCATGAAAATTGCCGCTTCGCGCCCGCGGTAATAGCCCGGCGCGCGCAACATTTCGACGAAACCCAAGCCGCGATACAGCGCGTAGGCGGCGGCGTTGTCGGTGCGCAATTCGACCTTGATCGATGCGATGCCGGCGGTCGCCGCCGATTCGAGCAGCCATTCGGTCATGCGGCGCGCGATGCCGCGCCGCTGGTGCGTCGCACGCACGGCGAGGAGGACCAGGTGCGCATGCTCGTCCCCGAAGCTCATGATCGCGAATCCGGCCACGCGTTGGCCGTCGCACGCCGCGAGCGCAACGCTGTCCACGTCGTCGATCAGCTGACGAATACGGTCGGCCCGGTAATGCCAGCCCAGTCCCGCCTCCACCAAGATCCCGCGACATCAATGCAAGCGCCGGTGCTTCGCTCCGTCGAGCGAACCGCAGTGTTATTGCCGTGGCGTTCATTGCCCCGGATTTTGCCACGACTGGCGCTACCAAGGCGCCAAGAGGGTCCGAGCAGCCCGCGCAAAAAAAGCCCGGGGCGGTGGACCTCGGGCAGCGGCCGCGCACCGCGAGGCGCGCGTCGGCCGATTAGGACTTGTCGGAGACTCGCGACGCGCCGCGATGCGGCTCGGCGCGCGCGGCTCCAGCGCTGCTCTTGGCGTCGAAGCCCGCGGAGCGTGGACCGTGCGAGCCGTCGTCTGCAGCGTGGAACGTGCGCAGTCCTGGTCTGGTCGCCGTTAGTGTCAGCGAGTTGTGGCGCCACGAGCCGCCGCTCCAGTGGCGGTCGCATCGCCGCCGAAGCGGAATCGATCCGACGACCGCCGGCGGACCGTAGTAGTAATAGCCCGGCCAGGCGTAGTAATAAGTAGAGCCCGAGGTATACGTAGTACACGGGCCGGTCATAGTAGTAAGGCCGGGCGTACCCGTAGCATACGGACCTTCGACCGGCGCCACTGCGCAGCCGGCCAGCGTCAATGCCCCGGCCAGCGCTGCAAGACTCGTAGTCAGGAGACGGTTTCATCGGTTACCTCCTGCCGTTTTCCGGCCGCTGAAAATAAAAACGGGCCAGTCTCCCGGCCCGCCTACTTCCTGCGCCCGATCCGTCGGATCGGGCTCGAGGAATTAACGTCGTTGTTATTTTTCTGTCGCTTGCTCTCCTGGGTGCTCGAGAGTAGGGACAAGTGCTGCCGTCGCATCTAATCCGAATCCGGCCTCGACGTTTCGGCTTGTTGTCCCTACATGGCTTCCATTCTGCCCAGCGCCGCCCAGCCGGAGAATCGGCGTTTGTCTGAATTTCTTGTAAGACAAACACACCGGGATGCGCAGGCTTAGCGCTGCTGTTGTCCGCCCGGCTTTTGCGATGATTCGCCGCGGCTCGAGCGCGCTCCCCCCGGCGCTCTGCTCGTCCTTGATTTCCAGCAACGGCTGCCCGACTCGCTTCAGCGGTGCCTGCAGCGCGATCTCCAGGACGCCGTCGCGGAAGGTCGCGCTCGCCGTCGACGGGTCCGCGCCCTCGGGCAAGCGGTATCGTCCGGTAGAAGCTGCCGTAGCTGCGCTCGCTTCGGTAATAGCCCTGCTGGCGGCTGCTTTGCTCATGCCGGCGCTGGCCCTGCAGGGTTATCGCGTCCTGGTCGACTTCCACCTTGACGTCTTCCTTCTTGACTCCCGGCAAGTCGGCCGTCACGATCAGCTTGCCATCGCGCTCGAACATTTCCAGATGCGGCGACCAAAGCGCCGCGCCCTGTTCGGCGCCCGACGTCAGAGTGCCCGGCCATCCGGGGTCGCCGCCACCCAAGGCACCGCGCCCGAAACCAAATCCCTCGAACAAGCGGTCCATTTCATCGCTGATGCGGCGCATGACCGAGAACGGGCCGCCACCATAGGCTCCGTAGTTCGACCACGGGATCGCCTGCCCGCCGCCGCGCGTTTGCAGCGATCCGCCGTACTGGCTGCCGGCGCGCTGTCGCACCGAAATCCTGTTCGGTCCCGCGCTGCCCTTGCTCCGCGCCGTGTTGGCTGCGCACCGCGCCTGCCGGTCCCATGTCAGCCGATTGCTGGCGCCCTTGCTCGCGTCCGCTTGCTTGCTTGTCGTTGGTAGCCATCTCATGTCTCCTGCAAAATCGTTGGTCAATAGAGTAACGTCCTTCGTGATCGATCTCGCTTTGCTGCCCTCGCGTCTTCATCCTCGCCGGAGCGAGCGGAAAGCAACAACGGGCCGGTTGCCCGGCCCACTTCCCGCTCGCCTGTTGGCGGCGCTCGGGATCACGTCATTCTTGTTGGAGGGGTCGCTGCCAGTCGATCAGATGCGGGGACAAGACCACAAGCAACCCTCGTCGCTACTCGACGTTGCTGCTCGTCTTCCCTGCACGGCTGACAGTATCTCGGAAAAACGCGAGGCGGAAAATCGGCCCGCGTCTGATTTTCGTGTAGGACACGTCCGCTGCTGCGGATGGCAGATCAGCTCGAGCGGCTGCCTCGCTTGGGCGGACGTCCGAAGCAGAACAGAACGCTTGCCAGCGCAAGCGCGATGACCAGCGGCGACACCAGCAGCGTCGCCAGCCAATTCCACGTTCCGCGTTGGATCGAAGACGTGTGCAGGCACAGATACATTGACCGCCGGCGCGGCGAGGGTCGCGGCGAGTGTGGCCCGGGTCGTGTCGCGAAACAGGCGCTCGGATGCCACGCCGATCAGCACCGGCAGCACGAACAGGACGACGAACGCTCGCATGACTCCAACCCCGCGCGGCGCGGGGCTGCGCCAAGCAGCTCCGCTATCGTCCCGATATTCTGCGACTTGCAGAGCAGCGACGCAATCCGGCTCGGGTCAGGCGAGTCCGCTGCGGCCGGCTTCCGGCCGCTATCCAGCGAGGGCCGGCTCGTCGTTGGCGCGCGTCCGGAACGTGATCGAGTAGCGCAATTCCCTGGCCGGCAGCATGCTGTGCTGCCATAGCCAGCGTATCGGTCCCTGCATGACATACAGAGAGCGCGGCTCGAGCTCGAGGACCAGCGTCTGCCTTGGCTCGATGTGCGACTCGAGCGGGCGAAAGCGCATCGTGCCGCGGCCTTTGAGCGACAGGCCGAATACGACGCCGTAGCTGGGCTTGTCGCGGTGCCAGCCGATCGGCGCGCCCGGGCGGTACTCGCTGACCAGCGTGTGCACGAATGCCGAGCGCACGATGCCGAAAGCATCGGCGATGCGCTGCTGCAGCGCGGCGAGGAACGGCGGCACAGGCCCGGAAGAAAAAGATTCGCCGTCGTCGTATGCATCCTCGGTATCGACGTCGCCCTCGGCATGAAAATGAACGACCCGCCGGCGCGCGACGTATTGCTGGAAGCGCGCCTGGCGAAATGGAAGCGGTGCGATCGCGGTCAGCAGCGACGCCTCTTCGGCGCGGGTCAGAAACTGCGGCCGGTAGACGAGGCCATGCGGCAGCCGCGGCGGCAGCTCGAAAAGCTCGCTCTGGCTTCCCTGCGTCGGCGAAAGCGCCCCTGTCGCGCGAAGGCCTCCCGATGCGATCGCCAGATCAGCGCTGCGCTGCGGCTGGCCCATCAAGCCGGGCTACCACATGAAGACGACATGCCGGCGGGCGCCTTCGGGAATATCGACGCTGTGCTGCTTGCGCACGCCGTTCCAGTCTGCGACGACCGTGTAGTCTCCGGGAGGCAGTCGCACCAGGAGAAGCGGTCCCGTCGAGGTCGTATCGAGCATCGGGCGGCCCTGCGCGTCGCGGATATCGACTCGGACATCGGCAAGGTAAGCACCGGGGCTGGTGTCGCCTTCCGCGCTGCGCGACGAAGCAAATTCCAGCGTCACAGAGTAGTCGGCAGACTGCTGCTTCAGCGCATCCGCCTCCTCCTTGCCGATGCCGCCTGACAGATACTCGACAGTACCGTTGCTCTGCAGCCTCGCCTCGTCGGCCGCGCTCGCAACCGGCGGTGAAAGCATCGCCATCGCCAACAACAGCAAGGTCAGTACGATAATCGCTAACAGCTCGTGCCGAACCCTTATCCAGGTGTTGATGGTTTGCTCGTCCGTGGTAACGCTGCGCATCGGTTGCTCCCTTCGGCTGGGCGTGGGCCGCGACGGGCATCGACCCGGCCCAGCGCCACGCGATCGATTCTTGGCCTCCGGAGCCGCAAAGTGAATCAGCCGGAGTCTGAATCGCCTGTAGGACCACCGGCACCGGCCTTCGCGCCGAATTTGGGCGGCTGGCATAATATCGGTCCGCCTGAACTGTCGAAGATGATGGTGATCAATCCCGGACAAATCGCTGCAATCGCCGCCGCACTCGTGGTGCTCGAGCGCGTGCTCGAAGCCGCCAGATCCCCCGACCGCCGCGCCCAAGCCCAAGACGGACGCCGCCGCCGCGGCCGATGCGGCGGCGCCCGCGGCAACTACGACCGACGGGCCTGCATCAGGTCGGCGGAATCGCCTGGCAAAAAGGCGATGTCGACGCGGCGTTCGCCGCGGCGAACGCGCAGCACAAGCCGGTGTTCCTCTACTGGGGAGCCGTGTGGTGCCCGCCCTGCAATCAAGTCAAGGCGACGATCTTCAGCCGTCAGGATTTTATCGAGCGCTCCCGCTTTTTCGTGCCGGTCTACCTCGACGGCGACAGCGCCAGCGCGCAGAGACTCGGCGACCGTTTCAAGGTCAGCGGCTATCCGACGATGATCCTGTTCACGCCCGACGGCGGCGAGATCACGCGCCTGCCGGGCGAGGTCGAGGTCGATCAATACATGCGCGTGCTGGCGATGGGCATGAACGGAGCGCGGCCGGTCAAGGAGACGCTCGCCGCCGCCTTGTCGTCCGGCGGCGCGCGCGGCGCTGTCGGCCGACGACTGGCGCATGCTCGCCTACTATTCGTGGGACACCGACGAACACACGCTGGTCGCGGCCAAAGCGCTGTCGCCGACTCTGGACCGGCTCGCGAAAGCCTGCCCGGCCACCCAGCCGGATACCGCGGCCCGGCTGCGGCTGCGGGCGCTGGTCGCCGCGGCCACGGCGAAGGACGTAAAGCCGCGCGAGGATAAGGCCGCGGCCGCCGAAGTCACCCGCTTGCTTGCCGATCCGCGACTTGCGCGCGAAAACTTCGACCTGTTGACCTATTACGCCGACAAGGTCGTCGCTTACATTACGCCGCCCAAGAGCGCGGCGCGCGCCGAGCTTGCAGCGGACTGGAACGCGGTGCTGGAGCGATTCGTTGCCGATCCCGCCATATCGACCGCCGACCGGCTCTCCGCGATCGGCGGGCGCATCGCGCTCGCCAAGCTGGACGCGCCCAAAGGTGCGGCGCTGCCCGACCCGCTGCTGCAAACCGTGCGCGACGAAGTGGCACGGGCCGATCGCGAAACCACTGACCCGTATGCACGCCAGGCCGTCATCAGCGCGGCGGCCGACGCGCTCTCCGACGCCGACCTGATGGCGGCGTCCGACGCACTGCTCGAGGCCGAGCTCAAGCGCTCGCACTCGCCCTACTATTTCATGCTCGATCTAGCCGCCAACGCGAAAAAGCGCGGCGACAAGCCGGTGGCGCTCGACTGGGAGCAAAAAGCGTATGCTGCTGCCGACGGTCCGGCGACGCGCCTGCAATGGGGCGTGCACTACGTCAATGCGCTGATCGAGCTCGCGCCGCAGGACGAAGCGCGGATCGAGCATGCGGCGAAGAGCGTGATCGGCGAGCTCGATCCGACGCCGGATACCTTCTATGAGCGCAACCGGCGCGGCCTCGAGCGCATGGGCGGCAAGCTCGCCGCGTGGAACGCCCAGCGCCGGCACGAACCGGCCATGGCCCGGATACGCGCGCAAATGGCCGCCGTCTGCGCCAAGTTACCCGCGGCCGATCCAGCCCGGGCTACCTGCGACGGCGTGATGCGATCCGCGAAAGGCGGGAGCGCTTAGTGGGGTGTGGACCCGCCGCCGGGATCCGCCTCGCCGTCGTGCTGGCGCTGGCCGTCTTGCTGACGCCGGCGGCCGGCGCCGAGCTAGGTGCAGCCGCCGGCTCGATCAGCTACCAGAGCAGGGGCGGCCTGATCACCGTATGGCCGAAATATGCGTACCTGGTCAAGGGCCCCGACACGGTGACCGGTAATACCGTCCGGCGCGTCGTGCTGTCCGCGTCTGATCTCGCACCCAAGTTGCGCACCTGCGCGACGATGATGTGCGGCGACGGCGATATGTCCGAAGGCCTGACCATCGACCTCGACGCCGGCGCGCGGATCAACTACTGGTTCGTCGCCGAAGGGCAGCGCGTCCAGTATTCGGGGACGGCGGAGCCCTCGTCTTTGCGGCTGAGCTCCAACACCGATCAGCGCGTTGCCGGCGTCCTGGCGCCTCGATGCGCGCCCGGCCGGCGGCCCGCAGGTGCAAATCGAGTTCGATGCAGCGCTGCTGAAAGTCTTCACCAAGGCGCACTAGCTGGCGACCTGGCCACTATGCTGGGTGCAGCGCCTTCCGCGGCGCCGCGCCCAGCCCGAACAACTCCGCCAGCGCGTGCCGGTATTGCAGGGCGCCGGTGCGCATGCTGTTGTTATGCGTCGCGCCATCGATCAGCAGCAGCTTCTTCGGCCCGGCCGCGGCCTCGTAGAGCGCTTCGCTGAAGCGCGCCGGGACGAAACGATCGGCCGCGCCGTGGACGATCAGCACCGGTACCTTCACTTTCGCCATCTTGCTCATCGAGTCGAACTTCTGCGGTCAGCAATAGCCCGACGGGCAACCAGGGATAGGTCAGCGACTTCGCCATGTCCTCGAGCGTGGTGAACGAGGATTCGATGATCAGTCCGGCGGCAGCCGGCGCTTCGGTCGCCGCGCCGTCGGCGTTGCTCAACGAGGCGGCGAGGTCGACCGCCACCGCGCTGCCGAGCGAATGGCCATAGATGAACCGCCGCTTGGGATCGGGCTGCCGCACCGCCAGCCAGTTCCAGGCGACATGGGCGTCCTCGTACACCGACTTCTCGGTCGGCGTGTCGCCATCGCTCTTGCCGAAGCCCCGATAGTCGATCGCCAGCACCGAAAAGCCGAAGTCGCGCAGTTCCTCGATGCGGAACAGCTGGCCGGTCAGGCTCCAGCGCGCGCCGTGCAGGTACAGAATCGCCGGCGCATCGGGCCTGCCGCCTGCGGCGGGCCACCACCAGGCATGGATGTGCTCGACGGCTTCGCCGGTTGCCACGGGCAGATCGAATTCCTGGACGCCGTCCGGCATGCCGGTGTACCAGCCGGGCGTGTCGCGGACCACGCGAAACGTGAGCCGGGATTCCTCATGCTGGAAGGCGGCGGTGCCGCAGGCGGTCAGGACAACGACCATCGTGAAGCCGATCGACAAGCGGCGGAGGAACGGTTTGCGCAAGGCGAAGTCCATGGTAGGTATCGGGCCGCTCGATCGATCCGACAAAGGCGTCATGAAAAAACGCGCCGCAGGCAAAGCGCGTTGACGGCGCGGCCATACCCGCGTCTACTTTACTTGTGATTCCGGCCGCTCAGAGCCGGCGCGAAACGCCGTCACCAGGCCATGACCCCCGAAAACGAGCACCCTGCATCAGCCGAGATCGAACGCCTTGTCGCCGAGCTCGAGCAGGCCGAAGCCTACGAGCAGAAGCTGCGCCAGCTGATCGTCGACGTCAGGGACGCACTTGCGACGGGACGGATCGAGCA
Organism: uncultured beta proteobacterium; assembly: GCA_963828595.1. GTDB lineage: Bacteria > Pseudomonadota > Gammaproteobacteria > Burkholderiales > Casimicrobiaceae > PALSA-1003. Next base: position 254,909 of record CAWHEN010000007.1, read on the forward strand.
GGCGCTTTCGATGCTGAACACGGCGCTGAGCGATATCGACAGCGCCACCGACGTGGTCGTTCCGCCGCACCGCACGAAATAACCTCCGGCGGGACAGTCGGTCCCTCGCCGTTCATTCCACGAAAGGAACGCCATGAGCTCTCCCCGCGACGTCGTCGTCATCGTAGGCAGCCTGCGCAAGGAATCGTTCAACCGGAAAATGGCCAAGGCGATTGCGGCAATGGCGCCGCCCACGCTGAAGCTGGAGATCGTCGAGATCGGCCAGCTGCCAATGTTCAACCAGGATCTCGAGGGGAGTCCGACCGCCGAGGTCACCGCGTTCAAGGAGCGCGTTGCGCGCGCCGATGCGTTGCTGTTCGTGACGCCCGAATACAACCGCGGCTTGCCCGGCGTACTGAAGAACGCGATCGACGTCGGCTCGCGTCCGTACGGCAAGAGCGCGTGGAACGGCAAGCCCGCCGCCGTGGTCAGCGTCTCGCCCGGAGCAATCGGCGGGTTCGGCGCCAACCATCAGCTTCGGCAGACGCTGGTGTTTCTCAATGTGCCGGCACTGCCGCACGAGGCTTACATCGGAGGCGCCGCGAAGCTTTTCGACGACAAGGGGGCGCTCACCAGCGATGACACGCGCGAATTCCTGAGGAAGTTCCTGCAACTGTTCGACAAGTGGGTGGAGACCAACGCGGCGCCGCACACCTAGTCATCAGCTACTCGAACAGGTTTCGCGTCGGCTCCTCGGCGGCAAGCGTCACTGCGCGCGCGGCCTCGTCGGCGTGGCAGAGCGCCCCGATCCTGACGCCGAGCAGGCGTATGCGGCGGTCCAGCGGCACGCGCTTCAGGCATTCGCCGGCGGCGCGGCGGATCGTACGCGCGTCCTGCGTCGGCGCGGCTATTGTCCGGTCGCGCGTCAGCGTCTTGAAATTGTCGTAGCGGAGCTTGAGGCCGATCGTCCTGCCGACATAGCCTTTGCGCTTGAGGTCGTCGCTGACCCCGGCGCAAAGCTCGTCGAAGATCGTCGGACAGCTCGTCGCGGTCGCGCGTGCGGATGCAGGTCGCGATCGAATGTCGTCTCGCGGCTGATCGATTGCGGTTCGCTGTACGGTAACCACCGGGCGCTCGTCGCGGCCGTGCGCAGCCTCGTGCAGCCAGCCGCCGTAGTGCGCGCCGAAATGCTCGATCAGCCACGCCGGGTCCGCTGCGGCGAGTTCGCCGATCGTGTGGATGCCGAGCGCTCGCAGCTTCGCGCGCTGGACTTCGGGCCGATGCCGTTGATCCTGCGCGCCGGCAACGGCCAGATGCGCGTCGGCGACGTCGGTCATCGGCAGGAGCGTCAAGCCGTCGGGCTTGTCGAGCTCGGAGGCGATCTTGGCCAGCAGCTTGTTCGGCGCGATCGCCGATCGAGCACGACAGTCCGGTCGCGCCGCGCACCGCCTTCTTGAGCGCGAGTCCGGTATCGCGCGCGCGCCAGCCACGCGTCGTCCGCGTCGCCGTCGCGCCGGGAAGGACGATGCCGGTCAGATCGATGTAGATCTCGTCGATGCCGCGGTCCTCGATCTTCGGCGCGATCGCGCGCGACCGCGGCCTTGAACAGCCGCGAGTAGCGGCGATAGGCGTCGAAGTCGACGGGCAGCAGGACCGCGTCCGGCGCGAGCTGCGCGGCCTTCATCAGCCCGAGCGCCGAATGCACGCCGAAGGCGCGCGCCTCGTAGGTTGCGGTCGTGATGACGCCGCGGCCGGCGTAGCCGCGCAAGCGTGGCGAAGCGCGCGCGCGACTCGTCCGGTCGCCGGATCGACGCTCTCTTCCGGCTGATGGCGCCGCCCGCCGCCGATGACGACCGGCCGTCCGCGAAGCTCCGGATAGCGCAGCAATTCGACCGACGCGTAGAACGCGTCCATGTCGAGATGGGCAATCAGCCGTGGCGGTACGACGGACATCGAGGCGACGCGTTAACGCAAAGCGACGACAGTGTAAGCGATGCTTTGGCCGCTGCGCGGCTGCGGCCGGCGTGCGGTCAGGTGTCGAAGCCGCAGCGCCGGCGGAGCTCGGACGCGGCCTGCCCCGCGAGCAGCGCCGCAAAGCGCGCGGCCGATTCCGGCTGCTGCGCGCGCGCCGCGACGGCGACGCAGTACAAGGTGGCCAGCTCAAACTCTCCGGGCAGCGGACCGACCAGCGTGACGCCCGGCGTGCATGCGATCTCGGTGACCTGCGTGCAGCCGACCGGATGGACGGCGCGGCTTTGTGCGAGCTCGCGCATCGCAGCTACGCCGTTGGAACCCTGTCTCAGGTTCGGCGCCATCTCGGCTCCGATACCCATCTTGCGCAGCATGGCCGCGCAATGCGCGCCGGCAGTAGACCGCTCGACATCGGGCAGATAGATCGCGTCTGCGGCCAGGAAAAGGCGGCGCAGCGCGGCCGCCGTCGACACATCGGGCGCCGCGTCGCCTTCACGCACGGCGATCGCGGTATGCACAGCTCCCAGTGGCGCAATCGATTCCGGGCGGACATCGCCGCCCCGCGCCAATTCGTCCAGCAGCGCCGCCGTCAGCACGACGACGTCGCAAGGCTCACCGGCAAGAAGTTTTTCCATCGTGGCGCCGACCGGGTGAAAGCTGGCGCGAATCTCGATGCCGTCGCCGGCTGCGAATTCCTGCTGAAGCGTTTCGATCAGGCTTTGCGCGGCGCCAGCGCTGAGCACGTGCAGATTCGGCATCGGATTGGTTTCTTCGCCGGAACGCGCGCGCGAACCGTCCGCGCGAAGCCTTACTTGTCCGGCTTCGCGCCCGAAATCTTGACGATGCGCTCCCATTTCGCGATGTCGTCGCCGAGATAGCGAGCGAATTCGTCCGGCGTCATCGTCATCGGCGACCGCGCCCTGCTTCGCCCATTCGTCGCGCACGCTCGGGATTGCGCAGTGATCTTGCGTGATCTCCGCGTTGAGCCGCTTGACGATCGCCGGCGGCGTGCCTTTCGGCGCGATGATGCCGAGCCAGATCACCGCTTCGTAGCCGGGCACGCCGGCCTCGGAGAGCGTCGGCACGTCGGGCAGCACCGCGGAGCGCGCCTTGCCGCTGGTCGCGAGCGCGCGCACCTTGCCGGCGCGCGCGTGCTCGCTCATCGTGGTCACTGCGTCGAACATCATGTCGACCTGGCCGCCAAGCATGCCGGTGCGCGCCTGCGAGCTGCCCTTGTACGGAACGTGCACGATGTCGACGCCGGCCATCGCCTTGAACAGCTCGCCCGCCATGTGGTACGGCGTGCCCGGGCCCGACGACGCGTAGTTGAGCTTGCCCGGCTTGCGACTTGGCGAGCGCGATGAGCTCGCCGAGCGTGTTCGCCGGCACCGCCGGATGCACGACCAGCACCAGGTCGGAATAGTTGATCGGCGCGACCGGCACGAAATCGCGCATCAGCGCGTACGGCTTGTTCGGCAGCAGCGATTCGTTGACCGTGTGCGTGTTCGACATCATCAGCAGCGTGTAGCCGTCCGGCGCGCTCTTCGCCGCGGCGTCGGTGCCGATCACCGAGCCCGCCCCGGGCGATCGTCGACGACGAACGGCTGCCCGAGCGCTTCCTGCAGCCGCTGCCCGAGGAAGCGGGCGTAGATGTCGGCCGGACCGCCGGCGGCGAACGGCACGATGATCTTTACCGGTCGGGTCGGGTATTCCTGTGCCGACACCGTCGCGGCGGCACAGAGCGATAGGATCGCGAGCAGCCTAAGAAGCGTGCGCATGGTTACCTTCCTTCGGGTGCGACGATCGGGCAATCTACCGGAAGTCGACAGTCACCGCCAGTTCGCCCCGAACCGCCAGTCAGAAGCCGTATAGTCGCGCCGGGTTGTCGACCAGAATCCTGCGTCGCGTCGCTTCGTCGGGCGCCCAATCGAGCAACAGGTCGAGCATCAGCGCGTTCGACGGTGTCGGATGGGCATTCGGATGGGGCCAGTTGCTCGCCCAGACGCAGCGCTCGGGATGCGCGGCAGCCAGCGCACGAGCGAGCACGCTGACATCGTCGTAGCCGGGCGCACCCGATTTCGAGGTCTCGTACGGCGCGGACAGCTTGACCCAGCAACGCCCGCCATCGAGCAAGCCCAGCAGTGCGCGAAATGACGGATGCGTCGGCGGCACCGGCTCGAGGAACTTGCCGTTGTGGTCGATGACCGTCTCCGCGGCGAGTCGCGCGATGCGCTCGGCGTGGAGCGGCAGTTCGCGGCCATCGAGCTGCAGTTGCACGTGCCAGCCGAAAGCCGTAACTTTGGCCGCGATGGCAGCGACGTCGTCCCATGACAGCAGTCCGCCCTTGAGCATGTAACAACGCGCGCCCCGGAATCCGGCGCGCGTCAGCCGCTCGATCTCGGCATCGGCGATGTCGGGCGGCACCGTCGCGACGCCGCGGCCATTCGCGCCGAGCGCGACGACCGCCTCCTCGGTACACGCATTGTCGAACGCGTAGGCGTTCGGCTGCACGATGACGGCTCGGGTGAGCCCGAGCTGGCGCTGCACGGCGCGATAGGCATCGAGCGGGGCGTCAGGCGGCGGGAACAGCGACGTCGGCGCCGGCTTGTAGCGGCGATCGTAGACGTGCATGTGGCAATCGGAGGCACCGGCAGGCGCCACCAACCGCGGTTTATCGTTCATGTCAGTCCCTTCGCAAATGCGGCCAACGAACCGGATGCGTGAGGCGAGCCATCGTCAACCGGCGCGCTTGCGGCGGGCGAGGTCGATATCCATGAATTGCCAGTAGGTGCTGAAGACCTGTGGCCGGAAACCCTGCAGCCACGGTTGGACAAAATCGTTCTCGCGGCGAAATATCGTTGGCAACAGCGGCATGTAGGCGCGCGCGATCGCGTTCATGCTGCGCGCGGCGGCGATCTGTTCCGGGGCTGTCGGGCTGCGCAGGAAGCGATCGACCCACTGATCGTATTCGGCCGACTTGAACCGCGACTGGTTGGCGAACGGCGGCTGGCGGCTGTCGAGCAATTCCAGAATGCCGTCGCCGGTTGGAATGCCGCCGAACCCGGCGGACGACATCTGGTATTGCCCGGCGATCAACTCCTTGACGAAATCCTGGAACGGCGTCACGTGGAAATCGATCCGGAGGCCGATCGCATCCATGTCGCGCTTCCACAGGGTCTGCATCTCACGCGAGATCGCCGCGGCGCGCAGCGACAGCACGATGGTCAGCGGCTTCCCCTCGGGCGCCTTGCGATAGCCGTCGGTATCGCGTTTGTCGTACCCGAACCGATCGAGCAGCGCTCGCGCCGCCGCAGGGTCGTAGAGCGCCTTCGCCGGCGCGGCCGGGTCGTGGCCGCTGACGCCTGGCGGAATCATCTGATTGGCCGGCTGGCCCTGTCCGGCATAGACGACATCGACCAGGTTCTGTGTGTCCAGTCCCATGGCGATCGCGCGCCGCAGCGCGATCTTTTCGCGGCTGGTCCCGCCGACCACAGGATCGGTCATGTTGAAATCGACGAAGAACAGGAAGGGCTCGAGGCGGGCGTGACGGACGATGCCGCGCGACGCGTATTCGGGCTTGAGCCGGTCGTTGGCGAGCAGACGGTTCGCTATTTCGGCGCGCAGCTCCACATAATCGAGCGCGCCGCGCTCGAATTCGAGCAGTAGCGTCGTATCCTCCTCGATGATGCTGATGTCGATGACGCCTATCTGCGGGAACGCCCGGCCGCGCATGCTGCGCTCCAGCTCGGCATCGGCCGGCTGGTTGCTCGCCGGAAAGCGCAGCGCACGATAGTTCGGATTGGCTTCCAGCACGATCCGCGAGCCGACCTTCCATTCGCGCAGCCGATACGGACCGGTGCCGACCGGATGCGAGCGGATGTTGCCTCCTGCCGCGTCGACCACTTCGCGCGCGACCGCGGTTACCGTGAGAAACACCTGCACCGACGGGTAATTGATTGCGTTCAGCTCGATGCGGATCGAGTGCCGGCCGACGGCGCGCAATCCCTCGATCGGTCGATCGTAGTCGAATTTCGCGCCAGGTTTCCGAGCGGCGTCGACAACCGCGCGTGCGCCGATGATCAGGTCGATCATCACGGTGTCGCCGCCGCGACTCAGATTCGGATCGAGCCTTCGCTTCATCGAGTAGATGTAATCGTCGGCGACGAGCTCCCGCGGCTTGCTGTGGAACGCCGGATCGTCGGTGAAAAAGATGCCCGGCTTCAAGTCGATCTGCCAGGTCTTGCCGCCGTCCGAGATCTGCGGCGGCCCGGTGGCCGTCACCGGCGCAAGCCCGGTCGGTGCATTCAAATAGTCCCAGTTGTAGAGACCTTCGAAGATCGCGAAGGTCACGCGCTGCGCGGGAATCGTCGTTGCCTGCTGCGGATCGAGCGTGTCGATATCGGGCGACGCGATGTGCAGCACCTTGTTCGGATCGGCGGCGCCGGCGGCACAGGCCGAAGCGAGCGCGAGCAGCGCGAGCATCCATCGCATTCGCTTTGTCGCGCGAGCTGTCAAGAATCCTCCGGCGGCTGCGGCGTCCTCGACGCAGTCGCAGGATTATGCATTAGCGCGTGTGTCGACGAAAAAGAAAGGGCCCGAAGCATCGGGCCCTTGTCGTTACGGACTACTCGGAACGCTGGCGCTACGCGGGCGGCCCGTAGTAGGGATGGGCCGGCGCGCGATAGGGCGGCGCGCCACGGACGGGGATCTGGTTGCCCTTGGCGTACATGCACTGCATGTACGCGCCGTCATACTGGCGCTGGACCTGGTAGTACGACGCCCCGTAAATGTTGCTGCTCGTCGCGCTGCCGAAAAGCAAGCCCGTTCCGGCGCCGATCGCCGCGCCGGCGCCCGCGTTGCCCGACGCCGATCCGATGATCGCTCCCGCGGCAGCGCCGAGCGCCGTGGCGCCTACCGCGTTCGCGGCCGCGGCGTTGTTCGCCTGGACAGGGGCACCGCCGACCACCTGCTGCGCGAACTGCTGGCAGCTGTAGGCATCGGCCTGGAACTCGTCGAATGTCTTGTTCGAACCAGGCAGCGCCATGACGGTCGGGGCGGTAGGCACCGTCACGCAGGCGGCGAGCAGCAGCGCCGAGGTCAACGGCAGAGTGAACTTGATCGCATTCATCGTCGGCTCACCTTTAGCGTGGCGCCGGCGCGCCGCGCGGCGCGGCGTTCGGGACGACCGTCAGCCATCCGCTCGGGCAGTTGTTGACCTGCGGGAAATAGCCTGCTGGATTCGTGCAGTAGTACGAATACTGGTCGCGCGGGGCCGAGAACTCTCCGCTCGGCGCCGGATACGACGGCGCTACGCTCTCTCCGCTATCTCGCTGGATGTACGTCGATTGAGAGCCGTCATCATAGTAGCCGTACGGGTACGCGTAGGGGTACGGGTATCCGTAAGCGTACGGGTAGTACCCATAATACCCATAGTATGGATAGCCCCAGTAGAACGGGAAGCCGAACCCGACGCTGATGTGCGAATGGCCGCCGTGCCAGCCACCGCCGCCGCCGTGCCAGCCACCTCCGCCGCCGTGCCAGCCACCACCACCGCCACTCCAGCCACCGCCGCTGTGGCCGCCACCGCTGTGACCGCCGCCGCCATGCTGGGCCAATGCAGGAACGGCCGCGAAAGATAACGCGATTGCGGATGCGGCCGCGATAATGAATTTTCTCATAGCAACCTCCGTAACGAATCTGAACCTTAGACTAAAACGTATCAGGCGAAGTTTCGATGACCTTAGTCAACATTGTCATTCAAATCCAATACGCAAGATACTGGCGGCGTTTTCTCAATGTAACAGTCCGTAACGTCCGTCCATTCCTGCGCCTTGCGAATTGCGCGGGCGCCCGCACCGGCGCACCCGGCAAAGCGACGCGGTTTTTAGTATCCTTAGCCGTTGGAATCAACGACAAAGGACGTTCCCATGGCCAGCGATCCAGGAATGCGTACGGCGGACATGAAAATGGATGCGACTTCGCTCTTCCGCGAAGAAATCTATACCGATCGTGCTGCCGGGACCATTCGCGTCCTTATCCCCGTGACCCGCGACGGCGGTCCCGATCAGACCCGGGCGACGATCTACACTGGGGAGGCCCAGATCCTGACCAATGTCGGGCCGTTGCCGATCAGTTTCGACATCCCGGCGGCAACTCTGGGCGAAGCCGTGCAGAAATACGGCGACGCGGCCAAGGAAGGCGTCGAGCGCGCGATGCGGGAACTGCAGGAAATGCGCCGCCAGGCGTCTTCGTCGATCCTGGTGCCCGGTGCAAGCCCGGGCTTGGGCGGCGGTCTGCCTCCGGCGCCGGGCAAGCTCAAGCTGCCCTGATCGCTGCGCGCCGCACCCTCGCTAGCGCCGCGGTCGACGCCCGCCCGCTGCGCTGGCAGGCTTGAGCGTCCACTCGGCCGTGGCGAACCGCTCGCGCAGGAAGTCGGCGAACGCGCGGACCTTGGCCGACAGATGCCGGCGGCTCGGATAGACGAGCTGGATCGTCGATGGCGGCAGCTGAAAGGCGAGCAGAATCGGCACCAGCCGTCCGGCGCGAATATCCGGGCCGGCGATGAAGTCGGGCTCGTAGGCGATGCCGCGGCCTTCGACCGCCAGCGCCTCGAGAAACCGTCCGCTGTTGGCGTGCACCGAGCCGGAGACCTTGATCCGGCGGATCGACCCATCGCGCTCGCGGAACGGCCACATATTGCGCTGCGACGCGTACTCGTAGGTCAGGCATTCGTGCCCGGCCAGGTCCTCGGGGCGCTTGGGCTCGCCGCGACGCTCGAGGTAGGCCGGCGCCGCGCAGCACACCAGCGTGGTTTCGCCCACCGGGCGCCCAACCAGGTTCTGGCTGCCGATGGCGCCGATGCGCAGCGCGGCGTCGAATCCTTCATCGACCAGGTCCACGGCGCGATCGGAAAGCTCGACGTCGAAACGCATGTCGGGATAACGCTCGATAAAAGCGCCGATTGCCGGCGCCAGATGGCGCTCGCCGAAGGTCACCGAGGCCGACAGGCGCAAGGTCCCGCGCGGCGTGATCGCCGAAGCGCTGGCCGACTGCTCGGCTTCGTCGAGATCGGCCAGCAGTTGCACGCAGTGCTGATAGAACACGCTTCCGCTCTCGGTCAGCGAAAGCCGCCGCGTCGTGCGATTGAGCAAACGCACATCAAGGTGCGCCTCCAGTTCGGCGACATGGCGCGAAACGGCAGAAACCGAAGTCGCGAGCCGCTCGGCGGCGCGGACGAAGCTGCCGCTCTCGACGACCTTGGCGAACGCCGTGATGGCTTGCAGGCGGTCCATGCTGCGATTATTGCATACTTAACAATAATCATTTGCTGAACCGCCTATTTATCTTGTACCAAGCAACGGTGATCATCCGTTCACCGCGCCTGCATCAGGCGCCTTATGGAGATACGATCATGGATGGTTCCAACCGCATCGATCTGGCGGCGTTGTTATTGCGCAGCGCGCTCGGAGTGATGTTCGTGGCGCACGCGCTGCTGAAGTACCTGGTCTTCACGCCGGCCGGCACCGTGCAGTTTTTCGAGTCCCTCGGGCTGCCAGGACCGCTCGCCTACGCGACGATCGCCGCCGAGCTGGTCGGCGGCGTCCTGCTCGTCCTCGGCGTCTACACGCGCGCCGTCGCTATTGCGCTGCTCCCGGTCCTTCTGGGTGCTGCGTGGGCGCACTCCGGCAACGGCTGGCTGTTCACATCGCCCCATGGCGGCTGGGAGTATCCGGCGTTCCTCGCCGTGGCCGGCGCTGTTGTCGGACTTCTCGGCGGCGGGCGCTTTGCCCTGGCCCTCCCCGCGCCATCGCGTCGTACCGCATTCCGGCTGCAACGTGCCGACTGAATCCGTGTCGAACTCGGACACAGTGCTTCCGATAACTGATCGAAGGACATCGCCATGAAACTCTATTACTCGCCGGGCGCATGCTCGCTTTCTCCGCACATCACCTTGCTCGAAGCCGGATTGCCGGCAACGCTGGTCAAGGTCGACACCAAGACGCACAAGCTCGCCAGCGGCGACGACTTCTACGCGATCAACGGCAAGGGTTATGTCCCGGTACTCGAGCTCGACGACGGCCGTCGGCTGACCGAAGGACCCGCGATCGTCCAGTATCTGGCCGATCTCAAGCCGGAATTGCGACTCGTGCCGGCCGCTGGCAGTTTCGAGCGCTATCGCCTGCAGGAATGGCTGAATTTCATCACGTCCGAGCTGCACAAGCAGTACGGCCCGTTCTTCGCGCCCACCACGCCGGCCGAGTACAAGCCGATCTTGCGCGACAAGCTCCGACTGCGGCTCGAGTGGCTGGCCGGTCAGCTCGGCGGCAACGACTATCTGATGGGTAGCCAGTTCACTGTCGCCGATGCCTACCTGTACACGATCCTGCGCTGGTCACCGTTCGTCGATATCGATCTTGCCAAGTGGCCGGTCGTCGCGGCGTACAAGGCCCGAGTCGAAGCGCGCCCGCATGTGCGCGAGGCTTTGCTCGCCGAAGGTCTGATCAAAGAGCCGGCGAAGGCCGTCGCTTGATGGAACGAATCTTCGGCCAAGGCGACGATCGGTCACCCGGGCAATCATCGCGGCGTCAGCGTCCGGCTTCCAACGCTGTTCCTGTCGCACGGCTCGCCGATGCACGCGATCGAGCCGGGCGCCGCGGGTCGCGCATGGGCCGCCCTCGGCCGCGAGCTGCCGCGTCCCCGCGCCGTGCTGATCGCATCGGCGCATTGGGAGACGTCGATCCCGCTGCTCACCGGCAATCCGGCGCCGCAAACGATTCACGATTTCGGCGGCTTTCCCGACGAGCTCTTTCGATTGCAGTACGCGGCGCCCGGCGACCCCGTGGTCGCCGACGCAGGCCGTCGCCTTGCTCAAGGCTGCCGGCGTGACTGCCGGAATCGACGGTTGCCGCGGCCGCGATCACGGTGCATGGGTGCCGCTGCGCTGGATGTATCCGGACGCCGACGTGCCGGTCGTGCAGCTCGCGATTCAGCCGGAATTAGGGGCTGCGCATCATCTGCGCGTCGGTCGCGCGCTGGCGCCGCTGGCCGACGACTCGGTGCTTATCATCGGTTCGGGTCACACCACACACAACCTGCGCGACTGGATGTCCAATCCGCGCCGCCAGGAGCCGCTGCGTTACGCCAAGGCGTTCGCCGAATGGCTGCATGATCGGCTGATTGCGCATGACTTCGACGCGCTGGTCGCCTGGCGAGAGCAGGCGCCGGAGGCAGCGCGCGCGCATCCGAGCGACGAGCATTTTCTGCCGCTGTTCATCGCGCTGGGCGCGGCGGGCGACAGCGCGAAGGTCGAGCGTTTTGTCGAAGGCTTCGAGGCCGGCGCACTCGCGATGGACTCTTACCGCTTCGGGCCGCACTGATTTCTGTCGCTCAGCGACGACGTTTCACCGCCGCGTCGGAGCGCGTCTTACGTGCAAATCGGATGTGCGCCGATTACGGCGCTTAAGGCCGGGTCCTAAAGTGAAGCCGTGTCCAATCAATCGAAGCGGAGTCACAGATGAACCATCGAGCGACCAGAGTGCAAGAGGCGGCGTCGTTTGTCGCGGGCACCTTGATCGGCACATCGATCGTGACGCCGGTATTCGCGGCGACGTCCGATATTCCTGCCGAATGGCAACCCTTCCTGCTGATCGGATCGGTGGTCCTGCTGGCCATGGCCTTGATGCTCAAGGCCTTGGGTACGCGGCCGAGCCGACGCGGCGAACTGGATGAAAGCGCCGACCTGCGCGAAGCGAATCGCGTCGAGATGATCGACGTGCCTCTGCATCAGTAAGTACGGAATCCCCGCACCCCGCGGGAAAGCCGGCCGTGCCGCGGCCGGCTGAAGAGGCCGTCAGTGCAGTCGCTGGCGGCCCTTTCGTGAGGTTTCCCGCCGCTGTGCGCGCCGCTCTGCGCGATTGGCCGATTCGGGCCGATTGCGCTCCTGCCAGTAGCGGTAGATGAGCACGGCTGCGATCGGCAACTCGTCGATCATGCCTTGCCGCTTTTCCTCGCTGTCGACCCAATCCAGGTATTCGGGATCGTGATCGCCGTAGGCGAGCGCCTCGATCGGCAGCATCCAGTCGCGGGCGTCTTCCTGCGAATACATCGGCTCCCATTCCGCCTCGCGCAGCAGCACGCCGGTCATATAGCCTTCGCACCACGCGCTCGCTTCGGGCGGCGCCTTGTCGCCTTTCACGTTGTCTTCGCTGTGATATAGAAGCGGCTTGAAGCGGGTCGGCGATTCGCGCAAGGTCCGCGCGATGCTGTTCTGCACGCGCAGCACCAGCGACAGTATCCGGCCCGCCTGTTCGTTGTCCGCGAAGACCGGCGAGACGCTGCGCTGACTGTCGCTCCACACCACAGGCAACCATTCGGACGGCTGGATCATCTCCGGCCCGCTGACGATCGCCGTCAAAAAGCCGTCGAGCATTTCCAGATCCATGCAGTCCTGCGGTACGCCGTTCGATGCCAGAAAGGCCTCGAGCTCGTCGTAATCGGCGTCGGCCAGCGGTTCGTCGAGCTTGGCGGGCTCAGTCATGGTGGACTCGTTTGCGCATCGGGCCGTCATGATCCTCCCTGGAGAGGCAGAATGCAAATGCGCTCCTCCGTGCACTCAACGCCCCGCTGAACGTTCCCGACTTGCTCATGCGAGTTCTTCCTGGCCGCGCCCGCGAGTGCGCAGCGCATGCGCGGCGTTGAGCGCCGCGGCGAACAGCAGCACGGCACCGGCCTGATGCGCTGCGGCGAGCGGCACAGGCACGACCAGCAGCAGCGTCGCGATGCCGAGTACCAGCTGCAACAGCAGCGCCGCCAGCAGCAGGTTCGCCGCCAGCGTGACGCGCGGAGCCGCCCTCTGCGAACGCACGAAAAGCCAGAAAACGGGGATCAGCAACGCCAGCAGCCAGGCGATCGCGCGGTGATCGAACTGCACGGTCGCCATATTGTCGACGAAATTGCGATACCAGGGCAGAAGCGCCAGGATCTCCGGCGGCACGAGCTGGCCGTTCATCATCGGAAACGTGTTGTATGCGAAGCCGGCGCGGATTCCCGCGACAAGGCTGCCCGAGAGCGCCTGCACGAACACCAGCGCGACAATCAGGAGTGCGAAGAGGCGGAGCAGGTCAGCACGGCGCGATACCGGAGCGCTCGCCGCGGGCGAAGCTTCGGACACAGGGCGCAGCAGCGACAGCGCCAGCCAGAACATCGCCGCGAAAATCAGCAGCGCAAGGCCGAGATGCGCGGCAAGCCGGAGCTGAGACACGCGCGGATCGTCGACCAGCCCGCTTTGCACCATGTACCAGCCGAGCGCGCCCTGCAGGCCGCCGAGCGCGAAGATCGCAATCAGCGGCGGCGCGAGTCCTGGCGGCAGTCTCCGCCGCATGACAAACCATGCGAGAGGCAACGCAAACGCAGCACCGACGGCGCGGCCGAGCAACCGGTGCGCGTATTCCCACCAGAATATCGACTTGAATGCGTCGAGGCTCATGCCCTTGTTCACCTGACGGTATTCCGGCGTTGCCTGGTATTTGACGAAGGCTTCGTCCCACTGCGCCGCCGACAGCGGCGGCAGCGTGCCGACGATCGGCTGCCATTCGGTGATCGACAGCCCCGAATGGGTGAGCCGGGTCACGCCGCCGACGATGACGATCGCGAAGACCAGCGCACAGCAGACCAGCAGCCAGATCGCCACCGCCTGCGGCGATCGGCGATCGGCTGCGCGCGAAGTCGTGGGACCGGCGAGCGTCGTCGAGCGACTAGCGTTCATGGTGCGATTCTACCGGGAGTGCCGGAAGGGACCGCGCCTTGCGTCTGCTGTCAGTGCGCATGTCCGGACGGCGGCGGCAGCAGCCCTGCGCCGCCGAGCTTTTGCGCCGCGGCGAAAATTTCGCGATCCCGATCGTCGCCCGGCGCAGGCACGCCGAGCCAGCGCGCACGCAAACGTCCACGCCGGTCGATCAGGAATTCGGCGTGGCCGGCGGCGGCGCGATTCCGCGCGGCGAACATCGCGTAGACGACGGCGACATCGGGTGCTGCGATCGCCTGTATCGCGTCGCCGCCGGGAATTTGCTCCTCCGCTATCGGTGCATCGGTCGCGCTTGCGGCCAACGCCAGGACTCGAATGCTTCTGTCGTCGAACGCATTCCGCTGCGATGCGAGCGAGCGCAGGCGCGGGAGCGAATCCGGCAACGAATACAGAATGAGCAGCGTATCCTCGTTCGCGTCCGGTCGTACGATGGTCTGCTGGCCCCGTTGCGGCAGCTCGAAGCTGAAATCGGGCGCGGCCACCGGCGAGATCGCGAAGGTCCCTGAGTTGCCGGCCAAATCGGCGGCGTCGGACAGCGCATGCAGGAACTGCACGATGCTCCAGACCTCCTCGCTGGACAGCGGCGGCGAGAACCCAGGCATCGCCGTTCCCGCGCGGCCATGGGCGATCCACCCATAGAGCTCGCCCGGACGGTGGCGTGCGGCGTGCCAGACGAGGTTCGGTGCAACGACCGCCGATCCGGCTGTCGATCCCGCCCCGTTGCTACCGTGACATGCGGCGCAATGCGCGGCGAACAGGCGGGCGCCATCGGCGATCGCACCGGTCGTGTAGCGCACCGGCGAAGCCGCGTAGGTCGTCGGATATGCGGGGACGGTGAGCAGCCACACACCGGCGATGGCCGACGTCCCGATACCGATCAGCCCGACCGCCGCCGGCCGCCACGCGCGCCGGCGCGCGCCCGTGACCAGGGCGACAAGGCCGACGACGGCGACGAGCACTGCCGGCAAGCAGCAACCAAGGAGTCGTCGCCGATTCCCGCGCCGCTGCCCGAGCTCAAGGTGTGCGCGAAAGGCCAGAGCGTCGATTGATGCGCGGCCGGCACCGCGATGCCCAGCACGCCGACGATAGCCACCACCATCAGCCCCGCGCCGATCTCGACTATTGCGTTGCGCCTCAGCGCACGCAATGCCGGCCGATCGCCTGCGTCAAGCCGAGGGGTCAGGATCAGCCGATTGACCGCGGCGAGCGAGAGCATCGCGGCGAGCAGCGCGAGCTTGGCGAGCAGCAGCACGCCGTAACGGGTGCCGAACAACGCCGGAATGCTTCCGACCAGGAACCAGCTATTGCCGACGCCGCTCAGGATCAACACGCTCACGGATACGATCGCCAGACTGGAAAAGCGCCTGGCCGCCCATGCCACATCCTGGATCGATTGCGCATTGCCC
Source organism: uncultured beta proteobacterium (assembly GCA_963828595.1). Lineage (GTDB taxonomy): Bacteria > Pseudomonadota > Gammaproteobacteria > Burkholderiales > Casimicrobiaceae > PALSA-1003. The sequence continues at coordinate 270,068 of CAWHEN010000007.1, forward strand.
AGCACGTAGACCAATGCCGGCAGAGCGCCCAGCCACGCGCCGGCAGCGAGCAGATGCACGACGTCCGAAACGATCTGTCCACCGCGCCACGGTCCTTCGGCAGCGGCCGCGTGCCCGGTCCACGCAAGGGCGGCGAGATACGCGCCTGCGACGAGCGTGGACGCCGCGAGCCCGCCCGGGCCAAGCGTCGCGCTTCGCCGCGACAACGCGAACAGCAGCGCCCATGCGAGACAGAAGCGCGCGATCCATACCTTGCCGAACAAGGTGTCTCCGACCACCGCGCCGAGCGTCGAAGGCTCGATCGCCCGCGACAGCGGAAGGCCGCTCATGGTTGCGGCGACCGCGGCGAGCCACGCCACAGCGGATGCGATGCCGATCGCGATGCACCAGCGTGCAACCGGCGGCAGCCGTCGCCGCAGCGCTTCGCCGGGACCGCGCGGCGCATCGCTTCCTCGCCATGCCGACAGCGCGCACGCCAGCAGCAGCTCGCCGAACAGCCACAGGGTCGCGGCGAAATGGACGGCGCGGGCGGATGCCAGCAGGCCGTTCATCGCCACGCGCGCAACATGTACCGGCGCAATGACTCAGCGCGCAACATCGAAGCTGTAGTCGCCCTCGGTCACGTGCGTGTCGACCGACAACACGCGCCACTTCACCTGGTATCGGCCCGGCGCGAGCTGCGGCACCGATACCGTCAGCACCGTCGGATCGCCGTCGTCGACCCGGGCATCCGCCCCGTCGACGTGCTTGCCGGCGAGTCCGGCACCTGCGCCTTGCTGAACGCCGGCTCGAGCTCTTGCGTAAACCACAATTTCACCTGCGCCGGCGGCGCGTGGACGGTGCTTCCGACGGCGGGCAACGCGTGATCGAGGAACGCGTGCGCGCGCGGCCGGTCGACGCGATCGCCGACGCGCACGCGAACAGCGAGCACCGGCATGCGCGAGCGTGCGCGAGTCAGCGTCATCCGAAGATCGGCCGGCCGATCGTCTGCGGGAAAAGATCGTCGAGAAAGAAATGCAGCTGCGCGATCCAGCCGACGCGGTTGCCGCTGCGATTGTTGACCGGGATGACCGCTTCGACGGCGAGCTGGATGTGCTGGCCCGCCCAGATGATGCCGGGATTGACCGTGCCGTCGTTCCGCTCGCGCCGCGATCGAGCGCGGTCGACATCGCGAACTCGACGACGGGAATCATCCGGTTGAACGGCGCGCGCAGGCCCACGTCCTGCACGAACGATTGCAGGTACGGCAGGCTGTACTGGATCGGCGAAGCCCCATTCGAGCGTGTGCGGATGACGCTCGACGCTCGACCGTCGCCCTCGTCGCTGATCGTCGTCGTGCTGCTGCGCGTCGGGATGCCGACGCCGACGAGCCCGGTCACCGCGAGCGGGCGCAGGAACTTCATCGTCATCCGGGCAGGTCGCCGAATCCCTTGCCGAAGAATAGCGCCGGGCGTGAGCGTGCTGAACGATTCGGCGCCGACGCGCTTCGAGCCGCTGCCGCCGATGTCCCAGTCGATGCCCGCCGAAACGATCGCCTCGCGCTCGTCGTTCTGGTAGAACTTGTACTTGATGCTCGCCGCCAGGTTGTCGAAGCCGCGCTGCGTATCGCCGCCGTCGGGTTGCAGCACCTTGTAAGTCGCGCCGAAGCCGATGCCGAAGTTCTCGGTGATGCGCTTCGACACATCGAGCGAAAAATCGGTCTCGCGCGTTGCCGGCTCGTCGCCGCTCGCCGGCATCTTGCGGCTTTCGAGATCGTCGGCAGCGACAATTCGTCGGCGACGAACGGGTCGTCGGTCGCGAGCGTCGCCGGAAAAAGCGCTTGCCGGCGAGACCGTGCGCCACTGCGGACTCCGCCGACAGGACGATCATCGCGGCAGCGAGCAGCGTCAGCGGCGTGGCGATACGATCGTCTATTTTTCGTATGCATGATTACGGCCCTTTCATTGGCCGCGTGCCGCCGATGCGGCAGGCGCGAATGTTCGGTTCAACGCACGGTATGGGGATGCATCGCGCCGCCCGCCATGCTCTCGACCTCGACCTTGACCTCGATCGATCCCGCCTTTTCGAATCGCAGCGTCAGCGGAAAGGTTTCGCCCGCCTGCAGCGGTCGCTTGAGGTCGGTGAGCATCACGTGATACGCGCCGGGCTGCAGCACCAGCCGGTCGCCGGGCTTGACGTCGAGGCCCGCGACCGCGCGCATGCGCATCACGCCGGCGTCCATCACCATTTGATGCAGCTCGGCGGTGCCGGCGACCGGCGTCGATACGGTGAGCAGCCGATCGGCCCGATCGCCTTTGTTTTCGACGCTCAGGAAAACGCCGCCGGAGCGCGCTCCCGGGGGCGTCGCGCGGGCAAACGGATGATCGATGCGCAGCGCTCGCAGTTGATACTCGTGCGCCAATGCGCCACTTGCCGCGACGATTGCGGCGACGGCCGCGATGGCCAGGATTCTTGTCATGACGGTCCTCGTTGGATTCGAATGCGATCGATCGCGCGTGCCGCGGATACGCACGCGCGAATACGACCGCAGGCCGCGGCCGATGTGCCGGCCGCGGTCGATGGAAGCTGAGGAGAGGAGCGAGGGAGGACCGCGCAGCGGCGGCAGCAGCGCAGGCTGCGCTGCGATGACGGCGCGAGCCAGACCCGTCGGCGCGCTGTCGGCGAGCGCGGAGTCCCAAACGGTGCCGCCGAAGGCGGGATCGCCAGGACGGCGAACGCGCCCAGACACGATGGGCAGTGCGAATGCGGCGAATGGCCCGGCCGGGGCGCGGGAACGCCGGGAACCGTGCTCAGCTGGGCGGCGGCGCGAGCACGCCGCTGCCCGATCGAACGTCAGACCGCGCCGCCGTGCAGTAGTCGCTCGAACGGCGAGCGGCCGGCTGCCGCATAGGCGCCGACCGGCGCGAGCAAGTGCATCGCCAGCGTGACGAGCGTGACTACGAGGCGGCAACGGCGACTCATGGCGCGGCGATTCTACACCGCGCGTTGGTCCGGCGCGATTGCTGAATCGACCTGACGGTCTTTGACAAGAGCTGCGCATTGACACTTCGCCGGCCAAAGCGTTGAATGCGGTCTGACCACCTTACCAGATGGTCGTTATCGTACCGGCGGCCACCCGCGAAGCGGGCGTCGGCGCGCTCAAAGACCACAAAACCCGTCGGAGGAGCAAATGTCAGTATTCATCCGCGCGCTCGCGCGCTGCGTGGCCGTATTGGGCCTTGCGCTGTCCTTCAACGCATCGGCTCAGCAGCCGATCACGCTGCACGGCGCCGTCCAGTTCGACGACACGCATCCATTCACCAAGTCATTGCTGAAGCTTCGAGGAGCTGGTCAAGAAGTACTACGGCAAGCCGGTCAATTTCGTGCTCCACAGGAACAGCGAGCTTGGGCTGGAGAAGGATTATTTCGCCTATATGAGCCAGGGCATCTCGGTCGACTACGGCATCGTGTCACCGGCGCACATGTCGACGTTCGCCAAGGCAGCGCCGCTGCTCGACATGCCGTTCCTTTTCCGCGACCTGAACCATTGGAACAAGGTGCTAGATTCCGACGCCTTCCAGCCGATCATCGACGACGTATCGAAGAAGGCCGACGTGATGATCATCGGCTACGCCGGCGGCGGCACCCGCAACCTGATCGCCAACAAGCCGATCCGCAACATGGCGGAGCTTCGCGGCTTCACGATGCGCGTGATGGGCGCGCCGATCCAGACCCAGATGTTCCGGCGATCGGCGCCAAGCCGTCGGTGATCGCGTACAACGAAGTCTACAACGCGATACAGACCGGCGTGATCCAGGGCGCCGAAAACGAGGCGGCAGGACTGGACGCGATGAAATTCTACGAAGTCGGCCCAATATCTCGCTGACGCAGCACGCGATCACAGTCCGGCCTGTATGCTTTTCCGGGAAGACCTTCCGCAAGCTTCCGCCGGACCTGCAGGCTGCGATTCTCAAGGCCGGCAAGGAAGCCGGCAAGTACGGGCGCGACCTCGAATCCGGCGACGATTCAGCGCTGCTCGCCAAGCTGGAAAAGGAGGGCAAGCTCAAGACCTGGGTGTTCACTGATCGCGCCAAGCTGCTCGAGCTGGCGGAACCGGTGAAACAGGCGTACGCGAAGGAAATCGACGCAACCGCGATCCTCAACAAGGTCAACGCGATCAAGTGACGCGCACGTCCAAGCGCGCAAAGCGTAGCCGTCGCGCGATTGGAAACGACCGCGGCGTCCCCGCGCAAGCGGGACCCGAAGGCCTGGGGCGAAACTGCCGCCACCAGGTTCCCGCATGCGCGGGAACGACTGGCTGCTTCAAGCCATGCGCCGCCTGAACTCCCTGATTTACCGCGTCCTGCAGATCGCCATCACCGTGCTGATCGGAGTGATGCTGATACCGGTGACGCTGCAGATCTTCTCGCGCTTTTTCGAATTCATCCCACGCTACATATGGACCGAGGAAGTCGCCCGCTTCTGCCTGATGTGGCTGATCATGCTGGGCGCGACGATCGCGGTGCGTGACGGCACGCACTTCGACGTCGACGTTCTGCCGACGCCGAGGACCAACCACGGCAAGGCGGTGGCGCGCCTGATCGTCCATGTTCCGATATTGCTGGTCGCGTTGATTTTCATCACCTTCGGCTGGCGCTTCGCGCTGTTCGGGTACGAGCAGAGCTCGGAGATGACCGGAATCAACATGCTGTCGATCCACATCGCCTGGCCGTTCGCCGGCATCTGCTGGCTGCTGTTCCTGGTCGAAAAGATCATCGACGACGTCAAGCTCTACCGGGGTGAGCGCCGTGGGTCCGGTTGAAGTCGCGCTGATTCTGTTCGGCCTCTTCGCCGCGCTAATCATCCTGCGCGTGCCGGTGGCGTTCGCGCTGGGACTCGCCTGCGTCCCGGTTTTTTTCATCGACGACCGGCTGACGCCGTTCTTGCTGCTGAACGAGATGCTGAAGTCGTACAATTCGTTCCTGCTGCTGGCGATCCCGTTTTTCATGCTCGCCGCGAACCTGATGAACACCGCGGGCATCACCGAAAAGCTGATCAGTCTCTCGCGGGCGCTGGTCGGTCACCTTCCCGGCGGCCTCGGCCATGTCAGCGTACTGGTGTCGATGCTGTTTGCCGGCATCTCGGGCTCTTCGACTGCCGAAGCCGCGGGCGTTGGCGGCGTGCTGATCCCGGCGATGAAGAAGCAGGGCTACGACACGCCATTCACCGTCTCGCTGATCGCATGCGCGGCGGTGATGGGCGTGATCATTCCGCCTTCGATCCTGATGGTGGTCTGGGGCGGAGTGATTTCGGTATCGATCGGGGGCTTGTTCCTGGCCGGTGTCGTCCCCGGCACGCTGATGGGGCTGTCGCTAATGTTGACGGTCTACATCTACGCCAAGCGCCGCAACTACCCGGTCTATCCACGCGCGACATTGAAAGCGTTCGTTTCCGCCTGCGGCCAGGCGATCCTTCCGATCCTGACGCCGGCGATCATCGTCGGCGGCATCGTGTTCGGCTTCTTTACGCCGACCGAGGCGTCGGTGGTCGCGGTGCTGTACGCGATGCTGCTTGGCGGCCTGATCTACCGCGCGTTGCCGCCGAAGGTGCTGCTGCATACGCTGTACGATTCGGCGAGATTCGCCGCTATCGCGCTGTTCTGCATCGGAACGGCCTCGGCGTTTGGATGGATCCTCGCCTACTTCCACATTCCCCAGCTGGTCGTCAACGCGGTCGCAAGCTGGGGCGGCGGCGTGACCAGCGTAGGTTTCATCACCGCGGTGGCTTTTCTATTCATCGGATGCTTCATCGACGCGATCCCGGCGATCATCATCGCAGGCACGATCCTGGCCCCGCTGGCAGACAAAGTCCACATGCATCCGATTCATTTCGCCATAATCGGCGTCATCTCGATCGCCTACGGATTGGTCACGCCGCCATATGGCCTTTGCCTGATGATTGCGTGCTCGATCGGAGGCATCAAAATCAAGCAGGCAGTCAGGGACACGGCAATCCTGTTCATCCCGATGTTGCTGGTGTTGCTGATCGTGATATTGTATCCGCAGATCATCCTCTGGCTGCCGCGCCTGCTAATGCCACAGTTCGTGAAATAGCCGCACGAATTGCAACTCGCGGCCGTGGCCAATACGCGACTGCTCGCTTCGCGCTGTCACATGAGGAGGCGCATTGGGAGTGAGGTCGGTCATGCTGAACACCAAACCGCTGTCATCGGATTTTGGACTTGAAGTCGCGGGCGTGGACGTATCCCACCCACTGTCCGACAACGCGTTCGGCGAGATCGCCCGAACGTTCTTCGCTGGCCAAGTTCTGGTCCTGCGCGACCAGCGGCTGACGCCGCAGCAGTATCTCGCGTTCGCGCGCCGCTTCGGTCCGCCCGAGCCGCATGTGATCGACCAGTTCCATCATCCGGAAGAATCGAACATCCTGATCCTGTCGAACCGAAAGAAAAACGGACAGCCGATCGGACTGGCCGACGCCGGAACCTACTTCCACACCGACTACTCGTATTTGCAGGTGCCGGCACGGGCGACGATGCTCTATTCGATCGAAGTGCCAAAAGCCGGCGGCCATACGCTGTTCGCCAACCAGTACGCCGCGTACGACGACCTGTCCGAGTCGATGAAGCGGCGGATCGCGCCGCTGATCGGCGTCCATCACTACGGGAACCGCAAGGTGGCCGACGAAATGAGCCGCGTCGCGGCGTCGCCGCTGACCGACGAGCAAAAAGCCAAGATGCCGCTGATCACTCATCCGCTGGTCCGTCCGCATCCGGTCACCGGGCGCAAGGCGCTGTACGCGGTATCAGGCAGCTCGTACGGCATAGTCGGGATGCCGGAGGACGAAGCCGTTGCGCTCCTCGACGAGCTCGCGGCGCATGCGACGCAGCCGAAATACGTGATCAGCTACCCGTACCGGGTCGGCGATGTCGTGATCTGGGACAACGCATCGCTGCTGCACTCGGCGACCCTGACCGATCCGGACGATCCGCGGACGCTGTGGCGGATCACGATCAAGGAGCCATCGACCAAGCTCGATGCGCTGGAAGTCCTGGCGCCGACCTTCGCGGCCCGAACGATGTAACAATTCGTGGCTGCGCGGCACGAAGCCGCCGCTCGCGAATCGGCCCGAGGACCGAATACCTTTGGCCGATAGCGCCCGGTTTCGGGGCTTGGCGCTTTTCCGCTAAACTGCTCGAACGCCGCATACACTGCGGTCGCTTGAGACGGTAGCCATGGCCCGCAGGTTCTTCTCGTTCGTGCTCGCGTTCCTGCTGCTGGGCCTGCAGCAGGAACTGCTGCTGCACCCGCTGACGCACCTTCCCGAGCTCAAGGCGAGGCATCACTCGAGCCTGAAGCTGCCGGCGATCGACATTGCCTGCGTTGAATGCTCGCTGCTGGCGAGCGCCACGCACGCCGCCGCGGGCTCGCCGTCGCCAGCGGCCTGCAACGCCGCCGCGGCCGAGTGCGTCGCATTCGAGCCTGCAGCGCGATACGTCGCCGCCCCGTCCTACTACCAGAGCCGCGCCCCGCCCCTCTCTCTAGATCGCTTTTCGGCGCGCCGCGATTCGTTCGTGGCGCCGGTTTATCCGACTAGAGGAGCATCACCCGTGTCCAGGAAATTCTTGGCGCCCGGCGCTTTGGCGCTGGCGCTGTTCGCCGCTCCGCCCGCATCGGCGGCCAGCGACGCCGATCTCGCGCAAATCCGCGATGAGATCCGGCAATTGAAGGAAAACTACGAAGCGCGCATACAGTCGCTGGAAGCCCGGCTGAAGGATGCCGAGGCGGCATCGGCCAGACCCGCCGCCAGCGCCGCGCTTCCGCCCTCCGCGGCGCCGGCGACATCTTCGTCGAGCGGTCTTGCCGCGTTCAACCCGGCGATCTCGGCGGTGCTTCAGGGCCGTTACGCCAACCTGTCGCAGGACCCCGAGAAATATGCGATCAGCGGCTTTGCTGCGGGCGGCGAGATCGGTCCCGGCAAGCGCGGCTTTTCGCTCGGCGAATCGGAGCTCGCGATCTCCGCAAATGTCGACGACAAATTTGCCGGCAACCTGATCGTCTCGCTGACTCCGGAAAACACCGTGTCGGTCGAAGAGGCTTACGGCATTCTGACTGCGCTGCCTAATGGCTTGACGCCCAAGTTCGGCCGCTTCTTCTCGGGCCTGGGCTACATGAACGAGCAGCATCAGCACGCCTGGGACTTCATCGATGCGCCGCTCGCCTATCAGGCCTTCCTCGGCGGGCAATACGGCAACGACGGCGTGCAGCTCAAATGGGTCGCGCCCACCGAGCAGTTTCTCGAATTCGGCGCTGAAGCGGGCAACGGTGCCGGCTTTCCCGGCTCCGAGCGCAACAAGAACGGGGCAGGCAGTGGCGTCGTCTACGTGCATACCGGCGGCGACATCGGTGCGAGTCACAGCTGGCGAGCGGGACTTTCCTATCTGCAAACGCGAGCGCAGGACCGCGAATTCGCGCAGACCGACCTCGCCGGCAACGAAGCGCAGCTCGGCTTCAACGGCACCAGCCACGTGGCGATCGCCGACTTCGTCTGGAAATACGCGCCCAACGGAAACGCGCAGTACACCAACTTCAAGCTGCAGGGCGAGTATTTCTGGCGGCGCGAGCGCGGCGACTTGACCTACGACCGGGAAGGCGCGCTGGGGCTTACCCAGACCGCCGACTACGCCTCATCGCAAAGCGGCTGGTATCTGCAGGGTGTCTACCAGTTCATGCCGTACTGGCGCGTGGGCTTGCGCTACGACCGGCTCGATCCCGGACACGCTGAGTACGGAGCGAACGCCGCGTTCCTGGCCACGCCGTCGTTCAATCCGCAGCGCACGTCGGTGATGTTTGATTACACGCCGTCGGAATTCAGCCGCATCCGCCTGCAACTCGCGCAGGACAAGTCGCGCGCCGGCGTCACTGACAACGAACTGTTCCTCCAATACATCCTGACCTTGGGCGCGCACGGCGCTCATCGTTATTAGGAGCAAAGTCATGAAGCCATTTGTGCAATCGGTTCTGCTCACGTTGACCGCGGCGTGGATCATTCCCGCCTCGGCGGCGCTGAACGTGTTCGCGACGGTCCCCGAATGGGGCGCGCTCGCGGCCGAGCTCGGCGGCGACAAGGTGAGCATCTATACCGCGACCAACGCCTTGCAGGACCCGCATCATGTCGAAGCCAAGCCGAGCCTGATCGCGCGTGCGCGCGGCGCGGACCTGGTCGTCGCCACCGGCGCCGAGCTCGAGATCGGCTGGCTTTCGCTGGTGCTGCAGCAGGCCGGCAATCCGAAGGTGCAACCGGGCCAACCCGGGTACTTCGAGGCCGCGCCGTTTGTAACCTTGCTGGACAAGCCGGCGCGCCTCGATCGCGCCGAAGGCGACGTGCACGCGGCCGGCGATCCGCACATCCAAACCGACCCGCGGAACATTGCGCGTGTCGCCGGACCGCTGTCGGCAAAGCTCGCCCAGCTCGATCCGGGGAATGCGGCTTTCTATCAGGCGCGCTACAAGTCTTTCAGCGATCGGTGGACTGCGGCGATCGCCCGCTGGGAGAACGAAGGCGCGCCGCTCAAAGGCGTCGCGGTGCTGGTGCAGCACAAGGCGTTTACTTATCTGATCGCGTGGCTGGGTCTCAAGGAGGTCGCGGCGCTGGAGCCCAAGCCGGGGATCGAGCCGACGACCGCGCATCTGTCCGAAGTCCTGGCGCTGACGCATCGCCAGCCGGTCAAGATGGTGTTGCGCGCCGCGTATCAAAGCGATCGCGCATCGCAATGGCTCGCCGAGCGCGCGAAGATCAACGCAGTCGCATTGCCGTTCACCGTCGGCGGCGACGATGCCGCCAAGGATCTGTTCGGGCTGTTCGACGATACGATCCAGCGTCTGCTCAAGGGGGCGCAATGAATCTCGGCGCAATCGAGCTGACGATTCTTCTGCCGGCGCTGGCGGCCGGCCTGCTGGTCACCGCCACCCATGTGCCGCTGGGCATGCAGGTGCTCGCCCGCGGCATCGTGTTCATCGATCTGGCGATCGCGCAGATCGCCGGCTGCGGCGTCGTTCTCGCGGACCGCTTCGGCTTCGAGGCCGAAGGCATCGCCGTGCAGGTCGCCGCATTGGCCGCGGCGCTGGGGGGGGCGTTACTGCTCACCTGGACCGAGCGCGTCTGGCCCGACGTGCAGGAAGCGGTGATCGGCGTCGTGTTCATCCTCGGCGCGACCGGCAGCGTGCTGCTGCTCGCCAGCAATCCGCACGGCAGCGAGCATTTGCGCGATCTTCTGGTCGGACAGATCCTCTGGGCGCAGCCATCGCGTCTGGTCTGGGCCACGCTTGTGTACGCGGCGATACTCGCGCTGTGGTTCGGCTGGCGCCAGCGGCTTGGCCGCACCGGGTTTTATGTGCTGTTCGCCCTTGCTGTCACCGTTTCAGTGCAACTGGTCGGCCTGTATCTGGTTTTCGCGACCCTGATCGTGCCACCGCTGGCGACGCGAGCGATGCAGCGGCGGCGTCTGGCGAGCTCGTGGGCGATCGGCGCGGCGGGCTACGCCGTGGGTCTCGTGTTGTCGACCGCACTCGATCTGCCCAGCGGTCCAGTCATCGTCTGGATGCTGGTGGTGCTGGGTCTTGGCTGGCATGCCTGGTCGCAAGCAGCGGGATAAAAACGGTGCGCCGCAGCGCAGCGCCTCGGATGCCACTCGTTGCGGGAAGCTAGGGGCCCGCGCCACATTCACCAAACCGCTAATAACCCAGTGAGTAATTAGGATGAGCGCAGTCTTGCTATCGCTAGGGACGTTCGTTTCTACCTTGGTCGGGGGCCTCTTCGCTCTCAAATTTCGCAGCCGGTTGCACTTCATTCTTAGTTTTACCGCCGGTGTGCTCTTGGGAGTGGTGAGTTTCGACATTCTGCCGGAGATATTTAGCGTTGCCCATGAAAGCGGCATTGATCCAGCCGGAGCGATGATCGCGCTCGTAATCGGGTTTCTTCTCTTTCACGGCCTCGAGAAGTTCATGCTGATTCATCACGCGCAGGAGGGAAGCTATTCTGCGCACTACCACCCGCAGGTCGGTATCCTGTCGTCGCTGGCTCTGATAGGGCACAGTTTCATGGACGGCGTCGCGATCGGTATAGCGTTTCAAGTCTCATCCGCCGTCGGCGTCATCGTAGCTATCGCGGTGATTGCGCACGATTTCTGCGATGGGTTGAATACGGTCAGCTTGATGCTGGTCCACAACAATACGCCGCAGCGTTCATTCACAATGCTCGTGTTGGACTCGCTCGCTCCCGTCCTCGGTGCGGCCTCGACGTTGGCCTTTCACGTTCCTGCCTTTGTCTTGGTGCTTTATTTGGGATTCTTCGCGGGGTTCTTGCTGTATATCGGTGCGTCCGACATTTTGCCCGAAGCCCATTCGCAGGCTCGACCTGGCGACGCTCTTGGACTCATCGGGCTTACTTGCTTGGGGGCGGCGTGCATATTCATTGCGGTTCGTGTCGCCGGGTAGAAATCGGCGCCGGCGATTTCAGTGTGCGGCGTTTCGCAGGAGATCGGTATTCGCTGATGTGGCTGCGCGCGTGGCGTTTGGTTGAGACGCCTGCTGCGTGGTGGCGGGACTGACTTTTCGGGCAAATATCGGTCGTGACGAAACAGGAACGCTGCCGCCGCTATTTGCGCAGCGCTGCGATGCCGCGCTGCAGACCGTCGAGCGTCAGGGGATACATGCGCGGGCCGAGGAGCTCCAGCACCATCTGCGTCGAGCGCGTGTATTGCCAGGTCCGCTCCGGCTCCGGGTTGAGCCAGATCGCATGGCGGTACGCGGCGATCAGCCGCGCCAGCCACGCCGCGCCGGGCTCGTCGTTGGCATACTCGACGCTGCCCCCGGGCTGCACGAGCTCGTACGGGCTCATCGCTGCATCGCCGACGAAGATCAGCTTCCAGTCGCCGCCGTATTTGTGCAGCAGGTCGAAGGTCGCGATGCGCTCGTTGCGGCGCCGGTGGTTGTCGCGCCAGACATGATCGTAGACGCAGTTGTGGAAGTAGAAATACTCGAGGTGCCTGAACTCGGATTTCGCCGCTGAAAAAAGCTCTTCGCAGACCTGGACGTGCGGATCCATCGAGCCGCCGACGTCGAGGAACAGCAGCACCTTGACGCGGTTGCGGCGCTCTGGCCGCAACTGCACATCGAGCCATCCGGCGTTGCGCGCCGTGCGCTCGATCGTCGTGTCGAGATCGAACTCGTCGGGCACGCCTTGCCGCGCGAAGCGCCTCAGTCGTCGCAGCGCGATCTTGATGTTGCGGGTGTTGATCTCGACGGAGTCGTCCAGGTTGCGGAACGTGCGCTCGTCCCAGACCTTGATCGCGCTGCGGCTGCGACCGCCTTGCTGGCCTATGCGTATCCCTTCGGGGTTGTAGCCGTAGGCGCCGAACGGGCTCGTGCCCGCGGTGCCGATCCATTTCGATCCGCCCTGGTGCCGTCCCCGCTGCTCGTCCAGCCGCCGGCGCAATGTCTGCATCAGCTGATCCCAGCCGCCGAGAGCGGCGACCATCGCCTTCTCCTCCTCGGTCAGATTGGCTTCGATCATCTTGCGCAGCCACGAGTCAGGAATGTCCGCGTGAATGTCGAGCACGCCCTCGACGCCCTTGAAATATGCACCGAACGCGAGATTGAAACGGTCGTAAAGCGCCTCGTCCTTGACCAGGCAGGTGCGCGCCAGAAAATAGAACTCATCGATGCTGGTCGATACGACGTCATGCTTCAGCGCGTCGAGCAGCGTCAGAAACTCGCGCGTGCTGACCGGCAGCTTCGACGATTTGAGATGCAGGAAAAAGTCGATCAGCAAGATCGCTACCTCGGCCGGTCGAGCAGGAACTTCAAATGCCGCCGGACCGCCGGCCATTCGCCGTCGATGATGCTGAATACGACGGTGTCGCGCTTCGAGCCGTCGGGCAACAGCTGGTGGTTGCGCAGCACGCCGTCCTGCTTGGCGCCGAGCCGCTCGATCGCGACCCGCGACGCGTGATTGAACCAGTGCGTCCGGAATTCCACCGCGATGCACTGTAGGACCTCGAACGCATGCGTCAGCAACAGCAGTTTGCATTCGGTGTTGATCGCCGTGCGTTGAACGCGCTTCGAATACCAGGTGTGCCCGATCTCGAGCCGTCGGTTGGCTGCGTCGACATTGAAATAGCGCGTGCAGCCGACGACTTCTCCGGTCGCGTTCTGGCGCACGGCGAATGGCATCGCCCCGAGGCGCTCGCGCATGTCGAGCGCACGCGCGATGTAATCGCCGATCTGCTCCGGCGGCGCGACCGACGTGTACCACAGGCGCCAAAGCTCGCCGTCGGCAGCGGCGTCGCGCAGCGCGGCCGCGTGCCCGGTGTCGAGCGGCTCGAGCGTCGCGTGCGCGCCCTTGAGCGTCACCGGCTCGATGAATGCCATGACGCGGCTTTAGCGGCCTGTCCGCGCCATGAACGCGACGCGCTCGAACAGGTGAACGTCCTGCTCGTTCTTCAGAAGCGCGCCGTACAGTGGCGGCACGATGATCTTCTTGTCGCTGCTGCGGAGCGCCTCGGGTGGGATGTCCTCGGCCAGCAGGAGCTTCAGCCAGTCGAGCAATTCGGACGTCGACGGTTTTTTCTTCAGTCCCGGGATGTCGCGCAGATTGAAGAAGACCTCCAATGCTTCCTGCAGCAGGGTTTTTTTCAGCCCGGGGAAGTGCACGTCGACGATGCGCGCCATCGTCTCCTTGTCGGGAAACCGGATGTAATGAAAGAAACAGCGCCGGAGGAACGCGTCGGGCAGTTCCTTTTCGTTGTTGCTGGTGATGATGACGGTCGGACGGTGGCGTGCGCGTATCGTATCCTGCGTCTCGTATACGTGGAACTCCATCCGGTCGAGCTCGCGCAAGAGATCGTTCGGGAATTCGATGTCGGCCTTGTCGACTTCGTCGATCAGCACGACCGCCGGTATCTCCGAATCGAACGCCTGCCACAAAACGCCACGCTTGATGTAATGCGCGATGTCAGCGACGCGCTCGTCGCCGAGTTGCGAGTCGCGCAGCCGGGACACCGCGTCGTACTCGTACAGCCCTTGCTGGGCCTTGGTCGTCGACTTGACGTGCCACTGCATCAGCGGCCGGCCAAGCGCCCGCGCAACCTCCTCGGCGAGCATCGTCTTTCCGGTGCCGGGCTCTCCCTTGATCAGCAGCGGCCGCGCCAGCGTCACTGCGGCGTTGACCGCAAGCATCAGATCGGGCGTCGCGACATAGGTGTCGGTGCCCTCGAACCGCATCGTCATTTCCCCGTCGGGCGCAATCGGCTGCATCGTCGTCTCCTCGCTCGATATTAGCGCATAAGCCATTGCAGCAGCCATAGCGCGGCCATGCCGACGGCGATGGTCAACAGCGTGTTGCGCCACCGCCAGGCGACGACGCCGGCGACGAGCGCCGCGATCAGCTTGACGTTGCCGGCGTCGAGGGACAGCACGCCCGGCCCGGCGAACACGATCGCCGGCACGACGATCGCGGTCAGCATTGCCGCCGGAACGTGGCGCAAAGCGCGCGCCAGCAGTGGCGGCATCTCACGGCGCGCGAACAGCGCGATGAACGACAGACGCGCGGCGAAGTTGATCGCGCCGACGACGACGATCAACGACCAGATCAGGACCTGGCTAGTTTCCAGGCTCGACCTCCGTCACCGCGCTGCGCCCGAGAAGCCGGTCGGCGACGACCCCGGCGACGATGCCCGCCAGACCGGCGCAAATCATCGAAAGGCGCATCGGCATCGAGTCCAGCGCGATGGCCGCGACGGCCGCAATCGCGAACACGATCAGCGCCGTGCGGTCGTGTAGCAGCGGCGCGAGCAGCGCAAGAAAGCACAAGGGAACGACGAATTCGAGCTGCCACGACACCGGGATGACGGCGCCCGCCAGGATGCCGGCGATCGTCGCGATCTGCCAGGCCAGCCAGAGCACAGCGCCGCCGCCGACGAAATAGGAGACATTGGCGCGGATGTCCGAGGACTCGCGAAAGCGCCGTATCGACGACGCGAACGCCTGGTCGGTCAGCAGGAACGCGACCAGGTTGCGCCAGCGATGGTCGACCGGCTTGAGATAAGGCGCGAGCGCCGCGCTGTACATCAGGAAGCGGAGGCTGATGACAAAGCACGAGAGCACGATCACGGCAAACGGCGCACCAGCGGCGAGCAACTGTGCGGCGATGATCTGGGCGGCGCCGCTGAAAACGATCATCGACATCGCGAGGGCGGCGACCGGCGAGGAGCCCGCGGCGATCGCGCCGACGCCGCACACGATGCCGAACGGGATCAGTCCGACAGTCATCGGCAGCATGTCGCGCGCGCCTTCGATGAACGCCGAACGGGAGAAATGAGTGCGCATCGGCTAGTGTCCTGTTCCGTCAACTGGCTCGATAGTTCGCGGCGCTCATTGGCCAATCGAGGGTGCCATGCGGCGTTGCGCGCCCTCACCGTACCAATAAGTACGCTTTCGGCCGCGCGCCTTGCCTGGCCCCCGATTTCATCCGCTCCTTTATCTTCGGAACTTACGGAACAGGACACGGAAAAGCTAAGGGCCTGCGGCCGACGATCGCTCCGCCCGCAAGCCCTTAAGATCATTCGCGCCGATTATAGCGCAGCCGCGCGATAATGGCCGCTCGCCAACCCGAACGAGGAGTCTCCGGTGGATCTTCCGATCAATCAGTTCAAGCGCGCGATCGCATCCGGGCGCGCGCCGCTCGGCGCGTGGCTCGGAAGCGGCGCGGCGTCGACCGCGGAAGCGCTCGGCTGCGTCGGGTTCGACTTTCTCGTCGTCGACATGGAGCATACGCCGATCGACACGCCGCAGATGATCGACATCCTGCGCGCGATCGCGGGAACGTCGGCGCAGGCGATCGTGCGCCCACCGTGGAACGACATGGTGATGATCAAGCGCGCGCTCGATGCCGGCGCGCAATCACTGCTGCTGCCGTTCGTGCAGAACGCCGACGAGGCGCGGCGCGCGGTCTCCTATACGCGCTATCCGCCGGACGGCGTGCGCGGGGTCGCCGGAACGCATCGCGGCAGCCGTTACGGCACCGTGCCCAATTACCTCAAGCGCGCAAGCGAGGAGATCTGCGTGATCGTGCAGATCGAGACGCTGCCCGCGCTCGGCAAGCTGGACGAGATCGCCGCCGTTCCCGGCATCGATTCGATTTTCATCGGGCCGAGCGATCTTTCGGCGTCGATGGGCCACCTTGGCGACATCACGAATTCGGCGGTGCAGGAGCATCTGGAGGCTGCCGCCAAAGCCTGCCGGCGTGCCGGCAAGCCGTCGGGCATCATCGGGCCGACCCCCGAGATGGTGGCGCGCTTCATCGACTACGGCTACTCATGGGTCGCGATAGGCTCCGACATGGGTTTCATGGTGGGGCGCGCGCAGGAATTTCTGTCGAGATTCCGTAATGCAGGCGCCGCGGCAGACAAGCCGGTTGCTCGCTGACGCTTAACGCCGGGCGCGCTTGTTTTCTTGTACGATGCACGTTTTAAGCCAGCGGGATCGTCGAGATGGAATCGCCCTTCGAGTGCGTGCTCGATGCCCGGGCCAGCCTCGGCGAATGCCCGGTGTGGTCGCCCGACGAGCAGGCACTCTACTGGGTCGACATCAATGGGCCGTCGCTCAATCGCTTCGATCCGAAGTCTCGCATCAACCTCGCCTGGCCGATGCCTTCGTCGATCGGCTCCTTCGCACTGCGCGAGCACGGCGGATTCGTCGCGGCGCTGCGCGACGGCATCTGGCTGATCGATCGGACAGGCAGGCTCGGCGACCGCATGGCCGAGGCGCCCTATGACCCATCGCACCATCGCTTCAACGACGGGCGCGCCGATAACAGCGGACGGTTCTGGGTGGGGACGATGAACGAGCGACGCGACGCGGCCAGCGGCGCGCTGTACTGCCTGGACGGCTATTTCGCTCTGACCCGTGTGCTCGAGGGCATCACGATATCGAACGGACTCGCCTGGAGTCCTGATGGGCGGACGCTCTATCACGCCGACACGCCGACACGCACGATCAACGCCTATGCATTCGACGCGGCCGGCGGCACCGTCAGCGGCAAGCGCGAGTTCGCGCATTTCGACGGGGAGACCGAGCGGCCCGACGGCGCGGCGGTCGACAGCGACGGCTGTTATTGGATTGCGTTCTATCGTGGCGGCAAGATCGCGCGCCTGTCGCCGCGAGGCGAGCGCCTCGCCGAATACGTGCTGCCGGCGATGTGTCCGACAATGTGCGCATTCGGCGGCCCGGAGCTGCGCACCCTCTACGTGACGACGGCGCGTCAGAATCGCGAGGCGGATGAGCTCGCGCGACTGCCGCAGTCGGGCGGACTGTTCGCGATGCAAGTCGATACCCCGGGTCTGCCGGAGCCGAAATTCGCCGGCTGATCGCCGTCCGCTGAAGCGGAGGCATCGATTTTCGACATTGCCGACTCCTGACCGGAACATCATGCACCTCGACAGCCACGACTATCTTCCGATCGATGCATCCAGCAGCCTCGGCGCGTCGGCGTCGGGCGCCTCGTTCGCCACCTCGACCGGCGACATGCTCGAGATCGGCAGCTTCGGCTCCGGAATATTCCGTCTTCGCGTCGGTCCGAACACGCGTCCGGACTACGGATTGATCGCCGCGCGCGCACAGCGCTGCGATGTCGCGCAGCCATCGCGCGGCCTGTGGACGTTCACCGCAGGCGACGGATCGCTCGAGCTCGCCGGAACGCCGTTGACCCTGCGCCTGTTGCACGCGGGCAAACCGGTGCTCGCTTCGATCACCGACCGGAACAGGGACGGCCAGACGCGGTTACCCGCGATCGGC
Organism: uncultured beta proteobacterium; assembly: GCA_963828595.1. Classification (GTDB taxonomy): domain Bacteria; phylum Pseudomonadota; class Gammaproteobacteria; order Burkholderiales; family Casimicrobiaceae; genus PALSA-1003. The sequence goes on from CAWHEN010000007.1 coordinate 287,917, forward strand.
CGCGCGCGACAAGGACAGTCGTGGCTGGCGGCGTACGCGCTGGCGTCGGGTGAGGCGGTCTACGGCCTGGGTGCGCAGACAGCGACGCTGAACAAGCGTGGCCAGCTGGTGCATTCGCGGGTCGAACCGGCCGGCACCTCGCCTTCCGCGTCGGGCACGAGTGCGCCGTTCTGCTGGAGTCCCGGCTCCGGCGGCGGAGCCTGGGGTGTGTATGTCCACACGCCGTCGCGCGTGTTGCATGGCGTCGGCTATCCCGACTGGTCACAGCGTTCGTATGGCTTGGTCGTCGACGATGAAGCGCTCGATTTATTCCTGATCGCCGGCCGCGATCCCGCCGAGGTGATCGAGCGCTACACCGCGCTGACCGGACGCGCACCGGAAGTGCCGCGCTGGAGTCTCGGCGCGTGGATCGCGCGCGGCGACGACTTGAGCGCCGACGGCGCCGTCGCAGCGGCGTCGGATCTGCGCGCTCGCCGCGTGCCTTGCGACGTCCTGATGCTCGATGGCACCGGACCCTGGGATCCATGGACGTCGTTCGATTTCCGATGGGACCCGAAAGGCTATCCGGCGCCCGCTGCCGCGCTCGCCAAAATCAGGCAGCAGGGGTTCAAGGTCTGCGTCTGCGAGCAGCCGTCGATATCGATTCACTCGCCGCTGTTCCATGACCTCGCGGCCAGAAAATATCTGATGACCGACGCCGACGGCCGGCCATACGAGCGCGCGGCCGGTGCAGAGCCCGATGACGCGCGTCCCGGCGCGCGACCGGCGCCGCCGTCGGGCATCATCGACTTGACCAACCCAGCCGCCCTCGCGTGGTGGCGAAACGCACACGAGGCTTTGTTCAGAGCCGGCATCGACGTGATCAAGACCGACGGCGGCGACGACGTCCCGGCAGATGCGATCGCATTCAATGGCGACACGGGCCAGCGTCTGTCTAACGTCTATCCGCTGCTCTACGGCCGTTGCGTTTTCGATGCCGCCGAAAAGTTCGCACCGCCCGAGCAGGCGCCGCCGCTGATCTGGAGCCACTCCGGCTCGAGCGGCAGCCAGCGCTATCCGGTTCAATCGAGCGGCGAGACGCAAAGCGATTGGGAGGGCCTGGCGGCGAGCATCCGCGCCAGCCTGTCTAACGGCATGAGCGGCGTGCCGTATCACGCCTGCAAAGTCGGCGGCGGCTACGGCGAGCCGGCATCGGGGGAGCTTTATCTGCGCTGGTTGCAGGCCGGCGTCTTCGCCTCGCACCTCGAGCTTCGCGCCGGCGCCGGACGCGACCCTTGGGCGCTCGACGCCGAGCAGGAAAAAATCGCGCTGCAGTGGCTGGAATTTCGCTACCGGCTGCTGACCTATCTCGGCACAGTCGTCACGCAGGCCGCGAGGACCGGCATGCCGGTGATGCGCGCGATGCCGCTCGCGTTCCCCGGCAATGCGCTGACCCGTGCGCACGATACGCAATTCATGTGCGGCGACGCCTTGCTGGTCGCACCGGTCATCGCACCGGGAGGCGAAGTCGAGGTCGCGCTGCCGCCGGGCGCATGGTACGACCTCGCGACCCGGCAGCGCCTGGCCGGGCGGCAGGTGATCCGCTACCGCGCCACGCTCGACCGCTTTCCGGTGTTCGGACGCGAAGGCCACGCGCTGCCACTGGGACCGGCGGTGCAGCACACCGGGGAAGTCGACCGCAAAAATCCGCTGAACGCGCTGTGGGTGTTCGGCAAGCCCGCGCATGCGCTCGACGGCTTCACGCAAGCGAGCATCGCCGTGGTCGCTGACGGCGCGACCGTCACCGCGACATCCGGCGTGCAGGTCGAAGTCTTCGGCGACCCTACCGGCGTCCGCATCGACGCTTCGACTTGAGCGCGGCAATGAATGCGGCGACGATCGTCGTCACCATCGGCGAGCCCGCCGGCATCGGTCCTGATCTCGCCGTCCGTCTTGCCGAACGGACCTGGCCGGCGCGGCTGGTGCTGGCCGGCGATTGCGAGCTTTTGCGCGAGCGAGCGCGAAGGCTCGGCGCAGGCGTGCGCCTGGTGCCGTACCTGCGCGGCCGCGCTGCGACGCCGGGCGCGCTCGAAGTTGCGCATTTCCCCGTTGCGGTGCCGGTCCATGCGGGCCGGCTCGATGCCGCCAACGCCAGGACGGTGATCGCCTCGCTCGATGCCGCGCTGGCCGGTTGCCTGTCGGGCGAATTCGCGGCGATGGTCACGGCGCCGGTGCAAAAAAGCGTGATCAACGACGCGGGCATCCAATTCACCGGTCACACCGAGTTCCTTGCGCAGCGCACCGGCGCGCCGGGTGTCGTCATGCTGCTGGTCGGCGCGGCGCCATGGGGGTCGCTGCGCGTCGCACTCGCGACCACGCATCTGCCGCTCGCCGCCGTCCCTGCGGCGATCACGCGCGAAACGCTGACGCAGACGCTGCGTATCGCCGTAGCCGACCTCGAGCGCAAATTCGGCATTGCCAAGCCGCGCCTCGGCGTATGCGGGCTCAATCCCCACGCCGGCGAAGGCGGCTACCTCGGCCGCGAGGAAATCGATGTCATCGCTCCGGTCCTGACCGCGCTGCGCGCCGAAGGGCTGGACGTGGCGGGGCCGTTGCCGGCCGACACGGTCTTCGTTCCCACCAAGGCGCGCGAGTACGATTGCATCGTGGCGATGTATCACGATCAGGGGCTGCCGGTGCTCAAACATGCGAGCTTCGGCCACGGCGTCAACGTAACGCTGGGTCTGCCGATCGTGCGCACCTCGGTCGACCACGGCACCGCGCTCGATCTCGCCGCAGAAGGCACGCTGGCTCGCGCCGCCGATCCGGGCTCGCTGTTCGCGGCGGTCGACCTGGCGATCGACCTGGCGTCACGGGCCCGTGAGGCGGGACGCTGATAGGCTCGCATCGCCCGCGCAAGAGATTCGGCCAGCATTTCCTGGCCGATCCGCATTATGTCGAGCGCATCATCGAGGCGATCGCACCGAAGCGAAGCGAGCGCCTCGTCGAAATCGGCCCGGGTCTGGGCGCGCTGACCCGGCCGCTGCTGGACAGGGTCGACCGCCTGACCGTCATCGAGATCGATCGTGATCTCGCCACGGCGCTCGCCGCCGAATTCCCGCCGGAGCGGCTCGCGCTGCACGTGGCCGATGCGCTGAGCTTCGACTTCGCCACGCTCGGCCGCGATATTCGCGTCATCGGCAACCTGCCGTACAACATATCGTCACCGCTGCTGTTTCACCTCGCGCAATTCGATGCCAATCTGCGCGACGTCACCGTGATGCTGCAAAAGGAGGTCGTGCAGCGCATGGCGGCGGCGCCGGCGACAGCCGAGTATGGGCGCCTGTCGGTGATGCTTCAGGTCCGCTTCCAAGTCGAGCGACTGTTTGTCGTCCCGGCCGGCGCGTTCCGGCCGCCGCCTAAAATCGAGTCGGCGGTGGCGCGACTGACGCCGCTGGGCGCGGCGCGGCCGGCGCTTTCCGACGCCGCGCTATTCGCGCAATTGGTCGCGGCGGCATTCGGCCAGCGGCGCAAGACCTTGCGCAATGCGCTGAAGCCGTTCGCCGACGAGGCCGCGCTTGAGGCCGTCGGCATCGCCCCCGGCGTGCGAGGCGAGACGCTGGCGGTTGCCGACTTCGCTCGACTCGCCAATGCTCTGGCGGCAAAAAACGCGCATCCTCAGCGCTAGCGCCAATCGAGGTCGGGCCGGCGTGACGGCGCGGCAACGCGGACGATCTTGCTGCGCCCCGTCTCGCCTCGAACGATCTCGACATCGCGCAAGGCAACGCCGAACGTTTCGGCCAGAAAGACGCGCAGTGCGGCGTTAGCCTTGCCGTCGACCGCCGGCGCAGCAAGGCGAATTTTCGGCCGCTGGTCCGCACCCGTGCCGTGCATTCCCGCCATCCCCGTCCGTTTGGCGCCGGGCTGCGCATGAAGCTGCAAGGTGAGCGAGCCGTCCGCGCCGGTGCGGCACCACGACCGGTCCGGCAACGCTTTATCTGCCACGCTAGCGAAAGAGCTGCCCGACCGCCTGCTCGAGCCACGCGATCGGCAGCATCAGCAGGAGCTGCGCAACCACGATGACGATCAGCGGCGAAAGATCGAGCACGCCGCCGAGTGGCGGGATCGCGCGTCGTATCGGCGCCAGGAAGCGAAACGTCAGCGCGTTCAGCACGCCGGCCAGCGGACCGTCGGGTGCGACCCACGACAAGAGCGCCTGCAGGAATACCGCCACGATCAGTATCCACAGCGCGGCCTTGAGCAATTCGATCACCGCCAGCGCGGAAAGCGCTGCGGCGAGCGGGCCCGAGATGGCGGCGCCGCCGAGCATGACGAGGGACAGCAGCCACAGCAGCTGCGCGAGCCAGGCGACAATCAGCGATGCCCAGTCCAGTCCACGGAAACCGGGCAGTATTTTTCGCAGCGGCTTGACCGCCCAGTCGGTCAGCGCGGCGACCGCCTGCCCGAGCGGATTGCGAAACGGCGCCCGCAGCCACTGCATGATGAAACGCAGCAGCGCCGAATACACGATCAGCGCAAAGATGATATTGACGAGGAAGCGGAGCGCGTCGGCAAGCATGATCAGGTTCAGGGCTCGGATCCGAAACGCTCGCCCATTTCGCGGGCACGCGCGGCCGCGGCCTTGACCGCCGTGATGATCGCGGCCATCACGCCCGCCTCGTCCATCGCGCTGATCGCGCGCTCGGTGGTGCCGCCTTTGGATGTCACCTGGGCGCGCAAGAGCGACGGCTCCGACTCGCTTTGCTCGGCCAGGCGCATCGATCCGCTGAAAGTCGCGTAAGCGAGACGACGGGCGTCGGCGGGCTCAAACCCGAGCTCGCGCGCCGATTGCTCGAGCGCTTCGAGAAAATAGAAGACATACGCGGGGCCGCTGCCCGAGACGGCCGTGACGGCATCGAGCTCGTCCTCCCGCTCGCACCAAATCGTTGCGCCGACGGCTTCGAGAATGGACGCGGCGCGGGTTCTACCCTCGGCGTCGACGCCGGATAGCGCATACAGGCCGGCGATGCCGGCGCCGATCAGCGCAGGCGTATTGGGCATCGCCCTCACCAGGCGGCGATAGCCGAGCAGCCAGCGCGAAAGATCGGCCAGACGAATACCGGCGGCGATCGTCACGACCACTTGCCGCTTGAGCAGCGTCGCCAGCTCGCGCGCGACGGCCCGAACGTGCTGCGGCTTGACCGCGATCAGGATAAGGTCGGCATGGATCACGGCCGCGGCTTCGATGGCGGCGAAAGTCGCCACGCCGAATCGCGCCGCGACAGTCGCGCGCGCGTCGGGGTTGATCTCGACGACCGACAGCGCGTTCGACGCCTGGCCGCGCGCGATCAGTCCGCCGATCAGCGCCCGGGCCATGTTGCCGCCGCCGATGAATGTGATATTCAAGTCCTCGCCCTTGCAAGCTCGCCCGGCGACGTCCGCCAGTCGTTGGATGCGGCCCCTGTCCTGCGATGGTCTCGCTTCACGCGCGTGGTCCGAACAGCGCGCTGCCGATGCGGACCAGCGTCGCGCCTTCGGCGATCGCCGCCTCGAGATCGTCCGACATGCCCATCGACAAGGTGTCGAGCATAAGCCCTTCGGCCCGTGCGGCGGCGAGGATTTCGCGCAACATCCGGAATTGCGCGCGCTGGATGTCCACCTCGGGAGTAGGTGCGGCGATGCCCATGAAGCCGCGCAATGCGAGCCGCGGCAACGAGGCGACGGCGCGAGCGAGCGCAAGCGCGTCGCCGGGCGCGATGCCGCTTTTGCTCGTCTCGGCGCTGATGTTGACCTGCACGCAAACGTCGAGCAGACCTTGTCGTGCTTCACGTGTAGCCGACAATCGCTCGGCAATGGCCACCCCGTCGACGGTTTGCACCCACGCGAATTGCGCCGCCGCGGCGCGCGCCTTGTTCCGCTGCAACGGTCCGATCAAATGCCATTCGATGTCCGGCAGATCGGCGAGCGCGGTCATCTTGGCCGTCGCCTCCTGCACGTAGTTCTCGCCGAAGGCACGCTGCCCGAGCGCATGGACAGCCCGGATCGCCTCCGCCGGCATGCTCTTGCTTACGGCGAGCAGCCGGATCGTCGCCGGATCGCGACCCGCGGCGTCGGCCGCCCGCGCGATGCGCTGCTGCATGGCTTGCCACGCCTTCTCGTATAGGCTCATAATCAATGACGCCGGCATAGCCAGTCCGGGCCCGACGCACCGAAGCTGGCCGAAAGGCAAAGGCGCGCACACCGGGCGCAAGCCGCGCCCGGACGCGGCACCAGGGATTATAAATGGACATTGCCGAACTTCTCGCTTTCGCGGTCAAGAACAAGGCGTCGGACCTGCACCTGTCGGCCGGGCTGCCGCCGATGATCCGCGTCCACGGCGACATCCGGCGGATCAACCTGCCGCCGATGGAGCATGAGGACGTGCACGCCATGGTGTACGACATCATGAGCGACGCGCAGCGCAAGACCTACGAAGAGATGCTCGAATGCGACTTTTCGTTCGGCATCCCCAATCTCGCGCGCTTTCGGGTCAATGCGTTCAATCAGGAGCGCGGCGCCGCGGTCGCGTTCCGGACCATTCCGTCCAAGGTGCTGTCGCTCGAGGAGCTGAACGCGCCCAAGGTCTTCGCCGACCTGACGACGCGGCCGCGCGGGCTGATCCTGGTTACGGGTCCGACCGGCTCCGGCAAGTCGACGACGCTGGCCGCGATGATCAACCACGTCAACGAAAGCGAATACGGGCACATCCTCGCGATTGAGGACCCGATCGAATTCCTGCACGAGTCGAAGAAATGCCTGATCAACCAGCGCGAGGTCGGGCCGCACACGCTGTCGTTCGCCAACGCGCTGCGCGCCGCGCTGCGCGAGGACCCGGACTACATCCTGGTCGGCGAGATGCGCGACCTGGAGACGATCCGACTGGCGCTGACCGCCGCCGAAACCGGCCACCTGGTCTTTGCCACGCTGCACACCAGCTCCGCGGCGAAGACGATCGACCGGATCATCGACGTGTTTCCGGCGGCGGAAAAAGACATGGTGCGCTCGATGCTGTCGGAGTCGCTGGTTGCCGTGATATCGCAGACCTTGCTCAAGACCAAGGACCAGCAGGGCCGGATCGCCGCGCACGAAATCATGATCGGCACACCGGCGATCAGAAACCTGATCCGCGAAAACAAGGTCGCGCAGATGTATTCGTCGATCCAGACCAGCCAGTCGGCCGGCATGCAGACGCTGGACCAATGCCTGACGGAGATGGTCCGCCGCAACCAGATCGCGTTGTCCGAAGCGCGGGCCCGGGCGGTCAACAAGGATCTGTTCGGCGGCTGACCGGCACCTTCCCGGTCGGCGCAACGCAAAGGAACGTCCAATGGAACGAGAAACCGCGACCAAGTTCATCCACGAGCTGCTCGACCTGATGGTCAAGCAAAAAGGCTCGGACCTGTTCATCACCGCGGGTTTTCCCCCGGCGATCAAAGTCGACGGCAAGATCGCGCCCGTCTCCAAGACCGCGCTGACGCCACAGCACACGATCGAGATCGTGCGCAGCGTGATGAACGACAAGCAGGCCGCGGAGTTCGAGTCGACCAAGGAGTGCAACTTCGCGATCAGCCCGCCGGGCATCGGCCGGTTCCGCTGCAACGCTTTCGTGCAGATGGGCCGGGTCGGGATGGCGATGCGCACGATCAACACGACGATTCCCACGTTCGACGAGCTCAGCCTGCCGCCCGTGCTCAAGGACGTGACGATGAGCAAGCGCGGCATCATGCTGTTCATCGGTGCGACCGGCGCCGGCAAGTCTACGTCGATGGCGGCGCTGCTCGGCTACCGCAACGAGAACAGCTACGGCCACATCATCACGATCGAGGATCCGATCGAGTTCGTGCACGAGCACCGGAACTGCATCGTCACGCAGCGCGAAGTCGGGGTCGACACTGACGGCTGGCAGATCGCGCTGAAGAATTCTCTGCGCCAGGCGCCCGACGTCATCCTGATCGGCGAGGTGCGCGACCGCGAGACGATGGATTACGCGATCGCGTTCGCCGAAACAGGACACCTTTGTCTCGCCACGCTGCACGCCAACAGCACCAACCAGGCGCTGGACCGGATCATCAACTTCTTCCCCGAGGAGCGGCGTCCGCAGCTGCTGATGGATTTGTCGCTCAACATCCGCGCCTTTGTCGCGCAGCGGCTGATCCCCCGGCGCGACGGCCGCGGCCGGGTGCCCGCGGTCGAGGTCATGCTCAATTCGCCGCTGATCTCCGATCTGGTGTTCAAGGGCGACGTCTCCGGCATCAAGGAGATCATGAAGAAGTCGCGCGAGCTCGGCATGCAGACATTCGACCAGGCGCTGTTCGATCTCTACGAAGGCGGCCTTATCACCTACGAAGACGCGCTGCGCAACGCCGATTCGCTCAACGACCTCCGGCTGGAGATCAAGCTGCACGGCAAGGACGCCAAAAACCGCAACGTCATGGCGGGCATCGGCAATCTCGACATAGTCCAATAAACATCATCCGGTTACCGAGCGCCAATCGGCGCACGGCGACCGGCGTACGCATCTGCTCCCACCACGGCCTACAATAGCGTCATGGCCGGCCTCGATCCACGCGCTGCGATCCCCACCGAGATCAAGCTCCACCAGTCGTCGCGGCTGCTGGAATTGACCTTCGCCGATGGCAGCAGCTATCGCCTGCCCTACGAGTTCCTGCGTGTCTATTCGCCGTCAGCCGACGTCCGCGGGCACGGCCCCGGCCAGGAGACGCTTCAGGTCGGCAAGCGCGAAGTGACGATCACCGACGTCGAGGCGGTCGGGCACTACGCGATCCGGCCCAAGTTCTCCGACGGGCACGACACCGGGATTTATTCGTGGGACTACCTGCACGAGCTCGGCGAACGACAGGAACCGATGTGGCAGCAGTATCTAGAGCGCATGCGGGCGGCGGGCGCCAGCCGCGAGCCCGACGGGAACCCGTCGCCGCCGCCGGCGGCGACAGCGCACTCCTGCGGTCACGGACACTGAAGTGATGAGCGAGCAGACGAACTTCGGCTACGAGCAGGTGACCCCCGAGGAAAAGACCAGGCGCGTGCGCGGCGTATTCGATTCGGTCGCGACCCGGTACGACCTGATGAACGACCTGATGTCCTTGGGCATGCATCGCGCCTGGAAGCGCTTTACGATCGCAGCTTCGGGCGTTCGCGCCGGCGCACGGGTGCTCGATGTCGCCGGCGGCACCGCCGATCTCGCTCGCCTGTTCGCCGCGCGCGTCGGTCCGACGGGCAGCGTCGTGCTGACCGACATCAACGGCGCGATGCTCGCCGCGGGCCGCGACCGCATGTTGAACGAAGGCCGGCTGATGCCCGCGGTGCAATGCAACGCCGAGGCTCTCCCTTTCCACGCGGCGAGCTTTGACTGCGTCAGCATCGCCTTCGGCCTGCGCAACGTCACCCGCAAGGAGATGGCCCTCGCCGAGATGCGCCGCGTGCTGCGTCCAGGTGGCATCGCGCTGGTCCTCGAGTTCAGCCGCGTCTGGGCACCGCTTAAACCCGCTTACGACTGGTACAGCTTCAACGTGCTGCCGCGCCTCGGTCAGGTCGTCGCGAACGACGCGCCCAGCTATCGCTATCTCGCCGAGTCGATCCGCGTGCACCCGGATCAGCAGGAGCTCGGCGCGATGATGGAAAGCGCGGGGCTCGAACGCGTCGAATGGTTCAACCTGAGCGCGGGCGTCGTCGCCCTGCATCGCGGCTACGCTTTCTAGCGGATCCTCATGATGCGCGGCGCCGCCACCCTCGCCAATCGTGCGCTTGCGCGCGAGGACTGGGCGCGGGAGCGACTCGCCGCGCACGCCGGCCGCAAGCTTCGCATCGTCGCGGGACCTGCGGCGCTGACTCTGGCGATCAACGCTGACGGCAGCTTTGCCGACAGCGAGGAGGCGCCCGACCTCACGCTGACTATTCCGGCACTGCGCTTGCCTGCGCTTATCGCGCGACCCGAGCGATGGAACGAGCTGGTCGTTGCGACGGGCGATCCGAGTCTCGCATCGACGATCGGCGAGCTGGCGCAAACGCTGCCGTGGTTCATCGAACGCTCGTTTGCTCGCCTATTCGGACCGATCGTGGGCGCACAGCTCGCCGAAGCCGGCCGCCGATTGCTCGCGTCGCCCGGTTATGCGGCGGAACGGGCCGGCTCGAGCTTCGCCAGTTATGCCAGCGACGAGTCCGGGCTCGTCACCGGTGCGCGCGCGGGGAGTGAATTTGCCGCCGAGGTCGCTGCGCTGGCGGCGCGGGTCGACGCCCTGGGCGAACGAATCGACCGTCTGGTCAAGCCGGCTCCGGCAAAGCGGCGCTGATCGCGCAGGCCGCCGGCCTCATGGGATGCGGTGCGTCCCGCCGGTCACCGCCAGGAACACTTCGCGCAGGAACATGCCGAGGCATGCGACGATGGCGAGCATCGCGAGGATAAAAAAAACCGCCACGACCTTCGATAAATCGACGGCCATCAGCGCGCCGACGAACGCGCCGGCAACGACCAGGCAGATCAGCAACCCGCCCAGGCCGGCCGCCAGCAGCGAAAAATAGATCAGCCGTATCCGCCGCGCCAGCAAGCCGAGCTCCGCACGGTCGTCGTCGCTGCGCAGCCCTGCGTTGCCGCGGACGCGTCCAAGGATCAGGCGCCTGCGGTCGATGCCGCGGCCGAGCCGGATATTGAGCGCGTTGATCAAGGTCGCGATCGCCGTCAGCAGAAATACCGGCGCCACCGCGAGCTGGATGACGTGGGTGATGTCGGTCAGGTGCGATTCCAGACAATGCCTTTCCAAAGGCCGCGATCCAGGTCGGCCAACCGCGAATCTACGCCGGAGGATGGTCCTCATCAATCGAGGCGTTGAGACAGGAGGCGGCCCAGTCCGCGGCGAGCGGCGTTTAAAACACTTGTATTTCCTTCGGCCGTTGATGTAACGTTCGTTACATGCCCCCTGCGATGCCTTCGCCGATTGCGGCGCCCGACGTATTCAAGCGGATCCGTCGCGATTTCGACGAGCTTACGCCGGAGTTGCAACGCGCCGCACGCTGGATTGCCGATCACCCGAGCGAAACGGGCCTGCTGTCGATGCGCCAGCAGGCGCGCGACGCCGGCGTTTCCGCGCCGACGATGCTGCGGCTGGCGCGCGCGCTGGGCTTTGCCGACTATGCGGGCCTGCGCCGCCCGTTCCAGGAAGCGATGGCCGGACGATCGCTGCAGTTCGGCAGCCGCGCCTCGGTGCTGCAGGCGGCCCCGGAAGCGCGGCGAATCGGCCGCCTGGCGCAGGAAATGGCGAGCTCGCAGATCGAGGATGTGAAATCGGTGCTGGCACTCAATCCGGCGGCGTTGATCGACACGGTCGTCGGAGTCATCGCCGCCGCGCGGCGCGTCGGTTTTCTCGGCGTACGCGCGAGCTTCGGCATAGCGTTCCAGTTCCGCTATGCGTACAACCTGATCGCACGCAACGGTGTGCTGTTCGACGGCTTGGGCGGCACCGTGCACGATCAGGTCGACACGCTCGATCGCGGCGATGTGCTCATTGCCATCAGCCAGTCGCCCTATTCGACGCCGACGGTCGAGGCGGTCGATGCAGCAGCGAACCGCGGCGTCTCCATCATCGCCTTGACCGACAGCGTGGTGTCGCCGCTTGCCCGGCGCGCAACGCATGCGCTGCGCTATCGCGCCGATTCGGTGTCCTTTTTTCCGTCGATGATCGCGCCGCTGGCGCTGGTCGAGCTGCTGCTGGCGCGGCTCGCGGCCAGGGGCGGCAAGGCCGTGCTCGAGCGCTTGACCGAGGTCGAGCAGCGGCTGGCCGATCAACGCGCCTATTGGAGTCCCGCCGCGCGGAGGGCAGGAGCATGACCCACCTGATGCACCGCAATCTGAACGCTGCGCCGCCGCTGGCTGCCAGCGGCCACGGCATCCGCATCGTCGACAGCGCGGGCCGCGAATACCTCGACGCTTCGGGCGGCGCCGCGGTGTCATGCCTTGGACACGGTCATCCGGAAGTCCTGGCAGCCATGCATCGCCAGATCGACGCGCTCGCCTATGCGCACACCGGCTTCTTCTCCTCTGCCGTGGCCGAGGAGCTGGGCGACCACCTGGTCGCGCATGCGCCGCCGGGGATGTCTCACGTTTACCTGGTTTCCGGCGGATCCGAAGCGATCGAAGCAGCGCTCAAGATGGCGCGGCAGTACTTCGTCGAAATCGGACAGCCGCAACGCCGGCATTTCATTGCGCGCCGGCAGAGTTATCACGGCAATACGCTGGGAGCGCTTGCGGTCGGAGGCAACGAATTGCGGCGCCGGCAATTCGCGCCGCTGCTGATCGAGGTCGCGCATGTCTCGCCATGCTACGAGTATCGCGACCGCCGGCCGGACGAGTCGGCGGAAGAGTACGGCGCGAGGCTGGCCGCGGAGCTCGAGCAGACGATAGCGCGCCTGGGGCCCGAAACCGTGATCGCCTTTTGCGTCGAGACGGTCGGCGGCGCGACCGCGCGGCGCGATCCCGCGGTGCCCGGCTACTTCCGGCGCGTGCGCGAGCTGTGCGATCGATACGACATCCTGCTGATTGCCGATGAAGTGATGTGTGGCATGGGCCGCACCGGTACGCTGCACGCCGTCGAGCAGGAAGGGATCGCGCCCGATCTGATGACGATCGCCAAAGGCTTGGGCGGCGGCTATCAGCCGATCGGCGCCGTGCTTGTGCAAGGACGCATCGTCGACGCGATCGCACAAGGAAGCGGATTTTTCCAGCACGGCCATACCTATATCGGCCACCCTGTCGCGTGCGCGGCCTCGCTTGCCGTGCAGCGCATCGTTCAGCGCGACGGGCTGCTCGCCACGGTGCGCAAGCAGGGAGCGCAGCTGCGCGACCGGCTCGATGCCGCACTGGGCGCACACCCTCACGTCGGCGACATCCGCGGCCGCGGCCTGCTGCTGGGCATCGAGCTGGTCGAAGATCGCGCCACCAAGCGCCCGTTCGATCCGGCGCTGCGACTGCACGCGCGAATCAAGGCCGAGGCCATGTCCGTTGGATTGATGACCTATCCGATGGGGGGCACGATCGACGGGCGGCTTGGCGATCACGTGCTGCTCGCGCCGCCTTTTATCGTCAGTGATGACGAGCTGGCCATGATCGTCGATCGGCTGACCGCCGCGATCGACGCAGCCATCGCCACCACGCAACGGACGCGCGCAGCTGCTGCCGTCCGATGATCGTCGCGTTTCACAGCGTTCGCGGACGACGTCCGCTGGTCGCCGTGCACATGAGGTAGGTCGCAAAAGTCCAACCTGGAGGAGGAAGCACCATGCAAGTTCGACATCGAAGCAAATCACCGGCGCTCGGTTCGATCGGCGCGAGTCTCGCGTTTGTGTTGTCGCTGACGCTGTCGCCCGCGGTATCGGCGCAGCAGAAGTTCGTCACCATCGGCACCGGCGGCATCACTGGCGTCTACTATGCCGTCGGCGGCGCAATCTGCCGGCTGGTCAACAAGGATCGTGCCAAGACCGGCATCCGTTGCTCGGTCGAATCGACCGGCGGCTCGGTCTACAACGTCAATACGATCAAGGCCGGCGAGCTCGACTTCGGCATGGCGCAGTCCGACGTGCAGTATCAGGACTACAACGGGACCGGACCGTTCAAGGAGGCGGACAAGGACCTGCGTGCGGTGTTTTCGGTGCATCCCGAGCCGTTCACCGTGCTGGCGCGCAAGGAAGCCAACATCAAGACGTTCGCCGACTTCAAGGGCAAGCGCTTCAACGTCGGCAATCCGGGGTCCGGAACGCGCTCGGCGATGGAAGAGCTGCTGGCGACGATGAACATGAAGATGACCGATTTCGCGCTCGCTTCGCAGCTCAAGGCCGATGAGCATGGGCCTGCGCTGTGCGACAACAAGATCGACGGCTTCTTCTACGGCGTCGGCCACCCGTCGGCCAACATCCAGGATCCGACGACCGACCTGTGGCGCCAAGCTGGTGTCGCTGACCGGTCCCGCGGTCGACGAGCTGGTCAAGAAGCATCCGTACTACGCCTATGCGACGATTCCCGGCGGCATGTACGCCAACAACCCGGAGCCGACCAAGACCTACGGCGTGCTGGCGACGATGGTGACCTCGGCGAAGGTTCCGGCCGACACCGTATACGTGATCACCAAGGCGGTGTTCGAAAACTTCGACGAGTTCAAGAAGCTGCATCCCGGCCTTCGCCAACCTCGATCCGAAGAACATGATCAAGGATGGCTTGTCGGCGCCGCTGCACGAAGGTGCCGCGCGATACTACCGTGAAAAGGGCTGGATGAAGTGACGCAGAGCGTCGACGTCCTCGACCTGGTACAGGAGGCCGACCTCGGCCGGCGCAAGCCGGTCGGGGTCGCGCGGACGGTCCTCGCCGCAACGTGCATCGCCTGGTCGCTGCTGCAGCTCTGGTACGCCTCTCCGCTGCCGTTCACGTTCAACATCCTCATTCTCAACGATACCGAGATGCGCGCGCTGCACCTCGGCATCGGGCTTTTCGCCGCCTACCTTGCCTACCCGTTCCGCAAGACGTCGCCCAGAGATCAGAGTCCCGGTGCCGGACTGGGTATTCGCGCTGGTCGCCGGTTTTTGCGGCGCGTATCTCTTCCTGTTCTATCGCGAGCTGTCGACCAGGCCCGGCCAGCCGACGACGATAGACTTCGTCACCGCGCTCGTCGGCATGCTGCTGTTGCTGGAAGCGACGCGCCGCGTCGTCGGCCCGCCGCTGGCCATCATCGCGGCCTTGATGCTGGTCTACGCGTTCGCCGGCCCGTGGATGCCTGACGTCATCCAGCACAAGGGCGTGTCGCTGTCCAAAGCGGTCTCGCATTACTGGCTGTCGACCGAAGGGGTCTTCGGTGTAGCCGTAGGCGTGTCGGCGAGCTACATTTTCCTGTTCGTTCTGTTTGGCTCGCTGCTGGAAAAAGCAGGCGCAGGCAACTACTTCATCAAGGTCGCGTTTGCTTTTCTCGGACACATGCGCGGCGGGCCGGCCAAGGCGGCCGTCGTGTCGTCGGGGATGATGGGCATGATCTCGGGCTCGTCGGTCGCCAACGTCGTCACCTGCGGAACGTTCACGATTCCGCTGATGAAGCGCGTCGGCTACACGGCGGAAAAAGCCGGCGCGATCGAGACCGCAGCCGGCGTCGACGGCCAGATCATGCCGCCGGTGATGGGCGCGGCGGCATTCCTGATGGCCGAATACGTCGGCGTGCCGTACGCGGAGATCGCCAAGAACGCGGCTCCTCCCCGCCATCATTTCCTACATCGCGCTTTTCTACATCGTTCACCTCGAGGCCCTGAAGGCGGGGATCAAGGGGCTGCCGCCGCGTCCGGGCAGCTCGCCGCTGGGGCGGGTCGCCGGCATCCTGATGACGCTCGCCGGCCTGGTGGTCTTCGCCAACGTCATTTATTACGGCCTGGGCTGGATCAAGGATGTCTTCCCCAGCGCGGCGCTGCCTATCGTGCTCGGACTGATCACGGTGGTCTATCTCGTCCTGCTGCGGATCGTCGCCGCGGAGCCCGATCTGACGATCGACGATCCCAACGCGGCGGTCATCGAGCTGCCGCCATTGAAGGAAACGCTGCTCTCCGGTCTGCACTTCCTGTTGCCGGTGGTGCTGCTGATCTGGGTGCTCATGGTAGAGCAACTTTCGCCCGGGCTGTCGGCGTTCTACGCGACGACGCTGCTGATCGTGATTCTGCTGACGCAGAAACCGCTGATCGCGTTGTTCCGCGGCGAGCCTTCGTCCTTGTCGCGTTTCGTCGCGGGATTCAACGACCTGGTCGACGGACTCGGCACGGGCGCCCGCAACATGATCGCCATCGCGATCGCCACCGCCGCGGCCGGCATCGTCGTGGGCACGGTGTCGATCACCGGGCTTCGGACTGGTGATGACCGACCTGGTCGAAACGATTTCTGCCGGCAACATAATGGGCATGCTGTTCCTGGTCGCGATCATCTGCCTGATCCTCGGCATGGGCATGCCGACGACGGCGAGCTATATCGTCGTATCGACCCTGATGGCGCCGGTCGTCGTCGAGCTTGGAGCGCAGAGCGGGCTGGTCGTGCCGCTGGTCGCGGTGCACATGTTCGTTTTCTATTTCGGTCTGATGGCGGACGTAACGCCGCCGGTGGGGCTGGCATCGTTCGCCGCGTCCGCGATATCGCGCGGCGACTATTTGCGCACGGGCTTCACCGCCTTCTGGTACAGCATCCGGACCGGCATCCTGCCGTTCATGTTCATTTTCAATCCGCAGCTGCTGCTGATCGGCATTGATTCGGTGCGCCCATCTGGTGCTGATCGTCGCCAGCGCGATTACCGCCATGCTGGTGTTCGCCGCCGCGACGCAGGGTTGGTTCATCGCGCGCAGCCGCTGGTACGAATCGGTGGCGTTGCTGCTGGTCACGTTCACGCTGCTGCGCCCGGGGTTCTGGCTCGACATGGCTTTGCCCAGATATGACGCTGTTGCCGGAACGCGGCTGACCGAGCTCGCCGCCGCCGCGCCAGCGAACGCCGGCTTGCGCGTTCGGATCGAAGGCACGACGCTCGAAGGCAAGGACGTTCGCAAGACCGTACTGCTGCCGCTGGGCACCGAAGGCGACGGCGCGCAGCGCATCGCCCGCGCCGGCCTGACGACGATGAGCCTTCCGGATCGCGTTCAGGTGATGTCAGTCGGATTGAAAAGCCCGGCTGCCAAAGCCGGCTTCGAGCAGGGATTCAACGTCACCGCGATCGAAGTCGAACGTTCGCGGGTGGCGAAGGAATGGCTGTTCGTTCCTGCGCTGCTGCTGCTGGCGGGAATCATGTGGCGGCAGGATCGACGCCGCCGCCCCGCGGCGAAAGCGCAGAGCCAGCCCGCGATCTCCTGACGGGGCTCGCAGCCGGAGCTCGCGGCGGAGCGCCCGCGCCCTGGGGCGCGTCCGGCAGCGATCCCTTACAATCGGCGACATGCGCTCGCTCCGGCTCGTCAAGATACTGCGCGTCGCGCTCAAGTACGGGCTCGACGAGTTCCTGCTCGGACACGAACGCTTTCACTGGCTGCGGCCCACGGTACGCGTGGTCACGTTCTGGCGCGACGTATCGGCGCCGCGCGCTGTGCGGCTGCGTATGGCGCTGCAAGATCTCGGCCCGATCTTCGTCAAGTTCGGACAGATGCTGTCGACGCGGCGCGACCTGCTGCCGACCGACATCGCCGACGAGCTGGCGAAGCTGCAGGACCAGGTCCCGCCGTTTCCTTCCGACCAGGTGATATCGACGATCGAGCGCGTCTACGCGAAGCCGGTCGATCAGGTATTCAAGTCGTTCGATCGTGCCCCGGTCGCCAGCGCCTCGGTTGCGCAAGTCCATTTTGCCGTCCTTCCGGACGGGACGCCCGCTGCGGTCAAGATCCTGAGGCCCGCCGTCGGCGAGACCATAGACAAGGACCTCGCCCTGATGCAGATGGGCGCGATGCTGATGGAAAAGCTCTGGTCCGACGGCAAACGACTGAAGCCGCGTGCAGTCGTCGCCGAGTTCGATCGCACGATCCACGACGAGCTCGACCTTTCGCGCGAAGCGGCCAACTGCTCGCAGCTTCGCCGCAATTTCGCAGGCTCGTCGCTGCTGATGGTGCCCGGGGTCTATTGGGACTGGTGCAACAGCGAAGTCATGGTCATGGAGCGCATGGAGGGGACACCAATCAGCCACCGGGCGCGCCTCGTCGACCAAGGCATCGACATAAAGAGGTTGGCGCGGGCCGGCGTCGAGATCTTTTTCACCCAGGTCTTTCGCGACGGGTTCTTTCACGCCGACATGCACCCGGGAAACATTTTCGTCGCCTTCGACACGGCGAACCGGGGCAAGTACATCGCGCTCGATTTCGGCATCATGGGCACACTGTCCGAGCAGGACAAGAGTTACCTCGCGCAGAATTTCCTGGCGTTCTTCCGCCGCGACTATCGCCGCGTCGCCACCGCTCACATCGAATCCGGCTGGGTGCCGCCGGACACGCGGGTCGACGAGCTGGAAGCCGAAATCCGCGTCGTCTGCGAGCCGATATTCGACCGGCCGCTGAAGGAAATTTCACTGGCCCGGATTCTGGTCCAGCTGTTCAGAGCGTCGCGCCGGTTCAATGTTGAAATCCAGCCCCAGCTCGTGCTGCTCCAGAAGACACTGCTCAATGTCGAGGGCCTGGGCCGGGAGCTCGATCCCGATCTCGATCTCTGGGTTACCGCCAAACCGTTTCTGGAGCGCTGGATGCGCGACCAGATCGGCTGGCGCGCTGTCGAGCGGCGCCTGCGCGACGAAGCGCCGTTTCTGGCGACCGCGCTGCCTCTGTTGCCGAGGCTGATTTACCAGCGTCTCAGCAATCCGCCGGCGGCCTCGGAGACGGCGATACGGGAATTCGTCGCGGCACAACGCGTGCGCAACCGCTGGCTGGCGCTGATCGCGCTTCTGGTCGCGGTGGCGGCTGCGATCCTGCTCTGGCGCGCCTGGTAGCTGATGCAGCAAGCCGGTCGGCCCGTCGCCGTCCGCGCCTCGACAAAGACGCCGGTAGCAGCGGCGCCCCCCGGCGACCCGCTCTACTTGGGCGCGGCCTTGTCGGCAGTCGGCGCAGCCTTGGCAGTCGGCGCTGCCCCGGTCGTAGCGACCTTGTAGCGATTGCACGCCGCACCGCTGGGCTCGCGCAGCGTCTTATGCTGCGCCTTGGCGCGCGTTTCCATCTCGGCCTGGTGCTGCTTGTCGTAGGCCTCGCATTCGGCCAGCGTCTTGAAGCTCTGCAGCTTCTTTCGGTGCGCCGCGCGCTCGTCATCGGTCATCATGGTGCTGGGTTTCACCGGATCATCGGCCGCGGCCGTCTTGGTCTTGGGGTCGCCGCCCTTGGCTTCAGCTTTCCTGGCCATCTGGGCCTTTTTCCTTTCCTGCGACTTCCGGTACGCCTCGGCGTTGACGGTCATGTCCTTGGTGCCGACATTCTTGGCGGCCGCCGTGCCCTTCACCGGGGCCGGCTGCGTCGCGGCGTCCTTCTTGGCCGGCTCGCCTGGAGCGGTGGCGGGGACCGGTTGCGTCACGGCATCTTTCTTGGCCGGCCCGCTTGGAGCGGTAGCGGGAGCCGTCGTTTGCGCCAGTGCGCATTCGCCGGCCAGCAGAGCAGCCAGTCCGAAAATCAGATATTTCATCGTTGCCTCACCATGTTGATTGAACAGGAAAACAAGCTATTTTGCCTGGAACGGAGCGTGTCTGACCGGCCCCACCGTCGTTTCGTTCCACACCAGCGCGACATCCGGCTGGCGCCGGACCAGACGCTCCAGCGCGCGTTTCTGCGCCGGCGTGCGCACACATCCTTGCAGCGTGACGAACTTCCGTGTCGTCGTGATCCAGATACTCGCGTTGCGAAAGCGCGCATCGTTGCGAATCGCCGCGGCGACGCGCGTGTTGATCTCCGGGTCGTGCTTGTAGCTGCCGCCGCACTCGCAGGTGCCGGCGAGACAGCACGACGTTCCCCGCTCGACGCGCGAGTGCGCCTGCGCGCGCATCTGCTCGGGAGTCAGCGTCGGCGGCGCTACCGTGGGGCAGGCGGCGAATCCCGCCGTCGCCTGCTCGAATGGATCGAGCTGATAGCTGTCGGCGGCGAAAAGTGGCAGAGGTAGCGCTGCGGCCGCAGCGAGCAGAGCAAGACCTCGCATGGCAGACATCCGCATCAGCATTCACCGTCGCCCATCAACGTCCGCCGCCGCCGATCGGTTGACATCGATGACAAGCGGCCGCCGCGGCGAAAGGGCCTCCTTTTGCTACAATCCGCCATCTTCTGAACGGGCCGAGTCCGTCCGCGATGGCGCTGCTCGAAATCCAGAACGTGACGCGCCGATTCGGCGAGTTCACCGCGGTCGACGGCGTCAGCATCGACATCGAAGCCGGCGAGTTTTTCACGCTCCTCGGGCCCTCCGGCTGCGGCAAGACGACCTTGCTGCGCATGATTGCAGGTTTCGACCTGCCCGACGGCGGGCGCATCGTGCTCAACGGCATGGACCTCGCCGAGCGGCCGCCCGAAGAACGGCCGGTGCGCACGGTATTCCAGAGCTATGCGCTTTTTCCGCATATGACGGTAGAGGGCAACATCGCGTTTCCACTGCAAATGGCGAAGACGCCCGCGGCGGCGATTCTCGGCAAGGTGCAGGAGGCGCTCGAGGATGTCCGACTGACCGGCTTCGGCAAGCGCTATCCGCACGAGCTTTCCGGCGGCCAGAAGCAGCGGGTGGCCATCGGGCGCGCGCTGGTCACCCATCCGACCGTGCTGCTTCTCGACGAGCCGCTGGCTGCGCTCGACGCGAAGTTGCGCGAGGAGATGCAGATCGAGCTGATCAATCTGCAGAAGGAAGTCGGCATCACCTTCGTCTATGTGACGCACGATCAGACCGAGGCGCTCGCCCTGTCGCACCGGATCGCGGTGATGAACAAGGGACGGGTCGAGCAGATCGACGAACCCTCGCGCCTGTACAGCTTTCCGGCGTCGCGCTTCGTTGCCGACTTCATCGGCACATGCAACCTGCTCGAGGGGTCGATCGCGTCGAGCTCGGGCGGCATCGTCGCGATCGAGGCCCAGGGGCTGGGAACCGTGCGCGTCGCGGCCGCAGGTCCGGCCGTGTCGCCGGCCGCCGGCACGATCGCTCTGCGCCCGGAAAAGATCCGCGTACAGGCAGCCGCAGCGGCATCCGCAGCATCGGCAGCAGCCGACCGCCAGGACAATCACTTCCTCGGCACCGTTACCGAGTATCTCTACCTGGGCGACGTCACCGTATACATCGTCACCACGCCTGCGGGCCGCAAGCTCGAGACACTGCTGGCCAATTCAGGCGCGGGACGCACGAAATTTTTCGAAGTCGGCGATGCGGTCGAAGTGAGTTGGCCGGTCGATGCCGGCCACTTTATTGGCCAACCCGATCGGTCAGTGAGCTCGACTTGACGAACCTCATCCGATGAGCAAATCCGCCCTTTCGATGCAGGCGCGAGCCCGGCTCGGCCGATGGCTGGTCAGCGGACCACCGGTGCTGTACCTGCTGGTCTTTTTTGCGGCGCCGGCGCTGATCATGGTCCTGGCCTCGTTTCGCACGCCGGGCGATTTCGGCGGTCTCGCGCCGCTGGTCGAGGACGGCAGGCTCGATCTCAATCTCGACAGCTACGCGCGCTTTTTCACCGAATCGGTGTATGCGCAGATCTTCGTCAAATCGGTATGGTATGCGCTGCTGACAACGCTGTTCTGCCTGCTGCTCGCGTACCCGCTGGCCGCGCTGATCGCGCGCAGCGCCAAAAAACATCGCGACCTCCTGCTGCTGCTTGTGATACTGCCCTTCTGGAGCAATTTTCTGATCCGCATCTACGCCTGGATGATCATCCTCGGTCCCAACGCCGCGCTGGCCAAGACCGTCAACGGCGTCCTCGGCTGGTTCGGGCACGAGCCGGTGCCATTGCTTTTCAGCTCGTTCGCGGTGCTCGTCTGCCTGGTCTACGTGCACCTGCCATTCATGGTGCTGCCGCTTTACGCCAACCTGGAAAAGCACGACCGGGCTTTGCTCGATGCGGCGCAGGATCTGGGCGCCGGCGCATGGCAGCGATTCTGGCGCATCACGTTCCCGTTGTCGCTGCCCGGCGTCTATGCCGGCGCGGCGCTGGTGTTCATTCCCGCGCTGGGCATCTTCGCCATTCCTGATATTCTCGGCGGCCCCGAGGACAGCCTGATCGGCAACGTCATCAAGCAGCAGTTCCTGGAGACCCGCGACTGGCCGTTCGGCAGCGTGCTGTCGATCGTGCTGACCGTCGCGGCGGTGGTGCTTGCCGGCACCGCGGCGTGGATCGGGCGCGGCAGCCTGGGGACGCCTTCCAGCGCCGAGGCGGCTCGTGCGTAGACGCCCGATCGGGCTGTGGGCGGCGGCGCTGGCCGGCTATGCCTTCCTCTATGTCCCGCTGCTGATCGTCATCGTCTACTCGTTCAACGATTCGCGCCTGAACGCCGAGTGGGTGGGCTTTACCTTCGGCTGGTACGACAAGCTGTTTCACAACCAGGACATGCTGCTCGCCGCCGGCAATTCGCTGCTGATCGGATTGACCGCGAGCGCCGTCGCGACGGTACTAGGGACGATGGCCGGTATGGCGATGTACCGCTACCGGCCGCGGCTATTGTCGATCCTCGTGCTGGCGCCGATCGCCATCCCCGAAATCCTGATGGGCGTCTCGCTGCTGATCTTTTTCGTGCTGCTCAACCTTACCCTCGGACTGGTCTCGGTGGCGCTCGCCCACATCGCCTTCTGCATCGGGTTCGTCGCCATCGTCGTCCGGTCGCGGCTGGCCGGCATGGACGAGAGCCTGACCGAGGCTGCCCGCGACTGCGGCGCCTCGCCACTCAACGCCTTTCGCTATGTGACGCTGCCGCTTATCATGCCAGGCGTGATTGCCGGCGCCCTGATGGCGTTCACCCTGTCGATCGACGATTTCGTCATCACTTTCTTTACCGCCGGCGCCGGGACGGTGACCCTGCCGCTGCAGATCTACTCGATGATCAAGATCGCCGTCACGCCCGAGGTCAACGCCGTGTCAACGCTATTGATGCTGTTGACCCTGGCGCTCATCATTGTCGCATCGAAACTGTCGCCGAGCCTGCTCGGCACGGATGAGGAGAACGCATGAAAAAGCTGGTATCGATGCTTGCTGCCGCGATGATTGCCCTGCCGGTCGCCGCCGCCGGCGACAAGTTCCATCTTTACAACTGGAACAACTACATCGCACCCGAGACGATCAAGCGCTTCGAGGATACGTGCAAGTGCGAAGTCGTGCAGACCTACTATTCGGACAACGAAGAGTTGCTGGCCAAGCTCGCCGCCGGGGCCAAGGGCTACGACATGCTGGTGCCGACCAGCAATGCCGTGCAGGCGCTGATCAAGGGCGGCCAGTTGAAGCCGCTCGACAAGTCGCAGCTGCCGAACCTCAAGAATATCAGCCCGATCTACCTGAACACCCCGTTCGATCCGGGCAACAAGTACTCGGTGCCGTACGCGATGTCGACGACGATCATCGGCTACAACGACGTCAAGGTGAAAGAGCTCGGTCTGCCGACCGATACCTGGGCGGTTATCTTCGATCCGAAATATCTGGAGAAGGTCAAGGGCCGCGTCACCGTGCTCGACAGTTCCAGCGAGCTGTTCGCCGCCGCGTTCAAGTATCTCGGCTACTCGGCCAACGACGTCGATCCCAAGCACTGGGACGAGGCGGCGGCGCTGATCAAGAAGGCGAAACCCTACTGGGCGGCGTTCAACGCATCCTCGTACATCAAGGAGCTCACGGTCGGCAACATCTGGCTGGTGCATGGCTACTCGAACGACATCTTCCAGGCGAATCTCGATGCGCAGGCCGCCAAGCGGCCGTTCCACATTCTGCAAGGCATGCCGAAAGAAGGCGCGGTGCTCGCTGTCGACAACATGGTCATTCACAAGGATGCGCCCCGGCCCGATCTGGCACTCAAATTCATGAACTTTATGCTCGAAGGGAAGAACTCCTCGGAGCTGACCAACCTTATCGGCTCCGGCAATCCGAATCTCGATGCGGTCAAGTACATCAAGCCCGAGATCCTGAAGAATCCGGCGATCTTTCCGGACAAGGCCGTCGAAGCCAAGCTCGAGCAGCTGAAGGAACTCACGTCGGCGCAGCGGCGCCTGCGAAACCGGCTGTGGACCGAGATCAAGGCGGGACGCTGACCGGACCCGGTAGCGACGCGCTCACGCTGCGCCCGCTCACCGGCCGCGCGGCGGAAATGGCGGCGCTGCAACGCGTATTGGAAGCGGCCCCGGCCTATTTTCGAATCGTCGGCGGAGCGCCGCCCGGTCCGGCCGAAGCGCAGAGCCTTTTCACCGCCTTGCCTCCCGGCAAGGGCTACGACGACAAATTCGTCTGGGGCCTCTATTCGGGCCCGGCAATGATCGGCTGTGCCGACGTTATCCGTGGCTATCCGACTCTAGACAAGGCGGTGATCGGCTTGCTGCTGCTCGCCGAATCGTGGCAGCAGCACGGCTTCGGGCGTGCGTTCGCAGCCCTGGTCGAGCAGGCGATCGCCGGCTGGGACGCGATCACTCTCCTTCGCATCGGCGTCGCGCTGGCCAATCCGCGCGCGCTCCGCTTTTGGCAGCGGCTGGGCTACATCGAAACGGGCGAAGTAAAGCTGGCCGATCCAGGCGGGTTTCCGATAGCGGTGCTGGAAAAACCGCTGGCGCGGACGCCGCGCGCGTGAGCGATCTCACCGTCAAGGCACTTACGCCGGCGCTCGGCGGAGACTTCCTGCGCCTTTTCGATCACGAGCGCGGAAGCGCGTTTGCCGACAACCCGGAGTGGGCCAAATGTTATTGCCACTTCTATGAGGTGCCGGTCGCGATCGATTGGCCATCGTTGTCGGCTGCGCAGAATCGCATTGCCATGCAGGCTCGCATCGAGGTCGGGGAAATGGAGGGTTTTTTGGCCTTTGCCGGCAGCGAGCCGGTCGGATGGCTGAACGCCCAGCCACGCCATAAGCTGCCGCATTGCTTCGACCGCATGCGCGTTCCTCCGACGCCGCTGCCGTGCGCGGCGTACGAGGCTGCCGTCATCGTCTGTTTTATCATCGCGCCGGCGTGGCGGCGAAGCGGCGTCTCGCGGGCACTGCTGGGTTCAGCGCTGTTGTCTCTGGCCGCGCGCGGCATCAAGCTGGTCGACGCATTCCCGTTCAAGTCGGGGGACAGCGAGCGTCCCGCCGACCACTACCACGGTGCGCTATCGATGTTCACGGCCGCCGGATTCGCGCCGCTGGCCGAAACCGACTCGGTCACCGTCGTGCGCAAGTTTCTGCGCTGACCCGGTTCCCGTGAACTCGACCCCGCATCCGTCCCGGCTGCCCGAGTATCTGGCCGGCTTGTATGCGCTGCTGATTGTTTACGTAAGCCTCGAATCGTTCTCGGCCTGGATGGTGCCACTGCCGGGCGCGGCCTTTTTCCTGTTCGCGCCTTGGCCGCCGCGCTTCACTCGTTTCGACGTCGCGATCAATCTTTTCGCCTATGCCCCGCTCGGCTTTTTCGTCGCATCGGCAGGCCGCCGCACGACGCCGGTTCGCCTGGCGGCCGCAACCGGCGCAGGTCTGCTGCTCTCGTTTTCGATGGAGACCATGCAGATGTTCATTCCCACCCGCGACGCCAGCGCGATGGATCTCGTCTGCAACACCGCCGGCGCGGGCATCGGCGGCCTGTTGGCGATCGTCTTCGATCGCACCGGAATGCGTGCGAGCGTCTCCGCCTGGCGCCGCCGCGTGTTTGTTGACGGCCGCGGTGCCGACCTGGGGCTTGCCCTGCTGGCGATCTGGTTGCTGGCGCAATTGAATCCCGGCATTCCGTTGTTCGCGGCGACCTTTGATCCATCGCTCGAGTTGACGCGCGACCTGGCGGGCACGTTGCTTCAGGCGGCGGAGAGCGCGTTCAATGTGATCGGCGTCGGCCTCTTCCTTGCGCTGCTGCTGCGCCAGAGGCGGTTCGTCGGCGGCGCGGTGCTGGTGCTGATCGGCACGGCGCTGATCTTCAAGGGCACCGCGGCGAGCGTGCTGATCAGGCAGTCGGTGCTGGAGACGTGGATCAAGCCCGGCGTGTCGCTCGGCGTCGCCATCGGTGCGCTGGTGCTGCTGCTCGCGGTATGGCTGCCGCGGCCGGTCCGAACGACGCTGTGCGCGATCTCGCTGCTGGCCTCGCTGGTCGCGCCGCTGCTGGCACCCGATATGTGGCGCGCGCGCGCACCGCTCGCTCTTTTCGATTGGCCTTACGGACAGCTCGCCAATTTCAACGGACTGACGCACGCGGTGCTCATCGCGTGGCCGATCCTGGCGAGCATTTATGTGCTGTCGGTCGCCGCGCGGCGTGTTCACGCCGACGAAAGCGACTAGCACCCCGGCGCGTATAATTTTGCGCTTCACGAGTTGTGGACCCATTCTCTGATGACGCGAGGCGAACAGCGTCTGTCGATCGCCGGGCCTTCCGGCGCGCTCGAGCTCGCGCTCAATCTGCCCGAACAAGCGCCTCGCGGCATTACGCTGATCGCGCATCCGCATCCGCTGCAGGGCGGCACGATGGACAACAAGGTCGTGCAGACGCTCGCAAAGACCTTCGCGGGGCTGGGTTATGTCAGCGTGCGATTCAATTTTCGCGGCGTGGCGGGGAGTGCCGGCGTATTCGACGACGGCGCCGGCGAAACCGATGATGCGCTGGCCGCGCTGGCCCACGCCCGCACCGCGTATGGCGACCTTCCCGTAGTACTCGCCGGATTCTCGTTCGGGACGTTCGTCCAGATACTCGCCGCGCAGCAGGTGACCGCTGAGCGCATGGTGCTGATCGCACCCGCGGTTGCGCGATTCGGGACAGGCGCCGTTCCTGCCGATACGATCGTGATCCACGGCGAAGAGGACGACGTGGTCGGGCTTGCCGATGTGCTTGCCTGGGCGCGCCCGCAACAGCTGCCTATCGTCGTGTTTCCCGGTTGCGGCCATTTCTTTCACGGCAGGCTGCCGCAGCTGACGCGGGTCATAGCCGGCATGTGGCGGTGATCGCGTCGCCCGAGCCGGAGGCCGCCGGCACGCAGCGACCGGGCCGCGACGATGTCGTGCTCGCCGCGGCCGGCCTGCGCAAGTCGTACGGCGATAACGAAGTCGTGCGCGGTCTCGATTTCGCGATCCATCGTGGCGAATGCTTCGGCCTGCTCGGCCCCAATGGCGCAGGTAAGACGACGACCTTGCGCTGCTGCCTGGGACTCACCGACCCCAACGCCGGCACGATCACGCTGGTCGGCGAGCCGGTGCCCAAGGCGGCGCGTCAGGCGCGCATTCGCGTCGGCGTCGTGCCGCAGATGGACAACCTCGATCCCGACTTTACCGTGACCGAGAATCTTCGCATCTACGGCCGCTATTTCGGCATTCCCACGGCGATCTTGTCCGAGCGCATACCGCGCTTGCTCGACTTCGCGGGTCTCGCGAGCAAGGGAGCGATGAGCATCCGCACGCTCTCCGGCGGCATGAAGCGGCGCTTGACGCTCGCCCGCGCGCTGATCAACGATCCCGAGCTTCTGATCCTCGACGAGCCGACCACCGGCCTCGATCCGCAGGCGCGGCACCTGATCTGGGACGGCTTGCGCCAGCTGCTGTCGCAAGGCAAGACGATCCTGCTGACCACGCATTTCATGGACGAGGCGGAGCGACTGTGCTCGCGGCTGGCGGTCATCGATCACGGCCGGATGATCGCGAGCGACAAGCCGCGCGCGTTGATCGCCGAGCACGTCGAGCCGGAGGTGGTCGAAGTGTATGGCGACGAAGCGCGTCGCTGGGCGGACACGCGGGGCCGCGCGCTGGCAGATCGCATGGAAATCGGCGGCGAGACAGCGTTCTGCTATGCAAAGGATGCCGCGCCGCTGCTGAGCGACTTGAGTGGACAGAACGGCGTGCGCTACTTGCACCGTCCGGCGAATCTGGAGGATCTTTTCCTCAAGCTCACCGGGCGCGAGCTCCGCGACTGAAAAGCAGCGCCAAGCTTCCGCCTCGCCGCGCGGATTGAAACGCGCGCCGGGCCATGAGGCGACTGCCCGCGATATACTCGACTTTGCCCTAAGCCCAAGGTCCGATGATCTCCGCTTCGCTGACCCGCGCGCCCGAGCTTTCGCTGCGCTGGATACCCGTGTGGCGCCGCAACCTCCTGGTCTGGCGCAAGCTTGCGATCGCCTCGGTTCTCGGCAACATCGCCGATCCGCTGCTCTACATGCTGGCGCTGGGCTACGGCATCGGCAGCTTCGTGCCCGAGGTCGGCGGCATGAAATACATCGCCTTCATCGGCACCGGCATGGTCTGCCAGAGCGCGATGTTCACCTCGTCGTTCGAGGCGATGTATTCGGCGTTTTCGCGCATGCACGTCCAACGGACCTGGGAAGCGATCATCAACGCGCCGCTTTCGCTCGACGATGTCGTGCTCGCCGAATGGATCTGGGCAGCGACCAAGAGCGTGATGTCGGTGATCGCGATCCTGGCGGTCGTGCTCGTGCTGGGATTCGGCCATTCGTGGCTCGCCCTCTGGGTATTGCCGCTCGGCTTCATCGTCGGCCTGACGTTCGGCGCGTTCGGGCTGGTGATGAACTCGCTGGCGCCCGGTTACGACTTCTTCACCTATTTTTTCACGCTGGTACTGACCCCGATGCTGCTGCTCTCAGGCGTTTTCTTTCCGGTCGACCAGATGCCTGCAGCGCTGCAAGGCGTCGCGAAGACGCTGCCGCTATCGCACGCGATCGACATTGCGCGCCCGCTGCTCCTGGGCCGCATTCCGGACAACATTCCGCTGCACATCGCGGTGCTGCTTGCCTATGCGTTCGCCGCTTACTACGTCGCGCTGGTGCTGACCCGGCGCCGTCTGCTGAAATAGCCATGCTCTGGGTCAAGTCGCTGCACATCATCGCGATGGTCACCTGGTTCGCGGGCCTGTTCTACCTGCCGCGACTGTTCGTCTACCACGCGCTGACCCGCGACTCGATCGGCAGCGAGCGCTTCAAGGTGATGGAGCGCAAGCTCTACGTCGGCATCATGACGCCGGGCGCGGTGGTCACGATCGCGACGGGGCTGTGGCTTTGGCTGGGCTACGGCATCGGCGGCGGCTGGCTCTACGCCAAGCTGGCGCTGGTGCTGATCCTGATCGCGCATCACGCGTGGCTCGGCAAGCTGATGGCCGACTTCCGGCACGACCGCAACCGCCACGGCGATGTCTTCTATCGCTGGATCAACGAAATTCCGGCGCTGCCGGTGCTGATCGGCGTCGTGCTGCTGGTCGTGCTGAAGCCATTCTGACCTTCGCTGCACCGCACCCGTGACCGAGCATTTTTTCGCGCCGTGCCCGCGCGGCCTGGAAGCCCCGCTCGCGGCCGAGCTGGACGCGCTGGGTGCGTCGGCAATCACGACCACCGACGGCGGCGCCGCGTTCGCCGGTCCGATCCAGCTTGCCTACCGCGCGAATCTCGAGAGTCGCCTCGCCAGCCGCATTCTGTGGCGCGTCGGGCACGGGACGTATCGGGACGAAAACGACGTCTACGAGCTCGCCAAGGCGCTCGACTGGCCGCGCTGGTTTCGGGTCGACCGGACGCTTCGCGTCGACGTCGCCGCCTCGCGCTCGCCGCTGACCAGTCTCGAATTCGCCACGCTGCGCATCAAGGACGCCGTCTGCGACCGGCACCGCGCCGTGGGCGGCGTCCGCCCCAGCATCAGCAAGGATCGTCCCGATGTCCGCGTGCACGCCTACCTGACCGCGACCGACGCGAGCTTCTACCTCGACACCTCGGGCGAGCCGTTGTTCAAGCGCGGCTACAGGCGCGAGACCGCCGACGCGCCGTTGCGCGAGAATCTGGCGGCGGGCCTGCTGCGCCTGGCCGGATGGCAGCCGGGAACGCCGCTGCTCGATCCAATGTGCGGCAGCGGAACCATCGCCATCGAAGCCGCGATGATCGCGCTGGACCTGGCCCCCGGACTCAAGCGGACGTTCGGCTTCCAGAAGCTCGCCTGGTATGACGGTCCGGCGTGGCAGCGAATCAAGCAGGCGGCGCAGCGCCGCGCCAGGCCGCCGGCGCCGTTGGCAGTCTGGGCCAGCGACGACGACGCGACGGCCATTCACCAATGCAGCGAGAACATGGCTGCGGCCGGTCTCGCGGGTACGATCATTGTCGAGCGCACCGACGCGCTGACGCGCCCGCCTCCGGCGCCCGCCGGCGTCATCGTCAGCAATCCGCCGTATGGGGTGCGGCTCGCCGATTCGGGCGCGCTGGCCGCGTTCTACCCGCAGCTCGGCGATGCGCTCAAGCAGCGGTATGCCGGCTGGACGGCTTATCTGCTGAGCGGTGACACGCGATTGCCGAAATTGATCGGCCTGAAAGCGAGCCGCCGCACGCCGCTGTTCAATGGCAACCTCGAATGCAGGCTCTACGAGTATCGCCTGATTGCAGGATCGATGCGAACGCCGGCGGCCGAACGTGCCGAATGATAGAATCAGCTCTCGTTGTCCAATCGTCCGCACGTTTGGGAAACCGTCATGATGCTGCCCAGCCGCCATTACGAATCGGAACATACCAAGTTCATGCGCGAGCTGCTGCAGAAACGGCCCGATCTGATCGACAAGCAACGCGAAGCGCGCGCGATCTGGTGGGACAAGCGCCCGAAGGAACTGGCCGACGAGCGGATCATGGACACGAGCCGCGTCCCTCAGTCGCCCTACGTCTACGACGCGGATTCCTGAGCTTGACATGTCATCCCGGCGAAGGCCGGGATCCAAGGCGGGTACTCGCGTTCTGGAAACTGCTGCTTGGGCCGGCCTTCGCCGGGGCGACGCATCGCTAGGGCGTGTCGTCTCGCACTGCGCGAAGCCCCGTCCTACGCTCGCATTACTTCGCCGTAGATGAAGTAGCGCGGCGTCTGCGCAAGCTTGGATCTCCATCCGAGCGGTCCGAGCTTCGCGGCCAGTGCCGCCGGCTCGTAGAAAACCTTGACGATCCTGAACTCCCGGCCGTCGTTGAGCTTGCGCGTCACCATGCCGGCCTCGCGTCCGGGAAGCACGTGATCCTTCGCCGTCGATGTCGGATCGAACGCCGAGTCGATCAGATAGGCCGCCCCGCCCGGCGCGAGCGCCGAGGCGACCAGCTCCCAGAACGCGGCGAAGCGCTGATCGGGCACATGCGATAGCCAGAAGCTGAAAAATATCGCGTCGTAACGCCGCACCGGCCGCCACGCGAAAAGATCGGCCTGGACGTAGTCGACATTGTCGGCGGCGACTCGCGCACGATTGATCTCGATGACCTCCGTCGATGCGTCGATCGCGGTGAGCCGTTCAACCCGCGGCGCGATCAGCCGGGTGAACAGACCGGTGCCGCAGGCCAGCTCGAGGACGTCCGCCGGCCGCCTTGCCCCAAGCCAGGACACGAGCGCGGCTTCCACCGCCGCCGTTTCGGCGTGCCACTGCGCATTGAAATCCGCGCCCCGGTCGTATCGTCCGGTACGGAACCACCACTCGTCATACTCGCCGGCGCGGGCGCGGTAGTAGGCAATCTGGTCGTCGAGAATGTCCGGAGCGGCCACGACGCCGATGATAAATCACGCGGTGCCGCCGCGTCACGCCGACCCCAGCCGTGGGTTTGCCGTCGGGCGATTAGCGCGCTCGCTCGCGAGACACCGCAAATTGCTTTCCCAGCGGTCGCGATTGCATCCAAAGGTTGACCGGGCCCGTACATGTGTCCACGGCCCGATCCACGCAAGTCCCGGCGTGGCAGCTCGGTTGCCCGCACCCTCCAGCGCCCGAGGCGCCGGTATCGATCAACGCTCAATCGAGGAGTGATTGCCATGCTTACAAGGCCATTCAACAAACGAGGGCTCAAGCTTCTTGCCGCAAGCCTGACGGTCGCGGCGCTGGCCGCGGCGGCCGGCGCGCCCGCGCTCGCCTCCAGCCATCGCGAGGCGCCGTTCATTGCGTCGATGCCGCAGGTGGATGCGACCGATTTCTACATGTTCAGGAGCTACGAGCCCGGCCGCGACGGCTACGTCACGCTGATCGCCAATTACCTGCCGCTGCAGGATCCCTATGGCGGCCCCAATTACTTCAAGCTCGACTCGAACGCGCTGTACGAGATTCATATCACGAACGACGGCGGCGCCGTCGAGAACATCACTTTCCAATTCAGGTTCCAGAATACCCTCGACGACAATCAGCTGACTGTCGGCGGGAAGCAGGTCTCGATTCCGCTGGTGCAGAACGGCTCGGGCGACGTCTCCACACCCGCGTCGCCTGCGCTCAACATGCACGAGACCTTTACGCTGAACGTCATGCGCGGCCCCGGTCCCCAGAGGAAGTCTCTCCCGGTGACCAATCTCAGCACCGGCGGCACCACGTTCGACAAACCGGTCGACTATATCGGCGACAAGACTATTTCCGACTACGTTTCCTACGCCAACAAGCACATCTGGAACATATCGATCCCCGGGTGCGCAGGAACGGGCCGGGTCTTCGTCGGGCAGCGCAAGGACCCGTTCGTCGTCAATCTTGGCGAAACCTTCGATCTGGTCAACATCAAGTCTCCGGCGACGGAGTTGAATCCGGCGGCCGAATCCGCGGCCGAAGACCTGCTGGCCGACAAGAACGTCACGGCGATGGTTCTGGAAGTGCCGATCGCCTGCCTGACCGGGCGAAACGCAACGATCATCGGCGGCTGGACGACGGCGAGCATTCCGATGCAGCGCACTCTGCTGCCGGCGTCGACCGGTTTGGATGCCGCGCAGAAGACATCGCAACGTCTGGTCCAGGTTTCGCGTCTGGGCGCGCCGCTGGTCAATGAAGTCGTCATCGGCCTCAAGGACAAGAACAAGTTCAACAGCAGCGAGCCGAAGGATGACGCGCAGTTCGCCGACTACGTCACCAATCCCACCTTGCCGGCACTTCTGGAAATTCTCTTCGGCAACCTGGGCGTCAAGGCACCGACCAATTTCCCGCGTACCGACCTGGTGGCGGCCTTTCTTACCGGCGTTGACGGATTGAACAAGCCGCCGAAAGTCGTCGCCTCGGAAATGTTGCGGCTGAACACGGCGATACCGCCGACGGCCAGTACCGCGCAGAGCCGACTGGGGGTGCTGGGTGGCGACATCGCGGGTTTCCCCAACGGTCGCCGCCCCGGCGACGACGTCGTCGACATCGAGCTCCGCGTTGCGATGGGGGTCCTTTGTACTCTGAGCATCGGCGGCTGCACACCGGCCGACGCACCGGCGGGAACGCTGCATTACACCGACGGCGCATTCATCGATTCGAGCTTCGTCGACGCTGCTTTTCCCTATCTGCGAACGCCGCTGAAGGGCTCGCCGAACGAGGGACCATAGCCGCACGCTACAACGCGAACCAGGGGCCGCCGGGGCGGCTCCTGCGCTTCCGATCCAAGGGATAAAGAACTTTGTCACGCCATCTTCGGGTCGCCGCGCTGCTGATCATCGCGCTGCTGGGCGCCGAGTCGGTTGTCGCGAAACCCTACATTCCGGCGGCAGATAGCGACGTATTGGAGCGCCTGCCCGAAAAGACCGACCCATCGCTGCGGGACGTCAAGCGGCTGCGCGCGTCACTCAGCCAGCATCCCGACGATCTGGCCCTTGCCGTGCGGCTGGGCAGGCGCGCGATCGAAGCCTCGCGCGACACCGGCGACCCGCGCTTCCTGGGTCAGGCACAGGCCGCGCTGGCACCCTGGTGGAAATTGTCCGATCCGCCGGCTCCGGCACTGCTGCTGCGGGCGACGATCAAGCAGAGCAACCACGATTTCGACGGAGCGCTGACCGATCTCGATCGGCTGATCGCCGCGCATCCTGCCCATGGCCAGGCATTGCTCACGCGAGCGACCGTGCTGACCGTGCAGGGAAAATACCGGGCGGCCCGGGCCGATTGCGCTCGAATCGCGCCGTTGGCCGTGCCTCTGGTGTTCGCCGCATGCGACGCGGCACCGGCGAGTCTTTCCGGCGACGCAGAAGGTGCTTACCTTTCGCTGATCGGCGCGCTCTCACACGCTTCCGACGTCGATGCAGCACTGCGCGAATGGGTGCTGACGCTGGCCGGCGAGATTGCCGACCGCCGTGGCGACCATGCCGCCGCCGAAACACACTTTCGCACCGCCCTCGCTCTCGACCCACGCGACCCGTACCTGATCGCCGCGTATTGCGACTTTCTGCTCGACCGGGGGCGCCCGCGGGACGTGCTGCCGCTGGTGGCGAACCAGACTCGGAACGACAACCTTCTGCTGCGTCTCGCTCTCGCCGAGAGGCAACTGCCCGGTGCAACATCGGCATTCACCCGGCACCGGCGAGAGCTTGCCGATCGCTTCGATGCCGCGCGCCGTCGCGGCGATTCGTTGCACAAGCGCGAGGAAGCGCGCTACCTGTTGACGATCGAAGGCGACGCCTCGGAATCTTTGCGGCTGGCGCGCGAAAACTGGCGAATCCAGCGCGAGCCCGCCGATCTCCGCATGCTCGCGGAAGCGGCCGGCGCCACGGTCGACGCGGCAGCGCTGCGTGAAGTTGCCGCGTGGGCAGTTGCGAATCGTCTGCAATACGCGGCGCTTCGCGTTCCCGCCCGAGGTGGACGTTGAAAGCGCCGACGATGGCAGCGCTGCTGCTGCTCGCGCTTTGGACAGCCCCGATGCCAGCGTCGGCGCACAAGGCGAGCGACAGCTATTTGACGCTGACTCGCGCCGGAAGCGACGCAGCCGCGATCTCGGGCCGCTGGGACATTGCACTGCGCGATCTCGACAATGCGATCACGCTCGACACCAACGGCGACGGCGACATCAGCTGGGGCGAAGTCCGTGCCAAGCACCCGTCGATCGCCGACTACGCGCTGTCGCGGCTGACGGTCGAGTCGAACGGAGCGAGATGCAGCATCACGGCCGGCGAGCAGATGATCGAGCAACACAGCGACGGCGCGTACACGGTGCTTCTGTTGACCGCCAATTGTCCCCAGCCCGGCGCAGCGTTGACGGTCGATTATCGACTGCTGTTCGATATCGATCCGCAACATCGTGGACTGCTGCAATACGTGGCGGCTGGAGCCGCTTCCAGCATCATATTTGGCGTCGATTCGCATCGACAGAGCATCGGCGGCGCCGAGATCGGTCCGTTCGAGCAATTGCGGCAATACGTGCGCGACGGCGTCTGGCACATCTGGCTCGGCTTCGACCACATTCTGTTCTTGCTGTCGCTGCTGCTGCCCGCCGTGCTGCTGCGGCGGGACCATGCGTGGCTGCCGGCAACGAGCTTTGGCGCGGTGGCGATCGACGTTGCGAAGATCGTGACCGCATTCACCATCGCGCATTCGATCACGCTGACCTTGGCCACCTTGGCTGTCGTTTCGCCCGACGCCCGCTGGATCGAATCCGGTATCGCGCTCTCGGTCGCGCTCGCCGCGCTCAACAATATCTTCCCGCTGGTACGACACGGTCGATGGATTGCCGCGTTCGGATTCGGCTTGATTCACGGCCTCGGCTTCGCCAGCGCGCTCAAGGATCTCGGGCTGCCGACCGGGTCGCTGGTACTTTCGCTGTTCGGTTTCAATGTCGGGGTGGAGCTAGGTCAGCTCGCCGTCGTGGCGCTGTTCCTGCCGGTGGCTTTCGCTTTGCGCGGGACTTGGGCATATCGCCGGGCCGTTCTCACCGGGGGATCGATTGCCATCGCCGCGATCGCAAGCGTCTGGCTGATCGAGCGCGCATTCAATCTATCGCTAACGGGTTTGGCGTTCGCAGGCTGAACAGGCGCCGGCGCGGCGAGCCATCGCCGCTATGTCGACGCAAGGCTCCGGGTCGGGTCTCCGGCATCCTTTACAATGACCCCGGCACCAAGGACCCCTAGCGTACTTCGTCGAATGCGATCCCTTCGCCCCTGGAAAGAGCGCGTTGCCGCGGGTCTATTGATCGCAGCGGGCCTGGCGATCGCCGGCGCGTTCGCGTGGCAGGACCGGCATCCGCTGCTCACGGTGCCCGCCGCCCCCGCTGGCACTCAAGCGGCGACATCGCCGGCAACCGAGCAGGCGGCGCGCGTCGATGCCGTCGGCTCGGTCGATGCGCCCGCTGACGAAGCCATCATCGATACAAACCTCCACATCAGCGGTTGGGCGCTGGCTCCCATTGGGATCGAGCGTGTCGAGATCCGTGTTGACGGGCGGCCCTACGCAGCGCGCTACGGCATCGCCCGCCCGGATGTCGCGGCGGTCAAGCCCGGCTATCGCGATTCGGCGGCATCGGGATTCGAATTCAGTGGCGACTTCGCGAACCTCGATCCGGTGCGCCACGCCGTCGCCGTCGTCGCTATCGACCGCTCTGGCCGGGAAACCGTGCTCGCCCGGAAATCGCTGATACCGCCGGCAGCGATGTCGCTATGGAACGGACTGCTCGATCAGCAGCCGGCTCTGGCGAATCGGCCGTTCCGCTTTCTGATGATGACCTCTGGGGTCGCAGCCGGCGGCGCCGCGGAAGCAGACTCGGCCTATCGAGCGTACCTGTCGCGCACGACGGGCGTCGGCATCGCGGTGCCGATCCTCTACCTTCGCACGACCAAGGGCGTATCAGGCGACTGGGAGTTCGATCCCGATTTCGACCTCCGCGCAAGTGCGAAGACCGTCCGGTCGCCGAAGACAACCTGCACGGCGTCATCCGGTACGCGATCGAAAGGAAGCTGCCAGTGCAATTCATCCTCAACGGCGGCATCTGGGCGGACGCGAGTTGCGATACGCCGGAGTGGGACGTCAACGACTACCTGGAACAGGACATCGGCAATTGCCAATGGACGCAGGACAACAAGGTATTCCCCGACGACTATCTGAAGAATCTGCCGGGTCGACGAATTCACCGGAGCTTGCGCGCACTCTCACCTACAACGTTTATGCAGCCAAGGTTCGCGCGTACAAGCGGCGCAACGTCGAGGCTGCTGCCCGCGTCATCGCCGATTTTGCCCGAGAGCATCCGGATCTTTTCGTCGGCGTGACCCTCGACGCCGATACGTACATGAATCCATTCGTCAGAGAATGGAAACCTCTATGACTACAACCCCGGCATGCTCAGACAATTCAGGGAATGGTTGTCAGGCACTGGCCCGTACGCGGGCAAGCCCGAGCGCGGCGTGCCCGATCTGTCGTCGTACCGCCGCAAGAATCCACTGACGCTCGCACAAGTCAACCGGATCGCAGGTCAGCATTGGTCGTCTTGGGCGGACGTCGATCCTCCCCGAAGGTTCGCCGGCATGGACAGGAAGCCGCTTGCCACAGGCGAACCCGCGTTTTGGGATGACCCCTGGTACCGGGAGTGGGATGCGTTCCGCAAGCACATCGTGGCCCTGCATTATTCGGAGCTCTCGCAGTGGGTGCACGAGGCGGGCGTCCCCAGTGAACGTATTTTCTCATCACAGGCATTCATCGCGCCGGACGCCGGCATGCGCCCGGTGTCGGTCCGCATCCAGGGGCCCAGCCCCGACTACGATTCCGCAGGCGTTTCGATCGAGGGTTCGATTCCGCGCGCCGGCCACCTGGGGGCGATCGTCTACGGACCGGCAACCGAAAATGCGCATTGGCTGGAAAACGGCACAGCCTGTTTGCCACGATCGCGCGCATGGATCCCGCGTGGGCTATCGTCGAGATGAATGCCACCGATCTCAAAGCGCCGATGGTCCAGCCGTATTTCGCCCGCTCGTACCACGCGTTTCGCGACATGTTCAACTTCGACGCGCGGGAAGTCTCGGCGATGGCGTGGAACGGTTCGAACGGGCTGTACACCGGACAGCCCGGTTACCTTCCCTACACTGCCTGGCGCAATACGCCCGCCGAAACCGCGATGCTCGATTTCATGGTGAGCCATGCAAACGTGCCGCTTGGCGCGCGATTGTGGACCTTTGGCGCGCCTGGTTATCTCGACGACGATGGTTGGCGGCTGGAGCAGGGCCGTGTGCACGCTCGCGGCGGCTATGTTGAACTCGAGTTCGACAGCGCCACAGCGACACTGCTGTCGCCGCCCGACCAAGTCATTCGAGCCGCGACGGCAGAATCGTTGATTCTGGGGTTGCAGACCCCGTCGACGCTCGCCGCCGTGCAAACTTTTGCTCGCGTGGAGCCCGGCGGGCCCTGGATCTCGCTCGGGGAGCCGGTCGCCGCCGCTCGATTCGACCACACCGCGGCCGGCGTTCGCATACCGTTGACGTGGCCGCAGGCGTGGCGTCGTAATCGAGTGATCGCCGCGGAATTAAAGATCGTGATGGCGTTCGATGCCGGCGTCGCGAACGCACGCCTGGATCGCATCGCGCTTTACCCTGGAGACACTGCCCAAGCGCCTTCGACACAGGGCCGCCGTCATTAGACGGCGTCGAAGCAGCGCGGGCCGCCTGCCGGTTATCTTACTTGTCGTCCAGCCGTATCTCGACAAACGCCTTGTCGCGCACCTGCCGCACCCAATCCTGAAACGCCTCGTCGGCCTTGCGCTGCCGGATCGCAGTCTGTGCCTCGTTGCGCTCACGGTCGATGGTGACGTCCTGCTTGCGACGTTCCAGCACTTCGATCAGGTGCCAGCCGAACGATGTGCGAACCGGCGGCGAGACCTGGTTCGGCTGGAGCTTCTTCATCGCTTCGTCGAATTCCGTCACGGTGTCGCCGGCGCTCAGCCATCCGAGGTCGCCGCCCTTGGCCGCCGAGGCATCCTCCGAGTTGAGCTTGGCGAGCTCCGCGAAGTTGGCGCCCGCGTCGAGACGATCCTTCAAGCGCTCGATTTTCGACTTGGCATCGGCTTCGGAAGTCAGTTCGTTGACGCGGACCAGGATATGCCGGGCATGCGTCTGGTCGACGAGGGTCGCGTCGTCGCGGCTGCGTTTCTCGAGCAGCTTGACGATATGAAAGCCGGCGGCACTGCGCAGCACGCCTGAAACCGTGCCGACCTTCTGCTCGCGGACCACCTCGGCGAAAACCGTCGGCAAGCGCGCTCCCGTGCGCCACCCGAGACTGCCGCCTTGCAACGCGTCGGTCGCGTCGGAAAACGCCGCTGCGACCTGGGCGAAGTCCGCGCCGCTCTTGATCGACCGCAGCGCCTCCTCGGCTCGCTGGCGCCGGTTTTCGATCTGGTCCGAGCTCGCCTGCTCGGGCACCACCACGAGAATGTGCGCGAGACGGTACTCGGTTTCGCCGGCGTTCTGCGCCTTCAGCGTCGCCAGATACTGATCGACCTCGGCGTCGGAAACCTGGATCTTGCTGTCGACCTCGCGTTCGCGCAGCCGCTGCACGATCATCTCGTTGCGGATGTCGTCGCGGTACTTGGCATAGGGAATGTTCTCCTGGGCCAGCGCCTTACGGAACTCCTCGGCCGAAAGCTTGTTTTCCTGCGCGATGCGCTGAATGGCACGCTCGACCTGGCTATCGTCGATCTTGACACCACCCTCCTTGGCCTCCTGCAGCAGCGCGCGCTGGGTGATCAGCCGCTCGAGCACCTGCTTGTCGAGCACGTCGGGCGCGGGAGGCTGCACTTTCTGCTGCTTCAACTGCTGCTGCACGATCCGGCGCGCGTCGTCGAGCTCGAATTGGGTCAGCGCCTCGTCATTGACGATCGCGACGACGCGGTCGACGACGACGACAGCGGATGGCTTCGTTGGCTGCGCGCAAACGCCTGCGGCGAAAAGCGCCAGCGCGATGGAGACGATGAGGCGAACGTACATGATCTGGCCTTCAGAACTCCGGAAAATAGTCGGTGACTGTGCCACCGAGCGGCCGCATCGACGGCTCGTTGCCGGTCAAATAGCCGGGCACGCTGCGCTTGAGGACGTCGATCGGATTGGTACCAAGCCGTGCGAGACCGTTCAGTTCGAATTGTACGAATATCGACTTGCTCGCCTGTTCCGTCGTCGTGGTCAGGCGCTGGGCGACGATGCGAAACGCCCAGCAGTCGCCATTGTACTCGAAGCCCGCGACACCCTCCAGCGTCTTGCCGTCGACCAGCGAGTAGTTCCAGCGGCCGATGAACGACCATTGATGGGTGAGCGGAAACTGCCCCGAAATGTCCACCTGTTTCAGCTGGGAGACTGCGCCGGTCGGGTCGATGTTCTGCCGGTTGTAGCGGTAGCTGGCGTTGAGCACCCTGCCCGGCAACGGCTGCCAGCGCACGCCGATGTCGAACAGCTCGGTTTGCGGATGATTGAGGCTGTACTGCAGCGTGGCCGCCGCCGACCAGGTGTCGGACAGCCTCCCCTCGCCGGACAGCAAGAGGTCGGACGTGTTGGCACTCCGCGGCGCTTCGTTGAGCGTCACGCGCTGGCTCTGGAAATAATAGCGCTGCCCGATCGCGAACCTTGCCCGCTCGTCGCCGGAACCCGGGTCGAGCAGGCGCGAAGTCACCGCCAAGGTGATCTGGTTTGCATCGCCGATGCGATCGCTGCCGAGATAGCGGTTTTCGGTGAAAAGCTGCGAGAAATTGAAGTCGTCGATTGCCGTGTCGAACGCCGGGATCTGATCCTGCCGTCGGTAAGGAATGTAGACGTAGAACGCGCGCGGTTCGAGCGTCTGCGTGTAGTCGCGGCCGAACATGTTCGTCTCGCGTTCGAACACCAGTCCGCCGTCGAGACTGGTGATCGGAACGGAGCGATTGAGGTGCTTTTCCTCCACGGCGCTGTCATCGGGGAAATCGTAGTGGCTCAGGTGCAACCCGGCGCGCGCGGCGACGAACCAGGCATTGCCGCGCGCACTCCATGTGGCCGTCGGATAGAGCACCGCTCGCTCGGCGTTGAGCAGCGCCGGCTGGCGGAAGCGAACATATTCGCCATTCGCAGCGAAATCGAAGCCTTGCCACTCGACCGGGTTCATCGTCAGCAGCAGCTGCGGTTCGCGGAAGTACGGCGGTATGATCGGATTGGCGGGGTCCTGCAGCGTCTGGAACGACTGCACGCGCGCCAGCAGCGCAAAGGACCCGCGCGAATACGACAGTCCCGCCTCGCGTGGCAGCGTCTGCTGCGACGTGACGATCAGCCGGTCGGACAGATCGGTGAAATAGGCGTCGTCGGAGACCTTCTGCACGTTGACGTAGGTCGCGAGGCCGGGGATCTGGCTGATCGCCTGGGTGTGCTTCCAGGTCAGACCGTAGCGATTGGTATTGGTGATGCGATCGGGCAGTATTTCGGCGTCCGCCTCGCCGGTGACGTCGGGAAACAGATAGCGAAACTGGGTGTTGAGCTGCAGGCCGCGGCGGGTCATGTAGCGGGGTGTCAGCGTCGCATCGTAATTTGGCGCGAGGTTCAGGTAATACGGCAGCGACATCTCGATGCCCCGGCTGCTGGTCGAGCCGAACAGCGGCGCCAGGAATCCCGACTTGCGCTCATTGGAAAGCGGAAAGTCGATGTATGGCGAGTACAGGATCGGCACGTCCTTGAAGAGTATGGTCGCGTTGCGTGCAGTTCCGACCAGACGAGTGCGATCGACTTCGACGCTCGATGAAGTCAGATACCAATCATCGTTGCCTGCGACGCAGGTCGTATAGCGGACGTCCTTGAGCTCGTACTGGTTGGGGCCGACGAACGTCAGCTCCTTCGCGTCGCCGCGCGACGCGTTCTCGCCAATATGGAACTCGGGCGAGGTGAAGAAGCCGGTTTCGTCGCTGCGCTTGAATTTCACCTCCGGACCGCTGATGCGATCGATGCCGCGGCGCAGGATGACGCTGCCCTTGGCCCAGAACTGGTCGGAGGGAATGTCGTAGCGCAGCCAGTCCGCCAGCACCGTCTGCCGGCGCGAGCGAAGTTCCGCGTGCCCCGAGGCTTCGATCCACTGCTGATTGTCGCCTTCGAGCTTGTCCGCACGCAGATAGATCGGCTCGCGCTCGGGCACCATCGGGTTCGCGCCCGGCGTCAGCCGCAGCGCCTTCGGAGGAGGCGGCTCCAGCACCGGCGATGATTTGAGTTGCGGTGGCGGATCAGGCACAGCGCCATCGGGAGTCTGCGCCATCGATTCGCATGCGAACGCGAGCGGCAACAGGGCAAACCCGACAACAGCGGCGCGATGGCGCATGCGAATCGACAATGTTCGGATGCTAAAATGGGGCATTCTACCCGCCTCTTTGTCAGATCCCTCCCGCATGAGTTCCGATGTCCGGTTGCACGCGCTCAACGCGTGGCTCGAGCGGGTGTTGCCTGCCCCGATCAGCTCGATCGCCCCGGCAACGTCCGATGCGAGCTTTCGCCGCTACTTCCGGATCACGCTGGCCGGCGAGCTCGCGCTGCTGACCGATGCGCCGCCGGTGCGCACGCTTATCGCGATGGATGCGCCGCCGGCGCAGGAGGATAGCGCAGCATTCGTGGCTGTCGCCTCATTGCTCGCCGCAGCCGGGGTCCACGCGCCGACAGTGCATGCGCAGGACTTGTCGGCCGGTTTCCTGCTGCTGTCCGATCTGGGCACGCGTACCTATCGCGACGCGCTCGACGACGCGACCGCTCCGGCGCTCTACCGCGATGCCTGCAGTGCGCTGATCGCCTGGCAGCTCGCCAGTCGCGACTCGGTACTGCCCCGCTACGACGAGGCGATGCTGGCGCGCGAGCTCGCGATATTTCCCGAGTGGTACGTGGCCACGCATCTCGGTATCACGCTGACCATGGCGCAACGAGCGACGCTCGACAGCGCCTTTCGTCAGATTCTCGACAGCGCTCTCAAGCAGCCGCTTGTCTATGTGCACCGCGATTTTCATTCCCGCAATCTGATGGTCACGCAACCGAATCCAGGCGTCCTCGATTTTCAGGGGGCGGTCTACGGTCCGATCAGCTACGACCTGGTCTCGCTGCTGCGCGATGCCTACATCGACTGGAGCGAGGAGCAGGAGCTCGACTGGGCCGTGCGCTATTGGGAACGCGCGCGCGAAGCCCGGTTGCCGGTTGCCGAGGATTTCGGCGACTTCTGGCGCGACTTCGAGTGGATGGGCGTGCAACGTCACTTGAAGATCCTGGGCATTTTCGCCCGACTTGCATATCGCGACGGCAAGCATGCCTACCTCGCCGACATGCCTCGCGTCATGCGCTATCTGCGCCGCGCCTGCGACCGCTACCGGGCGCTCGGCCCGCTATTGCAATTGCTCGACGAGTTCGAAGGAAGGCAGCCGGTGGTCGGGTACACGTTCTGATGGAGGCCGCGATCGATCGCCATCACGGCACTTCGCCGCCGACGGCCATGATCCTGGCGGCCGGCCGCGGTGAGCGCATGCGCCCGCTGTCCGATCTGACGCCGAAGCCGCTTCTCTGCGTCGGCGGCAAGCCGCTGATCGTATGGCAGATCGAGCGCCTGGTCGCCGCAGGCTTCGCCAATCTGGTCATCAACGTCGCCCACCTCGGCGCGGCGATCGAGAAGACCTGCGGCGACGGCCGCGGATTCGGCGCCACGATCCGCTACTCGCGCGAGGGCGAGCCGCTCGAGGTCGGTGGCGGGATCGCCACCGCGCTCGAACTCCTCGATCGCGAGGTAACGCTGGTGGTCAGCGGTGACATCTACACCGGCTACGACTATGCGTCGCTGCTGCCGCGTCTGGCCGCGATGAAGGCGACACGTGAGGCTCCGTACGCGCACATGGTGATGGTGCCGAATCCCGATTACCATCGCGCCGGCGACTTCGCGCTGGTCGACGGCAGGCTTTCGCTCGCCGCGCGCCCGCAACTGACGTTCGGCAACATCGCGCTCTACCGAAGCGCGCTGTTCGAAGCGCTGCCGCGCGGCGAAAAGATCAGGATGCTGCCGCTGTACCGCGACTGGATCGCCCGTGGCTGGGTCAGCGGCGAACGCTACGACGGCATCTGGGCGAATGTCGGCACGCCTGACGAATTGAGAGAGCTCGACGGTCAACTGGCGGCACCGCCAAGCGAGAAGGTCCTGCGATGAATACCGTTGCACAGATTACCGAGATCAATCCGCTGCTCGATTTTTCCGGCTTGCCGCGCTTTGCCGACATCCGAGCAGAGCATGTTGCGCCCGCACTGGCTGCGTTGCTCGGCGAGGCGCGCACCACGATAGAGCGCGTCGCGACCGCGCCCGGATCGCCGACCTGGGATTCTTTTGTGCAGCCGTTGTCCGATGCGCTCGACCGTCTCGACCGCGCCTGGACGCAGGTCGGACATCTGAACGCCGTCGTCAACACGCCCGAGCTGCGCGCGGCATACAACGAAACCCTGCCGAAGGTGACGGCCTTCCATACCGAGCTCGGGCAGGACGAGCGCCTGTTCGGCCGCTACCGCGCGCTTGCTGCCTCGCCCGGATTCGCCGCCGCC
The DNA here is from genome assembly GCA_963828595.1 of uncultured beta proteobacterium. Taxonomy (GTDB): domain Bacteria; phylum Pseudomonadota; class Gammaproteobacteria; order Burkholderiales; family Casimicrobiaceae; genus PALSA-1003. The sequence goes on from CAWHEN010000007.1 coordinate 331,753, forward strand.
GATCCGGCCCGGCGCCGCGTTGTCGACAATGCGCTGCGCGATTTCCGGCTGTCGGGCGCGGAGCTGGCGGCCGCACCGAAGGCGCGCTTCAAGGCGATCGAGGAAGAGCTCGCCAGCCTCTCCTCGCGCTTCGCCGACAATGTGCTCGATGCCACCAACGACTTTTCTCTTTATGTCGAGGACGCATCTCGCCTGGCCGGCATGCCGGCCGACGTCGTCGCTGCGGCGCGCGCTTCAGCGCAAGCCGATGGCAAGCCGGGTTGGAAGCTCACCTTGCATATGCCGTCCTACCTTCCGGTGCTGCAATACGCCGACGATCGGGGCTTGCGCGAAACGCTTTACCGCGCCAATGCGACGAGGGCCAGCGAATTCGGCAAACCGGAATGGGACAACGGACCGCTGGTCGACAAGATCCTGGCGCTGCGCGCCGAAGCCGCCGCGCTGCTTGGCTACGACAGCTACGCCGAGGTGTCGCTGGTTCCGAAGATGGCGCGTTCGCCTGCCGAGGTGATCGATTTCCTGCACGATCTCGCGAGGCGGGCGAAGCCCTATGCCGAGCGGGACATGGCCGAGCTTTCGGAATTCGCTCGCGAAAGGCTCGGACTGTCGGAGCTTGCCGCCTGGGATCTGCCTTATATCTCGGAAAAGCTGCGCCAGGCACGCTACAGCTATTCCGACCAGGAGGTGAAGCAATATTTTTCCGAAGACCGCGTGCTGTCCGGCATGTTTCGCGTGGTCGAGACTTTGTACGGGATCAAGGTACGCGCCGCGACGGCGCCGGTATGGGATTCCGCCGTGCGCTTTTTCGAGCTCACCGATCGAACCGGCGCGACGGTCGGAAAGTTCTATCTGGATCTGTACGCGCGGCCGGGAAAGCGCGACGGCGCGTGGATGGACGCCGCGATCAAGTATCGTCACACGAATGGCCGGGCTCAGCATCCGGTGGCCTTCCTGGTATGCAATTTCGCCGCCCCCGTCGCCGGCAGGCCGGCACTATTCACGCATCGCGAGGTGACGACGCTGTTCCATGAATTCGGCCATGGGCTGCATCTGCTGCTCACGCGCGTCGATGTGCCGGGCGCGTCAGGCCTCGAAGGGGTCGAGTGGGATGCGGTCGAGTTGCCCAGCCAGTTCATGGAGAACTTCTGCTGGGAGTGGGAGGTGGTCGAGCAGATGAGCGCGCACTTCGAGACGGGTGAGCCGCTGCCCAGAGCGCTGTTCGACCGCCTGCTCGCGGCCAGGAATTTCCAGAGCGGCCTGCAGACGGTGCGGCAACTCGAATTCGGCCTGTTCGACATGCGCGTGCACCACGACGCCGGCCGGTCGGTCTCGCCGCTGGCGCTCGCCTGGTCGGTGCGTCGCGAAGTGGCCGTCGTGCCCCGTCCCGATTACGACCGCAGCCTGCCCCATGGTTTCAGCCATGTCTTCGCCGGCGGCTATGCCGCGGGCTATTACAGCTACAAATGGGCCGAAGTCCTGTCGGCTGACGCCTACAGCTTGTTCGAGGAGGAAGGCGTGCTTTCGGCGGCCGCCGGCGCGCGGTTCCGCGACGAGATCCTCGCCCGGGGCGGCAGCCGGCCGGCGTTGGACTCATTCGTGGCGTTTCGGGGCCGAAAGCCGGAAATCAGTGCATTATTGCGGCATAGTGGTATGCTGGCGTCATAGCATGCGAGCAAGGGAGGCTTAAGATGAGCAGGACATCCACGCCGGCACGCTGCGCTGCGGGCCTCGCCGGCTTGCTGCTGCTGGCGAGCGCATGCGCGATCGCGCAAACCCAGCAGGTGTATCGCTACCTCGACACCGAGGGGCGCGTCGTCTATTCGGACAAGCCGCCGCCGGCCGACGCCAGAAACGCGCAGGCCAAGCGCATAGGCCGCAACAGCATCGAAACCAGCGAATTGTCGTTTGCGACGCAGCAGGCGCAGGAGCGCTTCCCGGTCACTTTGTACACATTTTCCTGCGGGGTCGTCTGCGACACCGCGCAGGGCCTTCTGAACAAACGCGGCGTGCCGCACACGGTCGTCGACGTCGCGCAGGGCGACGGCGCCGATCGCCTGAAGCGCCTGACCAACGGGCTCGAGGCGCCGGCGCTGCAGGTTGGCGAGCAGGTGGCGACCGGCTTCAACGAGACCAAGTGGCAGGCCATGCTCTCCGATGCCGGCTATCCGAAGACGCCGCCGCCGCGAACGACGGCGGTCGGGCGGCCGCCGACGCCGGCCGCGTCTGACACCAAGACCACGCAGGTCGTCACGCCCGAGGTGGCGCCGAAAGGCTCGTACCCGCAGTGACCTTGCGGGTCGCGACCTGGAACGTCAACTCGCTTAATGTCCGGCTGCCGCGGCTGCTGGACTGGCTTGCCGCGAACGCACCGGACATCGTCGGCCTGCAGGAAACCAAGCTCGAAGACGGCAAGTTTCCAGTCATGGAGCTTGCCGCCGCAGGATACGCACTGCAGTTTTGCGGCCAGCGCACGTACAACGGCGTCGCGCTTCTTTCCCGCACGACCGGCACCGAAGTGGTCGCCGCGCTGCCCGATCACGACGATGTGCAAAAACGCTTGCTGGCCGCGACGATCGATGGCGTGCGCGTCGTCTGCCTGTATGTGCCCAACGGCCAAGCCGTCGGATCGGAAAAGTATCGCTACAAGCTCGACTGGCTCGCCGCCGCGACGCGGTTCCTGCGCCGCGAATTCGAGCAACATCCGCAGCTCGCGGTGATCGGCGACTTCAATGTCGCGCCCGAGGACCGCGACGTTCACGATCCGGACCTGTGGCGCGATCAGATCATGTGCTCCGGGCCCGAGCGCGCGATGTTCAGCGGTTGGCTGGAGCTGGGGCTCGTCGACGCCTTTCGCATGTTCGACCAGCCACCGAAGACGTTCAGCTGGTGGGACTACCGCCAGCTCGCGTTTCCGAAGAATCATGGCCTGCGCATCGATCATGTACTGCTGTCGCCGGCGCTGGCCAAGGTGTGTACCGGGTGCCGGATCGACCGCCAGGCGCGCAAGGGCGAGAAACCTTCCGATCACGCGCCGGTGATCGCCGACCTGAGCTTCACTTAAGCGCTAACGGTGAGCATGAGCCGCGCCGCGCCGGCGGTGACCGCAGCGCTGCTGGGTCCGCTCATGTTCTTCCTGCTGTTCGATCCGCGCCTGCTCGACCCGTTCTATTTCCGGTGGCTGTTCTGGCTGCCCGATCCGGCAACCCAATTTCTCGGCTGGCACTTTTTCCGCCTGGAGGACTGGCATCTGCCGCCGGGCGCGGCAACGAATTACGGCATGGAAATGGGGAGCTCGATTGTCTTCACCGATTCGATCCCCCTGCTCGCGTTGCTGTTCAAGCTGGTGCGTGCTGCGCTGCCCGACAAATTCCAGTATTTCGGCTTGTGGATGCTCGCCTGCTACGTCCTGCAGGCGGTCTTTGCCTGGCTGTTGTCCGGCATGGCGACGCGCCTCGTCGTACCGCGGCTCATCATCACCACGCTGTTCGTCCTGAGCCCGTTGCTGCCGGACCGCGCGATCGGTCACTACGCGCTGATGGCCCACTGGCTCGTGCTGGCGGCGCTCTATCTGTACTTGCGCGCGCCAACGCGACTCGCGACGGCGTCGTGGTGCGTGTTGATCTGCGGCGTCGCGCTGATCCACGCCTACCTGCTGTACATGGTGCTCGCGGTCGCGTTCGCGGATGCGGCGCGGCGGCGCTGGATCGATCGCACGGCTACAACCGCCGACACGATGCGCTCGACGCTGGTGATCGGCGCGGCGCTGCTGGCAACGATGTGGGGTGCCGGCTATTTCGCGATTCCGACCAAGGCGTTTTCCGGCGGCATCGAGTATTACGGGCGCTATGCCGCCAACCTGAATTCTCTCTGGAATCCCATGTGGGGCTCGCGTTTCCTGCCGGGGCTGCCGGTCATCGCCGGGTCCGATTTCGAAGGCTACGGCTATCTCGGCTTCGGGGTGCTCGCGATGGCGCCGATCGCGGCCTACGCGTTGTGGCGGAAGCCGCCGGGTCGTGCGGCGCGCCGCTATCTGCCGCTCGCCGCCGTCGCATTGCTGCTCTGGGCGATCGCGTTGTCCAATCAGGTCGCATGGGGCGACCGCCTATTGTTCATCGCGCCACTGCCGGACCGGATCCTCGAGCTGGTCGCCATGGTCCGTGCGTCGGGACGGCTGCTCTGGGTCGGCTACTACGCGCTGATGCTGGCCATGGCGGCAATCATCGTGCGAAACTTGACCGCGCCTGCAGCGAGGCTGGTACTGGCGGTCGGCTTGGCGCTTCAGATCGCCGACCTGTCGCCACGCTACCTCGCGCTCAATGCTTATTTTCGGCAGCATTTCATTATCGAGCCCGCGCAGCGCGCCGATCCGCTGCCGTCGCCATTCTGGGCCGCGGCGGCGCGACACTACAAGATGATCCTGTTCGTTCCGTCATTGCCGGTGCCGCCGGATTTCAGCGCCATAGCCCTGTTCGCCGCCGATCACGGCATGCGCATCAACATCGGCTCGTTTGCTCGCCTCGCGCTCGAGCGTGTCGCCGGCGCTACGGTCAAGCGGGAGCAGGCGCTCGCCGCCGGCCGACTCGATCCGGAAGCGCTGTACGTATTGCGGCCGCCCGGCATCGTGCCGTTTCGCGCCGGACCCGATGACGGCGTCGGCAGCGTCGATGGCCTTCTGGTCCTGGTGCCGGGTTGGTTCGGTTTCGACGACTGTTGCACCGGCACGATGCCCCAGCTCCGACACGCAGCGGAAGCGGGTCGATCGCTATGAGCCCGGCCTGCTGCGCAGGATCAGAAGGCGGCTGCGTGCGTTGGGTGGAGCAGAGACTGCGTTTCCAGCGGGACACTTCTATTCGCCGGTCGTCAATCCGGCGACGATCGCGCAGACGCGCGTCTGGCCGGATCGACCGGACATTTCCGGGATCGACTTCAACGACGCGAGCCATGTTCAGATTCTGTCCGAGCTCGCCGCGGGCGTACTGGTCCACCTGCACGACATCTTTCTGCCGCACGACTACCCGCCGGACTGGGTGCTCGGCGAGAATCGAAGCTGGAATGAGCAATACCTGCTGCGCGCGCTGCTGATGCACAGCAGCGGATTCGAAGTGCTGTTCGGCTGCTCGTACGCTTTCTGGCGTTATCCCGTGCTCGTCATCGCCGCCCTGGCGAATCCCGATGGAGCCGGGTACAGAGGCGGCAGCTTCTGGATGCGGCGACGCTAGGCCGCCGCGGACCGCCCTGTCCTATCCGGCCTGATGCGCCACGTCAGTGTTTGTCGACGTCGAGCTTCAGTTCCTGGATCTTGCGCGTCAGCGTGTTTCGTCCCCAGCCCAGCCATTGCGCCGCTTCCATCCGGTGTCCACCGGTGTGGGCGAGTGCGCGCACGATCAGCGTGCGCTCGAATTCCTTTTCCAGCCTGTCAGCCACGGAGCGCTCGCCGCGCGCGAGCGCCTGCGCCAGCTCTCGATCGAGCGCCTGCTGCCAATTGCCTTCGCTGTCAGGCGCACTCGCGCCCAATGCGCTGCGAACATCCGGCGGCAGATCGGCCGCATCGATGCGCTGCCCAGGCGCCATGACCGTCAGCCAGTGGCAGATATTTTCGAGCTGGCGAACATTGCCGGGGAATTCGAAGGCCGCCAGCAGTTTCAATGCCGCATCGGTCAGCTGCTTCGGCTCGACGGCGAGCTCACGCGCGCTATTGCGCAGGAAATGCCGCGCTAGCGGCGCGATATCCTCGCCGCGCTCGCGCAGCGGCGGCAGGCGCAGACGCACGACGTTGAGCCGATGCATCAGGTCTTCGCGAAACAGGCCCTGCCGCACGCGCTCGTCCAGATTCTGGTGCGTCGCCGCGATGATGCGCACATTGGCCTTTAGCGGAGCGTGGCCGCCGACCCGGTAGTATTCGCTGTCGGAAAGCACGCGGAGCAGGCGCACCTGCAGGTCCGGAGGCATGTCGCCGATCTCGTCGAGGAAAAGCGTGCCGCCTTCGGCTTGCTCGAAGCGGCCCCGGCGGGCGCTTTGCGCGCCGGTGAATGCGCCGCGCTCGTGCCCGAACAATTCGGATTCCAGCAGGTCCTTCGGGATGGCCGCGGTGTTTATCGCGACAAACGGCGCTGAAGCACGCGGACTGTGCCGGTGCAGCGCGCGTGCGACCAGCTCCTTGCCGGTGCCCGACTCTCCGGTGACCAGCACCGTCGCATGCGAATGCGACAGGCGTCCGATCGCGCGAAAAACTTCCTGCATCGCCGGCGCCTGCCCCAGCATTTCGGCGTCATCGCCGCCGACGCTCGCCGGGGCCGTCGTCGCTGGGACATCGGCGCTGGCGCGGCGGATCAGCGCGACCGCGTGATCGACGTCGAATGGCTTGGGTAGGTATTCGAACGCGCCGCCGCGAAACGCCGATACGGCACTGTCGAGATCCGAATACGCGGTCATGATGATCACCGGCAGCCGCGGGTGCCGCGCCTTGATGCTGGCCAGCAGCTCGAGGCCGGTTTCGCCGGGCATCCGGATGTCGGAGACCAGCACCTGCGGCTGGTCGTGCTGCAGCGCCTGCGTGGCTTCCTGCGCCGAGGCGAACGACCGGAACGCAATGCCCTCGCGGGAGAGCGCCTTCTCGAGCACCCAGCGAATCGAGCGATCGTCGTCGACGATCCATACGGCTGCCGCCGGTTCGCCGCGGGTCATCGCAATCGGGTCATTAGCGAGCATCGCATCTCTCACAATCTACGCGCTACCGCGGCTGAACTCCAGCGGCAGCAAAATGGTGAACGTCGTATGTCCGGGAACGCTTTCGCATTCGATCGCGCCGTTGTGCTGGGTGACGAAGGTTTGCGCGATCGTCAGCCCGAGTCCGCTGCCGCCCTCACGACCGGATACGAGCGGAAAGAAGATCCGGTCACGGATCGATTCGGGAACGCCCGGACCGTTGTCCTCGACCAGCAGCGCCAGCGCCAGCCGGTACCGCCGCTTGGCCAGCGTCACGCCGCGCGCGACGCGGGTCGTCAGGCGGATCTGCGGCACGCCGAGCACACCCTCGAGCGCCTGTGCCGCGTTGCGGACGACATTGAATATCGCCTGCGTCAGCTGCTCGGGATCGCCCTCGAACTCGGGCAGGCTGATGTCGAAATCGGAAAGAATCGCGATTCGCGGAAATTCCGCCTGCACCACCGTGCCCACACGCGCCAGAATCTCGTGAATGTTGACGCTTTGGTACTTCGGCATCCGGTGCGGCGTCAGCAGCCGGTCGACCAGAGCCTGAAGGCGGTCAGCCTCGCCGATGATCACCTGCGTGTATTCGCGCAGCGGACGGCGGTCGAGCTCGCGCTCCAGCAATTGCGCCGCGCCGCGGATTCCGCCAAGCGGATTCTTGATCTCGTGCGCCAGGCTGCGAATCAGGTCGCGATTCGCCTGCTGCTGCTCGAGCAGGCGCTCCTCGCGCGCGATCTTCAGCTGCTGGTCGATGTGACGGAATTCCAGCAGCAGGATCGCGCCGGGAACATCGACGATCGAAACGGTACATGAAAGGTGCAGGCGCGCCTTGCCTCCGATACCGATCTCGAGTTCCTGCTCGGTGTATGACGCGCCGTTGGCCAGCGCTTTGTCGATCGCCTGGAACAGTGCCTGCGCATCGCCGAACACCGACTTCGCCGAATGGCCGGTCAGCTGGCGCTTCGACAGCTCGAATAGATTTTCCGCTGCCGGATTGACGTAGCGTATGTCGAGATCGCCATCGAGCAGCACGACCGCGGTGGCCAGCAGCTCCAGACCGAAGCAGGAGGGCGGCGTTTCGTCAGCAGTGGGAAAAGGCGGCGGCCCGGACATCGCAAACCCGTGCAACAGGTATGCGATAGTAGCAAGTTCCGCGCCCGCGCCGGCCGAGCGGGCTCGGCTTCGGCCACACGAGGTCACCGCGATGCAGCCAGCTCTCTTTTCAAAGCCTCGATGTTCTTCTCGTGCAGCGCTACGGTCTGGCGAAGGCGAGCGAGCCGATCGGCGTACTTCTGCGCATTGGCTTTTTCATCGGGCAGCGGCGGCGGCGTGCCATCTCCGTACGCCGCTCGCGCTTCGGCAAGCAGTTTTTCCTCGGTAGCAAGCTCGTCGGTCAGGACCTTGTTGCGCAGAATGTCGCGGCCCTTTTGCGTTCCGGCGTCGACCTTCGGGAACCCTGCAGGTGTCGGCGACCTGGTCGTCGAAGCGACCGCGCCCGGAACGTTGAAGTAAGCAATGTTGCCCGAGCGTGTCGTGCACTTGTACACGCTGCCTTCGACCAGCGTCGGCTTGGACGAGCAGCCGGCATCGCTCGCGCGATCGGAGAGCGCGGCTTGCACGGTCGAGCACATCCACGCGAACGCGGAGCAGCAGCCGATCGCGGCGACGCGTGCGAGCGCAGGGGAGAACGAGCACCGGGTCATCGGCGCAGTGTAGCAAAACCGGCAGTCGGCCGCCGCCCGCCCGTCCGGTCCAGTCCTCCGTCAGGAGCTGTAATACATGTCGAATTCGATCGGATGCGTAGTCATGCGGAAACGCGTGACCTCCTCCATCTTGAGCGCGATGTAAGCGTCGATCATGTCGTTGGAAAACACGCCGCCGCGCGTCAGGTACTCGCGGTCGCGATCGAGGTTGTCGAGCGCTTCGTCAAGCGACGCGCAAGGATGCGGGACCTTGGCGGCGACTTCGGGCGGCAGATCGTAGAGGTTCTTGTCGATCGGGTCGCCCGGATGGATCTTGTTCTGCACACCGTCGAGGCCGGCCATCAACAGCGAGGCGAAGCAGAGGTACGGATTCGCCGTCGGGTCGGGAAATCGCACCTCGACCCGCCGCCCCTTCGGATTGCTGACGTACGGAATCCGGCACGCGGCCGAGCGGTTGCGCGCCGAGTAGGCGAGATTGATCGGCGCCTCGAACCCCGGCACCAGGCGCTTGTACGAATTCGTGCCCGGGTTGGTGATCGCATTGAGCGACTTCGCATGCTTGATCACGCCGCCGATGTAGAACAGCGCGAACTCGGACAATCCGGCGTAGCCGTTGCCGGCAAACAGATTCTGGCCGCCTTTCCACACCGACTGATGCACATGCATGCCCGAGCCGTTGTCGCCGACGATGGGCTTCGGCATGAACGTCGCCGTCTTGCCGTAGGTGTGGGCGACCATGTGCACCGTGTACTTGAGGATCTGCATCCAGTCGGCGCGCTTGACCAGGCTGTTGAACTTGGTGCCGATTTCGCACTGGCCCGCGGCGGCGACCTCGTGGTGGAACACCTCGACCTCGACGCCCTGCTCCTCGAGCGAGAGCGAGATCGCGTTGCGGATGTCCTGCAGCGAGTCGACCGGCGGCACCGGAAAATAGCCACCCTTGACCGGCGCGCGATGCGCCGAGTTGCCGCCTTCGAAATCGGTCCTTCCGGTCGACCACGGCGCTTCTTCCGACTCGATCTTGACGGCGCAACCCGACATATCGACGTGCCAGGTCACCGAGTCGAAAATGAAGAATTCCGGCTCGGGACCGAAATATGCGGTGTCACCCAGCCCGGTCGACTTCAGATACGCCTCGGCGCGCTTGGCCAGCGAGCGCGGATCGCGATCGTAACCCTTGCCATCGGTGGGCTCGACGACGTCGCAGGTGACGTTGAGCGTGATCTCTTCGGTGAACGGATCGATGCGCACGCTGTCGGCATCGGGCATCAACAGCATGTCCGAGGCTTCGATCCCTTTCCAGCCGGCAATCGAGGAGCCGTCGAAGGCGTGGCCGCTGTCGAACTTGTCCTGCGTGAATTGCTTCGCCGGGACCTGCACATGCTGTTCCTTGCCGCGCGTGTCGGTAAAGCGAAGATCAACGAACTTGACGTCCTTGTCCTTGATCATTTTCAGTACGTCGGCGGATGCAGCCATGGGTTCTCCTTGGAATGGGCGAAGCGATTGAATTTGCTGCGCCGAAGCGGCGTGTTTCGCAGCGCATCAAAAAGCAGAAACTATGCCATAAGCAGCGGCCCTTGGCACCGGGCGGAACAAGGGTTTACGGGGCTGGACCGTCCGGTCGCCGGCGTCGCCGCACCAAATCGATTCCCGCCGGGGCTCGCCTGCCACGGTATGGTGCGACGCGCGCGGCGGCGGCTCGCGCCGGGTCCGAAGGGACCGGCCGCGCTATACTTTTCGGATGCGCCAGATCACTTCCCCCTGCCCCGAGTGCGGGCCCCGCGGTTGCCGACAAACATACCGCGTCACGCCCGGCGAGCGCTCGCGATGAGCGACGCCGCCGATTCGGCGCTGGCGGCCGGGCATCGTCGTGCGGCCGACGCCTCGTTGCCCTATTTCGGTGCCGTGACGCCCGCCGAAGCGATGGCATTGCTCGAGTCGGACCCCGCGGCACGGCTGATCGACGTTCGTACGCGCGCGGAATGGGACTACGTCGGCCGTGTCCCGGGCAGCGTGCTGATCGAATGGACTACCTATCCCGACGGCACGCGCAATCCGCAGTTCGTCGATGAGCTGCGCCGGGCGGTCGGCGAAACCGGCGCGCCGGTCCTGTTTCTGTGCCGCAGTGGCCATCGTTCGGACAGCGCCGCGCGCGCGGCGACAGCGGCCGGATACACGCGTGCGTTCAATGTATTGGAAGGATTCGAGGGCAACAAGGACGCCGACGGACACCGCGGAAACCTGGGCGGCTGGCGCAAGGCCGGCCTGCCCTGGGTTCAGGGATAGAACAGGTAGACCTGGTAGCCGGCTTGCGAGGTCGTGCTCGCGTCGATGAACAGCTTGACAGTCAACTCCGCGTTGCCGGCGATGCCGCCCTCGAGGTTCGCGGCGCCGCTCAAGTATTCGCCCGGCGCAAACGCCCGGCGAACCACGATCTGATCCTGCGCATTGGACAAGGTCAGCTCCAGATACGGGTAGCCCAGCGCATGCGCGGCACGGTTGCGTATCGTTGCCGACAGAATCAGCAAGCCCTTGTGCGCCGGATCCGCCTGCAGGTCGGAGGCCTCGATCGACAGCCCGGAGATGTCCTGCAGCGGCTTCAACTGGCAATCGGCGAGGGCGCAAAGCCGGATCAGCGCGGGCTTGGTCTGCGGCCAGTGAGCGGCGATGGCGTCGCGGAAATGGAACAGGGCCTGCGCGCCGAGGACGACCAGCAGCACCGGAATCAGCAGGCCATACGCCCAGCCCGGGAGCCGCAAGCGCTGCCGCGTTTTGGACGCCGAGAAACGCGAGGCGTAAGCAAGCTCGGGATCGATCGAGGCCGCTGGATTCGCGCCGTCGCCCACCGCCGGCTCGCGGCGATCGTCGGTTTCCTCGTCGACGGGTGAGAGCGCCTGGGCGTTGCGCAATGTTACCGTCGGCGGCCCGAGCTCCGCTTCGGAGAGTTGCGCCTCGTCGTCGGGCCCGCGCAGACGTGGCGCCAGCGAAACCAATGCGAGCTCGCCGTCGAATACCGTGCGGCAATGCCCGCAACGGACCTGCCCTTCGCGCATCGCGAGCTGCTGCGAGCTCACGCGGAAAATCGTCTTGCAGCCGGGGCAGCGCGTGTATTTTTCCTCAGCCACGATCACGCCTCGACCTCATCGCCCTCATGTCCCGCCGACCGGTCAATGCAACCCATCCGTCGTCGGTCCCCCATGCGCCGAGTTTAAACCATCGGCGATACGCCCCGCTCACGACGGCGCCCTGGTCTTCGAGTATGCCCGAAAGCACGATCGCGCCGCCGTTCCGGACACGTGCCGCAAGCGCCGGCGCGAGCAGCCGCAGCGGGTTTGCCAGGATATTGGCGACGACGATGTCGACCTTGTCCGGCGCAAGCGCATCGGGAAGCATGAACTGCGCGCGGACGCCATTGCGCGCGGCATTGGCGCGGCTGGCTTCGATCGCCTGCGGGTCGACGTCGGTTCCGGTAACTGCCGCCGCGCCGAGCTTGGCCGCGGCGATGGCGAGAATGCCCGAGCCGCAACCGTAATCGAGCACCGACTGTCCGGGCTCGAGGTGCGCGGCAAGCCAGCGCAGGCAAAGGCGCGTCGTCGGGTGGCTGCCGGTGCCGAACGCCAGGCCGGGGTCGAGCTCGAGATTGATCGCCTGCGGATCGACCGGCTCGCACCACGAGGGTATGACCCACAGGCGATCGGCAATCTGCAGCGGCCCGAACTGCGCCTGCGTGCGTCGCACCCAATCCTGCTCGGACAAGGTTTCCAGGGTGAATGTCGGCGTCGCGAGGCCGAGCGCCCTTGCGGCGCGGCGAACGCTGGCTTCGACATCGGCATCCGCGGCGAACAGCGCGGTCAACCGGCACAGCGCCCACAGACTGCCGGTATCTCCCGGCTCGCCGTAGCGCGGCGTCTCGTCGCTGCTGCCGGCGTGCGCATCTGCGGCATCGACCGATGCGGCGCCGGCGGCGAGCATCGCGTCGGACCAGGCCTCGGCGGTTGCGGCCGGCGCATCGAAGCGCACTGCGACAAACGGCATCGGCGAGCTCGGCCTATGCTGTCTGCTTGCGCTTGGCCATCCGCTGCTCGAGATAGTGAATCGTGGTCCCGCCGCGAAGGAACGAATCGTCGAGCAGCAGCTCCTGATGCAGCGGAATATTGGTCTTGATGCCCTCGACGACCATTTCCGACAGCGCGACGCGCATGCGGGCGATCGCCTGTTCGCGGGTATCGCCGTACGCGATCACCTTGCCTATCATCGAGTCGTAGTTCGGCGGCACGAAATAATTGTGATAGACGTGCGAATCGACTCGTATGCCCGGCCCGCCCGGCGCGTGATACGAAGTGATCCTCCCCGGCGAAGGCGCGAACGTGTCCGGATCCTCGGCGTTGATCCGGCATTCGATCGCGTGCCCGCGCCGGACGACGTCGCGCTGCCGGATTGTCAGCCGCTGGCCGGCGGCGACGCGGATCTGCTGCTGGACTATATCGATGCCGGTGATCAACTCGGTCACCGGATGCTCGACCTGGATGCGCGTGTTCATTTCGATGAAGAAGAATTCGTCGTCCTGATACAGGAACTCGAACGTGCCCGCGCCGCGGTAGTTGATTTTGCGACACGCTTCAGCGCAGCGCTCGCCGATGCGCGTCAGCAACCGCAGCGCGATCCCCGGCGCGGGCGCCTCCTCGATGATCTTCTGATGGCGGCGCTGCATCGAGCAGTCGCGCTCGAACAGATAGACGGTGTTCTTGTGCTCGTCGGCCAGCACCTGGATTTCGATGTGACGCGGCTTGTCCAGATACTTTTCCAGATACACGGTCGGGTTGCCGAACGCCGCGCCCGCTTCCGACCGGGTCAGGCTCACCGCGGGAAGCAGCGCGGCCTCGGTATGCACGACCCGCATGCCGCGACCGCCGCCGCCGCCGGCGGCCTTGATGATCACCGGATACTTCACGGCCCGGGCGATCTTGACGATTTCCTTCGAGTCGTCGGGCAGCGCGCCTTCGGAGCCCGGGACACAGGGGATGCCGGCCTTGGCCATCGCGATCTTGGCGTTGACCTTGTCGCCCATCAGCCGGATGGTTTCGGGCCGCGGACCGATAAAGACGAAGCCGCTCTTTTCCACTTTCTCGGCAAAGTCGGCGTTTTCCGACAGAAAGCCGTAGCCGGGATGAATCGCCTGCGCGTCGGTGACTTCGGCCGCGCTGATGATCGCAGGGATGTTCAAATAGCTCTGCGCCGACGGCGGCGGGCCGATGCATACCGACTCGTCGGCCAGGCGCACGTACTTGGCGTCCGCGTCGGCTTCCGAATGGACGACGACGGTCTTGATGGCCATCTCGCGGCACGCGCGCTGGATGCGCAACGCGATTTCACCGCGATTGGCGATCAGCACCTTGTCGAACAGCTGTCCGGCGGATTTGGTTGCCACGGGCGGAGAATAGACAGGCGCGACGCGGTCGGCGCGATTCGCCGTCGAGCGAATCGGGCGCCGGCAGAGTCGACGTCAGCCGATGATCACCAAAGGCTGGCCGTATTCCACGGCCTGCCCGTTCTCGGCCAGGATCGCCTTGACCACGCCGGCCCGGTCGGCCTCGATCTCGTTCATCAGCTTCATCGCCTCGATAATGCAAAGCGGATCGCCGACCTGCACGCTGTCGCCGATGTCGACAAAGGCTTTGGCGCCGGGGGAGGCGGAGCGATAGAAAGTCCCGACCATCGGGGATTTGATCGTGTGGCCTTCGGGTTCCTGCACCACCGCCGGCACAGGCACGTGGGACATCGGCATCGGGCTCGCATGCTGCGCCGGCAGCGGGTGGTGATGGGCGGCAGGCGCCAGCGCGCGCGTGATCCGGACCCGCTCCTCGCCCTCGGCGATTTCGAGCTCCGCGATGCCCGAGCTTTCAACCAGCTCGATCAATGTCTTGAGTTTGCGCAGATCCATCGCGTGTCCGTCGGGCTTAGGGGCTAGCTCGCCTTGAGCTGGCGCAGCGCAAATTGGAGCGCGAGCTCGTATCCCAGCGATCCCAGGCCGACGATCGTGCCCACTGCCTTGTCCGAGAAATACGAGTGATGGCGGAAGGGCTCGCGAGCATGGACGTTGGACAGGTGGATTTCGATATAGGGAATTGCCACTGCCGCGAGTGCGTCGCGCAGCGCGACACTGGTATGGGTAAACGCCGCCGGATTGATCAATACGTAGCGCACAGACTCGTTGCGGGCGGCCTGAACCCGATCGACCAGCGCGCCTTCGTGGTTGCTCTGGAATGTCAGCAGCCGAATACCGGCCGCTCGCGCGTGCGTCTCGAGCCGGGCATTGATGTCCCGGAGCGTGTCGCGCCCGTAGACTGCCGGCTCCCGCGTGCCGAGGAGATTCAGGTTCGGCCCATGCAGCACCAGCACTGCAGTGTCGCTGCCCAACCGGCGGACCTTGTTTGCCGGCTTAGCGCTTGTGCGCTTTTGTCCAGCCATGAATCGGCGGCCCCCTTACCCTCGTAGACGGCGAGTTTGCAGGAGATAGCCTCACGTTGTCCAGTGTTTGGCCGGTTTTGACTTGGAAGCTCGATGGGCCCCTGCCGCCGGCGCCCAGGGTTCTGCGAGGAGCGTCCAGCCGAGCGCAGGGCGTTCCGCCCAGCGGCAGCGATCAAAGCAGCTTGGTGATCACACTCCGAAACTTGTCGGGTTTGACCGGGCCCAGGTGCGTGTAGGCGACCTTCCCCTGCCGGTCGAGGACCAGAGTGAACGGCAAAGCGACCAAATCGTTACCCAGGTCCTTCGAAAGGTCCATTGCGCCGAACCCTCCGATCAGCGCCGGATAATTCAATCCGATCTCTTTGGCAAATTGCTGCACTTTGTCACCATTATCGACGGCGATACCGACGATTTGCAGTCCTTTAGCGCCATATTCGTTCTGCAGCCGGACGAATTCCGGCATCTCTTCGCGGCATGGGGCACACCACGTCGCCCAGAAGTTGACGACCAGAACCTTGCCGTGCCACTGCGCCAGCGGTTGGGGTTGCCCGGCGGAGTCCGGCAATGACATCGCCAAGAGGGCGGTGGTGTCGGTCGGCGTGCGATCGAACAGGGCGAGACCGATTCCGGCAGCGAGGGCGAGAAGCGCGACCGTGCCGAAAGCGAGGCGATTACGAAGCCGCAGCGCCATCTGGAGTGATAGCGAGCGCTTGCTTACCGTGCAGTTTTCTCAATTGAACCAGGTCTTTTTCGGCGGCTCGGCGCCGCCTGGAACGACGCTGCCCGCGGGAAACGCCACGGTCGCCGTTTGCGTCGTCGGCGGATAGCAGATGCCGATGTCCGCGCAGCCTTGCGACTCGGCATGAATGATCAGCGGCTTGCCGGGGGTGAAATTCCGGACCGCCAGATTGACCGTCACGCTGCCGCGGTAGGTCTCGACCCGACCGAAAAACTCATCTTGCTTGATCTTGCCAGCGGGCAACGCCGGCGTCAGCAACGCCCCGCTCGCCGGGTCGATCGCGAAATGGATCTTGTCGCGGTACAGGTAATAGCCGTCGGCGATGGTAAAGCGCGCTTCGACCGTCTGCGCATCCAGCGCCTTGGCCGAGAAAAGAAAGGCCTTGTCCGGCGACAGCGGATGGACCTGGCCAAGAGCCGGCAAGGCGAGCGCCAGCGCCGCGCCGAACGCCAGCGCCCTCGCCGCGCGCTCAATCATGCTAAGGCGAGGTTTCGGCCGCGATCCACTGCAAATAGGCTGGAAGTCCATGGCTGATCGGGACAACGACAATCTCCGGAAGTTCGTAGGGATGGCGCGCCAGGATCGCGGCCTCCAGCGGCGCGTAAAGGGCGTCGCGCGTCTTGATTACCAGTTGCGTTTCCTCGGCCGTTTCGATTTCTCCACGCCAGTGGTACAGTGAGCGCAACGTCGCGCCGACGTGAATGCACGCCGCCAACCGGGCTTCAAGCAGTTCGCGTGCCAGTGCTTCCGCCGCGAATCGTTCCGGCAGCGTGGTCAGCACCAGGATCAATGCCCCGGGCCCGTGTGCGGGCCTCTCCGGAGCCGCGGCCGGCGACAAGGAGCCTCCATGCGCTTTATCGTGCTGTTCATTTTACTGTCTTTCCCGGTCATCGACCTGATGGTCACGATGCGCTTCGCGCGCTGGACCGGCATCCCGACTTTGGTATGGCTGCTGGCGTCCGCCGCCGTTGGCACGCTGCTGCTGCGCCACGAGCGCGGCGGCTTCCGCGCCCGGACGCTGGGCGCGCTGCGCGGCGATCAACCTCTGATGCGCGGGCTGGTCGACAGCGGCCGCAAGGTGCTCGCCGGGATGCTGTTCATCCTTCCGGGGATCCTGTCCGACGTGCTCGCGATCGCGCTCTTGCTGTTGCCGATCAATCTGGGCCGCCGCCTTGCGACCCAGAGCGCGGGCAGCGCATTCGGCGATCCGCTCGACGGCGACTACCGGCGCATCGACTAGTCCCGATCGGGGCGTGTGCCGCCCTAACCGATAATCGTCTGCTCCATCCGCCGGGCCCGGGCGTACGCCCAGACCATCAACGCGACGCCCGCGACGATCATCGGCAGCGACAACCACTGTCCCATCGACCATCCGAGCGCCAGAAGTCCCAGGAAGTTGTCGGGCTCGCGCGCGAACTCGACGATAAAACGGAAGGCGCCGTAGCCGACGAGGAACAGGCCCGACACTGCGCCCAGCGGCCGCCTGTGACGAGCGTATAGCCAGAGTAGCGCGAACAGCGCGAGTCCCTCCAGCCCGACTTCATAGAGCTGCGAGGGATGGCGTGGCAGCATGCCGGTGCGCTCGTACGCCTCGGCAAGACTGCGAGCGAGCGCTTGCTGCGCGTGCGAGGCCATCCAGGCTTTGTCCTCGTCCGCGGCCTGCGGAAACAGGACCGCCCACGGCGCTCCCGGATCGGTGACCCGTCCCCAGAGCTCGCCGTTGATGAAGTTGCCCAGCCGTCCGAACGCGAGCCCCAGGGGAATCAGCGGCGCGACGAAGTCGGTCACGTCCAGCCAACGCTTGTGCCGAATCCTGGCGTACACCAGGAGCGCGATAAGAACGCCCAGGAAGCCGCCGTGAAAGCTCATGCCTCCCTGCCAGAGGGCGAGCGTTTCCATCGGATGCGCCAGGTAGTACATCGGCTTGTAGAACAGGATGTAGCCGAGACGGCCGCCCAGGATCACGCCGAACACGCCGTAGAACAGCATGTCGTCGACGTCGCGCGGGTGCCAGCCGGTGAGGAGGTTTTGCCGTGCCCGTATCTTGCCCAAGATCACGAACAGCACGAATCCGACCAGGTACATGAGCCCGTACCAGCGCACCGCAAGAGGGCCCAGATGGATGGCGACTGGATCGAATTGCGGGTGGACCAGCATCGCGCGATTATGACATTGCCGCCGCAGCTACCCGCCGCGCCGCTCCGCGGACCGACGCGCGCGCCGTGGCTACAAACTGCGAGAGGCATGCGCTGCGGTTGGCCGCCCGCCACGCGAGCAGCACCGTCAGCAGCGGCGAATCCTCTCGCAGCCGGCGGTAGACGACGCCGCGGCGACGCATGTGGCACAGCGACGCCGGCACCAGGGCGACGCCGAGGCCGGCGGAAACGAGACTGACGATCGTCTGCATCTGGATCGCTTCCTGCGCGATGCGCGGCGTGAAGCCGCACCGCCGGCAAAATTCGATGATCGCGTCGTACAGCCCTGCTGCGGCGGAACGGGGAAAGATGACGAACGGTCTGTCCGCCAGCGAGGCCAGCGAAAGCGCCGCGCGCGATCGCGCCAGAGGATCGTCTGCCGGCAAGGCGGCAACCAGCGGCTCGCGCAGCAGCGGCAGCATCGCAAGCGCGGGATCGTCGACCGGCGCAAGCAGCATGCCCGCGTCGATGCGCCCCTCGTGCAGCTCGCGCAACTGGACGTCGCTGGTCAGCTCGCGCAACTCGAGCGTCACGCCCGGATGCGCTGCGCGATAGGCGCTGAGCAGTCCCGGCAGGATGCTGTAATCGACGGTGCTGATGAAACCGAGCGTCAATCGCCCCGTCTCTCCGGACTCGACCCGCCGCGTCCGGACGGCGAGCGTCTCGGCATCGGCCAGCATTCCGCGCGCCTGATCCAGCAGATAGGCCCCGGCGTCGGTCAATTCGACCCGACGCTTGCTGCGGCGAAACAGCAGCACGCCGATCTCACGCTCGAGTTGCTGGATCTGACGCGACAGCGGCGGCTGCGACATGTGCAGGCGTGCCGCGGCGCGCCCGAAGTGCAGTGACTCGGCGACGGCCACGAAGTAGCGCAGGCGGCGGAGGTCCGGCATTGATACCTTTAATGCATCAATTATAGCGATAAAGTGTATTGGACAGTATTAGACTCCGCGCGCTATAAAAGCCGGCGATGGCCCTACCGATGCGTACCTCGATTCTCGACCGCTATCACCCGGCGACGCTGCTGTCGCTGACCTCGCTGTTCTGGGCCGGCAACATGGTCATCGGCCGCGCCGTCGCCGACGCGATGTCGCCGATAGGCCTGTCGTACTGGCGATGGGTCATCGTGATGGCCGTCCTGGCACCCTTCTGTTGGCGTGAAGTGCTCGCCAAGCGGACGCAGCTGTTTCGATCGTGGCGGATTCTGCTGCTGCTGAGCGTAATGAGCACCGGGCTTTACAACGCGCTCACCTACTGGTCACTCCACTACACGACGGCGACCAACACCACGCTGCTGAACTCGACGATCCCGATCTGGGTCATGGTCGCGTCGTGGATCCTGCTCAGGCACTTGCCGCCGACGCGTGCGCTGCTGGGCTTCCTGACTTCGCTGGTCGGCGTGCTGTTCATCGTCGCGCACGGCCATCCTGGCGCGCTATTCACGCTGGCGCCGAATGTCGGCGACCTGATCATGCTGATCGCGCTGTTCATCTGGGGCTTCTACGCGGTACTGCTCCGCTATCGCCCAGCCAATCTCTCGCCGCTTGGTTATGTGTTCGTCACCGGCACAATCGGCACGCTGATCGCAACGCCGTTCTTCCTGATCGATCGCGCCGTGTCGGCAACGCCCGACCTGTCGTGGCAGGCACTGGCGGCGATCGGCTATTTCGCGCTGTTCTCCAGCCTTGCCGCGACGCTTTGCTACAACAACGCGATCGATCGGGTCGGCCCCGTCCACGCGAGCCTGTTCATCCACCTGGTGCCGCTGTTCGGAAGCCTGCTCGCTATCGCCTTTCTCGGCGAGCGGCCGGGTTGGCAGCATCTGGTCGGCATGGCGCTCATTTTGTCCGGGATACTGCAGGCCCGACGCGCCGCGATCGCCGCACCGAGGCGCTGACGCATCCGCACCGCACTCGCGCGAAGCGACTGCGGCGCCGTATATCGACACCCCCCTATCAGGATTCTCGAGACGCCATGTCCAACAACCGACGCAGCCGCATCATCACCCAGGGAGTCGCCCGCTCGCCTAACCGCGCGATGCTTCGCGCCGTAGGCTTCGGCGACGGCGATTTCGACAAGCCCATCGTCGGTGTGGCCAACGGCCACAGCACGATGAATCCCTGCAATGCCGGGATCCAGCCGCTGGTCGACCGCGCGATGGCGGCGCTGGCTGCAGCCGGTGCGAAGCCGCAGGTCTTCGGTTTCCCGACGGTGACCGACGGCATCGGCATGGGCACCGAAGGCATGAAATATTCGCTGGTGTCGCGCGAGGTTATCGCCGACTCGATCGAGGTCGCCGTGATGGGACAGTGCATGGATGGCGTCGTCTGCGTCGGGGGCTGCGACAAGAACATGCCGGGCTCGATGATGGCAATGGCGCGGATGAACGTGCCCGCAATCTTCGTCTACGCCGGCACGATCAAGCCCGGTTTCTGGAAGGGCGAGAAGCTGACCATCGTCAGCCCGTTCGAGGCGGTCGGCGCGTTCACCGCCGGCAAGATGTCGAAGGAGGATCTGGACGGCATCGAAAAAAACGCCTGTCCGACCGTCGGCGCCTGCGGCGGGCAATACACGGCCAACACGATGTCCTCGTCGTTCGAGGCACTGGGGATGAGTCTGCTCGGCAGCTCGCAGATGGCGTCGCCCGATCCGGAAAAGGCCGATAGCGCGGCGGCGTCGGCAAGCGCGCTGGTTCATGCGATCGATCTGGATTTGAAGCCGCGCGACATCATCACACGCCGCTCGATCGAGAACGCGATAGCGCTGGTGATGGCCACCGGCGGCTCGACCAACGCGGTGCTGCATTACCTCGCGATCGCCGCCGCGGCCGGAGTCGAGTGGTCGATCGACGATTTCGAGCGCGTGCGTCAGCGCGTGCCCGTGCTCTGCGAGCTCAAACCCTCCGGACGCTTTGTCGCCACCGATTTTCATGCGGCGGGTGGCGTGCCGCAGGTGCTCAAGATGCTGCTCGCCCACGATCTGCTCGATGGCGATTGCATGACGATCACCGGCAAGACGATCGGCGAGGAACTTTCCGACGTCTCCGACACGCCGCGTCGCGATCAGGAGGTTATCCGACCCTGGGACCGGCCGGTGTACGCGCAGGGCCATCTGGCGATCCTCAAGGGCAATCTCGCGCCGGAAGGCTGCGTGGCCAAGATCACCGGGTTGAAGAGTCTGTCCATCACCGGCCCGGCGCGGGTGTTCGATTCCGAGCCTGCAGCGCTGGACGCAATCATCGGCAAGAAAATCAAGCCGGGCGACGTGATGGTGATCCGATATGAAGGCCCGAAAGGCGGCCCCGGGATGCAGGAAATGCTGGCGCCGACGTCGGCACTGATCGGCCAGGGCTTGGGCGACAGCGTCGGATTGATCACCGACGGCCGCTTTTCGGGCGGCACCTGGGGCATGGTCGTCGGCCATGTCGCGCCCGAGGCGTACGTCGGCGGCATGATCGCGCTGGTCGAGGAGGGCGACTCGATCACGATCGATGCGCACCGGCGGCTGATCCAGCTCAACGTCGACGACGCCAAGATCGCCGCGCGTCGCGCGAAATGGTCGCCGCCACCGCCGCGCTACACGCGAGGCGTGCTGGCCAAGTACATGAAGCTGGTATCGACCGCGAGCCGCGGAGCGCTGACCGACGCCGGCTAGGTTACGACCGGCCTTTCGCAAGAAAATCGACATCAGCGTTTCTTGTGCGATCCGGTCTTGCGTAGGGACGGCCCTGATCGCTCTGGTCGGCTTCGGCTGGTTCGAGGAACCAATGACGACGCTGAAGATCGTAAGTACCGTGCTCATCGTCGCGGGCGTACTCAGCCTGAAACGCCTGCGTGCGCGCCGGCTGAATCGCGTCGGCGGTCAGCCGCCCGCTTAAGGCTCGCGACTGCGCGAGAGGAGACGTCGATGCGCCTGTTCTCCTGCGTCTTGGTGCGGATCGCTCCGCTGGCGCTGCTCGCCGCCTGCTCGACGGCGCCGGTCGGCCCGCCGGTCGCATCGCCGCGATTTGTCGTCGGCGACCACTGGCAATACCGGGTGATCGACAACATGCGGCGCGGCGCCGTGTCGCAGATCGACGCCGAGGTCGTAGCGCTGGCCGGAGATGTCGCGACGCTGCGCGTCGTGAAGCTCAATGGCGAATCGCGTTCCGAATGGACCGATGAAATCGAAGGCGGCGGAGGCCTGCGCGCAGGAATGCTGGATGGCTCGACGCGCCGCTTCGCGCCGGCCGCCGCGCTGCTCGCGTTCCCGCTCGAGCAGGGTAAGACCTGGCGCCAGGTCGTCCCGACGTTTCGCCGCGATATAGAGCTGCCCGACCAGATCCTGATTTACGGCGACGTGCGAGGGCGCGCCGCCGTGACCGTGCCGGCAGGCACGTTCGACACAGTACGGCTCTACAGGGTGCTGGATCTCGACGACCGACAGCCATGGCGCACCCGGACGACTCGCCGCGATCAGGTCTGGTATGCGTCCGAGGTCAAGGGGGTGGTGCGCGAGGCGCGCGAGGCCACCTACGCCGAGCCCGGGGACAGCGGCGCGACGCAGGTCTATACCGAACGCACGGTCACCGAGCTCGTCTCGTTCCGGCCCGGTCGCGGCTAGCTGCCCGGCGTCTGCCGAATTTCAAAGGCCCAGACGCTGCCAGATGATCGTCGTCAGGCTCGCCTGGTTCAAGGTGTAGAAATGGAGCCCCGGCGCGCCGTGCGAGAGCAGGGCGTCGCACAGGTCGGTGACGACGTCGAGCCCGAAGGCGCGGATCGCCGCGCTGTCGTCGCCGAAGCTCTCGAGCTTGCTGCGGATCCAGCGCGGAATCTCCGCGCCGCACGCATCGGAAAAGCGCGCCAGCTTGGTGAAGCTCGCGATCGGCATCAGCCGGGCACGATCGGCGCGTCGATGCCAAGCGCCGCGGCCTCGTCGACAAAGTGATAGTAGCTGTCGGCGTTAAAGAAATACTGGGTGATCGCCGAGTCGGCGCCGGCATCGAGCTTGCGTTTGAAGTTCGCCATGTCCTCGCCCGGGCTCCGGGCCTGCGGGTGGTATTCCGGATAACAGGCGACGTCGATGTGGAACCAGTCGCCAGTGGTCTCGCGGATGAACGCGACCAGCTCGTTGGCATAGCGGAATTCACCGACGTCGGCGCTGCCGGACGGCAGGTCGCCGCGCAGCGCCACCAGATGGCCGATGCCGTGCTCGCGATAGGTGGCCAGCGTCGCGCGCACGGTCTCCCGGGTCGAACCGATGCATGAGATGTGCGGCGCCGCGCGCTGGCCGCTCGCCTGGATGTCGAGCACCGCCGCGAGCGTTCGGTCGCGCGTCGAGCCGCCGGCTCCATAGGTGACCGAAAAGAACTTCGGACCGAGCTGCGCGAGCTGAGCTCGCGTCGCGGAAAGCTTGGTCGCACCCTCCGGCGTCGCCGGCGGGAAGAACTCGAAGCTGAAAATCCGATCGCTGGCTCCGCTCATCGCCGGGCGCCTGCTACGCTTTTTTCGGCAGCAGCAGCGCCGACAGCGCCCAGGAGATGATGCTGTACAGAATCGCGCCGAGCACTGCCGACCAGAAGCCTGCGACGTGGAAGCCTTCGATGAACGAGGCGACGAACCAGAACAACAGGCCGTTGATCACCAAGATGAACAGTCCCAGGGTCAGCAAGGTCGCCGGCAAGGTCAGCAGCACCAGCACCGGACGGATGAAGGTATTGATCAGCCCCAGCACCAGCGCCGAAATCAGCGCCGTGACGATCGAATCGACCTTTATCGATGACATCAGGTAAGGCAGCGCGAACAGTGCCGCGGCATTGATCAACCATACGATCAGAAGGCGCATGCTTGGTTCTCCCAGTTCGAAGCGTTAGGACGCGGCAAAGGCAAACTCGCCGCGATGCCCGGCGGATTGAGCGTCACTGCAAGTGACGGTCGAATCCGCCGGCACGGCATGACCGCTGCGCGAGAGCGCGACGGTCATGCCGCCTGCGACCACGTGCCTAATATCGATACGTCTCCGGTTTGTAGGGGCCTTGGACATCCACTCCAATGTAGCGCGCCTGCTTGTCGGACAGCTCGGTCAGCATCGCGCCCAGCTTTTTGAGCTGCAGCCGCGCCACTTTTTCGTCCAGATGCTTGGGCAAGACATAAACGCCGATCGGATATCTGCCGCTCCTGCTCCTGGCGTCGGTCCACAGCTCGATCTGCGCCATCACCTGATTGGCGAACGAGCTCGACATCACATAGCTCGGATGCCCGGTTCCGCAGCCGAGGTTCACCAGCCTTCCTTCGGCCAGCAGGATGATGCGCTTGCCGTCTGGAAAGATGACGTGGTCTACCTGGGGCTTGATGTTGTCCCACGTGTATTGCTTGAGCCCCGCGACGTCGATTTCGTTGTCGAAGTGGCCAATGTTGCACACGATCGCGTTGTGCTTCATGCGCTTCATGTGCGCGAGCGTGATGACGTCGATGTTGCCGGTCGCGCTGACGAAGATATCCGCCTTGTCGGCGGCGTAATCCATCGTCACGACGCGGTAGCCTTCCATCGCAGCCTGCAGCGCGCAAATCGGATCGACTTCGGTGACCCAGACCTGCGCCGACAATGCGCGCAGCGCCTGCGCGGAACCCTTGCCGACGTCGCCGTAGCCGGCGACGAGCGCGATCTTGCCGGCGATCATCACGTCGGTCGCGCGCTTGATGCCGTCGACCAGCGATTCGCGGCAGCCGTAAAGATTGTCGAATTTGCTCTTGGTCACCGAATCGTTGACGTTGATCGCCGGGAAAGGCCAGCCGGCCCTCCTTGTGCATCGTGTACAGGCGCTTGACGCCGGTCGTCGTTTCCTCGGTGACTCCCTTGATGCTGGATTTGATGCGCGAGTAGAAATGCGCATCCTGCGCCAGCCGCCGCGCGATCGCGGCGAACAGCGCGAACTCCTCCTCGTTCGAAGGATGGCCGATCAGC
Source organism: uncultured beta proteobacterium (assembly GCA_963828595.1). Lineage (GTDB taxonomy): Bacteria > Pseudomonadota > Gammaproteobacteria > Burkholderiales > Casimicrobiaceae > PALSA-1003. The sequence goes on from CAWHEN010000007.1 coordinate 356,508, forward strand.
GATCGGTCCGACTCGGCCTGCGCGCCCAGGTGCACCAGCAGCGTCGCGTCGCCACCGTCGTCCAGGATCATGTTCGGCGCGCCGTCGGCCGATCCCGTTCCGCCCCATTCGAAAATGCGATGGGTGAACTCCCAGTACTCGTCGAGCGTTTCGCCCTTGTAGGCGAATACCGGGTACCCCGCTGGCGGCGATCGCTGCCGCCGCATGATCCTGCGTCGAGTAAATATTGCAAGATGCCCAGCGCACTTCGGCGCCAAGCGCCTTCAGGGTTTCGATCAGCACCGCCGTCTGGATCGTCATGTGCAGGCAGCCGGCGATACGCGCGCCGCGAAGCGGCTGCTCGGGCGCGAACTCCTCGCGAATCGCCATCAGCCCGGGCATCTCGGTCTCGGCGATGGCGATTTCCTTGCGGCCCCAGGCGGCGAGCTCCAGGTCGGCCACCCGGAAGTCGGTGAATTGCTGGATGTCGGTTGGTGCGTTCATGCGTCACTCCATAGAGCGACCGACGAGGGGAAAGGAGGGATTCTTGCTCGTTCCCCCGCGCGCGAGTCGCGGTTCAACGAGCGCCGTTCCCATGGGAATGCCCCGAGCCTGGCAGCCGGCCGGACCTGCAGCGGCTGTTGCAACGCTCCTCGGGGATGGTGATTCTAGCCTAAGCATGGCCTCCTGTGGACCCCCATCGCGCCGCCCGGGCGACGCTGCCGGCCGTCCGCGGGGTCCGGCGGGCCCAATAACTGCTTACAACTTAAGGGGGGGGGCCCAAACACCTGGTTACAACTCCAATGCAACGAACCGGGCAAAAGCCGGACAATCCAACGATTGTGCCCTTCGGGCGTGGTGCCCATAAGCGATGAATGATCAAACGCGCGACCCGGGAAGGCCCGAGCATCCGGCAGCGGCCGAGCGGCGGTCGCCGGCAGAAACCGTCGAACAGCCCGCGCTGACCCGGCCCGGTCCGCGCTCGCGCCACTACTGGCCCTGGCTGCTGGCCGCGATCGCGCTTGCCGCGGCCGCGCTGGCCGCCTGGTACTGGTTCGGACATGGCAGCGGCGACCAGGTCAAGGCGGGCGGCAAGGGCGATGCCGCCTCGCGCCCGATGCCAGTCGTGGCCGCGCCGGCGCGCAAGGGCAATATCGACGTTTACGTCGACGCGCTGGGCACGGTCACGCCCCTCAACAACGTCGTCGTCCACACTCGCGTCGACGGACAGCTGATGAGCGTCGCCTTCCGCGAGGGCCAGAATGTCAAGGCGGGCGACCTGCTCGCGCAGATCGATCCGCGGCCGTTCCAAGTGATGCTGACGCAGGCGAACGGGCAGATGGCGCGCGACCAGGCGCAACTCAAAAACGCGCAGGTCGATCTCGAGCGCTACCAGACGCTGCTCTCCCAGGATTCGATCTCCAGGCAGCAGGTCGACACGCAGGCGGCACTGGTTCGCCAGTTTGAGGGCGCCGTCGAGTCCGACAAGGGCGCGATCGACAATGCCAGGCTGCAGATCGCCTATGCCCGCATCGTCGCGCCGATCAGCGGGCGCGTCGGATTGCGGCAAGTCGATCCGGGCAACATCGTCCACTCCTCCGACAGCAACGGACTGGTGACGATCACTCAAGTGCAGCCGGTCACCGTCATCTATCCGGTGCCGGAGGACAATGTGCCGCGCATCGTCAAGCGCATGCAAGGTACACAGTCCGTCGCAGTCGATGCCTTCGACCGCGGCGGCAAGACCAAGCTCGCGACCGGCCGCCTGCTGACGATCGACAATCAGATCGACACGACCACCGGGACGGTCAAGGTCAAGGCCGAATTTCCCAACGCCGACAGCGCGCTGTTTCCGAACCAGTTCGTCAATGTCCGCATGGTGGTCGAAACGCATGAGGACGCGACGCTGGTCCCGACGGCCGCCATCCAGCGCGGCGCGCCGGGCACGTTCGTCTTCCTGGTGAAGGAGGGCAAGACCGTCGCGGTGACCCCGGTGCAGCTCGGCGCGGTCTCGGGCGAGACGACCGAGGTGAGCAAGGGGCTTGCTCCAGGGAATCTGGTCGTCGTCGACGGCGCCGACAAGCTTCGCGATGGCTCGAGCGTCGAATTGATCGACGCCGCCGCACGGGCGACACAACAGGCGGCGCCGCCGCGCCAGAATGCGCCGGGCGCCGGCAAGGGGGCAAACGGTCAGGGCCGGCGCAGCAAGGGCGGCGGCTGACGCGCCGCCGGCGCAAAGCCGCGACCCCGATGAAAGCGTTTCGATGAATCCGTCTCGCCCGTTCATCCTGCGCCCGGTCGCGACCTCGCTGTTGATGCTCGCGATCCTGCTCGCGGGCGTCATCGCGTACCGCGTGCTGCCGATCTCGGCGCTGCCCCAGGTCGACTATCCGACCATACAGGTGGTGACGCTGTATCCGGGTGCCAGTCCCGACGTCACCACCTCGTCGATCACCGCGCCTCTCGAGCGGCAGTTCGGACAGATGCCGGGACTGAAGCAGATGTCGTCGACCAGCTCGGGCGGCGCGTCGGTCATCACGCTGCAGTTCGACCTGAATCTGTCGCTGGACATCGCCGAGCAGGAAGTGCAGGCGGCGATCAACGCGTCCGGCACCTTGCTTCCGGCCGACCTTCCGACGCCGCCGATCTACAACAAGGTCAATCCGGCCGACACGCCGATCATGACCTTGGCGCTGACGTCCAAGACGATGCCGCTGCCGAAGATCGAGGACCTCGCCGACACGCGGCTGGCGACCAAGCTGTCGCAACTGCCCGGCGTGGGGCTGGTCAGCCTTAGCGGAGGACAGCGGCCGGCGGTGCGCATCCAGGCCAATCCAACCGCGCTGGCGGCGTACGGCATGTCGCTGGACGATGTGCGCACGGCCATCAGCAACGCTAACACCAATCAGGCCAAGGGCAGCTTCGACGGGCCGACACGTGCCTCGACGATCGACGCCAACGACCAGCTCAAGAGCGCCGATGAATACAAGAGCATGATCGTCGCCTATCGAAATGGCTCGCCGGTGCGGCTCACCGACGTTGCTGATATCGTCGACGGCGCCGAGAACACGCGCCTTGCCGCGTGGGCGAATCAACAGCCGGCGATCATCGTCAACATCCAGCGCCAGCCCGGCGCCAACGTGATCGAGGTCGTCGACCGGATCAAGCAGCTTCTGCCGCAATTACAGGCGTCGCTGCCGGCCGCCGTCGACGTCACGATGCTCACCGACCGCACGATCACCATACGGGCGTCGGTGCACGACGTGCAGTTCGAGCTCTTCCTCGCGGTCGCGCTGGTCGTGATGGTCATCTTCCTCTTCCTGCGCAGCCTCTCGGCAACGGTGATTCCGAGCGTCGCGGTGCCGCTGTCGCTGATCGGCACGTTCGGCGTGATGTACCTGGCCGGGTTCTCGATCAACAACCTGACGCTGATGGCGCTTACGATCGCGACCGGCTTCGTGGTCGACGACGCGATCGTGATGATCGAGAACATCGCCCGCTACATCGAGGCCGGCGAAAAGCCGCTGGCGGCTGCGCTCAAAGGTGCCGAGCAGATCGGGTTCACGATCATCTCGCTGACGATCTCGCTGATCGCGGTGCTGATCCCTCTGCTGTTCATGGGCGACGTCGTCGGCCGCCTGTTCCGCGAATTCGCCATCACGCTGGCAATATCGATCCTGATTTCAGCGGTGGTGTCGCTGACCCTGACCCCGATGATTTCGGCGCGCTTCCTCCGGTACACCGAAAAGGAAAAGCAGGGCAAGCTTTACCGGCGAAGCGGCGAGATCTTCGATCGACTGATCGAGCGCTATGGCCAGATGCTCAATTGGGTGCTCGACCGGCGGGGCGCGACTTTGATCGTCGCCGTCATCACGCTGCTGCTGACCGTCATCCTGTACGTATTCATTCCGAAAGGCTTCTTTCCTATCCAGGACACCGGGGCGATCCAGGGCATCACCGAGGCGCCGCAAACGGTCTCGTTCGCCGCGATGGCGGAACGGCAGCAGGCGCTCGCCGCCGTCATCCTGCAGGACCCCGCGGTCGAGAGCCTGTCGTCGTTCATCGGCGTCGACGGAACTAACGTGACCTTGAACACCGGCCGGATGCTGATCAACCTGAAGCCGCTCTCGCAGCGGCACGGGCGCGCCACCGACGTCATCCGCGATTTGCAAGCGCGTGTCGCCAGCGTCGAAGGCATCGCGCTGTACATGCAGCCGGTGCAAGATCTGACGATCGAGGACCGGGTCAGCCGGACGCAATACCAGTTCACGATCGAGGACACGAACCCGGACGAATTGAGCGTCTGGGTTCCGCGCATTGTCGACCGCCTGCGTCAGATTCCGCAGCTGGCCGACGTTGCCAGCGACCTGCAGGACGGCGGCCTGCAGGCTTACGTCGACATCGACCGCGCGACGGCGAGCCGCTACGGGATTACTCCGGCCGCGATCGACAACGCGTTGTACAACGCGTTCGGCCAGCGACTGGTGTCGACGATATTCACGCAGACGAATCAGTACCGCGTCGTGCTGGAAGTAAAGCCCGAGTTCCAGCTCGGGCCGGAAGCGCTGTCGCAGATCTATGTGCCGGTCGGCAATGTCTCGTCTGCGCCGGCGTCGGTCGGGGCCAACGCCTCGGCGGCGCTGGCCGCGCCGGGCGCGGGCGCCAGTCCGTCCGCGGCGAGCCAGCAATCTCCGCAACAAGTGCCGCTGACGTCGATCGCGCGGATCAGCGAGCACGCGACGGCGCTGGTCGTCACTCACATCGGCCAGTTTCCGGCGGCGACAATCTCGTTCAATCTGGCGCCCGGAGCGTCGCTCGGCAATGCGGTCGAGGAAATCCAGAAAGCTCAGCAGGAGCTCGGGCTGCCGGCCAGCGCGCAATTGCGCTTTCAAGGCGCCGCCGCGGCATTTCGCGGCTCGCTGGCCAACGAGCTCTGGCTGATCCTCGCCGCGATAGTCACGATGTACATCGTGCTGGGCGTGCTGTACGAAAGCTACATCCACCCGATCACGATCCTGTCGACGCTGCCTTCCGCCGGCGTGGGCGCGCTGCTGGGCTTGATGATCTTCGGCAAGGATCTGGATGTCATCGCCATCATCGGCATCGTGCTTCTGATCGGCATCGTCAAGAAAAACGCGATCATGATGATCGACTTCGCTCTCGACGCCGAGCGCAAGGAAGGCAAGCCGCCGCGCGAGGCGATCTACCAGGCGTGCCTGCTCCGCTTTCGGCCGATCATGATGACCACGATGGCGGCGCTGCTCGCCGCGCTGCCGCTGATGCTGGGCTGGGGTGTGGGCTCCGAATTGCGCCATCCGCTGGGCATCACGATGGTTGGCGGCCTGATCGTCAGCCAGATGCTGACCTTGTTCACCACGCCGGTCATCTACCTCGCGTTCGACCGGCTCGCTCGCCGGGTCGAAGGGCGCCGCGGCCGGAAGGCGGGATCCGAGCCCGCGCCTCGGGCCGGCGATTGACATGGCCGACGAAAAATCCGATGCGCTGCCCGGACAGGTCAACCTGTCGGCGCCGTTCATCGCGCGGCCGGTCGCGACGACGCTGCTGACGATCGGCCTGGCGCTCGCCGGCGTTGCGGCGTTCCGCCTGCTGCCGGTTTCGCCGCTTCCGCAAGTCGACTTTCCGACGATCTCGGTGTCGGCGTCGCTGCCCGGCGCGAGCCCGGAAACGATGGCCGCGACCGTCGCCACACCGCTCGAGCGCTCGCTCGGTCGCATCGCCGGCGTGACTGAGATGACGTCGAGCAGCTCGCTGGGTTCGTCGCGTGTCACCCTGCAATTCGAGCTTTCACGCGACATCGATGGCGCAGCGCGCGACGTCCAGGCCGCGCTCAACGCGGCGCGAAGCCTCTTGCCGACCGGGCTCCCGGGCAATCCGACCTATCGCAAGGTCAATCCGGCCGATGCGCCGATCATGATCTTGGCGCTGACGTCCGACACGATGACGCAGGGGCAGATGTACGACGCCGGCTCGACGATCATTGCGCAGAAGCTGTCGCAATTGTCCGGCGTCGGCGACGTGCAGGTCGGCGGCAGCTCGCTGCCGGCGGTGCGGGTCGAGCTCGATCCACCGAAACTCAACAAGTACGGCATCGGCTTCGAGGACGTGCGCACGGTGCTCGCCGCGACCAATGCCAACCGGCCGAAGGGATCGCTCGAGAACGGCGATAGCCATTGGCAGATCCAGGCGAACGACCAGGCCAAAAAAGCCGTCGACTATCTTCCGCTGATCGTCGCCTACCGCAACGGCGCCGCGGTCCGGCTCACCGACCTCGGCCAGGTCGTCGACTCGGTGCAGGACCTGCGTAACGCCGGATCGTCGAACGGCAAGCCTTCGGTGTTGATCATCATCAGCCGCCAACCGAACGCGAACATCATCGAGACGGTCGACAGCGTGACCGAAATGCTGCCCCAGATCCGCGCCTCAATCCCGAGCGCGATCAAGCTCGACGTTGTGATGGAGCGTACGACGACGATACGAGCGTCGCTGCGCGATGTCGAGCGCACACTGATCGTCGCGGTGTGCCTGGTAGTGCTTGTAGTGTTCGTTTTTCTGCGCCATTGGCGGGCGACGCTGATTCCGAGCGTTGCAGTGCCGGTGTCGCTGGTCGCGACTTTCGGGGCGATGTACCTGTGTGGCTTCAGCCTGAACAACCTTTCGCTGATGGCGCTTACGATCGCCACCGGCTTCGTCGTCGACGATGCGATCGTCGTCCTGGAAAACGTCTCGCGGCACATCGAGCGCGGCGTCGCTCCGTTCCAGGCCGCGCTGCTAGGCGCGCGCGAAGTCGGCTTCACCGTCCTGTCGATGAGCCTGTCGCTGATCGCGGTATTCATACCCATTTTGTTGATGGGCGGCATCGTCGGCCGCTATTTCCGCGAGTTCGCCGTGACGCTGTCGGTGGCGATCCTGATTTCTCTGATGCTGTCGCTGACGATGACGCCGATGATGTGCTCGCGGCTGCTGCTTCCGGCGAGCGAGCGGCGGCACGGGCGGCTGTACGCGTGGAGCGAGCGGGGTTTCGAGCGGCTGCGCCGCGGCTACGAGAAGAGCCTCGGGTGGGTGCTGACGCACGGGATCCTGATGATGCTGGTCCTGCTGGCGGTCGTCTGCCTGAACGTCTACCTGTACGTGATCATTCCGAAGGGCTTCTTTCCGACCCAGGACACCGGCCGCCTGATCGGCTTTATCCAGGCCGACCAGAGCATCTCGTTCCAGGCGATGCAGCCGAAGCTTGCCGGCTTCATCGACATCGTGCGTGCCGATCCGGCGGTCGAGAACGTCGTCGCGTTCACCGGCGGCGCGCAGCGCAATACGGGCAGGATGTTCGTCCAGCTGAAGCCGCTGGCCGAACGCAAGGAGTCGGCCGACAAGATCATCGCGCGCTTGCGCATCAAGCTCGCCAACGAGCCCGGCGCGAACCTGTTTCTCAACCCGGTACAGGACATCCGGGTCGGTGGCAGGCAGGCGAATGCGACCTACCAGTACACGCTGCAGGCGGACGACCTGGATCAACTACGCACCTGGGAGCCGCGCATACGTGCGGCCCTGTCACGCCTGCCGCAACTGGTCGACGTCAACACCGACCAGCAGGACAAGGGGCTCCAGACTTCGCTGGTGATCGATCGCGACGCCGCGGCGCGGCTCGGGGTTTCGCCGAGGCTTGTCGACACCACCCTGAACGACGCGTTCGGGCAGCGGCAGGTATCGACGATCTATTCGGCGCTCAACCAGTACCACGTCGTCATGGAGGCGGCGCCCGGGTATTGGCAGGCGCCCGACACGCTGAACGACGTCTATGTCAGCACGACCAAGGGCGCCCAGGTGCCGCTGTCCGCGATCGCGCGTTACGCCCCGACCAACACCGCGCTGGGCGTCAATCACCAGTCGCAGTTCGTCGCTTCGACGATCTCGTTCAATCTCCCCGAAGGAACGTCGCTCGGCCAGGCGACGGTCGCCATCGACAGGGCGCTCGCCGAGCTCGGGGTTCCCGCGACGATACGCGGCAGCTTCCAGGGCACCGCACAGGCCTTCCAGGCCTCTCTCAACAGCCAGCCCTGGCTTATCCTAGCGGCCTTGCTGACCGTCTATATCGTGCTGGGCATCCTGTATGAAAGCTACGTGCACCCGCTCACGATCCTGTCCACGCTGCCGTCTGCCGGCGTCGGGGCGCTGCTCGCGCTGCTGCTGTTCAAGACCGAGTTCAGCGTCATCGCGCTGATCGGCGTCATATTGCTGATCGGCATCGTCAAGAAGAACGCCATCATGATGATCGACTTCGCGCTCGACGCCGAGCGTCACCGGGGCAAGAACTCGCGCGACGCAATATTCGAGGCCTGCCTGCTGCGCTTTCGTCCGATCATGATGACGACGATGGCCGCGCTGCTTGCCGCGGTACCGCTCGCGTTGGGCAATGGCGACGGCGCGGAGCTGCGCCGTCCGCTGGGCATCTCGATCGTCGGCGGACTGATCGTCAGCCAGATGCTGACCTTGTACACGACGCCGGTCGTGTATCTCTATCTCGACCGTTTCAGCCTGTGGAGTCGCCGGCTGCGGCAGCGTCGACATCCGACGGCAAGTCCCGCTGCGGCGGCCGCCGAGTGATGAGGACGGCGGCAACGATGCACAAGGTCCCCGAATGCCGCGTGAACCTCGTCGCGGCGATCATCGCCGGCGCGGCGACGCTGCTTTCCGGTTGCACGCTCGGCCCGAACTACGCGCGGCCCGAGACCGAGGCGCCCGCGGCGTACAAGGAAGCGCAGGGGTGGAAGACGGCGCAACCGCGCGAGACCGAACCCCGCGGTCCCTGGTGGACGGTGTTCAACGATCCGCAACTCGATGCGCTGCTCGGGCAGGTCGAAGTCAGCAACCAGACGATCAAGGCAGCGGAAGCGCGCGTTCGCGAGGCGCGCGCGCTGACGCAGCAAGCGCAGGCGGCCTATTTTCCGATCGTGACCGCGAACGCCAGCGCGACGCGCGGCGGCGGCCGCGCCACCATCGGCGGCAGCACCGACGTCAGCGGCGGCGGCGTAGGTGGAGCGGTGCGCAACAGCTACAACGTCTCGCTCGACGTCAACTGGGAGATCGACTTGTGGGGCCGCGTGCGAAGGACCGTCGAGGCCGGCGAAGCGACGGCGCAGGCAAGCGTGGCCGACCTCGAAGCGGCCAAGCTGTCGGCGCAGGCACAGCTCGCCGAAGACTATTTCCTGCTGCGCGCGCAGGACGCCCAGATTCGTCTGCTCACCGAAACGGTCGACGCCTACCAGAAGTCGCTGCAGCTGACGCGCAACCAGTATGCGGTCGGCGTCGCGGCGCGCGCCGACGTCGCGCAGGCCGAGACGCAGCTCAAGTCGACGCAGGCGCAGGCGCTGGATGCCGGCGTGCAGCGCGCGCAGCTCGAGCATGCGATCGCCGTTCTGCTCGGCAAGGCGCCGGCGAATTTCTCGATCGCTCCCGAGGCTGTCGCCACGACTTTTCCACCGATTCCTCCCAGCCTGCCCTCCGAGCTCCTCGAGCGACGGCCGGATATCGCGGCGGCCGAGCGCCGCACCGCCGCGGCGAACGCACAGGTCGGCGTCGCCGAAGCCGCGTTCTTCCCGTCGCTGACCTTGTCGGCGACCGGCGGCTTCCAGAGCTCGGTGCTGTCGCAGCTCTTTACCTTGCCCAGCCGCTACTGGTCGCTCGGTCCGGCACTCGCGGCGACGATATTCGATGCGGGATTGCGCCGTGCGCAGACGGCGCAGGCGATGGCGACCTACGACGAGAATGTCGCCAATTATCGGCAGACGGTCCTCGCCGGGTTTCAGGAGGTCGAGGACAATCTGGCGGCCTTGCGCATCCTCGAACAGGAGGCCGCAGTCCAGGAAGAGGCGGTGAAATCCGCGCGCGAATCGCTGACGATCACGCTCAACCAGTATCGCGCCGGCACGGCGAATTATCTCGCGGTCGTCGTCGCGCAGGCAGTGGCGCTGTCGAACGAGCGCACGGCGCTGACGATTCTCGGTCGCCGATTGACCGCGAGCGTCACGCTGATCAAGGCGCTGGGTGGAGGCTGGGACGCGGCACAATTGCCGCCGAGCTAGTGCGCAGCAGGCTAGGGGCCCGGCGGACTCGCCTGCGCGGCAAACTGCTCAAGCAGCGCGCCGGCGAGGCTCGACTCGCGCTTGTAGAATCCCTCGGTGTGGAAGGTTTCCTCGAGCGCGAACAGTTCGTAGTCGAGATGATGGCAGAGCTCGTGGATCAGCGTGCGCAGGAAGGTCTTGAATGCCACGACCTGCTTTTTCTGCGCGGTACGCATCCACACGGTGATGCGCGCGGTTTCGCCCTCGTCTTCGGGCTCGTACAGTCCATGGAGCTCTCCGTAGCCGTCCGCCGGACGGCGCGCCAGCACGCGGACACGAACCGGCGGCACGTGATAGCCGCGCGCCAGTGCGCTGATCAGCGCCTGGCAGCCGGCCTGAACCGCAGTGCGCTCTTCGGCGCGCAGACCCGCGGCGATTCGCGCGACGACGCCGCCGAGCTCGAGGCCCGGCGGCAAACCGAGCGATTCGATCGCATCGCTGCGCAGGTAGATTCGTTGGCGGGCGCGGGAAAGCTTGTCGAAATAGGCAAAGCGCATCGGTCTTTAGTCTACCGAACCCGTCGCGTGCCGCAAGCGCTGCGAATTTCGGGGGCGGCGGCGCGATGAGGGCAGAGCGGCCTGCTCAACGCATCGTGCCGGCGACGCTCGCCTTCGATGAGACGGGTAATCCATTCTCGCCGCAATTCTCCGACGTCTACCATAGCGCCGACTCGGCCGCGGGACAGGCGCGCCACGTGTTCCTGCGCGGCAACGATCTGCCAGCGCGGTGGGCCGGCGCGCACGCATTCACCATTGTCGAGACCGGGTTCGGCGTGGGCGTCAATTTTCTGGCGACCTGGCAGGCGTGGCGCGACGATTCGAACCGCTGCTCGCGCCTGCATTTCGTGTCGATCGAGCGCTGGCCGTTTGCCCGAGCCGATCTTGCGACCTTGCACGAGCGTCATCCGCAATGGGCGGCGCTGTCGTCACAACTGCGTGGCGAATGGCCTCTGCTGGTGCCTGGCATGCACCGGCTGCATTTCGACGAGGACCAGGTCACGCTGACGCTTGTCTTCGACGAAGCGATCGAAGCGGCGCGGGCCCTGAGCCTCGCCGCCGACGCCTTTTATCTCGACGGGTTCGCCCCGGACCGCAATCCGGCGATGTGGTCGGCACCGCTGTTGAAAGCGCTGGCGCGGCTTGCCGCGCCCGGCGCGACGGTGGCGACCTACAGTGCGGCGGGCATGGTGCGCGACGGCTTGATCGCAGCAGGATTCGCCGTCGAAAAACGCGCCGGCTTCGGGCGCAAGCGTGACATGCTCGCCGGGCGTTACGCGCCGCGCTGGCCGGTGCGGCGACCGAGAGTCACGCCGTCGTGGCCGGAGCGCCACGCGATCGTCGTCGGCGCGGGGCTGTCGGGCGCCGCAGTCGCCTCTCGTCTCGCCGTGCGCGGCTGGCGCATCGATCTCGTCGAACGCGGCGGCGCGTCTTCCGGCGCCGCGTCCGCGTTGCGCGCCGGCGTGTTCCAGCCGCACGTTTCGCGCGACGACAATCTGCTGTCGCGCTTTACCCGCGCCGGGTTCCTCTATGCACTGCGAGCATGGGCCGGTGCGCTCGACGCCGCCGCGACGCCGCCGTGGCAGCGTTGCGGCGTGCTGCAACTTGCCGACGGCGCGGAGAACGAGGCGCGTGTCGCCGACACCGCCGTTGCCCTGGCGTATCCGGTCGACTATGCATTGCATGCGACGCGCGCCGATGCTACCGCGCTCGCCGGCCGTCGCGCAGCGATCGGCGGCTGGTGGTTTCCCATGGCGGGATTCGTGCGCCCGGCGGCGATCGTCGACGCACAGCTCGGCCGTGCTGCGCGGTCTGCCGGCGGCGGACCGGCGCCGGTGCTCCACCTCAACCGCAATGTCGCAAGCCTGCAGCGCGAGGGTGATGACTGGGCAGCGCGCGACGCCTCCGGTGCGGAGATCGCCGCCGCGCCGGTGGTCGTCCTGGCCAATGCCTGCGACGCCGCTCGGCTGGTCGACCTAGGCGGCGATCCGCTGCGACGAATACGCGGCCAGCAAAGCTATCTGCGCGCGCCGCCGTTCGCGGCGCCGCGCGTCGTCGTCGGCGGCGATGGCTATGTGTTGCCGGCGGTCGACGGGATCGCCGTCGCAGGGGCGACTTATGATCTCGACGACGACGATCGGTGCCCGAACGCCGTGAGCCACGCCGTCAACCTCGCCCGCGCCGAACACATGCTGCCCGGCAGCGCCGCCGGCATCGATGCGGCAACGCTGGAAGGTGGCGTCGGTTTCCGCTGCGTCGCGACCGACCGTTTGCCGATGGTCGGCGCGCTCATCGATATCGATCGCGCCCGCGCCGATCAAGTGGCGCTCGCCGGCGCCCATCTTGCCGATCTGCCGCGTGTCCGCGGCCTGTACGGCGCGTTCGCCTTTGCCTCGCGCGGCCTGTCGTGGTCAGCGCTGGCGGCGGAGGCGTTGGCGAGCGAACTCAATGCCGAGCCCGCGCCGCTTTCACACGCGCTGCTCGATGCGATCGATCCGGGCCGCTTCGTCGTCAAGTCGCTGCGGCGCGGCGCGCTTTAGCGCGAGCCTCGAAGCGATACAATACGCGCGCAGGATCCGACGACGCATCATGCCCGCCTCGATAGCCGCTCTGCTCAAGCCGAATACGCGCGACATCGGCGGCCTTCTGGTGCAGCGACTGCTGCCGGCCTTTCCGACCCAGATGGTCGGACCGTTCATTTTTTTCGACCATTTCGGCCCGGTGCAATTCCCGCCGGGGCGAGGCATCGACGTGCGGCCGCATCCGCACATCGGGCTCGCCACCGTCACTTACCTTTTGGAAGGCGGTCAGGTCCACCGCGACAGCCTCGGCAACGTCCAGGCGATCGTTCCGGGCGACGTCAACTGGATGACCGCCGGGCAAGGCATAGTGCACTCGGAGCGCACGGGCCCCAGGGACCGCGCCGCGGGACACCGGCTGCACGGACTGCAGACCTGGGTCGCGCTGCCGAAATCGCACGAGCAGGTCGAGCCTTCATTCAGTCATCATCCCAAGGCATCGCTTCCGGAGATCGAAGAGCCGGGCGTGACCATGCGGCTGCTCGCCGGCACGGCATTCGGCCGGCGTGCGCCGACCCCGACGTTTTCCCCGATGATCTATCTGGCGATCGACCTTGCGGCCGGTGCGGGCGTCGATCTGCCGCCCGAGCACGAAGAGCGCGGCGTGTATGTGATCGATGGCAACGTGCAGGTCGGGAGCGTGCCGGCGCCGGTCGGACACCTTGCGGTGCTGGCGCCCGAGCTGACTGCGCGCATCGAAGCGAAGTCGGCGTCGCGGCTGGTCGTGCTCGGCGGCGCGAAGATGGACGGTGCGCGGCTCATCTGGTGGAACTTCGTCGCCAGCTCCAAGGAACTGATCGACAGCGCGAGCGCGCGCTGGCGTGAGCAGGCTTACCCGCCGGTGCCCGACGAAACGGAATTCATCCCGCTACCCTGACGGTCGAGCTCGCAGGTCTAAAGTCCCGCCGCCGCGCGAAGCGCGTCGGCGCGATCGACGTTTTCCCAGGTGAACTCCGGCTCGTCGCGCCCGAAGTGGCCGTAGGCAGCGGTCTTCAGATAAATCGGCCGCAGCAGGTCGAGCATCTGGATGATGCCTTTCGGCCGCAAGTCGAAATTGTCGGTCACCAGAGCGGCGATCTTCTCGTCCGGAATCTTGCCGGTTCCCTCGGTGTAGACGGTGACGTTGATCGGCTTCGCGACTCCGATCGCGTACGAGAGCTGCACCTGGCATTGCCGCGCGATGCCGGACGCGACGATGTTCTTCGCTACATAGCGCGCGGCGTAGGCCGCCGAGCGATCGACCTTCGATGGATCCTTGCCTGAGAACGCGCCGCCGCCGTGCGGCGCCGCCCCACCGTAGGTATCGACGATGATCTTGCGTCCGGTCAGGCCGGCGTCGCCGTGCGGACCGCCGATTTCGAAGCGACCGGTCGGATTGACCAGATAGCGCGTATTGACCAGCATCTCCGCCGGCAGGACCGGCTTGATGATCTCCTCGACGACGGCTTCGGCGAGTTGCTCCTGCTTGTGGTTCATCTCGGGATGATGCTGCGTCGACAGCACGACGGTGTCGATGCTGCTCGGCTTGCCGCCGGTGTAGCGCACCGTCACCTGCGACTTCGCGTCGGGCCGAAGCCACGGCAGCCGCCCGTCGCGGCGGACTTCGCTCTGCCTCTGCACCAGGCGGTGCGCGTAATAGATCGGAAACGGCATCAGCGCCGGCGTCTCGTCGCATGCATAGCCGAACATCAGGCCCTGGTCGCCCGCCCCCTGGTTCATGTATTCGTCGGACGTGCGGTCGACGCCGCGCGCGATATCGGGCGACTGGCGGCCGTAGCACACCATCACCGCGCAGCCCTGGGCATCGAAGCGAAGTTCGGGGTCGGTGTAGCCGATGCGATGGATCGTGTCGCGAGCAATGCGCGCGTAGTCGTGCTTATGGTCGGTCGTGATCTCGCCGGTCATCACCACCAGGCCGGTCGAGACCAGCGTTTCCGCGGCTACCCGTCCATGCGGGTCCAGCGTTAGAATCGCATCGAGAACCGCGTCGGAAATCTGGTCGGCCACCTTGTCCGGGTGGCCCTCGGACACCGACTCCGACGTAAACAGAAACTCGTTCATTCCCGCTCCCTGCTGGATGGATGCGCGGCGGCTCGTGCGCGCGACGCAAAGAGTCGAATTCTAGCAAATTTGCCGGGTCGACCGCAGGTCCACGTTCAGAAAGGTCTTCGATGATCGTGCCCGCTACCGCCGAAAACATCGCGCGCGCCGCGAGCGCGCTCGCGGCTGGCGAGCTCGTCGCGTTTCCGACCGAGACCGTCTACGGGCTGGGCGCGAACGCGCGTGACGCGGCGGCGATCGGACGACTGTTCACTACGAAAGGCAGGCCTGCCGAGCATCCGGTGATCGTTCATCTCGCCGACGCCGACGCGCTGCCGCGCTGGGCGAAGACGGTCCCCGCCAGTGCCAAAGCGCTGGCCAAGGCGTTCTGGCCCGGACCGCTGACGATGATCCTGCCACGCGCCGATGGCGTCCTCGATGCGGTGACCGGCGGACAGGCCAGCGTTGGCTTGCGCGTGCCGGCGCATCCGATCGCGCATTCGCTGCTTGCAGAGCTCGCCCTGCTCGGCTGCGACGGCATCGCCGCGCCCTCGGCGAACCGTTTCGGACGGATCAGCGCAACGACCGCCAGGCATGTCGCCGAGGAATTCGGCGACGCGATCGCGCTGATCCTCGACGGCGGCCCATCGCGTCACGGCATCGAATCGACGATCGTCGATTTCAGCAGCGGCGATCCTGTCGTGCTGCGTCCAGGATCGATCACCAGCGGCGAGATCGCGCGCGTCCTCGGCACCGCGCCGGGCTCAGCCGGTGCCGGCGCGACTCGCGCCCCGGGGACGCTCGCGTCGCACTACGCGCCGCGCACGCCGGCAAAGCTGCTGCCGCGCAGCGAGCTGCTGGCGGCGCTCGCCGGGCTGGGCGGATCGAACGCGCATATTTCGGTGCTCGCTCATTCGGTCGCGCAACCGCCGGAGTTCGAGGGCGCGTGGTTCGATGCGCCGGGCGAGAGCGCGGGCTACGCGCAGCAGCTCTATGCCAATCTGCGCGCACTGGACGCGCGCGAGGCCGACGAGATCTGGATCGAAGCGCCGCCCGACGGGCCCGACTGGGTCGCGATCGGCGACCGTCTGAGGCGGGCCACGCATCGCGATTAGAGCATGGCTGGCGTCAGCAGCGCGCGTCGAACACACGCGCGAGGAATGGCCCGACGGCCTGCGCCAGCTCCCTGCGTCGATTTGCCATGAAGTGATCGGTCCCGGGAATCGTGATCTGGCGCGAGCAGGCGTCCCGCGGCAGGCCATTCGCGCGGACAGGCGCGACATCGAGAACCTCCGGCACGTCGTTCTGCGCGATGACATCGAGCACGGGTTGCCGCGGCGCCGCTGCGAAGTCACCCTGCATGCCGATCGGGACCCACGCGGCGACGCTGCCGCCTGAAGAGGCGAGATACCTGTCGGCCATCACCGCGCCCAGGCTGTGCGCGACGATGGCGATTCTCTCGATGCCGCGACGGCGGAGAAAGGCGATTCCCGCCGCGATGCGCTCGCCGGCCTCCGGATAGAGTGCCGCGTAGTCGGCGCGCAAAGCGTCGGCCGCGAGCACCGGCATCTGGATCGACAGCGTGGCGATGCCGGCTTCGGAAAGATCGGTGCGCAGCCCGTTGATCAATCCCCAATCGGCGTGCACTCCCAGCCCGTGGACGATCACCACGCCGCCGACAGTCCTGGCTACCGGCATCGTCAATATCGCCAGCACGCTCGGCCGTCGCGACGTCGCCAGGTAGACCGGGTCACCGACGACGATCGCCGGCACGATCTCCGCGACGAGACGGTCCTCGCGCGCGTAGTCGGCGCCGGCCGCGCACGCATCGAACAGCACCCCACAGGCGAATAGCGCGATGCCGAAGCGCGATGTCGCGCGGATCGCCGTGATCATGTTCCCGATCGCCTGCTACCATTGCATCGCAACCGCATCGATCGATCATACCCGGAACCCATGCCGCGACGTCCGCCCGCCGTTGTGCTCGCCCCGGATTCGTTCAAAGGCTCGTTGTCGGCATCGGACGCCGCGGCGGCAATTGCCGAAGGCTTGCGCCGCGTCTGGCCAGACGCCGACCTTCGTCTTTGTCCGATGGCCGATGGTGGCGAAGGCACGCTCGACGCCGTACTCTCGTGCGGTGGACAGCGATTGACCGCTCGTATCAGCGATGTCTCGGGCAAGCCGCTGGCCGTCGCTTATGGTTTGATAGGCGAGCCCGTTACCGCGGTGCTCGAAGTCGCGCAAGTCGTGGGCCTGACCGATCCTGCCGTGGCCGCCATCGACGTCGATCATCGCACGACCCTGGGCGTCGGCGAAATAATACGCAATCGTCTCGATGCCGGCGTTCGCAGCTTCATGATAGGCCTGGGTGGCAGCAGCACCAATGACGGCGGCGCCGGCCTGCTCGCGGCGCTCGGGCTCTCGCTCACCGATGCGCGCGGCTGTGCGATCGAGCCGACGCCCGCCGGCCTCGCCGCGCTCGCGGCCGTCGATGCGGACGGCCTCGATCCGCGGCTTGCCGACGCCCGGATCATCGTGATGTCGGACGTCAATAATCCGCTGACCGGCGAGCGCGGCGCGACTGCGATCTTCGGCCCGCAGAAAGGCGTGCGGCGCGAGCGCATCGCCGAGGTCGACCGCCGCATCGCGAACTTCGCTTCGCTGACCGAGCGTGCGCTCGACCGGCGTGCGCAGGACAAGCCCGGGGCCGGCGCCGCCGGCGGCCTGGGCTTCGCGCTGCAGTTGATCGGCGGCGAGATGCGCTCGGGCGCGGAGGTCGTCGCCGACCTGATCGGACTCGACGCCGCGCTCGACGGCGCCGACTGGGCTATCACCGGCGAAGGCAGGAGCGACGCGCAGACCGCGCTGGGTAAGACGCCGCTGATCGTGGCCGCGCGCGCGGCAGCGCGCCAGATTCCAGCGACCTTGATCTCGGGAAGCATCGACCGGTCGGCTTTGCCCGAGCTGAGCCGCCATTTCGCCGGCTGTTTTTCGCTGCCGTCCGGCCCGGCAAGCCTCGAGCAATGCCTGGATGGCGCCGCTGCGCTGCTTGCCGATCGCGCCGCACAGCTAGCGCTGCTGTTCGATGCCGCCCGCGGCTAGCGGAAGGATTAATGCACGGCGGGATCAGAGCACTGCGGGATCAGTGCACGGCGCCCATCAGGTGATCGGGCAGCCAGGTGGCGATTCCCGGGAAAATGCACAGTAATACGATCTGCAGCATCATGCAGAGCACATACGGGATCGTTCCCCACATGATGCGCATCACGGGAACGTCCGGCGCGATCGCGCTGACGATATAGATGTTGAGCCCGACTGGCGGATGGATCAGCCCGATCTCCATATTGATCGTCAGGATGACGCCGAACCAGACCGGGTCGAAGCCGGCCGTCTTGATGATCGGATAGAGGATCGGCGCGGTCATCAGGATGATCGCCGCGGGCGGAATGAAAAATCCGCAGACCAGTAGGAAGACGTTGATCATGCCCATCAGCACCCAGCGGTTGACGTGCATGTCGGCGATGCCTTGCGCCAGCGTCTGCGTCAGGTACAGCGACGTGAGCATGTAGCCGAAAAGCACGGCGGCTGCAATGATCATCAGGATCATGACCGACTCGCGCGTCGTATCGCGCAGGATCTTCCACCATTGACGAGGCCGCCACATCCGGTAGATGACCACGGCCATCAGGACGCACAGCGCTGCGCCGACGCCGGCCGCTTCCGACGGTGTCGCGACGCCGCCGTAGAGCACGTACATCACGCCGAGAACGATCGCGAGAAACGGCACGACTTTCGGAATCGATCCGAATTTCTGTTTCCAGGTGTAGCGGAACTCCGGTGCGTGGGCGCGGAAGCCGCGTTTCCAGATGATGAACAGCGTCCACAGTATGAAAAGCCCGGTGAGCATGATCCCGGGCAGGACGCCGGCCAGGAACAGCCGGCCGATCGATGTCTCGGTGGCGATGCCGTACAGGATGAACGTGATCGACGGGGGGATGAGGATCCCCAGCGTGCCGCCGGCGCAGATGGACCCGGTGGCGACGTCGTCCGGATAGCCGCGACTGCGCATTTCCGGGATGCCCATCTTGCCGATCGCCGCGCAGCAGGCCGGCGACGAGCCGGTCAGCGCCGCGAACAGCGCGCAGGCGCCGAGATTCGAAATGACCAGTCCTCCCGGCAATCGATAGAGCCAACGGTCGAGCGCCTCGTACAAGTCCTTGCCTGCCGGCGACGAGCCGATCGCAGCGCCCATCATCACGAACATCGGGATCGACACCAGCGTGAAGTCGTTCAGACCGGCGTAGAAGGTTTCCGCGATGACATGCAGCGCGTCGAACCCCTGGAAGAGGAGAACGAACGCGATCGATATCGCGCCGAGCCCGAAGGCAACGGGCGCCCCGGAGAGCAGCACGACCAGCGTGACGAGAAGCACCAGAGCACCCTGTGTGCCGGGACTCATGCAGCGCGCTCCTTGGTGATCCCGAACGGAGGCTCGCGCCCGGTCAGTAGTGCCAGCAGGTCCGCGACACTTTGCAAGGTAAGCAGGCCCAGCCCGATCGGCATGGCTGCGTACGGAATCCACAGCCGCGCGCGCCACATCGTATCGGAGACCCACTTGTTGTCCCAGGCTTCCTTCCAGAACGTGAACGTCAGCACTGCGATCACGACGCAAAAGGCGATCGTCAGCGCGGAAGCGAAAATTGCCAGCCACCGGCGCGCACCCGGTCCCGCGTAATGCGGCAGCACGTCAACATTGACGTGGCCGCGCGTCATCAGGACGAACGGACTGCCGACGAAGGTTGCGGCGATCAGGCAGTAGGTGACGAAATCGGTCTGCCAGATGGTGTTCAGGTTGAGCACGTAACGCACGAACACCATCTCGCAGACGACGATGACGCCGGCTGCGATCAGTGCCGCGGCGACGAAGCCGCAAATCGTCGAGATATGCCTGACCCGCCGGATGAAACGATCGATCGCGTTGCTGCGCGCGACGATGCTGGGTGGACGAAGCGGGTCGGCAGGAGGCATGTGTGTCCCGCCGCCCCTCGAGGTCAGGCCACTATTTGACGCTCAGCGCTTCGTCGATCAATTGCTTGCCGTCGGGAACTTCCTTGGCGAACTCGGCGTACGAGCTCTGCTTGGCGATATTGAGCCAGGCGTCGTACTCGGCCGGGGTCATCGTGACGACCTCAACGTTGTGGTCCTTGAAGGCCTTGACCATCTCCTGGTCTAGTCCCGGACTCTCCTTGACAAAATAGTCCTGCGCCTTTTTCCCGGCCTTGAGCAGCACGTCCTGCTGTTTCTTGTCCAGGCGGTCGAAGCTCTTCTTGGACATCAGCACCGGCTCGTACATGAACCACAGTGCGTTCTCTCCCGGGGCGGTGATGCACTTGACCTGCTCGTAGATCCGGAACGAAACGAAGCTGCCGGTGCTGGTGTCGGTAGCCTCGGCAACGCCGGTCTGGAGCGCGTTGTAGACCTCGTTGCTCGGGATCGAGACGATCGACGCGCCTGCCGCCTGCCACATCGCGGCGAATGTCGGCCCTGCCGAGCGCATCTTCTGGCCTTTGACGTCGTCGGGCGTGCGAATGCAGTTCTTCTTGGACGCGACGGCGCCGGCAAGCCACGCGTCCGATAACACGATGACGCCCGCGCTTTCGATCTTGGCCCGGATGTCTTTCATGAACTTGGAATTGCCTAACCTCGCCGCTCGCTCGTGGTTGCGCACTAGCCCCGGCATCAGCGTGGCGCCGAATTCGCGTACCTTGCCGCTCGCGTAGTCGAGCGGAAACGACGAAATGTCGAGCTGGCCGTTGACCATCGCGTTCCATTGCTCATTCGGCTTGAACAGCGATGCGCCCGGATAGACCTGGACTTCGAGGTCGACGCCCGCGGCCTTCGCATCGCGCGCGATGATCTGCACCATTTCGTCGCGCACGTCGCCCTTGCCGCCGGGGAATTGATGCGAAGCGCGCAGTGTTACCGGCGCAGCCGCCAGCGAGCCCGCCATGACGACCGCCGCCAGCGCGGTCAGCACGCCCAAATGCGTAAACTTGCTCATGTTGATTCCTCCTAAATGCATCTTTAGAAATAAGAGCCAAAGCGGCGACGGCTCTGCGGCCGTTCGCACTTCCGTTCGCGTTGCCGCCAGCATCACCGCCGGCAACATCGCGTGCGCTGTCGCGGCTCAGCCGTCGTAACCGACAAGCTCGGCGGTCGCGCCGCCCGCGCTGACACGAACCGCACAGTACTTGAACTCCGGAATCTTGCCAAATGGGTCCAGCACCGGATTGGTCAACAGATTCGCCGCGGCCTCGTAATAACAGAACGGGATGAACACTGCGCCGCGCGGCGTGCCTTCATCGGCGCGCGCGGACAGGGTGATGCTGCCTCGTCGCGAAGCGACGGTGATCGCGCCGCCGGGATCGACGCCGAGCTTCGCCAGGTCGTCGGGGTTGATCGACGCGACCGGCGAAGGCTCGATCGTGTCGAGCACCCTCGCCCGCCGCGTCATGCTGCCGGTGTGCCAGTGCTCGAGCTGGCGCCCGGTGATCAGGACAAATGGATAGTCGGCGTCGGGCTTTTCCGCCGCCGGAATGATCGCGGCCGGCACGAAGCGGCCCTTGCCGTTTGCCGTCGGAAAATCGTCGGTGAAAACGACGCGCTGGCCCGGATCCCCTTCGTGCTCGCACGGGTACGTGACCGCATGCTCGCGCTCGAGACGATCCCAGGTGATGCCGGCGATCGACGGCATTGTCCGTCGCATCTCCTCGAACACCTGGCTCGGATGATCGTAGTGCCAGTCGAGGCCGAGCGTCCTCGCCATCGCGACGATGATGGCGAGGTCCTGCCGCGCCTCGCCGGGGGGCTGCAGCGCCTGCCGCCCGAGCTGCACGCTGCGGTCGGTGTTGGTGAACGTTCCGGTCTTCTCGGGAAACGCCGATGCCGGCAGGATCACGTCGGCCAGATACCCGGTCTCGGTCAGGAAGATGTCCTGCACGACCAGCATCTCGAGCTCGGCCAGCGCTTGCCGGGCGTGGCTGACGTCAGGATCGGACATCGCCGGGTTCTCGCCCATGATGTACATGCCTCGAATCTGGCCGGCATGCACGGCATCCATGATTTCGACGACGGTGAGGCCGGGCTGCGGATCGAGCGTCGCTCCCCATACCTGTTCGAACCTGCTGCGCGTTCCGGCGTTGTCGACGCGCTGGTAGTCGGGATACATCATCGGAATCAATCCGACGTCGCTCGCGCCCTGCACGTTGTTCTGGCCGCGCAGCGGATGCAATCCCGTACCGGGCCTGCCTACCTGCCCGGTCATCATCGACAGCGCGATCAGGCAACGGGCATTGTCGGTGCCGTGCACGTGCTGCGATATGCCCATCCCCCAGAGGATCATCGAGCCGCGTGATTTCGCGTATATCCTCGCAACCTCGCGGATCGTCGCTGCAGGGACGCCGCACACCGGCGCCATCGCCTCGGGACTGAAGCCGGCGACGTTCTTGCGGATCTCCTCGAAGCCGCTGGTGCGGTCGGCAACGAAGCTCTGCGCGACCAGGCCTTCCTCGACGATCGTGTGCATCATCGCATTCAGCAACGCGACGTCGGTGTCCGGCTTGAATTGCAGATAATGGGTCGCGTGGCGCGCGAGCTCGGAGCGGCGCGGATCGGCGAGAATCAGCCTGGTGCCATTCCTGACGGCGTTCTTGATCCAGGTGGCGGCGACCGGATGATTGACCACTGGATTGGCGCCGATCAGCAGCACGACGTCGGCCTTCATCACGTCCATCACCGGATTCGACACCGCGCCGGACCCGATGCCTTCGAGCAGCGCCGCGACGCTGGATGCGTGGCAAAGCCGCGTGCAATGGTCGACGTTGTTCGAGCCGAAGCCGGTGCGCACCAGCTTCTGAAACAGATAGGCTTCCTCGTTCGAGCCCTTGGCCGACCCGAATCCGGCGAGGGCCTTGCCGCCGTGCTCGTCGCGGATGCGCTTGAGCGTGCCACCCGCAACCTGCAGCGCCTCCTCCCAACTCGCCTCGCGAAATACCGCGAGCGGATCGGCCGGGTCCATGACGAAATCGGCTGTCTTGGCGAAACCCGGCTTGCGAATCAGCGGCCTCGTCAGCCGCTGGCGGTGATGCACATAGTCGTAGCCATAGCGCCCCTTGACGCACAAGCGCTCGTGGTTGGCCGGGCCGTCGCGGCCTTCGACCCTGACGATCTCGTTGTCCTTGACGTGATAGTCAAGCTGGCAGCCGACGCCGCAGTACGGACAGACCGACGGGACGACTTTGTCGGCGACGACCAGATAGGCGTCGTTCGCCGGCGCTAGCGCCCCGGTGGGGCAGGCCTGCACGCATTCGCCGCAGGCCACACAGGTCGACGCTCCCATCGGGTCGCCAAGATCGAACACGATTGCCGAGTGCGCGCCGCGAAATGCATAGCCGATGACGTCGTTGACCTGCTCTTCACGGCACGCGCGCACGCAACGCGTGCACTGGATGCAGGCATCGAGATTGACCGCGATCGCCGGATGCGACAAGTCGGCCCTGGGCTGTGCGCGCGCCGCGAACCGCGGCGCGCCCAGCCCCAACCAGCGCTTCCATTGCTCGAGCTCCGAATCCAATTTGTAGACCCGCCCCGGCACGTCGGCGGCCAGCATCTCGACCACGATTTTCTGCGAGTGAACCGCGCGCGGGCTGTCGCTGCTCACTTCCATGCCGGCGGTCGGCTTGCGGCAGCACGAGGGTGCCAGCACTCGCTCGCCCTTGATCTCCACCATGCAGGCGCGGCAGTTGCCATCGGGGCGCATGCCCGGCTTGTAGCAAAGGTGCGGGATTTCGATCCCATGCCGCTTCGCCGCCTCGATGATGGTTTCGTCCGGACGCGCCGTCGCGGCTTCGCCGTTCAGGCGAAACTCGATCAATTCGGCCGCGAGGGCGGCTTCGACGGGAGCGTTCATGCCAGTTCTTCCGGAAAATATTTGACCACGCAGGCGATCGGATTCGGCGCCGCCTGGCCGAGGCCGCAGATCGATGCATCGGCCATCGCCTGTGAAAGCTCGGCCAGCAGCGCAGTATCCCATTTCGGCTTCGACAGCAGCCCGACCGCTTTTTCGGTGCCGACACGGCAGGGCGTGCACTGTCCGCAGGACTCGTCGGCGAAAAAACGCATCAGGTTGAGCGCCGCGTCACGCGCTCGGTCGTGCTGCGAAAGAACGATCACCGCGGCAGAGCCGATGAAGCAGCCATGCGGCTGCAGGGTGTCGAAATCCAGCGGGACGTCGGCCAGCGATGCCGGCAGGATACCGCCCGAGGCGCCGCCCGGCAGGTAGCCGTAGAATTCGTGGCCGGCGAGCATGCCCCCGCAGTATTCGGCGATCAGCTCGCGCACCGTGATCCCGGCCGGCGCCAGGTGCACGCCCGGCTTGGCCACTCGGCCCGAAACCGAAAACGAACGCAGGCCCTTGCGGCCGTTGCGCCCCTGACCGGCGAACCACGCGCCGCCCTTTTCGAGGATGTCGCGGATCCAGTACAGCGTTTCCATATTGTGTTCGAGCGTCGGCCGGCCAAAAAGTCCCACCTGCGCGACATACGGCGGGCGCAAACGCGGCATGCCGCGCTTGCCCTCGATCGATTCGATCATCGCCGACTCTTCGCCGCAGATGTAGGCGCCGGCGCCGCGCCGGAGGTGCAGGCTCGGCAGCGGATACGGAGGGTCGGCTTCGAGCGCCGCGATCTCGCGCTCGAGCACCGCGCGGCATCCGGCGTATTCGTCGCGCAAATAGATATAGACATCGGCGATGCCGACCGCCCACGCCGCGATCAGCACGCCTTCGAGGAACCGATGTGGATCGCGCTCGAGGTAGTAGCGATCCTTGAACGTGCCCGGCTCACCTTCGTCGATATTGACCGCCATCAGCCGCGGCGCTGGCTCTGCGCGAACGATTTTCCATTTCCTGCCGGCCGGAAAACCGGCGCCGCCTAAGCCGCGCAAGCCGGACTCGTCAAGCGCCGCGGTCACCGCGTCGACCGTGCGTTCGCCGCCGATACAGGCGGCAACCGTCCGGTAACCGCCATCGGCACGGTATGCGGCCAGGTCGATATACAGCGGCGGCTCCGCTTCGATCCGCTTGCCCGCGATCGCCGCCGCGATTTTTTCCGGCGTCGCTTCATCGACCGGATGGCGGCCGACGACCGCGGCCGGTGCGTGCTCGCAGCGTCCGATGCAGGGTGCTCCGACGACGCGTATGCCGGAAGCGTCTGCCCGCTGAAGGGCTTCGAGCAGCCCATCGCCGCCCGCCATCTGGCACGACAGCGTCTCGCAGACGCGAACGGTCAGCGGCGGCGGCGGCGCCTCGCCGTCGGCGACGACGTCGAAGTGTTGGTAGAAGGTCGCCACCTCGTACACCTCGGTCCGCGCCAGCTTCATCTCTTCGGCCAGCGCGACGATGTGCCCACCGGAAATATGGCCGTAGCGGTCCTGGATCCGGTGCAGGAACTCGATCAGGAGGTCGCGCCTGCGCGGCGCCTCGCCCAGCAGCATGCGAACTTCGGCCAGCGCCTGCGGCTCGACCGGTCGGCCCTTCGGATGCGCGCGCGCACGGCGCTTGCGATCGAGCCCGGAAATGTCGACGACCGACTGCTCGTTCATCGGCCGTCGCCCCAGCCGGTGCGGGTTGGAGCGATCGTCATGGCGTCAATCGAGAAAGTCGCAATGCTTTTCGACGTGCGCGGCGAGGTCGAGCGAGTGCTGGCGCACCAGGCGCTCGGCGAGCTCGGTGTCACGCTTTTCCAGCGCCTCGATGATGCGCATGTGGTCGATGATCGAGCGCGAGGCCCGGTCGCTCTGCGATATCGTCATGCGGCGTATCGCCCGCACGTGCAGGAAGAGGTCGTCGATCGTCTTTCCCATCAGATGCGATCCCGACAAGCGGATGATCGCCTGGTGGAACGCGATGTTGGCGTCCGAGTATTCGTTGATGTGCTCGGCCGGCGTCGAGTTCCGGAATTCGTCGAACATGTGCCGCAGCGCGCCGATGTCCTGGTCCGAGGCATTCAGCGTCGCCAGTCGCGCCGCCATGCTTTCCAGCGCCGCCCACATCTCGATCATTTCTATGATCTGCTTCTTGGTCTTGCGCACGATAAATACGCCGCGCCGCGGCACCGTGCGCAGAAATCCTTCCTGCTCGAGCAGGGTCATGGCCTCGCGGATCGGCGTGCGGCTGACACCCAGCGCTTGTGACAGCTGCCGCTCGTCCAGCCGCAGCTCTTCGCGATGCGCATAGATGTCGGCGTCCATGATCGCCTGCTTGATCGCCGAGTACGCCTGATCGCGGAAGCTGACGTTGGTCGTGATCGGCTGCAGTGCCAGGGTGCGCGTTGCCGGCTGCGGATGCGAGGGCGATCGCGTTCGGGGCTGTCTTGGCTTGGTGAGTGCGTCGATGTCTGCTGCCATGGTCATTTCCCGTTCCATCGCGAGCCAGCCTGGCCGATTGGTTGCCGATCGCGGAAATCGCTTCTGGTGGAAGCCAATAAAATCCGTCACTTGCGTCGTTGCGCCGGATTCTGCACGCGTTGGCCGACTCGCTGAATACCGATTGACTTTCGCTGATATACTGCATACGTTATGCCGAATACCTAAAAAAAGCCAGCCTGTCCGACCCCGGAGCCCGTCATGTTAGACACAAGCGCGAAGCCTGCAGCAAAGCCGGCGGCCACGCCCGCCGAGGAAAAGTCGAAGGCCACGGGCGGCGACGCCGGTGTCGTTCCCGCCGGCCAGGAAACCGACGGCTTTCAGCTAGTCATCGATGCCCTCAAGCTGAACGGCATTGAGACGATCTTCGGTCTGCCCGGCATACCGATCACCGACCTCACGCGCAGAATGCAGGCGGCCGGGCTGCGCGTCATCTCCTTCCGTCATGAGCAGAACGCCGGGTACGCCGCTTCCATCGCCGGCTTCATGACGCAGAAGCCGGGCATCTGCCTGACGGTATCCGCCCCCGGCTTTCTCAACGGATTGACCGCGCTCGCCAACGCCACGACCAACTGCTTTCCGATGATCCTGATCAGCGGCTCGAGCGAGCGCGAGATCGTCGACTTGCAGCAGGGCGACTACGAGGAGATGGACCAGCTCGCCATCGCCAGGCCGCACGCCAAAGCCGCTTTTCGAGTCCTGCACGCCGAGGACATCGGCGTGGGCGTGGCGCGGGCGATCCGTGCGGCTGTCTCCGGCCGTCCGGGCGGCGTCTATCTCGACCTGCCGGCCAAGCTGTTCCCGCAAACGGTGGACGCGGAGGCAGGAAGAAAGTCGTTGATCAGCGTGGTCGATCCGGCGCCGCGCCAGATCCCGGCGCCCGACGCTGTTGCGCGTGCACTCGATCTGCTCAAGAGCGCCAAGCGTCCGCTGATCATTCTCGGCAAGGGCGCGGCGTACGCGCAGGCCGATGCGGACATTCGCGCGCTGGTGGAAAAGACCGGCATCCCCTATCTGCCGATGGCAATGGCCAAGGGTCTGCTCCCCGACACCCACGAGCAATCCGCATCCGCGGCCCGCTCGTACGTGCTGCCGGAAGCCGATGTCGTGATGGTGATCGGCGCGCGCTTGAACTGGCTGCTTTCGCACGGCAAGGGCAAGACGTGGGGTGGCAACAACGCCAAGGAATGGGGCGGCCAGAAGTTCGTCCAGGTCGACATCTCGCCGCAGGAGGCGGACAGCAACGTCCGTATCGACGCGCCGGTTGTCGGCGATATCGGTTCGTGCGTTGCCGCCCTGCTCGCCGGCATTGACGCAACTGAGGGAGCCAACTGGCCGAAGCCGCCGGCCGAATGGCTCGGCGCCATCGCAGAGCGCAAGACCAAGAACGTTGCGAAGATGGGGGAATCGCTGGCGAAGAATCCATCGCCGATGAATTTCCACAGCGCGCTCAACGTCGTGCGCGACATCGTCAAGGCCAACCCGGATGCCATCCTCGTCAACGAGGGTGCGAACGCGCTCGATTTCACGCGCAGCATCGTGGACATGTACAAGCCGCGCAAGCGCCTGGACGTCGGCACCTGGGGCGTGATGGGCGTCGGCATGGGCTTTTCGGTCGCGGCGGCCGTGATCAGCGGAGAGCAGGTGATTGCGGTCGAGGGCGACAGCGCCTTCGGTTTCTCCGGCATGGAATGCGAGACGATCTGCCGCTACGACCTCCCGGTCTGCGTCGTGATCCTGAACAACAACGGCGTCTACCGCGGCGACGAAGTGAATACTGCCGGAGGACGCGATCCGTCTCCCTTGGTGTTCGTCAAGGGCGCGCGCTACGAAAAACTGATGGAGGCCTTCGGTGGCGTCGGTGTGCTGGCCGCGACGCCGGCCGAGCTTCGCAACGCGATGGAACAAGCGATCCGCTCGCGCAGGCCTACGCTGATCAACGCCGTCATCGACGAAAAGGCGGGCACGGAGAGTGGCCGCATCACCAGTCTCAATCCGAGCGCGAAAAAGAAACAATGACGGCGGGTCGCGTTCGATCGTCAGCGATGAGCGTTGGAGCCCAAATTGCCACGCACGCGCTGGCGTTCAACGCGACCACGCATCTGACGTAACGCAACCGAAACGGGGAAACTGATGGGCAAGGCACTGGATGGGGTTCGCATCCTCGATTTCACCCACGTGCAATCGGGTCCGACCTGCACGCAGCTTCTCGCGTGGATGGGCGCCGACGTCATCAAGGTCGAGCGGGCCGGCGAAGGTGACATCACCCGCGGGCAGCTGCGCGACATCCCCGGCGTTGACAGCCTGTACTTCACGATGCTGAACCACAACAAGCGCTCGATCACGATCGATGCCAAGCATCCGCAAGGCAAGGAACTGATCGAGGCGCTGGTGCGCAAATGCGACGTGCTGGTCGAGAACTTCGCGCCGGGCGCGCTCGACCGAATGGGTTTCACCTGGGAGCGAATCCAGGAGTTGAATCCCGCGATGATCGTCGCGTCCGTCAAGGGCTTCGGCCCCGGACCGTACGAGGATTGCAAGGTGTATGAAAATGTCGCGCAATGCGCGGGAGGATCGGCGTCGACGACCGGCTTCGACGACGGTCCGCCGCTGGTCACCGGCGCGCAGATCGGCGACTCGGGCACCGGCTTGCATCTCGCGCTCGGCATCGTCGCCGCGCTTTATCAGCGCAAGACCACCGGACGCGGCCAGCGCGTCCTCGCGGCGATGCAGGACGGCGTGCTCAACCTTTGCCGGGTGAAGCTCCGCGACCAGCAGAGGCTGGATCGCACCCACGTGATGGAAGAGTATCCGCAATACCCGAACGGCAAGTTCGGCGACGCGGTTCCCCGTGCGGGCAACGCGTCGGGCGGCGGCCAGCCCGGCTGGATTCTCAAATGCAAGGGCTGGGAAACGGATCCGAACGCGTACATCTACTTCATCACGCAGGCGCCGGTTTGGAAAGACATCTGCGAGGTCATCGGCCGCGAGGAATGGCTGACCGATCCGCGCTACGCGACCCCCAAGGCGCGGCTGCCGCACCTGATGGAAATCTTTGGCCAGATCGAGGAGTGGACCAAGACCAAGACCAAGTTCGAGGCGATGGACATCCTGAACAAGCATGACATTCCCTGCGGCCCGATCCTGTCGATGAAGGAAATCGCCGAAGAGCCGTCGCTGCGCAAGACCGGCACCGTCGTCGAGGTCGACCATCCGACACGCGGCAAATACTTGAGCGTCGGCAACCCGATCAAAATGTCCGACAGCCCGACCGAGGTGAAGCGTTCGCCTCTGCTGGGTGAGCACACCGACGAGGTCCTGACCGAGCTCGGCTACGACAAGAATCAGGTCGCCGCGCTGCGCGCCGCGAAAGTGATCTAGAGCGCGGCGGCGCTCAGGGCGCCGATGCGATAACAACGCACGACGGAGGAGCAAGCGATGGCGAACAACAAGACGGCAGTCCGGCAGATCCTGGACAAGGTGAAGGCGGAGGGCCGCACCTCGCTGACGGCGCCCGAGGGCAAGCTCGTCTGCGACGCCTATGGCATCGCGGTGCCGAAGGAAGGCGTGGCGACGTCGGCCACCGAAGCGGCGAAGCTCGCGTCGGGCATCGGCTTCCCGGTGGTAATGAAGATCGTCTCGCCCGAAATCCTGCACAAGACCGAGGCCGGCGGCGTCCTGGTCGGAGTGAAAAGCGCCGACGAAGTCGACAAGGGCTTCGCGACGATCATGGCCAACGCCAAGAAGTACGATCCGAACGCCAAGCTGCTCGGCGTCCAGATCCAGCAGATGCTGCACGGCGGGCAGGAAGTGATCATCGGCGCAGTGACCGACCCGTCGTTCGGCAAGCTGGTCGCATTCGGCCTAGGCGGAATCCTGGTCGAAGTGCTCAAGGACATCACGTTCCGCCTGGCACCCGCGACGCGCGAAGACGCGCTGTCGATGCTCGACGGCATCGCCGCGGCCGAAATACTCAAAGGTGTGCGTGGCGCGGAACCCGTGCACCGCGATGCCCTTGCGACGCTGATCCAGAACGTCTCGCAGCTGATCGCCGATTTCCCCGAGATAGCCGAGATGGATCTGAACCCGGTGTTCGCGAGCAAGAGCGGCGCGATCGCCGCCGACGTGCGCATCGTCGTCGATTTCAGCCCGCCGCCGCCGCGCTTCCGGCCCAGCCACGACGACATCGTGCGCGACATGAACCGTATCATGAAGCCGGACGCCGTCGCGGTGATCGGCGCCTCCTCCGAGGAAGGCAAGATCGGCAACTCGGTGATGAAGAACCTGATCAACGGCGGCTACAAGGGTGAGATCTACCCGATCAATCCGTCCGCCGCGGAGATCATGGGGCGGAAGGCGTACAAGAGCGTCAAGGACGTTCCGGGCAAGATCGACGTCGCGGTGTTCGCGATACCCGCCAAGTTCGTCGCGCAGGCGCTGATCGAGGTCGGAGAGAAGAAGATCCCCGGCGCAGTGCTGATTCCGTCGGGCTTCGCCGAGACCGGCAACGTCCAGGGCCAGAAGGAGATCCAGGAGATCGGTCACAAGTACGGCGTACGGCTGATGGGGCCGAACATCTACGGCTTCTACTACACGTGGAAGAACCTCTGCGCGACCTTCTGCACCGCATACGACGTCAAGGGCCACGCGGCCCTGTCGTCGCAGTCGGGCGGCATCGGCATGGCGATCATCGGTTTTTCGCGCTCGGCCAAGATGGGCGTCTCAGCGATCGTGGGTCTCGGCAATAAGTCCGACATCGACGAAGACGATCTGCTGACGTTCTTCGAGCAGGACGACAACACGACCATCATCGCGCAGCATTGCGAAGATCTGAAGGATGGACGTGCGTTTGCCGAGGTTGCGAAGCGCGTGTCCAAAAAGAAGCCTATTGTCATGCTCAAGGCCGGGCGGACTAGCATGGGTGCGCGCGCGGCGAGCTCGCATACCGGCGCGCTCGCCGGCAACGACAAGATCTACGAGGACGTGCTCAAGCAATCGGGCGTGATCCGCGCCCGCTCCTTGCGCGACCTGCTGGAGTTTGCGAGAGCGATTCCGATCCTGCCGACGCCCAAGGGCGAGAACGTGCTTATCATCACCGGGGCCGGCGGCTCGGGCGTGCTGCTATCCGACGCCTGCGTCGACAACAAGCTGTCGCTGATGGCGATGCCGCCCGACCTGGATGCCGCGTTCCGCAAGTTCATCCCGCCGTTCGGCGCGGCCGGCAATCCGGTCGACATCACCGGCGGCGAGCCGCCGAAAACCTACCAGAACACCGTTCGCCTGGGACTCGAGGATCCACGCATCCATGCGCTGATCCTCGGCTACTGGCACACGATCGTGACACCGCCGATGGTATTCGCCAACAAGATGGTCGAAGTCATCGACGAAATGCGCGCCAAGGGCATAGAAAAGCCGGTGGTCGCTTCGCTCGCCGGCGATGTCCAGGTCGAGGAGGCCGCCGAGTTCCTGTTCGCGCACGGCGTCCCCGCGTATCCGTACACGACCGAAACGCCGGTCGCGGTGCTCGGCGCCAAATACCAATGGGCGCGTGGCGCCGGCCTGATCTGAGCACTGGCTTGCCCGCCCACCCTTCGCCGCCGATGCCCGCATGATCCATCATCTGGCCAGCCCCGCGTTCTGGGTCGCGCTCGGCGAAATCATCATGGTGAACATCGTGCTGTCCGGGGACAACGCGGTCGTGATCGCGCTGGCCGCGCGCTCGCTTCCGCCGCGGCAGCAGAAGCAGGCGATCATCTGGGGTAGTGTCGCGGCAACCGTGATTCTGGTGGCGCTGACGATCGTCGCGGCCGAAATTTTCGAATTGCCCTACCTGAGACTCGTCGGCAGCCTGTTGCTGTTCTGGATCGCCGTGCAATTGCTGATTCCGGGGAAAGAAAGCGGCGGCGGAACCGCCGGCGGCAGGACCGCGTGGTCGGCGATGCGCACAATCCTGATCGCTGACCTGATCATGAGCACCGACAATGTCATCGGCGTCGCAGCGACGGCCAAGGGCGACCTCGTACTGCTGATGCTCGGACTCGGCATCAGCGTTCCCGTGGTCGTCTTCGGCAGCACGATCGTCATGAAACTGATCGGCCGGTTTCCGATTATCATTACCTTCGGCGCGGGGCTGCTGGGCTGGGTGGCCGGCGATATGCTCGACAGCGACCCGATCCTGGTCGGCTGGATCGCCGCGCACATGCCTTGGCTGCAGTTCACGCTGCCGGTGGTCGGCGAAATCAGCTGGAGTCAGATCGTCGGCGCAGCGCTCGTCGTCGCAATCGGAAAACTGCTTGCGGCGCGCGCAGCGCGGGCCGAGCGCAAGCCGATCGGCCTGGCCGCGGGCGCGCGGCAGAGCCGTTCGCACTGATCGCGGACGAGCGAGAGGACGGCTCGATGCTGAAGATCCTGGCACTCGTCGAGGGTTCGAAGGTATGGCCGCACTGGCGCCGGCACGCAAGCTGCTCGACAAGGCGGGCGTTCCGCATGCCTTGCATATCGATGTAGGCGAGGTCGGCGAAACCGTGGCAAAGTACGTTAAGAAGCTGTCCGCGCAGCAGATCGCAATGGGCACCCGCGGGCTGGGCCGCGTGGCGGGCATGCTGCTCGGGTCGGTGACGACCAAGGTCGTGCATGCGGTCAACGTTCCGATCGTGCTGGTGAAACAGACGGTGCTCGTTTCGCGCAAATCGATTTTTTAGCAGTGTTTGGCATGACCACACAAGAAACCCGCCGCCAGCGGGCAGGTTGTCAGGGAACCACAGCCACTTTAGGAGGTGACATGAAGACTCATCAACCGTCGACGTTGCGGACAGCGGTATGCGCGCTGATCGCTGGTGCCGTCGCGGCAGCCGTTCCGTTTTCGGCGACCGCGTGGGAGCCTGCAAAGCCTGTGCAGTTCATCGTC
Source organism: uncultured beta proteobacterium (assembly GCA_963828595.1). Taxonomy (GTDB): domain Bacteria; phylum Pseudomonadota; class Gammaproteobacteria; order Burkholderiales; family Casimicrobiaceae; genus PALSA-1003. Next base: position 389,629 of record CAWHEN010000007.1, read on the forward strand.
CCCGCCGGCACCGGCGGCGGCGCAGACCAGATGGCGCGCTTCATTCAGGGGGTGGCAAGCAAGCACCAGCTGATGAAGCAGCCGTTCATTGTCGTCAACGAGTCGGGCGGCGCCGGCGCACAAGGCTTCCTCGACGTCAAGGACGACAAGGGCGATCCGGAAAAGATCGTCATCACGCTTTCCAATCTGTTTACGACGCCGATGGCGACCGGCGTGCCGTTCAGCTGGCGCGATCTGACGCCGGTCGCGATGCTGGCCCTTGACGAGTTCGTTTTGTGGGTCAACGCCGACACGCCGTACAAGACCGCCAAGCAGTACATCGATGCGGTCAAGGCCGCAGGTCCCGACAAGTTCAAGATGGGTGGCACCGGATCGAAGCAGGAAGACCAGATCGTCACCGCGCAGATCGAGCAGAACAATCCCGGGGTCAAGTTCATCTATGTTCCATTCAAGGGCGGCGGCGACGTCGCCGTGCAGCTCGTCGGCGGGCACATCGACTCGAGTGTCAACAATCCGATCGAGGCGGTCGCCCAATGGCGCGCCGGCAAGCTTCGCCCGCTGTGCGTGTTCGATTCCCAGCGCATGCCGTACAAAGAGAAGGTCACGGCCGACATGTCGTGGAATGACATCCCGACCTGCAAGGAGTCCGGCCTTCCGGTCGAGTACACGATGCTGCGCGGCATTTTCATGCCCGCCGGCGTCAGCAAGGAGCAGGTCGACTTCTACATCGACTTGTTCAAGAAAGTTCGTGCGACGCCCGACTGGAAGTCGTTCAGCGAGCAGGCTGCGTTCAATCAGTCCTTCATGACGGGCGCCGAATACGTCAAGTGGGTGGAGCAGGCCGAGGCCATGCACAAAGGCCTGATGGAAAAAGCGGGCTTCATGGCCAAGAAATAGATCGGCGCACCACGGCTTCGGGCGCTTTGACGCGATCACGGAACTGCGCGGCGTAGCCGCCGCCTCCGATCGCGCCAGAGAGCCCGAAGCCCTACCGGATTTGGCCCACCCAACGCCGCGGGGCACTGACGATGGCAAAGCACGGCACTTCCGGCCCGGATGATGACCGCTCGGTCGTCTCGATGCGGACGATGGAAATCGTGGTGGCGGTGATCATTCTGGCGTTCGGCGCGACCTTCTTGTACAGCAGTTATAAGCTCGGTTTTCGCTGGGGCAGCGATGGGCCGCAATCGGGCTTTTTCCCATTCTACATAAGCCTATTCATCTGCGTGGCGAGCGCCGCGACACTGCTGGCGGCTATCGTCAGCAAGGATGCCAAGGGCCGGGAAAGCTTCGTCGAACGCGGCCAGTTGAAGCAGGTCTTGAAGGTGCTCATTCCTGCGGGGTTGTTCATTCTGGGCATCCAGCTGATAGGCATTTACGTTGCGTCCGCGATCTACATCGCGCTGTTCATGAATCTGCTCGGCGATTACCCATGGAAGAAAAGCGTCCCTCTGGCCATCGCGATCAGCGTGCTCTTCTTCTTCATGTTCGAGGTGTGGTTCCAGGTTCCCTTGTTCAAGGGATATTGGGATCTGACCAGCTGGACCGGCTTCTGACGCGCGTTCATGAGCGGCCGCAGAGCAACGTACCGCAAGCAGCGCTTGGCGGCGACAGACAAGATCAATCATCTCGGGGGCGCCGGTGTCTGACCTGAATCTCCTGTTCCACGGGTTCGCGGTGGTTCTCACGCCGTTCAATATCGGCCTGATGTTCCTCGGCATCGTTCTGGGCGTGATCATCGGCGTGCTGCCGGGCCTGGGCGCCGCCAACGGCATTGCGATCCTGCTGCCGCTGACGTTCACGATGCCGCCGACCTCGGCGATCATCATGTTGTCGTGCATCTACTGGGGCGCGCTGTTCGGCGGCGCGATTGCCTCGATCCTGTTCAATATTCCCGGCGAGCCCTGGTCGGTCGCGACTACTTTCGACGGTTATCCGCTGGCGCAGAAGGGGCGCGCCGGCGAGGCACTGACGGCGTCGTTCACCTCGTCGTTCATCGGCGCGTTCGTCGCTGTGCTGATGATCACTTTCCTCGCGCCGCTGATCGCGCGCTTCGCGCTCCAGTTCGGCCCGCCGGAGTTCTTTTCGGTCTATCTGCTGACGTTCTGCAGCTTCGTCGGCATGGGCAAGGGATCAGCCTGGAAGATCATCGTTTCGATGATGCTGGGGTTTGCCCTTTCGGCTGTCGGAATCGACATCGTGACAGGGCAGCTGCGCCTGACGTTCGGCTTCCCGAGCCTGATGAAGGGCTTCGACTTCCTGATCGCGGTGATCGGGCTCTTCGGCATCGGCGAAATCCTGCTGTCGATGGAGGAGGGGCTGGCGTTTCACGGCGTACCCGCCAAGATCAATCCGAAAGTCGTGCTCGAGACGTGGAGGAAGCTGCCCAGATACTGGATGACCTTCATACGCAGCACCGTGATCGGCTGCTGGATGGGGATCACGCCGGGCGGTGCGACGCCGGCGTCGTTCATGAGCTACGGCGTGGCCAAGAAAATGTCGAAGGACGGGGACAAGTTCGGCACCGGCGTGCTGGAGGGTGTGGTCGCGCCGGAGACCGCCGCGCATGCCGCCGGAACCAGCGCGCTGCTGCCGATGATCACGCTCGGGATTCCGGGCTCGCCGACCGCCGCGGTGCTGCTTGGCGGCCTGTTGATCTGGGGCCTGCAGCCGGGACCGCTGCTGTTCGCCGAAAAGCCCGACTTCGTCTGGGGGCTGATCGCCAGCATGTACCTGGGCAACGTCGCCGGATTGATCGTCGTGCTGAGCCTTGTGCCGCTGTTCGCCGGCATCCTGCGCATTCCGTTCTCGATCATCGCCCCGGTGATCGTCGCGATTTGCGCGATCGGCGCCTACACGGTCAATAACGCGATGCAGGACATCTGGTTCATGCTCGCCTTCGGCGTCATCGGCTACCTGTTCAAGAAGCTCAACTATCCACTCGCGCCGATGGTGCTCGCGCTGGTGCTCGGCAACAACGCCGAAAACGCGTTTCGCCAGGCGATGCTGATGTCGCAGGGCGACATGACTATCATGTGGTCGAACTGGCTGGTGGGCAGCATCACCACGCTTGCGGTGATCATGCTCTTCTGGCCGCTGATTTCCAGGGTCCTCAAGGCCATCGTTCCGGCCAAGCCGGACAAGCTGTCCGAGCAGCGACCGGTCGAATAGCCGACGTCGGAACGGCCCGCATCGCCGTCGTGCCGCAAGCTTCCCGCAGCGAACGGCATCGCGAACACGCTTTGTCATGAACGCCAACCTTTACGCGCTGCTGCGCAGCCATTTTGCCGAGCATCTCGAGCAGCCCTGCGTGCTGATTCCGGGCGGTCCGGTCATTCACTACGACGACCTCGACGCCGCCGCAGCGCGCATCGCCCACGCGTTGATCGCCGCCGGTTGCGTCATCGGCGATCGCGTCGCCGTGCAGACCGACAAATGCTGGCAGGTGCTGGCGGTCTACCTGGCTTGTCTGCGCGCTGGACTGGTGTACCTGCCGCTGAACACCGGGTATCGCAAAGCCGAGCTCGCCTATTTCTTTGGCGATGCCGAACCCCGCGTCATCGTGTGCGCTCCCGCCGATGCCGCCGAGATCGCCGCGCTACGCACCGGCGCGACGGTGCTGACCCTTGCGGGCGACGAGGGCAGCCTGCTCGATCGCGCTCGCGACCACCCGGCGGAGTTCGAGACCGTGACTTCGGCGCCGGGCGATCTCGCAGCGCTGCTCTACACCTCGGGGACGACCGGCCGCTCGAAGGGAGCGATGTTGACGCATCGCAACCTGGCCGCCAACGCGCTGGCGCTGGTCGAACATTGGGGCTTCACGCGCGGCGATGTGCTGCTGCATGCTCTGCCGCTGTTCCACGTGCACGGCCTGTTCGTCGCCTGCCACTGCGCGCTGCTGTCGGCTAGCCGGATGCTGTGGCTGACGAGATTCGACGCCGCGGAAGTGGCAAGGCTCTTGCCGCACGCGACAGTGATGATGGGCGTCCCGACCTACTACTCGCGCCTGCTTGCCGACGACTCTTTCGGCACCGAGGCCTGCCGCACGATTCGCCTATTCATCTCCGGCTCGGCGCCGCTGCTGCCGGAAACGTTCAACGACTTTGCCGCGCGCACCGGGCAGGCCATCGTCGAGCGGTACGGCATGACCGAAACCGGGATGAATACATCCAATCCGCTCGATGGCGAGCGCCGCTGCGGCAGCGTCGGCGTGGCCTTGCCCGGCGTCAGCGTGCGCGTCGTCGGCGCCGACGGCCCGACTTGCGCGCCCGGCGAGGTGGGGGATATCGAGGTCAAGGGTCCGAACGTGTTCTCCGGCTACTGGCGGATGCCGGACCGCACGCGGGAGGAATTCACCGAGGACGGCTACTTTCGGACCGGCGACATCGGCGAGATGGCCGCCGACCGCTACTTGCGAATCGTCGGCCGCGCCAAAGACCTGATCATCACCGGCGGCCTCAATGTCTACCCGAAGGAGATCGAGGAAAGGATCGACGCGCTGCCGGGCGTTGCGGAGTCTGCGGTGATCGGCGTCGCCGATCCGGATTTCGGCGAGGCAGTGACCGCAGTCGTCGTCGCGAAGCGCGGCTATACCCTGCGCGAAGCGGACATCGTCGCAGTGCTAAAGCAGGAAATGGCGGGCTTCAAGGTGCCAAAGCGCGTCTACGTGGTCGACGAGCTGCCGCGCAACGCCATGGGCAAGATCGAGAAAAACGTGTTGCGCGAACGCTACCCGGCGACTCGATCGTGATCGGAGGCTTACGGGTGCAGCGGCGCGGCGTCAGAGCCTACATCAGTTACCACTGAATGGCGCTTAGGTGCGGCGTCCCGCGCGGGCGGGGCGGCCGGGGCTGCGAATGTCACGGCGATCCTCGTCCCAGAGGTCGCGCCGGACTGGACGGTCAGGAAGCCATTGTGACGATCGGCCACTTCCTTGACGATCGCGAGTCCGAGGCCGGAGCCGTCTCCCGGCGTTCCTTCGATTCGATAAAAGCGCTCGAACACCTTGCTGCGCGCATCTTCGGGGATGCCGACACCGCTGTCCTCGACGCTCAGGTACGGACGGCCGCCATCATCGGTCCCCGAGCGAACCGTCACCGTGCCGCCGGAAGGCGTATAACGCAAGGCGTTGTCGACCAGGTTGTTCAGCAACTCGGACAGCAACAGAGGATTGCCCGAGACAATCGCGTTTTCGAGGACGAAGCCGAGGTCGATATTGCGCGCAATCGCGCGCGGGACCCATTCCTGCGCGGCCGCGTCGGCGATCTGGCGCAAGTCGAAATACTGGACATCGCGCCCACTGGCGCCGCCCGCCTCGGCCCGAGCGAGCGCCAGCAGCTGCGTGGCAAGATGGCTTGCCCGCGTTGTTGCGACGTGCATGCCCTCGATCTCGTCCCTCACATCCGGAGTCAGGTCGCGCCGCAGCAATAGCTCCAAGTGCATCTGAAGACCAGCCAGCGGCGTGCGCAGCTGGTGCGCGGCGTTGGCAAGGAAGCGCTGCTGAACGGCGCTGGCCTCACGCATCCGTCCGAGCAGCTTGTTGAAAGCCTTGACGGCGGGAGCGATCTCCGCCGGGGTGCCGGTCTCCGTAAGTGGCTGGAGATCGTTCGGGCGGCGCCCGAGGAGCTCGCCGCGGATTCGCGCCAGCGGGGCTACGCCGTGCTTGACGCCCGTCCAGGCGAGGGCTACGGCAGCGAAAGCGATGAGCAGAGTCGGGACCAGCTCGACGGCAAGAATTTCCCAGATCAGGCGATTCCGCTTAGAAAGTGTCTCGCCGACCTGGACGCTGAACCCGCTGGCGGTGCGCACCGCGGCAATTCGCACTGGCTCGCTGCGATAGACGCCGTCGAAAAACCTGCTCTCACCGTCTCGCAGCGCCGGGGCAGCCGCGAGCTCGTCGGTGCCGGCAATGACTCTTCCGTCGGCGTCGCGAATCTGGAAGACCATCGAATCGACATGGTCGTACATCAGCGCTTGCTGCGCCTGCATCAGCATGTCGAGATGCGGACCGTCGGCGCCGATCCGGATGTTCTCGGCCATGTCCAGCACGGGGTCCAGCAGCGAGCGATCGTAGGCCGAGGTGGCCACGCTCAGTGCGACGCCATAGGTCAGTACGCCGCCGCAGAGCACCAGGAACAGCAGCGAGGGGATCAGGAAAAACAGCAGGCGGCGGCGAATGCTGCGCGCGCCGGGCCTGGCGTCAGGCATCGAGCTGCTCCCACAGATAGCCAAAACCGCGAACCGTGCGTATGTGCATTCCCGCCGTCTCGATCTTGGCTCGCAGGCGCGAAACATAGACCTCGATCGTGTTGATCGACAGGTGGTCGTCGTAGTTGAACAGCTGCTGCCCGATGAAGTCCTTACTGAGCACCCTTCCGGGGCGCGTCAGGAACAGCTCGAGCAGCCCCCACTCCCGAACAGTGAGATCGACCGCAATGCCGTTGGCGGTGACGCGCTTGGCTTCGATATCGATCGACAAGGCGCCGATCACGACCGGGCCCGAAGGAAGCGAGGTTCGCCGCAGCAGCGCTCTGACGCGAGCTTCGAATTCGGTCAGCGAAAAAGGCTTGGTCAGATAGTCGTCAGCGCCGAGATCGAGTCCGCGCACGCGGTCCTCGACCGCGTCGCGCGCGGTCAAGACCAGAACGTTCGTTTGCGAACGGCGCTGCCGCAACCGTCGCAGCACCTCGAAACCGTCGATGTCGGGCAAGCCGATATCGAGAACCAGAAGCTCGTACGGCGTCGCCCGCAGCGCGCTGTCGGCACCGTTGCCGTCCTTTACTCGATCGACGCCATGCCCGGCTTTGGTCAGTAACCGCGTGAGGCCTTCAGCGAGCAAGGCATCGTCCTCAGCGACAAGTATGCGCATCGTTTCTCCATTAGCTAATTCGGCACGAGTGTGCAGTCCAATCTTACCGGCAAAAAAGGCCGCGGCCTGTCTGTCAGCATACAGTCAGCAGGCGTTCAGCCTTGCGACAGTTTGCACGCGTACGATCGTTTTTCCAAGATCAAACGACGCTGATCAAAAGTCGATCGCGGCGCCGACGAGAAGGGGCACGCCGATCATCTCGACTTGGAAGCACCACCTGCTGCGGAGGGCGACGACAGGTCGTCGGCGAGCCCCGCATGTGCGCGCAAACGTTCGGAGGAGAAACTACGTGAACATCAAGAAAACTCTGGCTGTTGCATGCTCGCTGGCGCTTTTCGGCGCGCCAACCGCGCAAGCCGACGTCGTTAGCGACCTTCAGGCACAGATGGAGGTGCTGCAAAAGCAATTGGATCAGGTGAAGACCCAACTCTACAACATGCAACAGGAACAGAAAAAGGAAAAGGAAGAGGCGCTAAAGCCCGGCGGGCCGTTCGTGCGCCTAAAGCCGAATTCCGGCGCGACTTTTCTCGTCCCGGGTGGCGGCGAAGTTCAATTCTACGGAAACCTCGACGTCTCGATCGACGAGACGACCAAGGGCCTGAAGAGCGACTACGGAGACAATGGCGGCGTGCCGGTGGGCAAGATGGGCTGGGAGCCTGCGATCGCCAGCAACCTGTCGAACCTGGGCATTCGCGGGCACCACCCGGTGCAGCCCGACTTCAATTTCATCTGGCAACTCGAAGCCGGTATCGATATTTCCGCGACACCCGGCATCAAGGAAACGACGTCGAACACCAGCTACGCGGTCAACGGCGCCTTGTTTTCGCGCAACAGCTTTGTCGGTTTCTCCGGCAAGGACTGGGGTGCCGTCATGATCGGGAAGAACGAGACGCCGTACAAGACTTCGACCGATCGCCTGAATCCGTTCTCCGGAATGCTCGGGGACTATCGCGTCATGATCGGCAATACCGGCGGCGACAACCGGGTCGAATTCGGTCTGCGCGCTTCGCACGCGGTCTGGTACGAGTCGGCGAACTGGGGCGGCGCCTCGTTCAAGGCGATGTATGCCCCTGGCCAGAACCGCGACGACACCAGCAGCATCGTGCCTTCGTCCGAACCGGACTGCCCGGGAGGCAATATCCCCGGCAGCGGAGCGTTGCCTCCGACCTGCAACGACGGCTCGTTCGGCGACCTCTCTAGCCTCAGTGCCGCGTATACGGCAGGTCCGCTGTACCTGACCGCAGCTTACGAGCTGCACAAGAACGTCAACCGCACCAGCGACCTCGCCAATCTCGACCCCAGGGACGTCGGCGACGAGAGCGCTTTCAAGGTGGGTGGTCAATACACGTTCGCGACCAAGACGACAGTGAGCGCTCTTTGGGAAAAGACCAAGCGAAAGCTGCCCTCGGACCTGGAGTCCCAGAACGAGCGCACGCGCGACAACGCGACGTGGCTGGCGTTGACGCAGGGGGTGACCGACAAGGACAGCGTAAGCTTCGGGTGGGGGTACGCGGGCAAATCGAAGGGTTTCCTTGGCCTGCACAACACGCCCGACAGCCAGACGACGTTTGACAATTCCGCCAACCTGTATTCGCTGGCCTGGAGGCATGCGTTAGACAAGAACACGACCGTTTATGCCGACTGGGCAATGACCGTCAATGGCCCGGATGCGCATTACGACCTTGGTGCCGGGGGGCATGGTGTGACCACCGACTGTCACGATTCGACGCCGCTTGCGGCGTTCGATCCAACCACCGGCGGCGTGACCAATACCGGTCCGCACTGCTTCTCCGGTGGCAGGGTGGAGGGAGTCTCGGTCGGCGTCGCCTATAAGTTCTAGGTTTACGCCGAGTTTGGCTCGGCGCGGGCGCGCGTTCTCCTCCGGGGCGCGCGCCCGATTCATCCTAGCGACGGGTCACCTCGAGTCCGCGCATCCCCAGCGGCCGAGGGTAGGGATGCGGCCGTCACCGATCATCTGTTGCAGATGCATCGGTCGATCGGGCTGCGGTAACTTGGCGTCGAATATCGACGGTGCAATGGCGCGCAATCCTGCGTGCGTGTCCGGGTCCGCGCACGCCTGCGCCAGCAGTTCGCTATCGACCCAAACCGGCTTGCCATCGACCAGACGAACATAGATGCGCCCGGTGGCCTGCGCGGCAACGTTGATTCCCCGGAACCGGTCGACGCACTGCCGGAGAAAACCGGTGTTGTGCTCCGGCAGAAGCAGGCTCCGATCGCTGTAGAGAAATTCCGGAGCGGTCGCATTGATATCGACCCTGCGATAGCGCTCGACATCGAGCAGGCATTTGACGTCGAGCACGTTTAACGTGTCGTTCCAGCCAAAGGCGATCGTCCGAGGCTGTTCTCCGAGCTGCACGCTGTTGTCGAGAAATTCGAAGTGCACCTGCTTGTCGGTGCGCTGGATCCAGGTAAAAAACAGCTGCGGCATGCCCGAGTACGCCTCGACCGCGTGGGCCAGCGTATCGTCGACCGCCTTGTACCTGCCGACGTCGAGCCCGCGCTTCCACGCGCGTTCGACCAGCGATTCGGGCGAGGTGACCATGAAGAAGAGATAAACGACCCGGCCGAATCGGGTCAGCAGGTTGCTGCCGGCCTCGTCGGAATCGGGAGCGAAGCTGTCGAAACGGAACCGGTCGATCAGCAGGTGCGACATGCCACCCTGCTCGGCCTTGCGCGCCATGTAGCGATCGAGCTTCTGGTCGACGATCTGCAATTCTTCCGCCGTGAACGAGCCGCCGTACCGGTAGGCTGCCCCCAGCGTGCCGTAGTCGAGCAATTGCTTTCGCCATATGTCGGGGCTGATCAGCGCGAAATCACTCCAGTTGACGCCGATATCGCCGGCGAGCTTCTTCTGCAGCGGGCGCAGCGTGCTCTTGCCCGATGCCGAGGCACCCTTGGTGTTCATCACGAACGGCTGCTCCTGGCGCGGCAGCAGCGTGAAGCCTTCGTTGGCGGCCGCATCGATCAGCCACGGGGCAATCAGCCGGCCGATCTCGTCGGCGCCGAAGTCGTTGCAGGCGATGTCGGTGGCGATCGAAGCGACCAGCTCGCGGCTTCCCCATAGCTCGCCGTGCCGGATCAGCAGAGCCGATACGGCCTTGATCAGCGCGCGGTACGCTGCCTTGTGCAATGGATCGGCGGCAATGTGAGCGCGGCTTTCCCAGTCGAGCAACGCCTGCCGTATCCCGGCGTCAGCGGACAGCGGCGAGTCTGCGCGCATCCTGCGCGATTTGAAGATCGCGAGCAGGCTGGGCTCGCGCCTGGGTGGCATCACCTCCTCCGCCCCGGGCTGCGGATACAGCGACGACAACTGTGAATCGATAAGCTCGCCGAGACGATGGCGCAGCGCATCGTAGGCGGCCTCGATCGCCGCGCTTCGAGGCTCTACGTACCCGGCCAGGATCGTGCGTGTGATCTTGCGGAAATTGATGCCGAGATCCTCGATCTTCGTGCCGTCCGGCACCGACAGATCCGCGGTGACCCGGACCAGGACTTCGTGCAGCGCCAGGCGCCCGGGCCGGAATGCCACCAGCTCGCTCGAGTCGAGGCCGGTGAGATCGTGCAGCTCCGCGGCTTGCGCAACGCTGGTAAAGACATTTTCCGGACGAAAGATCGTGGACAGATGCAGCAGATGCCCGGGAATTTCCGACTCGATTCCCGGATGCCACGGGCCAAAGGTTTCCATGCCGGGGATCGGCGGCTCAGTGGGCAAAGACCTTCCAGAGAAAAAAGGAGGCAACGACGTAGAGCAGCGCGGCAAACGCGCGGCGCAGACGTGCGACCGGCCAGCGATGCGCCATTCGTGCGCCCGCCGGAGCGGCCAGCATGCTGGCGCTGGCGATCGAGAAGAGCGCCGGCAGGTTGAGATAGCCGACCGTGTATGCCGGCATATCGGGCTGCCGCAATCCGGCAATCAGATAGCCGACGGTGCCCGCCGCCGCGATCGGCAGGCCGAGCGCAGCCGAAGTCGCGACCGCGTTATGAATGCGCACATTGCACGCGGTCATGAAGGGCACCGAGATGAACGCGCCGCCCGCGCCGACCATGCTCGACAGCGCGCCCAGCCCACTGCCAACCGCGAACATACCCATCGGTCCCGGGAGGCTTCGCATGCGCTTAGGCTTGAGATTGATCAGCAGGCGCGTTGCGGTGAAGGCCGTGAACGCCGCAAATACGCCCGACAAGGCTGCGGTTGAGAGACCGCTGACAAGCTGGGGGCCTAGCAACGATCCCACCAGGATTCCCGGTCCGAGTTTCCAGAATATCGGCCACACCACGGCATTGTGCGCATGATGCGCCCGCACGCTGGCAAACGAGGTGAATACGATCGTCGCCAGCGAAGTCGCCACCGCAATGTGCAGGATGTGCTCGGGCGGAAAATGCTGGTAGCTGAAGATCAGCATAAGCAGCGGGATCATCGTCATCCCGCCGCCGATGCCCAGCAAACCGGCGATGAATCCGACGACGCCGCCGATCGCGAGAAAGATCGGGACCAGCGTCCAGTCCACGCTACGCTTTCATCAGCTTGTCGGTGATGATCGTCCATTCCCGGGGATCGACCGGCGTGATCGATAAGCGGTTGCCCGGCTGCAGTGTGCGCATCGTGGCGAGATCGGGGCGGGTGCGAAGCTCGGCGAGCGAGACCAGCCGCGTCTTTTTCACCAGCGTGACCTCGACATTCATCCAGCGCGGCGCGGCGCGCGTCGCCTTGGCATCGTAGTAGGGACTCTTCTTGTCGAACTGCGACGCGTCGGGATAGGCAGCCTTGGTCACCTTGACGATGCCGGCGATGCCGGGCTCGGGGCAGCTCGAATGGTAGAAAAACGCGAGATCGCCGACTTGCATCTGGTCGCGCATGAAATTGCGCGCCTGGTAATTGCGCACGCCGTACCAGGCGACCGTCCGCTTGGGCATCGCCGCGAGGTCGTCGATGGACACCTCGTCGGGCTCGGATTTCATCAGCCAGTAGCGCATCGTCGGATCCATTCAGCCTACTGCGGCGACGAAGTGGAAAAATGCGAATTATGATCCGAAAGCTGACCTTCGAAGCGATGGCGGCCGGCGGAGCTCTCCGGTTCTGACCGGCGCTTCTCAGAAGCGGCGTCACGGCAGCGCAAAAGCATTGCGACTGGTGCGCAATCGGAGCCTCGCCCTGCAACGGGGCGAGGTCCTGGATAGGTGCCCCCCACCTGTGCCGTGCCAACCGTCATCTTGAACCTGAGTTCAAGAGGGTCGCCTGCCAGGACCATCAGGCGCTTCCGCGTAGGGAACGCACACCGGTCCGTTTGAGGCTCGGCAACCTCGCTAAGTTAGCATTGGTTCAAAGAGTGTATGGCCAGCTCGAACACCGCAGGGGACAATGAACGTAAAAGGATCGGGATTGCCGCACTCGCCCGTAACGGGCTTTAGAACAGCTTGTCCTGATCGGCCATCGCACGATCGATGGCAGACTGCATCGCGGAAATTCTACGCCGAACGCCAGCGCTGTCAAAACTGGCGGTGGTTGCCGCGCCGACGTGGCCTGCCCTGGCCTGCAGCAGCTCGTGCGCGATATTGAGCGCCGCCATCACCGCGATGCGCTCGGTGCCGGCGATCTTGCCTGAATCGCGGATCTCCCGCATACGCCGGTCGAGCAACTGCACCGCGAGCAAGAGCTCATCACGCTCGGACTGCTTGCAACCGACGCGGTATTCGCGGCCCAGGATCGAGACGTCGAGCGTGGTCGCCTGGTCGTCCATGAATCAGCTCAGCGATTCGGGCAGCTGCTGCAGCAGCGCGTCGATGCGCGACGTCGCCGCGCCGATGCGCGCGGTCAGCGCCCGGTTCTGCTCGAGCGCCCGCCCGAGCTCGCGCTTCAGCGACTCGTTCTCGGCACGAAGCCTGTTGTAGTCGGCGAGCAGCAGCGCGAGCTTCTGCTCAAGTCCGGCGAATTCGGTGAATTCGGATTCCATCGTCAGTGCACTATAGGGTCAAGCTTCGGACCGAGTCAACGGGGCCGCGCTCAAGTCATGCCGTGTCCAGTGACTTGTAGCGCACTTCGAGAATTTCCAGCTCTTCGACACCGCCCGGCGTCTTCAAGGTCACGAGATCGCCTTCGCGCGCCTTGATCAAGGCACGCGCCATCGGCGACACCCAGCTGATATAGCCGCGATTCGTGTCGATCTCGTCGACGCCGACGATGCTCACGGTACGCGTTTCGCCGTGTGAATCGCGCACGGTTACCGTGGCGCCGAAGAATATCTGGTCGATGTCGTCGGCGTCGCGGCGAGCCATCGGATCGACGATCTCGGCGATGTCGAGACGGCGGATCAGGAAACGGATGCGCCGGTCGATTTCCCGCAGGCGCTTCTTGCCGTAAATATAGTCGCCGTTCTCGGAGCGGTCGCCGTTGCTCGCCGCCCAGGCGACAGTTGCCACGACCTCGGGCCGCTGTTTGTCGACGAGCCCGTTCAGCTCGGCCTTGAGGCGCGCAAATCCGCCCGGCGTCATGTAGTTCCGGGCGCCTTCAGGCAGCGGCGACGCTTCCTCGACATCGTCTTCGATGTCGTCATCGTCTTCGCGGGTGAATGCCTTGCTCATCGATGAAATCGAATGTCCTGGCCGCCTCGCCGCTCAAGAGCCGCCGTTGCGAGCCAAAAGCGCGTGGCCGCCACACCGGCCGAAAGGAAATTATAGTCCACCTGCCGGAGGCTATAATCGTTGCCCTTCCGACTGCAGCCGGTCGCGGCGCCAAGCAGTCGAGAAGCCCGCCGCGATGACCCGGATTCCTGCCACGCTGGCTCTAGCCACCCTCGCCGTCGTCGCGCTTGCGGCATTTGCGCTGGCGCTCGGCGTCGGCAGCGTCGCCCTCGATCCGATGACCGTGCTGCGCGCACTGGCCGGCGGCGGGGATGCAATGCCGCGCACGATCGTGCACGAGCTGCGTCTGCCGCGCGCGCTCGCCGCGTTTGCGACCGGCGGCTCGCTGGCGATGGCCGGCGCGCTGTTGCAGGTATTGCTGCGAAATCCCTTGGCCGATCCGTACGTTCTCGGCGTCTCCGGCGGCGCGGCGGTCGGCGCGCTGGCGGCAATGCTGCTGGGTGCGGCCGCGTGGCTAATTCCGGCCGGGGCCTTTGCCGGCGCATTCGTCTCGACCGTCCTGGTCTTCGCGCTGGCCCGCGGCTCCGGCGTCTGGTCGCCGACGAGGCTATTGCTGACCGGCGTTATCGTCGCGGCTGGCTGGGGGGCGGTGGTCGCGCTATTGCTGTCGCTGGCGCCCGAAGCACAACTGCGGGGCATGCTGTTCTGGCTGATCGGCGACCTGTCGGCGCCGCCCGCAGCATGGACGCCACTGATCGTGCTCGGACTGGCGATGGCCATCGCGCTGCCGTTTGCGCGCGACTTGAATGCGCTCTCGCGGGGTGATGCGGTCGCGGCGGCGCTCGGTGTATCGATCGCGCGGCTCCCCTGGTTGATTTTCGCGCTCGCGGCGCTGCTGACCGCCGTCGCGGTAACCACCGCCGGCGCAATCGGCTTCGTCGGGCTTATCGTGCCGCACGCGGTACGGCTGGTCATCGGCAATGACCAGCGCGCGCTGCTTCCCGCCTCGGCCCTTGCCGGCGGCGCGATGCTGCTCTTCGCCGACACGCTGGCGCGCCAACTCGCCGCGCCGGCGCAGCTGCCGGTCGGCGTGGTCACCGCGCTGATCGGCGTGCCGGTGTTCCTGATCCTGCTGCGGCGCGAGCGATGAGCGAAACGGCGCTGCTCTCCGTGCGCGGACTGACGGTGCGCATTGCCGCGCTGACCGTATGCCGCAACCTGGACTTTTCGGTGGCACCGGGGCAGTGCTGGGCGATTCTTGGACGCAACGGCGCGGGCAAGACGACGCTATTGCACACGCTCTCAGGATTGCGTCCGGCGGCCGCCGGCACGATCGAGCTCGCCGGGCGGCCGCTCGCGCAATGGTCGCCGCGCGACGTCGCGCGGCGCCGCGCAGTGCTGCCGCAGGACGACAGCGACGCGTTCGCCGCGACGGTGCTGGAAACCGCGCTGGTCGGCAGGCATCCGCATCTGTCGCGCTGGCAATGGGAAAGTGCCGCGGATCTCGCCATCGCCCGCGCCGCACTCGAGGCAATGGACATCGGCGGCGCCGAAGCCCGCGACGTGCGCACGCTCTCCGGCGGCGAGCGCCGCCGCGTCGCACTCGCCGCGCTGCTCACCCAGCAGCCCGATCTGTTGTTTCTCGACGAACCGTCGAGCCATCTCGACCTCGCGCATCAGCTCGCGTTGCTCGATCGCCTTGCCCAAGTGGCGCGAAGCGGAAGCAAGGCGGTGCTGATGGTCCTGCACGACGTCAACCTCGCGGTGCGCTGCTGCGACCACGCGCTGTTGCTCGATGGCGGCGTGGCGCAGGCGGGCCCGGCGGCCGAGCTCTTGACCGCGACGCGGTTGTCGCAGCTTTACGGCGTACCGTTGCGTGCGGTCGAGACCGAGCGCGGGCCGGTGTTCGCTCCGGTCTAAAGCACTTACCCGTCGCTCAGCGAGCGACGTTGGCCCGCGCTCGGTCGACGACCGCGCACAGCGCTTCCGCACCGTCGACAAAGCGGGGACCGGCGCGGTGCAGGAGATTGGCGTCGACGACGAAGAGATTCCCTGCGCGCACGGCCGGCAGATCGGCCCACTGCCGCCAGTCGTCGAGCCACGCCGGACGAATCGCGCCGTCGGTTCCGGCGATGATCGCTGACGGCCGCGCCGCCAGCACCGCTTCGACGCTGACCGACGGCGCCGGCAGCGCAAGCTCCCGGAAGACGTTTTCGCCGCCGCAAAGCTCGATCGCCGCGCTGATCAGGTGCGCGCCTCCGATCGTATACAACGGCTGGTGCCAGATCTCGTAGAACACGCGGACCGCGCTCGCAGCGTGCCCTCGCTGACGCAGCGCCGCCAGGCGCGAACGGAAACGCGCCGCGGCCGGGCGCGCAACGTCGGCCGTGCCCGCAAGCACGCCGAGCCCCTCGATGTCGAGCGCGATCGCCTCCGGCGTGTGCGGATCGGTGCGATAGATCGGAATGCCCAGCGCCTGCAGCCGCTCGATCTGTGCCGGGGCCACGTACGGCCAGGCGACGGCCAGGTCGGGGTTGAGACTCACGATGCGCTCGAGATCGAGAGCGCGCGCGTCGCCGACGCGAGGTCGTTGCGCCGCCTCGGGTGGCCAGTCGGCGGGGTCGGTGACCGCGACAACGCGAATTCCCGCGCCAGCGGCGTAGAGGAGCTCGGTCGCACTGGGAGCGAGGCTCACGATGCGCCGCGCCGGCGCGGGCAGCGCAACCGTCGCGCCCGTCCCGTCGATCACCGTAACCGGGTCGGCGCGGCTCGCTCCGGCGAGCACCGACATCAGTGCAATGGCGGCCCAGGCTCGTAAGCGCACACTCATTGGCATGGTCACGCTCTAGTAGCGCCAGCGCACGCCGGCGAATAGGTTCGCGCCGGCGGTGTGATAGTCCGCCGCCAGCTCGTAGTGCTTGTCCAGCAGATTGTCGAGCCGCGCGAAAGCCGTCCAGCCCGCCTCGAAAGGCCATTCCACCAGCAGATTGAGCAGCGCATAGCCGCCCATCCGGCGCGTGTTGGCGGCGTCGTCGAAGCGTGCCGACGATGCGCTCAACTCGGCGCGCAACTGCACCGGCCCCAGCGGATGCTCGACGGCGAGCGCCGCATGCCGACGCGCACGACGCGGCAACACCAATCCGCTGGCGTCATCCTGCGGACGCTGCAAGTCGACGCTGGCGGTCGCCACGGTCACGCCACGCCGAAAGCGCATATCAAGCGTGACCCCTTGCAAGGTCGCGGCGGCGACATTCTGCGGCGCGCAGTTGAAGTCGGCATCGCATTCGAAGACGATCAGGTCCCGCACCCGGTTGCGGTAGGCGACGATGCTGGCGGCCAAGGCGTCCGACGCATAGCGAAGCGCAACCTCGGCGTTGCGCGCCGTCTCGGGCTTGAGCTCCGGATTGGAAAAACCCGGATAGTAGAGGTCGTTGAAGGTCGGTGCCTTGAACGCGGTGCCGTAGGCCGCGCTCGCGCGCCAGCCGGGAGCGAAGCCGTAGCCATAGGCCAGCGCGCCGGTCGTACGGGCGCCGAATTGCGTGCTGTCGTCGCGCCGCAGGTTGAGCTGCACGGCATGCGGGCCTTCGGCGAGCCGGTAGACGCCGACCGCGGCGTTGGTGTCGCGCGAGCTTATCGCGAACGCAGCATCGCCGCCGACGCGCTCCTCGCGGCGCTCGAGCGCCACGCCGAGCGAGCCTCTCGGCAGCAGGAAGTCGTTCTGCCAGACGTACAAGCGCTGCCGCGTCGTGAATCGGCCTGGCCCGAATCCGGTGCGCGAGTCACTGATGTCATCGGTCTGGCCGGCCTCGAGCCTGCTGGTCCACCAAGCGGCGATCCGGTTGCGGCTGGCGAGCGCATAGCTATCGACGGTGGTGATCGTGCGATCGTCGAACCCCGGTTCGGCGTCGAACTGCGCGTCGAGCCGGCTCTTGAGGAAGCGTGCCGACAGCTCCTGCTCCGGCGCGAGACGCAACGAGACGCTGCCCGAGGCATCGTCGCCGCGATAGCCGTCGCGGTCATCGTTGAAGCTGAAATTGGCCGGGTTGGCGATCGCATTGAAGCCGGCGCTTTGCCTGTGCCCGACGTCGAGTGCGTATCGCCAGGCGCCGGCGGCGCCGGAAACACCGCCCGATGCGGCACTGGTGCGGTAAGTACCGTAACCGGCGCTGGCGTGCGCGGCAAAAGCGTCGCCGCCGTTGCGCGTGAATACCTGGATGACGCCTCCGATCGCGTCGGCGCCATACAGGTTCGATGCAGGCCCGCGCAGGATTTCGATGCGGTCGATCGCGTCTATCGGGATGGCTTCCAGCGCCGCGGTACCGGAAGTGGAGGAGCCTACCCGCTGACCGTCGATCAGCACCAGCGTCTGGTTGGTGTTGGCGCCGCGCAAGAACACGCCGCTGGTCGATGCCGGGCCGCCGTTCATGACGATCTCGACCCCGGGTACGCGTCGCAAAAGCTCGGCGAGGCTTTGCGCGCCGGCGCGGGCGATCTCTTCGGCGCCGATCACCGTGACGTCGGCGACGAGCTCCGACGGCGTCTGCGGCGAGCGCGCCGCGGTGACCACCAGCGAGTCAAGCGTCAGCGCGGCGGGGCTGGGTTGAGCACGCGCAACGCCGGGAAAGCAGGCGGGGACAGCAACTAGCAGCAGGACTTTGGCGAGAAACGGCAGACGAGACATCATTTTCTCCGCAATGCCGTGCGTCCCCGCACGGCGGTTCGTGGCAGGCAACGCGGAGAAAACGTTCGGGCGAAAGCCCCGGCGACAAGCGGCATCCGGCCGGACATCGCTCCCCGCGATGCGTCTCGGTCCGAAAGCCATGCGCGAACGTCAGGCATTCCGGGGCAGGCCGGTCTCCGGGCTGGTCGGTATGCGAAAGGCTCAACGCCTTAGCGCCGGACGGTCCGCCTTCCCATGCGCGACGCGCACAGTGGCATCCAAGGACCGCCCGCACCGACTTACCGTTGCGGGGGCAGCGCCGGCTTTGCCGCATGAGCAGCGGCGCACCGGCTTCCCGTTTCACCCGCGGCGCCCAAACTGGCGACGCGGACACCTGCTGCGGCCGAGTATACCGCTCCGCGGTGACAGACGGCTTGCGCTTCCCGGGGCTGCTATACTCTTCGGCCCTTCGATCCAGCCCAAGACGCCCGACCGCTATCCGTGAGCCGCAAGCTGTACATCCGCACGTTTGGCTGTCAGATGAATGAGTACGACTCGGCCAAGATGGCCGACGTGCTCCACGCGGCCGAGGGCCTCGAGGCAACCGCCCGGCCGGACGACGCCGACGTCATCCTGTTCAACACCTGCTCGGTGCGGGAAAAAGCGCAGGAGCGCGTGTTCCATGACTTGGGGCGCGTGCGCGCGCTGAAGACTTCGAATCCGGATCTGATCATCGGCGTCGGCGGCTGCGTCGCCAGCCAGGAAGGCGCGGCGATCGTCGCCCGCGCACCCTACGTCGATGTAGTCTTCGGACCACAGACCTTGCATCGCCTGCCCGAGCTGATTGCGCGCCGGCGCGCGACCGGCAAGCCTCAGGTCGACATCAGCTTTCCCGAGATCGAGAAGTTCGACCATCTGCCGCCGGCCCGGGTCGACGGAGTCGCGGCATTCGTGTCGATCATGGAGGGATGCAGCAAGTACTGCTCGTTCTGCGTCGTTCCCTACACCCGTGGCGAGGAAGTGTCGCGGCCGTTCGACGACGTGCTGACCGAGGTCGCCGACCTGGTCGACCAGGGTGTCAGGGAGGTCACCCTGCTCGGACAGAACGTCAATGCGTACCGCGGCAGCGCAGGGGAGGGCGAGATCGCCGATCTGACCGCGCTTGTCGAGCACCTGGCCGAGATCGACAGCCTGGAGAGGATCCGCTTCACGACCTCGCATCCGAAGGAAATGTCGCAGCGGCTGATCGATGCTTACCACACGGTGCCGAAGCTCGTCTCGCAGCTTCATCTGCCGGTGCAATCCGGATCCGATCGCGTGCTGGCGGCGATGAAGCGCGGCTACAGCGCGCTCGAATTCAAGTCGATCGTCCGCCGCTTGCGCAAGGCCCGTCCCGCGCTGTCGCTGTCGTCCGATTTCATCGTCGGATTTCCCGGCGAGACCGACGCCGACTTCGAGCAGACGATGCGGCTGATCGACGAGGTCGGATTCGATGGCAGCTACAGCTTCCTGTACAGCCCGAGACCCGGCACGCCGGCGGCCAATTTCGGCGACGCCGTGCCGCGAGAGGTCGGACAGGCGAGGCTCGCGCGGCTGCAGCAACGGATCGACACGCAATACGCGGCTTGCAGCGCGGCGATGGTGGGGACCGTCGAGCGCGCGCTGGTGACCGGCCGCGCCAGCAGGGATTCAGCGGAGCTCTCGGCGCGGACCGAGTGCAATCGTGTCGTCAATTTCGCCGGCAGCGCCGATCTGATCGGACGCTATGCCGACATCCGCATTACCGCGGCGCGCGCACATTCGCTGCGCGGCGAGCTCGCCATCGTTCAAGGCGCGCTACGCCCGGCACAACCGGCCTGCTTACCGTTCAATCCTTAAAGATCGCCAAGGCATCATGACCGCACAATTCTCCCCGGTTTCGAAACTTACGATCGCACTCGCCGCCGCATCGCTGCTGGCCGGCGGCTGCGCCACTGTCCCTGCAACCGATTCGGCGACGCTGGCCGCCGCCGCGGTCGCCGCGACCGGCGCGGCGCGCGCCGCGACCGAAAATACCTCGCCCATAGCCACCGGCGCCGGCCACGCTTCGACCGAGCCCGGAAGCACGAAAGCGGGCGCGCCGGGCGTTGCCGCCGTCGCCGCGGCTGCGGCGGCAGCTGCTGTCGCAGCGCAACAGAAACCGTTCGCCGAGGTCGTCAAGGACACCAAGGAGCATCCGGGCTTTTTCAACGTCTACAGCAAGGACGAAAAGGTCTGGCTGGAAATCCAGCCAGAGCAGATCGATCGGCCGTTCTTCCTTCAGGCGAACCGCACGCAGGGTATCGGCGAGCGCGACCCGTTTCCCAGCCCGATGCTGCGTTCCTACATCGTCGAATTCCACCGGGTGGGCAATCTGGTGCAGCTGATCGCCAAGAACACCCAGTTCATCGCGCTTGCCGGCACGCCGCTTGCGCGCGCAGTGCGCGAATCGACTAGCGACAGCCTGCTGGGCTCGGTGCCCATCGCCAGCCAGCCGCACCCGGAGCGCAAGTCAGTCCTGATCGAGCTCAATCCCCTGCTGCTGAGCGATCTTCCGGCCGGGTCGAGCGCGCTCGAGTCAGCGTACCGCATTCCCTACTCTTTCGATGCTCGCAATTCAAGTTTCACCGGCATCCACAACGGCGCCGACCTCACCGGATTCGGCGTGACCGCGCATTACGCGGTATCGAAGCTGCCTTCGCGGCCGACGACTCCCTCGGCCGCTGCTTCGCGCGTACCGCCGCCCGCGCACCTCGAGGACGCGCGCAGTCTCTTCCTCGGCTACTACTACAGTTTGGCCAGGCTGCCCGAGCCGATGCACGCTCGCGCAGCCGACGATCGGATCGGGCATTTCGTTGCGCGCCGCTGGGACTTTTCCGACGACATCAAGACCTTCCCGGAAGTCTATTACGTCAAGCGCTGGCGTCTGGAGAAAAAGGATCCGGAGGCCGCGTTGTCCGAGCCGAAACAGCCTATCGTGTACTGGCTCGATCGCGACATCCCGGAAAAATACCGTGACACGGTCAAGGCCGGCATCCTCGAATGGAACAAGGCGTTCGAAAAGATCGGATTCAAGGATGCGCTTCGGGTGGAGCTTCAGCCCGAAAACGCCGATTTCGACACCGCCGATGCGCGCCATGCCTCGGTGCGCTGGGTCGTGCGCGACGAACCCGGCGCGCTGGCGATCGGTCCCAGCCGCGCCGATCCGCGTACCGGCGAGATTCTGGACGCCGATATCGAGATCGAGGATGGCTGGACCCGCCTGCCGCGGCGTCAGGCTTCCGAGCAATTCCATCCGCGGACCCGATCGATGCCCGCCGGCGAAGACACGCTGTGCGAGTACGGCGACATCGCGATGGACGAGCTCGCGTTCGCGCTCGATGTCCTGGTCGCGCGCGGCGACATCGACCCGAACGGGCCGGAAGCGCAGAAGTACGTCCTGGCGACGCTCAAGGACGTGGTGACGCACGAGGTCGGCCACACGCTGGGGCTGCAGCACAACTTCCGCGCTTCGACGATCTACACGCAAAAGCAGCTCGAAGACCCGGTGTTCACGCAAGCGAACGGTATCGGCGGGTCGGTGATGGATTACAACGCGATCAACCTGGCACTCCAGAGCGAGAAGCAGGGCGACTATGTGATGCCGACGATCGGCCCCTACGACTACTGGGCGATCGAGTATGCCTACAAGCCAATCGAGCCTGACAAGGAGAAGTCGGAGCTCGCCAAAATCGCCGCGCGCAGCGACGAGCCGCGGCTCGCCTTCGCCAATGACATCGACGCCGGATTCGGCGGACTTGCAGAAGGCATGGATCCGCAGGTGAACCGGCGCGACCTGGGCAGCGATCCGCTCGAGTTCGCGACCCGGCGGCTCAAGCTCTCCCGCGAGCTCTGGGCCCGGCTGCAGGACCGCAAGCTTGCGCCTGGGGAGAGCTACGAAGTGCTGCGGCGCAATTTCGTCGCCGGCCTGACGCAACTCGGCAACGCAGGCGCAGTCGCGGCCAAGTACGTCGGCGGCGTCGTCTACGTGCGCGACCATGCCGGCAGCGGTCGCGAGCCGTTCACGCCCGTGGCGCCCGACAAGCAGCGCGCCGCGCTGAAGCTGATCGCCGACGGGCTGCTGTCGGTCGACAGCTTCCGGCTTCGTCCCGAATTCGTGCGTCGCCTCACCGTCGACCAGTTCGACCGGGTGCGCGACGATGCGGGGATCAGCGCAATCTCGCCCGACATTTCGCTTTCCGACCGGATGCTCGGCGTGCAGCGCGCGCTGCTCGATCAGCTTCTCTCCGACACGGTGGCGACACGCATCGAGGAGAGCGCTTATCGTCAGACGAAGAGCAGCGAAGCGTTCCGCCTGTCCGAGCTCTACGACACGCTGCAAAGCGCCGTCTGGAGCGAGCTGAAAACGGGCCGCGACATTACGCCGTTCCGGCGCAACCTGCAGCGCGAATATCTGCGGCGGGTCGCGACGACGATCGTGCATCCGTCGCCGTCCGATCATGCCGATGGCCGGGCGCTGCAGCGCGCCAACGCGAAAAAGCTGCTGGCGCAGCTCAAGGCTGCCAAGTCCCGCGCTTCGTTTTCGAAGGAGGCGCGCGCGCATCTTGCCGAGTGCGAGAACACGCTCGACGAAGCCCTGAAGGCGCCGATGCTGCGGCCCGACGCATAGTGTCGTGAAGACGCAGACTCTCGACGTCGAGCTTTCGCCGGTCGATAACCGCGCGCTCGCCAATCTTTGCGGCGCGCTCGACGCCAACCTGCGCCAGATCGAGTCGGCGCTGGATGTCTCCATCGCGCGCCGCGGCGCTGCGTTCACCGTGCGCGGACAGCCGGCACAGACGCAGCAGGCGGCTACGGCGCTCGAGCGCTTCTACGCCGAGGCGGCACGCCCCGCTCTCCATCGACGACATCCAGCTCGGCCTGGTCGAATTGCGCAGCGTCGCGGCGCGCGAAGCCACGCCGCACGCAGCAGACGCTTCGGCCGAGGCGCTGACGCTGCGCACGCGCCGCGCCGACCTGCACGGCCGCACGACCAACCAGATCCTGTACCTGAAGCACATCCAGGAGCACGACATCACGTTCGGCACCGGGCCGGCCGGCACGGGAAAGACCTACCTGGCGGTTGCGTGCGCGGTCGACGCGCTCGAGCGCGACCTGGTCAAGCGCATCGTGCTGGTGCGCCCTGCGGTCGAGGCGGGCGAGCGCCTGGGCTTCCTGCCCGGCGATCTGGCGCAGAAGGTCGATCCGTACCTGCGGCCACTCTACGACGCACTCTACGACCTGATGGGCTTCGACAAGACGGCGCGGCTGTTCGAGCGCAACACGATCGAGATCGCGCCGCTCGCCTACATGCGCGGCCGCACGCTGAACCACTCGTTCATCATTCTCGACGAAGCGCAGAACACGACGCCGGAACAGATGAAGATGTTTCTGACGCGCATCGGATTCGGGACCAAGGCTGTGATCACCGGCGACGTCACGCAGATCGATCTTGCGCGCGGGCAGAAAAGCGGGCTGATCGAGGCGCGCCGCGTGCTGGCCGACGTACGCGGGATCGCCTTCACCGAATTCACCGCCGCCGACGTCGTACGCCATCCGCTGGTCCAGAAAATCATCAGCGCCTATGAAAAGCACACGCGCAGCGAACGGATCGATGCGCCGGGTGCGAGCTCCGGCGGCGAGCGCTAGCGTGCTGCGCGTTTTCCCGGCGAAACCCTGACTCGCCCGCTCGCATCGCTGCCGTTGCGCGCCGACGAGCAGGATGCGCTGCGCCGGCGTTGCGCGATCGTCGTTTCTGGCCACGGCGATGACGCGCCGGGCGCCGAGCTGGCGGGTATCGCCGAATGGTGCAGCCAGAACGGATGGCAGGCCGATCGTTACGGCGAAGGTGCGCTGATCGGCGCCTTCGAAGCCCGGGTGGCCGCGCTCCTGGCCAAGCCCGCCGCCGTATTCATGCCCAGCGGCACGATGGCTCAGCAGGTCGCGCTGCGCATCGCCTGCGACCGCGCAAGAAACGCGGTCATCGCAATGCATCCGACCTCGCATCTCGAGCTGCACGAGGAGCACGCCTACGTGCGCCTGCATTCGCTGCGGGCGATTCTCCTGGGTGAGCGTGAGCGGCCGACTTCGGCGCGCGATCTCGACGAGCTGGCCGAGACTCCGGCCGCGCTGCTGGTCGAACTGCCGGCGCGCGAGATCGGCGGCCGACTGCCGGACTGGCCGGAGCTGGTCGCGCTGACGGCGCTCGCTGGCGAGCGCGGCATGTGGCGCCACATGGACGGTGCGAGGCTCTGGGAAGCGCGCGAATACTATGCGCCCGCCTCCTACGCTGACATCTGCGCGCAGTTCGATTCGGTCTACGTCTCGTTCTACAAAGGCATCGGCGCGCTGGCCGGCGCGATGTTGCTGGGGCCGGAAGACTTCATCGCCGAGGCGCGGGTCTGGCGGCGCCGGCATGGGCGGCACGCTGGTCCAGCTGCACCCGTTCGTCGCGTCGGCTGCGATGCGCTTCGACGGGCAACTCGCCAAGATGGCGGCGTATCGCGCGCGGGCGGCCGCCTTTGCCGAATCGCTTGCCGGCATCGACGGCCTGTCGGTCGAGCCGGCGCCACCGCAGTGCAATCTGTTTCATCTGCATTTCCAGGCGCCGGCGGAAGCGCTGACCGCGGCGCGCGATCGTATCGCCGGTGACGACGGCGCGTGGCTCGGCGCCGCGTTTCTCCGCGGACCGCGGCCCCGGTCTTGCCAGCGCCGAAATCTACGTCGGCGACAGCTTGCTGGCGGTTCCGCGCAGCGAGGACCGCCGTCTGCTCGCGCCGCTGTACGCGAAGATGTTGGAGCTGGCGCGCGCAGGCGCGACGGCGGCGGCGCAATGACCGCGCCGCGCCTGACCCTCACCGTGCAGCGCGCTTCCGACGACTGCCGATCTGCCGGCACGAGGATTGCTTCGGCGCTGCGTCGCGGCCGCACTCGAGCGCGACGCCGACATCACGCTGCGTTTCGTCGACCGCGACGAAGCGCGACGGCTGAACCGCCGTTACCGGCGCCACGACTACCCGACGAACGTCCTTTCGTTCGTGTACGATGACGAGCGTGACGTATTGCGCGGCGATATCGTGCTCTGCACTCCGGTGTTAAGGCGCGAGGCGCGACAGCAGGGCAAGGCACTGGCTGCGCACTGCGCGCATCTGGTCGTCCATGGCACGCTGCATCTGCAAGGCTACGACCACGTCGACGACGCCGATGCGGCACGGATGGAGGCGCACGAGGCCGCCATCCTCGCGCGGCTGGGCTACGCCGACCCTTACGCCGCCGAATTGCCGTCCCGCAGCGCCCGATGAGCGACGACTCCAACGGCCGGTCCACCAAGCCGACGCTGCTCGAGCGGCTGTCGGCTTTCCTCTCACGCGAGCCCGACGACAGGGAGGAGCTGCTCAGGCTGCTGCACGGCGCCTTCGAGCACAAGCTGCTCGACGCCGATGCGCTGTCGATCATCGAGGGCGCGCTGCAGGTGTCCGAGATGACCGTGCGCGACATCATGATCCCCCGCGCCCAGATGGACGTAGTTTCGATCGAGGACGAGCCGCGCCCAGTTCATACCGTTCGTGTTGGAAACGCGGCACTCGCGCTTTCCGGTGATCGGCGAGAACAAGGACGATGTCGTCGGCATCCTGCTGGCGAAGGAACTGCTCAACTACTACGCTAATCCGGAAAGCTTCGAGCTGCACGACACGCTGCGGCCGGTCGTATTCGTGCCCGAATCGAAGCGGCTCAATGTGCTGCTGCGCGACTTTCGCGCCAATCGCAACCACATCGCGATCGTCGTCGACGAATACGGCGGCGTCTCGGGTCTGGTGACGATCGAGGACGTGCTCGAGCAGATCGTCGGCGATATCGAGGACGAGTACGACTTCGACGAGGCCGAGGACAACATCATTGCCGAGGCGAACGGCCGCTACCGGGTCAAAGCGCAGACCGAGATCGCCGCCTTCAACGAGAAGTTCGGCAGCGAGTTCAGCGACGAGGAGTTCGACACCATCGGCGGACTGGTGCTGAGGGCGTTCGGCCGCCTGCCGAAGCGAGGTGAAACGACGACGATCGACAAATTCCGCTTTCGCGTCGTCCGCGCCGACAGCCGCCGGATTTACACGCTGCAGGTGGAAAAGCTTTCGCCGCCGCCTGAAGAGGAACCCGAGCCGGGCGGCGCCTGATGCGGGCGGGCGCCGCCCTGCTGCTCGGCATCGCCAGCGTCTTCGGCTTCGCGCCGTTCGGCGCGTGGGCCGTCTCGCTGCTGGCGCTCGCCGGACTGTTCGCGCTCTGGCAGCGAGCCGCAACGCCGCGCGCCGCGGCGTGGCTCGGTTACGCGTACGGCATCGGCCTGTTCGGCGCCGGGACCTCGTGGACCTACGTCGCCTTGAGCACGTTCGGCGGCATGATCCCGGTTCTGGCCGCGATAGGCACCGCAGGCTTCTGCGTATACCTCGCGCTGTTTCCGGCGCTGGCGGGCTGGACTGCCGCGCGGCTCGCGCCGCCAGGCTCGCCGGCGCGTCTGGCGATCGCCGCGGGCGCCTGGACGGCTGCCGAGTGGCTGCACAGCACCGGGTATCCGGGCTTTCCCTGGCTCGCGACCGGCTATGCGCAGGTCGGTGGTCCGCTCGCAGGATTCGCGCCGATCGGCGGCGCGTTCCTGGTCGGTCTCGCCGTCGCGGCAGCGGCTGCGCTGCTGGTGTACGCGACAACGTCGCTGGAGCGCCGCCAGCGTATCTTGCCGCGGTCATCGCTGCTGCCGCCATCGCGTCGATTGCGGCCGGCGGAATCGCGCTTTCCGCAATCGAGTGGACGCAGGCCAGTGGCGAGCCGATCGCTGTCAGCCTCGTGCAGGGGAACATCGATCAGGACGTCAAATTCGATCCGGCGTATCGCGAAAGATCGCTGGCGATTTACGCCGAGCTCGCCGAACGCGCCAAGGGCCGGCTGATTGTCCTGCCCGAAAGCGCGCTGCCGATGTTCGCCGACGAGGTTCCGGATGGCGTTCATCGCCCAGCTTCGTGCGATCGCGGTGCGCAACGGCGGCGATCTGCTGACCGGCTTGTTCTTCTTCGAGCCGCGCGAGGGCGACGGAGGACGAGGATCGCTACTACAACAGCGTGGTCAGCATCGGCACTGCGCCGACGCAGATCTATCGCAAGCATCATCTGGTGCCATTCGGCGAATCGATTCCGGCGAAGCCCGTCGTCGGCTGGCTGATCCGCCGCGTGCTGGCGATTCCGCTGGCCGACCAGACGCCGGGGCCCGCCTACCCGCAGCCGATGGAAGTCGCGGGCCAGCGCCTGGCGGTCAATATCTGCTACGAAGACGCGTTCGGCGGCGAGCTGATCCGGCAACTGCCGTCGCGCCACGCTTGCTGGTCAACTTCACCAACGATGCCTGGTACGGCCATTCGCTCGCCGCCGAGCAGCACGCGCAGATGAGTGCGATGCGAGCGATCGAAGCCGGCGCGTCCGATGCTGCGCGCGACCAACACCGGCATCACGGCGATCATCGATCATCACGGCGTCGAGCGCGCGCGCCTGCCGTGGTTCACGCGCGGCGTGCTCGAGGGCAGCATCGCCGGGCGCATCGGCGCGACGCCTTATGTCCGTTTTGGCGACGCCATCGCGCTCGGCGCCTCGCTGGTCGTGATCGCCATCGCACTGGTGGCGCTGCGCCTGCGGCGACGCTCGCCGGCGGGCTGATCCGCCGCCGAACGCCGGCGCGCGTGGACGCAAGCGCGCATGCAGCCGGCCGCTTTATTCTCTGCTGTTTGGTCGCGGCGCCGCGCATCCAGTAAAATCAGACCTTTGCGCCGATCGCGGTCACCATGCTGACGTTCCAGCACCTGATCATGAAGCTCCAGAGCTACTGGGACGGCAGGGCTGCGCACTGCTGCAGCCGTACGACATGGAAGTCGGCGCGGGAACCTCGCACACGGCGACTTTCCTGCGCGCGCTCGGGCCCGGAGCCGTGGCGCGCCGCGTACGTGCAGCCTTCGCGCCGGCCGAAGGACGGCCGCTACGGAGAGAACCCGAACCGCCTGCAGCACTACTATCAATACCAGGTGGTGCTGAAGCCTTCGCCGATCGACATCCTCGACCTGTATCTCGGCTCGCTGATAGCGCTTGGCCTCGATCTGGCCAAAAACGACGTTCGCTTTGTCGAGGACGACTGGGAGAACCCGACGCTTGGGCGCATGGGGCCTGGGCTGGGAAGTCTGGCTGAACGGCATGGAGGTCACGCAGTTCACCTATTTCCAGCAGGTCGGCGGCCTCGACTGCAAGCCGATCACCGGCGAAATCACCTACGGACTCGAGCGGCTGGCGATGTACCTGCAGGGCGTGGAGAACGTGTTCGACCTGGTCTGGACTTCGTCGAAGCGGGACGGCGTCGAGCACGAGCTGACCTACGGCGACGTGTACCTTCAGAACGAGATCGAGCAGTCGACTTACAACTTCGAGCAGTCGAACGCGGTCGAGCTGTTCAAGCTGTTCGCGCTGTTCGAGTCGGAGGCAAAGCGGCTGCTGGAAGCGAAGCTGCCGCTGCCGGGCTACGAAATGATCCTCAAGGCGGCGCACACGTTCAATCTGCTCGACGCGCGCGGCGCGATCTCGGTGACCGAGCGCGCCGCTTACATCGGCCGCATCCGCACGCTGTCGCGGCTGGTCGCGCAGGCGTATTACGACTCGCGCGAGGCACTGGGCTTCCCGATGCTGGCCGGCGAGAAGGTCGCCTGAGTGTCGGACACCTTGATCGTCGAGCTGCTTACCGAAGAGCTGCCGCCCAAAGCGCTGCCGCGGCTCGGCGAAGCCTTCGCCGCAGGCATCGAGGCAGGGCTGCGCGCGCGCGGCTTCTCGAGCGCGGCGAGCAAGGCGACGCCGTATGCGACGCCGCGCCGCCTGGCGGTGTCGATTACCGAAGTCGCCGAGTCTGTGACAGAACCGCCTCGCGCCATCGACGCTCGCTGCCGGTCAATGTTGCGTTCGACGGCGACGGCAAGCCACCCCCGCGCTCGAAAGGCGATCAAGGCGAAGACCGGCTTCGACACCGTTGCCGTCGTGCCCGCGGAACGGTTAGAGCGACGCAGCGACGGGAAGATGGAGCGGCTTTACTACATCGAGCCCTCGGTTGCAGTCCGCCTGCGAAGCGCACTCCAGGAGGCGCTGGACGAGGCAATCGACCGGCTGCCGATCCCGAAGCTGATGAGCTATCAAGGTCCCGATGGAGCAACAGTAAAGTTCGCGCGACCGGTGCACAAGCTGCTGGCGGTGCACGGCGAGCAGATCGTGCCAGTCGATGCGCTGGGGCTCGTAGCCGGCCAACCTTACCGATGGGCATCGCTTCCTCAGCCACACGAACCTCGAGATCAAGAACGCCGAGGCCTATGCGCCGACACTCGAAGGCGACAGGCAAGGTCTGGCCCTCGTTCGCCGACCGCCGCGCGAAGATCGTCGCCGGACTCGAAGCACGCGGCCGAGCACGCGCAGATCATCATGCCCGATGCGCTGCTCGACGAAGTCACCGCGCTGGTCGAATGGCCGGCTGTCTATGCCGGCACGTTCGACCGCGCGTTCCTCGACGTGCCGCAGGAATGCCTGATCCTGACCATGCAGCAGAACCAGAAGTACTTCGCGCTGGCCGACGACGCGGGCAAGCTCAAGCATCGTTTTCTGATGGTCAGCAACATCGAGACGAACGACCCCGCCGCGATCATCCAGGGCAACGAGCGCGTGCTGCGCGCGCGGCTGGCCGACGCCAAGTTCTTCTACGACCAGGACCGCAAGACGCCGCTGGCTGCGCGCGTCGACAAGCTGCGCGGCATCGTCTATCACAACAAGCTGGGCACGCAGGCCGACCGCACCGCGCGGCTGCGGCTGGTCGCCTCGCGCATCGCGCCGATGCTCGGCGCGGACCCGGCGCTCGCCGACCGCGCGGCGCTGCTGGCAAAGGCCGATCTGGTCACCGACATGGTCGGGCGAATTTCCGGAGCTGCAGGGCACGATGGGGCGCTACTACGCGCAGCACGACGGCGAAGCGGCCGAAGTGGCCGACGCGATCGCCGAGCATTACCTGCCGCGCTACGCAGGCGATGCTCTGCCCGCCGCCGCGCGTCGCGCAGTCGGTCGCGCTTGCCGACAAGCTCGAGGCGCTCGCGGGAATGTTCGAGCATCGGCCAGCTACCGACCGGCGACCGGGACCCGTTCGGGCTGCGCCGGGCGGCGCTGGGCGTCATTCGCATCCTGATCGAAAGGAAGCGCAGGCTTTCGCTCTCCGGGCTCGTCGACGTCGCTTTCGACGCCTTGGCCCAGCAGCGGACGGTGATCGCGTCCGAGCGAGGCGGTGCTCGACTTCCTCTACGAGCGGCTGCGCGGCTATCTGCGCGACCGCGGCTACACGGCGAACCAGGTCGCGGCCGTCGTCGATTCCCGGCCCGATTGCATCGACGATCTGCCCGAGCGGCTGGAGGCGGTGCGAGCGTTCGAGGCGCTGCCCGAAGCGCTGTCGCTTTCTGCCGCCAACAAGCGCATCGTCAACATACTGCGCAAGGCGCAGGGGGAAGGCGGCGGAGCCGTCGATCTTTCGGTGCTCGTCGACGGTGCCGAGCGAGCGCTGCACGCGGCATTCGACCAGCTGCGGCCGATCGTCGCAAGTCGCGTTGCCGACGGCGACTTCTCCGCCGCGCTGCAGGCGCTTGCCTCGACCAAGCCGACGGTCGACCGCTTCTTCGACGATGTGATGGTGATGGCCGACGACCCGAAGATTCGCGGCAATCGCCTGGCCCTGCTGCGCGAAGTCGCCGCGACGATGAACCATGTCGCCGACATCTCCAAGCTCGTGGTCTGAACGCGCATGGTCAAGCTCTCGAATGACCGCATCGCTCCGACCCGCCAGGCCAAGCTGATCGTCCTGGATCGCGACGGCGTCATCAACTACGACAGCGACCAGTTCATCAAGTCGCCCGACGAATGGCGGCCGATCCCGGGCAGTCTGGAGGCGATCTCGCGGCTCAATCACGCGGGATTCCGGGTGATCGTCGCGACCAACCAGTCGGGGCTGGGTCGACGCCTGTTCGACATGGCCACGCTGATCTCGATCCACGACAAGATGTACAAGGCGCTCGCCCAGCTCGGCGGCAGAGTCGATGCGCTGTTCTATTGCCCGCATACGGCGGACTCGAATTGCGATTGCCGCAAGCCCAAGCCGGGGATGCTGATCGAGATCGGACAACGCTTCGCGCGTCGACCTGACCGGCGTGCCCTGCGTCGGCGACGGGGAGCGCGATCTGCAGGCCGCGGCAGCCGTTGGCGCGCAGCCGATCCTGGTTCTTACCGGGAAGGGCGAGAAAACGCTGCGCAGCGGCAAGTTTCCCGCAGAACACGGCGATCTTTCCCGACCTCGCTTTTTTCGTGACCGCGCTCCTCGCGGGCGACTGAAGCCGACTCGAGGCGTCCACGATGTCGGCGCTGCGCTCGCTGCTGTTCGCGTTGTATCAGATGATCCTGACGCCGATCTATGCGACGCTGGTCCTGCTTTTGTTCTGGCTGCCGCCTCTGCCCCGCTTCCGGTTCATTACCGGCTGGTGCCTACTCAATCTGGTCGGCGCCAGGCTGATCTGCGGCATACGGCACCGCGTCATCGGCGCCGAGAACATCCCGCCGCGGGCCGATCCGCACCTGGTGATGTCGAAGCACTCCTCGACATGGGAAACGCTCTCGCTCAACTTCCTGTTTCCTCCGCTGGCTTTCGTCGCCAAGAAGGAGCTGTTGTCGATTCCATTCTTCGGCTGGGCGTTCACCCTAGCGTCCCCGATAACGATCGATCGACAGGCGGGACACGATGCGATGACGCAGCTTGTCACGCAGGGGCGCGAGCGCTTGCGGCAGGGATTCTGGATCGTCGTCTATCCCGAAGGCACCCGGATCAGGGCCGGCACGCGCGCGCACTACAAGAGCGGCGGCGCGCGCCTGGCGATCGCGCTTGGGATCCCGATCGTTCCTGTGGCGCATAATGCCGGCTATTTGTGGCCTAAGGGCGTGCTTGGCAAGCGGGCGGGCACGGTGACCGTGTCGATCGGTCCGCCGATCCGTCCGGTAGGCGACGACATGCAGCGGCTGATCGGGGAGGTCGAGTCCTGGATAGAGAACGAAGTCGCGCGGCTGGGCGATCCGCTGAACGAGCGCGGAAACGCGCGCCGTTGACCGGTGGCCGTCCCGACGCGGGCGAAGGCAGCCTGCGCCGCGTCATGGTCGCCGGCCAGGACGTCGACTATCGCCTTTTCCGTGCTCGCCGCAGTTCGATCGGCATGGTGATCGACCACAACGGCCTCGTCGTGCGCGCGCCGCGCTGGGTCGCGTTGCGCGAGATCGAGCTGGCGCTGATCGAGCGTGCCGACTGGGTGATCAAGACGCTCGCCGAATGGCGAGGCAAGAACCGCGACTCGCTGCCTACCGAATGGCGCGCGGGCGCAGCGCTGCTGTACCAAGGCCGCCCGCTGACGCTCGCGCTGTTCCCGGCGCGCCGCAAGGCGATCGCCGCCGATCTCTTGCATCTGACCGTGCTTCACCCCGACCCGGGCGACGAAAGCGAGATCGCTGCATTCGTCGGGCGCTGGCTCAAGGACCAGGCATTGGCGCTGCTCGCACCGCGGGTCGCGCATTTCGCCAGCCTGGTGGCCACGAGCGCGCCGACGGTACGGTTGTCCAGCGCGCGCACGCAGTGGGGCAGCTGCAATCAGAAGGGCGAGATCCGGCTGCATTGGCGGCTGGTGCAGCTGCCGCCGCGCATCGCCGACTATGTGGTCGCGCACGAAGTCGCGCATCTGGTCGAGCTCAATCATTCGCCGCGCTTCTGGGCGCTGCTCGAGACCTTGCTGCCCGGCCATGACGATGCCCGGCGCGAGCTCGACGCGCTGACTCCGTTGCTGGGCTAAGCTGCCGGCGGTGGCGGCAGCGCAGCCAGGTCGATGGTCATGCCGGCCTGGTCCCGCAGCAGCCGCCTGAGTGCGGCGCCAAGCTCCTCGCCGCCACGCGAATCGCGCCAGGCGCCGCCGGCCGCACGAAAGTGAAAGCCGCCGGATTTCGCCGCCACCCATATCTCGCGATTCGGCACATGCCGATTGACGATCAGCTTGCCGGCGCGCCCGCAATCGATCGTCAGCACCCCGTCGTTCAGCGACCAGTCGAGATCGGCGTCGCTGGCGTCGCCGGCGGCATCGAGCGCCGCGCCGACTGCAGCGAGAACGGCGTCGGCGCGAGCGCTGAATATGCTCTCGCTGCTCATCGG
Source organism: uncultured beta proteobacterium (assembly GCA_963828595.1). Taxonomy (GTDB): domain Bacteria; phylum Pseudomonadota; class Gammaproteobacteria; order Burkholderiales; family Casimicrobiaceae; genus PALSA-1003. The sequence goes on from CAWHEN010000007.1 coordinate 423,090, forward strand.
ATCGACCCGCGGCTGCATGCTAGACTTTCTGCCAATGAAGGCCGCATAGCGATGACTTTCTTGCACCTCGAGCCGGGAATGTTACGCCGTTACGCCGTCGCCATCGCATGCGTCGCGGCGCTTGCGCTGACATCGTGCGGCATCAAGGGCCCGCTGAAACTGCCACCGGCCAAGCCCGCCGCAAGTCCCGCCGCGGCTCCGACGACGGGACCGGGCGCTCCGCTGACCACGCCGCCGCCGTCGTCCACTCCGTCTTCCCCGCCGCCGGCCGAGCCTCCGACCGCGCCCGGATCATCCGGCGCCGGCAAGCAGTGACCGCGTTCGACTATCGCGACGGCGAGCTCGCCGCCGAGGGCGTTGCGCTCGCCGAAATCGCCGCGAAGCACGGCACCCCGTGTTTCGTCTATTCCCGAGCCGCGATTGAAGACGCCTTTGCGACGTTCGATCGCGCATTCGCCGGCGCGCCCCACCTGGTCTGCTACGCGATGAAAGCCAACTCGAATCTGGCGATCGTCAACCTGCTCGCGCGCCTGGGCAGCGGCTTCGACATCGTGTCGGGCGGCGAGCTTGCGCGCGCGATTGCTGCCGGCGCTGATCCGGCGCGGATCGTGTTCTCGGGCGTGGGCAAAACCGATGCCGAAATGGCAAAAGCGCTGCAGCTGGGGATACTCTGCTTCAACCTCGAATCGGCGAGCGAGCTCGAGCATTTGAACCGGCTCGCCGGGTCCCTGGGCAGGCGGGCGCCGATAAGCTTCCGGGTCAATCCGGACGTGGATCCGAAGACGCATCGGTACATCTCGACCGGCCTCAAGGGAGACAAGTTCGGCATTGCATTTCACGACGCGCTGCCACTGTACCGACGCGCCGCGGGGTTGCCCCACGTCGCCGTGCGCGGCATCGACATGCACATCGGCTCGCAGATCACGACACTGGAACCGCATTGCGAGGCGGCCGCCAAGGCGTTCGATCTGGTCGACCGTCTGGGCGCGGAGGGTATCGCGCTCGAGCACATCGACCTGGGTGGCGGAATCGGAATCCGCTACCGCGACGAGGAGACGATAGCGCCGGCCGATTACGCCGCAGCTATCCGCGCTCTACTGGGAAAGCGCCCGCTCAAGCTGCTGTTCGAGCCCGGCCGGATGCTGGTCGGAAATGCCGGCGCGCTGCTTACCCGCGTGCTCTACCTGAAGCCGGGCGCGGATCGCAATTTCGCGATCGTCGACGCCGCGATGAACGACCTGCTGCGCCCTGCGCTATACGACGCCTGGCACGAGGTGCGCGCGGTCGCGCCACGCTCCGGTCCGCCGACGGTCTGGCAGATCGTCGGACCGGTGTGCGAGAGCGCGGATTTCCTGGCGCACGACCGTCTGCTCCACCTTGCGGAAGGCGACCTGCTCGCCATCCTTTCCGCCGGCGCCTACGCGATGGCGATGAGCTCGAATTACAACTCGCGGCCGCGCGCCGCCGAGCTGGTTGTCGACGGAAAAACGGCGCATCTCGTCCGTCCGCGCGAGGTCGCGGAGGAACTATTCGCGCGCGAAATTTTGCTTCCTTGATCACTCGCGCGAGCCCGTAAATCGCCTGTGCAAAAGCGCAACACTGACGTACAGCGTCACCTAAAACAGCAATTAAATCTTGTATTTCGAAAAAAATTGGCTAGAATTCAGGCAGCAGGTGTCAATGGGTTTGTCAAGAGGCGCAATAAATCTCGACGGCCGATTCCGGCGAAACCTGCGATGAAGAGAAGCACTCATAACAGTTTTAGCAACTCAGACAGGAGAAATGCAAATGATGGCTGACATGATGACGATGTCGACACCGTCGGCTCCGGCCGCGGCGCCGAAGAAGAAGGCGAAGCGAAAAGCGGCGCCGAGGAAGAAGGCGGCGAAGAAGGCTGCCCCGAAGAAGAAGGCTGCAAAGAAGAAGAAGGCTGCCCCGAAGAAGAAGGCCGCCAAGCGCAAGCCCGCCAAGAAAAAGGCAGCGAAGCGCAAGGCAACGAAGAAGAAGGCCGCCCCGAAGCGCAAGGCCGCCAAGCGCAAGCCCGCCAAGAAAAAGGCAGCGAAGCGCAAGGTTGCGAAAAAGAAGGCTGCCCCGAAGAAGAAGGCCGCCAAGCGCAAACCGGCCAAGAGAAAGGCCGCCAAGAAGAAATAGGCTTACGCGGCAATCCGTCCGTCGCAGGTGCGATGGACCCCAAAACAGGCGACGCGCAAGTGTCGCCTGTTTTGTTTGGTGGCGGCGAATCGCCGACAACGGCGTTAGCGGGGGGCCGCCAATGCCTTGCCGCTGGCGACGCCTGCCGGCTTTCCGGAGCCAGGCGCCGTGGCAGTCGCGCTCTTGCGGCTCTTACCGCCGTGCTTGGACTTGCCGCCTGCGGGTGCGGCATCGCCGATCACGCGCAGTCGCTGCCCGCGCATCAGCTTGCCCTTGACGTCCGGGTTCCAGGTTTTGAGCTCCTGCGCACTGACGTGATAGCGGGCGGCAATGCCGTAGAGCGTCTCGCCGCTACGAACGCGATGGTAGAAAGTCCGCCCTTCCGGGACCGTCGTGAAGACTGCGCTCTGCAAGGTGGCCGCGGTCGCGCTGGAGGGCAGCTGCGAGGGCACGAGCAGCGTGTGATTAACCGGCACCTGCGCGCGCGGGCCGATGCCATTGACGGCGCGCAGCGTCTCCAGCGGGAGCCCGAACCGTGTGGCCACCTGCTGCAGCGTCTCGCCCGTCTTGAGCCGGTACGCCTGCCAGGTGACCATCGGCTGGTCCGACAGCTCCAGCTTCGCGGCGAACAACCCGGCCTTGTCGTACGGCAGCAGGATCGATGCCTCGTCGGCACCCGCGATCACCGGACGATTATGCTGCGGATTGAGCGAAAGGAATTCATCCAGCGGCATGTCCGCAAGCTCGGCCGCGATCTTGACGTCCATCTTGCGACTGGTGCGTACGACGCTGAAGTACGGCGCGTCGGGAATGTCGGCGAACTTGAGCCCATAGGCCTTCGGGTCGCGGACGATGTTTTCTACCGCCTGAAGCTTGGGCACATAGCCGCGCGTCTCCGCCGGCATCTTGAGGCTCAAATAATCGGTCGGCAGCCTTCGCTTCTCGTTGGCGGCCATCGCCCGCCGCACCGATCCCTCGCCCCAGTTGTACGCCGCGAGGGCGAGGCGCCAATCCCCGAATTCCTGGTAGAGCTTTTCCAGATAATCGAGTGCGCCATCGGTCGCGGCGACGATGTCGCGCCGTTCGTCGAACCACCAGGTCTGCTGCATGCCGTAGATCTTGCCGGTCGACGGCATGAACTGCCAGATGCCCGAGGCGCGGCTTCTCGAATACGCCATCGGGTTGAACGCGCTTTCGATCATCGGCAACAGCGCGATCTCCATCGGCATCCCGCGCTTTTCTACCTGCCCGACGATGTAGTACAGGTAGCGCCGGCTGCGCTCGACCATCCGCGCGACGTACTCCGGATTGGCCGCGTACCAGCCCGCCGCCTTCCTGACCTCCGGGGTGTCGAGGTCCGGCATGGCGAAGCCGGCGCGGATGCGCTCCCAGAGATTGCCGTTGGCCGGCGGCAGCGGAACGGTGATCGCGTTTGGATCGTCGACGCTGACCGCGGGCTCGTCGACGCTCGGCGCCACTACCGCGTGCGCAAGCATCATCGCGTCCTCCATCTCCGGGGTTGGCCGCCACGTTGCGGCCGGCTCGGGACCGAGGTCGATCGCGGATTCGGCTGCGTCGGGCGCGGCCGAGGATGCAGCGGGCAACGCCACATCACTTGGCGCGGAGCCCGGCATCATGGCACAGGACGCCAATGCGAATGCCACCGCGGCGATGGCGGCTGCTCTGGCGACGGCTGGCGTAGGCAGTTCGATAGCGCGCAATGTGCCGCGATGGTAGGGGGCAGGCGCAGCTACCGTCAAGCGCGCGCGCCCTCCGGCCCGCTAACGGAACGCATTCTTCCACGCTCGTATCTCGGCAAATACGCCGATGCGGTCGGCTAGCTCGCGGTCGGCATGCGCCGAGGCCGCGGCCCGGATCGTCGTTTCTCCAGTGCGCAAAAACGGGTTGGTCGCGCGTTCGTCGCCGATCGTCGACGGCAGCGTCGGCTCGCCCCGCGCGCGCTGTCTCTTGGCCGTGATTTCGCGTTCGCGCAGTGCATCGTTCCCCGGCTCGACCGCCAGGGCGAAGCGAAGGTTGGAAAGGGTGTATTCGTGTCCGCAGTAGACGAGCGTATTGGCCGGTAGCGCGGCGAGCTTGTCGAGGGAAGCCACCATGTCGGTCGGCGTCCCCTCGAACAGTCGGCCACAGCCGACGGCAAACAACGTGTCGCCGCAGAAGACCAGCGGTGCGGCACCGGACTGGGCGACGTACGCGATATGGCCGGCAGTGTGGCCGGGAATATCGAGAACCGACAGCGCGAGCCCGATACCCGCAACGACGAACTCGTCGTTCTCGCGCATCGCATGCGTGCGCCCGGGTATCGTCTCGCGCGCCGGTCCGTAGACGGGGACTTGCCAACGCTCGAGCAGCGCGCGATTGCCACCGACATGATCGCCGTGATGATGCGTGCAAAGGATCGCAGTGAGCTCGACCCGCTCGCGGTCGAGATAATCGATGACCGGCGCGGCATCGCCGGCATCGACGACGGCTGCGGTTCTGCCTTCGCGCAGCAACCATATGTAGTTGTCGGCGAACGCGGGGATGGGGATAATCGTCGGCATGGAAGCATCTTCGACAGCGCCGGCCTGTGTGTCAACCGGCACGATGGCGGCGTGGTTCGCCACTCCGCTCGGCCGACACCTGCTGGCTCGCGAGCAGGCGTATTTCGACACGACGCTGGCCGACATCTTCGGCTATCACGCGTTGCAGATCGGACTGCCGGAAACTCCGCTGCTGCGGGCCTCGCGCATCGCGACCCACTGCACCGTCGACCTCGAGGAGCCGGCGCAGGTTCTGGCCGACCCGCATTGGCTTCCGTTCCGCGAAAACAGCTTCGATCTGGTCGTGCTTCCGCATGCGCTGGAATTCACCGACGAGCCGCACCAGCTGCTGCGCGAAGTCTATCGCGTGATCCGTCCCGAGGGTCAGCTGGTCGTCAGCGGATTCAATCCGTTCAGCCTGTTCGGCGCCAAGCGTTATTTCGGCCGCGAGCAGACGATGCCCTGGACCGGCAACTTCATATCGCTGTATCGGGTGAAGGACTGGCTCGCACTGCTCGGATTCGAGGTCAGCGGGGGCAGGCTCGACGCCTACGTGCCGCCGGTCGCCCAGGAAAAATGGCTTCGGCGCTTCGAGTTTTTCGAACGGGCCGGCGATCGCTGGTGGCCGATCGCCGGAGGCGTGTATTACCTGCGTGCAACCAAGCGGGTGGCGGGCATGCGGGTGATCACGCCGGCGTGGACACGGCGCGTGCGCAAGAAGGCGCTCGCATCGGTCGCGCGGCATGCGAAAGAGTATGTAGATGCCATCGATTGAGGATGCGCGCGCCGGCGACGCGGCATGAGCGCCGCAGTCGTCATCTACACCGACGGTGCGTGCAAGGGTAATCCCGGCCCGGGCGGCTGGGGAGCGGTGCTGCAATACAACGGCCGGGTCCGCGAAATATTTGGCGGCGAGACGCACACCACCAACAACCGGATGGAGCTGACCGCCGTCATCCAGGCGCTGGAGACGCTGAAGCGTCGTTGTCCCGTTGCGGTCTACACCGATTCCCAGTACGTCAAGAACGGGATCCAGACCTGGATCCATGTCTGGAAGCGAAACGGCTGGAAGACCGCCGACCGCAAGCCGGTCAAGAATGCCGACCTCTGGCAGCAGCTCGATCTTGCCGTCGCGCAGCACGACATCGAGTGGCACTGGGTCAAGGGGCACGCCGCGACGCCGGGCAATGTGCGCGCCGACGAACTGGCGAATCTCGGCGTCGACTCGCTCTCGCTGTAGCGAGACTTACAGCTGCATCGGCAGGATCACCATCTGCATTCCATTCAGATGCAGCCTCTGCTGCAGCGCAAGCGCGGTCTGGTTGTGCAGCAGCCTGGTAAACCAGCTCTCGTTGCGGAAGACCAGCTTGCTGGTGAAAAAGACGCTGTTCGGAAACTCCCGCTGCACTTCCTCGGCAAGCTTGACCAGCTGATCGACCCGGTCGGTGCCGAGTGCGAAGCGCGCGGTGGCGGCCAGTCCGTTGGCGTGGCAGTAATCGACGTAGAACGAAAGCGAACGCTTCAGCGCGGTCTCGAGCTTTTTGATCTGCTCAGCGCCGCCATAGCTCTGCGCATCGACGGCCTTGGCGCTGAGGAACACGAAGTTCTTGAAGTGATCCGGAAACAGCCGTTGCACCCATAGCACCGTGTGCAGGCCGCCGCCGCGGCTGGACCCGACCAAGAACACCGCCGTAGGAGCCTCGGCGACGAGCGGCGGCGGATTCTCGCATGCCGGGCAGCGCGCGGCGCTGAAGATTTCGTCGACCTCCTTCAGCCGCGCCTTGACCTCGCCGTAGTGACGATGGATAGCCAGGCAGACCAAGATCACCAGCGACGTGATGACGGCGGTGACCCATCCACCCTCGCCGAACTTTTCTACCGTCGTCACGACCAGGATGCCCGACGTCACCGCCAGACCGAGGCCGGAGAGCACAAATCGATAGCTCCAGCGCGAGTCGGTCTTGCGCTTGCGCCACCAGTAGATGCAAAGACCGAGCAGCGACAGCGAGAACGTCAGGAAAACGTTGATCGAGTAGAGCACGACCAGCAAATCGACCTTGCCGCCGCTCCACAGCAATATCCCAAGCGCGGCCAAACCCATGATGACGATGCCGTTCTGGGTGACCAGACGCGTCGACAGATGACGGAACTGGTGGGGAAGCCACGAGTCGGCCGCCATGTTGGACAGGACCGCCGGGCCGCCGAGAAAGCCGGTGTTCGCCGCGACAAACAGCAGCCCCGCTTCGAAGAGGAGGACCAGCAACAGCGCCACCTGGTTGATCCCGGCCGACATTCCCAGGCTGTCGATGATGCTGCCGAATACCACGGCGTTCAGCGTCTGGCCTTCGACCGGCTTCGCCTGCCACAGCAGATACAGCAGGATGATGCCGCCCGCCGTGAACGCAAGGGAGAGCGCCATGTAGAACATCGTCAGCTTGCCGGTGCGCACCACCGGCTCGCGCAAGGTCTGGACGTTGTTCGAGACCGCCTCGATGCCGGTATAAGTTCCGCCCCCGAGCGAGTAAGCGCGCAGGAACAGGGACAGCGCGGCGACCCACCCGATGTCGTGCACGAGCTTTTTCGATTCCCCCAGCGCGTCCGGCACGACCAGCGTCAGCCCTTGCGAGTGCCCTAGCACGCCATAGACGATCAGCAGCAGGTGTGTGATGCAGAAGCCGACGAAGATCGGCAGCAGCAGGCGAATCGACTCCTTCATCCCGCGCATGTTGAGCACCAGCAGGACCGCGACCAGCAGCAGCTCCGTGGCGAGCTTGAAGTTGCCGATCGCCGCGGGCAGCAGGCTGAACAGGGCGTCGACGCCGCTGGCGACCGATATCGCGATCGTCAGCACATAGTCGACGATCAGCGCGGCGCCGGACACGAGGCCGGCGCGCGGGCCGATCAGGCTGGTGGCGACGCGATAGCCGCCGCCGCCGGTTGGAAACAGCTCGATGACCTGGTTGTACGCGAGCGCGATGACGAACACCGTCGCCGCGGTGGCCAGCGCCATGAACAGGCCCAGATGCGTATGCGCGCCGAGCGCTTTGAACGCTTCCTCGGGGCCGTAGGCAGACGACGACAGCCCGTCGGCGCCCAGCCCGACCCAGGCGATGAATGCTGCCAGCGCGATGTGCTGGCGCGTCGTCTGGCTCAACGGATCGAGCGGCGCGCCGATGACGACGCGGCGAAGCTTGTCGTATTTGATCATCGCGGAGTCAGGCAGCGGCAAAGCCCGCGGCCGTCATTGCTGGAATCCGCAGGCCTCGGTATCGGCAACCGGGAACCCGGCAAGAGCTTTGCTGCGATGCAGCATCGGCGCACTCTACGCCGGCGGATGGTGCTTGGCAATTCGCCGCGCGAAAACCTGCATTTCCTTCATCGCCTGCTTGTCGCCTTTGCGCTCGGCGGCGACGATGCCGTCACGATATGCGGCGAGCGCTTCGTCGGTGCGCCCTTCGGCCGCAAGCGATTGGCCGAGCAGTTTCCATGCGGCCGAGTACCCGGCATCGAAGGCAAGCGCCTGACGCAGATGAATGCTCGCGCGCGCTGCATCGCCGAGCTTCAGGTATTCGCTGCCCAAGGCAAAACGCAACAGCGCGCCGTCCTTGCCCGCAGCGAGCAGTTGCTCGAAACGCGCGATCGCCGTGGTCGCAGCGTCTGGCATAGCGCCCGCCGGTCGCGGGATCAGTTGCCGACGACAGCGCCGGTCTGGCAATCGACGCGGCGCATCGGGAAGACGACCTGCTTGTCCATTCCCTTGATCTTGCCCTCTACGGTCGCGTACAGCCAGCCTTCGGTGGCATGGCGATAGATGATGCGCTGCGGATATTCCGCGCCGGGCGTTGCACTGACGAAAGTGAACACCTCGTCGCCGCCGGAGGTGGTCTGTCCCGCGAGGCGGAACGCCGCCTCGTTCTTGCCTGGTGACGTCGCGACGTAAAACACGCCTTCCGGACGCGATTCCAGTCGCAGGTATTCGAAATCGACCGTCTTGTCGCGCAGCGTGGTCTGGCTGACGCCTGTCATCATGTCGCCGGCGGCCGGCAGCCATACCTCGCGAAAGTCGCGCTGGTTGACCTTGCCCTCCCAACAGCCGCGCATCCATGCCAACGGCGCGAGCGGACCTGTCGGCTTGTCTGCCGCCTTATCGCTTGCCGCACCGCCAGGCGGGACGGCGGGCGGCGTCGCCGGAGCCTGTGCGGAAGCGGGCCCGACGAGCGCGCCGGCGAGCAATGCCGCGGTCAGCCCCGACTGCAGATATTTTGGAATCATCGTGCTTTTCCCTCATTGCGGCCGCGCCAGCGGCAGGTTCAACAACAGGTTCTGTGGCTTCAATCGCAGGCGGTTTTCGCGATCCATCGCCATCGCCAAGTATACCGGCCGCCCGGCGATCGCCGGACGCATCGCCGCCGGATCGGAAAATCGCAGAGCGAACAGGCACAGCAGCCGTTCCCGCCGATCGTCGGCGACGTCCACGCCGTTGTACAGATCGTTGAGCAGCGCGCTCGCCTCGGCGTCGAGTCCGACATGCCAGACCCAGCGCGCATCGACGATCTCGCGCTCCGGCGCGATCGCGACGTCGACCGCCAGGAAATGCGCTATCCAGCGCTGCAGCACGCGGCACAGCGCGGCGAGCGCGGGCTGGCCGCGATTGAGGCTGATCGCCAGGTCGAAGCGCTCGTCGCGCGTCCAGTAGGTGTCGGCATTGTCTTCCGACAGCACGTCGAGATCGACAGTTCTTGCCGGCGTGCGGTTCTGCGCCAGCAATTCGCCCAGGCTCCCCAGGCTTCCGGTCGTCGCCAGCAACTCGACCGCCTGCGCGTCGGCCGCCATCACCGCGTCTTCCTGCACACTTATTTTCTGGACACGAAAAAGCATTTCCGCCGCACGCGCCTCGATCGGATCGGCGTCCGCGCCGAGGATATGCCGCAGCAGGATTTGCGTCAGCTGATGGACGAATAGCGGCGGAACGTCGACGCCTTCGCCTTCGAATAGACCGACATAGGAAGCCTCGACGGTCGGCTCGTCCAGCAGGCTATCGCGAAACCTAAGCCATATGCGCAGATTGTCGCGCGCGTCGGCATCGACGATGCCGGCGACCTCGCTTTCCGTCACCCGCGCCCGCGGATCGGACAGCAGCATCTCGTGCAGGGCGATCTCGGCGTGGCACGACTCGCGCACCGGCGCGAGCTCCGGCCGCAACAGATAGCTGCGCAGGAAGTCGTCGCGAACGCGCAAGCGCCGATCGTCGTCGACGGCGAGCAGACGGTACCCGCAGGAGGGCCAGAAATCGGGCACGGGCGGACGATAGCATGCGGCCGCGCCGGCGGCCGGGCACGGCTTATTCAGCCCCCGAGCAGCGCCTTTTTCAGATCGGCCTGAACCGGCTTGTCGCCGAGCCAGATCCGGGTGAGCGCCTGATTGAACGCTTCGCCTGCGACCGCGCCCTTGACCTCACCGTTCAGGCCGACGTGCGTGGCTCCATCGTAAAAGTCCAGCGTGACGACATCTTTTTCTTTCACCTGCCCGAAAGTCTTCATGATCGAAGCGAGCTGCGCGTTGCCCGGCTTGATCGCCGCCATCTCGGTCGCGCTGTTGTTGGCCTCGAGGCCGTCGTTCAGGGCTTCGATCAATGCATCGGCGGACAGAGTCCGCAGCATGTCGAGCCGGATTCGGCGCGGACCCTTCGCGAGCACGCCGGCCGGGTCGGCGGCCTTCTGCGGCAGATAGAGGCTGGCGACATAGACGTGGAATACGACTTTCTTGCGTACTCCGGCGCCGTTGAGTACCAGCTCCTGCCCTCCGACCGACGCCTTGTCCTCGACACGGACGCCGCCGATGTCGGCAGCGTACAACGCGCCGGACAGCAGCGCGGCGGCAACCAGAACAACCCCCTTGCGCATGGCAGGACTCCCCAGATGTGCAACGTGATGCGGCATCGCAGTCGACCGCATTCCGGCGGCATTCACCTGGCCGACGCGATGCCACGCCGAATGCATGTCGCGGCGTGGCTTCCCTGTCGCCCGCTACTTGACCGTGTACGTCAGCTGCAGGCCGACGATGTTGACGTTGTTCTTGTACGTGCCGCTGACCAGGCCGTTGGCCGCCGTGCTTCCCGCATTCTGATTGATGCTGGCATCCTTCATGAAAATGTAGGCCCATGCGAAATCGAGGGCAACGCTGGGCGAGAACTTGTATTGCGCGCCGACCGAGAGCCAGGTGCGGTCGCTGTCCGGAAGCCGCGGCGTCCGCTCCGCATCGCGTACGGGAGTCTGGTCGAAGGCGACGCCGCCGCGGAAGATCCAATTATCCGTATAGCGATAGTTCGCACCGGCTGAAAATCGCCAGGTGTCGCGGAAATTCTCCGGAGTCGTCGATAGTATGGCGCCGGTGCTGCGCACGATCTGCAGCTGCTGGATGCTGCTCCAGCCGGTGTACTGGACGTCCGCCATCAAGTCCCACTGGTTGTTGAACTGATGGAATATGGACACATTGGCCGTGTCGGGCATTTCTATCGAGAGCGAGACATCGCCGCTGCAGCCGCCGGTTGTCGGATCCGGCGGGACCCCACCGCAAATCGCGGCGCCCACGCCGCTCATGACGAGCCCCCCGACTGGAGCAAGCGCGGGCGGCAATGTCCCCAATGCTGTCGGATTGCTGAAGTTGACCGTGCCGCGGACGTCGTATTTGATTTTGGAGCGGTAGGCTGCGCCGTATCTGGTCCGCTCATCGGCCTGCCACAGCACGCCTATATTCCAGCCCCAGCCACTATCGTTGCCCGTGACCTTGGCGTTCGTTTCCAGTCCTGCCGCCGATCCGATCAGCATGGGGGCAATGGGGCCCGGTATCTGTCCCGCCGCCACCCCAGCGCCGACGCCTTGCGCAAAAGCGGCGGCGTAATTGAACTGGTTGCTGAGCTCCGCCTTCAGATGCTGCCAGCTGACCCCGGCACCCACGGTAAGGTGCGGCGTTGGCTCCCACGACAGGACGGGATTGACGTTGATGGTCTCCAGCTTGGACTTGATCGCCTGGAAGCGGCCGAGCCAATCGGAATCGTATTCGGTCTGCAATCCGAACGGTACATTGACGCCGAGCCCGAACGACCACTTGTCGGTGAACGGAACGCCGAGATACAAGTTTGGGACCACCGCGCAACTGCCTGCGTCGCCGCCTGTCCCGCCGAGTGGCTGGAACAGCGCCGGTTGCGAGCCGTTATCGTGCAGCTTGGACGATGGGCAGATGACATTGCCGGCCACGACCAACTGAGTACTCTGCAGCCGGACCAAGCCCGCAGGATTGAAAAAGATCGTGCTGACGTCCTCGGCGGCTGCCGCCCCACCTGCGTACGCGTGACCGAGTCCGCTCGCATTCTGCTCCTGAAGGGCAAACCCGGCACCGAGCGCATAACCGCCCGCCATCGCGCACCCGATCCCTGCAACTGCTGCGGCTACGCGCGTGCGGCTCAATCGATCGCGTTTCATGTTGGTCTTCCTCCTTGGTGGATGTTCTGCTGCATCATCGTTGCTTTTCGATTCACCGGTCCGCCGGAAGCGAAAGATCACGCGCGGAAGTCGCGCTAGACTATACACCGCAAGATCACCGTGGTCACTCCGGCGGAAGCACGCGCGGTCGGCGATCCGGGGCGACCGCGACATAGGTCAGACTCGCCTCGGTTACCTTGACGCAGATCACTTCGGTCGGATTGCGCTGCGCGTATACTTCGACCGAGACGGTGATCGACGTGCGTCCCTCGCGCGTTATCTTCGCGTAGAAGCTCACGACGTCGCCGATCAGCACCGGCTCCCGAAACACGAACGAATTCACCGCGACGGTGGCCACGCGCCCGCGCGCGCGCCGCGATGCGGGAATGCTTCCCGCGATGTCCACCTGCGACATTACCCAGCCGCCGAAGATGTCGCCATGCTGGTTGGCGTCGGCAGGCATCGGCACGACCCGCAGCGACGGCTCCGTGTCGGGCAGTGTCACCGCTGCAGATCCGGTGGTCATGCCACCTTCCTCTTCATTTCCTCGCGGAGCTCGCGTCGCAATATCTTTCCGACGTTGGACTTCGGCAACTCGTCGCGAAACTCGACCTCGCGCGGACACTTGTATCCGGTCAGGTGCCCACGACAATGCTCGATCAGCGCAGCCGCGGTCAGCGAGCTGTCCTTCTTGACCACGAACAGGTGGACCGCCTCGCCCGACTTTTCGTCCGGCGCGCCGATTGCCGCGCACTCCAGCACACCGGGATGCATCGCGACGACCGCCTCGATCTCGTTCGGATAGACGTTGAATCCCGAAACCAGAATCATGTCCTTCTTGCGGTCGACAATGCGCACGAAGCCGCGCTCATCCATCACCCCGATGTCGCCGGTGGCGAGCCAGCCGCGGTCGTCGATGACCTTGGCCGTCTCGTCGGGACGGTGCCAGTATCCGGCCATCACCTGTGGGCCCTTGACCCAGATTTCCCCGGGCTTGCCCAGCGGTACTGCGTGGCCATTGTCGTCGCGCAGCTCGATGTCGGTCGACGGCACCGGCAGTCCGATCGAGCCGTTGTATTGCTGCAGGTCGAGCGGATTGATTGTCACTGCTGGCGAGGTTTCGGTCAGGCCGTACGCCTCGATCAGCGGCTTGCCGGTCACTTCCTGCCAGCGCTCGGCCACCGCCTTTTGCACCGCCATGCCGCCGCCCAGGGTCATTTGCAGCGGCGAGAAATCGAGCTTGTGAAAATCGGCGTTGTTCAGCAGCGCGTTGAACAGCGTATTGACGCCGGTGAACCCAGTGAAGCGGTGCCGGCCCAGCTCCTTGACGAAGCCCGGGATGTCACGCGGGTTGGTGATCAGAACGTTCTCGCCGCCCAGAGTCATGAACGTCAGGCAGTTCGCCGTCAGCGAAAAGATATGATAGAGAGGCAGCGGCGTGATGACGACATGGGCCCGCTCGCCGAGGAACGGCCGGACCCAGGCGCCCGCCTGTAGCAGGTTGGCGATGATGTTGCGGTGCTGCAACATCGCCCCCTTGGCCACGCCGGTCGTGCCGCCGGTGTATTGCAGGAACGCGATGTCGTCGTGTCCGATGGCGACGGTGTCGAGCTTGCGTCGCCGACCCTCGGCCAGCGCGCTGCGCAGCGAGATTGCGCCGTCTATTCGCCACGGGGGCACCAGCTTTTTCACACGGCGCAGCACGAAGTCGATCAACAGGCCTTTGAGCCCGAGCATTTCGCCGATACTGGTTACGATGACATACTTGATCTTCGTCTTGCCGAGAACGTCGGCCAGCGTATGGGCGAAATTCTCGACGACGACGATCACTTCGGCGCCGCTGTCAGTCAGCTGATGCTCGAGCTCGCGCGCGGTGTAGAGGGGATTGGTATTGACGACCGTGCAGCCGGCACGCAGCGTGCCGAACAGGCAAATCGGATATTGAAGGACGTTCGGCATCATCAGCGCGACGCGCGCTCCCTTGACGAGGCCGCGTCCCTGCAGGAAGGCGCCGAATGTCGCCGACAGGTGGTCGAGCTCTGTGAAGGTGATCGCTTTGCCCATGCAGGAATAGGCGCGCCGCGATCCGTATTTGGCGCAACTCTCCTCGAGCACCTCGCGCAGCGACGCGTACTGGTTTACGTCGATCTCGGCGGGAACTCCTGCCGGATAAGACTTCAGCCAGACCTTGTCCATGCGCTCCTCCCCAAGACCGCTTATCGTCCGATCCATGCTAGCAGTGGATCAGGCGCTGGAACCACCCCGCGCAGCAACATAATGCAGCGGCCCGCCGGTGAACGGCGCGAAGCCGGTGCCGAAGATCGCCCCGGCATCGACCAGGTCGGCGTCCGCGACGATGCCCTCGGCGAGCGCCGCCCTGGCCTCGGCGAGCATCGGATCGATCAGCCGGCCGGCGAGGCCCTGCGGGACGACGCCAGGCGCGCTCTTGGCCGCCTTGCCGCCCGCCCAATCGTAGAAACCGCGTCCGGTCTTGCGCCCCAGCGCGCCGGCGGCGATCAGCTCGGCCAGCTTTTTCGGCGGCTCGGCGCCGCCGCCCAGCATCTTGCCCACCGCCAGGCAAATATCGAGTCCGACGCTGTCGGCGAGCTCGATCGGTCCGACCGGCATGCCAAAGGCGAGCGCTGCCTCATCGACGGTTTCCGGAACGATGCCTTGGTCGACGCAGCGCATCGCCTCCATCAGGTACGGCGCCAGAATGCGGTTGACCAGGAATCCGGGCGCACTCTTGACCGGTAGCGGCAGCTTGTCGATCTTGCGCGCAAACGCGGCGGCCACCGGCACCAGATCGGCGCGCGTGCGGCGGCCGACGACGATCTCGACCAGCATCATGCGGGCGACCGGATTGAAGAAGTGCAGGCCGATCAGCCGTGTTGGATCGGCTAGCGGCGCACTGATGTCTTCCAGCGGAATGCTCGAGGTATTCGTTGCGAGCAGCGCCGTCGGCTTGGCCTTGGATTCCAGCGCGACGAACAGCTGTTGCTTCGCTTCGAGGTTTTCAAAAATCGCCTCGATGACTACGTCGGCGCGGGCGATGCCGTCGCCGGCGACGTCGGGCAGGAGCCGGTCAAACGCGTCGCGTGCGCGCAACGGATCGCGCAGCCTGTCGGCGAAGAGCTTGGCCGCCCGGCCAATCGCCGGCGCGAGCCGCTCCGCGTTCTGATCCTGCAAGGTCACCGTCAGGCCGCGCAGCGCGCACCAGGCCGCGATATCGCCGCCCATCGTTCCCGCACCGACGACATGCACATGACGAATCGCCGACTCGCTGTCCTTGCCGAACGCCTTCAGCCGCTCCTGAAGCTTGAACACGCGGATCAGGTTTCGCGCGGTCGGCGATTGCAGCAGATGCGCGATGGACGCGGGGTCCGACGGCGCGGCCGCGAGCGGATCGCCATCGTGCTTGACCCAGATGTCGAGGATCGCGTACGGCGCCGGATAATGCTCGCGGCGTGCGCGCGATGCGACCTGCTTACGCGCCTGCGCCGCGATCAGCGGACGCACCAGAGGATGGAGCGTCAGCGACAGGGGAAACGGCACGCGCCGTGGCGGCGGCTGCTGCAACAGCAGGCCGCGCGCGGTGTTGTCCATGATGCGCGGCGGAACGCATTCGTCGGCGATGCCGATCTTGCGCGCGCGTCGCGCGTCGACCGTGCGTCCGCTAAGCAACAGGTCGAGCGCCGCCGGCGCGCCGGTCAATCGCGGCAGCCGCTTGATGCCGCCCCAGCCGGGCACGATACCCAGCATCACCTCGGGCAGGCCGAATCGCGTCGACGGCTCGTCGACGGCGACGCGATAACGGCAGGCGAGTGCCAGCTCCATCCCGCCGCCGAGGCAAAAGCCGCGCACCAGCGCCAGGGTCGGATAAGGCGTGGCCGCCAGCTCTCCGAAAATATCCCAGCCGCGGCGGACGAGCGCAGTCGCGTCATCGATGCTCTTGAGCTCGCCGAACTCGTCGACGTCGGCGCCGGCGATGAATCCGTTGGCCTTGCCCGAGCGGATCACCAGGCCTCGCGGCGGATCGGCGGCAAGCCGCGCCAATACGGCGCGAAGCTCCTCCATGACCGCCGCGGAAAGCGTGTTGGTCGATGCGCCGGCGCGGTCCAGCGTAAGCCATTCCAGTCCCTCGCTGTCGCGCGCGAGTCGCCAGTGCTGAAAGCCGCTCATGCGCCTCTGCGCTCGACCAGCATCGCACCGCCCTGTCCGCCGCCGATGCAGATCGCCGCAATCCCTCGCTTGCCCTTCGTCCGCTCGAGGACGTTCAGCAAGTGGAGCACGATTCGGGCGCCCGAGGCGCCGACCGGGTGGCCCAGCGCAATCGCGCCGCCGTCGACGTTGAGCGCGGCCGAATCGATGCGTCCGAGCGCGCCCGGCAAGCCGAGCGCGTTGCGGCAGTAGTCATCGCTTTGCCACGCCTTCAGGCAGGCGATCACCTGCGCGGCGAACGCCTCGTTGATTTCCCACGCGTCGACATCGCCGAGCGCAAGCGCGTTCCGCTGCAGCAACGGCGTCGCGGCATGAACCGGCCCCAGACCCATCTCCGCCGGGTCTAGTCCTGCCCATTCGCTGTCGACGATCGTGCCCAGCACCGGAAGCTTGTGCCGGGCGACCGCCGCTTCCGACGCGAGCACCATCCAGGCCGCGCCGTCGGTGATCTGCGAGCTGTTGCCCGCGGTGACGTTGCCGTACTTGCGATCGAAGAAGGGCTTGAGCTTCGCCAGGTTTTCCGGCGTCGAGTCTTCGCGCACACCGTCGTCCGCCGGGTAGAGCTTGCCATTGCGGTCGTACAGCGGGACGATCTCGCGATCGAAGTGTCCGGCCTTTTGCGCGGCGATGACGCGGCGGTGGCTCTCCGCTGCAAACGCATCCATCTCGCGACGCGTGATGCCGAAGCGGAAGGCGAGATTTTCCGCTGTCTGGCCCATCATCAACCCGACGACCGGATCGGTCAGGCCCTTCATGATTCCGATGACCGGAGTCAGCATCGCCGCCGGACTGAGCTTCAGGAACGCGCCGGCTTTCTGTCCGAACGTCCGCGCCGCGCTGAAGGCGGCAAACCACAGCACCATTTTCTCCGAGTACAACAGCGGCGCGCGCGACAGCGCATCGACGCCGCCGGCGAGCACCAGGCTCGATCGGCCGGCGCGTATGTTGGTCAGCGCAGAATCGAGCGCCTGCATGCCGGATGCGCAGTTGCGCATCACCGTCCAGCCGGGGACCTTTAAGCCGCAGCCGATGCGCAGTGCGACGACGCGGCCGATATTGACTTCATCGGGCGACGGGCTCGCGCAGCCGAGTATCACTTCGTCCAGCTGTTCCGGCGCAAAGGGCATGCGCGACAGCAGGGCTCTGCCCGCCTGGACGGCGAGATCGGAAGCGGCGAACGGCCCGGGACGGTTGCGCGCCTTCAGGAACGGCGTGCGCGTGCCGTCGATGACGTAAACCGGCTCGGTCATCGCTGCCTCGTCGTCGGATCGCCGGTTTCGGGCGCGCGGTGGTTCATGCGGCGGCGATCTTGCGACTCGTTGCGCTGGCGGGCGCCGACGCAGCCACTGGCTTGAGCTCGGACGCGCCCAGGTCCTGCGCAAAGTCGTCGACGCGAATCACCCGGGCGGCGAGCTCGGCTGCCCGCTGCAGCAGCGTGAGCTCGTCGGCGCTGATGACGCCAGCCGCGACCGCGGCGGCGCCACGGTCGCCGCCCGGGGCAGTGCTGAAGCGCCCAGCCTTGAACCCCTCGCGCATGCGGGCCTCGACCGGCTCGGCGGCGAGTGTGGCCGCCAGCGCGAGCTCGATCGCGCCGAGCGCGTCTGCTTCGTCGTTCGGCAAATACATGCCGGCGGTCAGCCGGTCGCGGGTGGCCGACGGCTCGATCAGAAGCCGCGCCACGTCGTGGCCGAGCTTGTCCGAGGGCACGACATACGGACGTCCGAGCGGAAACACCATCGCCCGCAACAGCCCCGAAATCATTCGGCTGGGAAAATTCGAGATCACGCCCTCGATGGCGTTCTGCGCGCGGAACATCGCGTCCCAGATCGCCCAGTGCATCAGCGGCGCATCGTCGGCCTGTCGGCCTTCGTTCTCGTACCGCTTGAGCGCGGCCGAGCAAAGATAAAGCATCGACAGCACGTCGCCCAGCCGCGCCGACAATTTTTCCTTGCGCTTCAGGGCGCCGCCCAGCACGCCCATCGAGATGTCGGCGAGAAACGCAAGCGCCGCCGAGAACCGCGTCAGCTGTTGGTAATAGCGTCGCGTTTCGGGCGCGACGTCGGAAGGCACGCGTGCGCAATGCGAGCCGCACAGGCCCATGACGAACGTTCGCGCCATGTTCGACAGGACGAAGCCGATGTGGCCGAACAGCGCCAGATCGAACGCGCTCGATGCCCGAGCGCGATCGGCGTCGTTGGCGGCGGAAATTTCCGCAGCACGAACGGGTGGCAGCGGATCGCGCCCTGGCCGAAGATGATCAGGCTTCGCGTCAGGATGTTCGCGCCCTCGACGGTGATCGACACCGGCAGCTGCATGTACGCGGCGCCGAGGAAGTTCGACGGTCCCATGCAGATGCCCTTGCCCCCGGCGACGTCCATGCCGTCGATGACCACGTCGCGCGCGCGCTCGGTCAGATGGTATTTGGCGATGGCCGACAGCACGGCAGGCTTCTCGCCCAGGTCGACTGCCAGCGCGGTTAGCATCCGTGTTGCGTCCATCATGTACAGATTGCCGCCCATGCGGGTCAGCGCTTCCTCGACGCCTTCGAACTTGCCGATCGGCGTCTTGAACTGAGTGCGGACGCGCGCATACGCGCCGGTCGCGCGCACGGCAAGCTTGGCCATGCCGGTCGACGACGAAGGCAGCGAGATACCGCGACCCGCGGCCAGGCACTCCATCAGCATGCGCCAGCCGTTGCCGACCTGGGCCCGTCCGCCGATGACCCAGTCGAGCGGAATGAAGACATCCTTGCCCCAGTTCGGTCCGTTCTGGAACACCGCGTTGAGCGGCATGTGGCGTCGGCCGATATTGACGCCCGGATGACGGGTCGGGATCAGCGCGCAGGTGATGCCGAGATCCTCGTCGCCGCCCAGCAGATGTTCGGGATCGTAGGCGCGGAACGCGAGACCCAGCAGGGTCGCGACCGGCCCCAGCGTGATGTAGCGCTTGTCCCAGGTGACGCGCAGGCCGAGACGTCGCTCTGCCCTCGTGCTGTCCGATGCAGACGATGCCACGATCGGGAATCGATGCCGCATCGGAGCCCGCATGCGGATTGGTCAGCGCAAAGCACGGGATCTCGATGCCCTTGGCGAGTCGCGGCAGGTAGTGGTTCTTCTGCTCGTCGGTGCCGTAATGCAGCAGCAGCTCGGCCGGGCCGAGCGAATTGGGCACCATCACCGTCACCGCCACGGCGCTGGCATGCGTCGACAGCTTGGTGATCACCTGCGAGTGTGCATACGCCGAGAAGCCGAGTCCGCCGTAGGCCTTCGGAATGATCATCCCGAGAAAGCCGCGCTCCTTGACGAACGCCCAGACCTCTGGCGACAGGTCACGGTAGACATGCGTCGTCTCCCAGTCGCTGATCATCGCGCACAGCTGTTCGCAGTCGTGGTCGAGAAAATGCTGCTCCTCGGTCGCTGAGGCGCGGCGGCGGCAGCCCGAGCAGCTTTTCCCACGACGGGCGACCGGAGAACAGCTCGCCATCCCACCAGACGGTGCCGGCTTCGATCGCATCGCGCTCGGTGGGCGACATCGGCGGCAGTGCCTTGCGAAACGCTGTCAGCACGCCGTCGCTGACGAGCATTCGGCGCAGCCACGGCCAGTTCAATGGAATCGCGAGCAGGAACAGCAGCACCGCCAGGACGCCGATCAGCAGCCCCGGCAGCGCATGCAGCGCCAGCGCCGCGATCAGTGTCGCGCCGATGCCCAGAATCCACAGCCAGCCGGCGGCGTTCACGTAGGCGAGCGCAACAAAGCCGATGACGGCCGCGACCAGCCACAGAAGAGTCAACATTACCGGCCTCCTGTCTGCCGCACCGGGACACTGCCACCGTCGAGCTCGGACAGGTCGGGCAGCGGCGCCTTCAGCCCCGCGACCAGGAACGGCGCCAGGCGATGCAGCAGCATTTCGTCGTTGCCCGCCTCGCGCGGGCTGAGCGCAACGATCAGTTTCAGCGCGTCGGTTCCCGCAAGCGTGTACGACAGGGCCCCCATGACGAAGTGCAGGCGCCAGGACAGCTCCTTTTTCGGAAGCTCTGGCAACGCGCGCCCGAACGCCGCCTTGAAGCGGGCGATCATCACCGCGTACTGCTCGGACAGGAATCGCCGGATGAACGGCGCCGGATCGGCGTAGGCGCGACCGAGCAAGCGCAGGAAATTCTGTCCGCCGCGCTGTCGATCGCGCGCGAGCTCGAGCGCGGGGATGAACATCGCCGTCAGGATGCGCTCGCATGACAACACATCCGGCGCCGCCTCGCGCTCGAAGCGCGTCAAAAGTGCGATGCGCTCGCGGTTCATCGGATCGAGGCGTCGCGTCAGCACGGATTCGAACAGCTCTTCCTTGCTGCCGAAGTGATAGCTGACGGCGGCGAGGTTGACCTCGGCCAGCGCCGTGATCTGGCGCAGCGACGTCGCCTCGAAACCGTGTTCCATGAACAAGGCTTCGGCAGCGTCGAGGATCCTGTTCTTGGTCGGCGCCGGCCCGCGTGGCTGGGCCGCGCCGGTCGCGCGCGATTCGGTCTGCGTTTGCTTCAATGGACCCCCGGGCGTCCGCGGGCGGCAACAGCGCCCGCGGCCAATTCAGTTAAACGTTTGTTTGAATGCTACCGGCCTGCCGGGGATGCTGTCAATGGCAGCTCGCGGCCCGGGCCGTTGGGCGCCGTTTGGCTATACTCGCGGTTCAAGGTACCGGGTCTTTTCGATGCCCTCGATCGCCATCAAACGCCGCCATAAGCTCGAGCCGAAGAAGGCAAAGTCCGCCGCGCAAAAAGTCATCAAGGACTTGAGTGCGCGCTACCAGCTCGCCTGTTCGTGGGACGGCGATCAGGTCGAGTTCGAGCGCCCGGGCGTGTCGGGCCACATGCATCTGCGCAAGAACGAGGTCCTCCTCGACGTGCAGCTCTCGTTCCTGATGACGCCGCTCAAGGGCCCGATCGAGCGGGCAATCAACGAGGAGCTCGACCGTCTGTTCGGCGATACGGCCTGAAGGCCGCGTCAGGCCGGCTCCGCGAACGGCGCCTCGTCGCCGGCGAGGATCGCCTGCATCACTTCGGTCTCGCGCGTCTTGATCACGGCCAGGAATTCGCCCGCGCCCTTCATGCCACGAAACGACAGCAGGCCGCGCTCGAGAAATTCCTGCAGGGCGCCGACACCGGCGATCCGCGCCGGCCGCCGCATCGCGGCAAGCGCCGAGCGCAGCAGAGGCATGTGCACGTAGCGATCGAGCGCCGCACCGACCTCGACGATCAACGCGATCTGCCGCTCGCGTTCACTGCGGTTGTCGCAGGCACGGTACGCGGCGCAATACGAAGCCACCGACAGCGCAGCATCCTCGCCGAGCCTGGCGACCAGCGCGCGATCGAGCTCGTGCGACAGCGCCGAGAGCTCGATCGCCTTCGCAACGACGGCAATGACGCCGTCCGGCAGCACGCGCACCATCATCGGAACAACACGCGCGAGATCGGCGTCGCGCCGGCTGTAGTCTCCCGGCCCGTACAGATCCGACTGGAAGAATCGAATCGCCTCGGCATAGCGCGGATCTCGCACAAGGTCGGCGTAGGTCGCGTTGAGCCGCCGCGACTGCCACCCCGCGACGCGATCGAGCGCCGCGGCGAGCCGAGGCGAAGCCTGGCGCGCTTGGTGCAGGCGCTGCGCATGCTCGATCTCGCGGATCAGGGCGGTTTCAGCGGAAGAGGGCATCGACGCGTGGGGTTACCGAATTCCGCCGCCATCATAACCGTCACGCGCAGGTCAGGTTGAGGGGCGCGGCGGCACGACAGCTAACGCAGCCGAGAACTCATCCCGCCGCGCCCCTCGAACCTGACCCGAAAAATTAGGTTGTCTTGTCTAGACTCGACCGCTAGATTGCGTTGTTGTCCCTCCACCTCGATTCCTCCGCATGCCTGATTCCGCCACGTCGCCCCGCATCAGTCGCCGCACCTTGCTGAAGACGGGCATCGCCGGGGGTGCGGCGCTGCTGCTCGCCCGCTGGCTGTACACGTCGACGACAACACCACAGTCGACGGCAACGCCACACGGCGCGCTCGATGCCGATGCGCGCGTGATCGTCGCGGCGATCGCCCCGGTGATGCTCGCCGGCGCGCTGCCGGCGCAACGACCCGGCGTTGCTGCAAGAGACCTCGCCGGCGTCGAGCAGGCGATCGCCGGCCTGCCGCCGGCGGTGCGCAAGGAGCTCGACGAGCTCTTCGCGCTGCTCGCGTTCGCGCCAACGCCGCGCTCTGCTCGCCGGCATACGGTCGCCGTGGCACGAGGCATCGCCGGCATCGATCGGGCCTTTCTCGATCGGTGGCGCGACAGCCGACTCGGCCTGCTGCGCTCCGCCTACGACGCGTTGCACCAGCTCGTGTTCGCTGCCTGGTACGGCAATCCGCGGGCGTGGGCGGCGATCGGCTATGCCGGCCCGCCGACGCTCGAGCGTCGGCTGATGAGCGCGCGATCGCGCGCGATCGACCGATCCGGTCCGCGCACGGGCTCGCGCGCGGCTGGCACGTGATCGACGCGTCGACGCTGCGCGCGCGACTCGCGCTCGAGGCCGACGTCGTGATCGTCGGCACCGGCGCCGGCGGCGGCACGGCCGCCGAGATTCTCGCGCGAGGCCGGGCTGCGCGTCGTCCTGATCGAGGAAGGGCCGCTCGCGCATCGTCAGCCGACTTCCACATGCGCGAGGCGCGAGGCCTATCCGCGAGCTCTACCAGGAATCCGCGGCGCGCAAGACGCGCGACAAGGCGATCAACATCCTGCAGGGCCGCTGCGTCGGCGGCGGCACGACGGTCAACTGGACGAGCTCGTTTCGCACGCCGCCGGCGACGCTCGCGCACTGGCGCGCGCGCCTTCGGCCTCGCGCGGTTCGGCGCGACCGTCTCGCGCCGTGGTTCGAGCGCGATGGAGCGCGCGCCTGGCGATCGCGCCGTGGGAAGTCGCGCCCAACGCGAACAACGCGGCGCTGCGCGCGCGGCGCGGAGGCGCTCGGCATCCCATGGCGACGATCCGCCGCAACGTGCAAGGGCTGCTGGAACCTCGGCTACTGCGGCATGGGCTGCCCGACCAACGCCAAGCAGTCGATGCTGGTGACGACGATTCCCGGCGGCGCTCGACGCGCGGCGCGACGCTGCGTGACGCGCGCGCGCGCCTGCGCTTCGACCATCGCGCGGCGATCGCGTCGACGGCGCTCGAATGCGTCGCGCATGGACGCGCGCGGCCGCGATCCGACGTCGCGCCGCGATCGTCGTGCGCGCGCGCGACGTTCGTCGCGCGCGGCGGGCGCGATCGGCACGCCGGCGCTGCTGCTGCGAAGCCGCGCTGCCCGATCCGCACGGCATCGTCGGCAAGCGCACGTTCCTGCATCCGACCGTCGTCTCCGCCGCGCTGATGCCGGAGCGCGTCGACGGCTTCTCCGGCGCGCCGCAGACCGTCTACTCCGACCATTTCCTCGACTCGCTGCCGCGTCGACGGCCCGATCGGCTTCAAGCTCGAGGCGCCGCCGATGCATCCGGTCCTCGCGGCCATCACGCTGCCCGGCCACGGCGCGGCGCACGCGCGCTGGATGCGCGAGCTCGCCGCACATGCAGGTCGCTGATCGCGCTGCTGCGCGACGGCTTCCATGCCGACAGCGCCGGCGGCACGGTCGCGCTGCGCGACGACGGCACGCCGGTGCTCGACTATCCGCTCGACGCCTATCTCTGGGACGGCGCGCGGCGCGCGTTCGCCGACGATGGCCGAGATCCAGTTCGCCGCCGGCGCGACGACGGTGATGCCGGTGCATGCGCGAGGGCGCAGCTATCGCGAGCTGGCGCGCGGCGCGCGCGGCGATCGCGCGCTTCGACTGCGCGCCGCTCGCGACGCCGGTGGTCGTCCGCGCACGTGATGGGCGGCTGCGCCGCTCGGGCCCGATCCGCGCGCGCGTCGGCGGTCGACCGCGACGGCCGCCACCACCATCTGGCGAACCTGTACGTGCTCGACGGTTCGCTGTTCCCGACGTCGATCGGCGCCAATCCGCAGCTGTCGATCTACGCGATCGTCGCGCGGCTCGCCGACGGCGCTCGCGCCGCGCGCTCGCCCACGGCGCTGACGGCGCGTCGGCGATTAGTGTGATCGCTCTAGACGATCGCCGGCTACATTCGAGGCTTCGCGACGCGCGTTCGCGCGACTCCGATCCGAGCCAAGGAGACACATCATGTCTCAAGCAAACTCCAGTTCAACCGCAACGCGCTCGGCGACAACGCGTGCGTCGGCCGCGTCGCGTCAGGTGTGGCTCGCCGGCCTCGGCGCCGCGTCGTCACGCGCGACTGGGCACGACACGAAGCCGGCGACGATGTTCCGCGCGCTGGTCGAAGGAAGGCACGGCCGTCGAGTCAAGCGCGATTCGCGCTCGTCGGGACCGGCGTCGAATCGCTCGATGACGCGCGCCAACGTCGCTGTGCGAAGCGCGCGCGCACCGTCGAGCCACCGTGCGCGCAGACGGCCGACACGCGCGGTGACGCTCGCGCGCACGCGCTGCCGCGTGCCGCCGCGGTCGAGCTGCCGGCGTTCGCAGAGCGCACCGGCGCAGCGCACGCGGCCCGCGCAAGCGCGCGAAGGCGCGCACGCAAAGCACGCGCGCGCGGACGCGCCGCAAGGCGCCAAGCGCTGACCGGCAACAATCGCACGACGCAGCGTAGCAGACGTCTCGGCGGGACCGCGCGAAGCTGGCGCGAAGGCGCCCGACGGAGCGCAGGACCCGATGCCGGAGTCGCGCGGCGCCGCGGCGCGCAGCGCCGCGCGCGCGACCAGTCGCGGCGTAGCGCGCTACGCGCATCGGCCTTGCGCTCGCCGGCGGCGGCCCGCTCGGCGGCATCTACGAGGTCGGCGCGCTGCTCGCGCTCGCCGACTCGCTCGACGGCATCGACTTCGACGACTCTCGACGTCTACGTCGGCGTGTCGTCGGGCAGCTTCGTCGCGGCGGCGCTCGCCAACGGCATCTCGCCGGCGCAGATGTACCGGCTGTTCATCGACGACGGCGCCGACGCCGCGCTCACGCCCGAGCTCTTCCTGCGCCCCGCGCTCGCGCGAGTTCGCGCGCCGCGCGCGCTGCGCTGCCGCGGCTCGCTGCGCGCGCCGCGCTGCCAGTACCTGCGCGACCCGCTCGCAGCGCGGCGCGATGGAGTCGTTCGCCGACGCTCGGCGCGCGCGATCCCGACCGGCGTGTTCGACAGCGCGCGATCGACGACTTCCTGCGCGCGGCTGTTCGCGGCACCGGCGGCCGCACCAACGATTTCCGCGAGCTCGCGCGCGCAAGCTCTTTCTCGTCGCGACGAACCTCGACACCGGCGCGTCCGGTCACCTTCGGCGCGCCGGGCCGCGACCACGTGCCGATCTCGCGCGCGATCGAGGCGTCGAGCGCGCTGCCCGGCCTGTTCCCGCCGGTGGGGATCGACGGGCGAGCACTACGTCGACGGCGCGCTCAACAAGACGCTGCACGCCTCGGTCGCGCTCGACGAGGGCGTCGACCTGCTGCTCTGCATCAACCCGCTGGTGCCGTTCGACGCGCAGCCGCGCGCACGCGCGACGGCCGCCTCACGCGTCGCGAAGCTCGACCAGGGCGGCCTGCCGCTGGTGCTGGCGCAGACGTTCCGCGCGATCATCCATTCGCGGATGCAGGTCGGCATGGAGAAGTACCGCCGCCAGTATCCGCGACGCCGACGTCGTGCTGTTCGAGCCGGACCGCGAGGACGCCGACATGTTCTTCGCCAACATCTTCAGCTATGCGCAGCGCAAGCGGCTGTGCGCGGCGGCGTACCGCAAGCACGCGCGCAGAGCCTGCTGCGCGCGCGCCGGCGCGCTCGCGCCGCTGCTCGCGCAAGGCACGGCATCCGCTCGACCTCGAGCGGCTCGCCGATCGGGCGCGCGTCGATCGCCGACGCGCTCGAACGATCCGCGGCCGCTGCACGCGCGACGCCGCCGGCGCGACGTGCGGCAGCGCGACGCGCGAGCTCGCGCACGTGCTCGACGCTCGAGCGCTCGGACGCGCGCTGGCTGCGCCGGCGCGGCGATTGCCGGGCCGCGTCGACGCGCTACACTGGCGGCCGCGACCCATCCGACGACGCATGGCGGAAAGAAAACGTCCGCGCCGCACGCGCGAGCGCATCCTCGAGACCAGCCTCGCGCTGTTCAATCGCGCACGGCGAGCCCAACGTCACGACGGCCGACATCGCCGACGAGATGGACATCAGCCCCGGCAACCTGTACTACCATTTCCGCAACAAGGACGAGATCATCGGCGAGCTGTTCGCCGCCTTCGGCAGCGGCTGGATGCGCCGCTGCTCGCGGTGCCGGCCGGACGCGCCGGCCGACGTCGAGGACCTGTGGCTGATCCTGCACCTGCTGTTCGAGCGCATGTGGGCCTACCGTTTCCTCTATCGCGACCTGGACGAGATCGCGTCGCGCAACCGCAAGCTCGGGTCGCGCTTCTCGCCGCCTCGTCGGCGCGGCGAGGACACCATGCGAGTTGTGCGCGGCATGGTCGCCGCGGGCGCGATGCAGGCGCCGAACGGAGATTGCCGCGCTCGCGACAACGTCGCGATGGTCGCGACCTACTGGTTGTCGTATCAGCGGATCGCGTCCTCGGATCAAGGTCGGCAGCCGCCCAGCCTCGATCGCGCCGCCTACCAGGTTCTGTCGCTGATCGCGCCGTTCCTGCGCGGCCCGTCGCGAATGCTGCTGGCGCGATTGAGCCAGGGGTACTTGTGATCGCGCAGATCGTACACAACGCAGCACGCGCCGCACGCGCGAGTGGTTGTCGAGCGTGGTCGTCGCGCTGAAACGCCTAGCAGGAGGCCGAATGGCGAAAAAATGGACAAGTTTCCGCACCCGAACAAGGCCTACGCCTATGAGGGCGCGGCACTGAAAAAAAACTGGGATCGATTGCACCGGGGCGATGCCGAGCCGTATCCGCAGGCGGAAGCTGCGCAGCGCGCGTGGCGGCACTATCACGCCGGCGAATTCCAGCAGGCGGTCGAAACTGGACAGGCGGCCGGCGGGGCCGGTATCAATGCGGCGATCAAGGCGCAAGCGATTTACGCCAACTATCTCGGAAACCGACAAATCGAAGCTGGCATTGTTTGAGGAAGCGGCAGCGTGGGCCGATGCGCGCCGCGCCGAGGCCCCGAAGGACGCCAACGCCCACTACCTGTACGCCTATGCGCTCGGGCGTTACGGCCAAGGCATCTCGGTCGCGAAGGCGCTGGCCCAGGGCATGGGCGGCAAGATCAAAGATGCGCTCGGAAAGGCGATGAAGCTCGCGCCTCACCACGCCGATGCGCATACCGCGTTCGGTGCATATCAGGCCGAAGTCATCGCCAAGGTCGGAGCCCTGGTCGCCGGCATGACTTATGGCGCGAAAAAAGATTCGGCGCTCGAGCATTTCCAGAAGGCGCTGAAGCTCAACCCCGATTCGGCGATTGCGAGAATCGAGCACGCGAACGGACTGATCCTGCTCTTCGGCAACGAGCGTCTCGCCGATGCGACCAAGCTTTACGAACAGGCGGCGGCGTGCAAACCCGCCGATGCGATGGAGTGCCTGGACGTCGAACTCGCACGCTCCGAGCTGGAATGACCGCAGTTCGATGACCGGCCGGCGCATCGGCCCTCTGCTCTGTATCCTGCTTGCCGGGTGCGCGGCCGTTGCCGCGGCCCAGAGCGCAGCGCCGACGGCGGCGCCTGCGGCAGCCCCAGTGTCGGCAGGCGCGATCGACACGCTGCAGCGTATTCGCGATACCGGCACCATGCCGATCGGCATTCGCGACGCCTCGTCCCCCTTCTCGTTTGTCCATCAGGGCAAGAGGCCGCAGGGCTATACGATCGACATCTGCCTCGAAATCGCCGACGGGATCAAGAATGAGCTTGCCCTGCCGCGGCTCGAGGTCAGATACATCCCGGTGTCGCCCGCCAACCGGGTCGCCGCGCTGCAAGACGGCAAGATCGACCTGGAATGCGGGTCGACCAGCAACACGCGCGAGCTGCAGAAAGAGGTCACCTTCGCTTATACGACCTTCGTTGCCGGAATCAAGCTCTTGGCCCGGAAGTCCTCGCAGATTTCCGGCATCGACGACCTGCGCGGGAAGACGATCGTCGTGACGCGGGGCACGACAAGCGAAAAGCTGATGCAGGACATCAACGCCGAACGGCTGCTGAAGATGAACATCGTCGTCGCCGCCGATCACGACGAGTCGTTCAGGGCGGTCGATCAAGGCGGCGCGATCGCCTTCCCGATGGACGATGTGCTGTTGTACAGCCTGATCGCGAAGGCGAAGCGGCCGGACGATTTCGCCGTCGTCGGCAAGTATCTGTCGGTCGAGCCCTACGCGATCATGATGCGCAAGGGAGAAGCGCAACTCGAGACGATCGTCGACAGGACCCTATCGCAGCTATTTGCCAGCGGCGAGATCCGGCGCCTGTACGACAAATGGTTCGTCACCCGCGAGCTGACGGTGCCGTTGAACCCGCTGCTCAGGGAAGCTTTCGCCGTGCCGAACACCTACCCGGCATGGCCGTAGCACAGCGCGATCCAAGTCAGCCCGCATTCCCGCGGACATCAGCCCGGCGCCGCGCTACTCTCCTGCGAAAAGCGCGCGCTCCATCATCCGTGCGTCCGGTGGTGTCTTCCACGGCCACGGCGCGAGCAGCGTCGCCAGAACCAGCTGCTCGAGCTCGGGAGCAAAACGCTCGATCAGCAGATCGGGATCCGGACAAAGATGCCGATCGCTGATCACGCCGAACTGCACCGCGCTATCGTACGAGAGGATCGACACGCCGATCCCTATGTCGCCCGATTGCGGCACCCAGAACATCATGCTGGCGATGCTTGCGCCGGCCAGAAACAGAGGCTGCTGCGGGCCCGGAACATTGGTCATCACCGCGGTCGCGTTGCGTGCCAGCAGTGCCAGCAGCTGTTCCTGCAGCACCCTGGGTCCGGCTCCCATCGCCGCAAGTATGCCGAGCGAAAGCACCGGTTGATACGATCCCTTGAGCGCCTGCATATTGGCCCGTACGGCATACAAACGCTCGACCGGATTGGCGATGCCCAGCGGAAGATCGAGAAAAACCAGACCGAACTGATTGCCCAGCTTGTACGCCTTCTCCGGCGGACGCAGGTTGACCGGCACCAGCGCCCGCAAGCTCAGGCCGTCAACGGCATCGCCGTGCCGCTGAAGGTATGAGCGCAAGGCGCCGGCAACCGAAGACAGCAGGACGTCGTTGATCGAGCAGTCGTAAGCGCGGCCGATGGCCTTGACCTCGGCGAGCGGCACCGGGTCGGCCCAGGCAACGCGCTTGGCGCTGCGCGGCTTGCCCTTGAATCGCGTCGCCGAGTCTTCGCCCATCGTCGCGAGCCTGACGATCTCCGCGGTCAGCGCCGCGCCCTGGTCGGCGAGCGCGACCGCGCGCCCCGGGTCATGCCAGAGACCAACGCCTTTTTCGATCAGTGTCGATCCGGCTTGCCACGCGAATTGCATCACACTGTCGAGCGGTCCGATCGGCTCGGCAAGCGGATCGTCGGCCTCGCTTGCGCTCGGTGGGGGTGGCACCGGGCCCGCGGCATTGCCGGCGCGATCGGCGTCGGTAAGCGAGAGCATCACCTGGATCAGCGCGATGCCGTCGGCGTAGCAATGGTGGATGCGCACGACCAGCGCGCTGCCGCCGTCGAAGCGTTCGATCAGGTGGAACTGCCACAACGGCCGGGCGGGATCGAGCGGTGTGCCGGCCAGCTTGCTGACGAAGGTCTCGAGCTCCGCCTTTCCGGCGCGGCCCGGCAGGGCGACACGCTCGAGGTGATTCGCGATGTCGAATTCGTCGTCGGTTTGCCAGGAGCTGCCGGCCGGAGTCTGCAACGGGCGTTTACGAAAGCGCTCGAAGCGCAGGAAGCGATCGGTCAGCGTCTTCTTCAGGCGCGCGAAGGTGACGCGCTCGCGAAGGATCAGCACGCCGCTGATCATCATCAGATTGCTTGGCCGATCCATCCGCAGCCACGCGGTATCGACACTGGACATGCGTTCGCGCTGGTTGCCGCTCATCGACAAAGCCTTTTTGCCCACGCTCGCCAAGTCGCGCTAAAGTAGCATAATCGCCGGTCCGATTCCGACGATTCCATCATGCCGTGAGGAGGAAGCATGGCCGCCGCACCGAAAGATCTCAAAGCCGCGTTTCAGGCCGCCACGGCCGCAGCCAAGCAGACGAAGAAGAAACCCGACAATGCGACGTTGCTCAAGCTCTATTCGTACTACAAGCAGGCGAGCGAAGGTGACGTCAGCGGCGATCGTCCGGGCGGATTCGACTTCGTCGGCGGCGCGAAGTACGACGCGTGGAGCAAGCTCAAGGGGATGAGCAAGGACGAGGCGATGCAGAACTACATCAAGGAGGTCGAAAAGCTCAACCGCGAGTAGCGGCCGCGGCCATCTCGGCTCGCACGGGATGGATTACCGCTTTAGCAATCGCTACTAGGCACCGACCCTTGCTTCGTTAGAACAAACGGCCGCGGTTGCGGCCGTTTTTTTGCTGGCGACGTAGCGGCGGCGCAAGCAGGCCCAGGTGACAGCCGAGCCAGCGTGGCGCGTCGCAAGGCGACGCGAGACTAGATCGTCAGCTTGCGCAACAGTTCCGGATCCTTCACCACCGTGCGTTGCCTGCCCGGCGGCGCGCCATAAAGGCCGGCTGGCGGATTGGTCTCCAGGCGCGACAGCACCCCGGCGTCGGCGCAGCGCGAGTCGAACGCGATAGAGACCTGATCGCCAGCGATGCCGCGCACGCTGAAGCATGCCTGGCCAAGCTTGGCGTTGAGCGGCTTCAACACAGCGGCCGCGATCAGATCATCGATGGGACCTTCGCCGGCGAGCTGCAAGTCATAGCTGCGCGGCTTCGCCGGCGGCCGCGGAGTCGCCGCGATCACGCCGGGCAAGCCGATCAGCTCGCGCGCCAGCAGTCCCTCGGCCGCGGGGCTGGGCATGCCATCTACGTTGAGCGTGACTTTCTGTCCGCTCAGGCTGACATGCTGCAGGAAAAAGTCGCGCGAGAATTCGTCGGCGATCTTGCTGCCGATCGCATGCAGCGCTTCTTCTTCGCTCGCCCAGCTGCCGACGCCTTTGGGCAGCGCCGTGTTGTAATAGATCTCCTCCCCGGTTTCGCGATCGATGCATTTCACGGTCCACGACGTCAGCGCATATTTGCTCACTGTCAGGCCAGACGCCGGCAGCTGCATCGAAAGTTTTTTCACCCGAGCCTCGCCCTGTACCAGGAAGTCGGCGTTTTTCCCGCCTTGGTCCGCGGCACTGCCTTCCGACCAGGTGCGGAAGCCAAACGATTTGATGCGCTCCTTCAGCATGTTTTCCGCCACCGGCGAGGGCTGCGGCGGAGCATCCGGTGCATCCGCGTCGCGAACGCTGACCTGGAGCGCGACCTTCGGGTCGCCGCTGGCCCGGATAAAGTCGATGCGCTCGTCGCGCGACATCTGATTAAGCGATTTCTGCACTGCCTTGACGTTGACCACGCCTTGCGTCGTGATCGACATCAAACCGTCCTTGCCTAGCTGCGGCTCGCCTTCCTTGATGACCGCGGGCACGAAGCTGGCGCTTTGCGACAGAAGCCTGGCCTTCAGCACGTCGTAGTTTCGCGCCAGTGAATTCGAGTCGAGCAGCAGCCCCAGCGCCTTTTCTACCAGCTGGCTCTTGGAGTCGGCGCGCAAATCACTTTGCAGCAGCGCCTTGTCGGCGCGGTACCGCGGATCGCTGGGATCTATCAGCCCGACGGCGGAGATCAGCATCGTGCCCGGTGCGGTCGCGGCGACGGGTGCCGCCGCGACCGGCATAGGCGTGCGCATGACGGGTGTCGGTTGCGAGGCTGCCGGCGCCGATTGCGCCTGGGTCGTCGCCGCCGGTGCGGCCGACGGCCGCTGCGCGACGTACCACGCGATCGCACCGATCGCCACCACGGCTACGCCGATCGCGACGGCGACCGCAGCCGTCTGCGATTTCTTCTCAGGGGGAATCACCGCCGCGGCCAGCGCCGGCGCAGCGCGGGCCGTGGTTGCGGCAGCCGTCGGCGCAGCGAGCACTGTCGCATCCGCCGCGCCGACCAGCGTGGGATCGGCGGCCGCCACCGGCACGCCGGGCGCAGCCGCGCGCAACGCGTCGGCAAATTCGTGAGCGGTCTGAAAGCGATCCTCCGGACGCTTGGCCAGCGCTTTGCGCACGACGGCATCCATGCCGGCAGGCGCCTGCACGTTGAGGCTCGACGGCGGCAGCGGGTCTTCCTTCAGCACCTTTTGCATCGTCGTCGTCGCCGACCCGGCAAAAGGGCGCTCGCCGGTCAGGAACTGGTAGAGGATGACGCCGGCAGAAAACAGGTCGGAGCGCCCGTCGACCGGCAGTCCCATGATCTGCTCCGGCGACATGTAGCTGGGTGTTCCCATGACCGCGCCGACCTGCGTCAGGTTCGACGTCTCGATGTGGGCGATGCCGAAATCGCCTACCTTCACCACACCGCCGGGCAGCAGGAAAATGTTCGCCGGCTTGATGTCGCGGTGGATGACGCCCTGCCGGTGCGAGTAGTCGAGGGCGTCGAGCACCTGCGACATGATGCGTACGATGTCGGCCGTCGTGAACCGCTCGTTCGTCTCGAAGCATTGCTTGAGCTCGCGGCCCTCGATCTTTTCCATCGCGATGAACCACGTGCCAGCGTCCTCGCCGAATTCGTAGATCGAGACGATATTCGGATGGTTGAGCCTGCCGGCGGCCTGCGCCTCGCGTCGGAACCGCGCGATCACGTTCGGGCCTTCCGCGCCGGCGAGCTGATCGGCGCGTATCGTCTTCAACGCGACGATGCGCTTGATCATCGGGTCGTAGCCTTCGTAGACGACGCCCATCGCGCCGCGGCCGATTTCGTGCCGGATCTCGTACTTGCCCAGCGTGCTGATGTCCGCCATGCCTGGCCCCCCGTTGCCCGAAAACGGCGACGCCGGCAGCGCGCCGGCGTCGCTTGCCGTTTAGCGCCAGCCGTCTACTTGTACTTGGCGTCGATCTCCCAGACCGACTTCTGGACCAGCCGCTGCACCATCGTATCGAGCGACACGCCGCCCTGCTGGGATTGGGAGACGCCGAGGACCGAGGTCGACTTCGCGCCGACTTCCATTTTTTCCTCGGTGTAGCCTGTCGCGACCTGCTCGGTCGTCTCGGCATTGATGATCTTGTAGCGCATGCCGATAATCCACACGCCGCTCGACTCGCTGGTCTGCACCGAGCCGACACCGACGCTCGCGGCCGACGCGCCGCGCCCGAAACCGCCGAGCAGCCCCGCCATCTGGCCGATCGCGTGGCCGTCGAAGCCCTGCTGGGCCGCGGCGACCTGCTCGGTCTTGAGGATGTCGAATTTCACTATGTACTTGGTGCTCTTCAGCTTGCCCATGCGCAGGAACTTGCGCGCCTGGTCCTGATCGCCGAGGTTATAGGCAAGCTCGAACTCTCTCTGGATCGGTCCCAGATTGGAGCGCTCGAGCACCTGGAAGTTGGCGCTGCTGAGCTCGATCTCGCCGAAGTCGGCGATGTTGTTCGCGGTGAATTTCTGCAGAAAGGTCGCATTATTGCTTTTCATCTCGCCCGGGATGACGATCACCGCGGGACCTTTCTTTCTTACGTTCGTGTACTCGACCGGCGCATACATCGCCTGGTCCGCCGAGGCATTGGCTCGCTGCGACGTATCGCTTCCTGCAGTCGGCGAAGGGTTGCCGAATCTGGGCTGGGCGAGCGCCAGCGACGCGACGGCCAGCAGCGTCGCACCGAGCGCGACAGCGGAATAGCGGACGGACTTGCGATTGCTCATGGCGATTGCTCCTGTCAAATTCCTGTCGATAACGAGCTAAACCATCCTCATTTCGACGCGGGTTTCCTGCCACCGCCCAGTCCGGCGCGGGTGCAGTAATCCGCGTACAGCTTGGCCACTACCTCGTCGGCATTCTCGCTGACGAGGGTCAGCGCCATGCGCCCGACGTCGGCGCCGGCGTAGGAGCTCGAATGCGCCTGCGCGGTGGATATCTGTCTGCCGTCGCTGCCGGCCAGGTTGAAATCCATGTTCACCGAAACCTGGTTGACGTTCATCATCGGGTTGGGCTGGGCTTGCGACGAGATCAACCCGCGCAGGACGAAACTCGCCCCGAGCCTTTTCGACGCCGCGAGCGCCGCGTCGGGATCGTTGCGAAAGTACGCATCGATCTCGGCCTGCGCGATCTGGCGGCGAATCTCCTCCGGCGTGTAGCTGCGAAGCCCGAGCCCGCGCAACCGCGTGTTGATCGCCTGGAAATGCGGGCCGTAATTCTGCTGCTGCGCGTAGATCATGCCGTTGGAGTGCATCTCGCCGATGACCACCATGATTTTCTTGCCCTTGAGATCGGCGCGGCAGGGCGTCGACAGCTGCTCGGCGATGCGGCTCTGCCTCGCTTCGCTTTCGGCCCGGTCGCCTTCGTCCTGCTCCGAAAACTTGAATCCCTCGGCAGCGGCGGCCGGCCCAGCCGCCAGCGCGGCCAGTATGAAGAAGATCGCGAAGACGGGCTTCGGTCGCATCGGGGCTCGCAAGAATGCGCAGGAAACGCCGCGCGTACGATCGCGTATGGCAACCGTCGAAGGCTAGCGCAACGGCGCCCGGAAATCCACAGCGAATATTCGGCATTGCCGCCGCGCCGCCACTCTGTGGGCGACAGCGAGCCGCCTGCTTCGCGCGCGTTTGTCCTACTTTCCGGCGGACTTCCCGGTCTTTTTCGCCGTCCTGGTCGCCGTAGGGGCGGCCTTGGCTGCGGTGCCGGCCTTGTCCGACGCAGTCTTGGCAGCCGCGCGCCGACCCTTGCCCGGCGCCTTCCGCTGGATGCCTTGCGCTTTCAGCAGCGCGTTGACCGCTTCGGACAATTCGTTGACGCGCGCGCTCAGGCGCTCGACGTCGGCCGACGTATGGACACCCAGCTTGCCCAGCGCTCGCGACACCCGATCCTCGAACACCTGCTCGAGCTTGTCCCAGGTTCCGCCGGCCATCGCCTGCATTTCCTTGGCCTTCGACATGGCGGCACCGCGCGCGGCATCGGCCGTTTGCGCTGCGGCCTTGCGCGTCCTGGCCTCGAGCACTTCGCCCTGCTTCACCAGCGTGTCGAACACCTTGGCGCCGCCTTCCTGCGCCTTGGAAAAAGCGCCCAAACCTGCGAGCCAGATCTGATGCGATGATTCGAGAACGCCCTTCGCTATGCCTTGCTCCGGTGCTCCAGACTTGGATTTGGACTCGAAGTCGGCTTTGGCTTTTTTCAACACGTTCGTTCTCCTTGAGAAGGTTCTCAACCGAGCATTGTATTCGACGAAGTTAGAGAAATCACACTAATGCTGCCGCTTGGGTGGCGTCGCCGGAAACGCGCGGCCGTATAATGCCCGCGGCGCCACGATCGGTTGCCGGCGCACATGTCAACGACAGCGGCGGCATCCGATTCGTGCCGGCGCGATGAGCTGCCGGCGCACCCGGTCTCAACGGAGGACGCGATGGCTTATTTCGTTACGGGCGGAACCGGATTCATCGGCCGTTTTCTCGTCCAGAACCTGCTCAAGCACGGCGAGCCGGTCTATCTTCTGGTGCGCAAGAGCACGCTCAGGAAGCTCCCGGCGCTGCGCGAAAGCTGGGGCGCGGACGACAAACAGGTAATCGCGATCACCGGCGATCTCACCAAGCCCAAGCTGGGCATCGCCGCCGAAGACATCAAGCGCCTCAAAGGCAAGGTCGAACATTTGTTCCATCTGGCCGCGATCTACGATCTCGCCGCCAGCGCCGAGGATCAACAGCAGGCCAATATCGATGGCACGCGCCACGCCGTCGAATTCGCGCACGCTGTCCAGGCCGGCTGCTTCCATCACATGAGCTCGATTGCGGCCGCCGGCCTCTACGACGGCGTATTCCGCGAAGACATGTTCGAGGAAGCCGAGGACCTCGATCATCCGTATTTCCGGACCAAGCAGTCTGGCTGAAGGCATCGTGCGCGCCGAATGCAAGCGGCCGTGGCGCATCTACCGACCCGGGTTCGTCGTCGGCCATTCGAAGACCGGCTACATCGACAAGATCGACGGCCCGTATTACTTTTTCAAGCTGATCCAGAAGATGCGCAAGATGCTGCCCCCGTGGATGCCCACGATAGGCATCGAGGGCGGCCGCATCAACATTGTTCCGGTCGACTTTGTCGCCGATGCGCTCGACTATCTGGCCCACAAGAAGGGCCTCGACGGCAAGTGCTTCCACCTGACCGACCCCCATCCCCACCGCATTGGCGAAGTCCTGAATATCTTCGCCCGAGCGGCGCACGCGCCGCAGATGACGATGCGCGTCAACGCGCGCATGTTCGGCTTCATACCTGCGCCGATTCTCTATGGCATCGGCTCGCTGTCGCCGATCAAGCGCATGATCCGGGCGACCCTCAAGGACCTCGGCATTCCAAAGGATGCGCTACCGTTCGTCAATTGGCCGACACGCTACGACAACCGCGAGGCCGTCAAGGCGCTCAAAGGCTCCGGAATCGTCGCGCCGCCGCTCGAAAGCTATGCCGCTAAGCTCTGGGACTACTGGGAACGCAACCTAGACCCCGACTTGTTCATCGACCGCAGCCTCTCCGGGCGGGTCGAGGACAAGGTGGTCGTCGTCACCGGCGCCTCGTCGGGCATCGGCCGAGCGACAGCGCTAAAGCTCGCCTCAGCCGGCGCCAGGGTGATGCTGGTCGCGCGCGGCGAGGAAAAGCTGCTCGACACCCAAAAGGAAATCGCGGCGGCCGGCGGCAGGAGTTGGATCTACACCGCCGATGTCTCCGACATGGCCTCGTGCGACGCCCTGGTCGCGAAGGTGCTCAAGGATCACGCCGGCTGCGACTATCTGATCAACAATGCGGGCCGGTCGATTCGACGCGGCGTGCTCAACTCGCTGGACCGCTTTCACGACTTCGAGAGGACGATGCAACTCAACTATTTCGGGGCGCTGCGCCTGATCATGGGTTTCCTCCCCGGAATGGTCGCGAACAAGCGCGGCCATATCATCAATATCTCGTCGATCGGCGTCCTGTCCAACGCCCCGCGGTTCTCGGCGTACGTCGCGTCGAAATCCGCGCTCGACTCGTTTGCCGCATGCGCGGCGTCCGAATTCATCGACAAGGGCGTCGACTTCACCACGATCAACATGCCGCTGGTGCGCACCCCGATGATCGCGCCCACCAAGATGTACGAAAACGTGCCCACGCTTTCGCCCGAGCAGGCCGCCGACCTTGTGGTCCAGGCCATCGTCTACAAGCCGGTACGCATCGCAACGCGGCTCGGCATTTTCGGCGCGGTTTCGCACGCGATCGCGCCGAAGTTCACGCAGATACTGCTCAACAGCGCGTTCAACATGTTTCCGGACTCGGCGGCTGCCGCGGGCAAGAAGGAAGGCGAGGCGCAGCTGTCGCCCGAGCAGATGGCGTTTGCGCAGCTGACGCAGGGGATCCACTGGTAACGTGCGGCGCCTGAGGGCTGGCGCCGCGGTCGCGTCACCAGCGCGTCCAGCGTTTCGGGTTGCGCGGTGGCATCGGGATGCGTCCGGCCCCGCCGCGCTGCGGCGGCAATGGCGGTGCCGGGTCCGCGAGCTTGGCATTGACTTGCACCGCCGTGCGATCGCTCGCCAACCCCAGGGTCATCAATTCCGCGATCAAGCGCGCGATTTGCGGTGCGGCGACGCTCGACCCATTCATCGCGCACGTCGAACCGGTGCGCGTCCCCGCCGCCAGGACGCCATGGAGCGCGGACGAATCGTCAGATACCGCGGTCGCATCGGGGCCGTCACGCCACGGGCCGCCGGTGCTCGGTGGATCGATGATCGGACCAGCGCCGGAGTAGCGGCTCGCCTTATAGTCGCTGCGACGGAAACCGCCGATCACGATCGCCTCACGGCCCGTCGCCAGCGCGTTGAGCGTGCCGCGGCGCTTGATCGTGCTCGGACCGATGTCGTCTTCTTCGGGTGCGCCGGCGAGGTCGAAGCGCACATATCGTGGATCGTCGAACCGCGACTGGCGCCCGAACAGCGGGTAGCCGGGAGGCGTGTCGCCCCGCTGCACCCACGCGTCGACTCTGATCGCGCGTCCATTGTTCTTCACTTCGATCCGCCAGGTTCCCGACGGCGCGGTCTGCGGCGCGGCAGCCAGCTCCGCGGTAGGCGCCATCGCGAGCAGAATGCGCGGGCGGCTGCCCGCCGGAAACGGGTCGACGTAGATCATGTAAAAGCGCACATTGGTAATCGAGGGCCAGCTCCAATCGGCGCCGGGTCCAATCCATGGGCTTGTCGTGCCGTCCGGCGTGGTGACGCGCACTTCGACCTTCGGCAGCGGTTGTGCCCCTTGCGAATGCGGCAGCCAGATCTCGACGAAGCTCGGTGACTGGTTGTCTGGCTGCACCCGCCATTGCAGCGGTTCTACCGGATGGGACAGCGGCGTCGCGGCGGGCATGCCGAAGCGCGCATGACAACGTGCAAGATAGTG
The DNA here is from genome assembly GCA_963828595.1 of uncultured beta proteobacterium. Taxonomy (GTDB): domain Bacteria; phylum Pseudomonadota; class Gammaproteobacteria; order Burkholderiales; family Casimicrobiaceae; genus PALSA-1003. The sequence goes on from CAWHEN010000007.1 coordinate 462,035, forward strand.
ATTGCCCGTGGGAAGCACGACGCGCAACGGTGTCGCGCGCGAGGCGATCAGCTGGTCGATCGCCTCCTCGAGCAGCGCGCTGCCGTCATGCGGCCCGGCGATCGTACCGTAACTGAGGTTGACGACGACGGGTAACGGCGCTGTGTTTTCCTGCGCTGCGATCTCGTCGGCGCGCTGCAGAATGTAGCCCAGCGCGTCTAGCACCGCCGGAGTCAGCAATCCGCCGGACGTCTCGGTCGTCACCCAGCGCGGGAGCTGCACGCCGATCAGATAAGGAGACTGTGCCGTCACTTGCTGCGGATCCAGGCCGCACGCGAGATCCATCACGTGCGTGCCGTGCTTGGCGCGCCGGGCGGCAAGTGTCTGGCCGGCGAGCCGATACAACTTCTCTTCGTCGACGATCCCCGAGCGCGTGCACGTGTTCAGCAGGGTATTGATCTCGCCCTGGCGTAGCTCGCGGCCCCAGCCGAATCCGGGTGGCGGATTGACGCCGGTGTTGTCGTCCTGGTTCCAGAAGTATTTGAAGCGCGTTCCGCCCGCCGCATCGCGAAAGCGCTGGTGAGCGAATGCCAGCCCGTCATCGATGACCGCGACGATGGCGGCATTCGGCGGATTGGACACCATGGTCGACAAGGCGACCAGCGGGCTGGCATTGAACGCCGGCACCACGGGGGAGCCCAGCTCGAAGCGAGCGATCGGAAGCCGTTTGCCCGGGTTTCCGAGAAGCTCAGTCAACGTCTCGCGCGTAACGAGTGCCGTGCAGAAGTTCATTTGCGCGATGTCGCGCGGCGGACGTTCGTAGATCGAAGCCACGCGAATGCGATTGGTCGCGGTCTTGACCGATGACCAGAATTCCGCGGCGGTCACTCCGGCGGCCAGTTGCAGCAACACCGGGTACCACTGGACCGAGTCTCCCCCAAGGTAGGCAAAATCGGTGGCAATTGCCCAATTCAGGTACGGATCGATTCGCGCCGCGCTCGACGGCACCGCGTTATCGCGGCGGTCGATGCGCTTCGCCGCATTACCGCGGTCGGGTTTGATCGCCATCTTCAGGCTCCGCAGTGCATTGAGGAGAACGCGCAGCTCGCGCGCTAGACCCATTCCTTCGCGGCTTCGGTCCAAAGCCAGCGCAGAACGGGCGAACCGGCGGGCAGCGTCGACGGCAGCGGATCGACGTACAAAGCGGATTTCTGCTGCGCGGTATTGGTGTCGTAGAGGTCGTTGAAATCGAAGTCGAGCGTTCCCGGATAGCGCTCGCCGTCGAATCGCCAGGCGCGAAAGCCGGTATTTCCCTTGGCCCGGCGCACAAAGTATCGCGCGAGCGTCAATCCGAGCATCTGGCCGGCGACACTGTCGACCGGAAAATGCATGCCCGCGACGGTGCGGTTGACCGCGATCCGCGCTGCCTGTCGCATCAGCTCGACGCCGAGCGCATCGCCCGGAGTCCCCCCGCGCAGTTCCCACAGGATGCGCGCGATCATGTGGACCTCGGTGGCGTGTCCGCTCGGCAGCGAACCGTGCCCCGGCGTCAGGATCATCGGTTGCACCTGCGCCGAATACTCGTTTGCCCGCCGGCAGGCGAGCGCATGCTTGACGCGCATCTCAACGTAATTGGCGAGGCGAAGCGCCGCGTCGAGCAGCTCGAAGGTCTTCTTGGTCCGATCCGGGTGCAAATACACGATCGAACCCCAGAAAGCGAACTGGGGCACCGTCTGGGACAGGATTTCCGAGGCGCGGTCCTCGCGCAGATCCGCGTACTGGTCCAGAAATGCAAGCTGCTGCTTGAAGATGGCGGTCGTGGGACGGATAAACGTCGCAACGCGGCTCGATGTCGCTCTGGGCGACTTGCCGGGCCCCGTGTTGGTGGTATTCATGTGCCAGACCGTGACCGAACGGTTTGACGTCTTGTTGACCGTCGCTCCGTTCTGGTCGACGTAGCTGAAAGCCTCGTTGTGCTTGGTGACATGCAAATGGGACAAGAGATCGAAATCGATGACCGCCCCGCGTACCCAAGGCTCCCAGGCCTGCAGGTTGTTCGGATCTTCCACCGCGCGCAGAAGCGGATTGAGCGTCGCGCCCAACCAGTTGCCGACGATCCCATCGCGATGCTTGATCAGCGCGTCGGCGACCCCCGGCAGCCCGTAACCGCCCATGCCCCCGACACCACCGACTCCGCCCACACCACCGACTCCGCCGACTCCGCCGACTCCGCCGACGCCGCCGACTCCACCGACTCCGCCCACACCACCGACTCCGCCCACGCCCCCAACGCCGCCTTCCGGTCCCGATCCGCTCATGACGATGCCTCCCCGTTAGCCACGCAGCAATCCTGCGCTACGCTGGCACGCCTGCTTTATGCAACACGTCGAACCAAAGCTTCCCGATCTCATATCCGGCAGCCGGCGAGCGCTGCGCCCATTTCGTCATCGTAAATGTCGGATCCAGGCGCAAAAGCTCACCCACCGTCGTGCGTGCCTCGGCAACCTTGCCGAGCTGCCATTGCGAAATCACCAAGGCGCGCAGAGTCGACGTGTGCGTGCGATTCGCGCGCAGCGACCGGCGCGCGAGCTCGAGCGCGCGCTCGTAGTCGCCCGCGGACAACGCTGCGGTTGCCGCTAGCGAATCATAAAAATACCGCAGCGGATCCAACGGCGAAAGCCTGAGCGCATGCTTGGTGTCTTTCAGCGCTTGCTTGCCCTCGCCCTTGAACGCATGCAGCGTCCCCTTCAGGAGCAGCGCCAGGGAATCATTCGGATTGACCCTGAGCGCGCGCTCGTAGCGATCGAGCGCGACATCGAGCTGCTTCAGCAGATTGGTGTGGACGAAGCCGTCGACCGCCAGCGCAAGCGAGCAGTGCGCGTCCGCGTCCAGCGCGCGTTTGGTGCAATCCAGCGCAAGCTTCGCGTCCAGGTCCGGGTTGTCGGACCAGCCCTGCTGCACGCGCAGTACGTGCCATTTGGCCATCCATGCCCAGGGTATCGCTTGCCGCGGTGCGCGTTCGGTCAGCGTTTGCAGCATCTGCTTTGCCCGGTCGAAGTCCTGCAGCGAAAGCCGGTGCATCAGCGCAATCGCGCCCATCAGGAGCGTATAGCTTTCGAGCGTCGGCAGCGGCTGCGACTGGGCGCGGACCAGTTCGCGCGCCATGATCGCAGAGCTCACCCCTGCGACAGCCTTGTCGATCAGCCCGTCCTTGCCGTTGACGATTCCAGTTACCTGCCCCTTGAGGCTCTTCGCCCAGACGACGTTCCCGGACTTGGCGTCGGCCAACTCGGCGCTCAGGCTGAACTGGTTGCCTGACGCGAGGTAGGCGCCGGACAGCACATACGTCGCATTGAGATAACCCCCGACTTCTCCCAGCGAGGCGTCGCGCCCGCGAAAGACCGTGGTCGACAGCCGCGAGATGACGTTCAAGTCCGAGGCGCGTGACAATGCGGAAATGATCTCGTCGGCCAGAACCTCGCCCAGCACCTGATGGGCGGCTTCCCCGGCGCGCGCCGTGAACGGAATCACCGCCACCGTCGGGCGCAGCTCGGGCATCGCCGCACTGCCGGGCTCGATCACCGGCCGCGGCCCCGGCGGGCCGACGCGATAGGCGCGGACAGGCTCATTGACGTGCTTGACATAGCACGCGCCCAGGTCCTCGATGTCTGCGTCCAGGACTGGAATGAGCTGGTCGCGCACGTCGGCGGAGACCACGATCTCGCCCGGCCCTGCAAGCGTGGTAAGGCGCGCCGCCAGGTTGACGCCGCGACCGTAGATGTCGTGCTCGTCGGCAATCAACTGGCCGACGTGGGCGCCCATCCGGAGCAGCATCTGCCGGTCGGCCGGCACGCCGATGTTGGCTTGGGCGCAGGCGTGCTGAATCGCGAAGGCCGACCTTATCGCCGGCTGGACGGTGGGAAACTCGAGCATCAGCCCGTCGCCCATGCTTTTGACCAGACGCCCCGTATGCGCCGGCAGCACGTCTCGCTCCACGGTAGCTACGATCTGTCGCCATCGGCGCACCGCGTCGCTCTCGTTGCTTTCGATGAGCCGGACGGACTCCACCAGATCGACGAACAGCACCGTCCGTACGACCCACTCGGGGTTGTCGTTGGCGAGGGCTCCGTCTTGTAGCATCGCGGGGCGGCAGGTGCGGGAAACCGTGTCATTGTGGGTGCAATCCCCTGTAGATAACAAGGCCCTATCCTTAGGCCGCCTCGCGCGTGTCCCGGGCTGGGCCACCACCCCCGAATCCGTACAGACGTCCATAGACATCGCCAAGACTCCCGCGTCGCGCGCACGGCCCGAGGGCCATTGCCGAGCGCGACACCTGAAGCGATCGAACGCTCGCACCGGATCAGGCCGCCCTCGGTCGCAACTTTGCTCGTCTTGCCTAGGTGAACGATAGTGCTTTGATACCGGAAAATAACGTGAATATTCCGCGCAGCCGGGCGGAACGGAGCTCGCGTGTTGTGTCTTACATTCGGGAAAAAACGGTATGATCAGTCGCTTCAACAGCGAAATGCCCAGCAGCCGTTGAGGCATCAGGATGTCCCATGTTTAACCTATCGGAACCAGGGAGAGCGCCGATGCGAACACTGATCTTAGCGACTGCGTTGGCCGTCGCGTTGTCAGGTTGCGCCATGAATTACGTGGTCGGCCCGGAGCGTACAGTTAAGCTCGGGAAGACGAACGTCACGGTAACGGGGTTAGACGGTTACAACGCCCTGACCGTCCAAACCCCAGACCCCAATGGGCCCGATGTCTTCCTGTTCGATAACAACATTGCAGTCAACCTGGAGCCCCTTTTGCCGAAGGCTGTGCAGGGACGAGTAGTGATTGTCTGGAGGCTGGATGCCAGTGACGGTTCGCCCTATTTCTTTCCGGACGACGACGCGATCAAGCTGCAAGCCGGTACGAACAATCCGTTGCCTGGCGACCTTGATTGCGGAGCAGTCGGGGAGAAGAAAAAAGCTTTCATCTGCACCTACGCCAGGCCTGAAACGCCAAAAAAATGGAAGTACCGCGTCCGAGTGAAGAATCGGACAGGCGCGGATCCGACCCCACTCGATCCCTGGGTTCACCAAAACTAGTCTAATTGGTCTTCGCCCTGCGCCATGCTAGGTCCAAGAGATGGTAATGAGGGCAGGGTTCATGCTGCTAATTGGAGCCAACGCCGCACGTCCGCGACCGCCTCCTGGTAGGACAGCCGGCGACCCGCGGTTTCTGCCACTGCGAATGCCACATCGCCGAGCGCCGCTCGGGCCTTGACGACGAGCGGCTGCAGAAATGTCTCGTCGGCAGGGTCGCGGCGCAGCCCCGTTTGTTCCGCCTGTGCTTCCGCTACGCCGAAGAAGAGCGCGGCGCGCTGCCACTGCTCGAACAGGGCCGCGAGTCCGGCAGAAACTTCGAGGACGCTCTGTCCCGCCGGGCGAAAACCAATTTCTTCCGCGATGGCGAGCGCATCGAGCAAATCGGCGCGCACCCCTGCGCTTAGCCCGCGTCCGATAGATACCATCGCCAGATTTAGCAGGCCGATCGCGATGTTTTCGCGGTCACCCAGCTCACGAGCGAGCGCGAGGAACTCGGCATAGAGAGGCTGCGCAGCGTCGAGATCACCTCCCGCCCGGTGCACCTGCGCCAGACCGTTGAGCGCCGCCGCAAGCTGTCGCCGATTGCCCAGCACCTGAGCCAGCGCGCGCGCTTCCTGCAGATGGGCTCGTGCGGTAACCAAGTCCCCTTGTGCAAAAGCGACCATTCCAAGCAACTCGAGTACAGCCTCGATCCTTTCGCGATTCTCGATGTCGCGCGCGATCTTCAAACTTGCTTCGAGATAGCTCTGCGCGTCGGTGTAGCGACCCATGAAACAGCAGACCTGTCCCGCACCGAAAAGTCCAAGACATCGGGCATGGTCAGGGGTCTGAGCACCTTGGCGCTGAAGCGCCTCGACCGCAAGGCGATGGCGTAGCGCAAGCAGGCCACGGCTGAACCAGTACGGCCGCATCGCTTCGACCAGCCGCAGGCCCATTACCCCACCGTCCAGCGCGTGGTCGCACCATCCATGCGCCAAAAGGATATTTTCCCGTTCGACATCGAGCCGCGTCAGCCAGGCGCCCTGCTGCGGGCCGCTAAGCTCAGTCCTTGCCTCCTCCGTCAGGTTCACATAGAAAACGAGATGACGTTGCCGAACCTCCGCTTCCTCTCCCGACTGTTTTAGCAGCTCCTCCGAATATTCGCGCACCGTCTCGAGCAAACGATAGCGCTGACTTTCGGTACCCGCTTCGACCAACGATTTTTCCACCAGTTGGCTCAGTACGGCCAGGACGTCCGGGACGTCGTGCTCCCCCGCCGTGCGCAGCGCTTCCGCGGCTTCGAGGGTGAAGCCTCCGGCGAAAACCGCGAGCCGCCGAAACAGCACGCGTTCGCGGTCGGTGAGCAGTTCGTGGCTCCAGTCGATCAGCGCGCGCAACGTTTGCTGGCGAGGTAGCGCGGTTCGATCGCCGCCGACCAGCAAGGCAAAGCGGTCGCCCAGTCGCGCCGCAATGCTTTCGACCGACAGGCTCCGCGCACGCGCGGCGGCGAGCTCGAGTGCGAGCGGTATGCCGTCGAGGCGTCGACAGATGTCGGCGACCGCGGCGGCATTCTCCGCGGTCACGCGGAATGACGGTTGAGCCGCGGTGGCCCGGTCGGCGAACAGTCGCGCCGCTTCGAATTGCGCCAAGCGGTCGACGGTAATCGGTTGCGATGCATCGGGGGTCGCGAGAGCGGGCACCGCGTAGATCGTCTCGCCCGACAGGCGCAGCGGCTCACGGCTGGACGTCAGTATCTTCAGATGCGGTCCCGCCTGCAGCAATCGCTTCGACAGCTCCGCGCAGGCATCGATCAGATGTTCGCAGTTGTCCAGGATCAGCAGCATTCTGCGGTCTGCGACCAGCTTGACCAGGGCCTCGATCACCGGCCGGCCCGCCTCTTCGGTCACGCCCAGCGCCGATGCCACTGCCTGCGGCACCAGGCGTGCATCCGACAGCGGCGCGAACTCGACGAACCACACCCCGTCGGGAAACGTGTCGAGCAAATCGGCCGCGATATGCAATGTGAGCCGCGTCTTGCCGAGACCTCCGGCACCGGTAAGCGTCAGCAGCCGCGTGCTGCCGAGAAGTTTCCCGATCTCGTCGAGTTGCCGCTCGCGGCCGACGAAGGAGCTCAGTTGCTGAGGTAGGTTGTTCGGCGTCGTTTCGAGTGAACGCAGCGACGGAAAATCCTGCCTCAGCCGCGGATGCACGAGCTGGAAAACGCGTTCGGGACTTTCCAGGCCCCGCAGGCGCACAGTGCCCAGGTCCCGCAGCGCGGTACCCGGTGGAAGGCGTTCGCCGACCAGCGTCGCCACCGCCTGCGACAGCAGGACCTGGCCGCCGTGCGCGACGCTCATGATGCGTGCGGCGCGATTGACCGTTCCGCCGAAGAAGTCATTGTCGCGCCGCTCGGTCACCCCGGCGTGAAGCCCGCAGCGCACGCGCAGTGCAACGCCATGCGTCGCGGCGGGATCGGCGAGCCCGTACTGCAGCTGCAGCGTGGCGCCGAGCGCATCGAGCGGATCGTCGAAAGCCCCGTGTGCGCCGTCGCCGCTCATTTTCACGACGATGCCGTGGTTCTCCTCCACAGCGGCACGCACGATCGCGTCGTGACGCGCGAGCGCGACCTGCATGCGGTCGTGCTCACGGTCCCACAGGCGCGTGCTGCCCTCGATGTCGGTGAACAGGAATGTCGTGACGCCGGATGAGGCTTTCACGTCGGTGCGCCTCGCGATGCCTGGCCGCCGAAAGTCTAGCGTCGCCGTATCGGCTTAGCCAGCATGGCGGACGGCTCCGGCGACGGTTTCCGACCCATCGGCCCGCTGCGCATTCGCGACGGCCTGCGCGACCTCGTCCATCACGTCGCGGCTGTTCAGCAAGGCATTGTGGCCGATCCCCGCCAGCGCGATGTTGCGCGCGCAGGCGAGCTCGGCGCTCGCCTGCGGCGCCACCATGCTGTCGTGACGCGACCGGATCGACGTTATCGGCACCGGCGCCGGCTCGTTTTCCGCGCGATTGATCTCGACCAGCCAGCGACTTCCGGGCCGCATCTGCGCGAGGCAGCGTCCGGCGAAGGTCCAGGCCAGCATGCTGCCGTGATGCGGCGTGCCGATGGTGATCAGCTGCGCGATCCGCGCCACGCCGAAGCGCCGCAGATACGCGCGTGCGACCAATCCGCCCATGCTGTGCGCGATCAGCGCGACGCGCTGCGCGCCGGTGGCCGCGCAAACCGCATCGATTCGCGAGGCGAGCTGGCCGGCGAAATGCTCGATGCCGGCAAGCGGCGGGCCGTAGTTGATCGTATACACCGGTCCCAAGCCGCGTCGCGCGAGATCGCGCCGCAGGGCGAACCACACACCGTCGTTGACTGCTACTCCGTGCACCAGCAGCAAGGGCAGGGGCGCGGGCGCCGGCGTCGGGTCGGGGATCAGCAAACGATGCGCGACCATCAGCGGCCATGACAACGCGACGGCACCGACTTCACCCAGAAATAGCCGTGCGCACGCGGCCGGGCCGAGGCGATATTCAGGCGGCCGTGGCGTACGCCAGATCCAGCTCAGCATAAACCACACCGATGCCAGCACCAACACCGGCAGCAGATACGCGAGCGGAGCGCCGACGACGTACCACCATGCGGGGTCGCCGTGGGCGATCCGGTAATCCGCCCATGAGACGTAGCCGGCGGTGCCGGCAAGCAACAGCAGGAGGAGGGCGATCGACGTCATCGCGTCCGATGATACCGGACGGGGGCGAGCATTTCGCCTTGCCGACCGCGAGACGCGCTTATGCCGATTCGGTGCGCCAGGCCTTCAGCGCCGGACCGATTTCGGCGAGATCGTCGATCAGGCGCACCCCTGGCAGCGATTTCCGCAATCGCCGGGTCATTTCGCCACCCGCCCAGAGCGCGGTCGGCGCCGCCAGGTGCCGCCGCAACGTCGCCAGGCCTTCGCCCGCTTGCCGCAACGGAAACGCCGCCGAGAACGAGAGTGCGACGATGTGAACCTTGTGCGCGAGCGCGGCGCCGCGAATATCCTCGATCGGCGTCTGCGTCCCGAGCGAGATACATTGCGCGCCTTCCGGGACCAACAGCGCCTCGACCATCAGCACGCCGATCCCATGCTGCTCCCCGGGGAAAGTCGTCAGCAGGACCCTGGGCGCGCCGGTTTGTCGCGGAAAGGCGTTGATCGCGGCGTGCAGCGCCACCTGAATCTGCTCGGTATACAAATGCTCCTCGAAGACCTGCAATTCGCCGCGCATCCACGCTTCGCCGATCGCGCGATTGAGTGGAACCAGCGTCTCGAGCACGAACCGCTGCAGACCCTGCCGCATCAGCAGATTGGCGAGCGCATGCTGCAGCGCCGGCGCGTTGTGTCCCTTGACCAGGGCGATGATGTCGCGCTCGAACGCGGGTGCTGCGCCTTCGCGGCGAGGCCCGGCGCGTGTATCGGCGAGCGTGTTGAGCTCGGCGAGCGTGCGGCGCATCAGCTTGCCCGGCCGCATGCCGGTATCCATCAGCCGCTTGATCGCCCGCAGCTTGGCGACTTGCTCGGGCGGATACAGGCGCTCGGCATTGTCGTCGCGCAGCGGATCGGGAAAACCGTAACGCCGTTCCCACATCCGCAGGACGTCTTTCGACAGCCCGGTCTCTCGCTCGACCGCGCCGATGTTCAGCGCCAATCCGGAAGTGTCGGCCATACAATAATGTCCAGGACAAGCGCCAAGGAACGCGGCGTTACGCGCTATTGTAGGCGGTGGCTTCCATCGTTGTCCATGACACCCCGATAGCGACGGGGCGCGACTTGGAGTAGCATCACCGGATGCGGCGATTCCCCTCCTTCCTCCTGGCGATGTCGGTCACCATCGCGCTCGTTTCGACGGCGCCCGCTTTGGCCGCCGAATCTGCAACCGGCGACGTCACGTGTCCGCCAGTGTTGAATTACACGTTCAACCGGCTGCAGACCGGCAAGCCAGAATCGCTGTGCCAGTTTCGCGGCAAGGTGCTATTGATCGTCAACACGGCAAGCTACTGCGGGTACACGCACCAGTACGAGGGACTGGAGGCGCTCTACCGGCGCTACAAGTCGCGCGGGCTTGTCGTCGTAGGGTTCCCGTCGAACGATTTCGGCGCGCAGGAACCGGGCACCAACCAGGAGATCGCGGAATTCTGCCGCCTGACCTACGGCGTCCAGTTTCCAATGTTCGAAAAGACGAGCGTGACGAGTCTGAAGACGAATCCGCTCTACGCGACGCTGCTCGCCCGCACCGGGCAGTCGCCGCAATGGAATTTTCACAAGTATCTGGTCGATCGCGACGGCAATCGCGTCGAAAGCTTCGCCTCGAAAGTCGAGCCCGACGATCGCGCGCTGCTGACCGCGCTGGAAAAGCTGCTGAACGAAAAGTCCGCATCGCCCGCCGGCTGACGCGCGACGCAGCTCCATTTCGCCGTGACGCGCTTCTTTGACCGGCGTCGGCGCAATCCCTTATAATTGCCGCCCTTTCGGCGAATTAGCTCAGCTGGTTAGAGCAGAGGAATCATAATCCTTTGGTCCGGGGTTCGAGTCCCTGATTCGCCACCAACAAAAACAAATGGCCCGTGCTTCTGCGGGCCATTTCATTGCTTGTCATGCGCTCGCCCGATCGAGCGCCTGCATCGCGTCGGCGTCGAGCGTGAGGCGCGTCGCGGCGATCAACTCGGCGAGTGTGCCGTCGAGGTCGCGCTCGCGATCGGCGCCGTCACGCCGGGTCGCGCGATCAGCCACGCGAGCGACACCTGCGCCGGCGTGCGCCTAGCGCGCTGCGACCGCGTCGAGCGCCGCCAGGATGCGAGCCCGCGCGGGTTCAGATACTTCTCCATGCCCGCTCCGCGCTGGCTCTTCGCGAAGTCCGCCTCGCGAGCGGTATTTGCCGGTGAGAAATCCCGCCGCGAGCGAGAAGTACGTGATGACGCCGAGTTGCTCGCGCACGCAAAGGTCTCAGCGGGCCTTCGAAGCGTCGCGCGGTCGTACAGGTTGTAGTGCGGCTGCAGCGTCTGCGTAGCGCGGAAGGCCGTGCGCCGCGCTGACCGCCAGCGCCTCGGCAAGCCGTGCGCCGTGAAATTGGACGCGCCGATCGCCTTGACCTTGCCCTGCTTGATCAGGCGCGCGTACGCCTCCAGCGTCTCCTCGAGCGGCGTCTTGTCGTCGTCCCAGTGCGACTGGTAGAGATCGATCGCATCGACCTGAGCCGGCGCAGCGACTGCTCGGCCGCCTGCATGATGTAGTCCTTGCGCAGGCATTTGTAGCCCAGCCCCATGTCGGAGCCGACTTTGGTCGCGATGACGACGTCGTCGTGCCGGCCGCGCTGCGCGATCCAGCGGCCGATGATCGTCTCCGATTCCCCGCCCTGGTGGCCCGGCACCCAGCGCGAATACGAGTCCGCGGTGTCGATCAGATTGAAGCCCGCGCCGACGAACGCGTCGAGCAGTCGGAACGACGTGGCTTCGTCGACGGTCCAGCCGAAAACATTGCCGCCGAACGCCAGCGGCGCGACCTCGAATCCTGTGTGCCCAAGCTTGCGTTTTTCCATTGCCGCTCTCCGGCTTTGTTATCTCGGACGCATTGCCAACATGGCTTGCAACAAACCCAAATCGTCCCACGGCACATCGGTCCGCGCGGCACGCAGATAGGGGCTCTCAGGATCGCGCAGCCATTCCTGGGGGAACTCCGCGATCAGTTGCTCCTCTCCGACGGGGATGTCGGCTCGTCCCTTGTACACATTGTGGTCCAGCGCCGCGGCCAGCGCCGAACAGAGATCGACCCCGACCAACCCGCCCATCTGTACGCCGTTGGTCACGCGGCGGTTGATTTCGATCAGGTAGACGTCCCCGGTCCGTTCGTGTTCGATGAACTCCGGCCCAAAGAAACCGCTTATGCCGAAACCGCCCGCGAGCAGTTCGGAGAAGCGTCGGGCCTCCGGGGCATGCCGGCAGCGCACGACCGTCGAAGGTCCGGTGGCCGGGTTGCGCATCAACACTTCGCGCGTCATCCCGGCGTAGACGACGCCATCCCACGCAGCGACTGCATGCAAGAGGCCTTTTCCAGGAATCCAGGCCTGGATGAGCAAATCGGCCGATTTCCAAAGCGACGCATCCCGTCTGGAAAACAGTTTCCGGAAGGCAGGTTCCAACTGCACCTTTTCCGGAACTACCTCGACCGCCTGCCCTGCGGTGCCGAACGCGCACTTGAGCACGACCGGATAGCCTTTCTCATCCGCGAACGCGCGGGCCGCGTCAACATCCGAAATGATTTCAAACGGGGGCACGCGAATGCCAAGGGCTTCCGCCGCCGGGGGCAACAGCGTCTTGTCTATGCTCGACCTATAGAATCTGGGGTCGCCCAGTGATTCGCGAATCAAGGCGAGCATTCGCTCCCGCAGCGAATTCTCTATGCCTTCGGGCGGGGTTTCGACAAACGTCATCATCAACTGCAATGCAGTGTCGTCGCAGGGCACGACCAAGCGCGGCGTGCGCGCTCCGAGGCTCGCTGCAAGCATGTACGCCCACTGCATCGGCGTAGCTGCGTCCGGCAGGTAGGTCACCGCGCCCACATAGCGGCTTTTTGTCAGCAACGCGCGCATCGGCGCCAGCACGGACACGTCGAAGCCCGCGCGCACCAACTCGCGGGGCAGGCGTGCAGGACCGGCCCATTCGGTTGCTGTCGCGACCAAAAGCAGTGGAATTCCCAGGCGCACCCCCCTCGCCAGCCGAGCGTCTGCTCGAACCAGTCTAGCGCCGCGTCGAGGCGAAAGCCACCGGAATGCTCGAAAACCCGGTCCTTTGCAGTTTGCTGCCGGCGTGCCGAGTTACTTGACCGCGTTGCGGCAGCGCCCGAGAATGCTAGGCCAACGCGAGACCAGGCAAGCGTCTTTTGCCGTTGGCTGCGCCGAACCCCGTGTGTCGTCGCGCCCCAGGGTCTTTGCTGTTCCTTCAAAGATGATCGCGCGAGTGCGCGCCAATAACCGCAACCTTCCCACGATGCATGGCCAATATCTGACGCACCTGCGCCGCAGCATCGACGCGATCCGAGCCGAGGGGTTCTACAAGGCGGAGCGGGTGATCGAAAGCCCGCAGTCGTCGCACATCGTGTTGAGCTCGGGCGCCGACGTGCTCAATTTCTGCGCGAACAACTATCTGGGTCTGGCCAACGATAGACGGCTGGTCGCGGCGGCGCGCGAGGGACTCGAGCACTGGGGCTTCGGCATGGCGTCGGTGCGCTTCATTTGCGGCACGCAGGCCGTGCACAAGGAGCTCGAGCGGGCGCTTTCCGCATTCCTCAGAACCGACGACAGCATCCTGTATTCCAGTTGCTTCGACGCCAACGGCGGCGCGTTCGAAACACTGCTCGGCGAAGAGGATGCCGTCATCAGCGACGAATTGAATCATGCCAGCATCGTCGACGGCATCCGCTTGTGCAAGGCGAAGCGCTTGCGCTACCGCAACAACGACATGGCCGATCTCGAAGCCAGGCTGAACGAGGCGGAAGCCGCCGGCGCCCGCTTCAAGCTGATCGCGACCGACGGCGTATTCTCGATGGACGGTATCGTCGCGAACCTGAAGGCGATCTGCGATCTGGCCGACCGGCATCGCGCGCTGGTGCTGGTCGACGATTCGCACGCCGTCGGATTCGTCGGTGAAGGCGGACGCGGAACACCGGAATTCTGCGGCGTCGAAGGGCGGATCGACATCATCACCGGCACGCTCGGGAAGGCGCTGGGCGGCGCGTCGGGCGGCTTTACGTCCGGGCGCAAGGAGATCGTCGAGCTCTTGAGGCAGCGTTCGCGGCCGTACCTTTTCTCGAACACGCTGGCGCCGTCGATCGCGGCAGCATCGTTGCGCGTGCTCGAACTGCTCGCCGGCGACGAAGGGATGGAGCTGCGCCGTCGCGTGCGTCGTAACGGCGAGCGTTTTCGCGCCGCGATGACCGGCCTCGGCTTCGACCTCGTGCCCGGCGCGCATCCGATCATCCCGGTGATGCTCGGCGACGCGGCGCTGGCGACGCGGATGGCCGACGCGCTGCTCGCGGAGGGGGTGTACGTGATCGGGTTTTCCTATCCGGTCGTGCCGAAAGGCAAGGCGCGCATTCGCACCCAGATGAGCGCTGCGCACACCGACGACCAGATCGACCTGGCGGTCGCGGCTTTCGCGAAGGTCGGCAGGGCGCTGGGCGCGCTCAAGGAGAAACAATGAAGGCACTCGCCAAGCTCGAGTCCGCGCCGGGTCTCAAGCTGACTCAGGTGAAAAAACCCGAGGTCGGCCACAACGACGTGATGATACGGATCCGCAAGACGGCGATCTGCGGCACCGACATGCACATCTGGAACTGGGACGAGTGGGCGCGCAAGACGATTCCGGTGCCGATGCACGTCGGTCATGAGTACGTCGGCGAAATCGTCGACATGGGCCAGGAAGTGCGCGGGTTTGCGATCGGCGACCGCGTATCGGGCGAAGGTCACATTACCTGCGGCTTCTGCCGCAACTGCCGCGCCGGGCGGCGCCACCTGTGCCGCAATACCGTCGGCGTCGGCGTCAATCGCGAGGGCGCGTTCGCCGAATACCTGGTGATCCCCGCGTTCAACGCGTTCAAGATTCCCGACGATATCTCCGATGACCTGGCGTCGATCTTCGATCCGTTCGGCAACGCAACGCACACGGCGCTGTCGTTCAACCTGGTCGGGGAGGACGTCCTGATCACCGGCGCCGGGCCGATCGGCATCATGGCGGCGGCGATCGCCCGCCACGTCGGCGCGCGTCATATCGTCATCACCGACGTCAACGACTACCGGCTTGTGCTGGCGCGCCGGATGGGCGCGTCGCGCGCGGTCAATGTCGAGCGCGAGGATCTGGGCGACGTCATGGCGGAGCTGCGCATGACCGAGGGCTTCGACGTCGGCCTGGAGATGTCGGGCGTGCCGAAGGCGTTCGCCGACATGCTCCTCCACATGAACCATGGCGGCAAGATCGCGCTGCTGGGCATTCCACCGGCGAACATGGCGATCGACTGGAACCAGGTCATCTTCAAAGGGCTCGAAATCAAGGGCATCTACGGCCGCGAAATGTTCGAGACCTGGTACAAGATGGTCGCGATGCTGCAGAGCGGGCTCGATCTTTCGCCGATCATCACGCACCACTATGCGGTCGATCAGTTCGAGAAGGCGTTCGCGACCATGCAGTCGGGCCAGAGCGGCAAGGTGATACTCGACTGGGCGGCCTAGCCCTCGCCTGCGCGGCGACCGGCCGCGGCTTTAGTCTTGACCCTTATTGTCGACCGTCCGCCCGCTCTTCCATGCCCGACAACGACGTCGCCGCCCAGATTCCCACGCATCGCGCCTACCTGCTGCGCGTGGCGATGCTGCAGCTGCGCAACAACGAGGCCGCCGAAGATGTCGTGCAGGACACGCTGATCGCGGCGCTGCAGGGCGCAGCGGGATTCTCCGGACGCTCGAGCGTCAAGACCTGGCTGACCGGCATCCTCAAGCACAAGATCGTCGACGCGATACGCCGCAAGGCCCGCGAGCCGGCGTTTGCCCAGCTCGACGACGAGTGCCAGATCGAAGACTTCGACGCCTTGTTCGATGCCTCGGGTCACTGGGAAAACCCTCCGGCGGACTGGGGCAATCCGGAAAGCGACCTGTCGCGACAGCAGTTTTTCGACGTCATGCAGTTCTGCCTGGAAAAGCTGCCGCCGAATACCGCCCGGGTGTTCATGATGCGCGAAGTCATGGAGCTGGACGGGGACGAGATCTGTAAGGAACTGACGATCACTTCGACCAACCTGTGGGTCATTCTCTATCGGGCCAGGATGGCGCTCCGGCAATGCCTCGAGCAGCACTGGTTTGCCGATCCCTCCCGCGCCGGCTGATGTCGTCGATTGCCTAAGTCATGGGCCCCCTTATTTCGTGCAAGGACGCGAGCCGGCTGATCTCGCAGATGCAGGACCAGAGCCTGACGCCTGGAAAGCGGTGGCTGGTCCGTCTGCACCTGTTGTTTTGCGATGCCTGCCGGCATTTCGAGCGCCAACTTGCGGTTCTCAGAGAAGCGATGCTCCGCTATCGCGGCTAAGCACAGCCGGGCGGTAGTCGCCCTGCACCCATCCGGGGCGCCGACGGCTGGCTTGAACCGGGCCCCGGTAGGATAATCTCTACTCCGTAACGATGGCTCGATGCTGATGGTCTCGATTTCCCTCAATGGCGCAACGTACGTCTGCCGGTCCGCGTCGCCCCGGGTGTCCGATCTCGTCCGCGAGCTGGCGCTGGAGGGCAAGCGCGTCGCGGTCGAAAAGAACGGCCAGATCGTTCCTCGCAGCCGACACGCGGAAACCATGATCAGCGCCGGAGATCGAATCGAGGTCGTCGCCGCCGTCGGCGGCGGCTAGGCCTTAGGAAGATGAACGCCCCCACCGAAAATGTCGCCCTGACGCACGACGACCCGCTGGTCATCGCAGGGGCTGCTTACCGCTCGCGCCTGCTGGTCGGCACCGGCAAGTACAAGGACTTCGCCGAGACCCGGGCGGCGATCGACGCCTCCGGTGCCGAGATCGTCACCGTCGCGATCCGCCGCACGAACATCGGCCAGAATCCGAACGAGCCGTCGCTGCTCGACTCCCTGCCGCCGTCGGAATTCACGCTGCTGCCGAACACCGCCGGCTGCTACACGGCCGACGACGCGGTGCGCACGCTGAAGCTCGCACGCGAATTGCTCGACGGGCACAAGCTGGTCAAGCTCGAGGTGCTGGGCGATGCGCATTCGTTGTTTCCCGATGTGCGGCAGACGATACGCGCGGCCGAGACGCTGGTAGCGGAAGGCTTCGAGGTCATGGTCTACACCTCCGACGATCCGATCATCGCGCGCGAGCTCGAAGACATGGGCTGCGTCGCCATCATGCCGCTGGCGTCGCTGATCGGCTCGGGCATGGGCATCCTCAACCCGTGGAACCTGAAGCTCATCATCGAGCAGGCGAAAGTGCCGGTGCTGGTCGATGCCGGCGTGGGAACCGCTTCCGATGCCGCTATCGCGATGGAGTCGGGATGCGCCGGCGTGCTGATGAACACCGCCATCGCCTTGGCGAAGGACCCGGTGCTGATGGCGGGTGCGATGAAAAAAGCCGTCGAGGCGGGCCGCGAAGCGTTTCGTGCCGGCCGCATGCCGCGAAAGTTCTACGCGGCCAGTCCCAGTTCGCCGACGACCGGCCTCATCGCTTGAGCCGCATAGCGGCCGCGGTCGGGCTCTCGCCGGCCCGGCACGTGTGGGGCGCGCTATTCTGCTGCCTGCCGCTGTTCGCCCAGGCCGCGCCACTGACCCGCGCCGAGATCGAGGCGACCTGCACTAGCGCGGAAGACGCCGCCCATTGCGGCCGGTTGATCGAAGCCCTGCAGCTCCCCCGCCTGCCGGGTCTCGCCCGCCGCAACGGCAACGGATTGATGGTTTCGCTCTTTCCGTCGGGCAGCACGACCTTCACCGACAGCGACGATCCGGTCAACGGCCGCTCTTACAGTCTCTGGGATTATTTCGACGGCATCAACAGCGTCGTGCTCTACGTGACCGTCGGCGACGACGCGAGCTTTGCGCTGCTGCAGCGCGCGACCGGGCGCCTGGTCGATCTGCCGGCGGAGCCGCGGCTCTCGCCCGACCGCCAGCGTTTCGCCGTCGCCGATGTTTGCGCGCAGTATTGCGGCAACGAGATCGCGGTCTGGCGAGTCACGCGCGACGGCTTTCGCAAGGAGCTGCGCTGGACTCCCGCCGCGGCATGGTCCGATGCCGGCGTGACATGGCGCGATGCCGACACGCTGACGATCGAATTCAACGTCGACCCGGCCGGCGCTCCATCGACGATCGCGCGCCCGCTGACCGATCCGACCTGGACGCGGATCGCGCCGTGAGCCCGCAGTGAGCACGGCGTGAACGTCCCGGCAGCCTTGCGCTGATGAACGCATCGCGCGTGCAACCGCGCCGGCCGATCCGCAGTTTTGTGCTGCGTCAGGGCCGGTTTTCCCCGGCCCAGCAGCGCGCCCGCGAGGCGCTGCTGCCGCGTTTCGGCGTTCCGTACGCTCCAAGGCTGCTGGACCTGGCTGCGCTCTTCGGCCGCGACAATCCGAAGGTCGTCGAGATCGGCTCCGGCATGGGGGAAGCGACGGCCGCGATCGCCGAAGCGCAGCCTGATCGGGATTTCCTGGCGATCGAAGTGCACGCTCCCGGCGTCGGCGGGCTGCTGAAACTGATCGGCGAAAAGGGCCTGACCAACGTCCGCATCGTGCAGCATGATGCGGCCGAAGTCGTCGCCGACATGATCGCGCCGGGCGCCCTCGCCGGAATCCATGTCTTTTTTCCCGACCCGTGGCCCAAGAAGCGGCACCACAAGCGGCGGCTGCTGCAGGCCGAGTTCATCCATGCGCTCGCGCAGCGCTTGGCCCGGGCGGCTACCTGCATGTGGCGACCGACTGGGAAGACTACGCGACCGATGTTCTCGCGGCCGCGAGCGCCGAACCGCTGCTGGTCAATACGACGGCTTTGTTCGCGCCGCGTCCCGCCTATCGGCCGGCAACCAAGTTCGAGCAGCGTGGATTGAAGCTCGGCCACGGCGTCTGGGACATCGTGTTCGAGCGCCGCTGAAGTTGCGGCGTACGCGGCCACTGGCCGCCGTGGGGCGCGCGCATTCGATGCGCAGCCTTATGCCGATCGCCGGTCGCGCGCCTTCCTGTCCGCGAGCATGAGAAGCTCGGCGATCGCGGCCGCTGCGACCTCGCGGGAAAAGTGGCGGCTCACGTTGTCGCGACCTCCGGCGGCAAGCCGTTCCCACAGCGCCTGATCCTGATAGGCGAAGACCACCGCATCGGCAAACGCCTGCGGATCGTCGCCGACCAGGACGTCGCTCCCCGGTGTCAGGTGCATGCCTTCGATCGACGGCGTCGTCGCCACCACCGGCAGACCGAAACTCATCGCCTGGTTGACCTTCCCCTTGACGCCGGCGCCGTAGCGCAATGGCGAGATCGAGACCCGGCAGCCCTCGAGGTATGGCGTCAGATCCGGAACGAAGCCGGCGATCACCAGGTCGTCGGTCGCCAAGCTGCGGATCGTCGCCGGCGGATCGGCCCCGACGATGTAGCTCTTCACACCGGCCAGCCCGGTTCGAATTCTCGGCAGGACGTCGTTCGCGTACCAGAGGACGGCATCGGTATTCGGCGGATGCCGGAAGCCGCCGACGAAGAGCAAGCCGGCGCGCTGCGCAAACGGGCGGCCGTGCTCGTGCCGGTCGTGAATGTTCGACAGCACGATCACTTTCGCTTGCGGCGCGAGATCGGCCAGCAAGTCGCGCTCGACGTCGCTTACGACCAGGGTGACGTCCGCCTGGCGGATCAATGCCAGCTCCTCGGCGCGCTTTGCTGCGGCCGCTCCCCGCGCCGCCCGGCTGGCATCCAGATCCGCCAGTCGCTCTTCGCGCAAAAAATGCAGGTCGACGGTATCGAATGCGATCAGCGCGCGCGGCGCGAAGGCACGCACCGTCGCCATGTGCCGTGCCGCGACATAGTGCCGCGACAGCAACACGAGATCGAATTCGCCGGCGCGCTCGCCGAGCAACATCGCCAGCGAGCTCGCGTACGGATGGAACTGCACCTCGACGCCCTGTTGCTGCAAGGCCTGAACGTAGGGTTTCCGGTATTCGAGATTGTCGGCGACGAACGTCACCTTGCAGCCCAGGCCGGTAAGTATGTCCATCACCTGCTGCATCCGCAGCGACCCCGAGTCCTGATCGGGTGTCAGCATGCATGCGTCGATCACCAGCGCGCGCCGGCTAGCCCACCGGTCGCGCTCACGCTCGGGGGCGACGCCGTTCGCGCCGTGGCGGGTCAGCGCTTCCGCCCATTTGGCTGCGAACGTGGCGCGATTGATCGTCTGGTGCCGCTTGATACCGGCCGACTCGTCGGTGCCCGAGGTCGCACCCTCGAAATGGACGATTGTCGCCGCCGGCTGGTAATAGACACGGCGGCCCGCAGCGCGCACGGCGAACGCGAGATCGGTGTCCTCGTAATATGCGGGCGCGTAGCGGACATCGAAGCCGCCGAGCTCGCCGAACAGCCGGCGCGGCACCGCGAGGCAAGCCCCCGAGCAGTAATCGACCGGGCGAAGATAGTTGTACTCGGGCCGCGCCGGGTCGTCATCGCGACCGTAGTTCCAGGCGGAGCCGTCGCGCCAGACGATGCCGCCCGCTTCCTGCAGCCTGCCATCCGGATACACGAGCTTTGCGCCGACCAGGCCCGCATCCGGGTGTCGATCGAACACCGCGAGCAACGCATCCAGCCAGCCGGGCGTGACGATCGTATCGTTGTTGAGCAGAACCTGGATCTCGCCACGCGCCAGGCCGGCCGCGCGATTGCAGCTGGCGACGAATCCCAGGTTGGCGGCGCTGCGTTCGAAGCGCACGCCGGTCACCGCGGCCAGCGTCTTGCTCGCCGGTTCGGGCGACGCGTCGTCGACGACGATGACTTCGTAGCTCCCGGCCGGGGTGCTGGCTCGCACGCTCTTCAGGCAGGTGTAGGTGAACACAGGCTTGCCGTACATCGGCACGATGATCGAAACCCGTGGCTTGTCGACGACTTCGAAGGCGAGTCCTGCGATCGCGGTTTCCTGCGCGAATGCGACACCGGGCGGCGGAACGTAGCGGTGCGGGCGCGAAAGGCGCCGCACGATGCGCTTGGCCAGCGCGCCGGGGCCTTCGTTGCGCAGGATAGAAGCGGCGACGCCGACATAGTGCGGCGACTGGCGCAGCGCCGACCATTGCGCCCGCGCGTGCGCCCACGCGATCTTGACCCTGTGACCGCTCTGCCGCAGCGGCGCGGTCACCCGCCAGGTCGTGCTCGTTTCCAGCTCGGCGATGCGCTCTCGCGCCGCGCCGAGCATCTCTTCCCCGCGCTCGATCTGATGCTGCATCGCCTGCTGAGCGCGCACTGCGTCGAGCAAGCGCGGCGCGAGCTCCGATTCGCCATCCGGCAATTGCGCCAGCGCCGCGTCGATTGCGGCGACCCGCCGCTTGAGCTCGCTGCGGGCTTCGGCATTGCCCCCGTCCACCCCTGCGGTAAATAGCTGCGGCAGCGATAGCGCTTCCGCGACCGGATGTCCTTCCGGCATTGACCAATGACGCAGGTCGAGCGCGGACAGCGCGACAGGATCACGGCGCTTGCGCACGCGCGTCGCCAGCGGGGCGAGATAGATCGCGAGATAGCGCTGTCGATCGGTCACGATCCTACGCGCGCGACGTTCGGTGACGGCTGCGTACGCGCGGCGTCCGCACCGAGCAGCGCAGCGTTCCACTCGGCCGGTGTCGCGTTCCAAGGGACGAGGGAAACGCGCGGCCGGCCGGCAAGGCGTTCGGGAAAGGCGCCCAGCTCCGAGGCGACAATCGCCGCCTCGGCGACGACCGCCGCCGACAGCGTATATGAATAGGTCTCCGGCACCTGGGACGGGAACCAGATGACATCCGGCCGTTCGGCGGCGATCAACCCTGGCAGATCGGCATCGCTGTACTCGCCCTGCACCGACAGCGGCACGTGCGGGCGTTGCGTCACCGGTTCCGATACGGGGCCCAGAACGCGAAACGACAGCGGCATGCCGCGCGCTCGCGCGTCTTCAGCGCAGGCGACGACGACCCGCAATCCTTTTTCCGGCGACAGCCTACCCAGGGTTACGACGCGGGTGACGCGGCCGGGTGTCGCGAGCGCCGCTTCGGCATGAGGTAGCACCGTGATCGACAATCCCGGAAAGTAGCGCGCAATGCGACGCTCGACATCGTGCGAGGGCGCGAACACGCGCTCGGCGCCGCGCAATAGCGTACCGAATGTGGCCCGCCATGCGTCGATATCCAGCGGCCAGAGCGCCGGGCGCACCGCGATACATGCGGCGCACCCTTCCGCATCGGGCTCGCCGCAGTAACGACCGTCCGTGGTGACCAGATGGTATTGCGGGCAGATCGCATAGTAGTCATGCAGCGTGCAGTCGTACGGCACGCTTAGCGCAGCGGGCAGATCGAGGACCGCACGCGGCAAGCCATGGACATGATGAAAATGGATGCGGGCAAGATCGAGCCCCGATAGCAGTGCGACCAGTGCCTGCATGTCGGCCGGCAGTCTGAAGTACGCGGCCAGGTCTTCGCCGGCCTTCAGCCACGACAGCCGTATCGCGTCGCCGCCGGCGGGCTCGAGCAGCAGCACATCGCACTCTCCCCCGACCAGGCCGGCCAGCTCGTTCATGTGCTGTCGGATGCCCCCGCCCCAAACGTGCGCGACGAACAGCAGCAGCTGTTTCTCCGACTCGGCCAGGCGCTGCAGCGCGGCGCGTCCTCGCATTGCCGGGCCGGCATCGCGACCGAGATCGTTGGTGCGCTCGCCGGTGGACGTGATCGCTGTGTTCAAAGCCGCGCTTCTAGTCGAACTCGGCAAGCACCGGTTGATGATCGGAGGCCTGGGTTTCCTGGTCGATGCGAATCGACTTGAGGCGCGGCACCAGGTCGGCGGACACGAAGATGAAATCGCAATGCTGCTCCGGTTCGTCGGGGCTCTCTTTTTCGTAGATCTTGAACGTCGCCGGATGGGCGATGCCGGGATGCGCTGCCTCCCACGCGTCGGACAGCGGCGGCGTAGCGTCGTCGAAGTCCTCGATCATTCGCGCATGCAGTCGATCATCCGGCTCGAGGTTGAAGTCGCCGGTGATGATTGTCGCGGCAGGGCGCGGGTAATCGTGGAACGGTCCGCCGCTCGTGTCGATGATTTCACCCAACCTGGCGTGCCGGCTTCCTTCCGCGTAGATCGAGCGCAATGCGTCGACCTGTGCGGTTCGTTTGAGCGTTCCGTAATACTCGAGATGCGTGGTGATGATGCGCACGCCGCCGAATGGCGCTCGCACTACAGCTTCGAGCGCGATTCGCGGCATGCCGCACCGGCCCGGATCGACTGGAAACGGCAGCAGGTGTCGAAACACCTGCCCGACCGGCAATCGCGACAGGATCATGTTGCCGAAGTGCCGCCGCTGTCCGGGCTCGCCCGGTACATCGACGATGGCGCCAGGCACTGCAGTGAAATCGGGCAGCTGCTGAGCGATCTCGGCGAACTGATTCTCGCCGCGGCTGCCGGGGAGCCTGGGATCGGGAAAGTTGCTCGCGATCTCCTGCAGGCAAAGCACGTCGAAATCCGCCAGCTCCTTGGCGTGCGCCACAATACGCGACGGATCGACTCGCCGGTCGACCCCGCGACACCACTGAACGTTCCAGGTGATAATTACCATATGTCCGATCAAGCAGTTATTTTAATTGCCGCAATTCGTCAAACGCGTGGCTGGAGCCATTTAGTCGCCGTTTCGGCCCGCCACCCGATTGGGCGAACGACCGTCGACCGTTCGTCGTCTGACGCGACGATGAGCGGACTCGCTCCTGCGGCCGTCATGCGCGACACTTGGCGGCGTCGATATCCTATCCGTAAACGCCGTTTTCAGATACGAGATAGCGACTCACCGGATATAAGACGATGCATGTGACGATTCTGCAGGTCCTGCTCGTGTTTCGGGGCAAGGTGGTTCGATGACTTCGCGCCGGACGTTTCTGATCGCGGGCTTAGGCACAGTCGCCGCGTCCGTTGGCGCGTGCGGGGGTGGAAGCGACGGATCAAGCCAAGCCGCTTCGCCCGTAGTCCCCCCCACCGCGCCGCCCGCGCCACCCACGGCGCCCGCGCCATCCGCGCCATCCGCACCTGGATCGCCGGATGCGCTCGCCATTTATGACGGGCCGCAGAACACCAGCGGATCGCCACCGGGCGGCATTTCGTCGTCCTTTCTCTATCAATACTGGCTGCCGTGGAAGAACAACAAAACCGGCGACTGGATTGACGCGGCGGGAGTAGCGCAGGGCACGACACCATTCGCGCAGGTGAAGACGACGACCGGTGTGACCGGCACTGCATCCGCGGACGTGACGGCCCTCGTCAACAAGACCTCAAACATGGTGCTGCGGGGCCTTGGCGGAACCACCGTCGTCTGCAATGCGCGGGAGTCGGGGACCGGTCCGACCATCGTTTATGACACGCCAAGCGGTCCGGTGACAGCGAACTGCACGGCCGACGCAGAGTGCAACCCATCGACGGCTTACGAGATGGGGTCGCAACCGACCTGGACGGTGAGTTCGGTGAACGGTATTTATCTTAGTTTCCCGACGCCGCCTGCAGGGTGGACCAAGGCGACGCTGACATTGTCGCTGAACACGGTCTGGACTGGTGGCGCGATCAACGTATATCAATTCGCGTGGGGTGGAATTTCGATGGCCGGCCCGGCCGAC
Source organism: uncultured beta proteobacterium (assembly GCA_963828595.1). Taxonomy (GTDB): domain Bacteria; phylum Pseudomonadota; class Gammaproteobacteria; order Burkholderiales; family Casimicrobiaceae; genus PALSA-1003. Next base: position 486,435 of record CAWHEN010000007.1, read on the forward strand.
ACGCTGTCGCTCAAGGGTGATCCGCGCGTGTTCCTCGAGACGGAATCCTTTGAGAACATCCCCGGCTATCTGAAGGCAATGATCTTCGGCGATCCGGTGCACAGCATCGGGCTCGATACCTACCAACAGAAATCCGTGGTCGATACCGAGGTTGGTAGGGCTTTGCAGGTCACGTTTGATCCGCGCGTCAACGGCGCGCTAACGGCCGCGATCATATTTCCCAACGGCGACGAGGCCGACGAGGCAGCGTGGGAATTCGAGGCGCGGTTCATGCCGGATATGCTCACGGGCCTGACGCAGGGCTTCAAGTTCTTCGCTGGCGCGAGTTCGTCGACCAAGCCCGACGACGCTTACTTCTCTTCGATCTGGAAAACGCAGGTGGGCCGAGCTGGGACCTTGCTGGCGGGGAACGGCGGAGCCAAGTCGCACGGCAACGACGGGTGGTCGACCAGGTTCGACATGTTCATGTCGCCGGGCCCGGGCCATCCTCTGTACGGACACTTCGCGCCGATGCAGTACGTCTACTGGCCGGAGCAGTCGAGTTTCTACGGCGATGCGCATTTGTGGAATGGTGCGGGATTTACTCCGAAGGTCGGGGAGTGGCACCGCTACACGATGCGGCTCAAATGCAACAGCTGCATCGGCACCAATTATCTGAAGGATGCGGAGTTCGATGCCTATCTCGATGGTGTGCTAGCCCATCGTTGGCGGGGCTTCTATCTCCGAACCACCGATGATCCGCTCATTATGCACGCACCCAACAACGTCATGGATGGCGTGACTTACAACGTGAAGTCGCAGCTCAGGATAGGCCGTATTTGGCTCAACACCTATCATGGCGGCCTGGCGCTCCCTGCAAACCGCTGCTCGTTCCAAGTTCGCAATCTTCGCGTGGCGAAATTCAAGTGACCTTGATCCGACCCTCACTACAACTCAGCCGCACGTTCTCGACTCGCAGCCGCATCGAGGCGTTGCGCCATCTGTTGCACCGCCGCGACGCCGAAACCGCCGGCGTCGCTGAATGCGGGCGTCGCTAGATCAGGGGCAAGGCGGGGGCATCATTTGATTCCCGCGCGCATGAACGATTGCACGAATTGCCTCTGGAAGAGAAGAAAGCCGATCAAAAGCGGCGCGGTGGTCAGCAGCGTGGCCGCGGTAATGATCGACCAGTCGATGCCCTGATCGGTCGACGAGAACACCTGCAGCCCGACGGTCAGCGGACGAGATTCCACCGAGTTGGTGATGATCAGCGGCCAGAGGAAATTGTTCCAGTGATAGCTTACGCTGACCAGGGCGTAGGCAATGTACACCGGGCGCGCCAGCGGCACATAGACCTTCCACAGGATCTGCAGCGGATTGCAGCCTTCGACACGCGCCGCCTCGTCGAGCTCCTTCGGCACGGTCTTGAACGTCTGCCGCAGCAGAAAAATCCCGAATGCGCTCGCCATGTACGGCAGGCCGATCGCCACGATGGTGTCGCGCAGGCCCAGCGCGTTCATCGTCCGGTAGTTCTCGACGATCAGGACATCCGGCATCACCATCAGCTGCACCAGCACCAGGGCGAACAGCAGGTTGCTACCGGGAAACTCGAAGCGCGCGAATGCGTAGGCGGCCAGCGTGCAGAGCACCAGCTGCGCGGCGAGCACCATCGTGCATAGCAGGATCGTGTTCAGGAAATAGCGGGCGAAAGGCGCCGCGTGCCAGGCTTTGACGAAATTCTCCAGCGTCAGCGGCGCCGTCGGCACGAAGTGCGTCGAGAACTCGCCCGGATGGAACGCGGTCCAGAATGCATAGGCGAGCGGCAGCACCCAGAGCAGCCCGAGCATCCACGCGGCCGCGGTTTCGGCGCCGCGGCTGAATCCTCGCGGTTGAAGGGCGACGGAACTCATTGGTCGGTCTCCTCACAGGGCTGCTCATTCCTGGCGGTTCTCGCGTCGGCCTCCTGCCGCTTCGCGCGCGAACGGCCCTTCGGGCTGCCTTCGGCTCGCGCGCTCATTGGTAATGCACCTTGCGCTCGAGAAACCAGAACTGCGCGAGTGCGGCCGATCCCAGCAATGCCAGCAGCACGATCGTCAGCGCTGCGGCGTAGGCCGAGTCCTGGAAGCGAAAGCCGATTTCGTAGATGTAGTAGAGCAGCAATTCGGTCGCATTGTCCGGTCCGCCGCGGGTCATCACAACGACGTGATCGACCAGGCGAAACGCGTTGATGACTGCATTGACCAGGACGAATAGGGTCGTCGGCATCAGCAGAGGCAGTGTCACCCGACGAAAGAAGTACCAGCGCGATGCGCCTTCGATCGCCGCCGCTTCAGCCAGGTTCGGCGACATTTGCTGCAACGCCGCCAGGTAGAAGATCATGAAAAAGCCGGCCTCCTTCCAGACCGCGACGATCATCAGGCACCCGAGCGCAGAATTCCTGCTGCCCAGCCAGTTTTGCGCCGGAAGGCCGAATGCGCCGCGAAACTGCTCGAGCAGCCCGTACTCGGGCGTGTAGAAGAACAGCCAGATGTTGGCCACTGCGATCATCGGCAGCACCGTCGGCGTGAAGTAGGCGAGCCGGAGAAAGCCGCGTCCGGCGAGCTTGCCATTGACCCAGACGGCCATCAGCAAGGCGAGCCCGATCGAAAGCGGAATCGTTCCCGCCGCGTACCACAGGTTGTTGGTCAGCGACTTCCAGAAGATGGGGTCGTCGCCGAGCTGTCGGTAGTTCTCGACGCCGACAAAGACCGCCGGCCGCGCGGCCTTCGGCGTCGACTCGAAGCTGTGCCACAGTGTCGTGACCGCCGGGTAATGCGTGAACAGCGCCAGCATCGCCGCCGCGGGAAGCAGCAGCAACCAGCCGTAGAGCCAGTTCGCGGTGCGCGTCATCGAGCAGATTCCTCTCCCCGTTGCCGGGGAGGGAGTGGATTGCCGAGCGATGGCGCCCTCATCGTCGACGCCGACACGAGCCGGTTACTTGCGATAGCTCTTCAACAGCCGGTCGGCTTCGCGCTGCGCGTCCTTCATCGCCTGCTCCGGTGACTTGCTGCCGGTCAGTGCTGCCTGCAGACCGTCGTTCAGCGCCTTGGTGACGCGCTGATTGTCATGGGTCGACAGCTCGGCCACCGCGAACTGCAGCTGGTCGCGCGCTACCGCTGCGGGCGGAAACTCTGCGACGTACTTTTTCATCTCCGGCGTTTCCCATGCGTCCGGCCGCACGGCGACGTACCCGGTGTCGATGCCCCACTGTGCTGCGCGCGCGGGCGACGTGATCCACTTGACGAACTTGAATGCCGCCGCCTGTTGCTCGGGCTTCGCCTGTTTGAACAGGTAGAAATTGCCGCCGCCGGTCGGGCTGCCGCGCCGCTTGTTGGCCGGCAGCATCGCGACGCCAAATTCGAACTTGGCGTTGCTGCGCACGTTGGTCAGGTTGCCGGTAGTCGTCCATATCATCGCGACCTTGCGCTCAAAAAAATCCTTGGGCGTGGTTCCCCAATCGACGATCCCTTCGGGATGCACCTTGTACCTGCTGGTCAGGTCGACCCAGTACTGGACCGCTTCGATGACCGCGGGCTTGTCATAGTAGGTCTCGGTTCCCGCGGCGTTCATCAGCTGCACGCCGTTTTCGGTCGTCAGCGCCTGAAACAACCAGTAGGGAAAGCCTGTCGCCGGAATCTGCACGCCCCACTGCGTGACCTTGCCCGACGCGTCGCGTTTGGTGAGCTTCTGTGCGTAATCGGCCATTTCCTTCCACGTCCCCGGCGGGCGATTGGGGTCGAGTCCAGCCTCCTTGAACATTTCCTTGTTGTAATAGAGCACGATCGTCGAGCGCTGGAACGGAATGCCCCAGGTCTTGCCGCCGGTCTGGCTGTTTTCCATGAACGCCGGATAGAAGCCCTGCAGCCACGCCCGGTCCTCCGTCCTCTTGATCAACGGGTCCCACGGCACGATCGCATCCTCGTCGATCAGCGTGTACATATCGGTTGACAGCAGCACCGACATCGTCGGCGCGTCGTTGCTCTTGACGGCGGTCAGCGCCTTGGTGAGCGAATCCTGGTAGGCGCCCGAATAGATCGGATGGACCTTGATCGCCGGGTTCTCCTTCTCGAAATCGGCGGCGAATTTGTCGACAATCTTGGTGATCGGCCCGCCGACGGCGATCGGATAATAGAACGAAATGTCGACTGGCGCCTGCGCCGCGGCCAGGCCCGACAGCGCGGCCACGGCGAGCGCCGCGATCCAGCGCGAAATGGTGACGTACTTCATCGAATCTCCTCCTCTTGACTGCGTTGGACGCCAGAGCCTAAGCGACCATGGTTGCGGGTTGATGATTCCACTCGACCTCGCGCCGCATCTGCGTCGCACCGTCGAAAAAATGCGCGGCGGCGCTCGCCCAGCCGAGCCGCACCTTGTCGCCGTGCTGCAGACCGGTACGCCCGCTCACCCGCACGGTCAGCGGCTGGTCGCCGACGTGGCATGCGAGCAGCGAATCGGCACCCAGGTATTCGACCGAGTCGACCGAGCCGGCGACGCCGTCTTCGCGCCCCAGGACAACGTGCTCGGGGCGCACGCCCAAGGTCGCGCCGGCCAGATCGGCCGTCGCCACCGGCGGCCCGGTCGTGCCGACGATGACCGCACCGGCCGCGCCGTGCTCGAGCCGCAGCAGATTCATCGGCGGGGTTCCGATGAAGCGCGCGACGAAGGTGTTCACCGGACTTTCATAAAGATCGGCCGGCGTGCCGTTCTGCTCGATGCGACCACCGCAAAGAAGGATGACCCGATCCGCCATGGTCATCGCCTCGACCTGGTCGTGCGTGACATAGACCATCGTGATGCCCAGCGTGCGCTGGAGCTTGCGTATCTCCTGCCGCATCTCCTGCCGCAGCTGCGCATCGAGATTGGACAGCGGCTCGTCCATCAGGCAGACCGGTGTCTCGGCGATGAAGGCGCGGCCCAGCGCCACCCGCTGCTGCTGGCCGCCCGAGAGCTGCGATGGCCGACGATCGAGCAGCGTAGTCAGGCCGAGGAGTCCCGCAACCCGCTGCAGGCGCCGCTCGCGCTCCGCGGGGCCGATGCGACGCACGCGCAGGCCGAACACGATGTTTTCGGCGACGCTTAAGTGCGGGAACAGCGCGTAACTCTGGAACACCATCGAAATGCTTCGCTGGGCCGGCGGCAGGCGAGTGACGTCGCGCCCGTCGATCGAAATGCGGCCGTAGTCGGCCTGATCGAGGCCGGCGATCAGCCGCAAGGTCGTCGACTTGCCGCAGCCGGACGGCCCGAGCAGAACGTTGAGCGTGCCGGCGTCGAGCGAAAAAGAAAGTCCCTCGACCGCCCGCACCATTCCGGCTGCGGTCGTCCAGTGCTTGCTGACGTTCTCGACGACGATTGCCGACAATGCTCCCCCTGGCACCGGCAGACCTCGCGCTTGACGCGGCCTTGCATGCGGCTTCCGGCCCGCCATCATAGCAAACAGCTCGTGTCCGGCAGCGAGCGCGGCACCGCCCGCCGCCGGCGCTGCGTTTCCGGTCTATTCAGCCGAACAGGGCTTGCAGCGCGTCACCCGGGTCGGGTGACCGCATAAAGGCCTCGCCGACCAGGAAGGCGCCCACCCCATGGCGGCGCAGCGACGCGACGTCGCCCTGCGTCAGAATGCCGCTTTCGGTGACGACCAGCTTGCCGACGGGAACGCTGGGGAGCAGATCGATCGTGGTCCGCAGCGACACGGCGAAGCTGCGCAGGTTGCGGTTGTTGATGCCGACCAGCGAAGTCTTGAGCTTGAGCGCGCGCTCCAGCTCGTGCCGGTCGTGCACCTCCACCAGCACGTCCATGCCGTAGTCGAGCGCGCATGCCTCGAGCGTCGCAAGGCGGGCGTCTTCCAGCGCGGCGACGATCAGGAGGATCGCATCGGCGCCCAGCGCGCGCGACTCCGCGACCTGGTACTCGTCGATGATGAATTCCTTGCGCAGCGCCGGCAATGCGCATGCGTTGCGCGCGTCGACCAGATATTCAGGAGCGCCCTGGAAAAAAGGCCGGTCGGTCAGCACCGAGAGGCAGGTCGCCCCCGCCCGCTCGTACGATGCGGCGATGGCGGAGGGATCGAACGGGTCGCGCAAGATGCCCCGGCTCGGGCTCGCCCGCTTGATTTCCGCGATGACAGCCGGCGCGCCGGCGGCGATTCGCTGCCGGATCGCGCGCTCGAATCCCCGTGGCGCGGCGGCGGCGCGCGCGGCGGCCTCGACCTCGGCGAACGGCCGCGCGAGCTCGGCCCCGATGACTTCCTCGGCCTTGGTCGTGATGATCCTGGTCAGGATGTCGCGGTCGCGATGCTGCGGCGGCTTCATTTGGCGCCCGCGCCGAGCTTTTGGGTTGCGGCGACGAACTGATCGAGCTTTCGCCTGGCGGCGCCCGAGACGACGGCGGCGCGCGCGCGCTCGATCCCCTCGGGAATCGTCGCGGCGGCATTCGACGCATACAGCGCGACACCTGCATTGAGCACGACGATCTCGCGCGGCGTGCCCTCGATGTTATCCAGCGCCTCCAGCAGCATCGTCTTCGATTCGAGCGCATCCTCGACCTTGAGGCCGCGGTTGGAAATCATCTTCAAGCCGAAGTCCTCGGGATGGATCTCGTATTCGCGCACCTCGCCGTCCTTGAGCTCGCCGACCATCGTCGCGGCACCGAGCGAAACCTCGTCCATGCCGTCCTTGCCGTAGACGACCAGAACATGCTTGCTGCCGAGACGCTGCAGCACGCGGACCTGGATGCCGACCAGGTCGGGATGGAACACGCCGAGCAGTTGATTCGGCGCGCCGGCCGGATTGGTCAGCGGGCCCAGGATATTGAATATCGTGCGGATGCCCAGCTCCTTGCGCACCGGCGCCGCATGCTTCATCGCGCTGTGGTGGTTGGGCGCGAACATGAACCCGATTCCGGTCTCGCCTATGCAGGCGGCGACCTGCTCGGGCTTCAGCATGATGTTGGCGCCGAGCGCCTCGAGGACGTCGGCGCTTCCTGATCGCGACGACACCGAGCGGCCGCCGTGCTTGGCCACGCGCGCGCCCGCCGCGGCGGCGACGAACATCGACGCGGTGGATATGTTGAACGTATGCGAGGCATCGCCGCCGGTGCCGACGATGTCGACCAGCCGCTGGTGGTCGGCAACCTCGACCTTGGTCGAGAACTCGCGCATGACCTGCGCCGCCGCGGCGATCTCGCCGATCGTCTCCTTTTTCACGCGCAGGCCCACCGTCAGCGCCGCCACCATCACCGGCGATGCCTCGCCGCTCATGATCTTGCGCATCAGCGCAAGCATCTCGTCGTGGAATATCTCGCGGTGCTCTATCGTGCGCTGCAAAGCCTGCTGCAAGTCGATGGACATCGGTAGCTCCGTCTTTGTGTCGCTAGTGCGCGGCCAGAAAATTCGCCAGCAGCGCGTGACCGTGCTCGGTCAATATCGCTTCCGGATGAAACTGGACGCCCTCGACCGTCGCCGTGCGATGGCGCACGCCCATGATCTCGCCGTCTTCGCTGGTCGCGGTGATCTCCAGGCAGGCCGGCATCGAGTCGCGCTCGATAACCAGCGAATGATAGCGGGTAGCGGTCAGCGGGCTGGCGAGACCGGCGAAGACTCCGCCGCCGCTATGCGAGATCGTCGAGACTTTCCCGTGCATGACACGCTGCGCGCGAACGATGCGGCCGCCGAACGCCTGTCCGATCGCCTGGTGGCCAAGACAGACGCCCAGGATCGGGATCTTCCCGGCGAAGCGCTCGATCAGCGCCACCGAAATACCGGCCTGGTCCGGCGTGCAGGGTCCTGGCGAGATGACGATTCTTTCGGGCTGCCACGCCGCGATCTGGTCCAGTGTGATGGCGTCGTTGCGGTGCACGTGCACGTCCGCGCCGAGCTCGCCGAAGTACTGGACCAGGTTGTAGGTAAAGCTGTCGTAGTTGTCGATCATCAGCAGCATGAGCAACTCCTCACGGCGAGGCCGATCCCGGAGGCCCCGGGATGCCGATAGCTGCGCGCAACATCGCCTGAAGTCGCGCGATCGCCGCCGGCGCGTTCCTCGGCATCAGGCTTCGGCGTCGAGTCCAAGCTGCACCATGTCCGCGGCGCGCAGCAGCGCGCGCAGCTTGTTCATCGTCTCCTGCCACTCGCCTTCCGGCGACGAATCGTGGACGATGCCGCCGCCGGCCTGCGCGTAGAGCATGCCGTCCTTGATCACCGCCGTGCGCAGCGCGATCGCCGTATCCATGTCGTCCTGGAAGCTGATGTAGCCGACCGCGCCGGAATAGATGCCCCGCCGGGTCGGCTCCAGCTCGTCGATGATTTCCATCGCGCGCACCTTGGGCGCGCCGCTGACCGTTCCGGCGGGAAATGCCGCGCGCAGAACGTCGATGCTGGTCAGTCCGGGCTTCAGTATCCCCTCGACGTTCGACACGATGTGCATCACGTGCGAATAGCGCTCGATCACCATGCGGTCGGTGACCTGCACGGTCCCGGTTTGCGCTACGCGGCCGACGTCGTTTCGTCCGAGATCGAGCAGCATCACGTGCTCGGCGATCTCCTTCGGATCGGCGAGCAGCTCAGTTGCCAGCGCCTCGTCGGCCTCGCGCGTCGCGCCGCGCGGCCGCGTGCCGGCGATCGGGCGCAACGTGACGGCGGAGCCCTCCTTGCGCACCAGGATCTCGGGCGAGGCACCGACGACGTGGAAGTCGCCGAAGTCGTAATAGAACATGTAGGGCGAGGGGTTGAGCGATCGCAACGCGCGGTAGAGCGACAGCGGCGGCGCGGTAAACGCCCGCTGCATCCGCTGCGATATCACGACCTGCATCACGTCGCCGGCGGCGATGTACTCGCGCGAGCGGGCCACGGCGGCCTGGTAGCCATCGGCCCCGAATTCGCTCTCGGCGACGCTGACCTCGGTCGCCGTCTGATAAGGGATAGACACCGGGTCGCGGAGCTTGCGCCGAAGCGCCTGCAGCCGATCGCGCGCCTCCCAGTAGGCATTCGGCTCGGCCGGATCGGCATAAACGATCAGCGAGATCTTGCCCGAGAGGTTGTCGACGACCGCGAGCTCCTCGGTCAGCAGCAGCAGGATGTCGGGCACGTCGGCCAGCGCAGCAGAAGCGACGGGGGCGGAATCGGCGAGCCGGGGCTCGATGTGGCGAACGGTGTCGTAGCCGAAGTAGCCGGCGACGCCGCCGCAAAAGCGCGGCAGCCCGGGCCGCGGCGCGGCGCGATAGCGACGCAGGAACTCGCCGACGAACGCCAGCGGATCGCCTTCGTGCCGCTCGACGATGCCGCCCCGATCCTCGACCTCGATCGAGCGTCCGCGGCTCTTTATCCGGACTTTCGCCGGCAGGCCGATGAAAGAGTAGCGCCCGAAGCGCTCGCCGCCGACGACCGATTCCAGCAAATAGGTAAAGCGCTGGTTGGCGAGCTTGATGTAGAGGGAAAGCGGCGTGTCGAGGTCGGCGAACGACTCGAGCACGAGCGGAATGCGGTTATACCCCTGCGCCGCGAGCGCGCGGAATTCGGCTTCGGTCATGATGCTCCAACGGTTTTTCTACAACTGCAACGACACTGCGAAGGCGTCGCGGTCAGCGCGCGACGCCGGGGCGGCCTACACTGATCACCGCCAGCGACTATCGTTGCCGCGCGGCGATGACCATCGGCCGCTTTTGCAGTTGTGAACGTCGAAGCCCATCGTTCAACCTAGTCGTAACCGTTCCGGGAGTTCATCCAGCGAGGAAACTATACCATCGCAGTCGAGGCTTTGCACGGGCCTTCCCTCGTTGTAGCCGTAAGGCACGCAGAAAACCGGGCATCCCGCCGCACGCGCCGCCTGCGTATCGTTGGCCGAATCGCCGAGCATCAGCAGACGGTCCGGCGCGACGCAAAAATGCCTGGCGGCATGCTGCAGCGGCAGCGGATCCGGCTTTTTCGCCTCGAGCGAATCGCCGCCGACGACCAGGCTGAAATACGCGCCCAATCCGGCCTGGGCCAGGTGCGGGCGCACGAAACGGCTGGTCTTGTTGGTCACGCAGGCAAGTCCGAAGCCCGCGCTAGCGAGCCTCTCCAGACCTTCACGCACGCCCGGAAACACGACGGTTTCACGGCCGAGAACGCGCTCGTAGTCGGTTTCGTACAGCGCGAGCGCGCGCGCCTCGTCGCTCGGTGTCGGCGGCGCCCCTTGCGCCGCGGCCAGCGCGCGCCGGACCAGATTCGCCATGCCCTTGCCGACCATCGCGCGTATCGTGTCCTTGGACAGCGCCGGCTGGTTCAAGCGCGCGAGCATCAGATTGATCGCCGTGGCCAGGTCGTGGATGGTGTCGAGCAGCGTCCCATCGAGATCGAAGGCGATCGCGCGCACGCGAATACGCGGGGATGGTGCGATCGTCATGCCGATACTCCCGGACCAAGCGCCGCGGCGCGCCCCGCCGCATTCGCCGCGGCCCGCATCGCGGCGATCGTCTTCGAATAATCGCCGCTGCCGAAAATCGCCGACCCGGCAACGAAGGTGTCCGCGCCCGCCCGGGCGATCGCGCCGATGTTGTCGATCTTGACTCCGCCGTCGACTTCGAGCCGGATCGACCTTCCGCTGCGCGCCGCGACGGCGTCGATGCGCTCGCGCGCCAGCGAGAGCTTGTGCAAGGCCTCGGGAATGAATGACTGGCCGGCAAAGCCCGGATTGACCGACATGATCAGCACCAGATCGAGCTTGTCGAGCACATGGTCGAGGCAGGAAAGCGGGGTCGCAGGATTGAGCACCAGGCCCGCCTTGCAGCCGCGTTCGTGTATCAAGCCGATCGTTCGATCGACATGGTCGCTCGCCTCGGGATGAAAGCTGATGATCGCCGCCCCCGCGTCGGCGAATGAAGGGACCAGTGCGTCGACCGGTCGCACCATCAGATGCACGTCGATCGGTACGCCCGCGTGAGGCTTCAGCGCTGCGCACACCAACGGCCCGACTGTCAGGTTCGGAACGTAATGATTGTCCATCACGTCGAAGTGGATCAGGTCGGCGCCGGCCGCGATCACGGCGCGCACTTCCTCGCCGAGGCGGGCGAAATCGGCGGAGAGAATCGACGGTGCGATCTGGACCTGGCGCATGGCGTTATAATCGCTCAGGGAAAAGACTTAAAGAGCACGCCGATGGGCGAGTCCAGCAAGTACGAGATCACCGTCGAGCCGCGAGCGACGTACGTCGAGGACCAGTCGGATCCGTCGAAGAATCAATATGTATTTGCTTACACGATCTCGGTGACCAACACCGGTACCGTCCCCGCGCAGCTGATCAGCCGGCACTGGGTGATCACCGATGCCAACAACAAGGTCATGGAAGTCAAGGGCCTCGGCGTCATCGGTCAGCAGCCGCTGCTCAAGCCGGGTGAGAGCTTCGAGTACACGAGCGGCACACATCTGGAAACGGCGGTGGGCACAATGCATGGCACCTATCAGATGGTGGCAGAAGACGGCCAGCATTTCGACGCGCCGATCCCCTCGTTCACGCTTTCGGTGCCGCGCATTCTGCATTAGTGTCCGTTTTCTTTCGATTCGTCCGAACGCGCCGATCTGTTCTCGCGCGCGCCGCCCAAGTTGCACCGCACCTTCAGCCTCCGGCTTCGCCGCCGTCGCCGTCGCTCGGATCCTTCGGGTCACGCGGGGGATTCTTTCGCTTCCCGCCCATGGTAAACCAGACGATAAACACTGCTAGCGCCAGCGCCACCAAGGCTTCGAGCAACAGCCACTCCATCGGCTCGCCTTTCCTTCAGCTGCTGGCCGCGCTGCTGATCGCGTCCATTGCCGGCTGCGTGACAACGCCTCCCGCGCCGCCGCCCACGCCTCCATCGGTCGTGCCCGCGCCGCCCGAACCGGCGAAGGCGATGCTGCGCATCGCGACTTACGCCGCAATTCCCGGTTGGCGCGACGACAACGCGCCGGCGGCCTGGCCGGCATTCGTCGCGGGCTGCGCGCCGCTCCTTCAGTCACCCGCTGCGTCGATCTGGCGCGAAAGCTGCGAAGCCGCGCCAGCCGTCGATGCCCGCAACGATACCGAGGTGCGCGCGTTTTTCGAAGCGCATTTTACCCCATACCAGCTTACCGGCGCCGACGGGCGCGACACGGGCGTCGTGACCGGCTATTACGAACCCCTGCTGCAGGGCAGCCGGCAGCCCGGCGAACGCTATCGTTTTCCGCTGTACGCAACGCCGGACGATTTGCTGGTCGTCGAGTTGGGCGAGCTCTTCCCCGAGCTCAAGGACAAACGAGTGCGCGGCCGTCTCGAAGGCCGGCGCATCGTTCCCTATTGGCCTCGCGCGGACATCGAAGCGGGACGCGCGCCGCTCGCCGGCAAGGAACTGGTCTGGGTCGACGATGCGGTCGAGGCGTTCTTCCTGCAGATCCAGGGCTCAGGCCGGGTGCAGCTTGCCGAGGGCGGGGTCCTGCGGCTCGGTTACGCCGATCAGAACGGCCAGCCGTTCCGCTCGATCGGGCGCCTGCTGGTCGAGCGCGGCGAGTTGCCGCTGGCACGAGCGTCGATGCAGGGGATCAAGCAGTGGGGACGCGAGCATCCGGAAGCATTGCCAGCGTTGCTCGCCGAAAATCCGAGCTTCGTGTTCTTTCGCGTGATCGAGCCGGATCCGAAGGCGGCGATCGACGGGCCGATCGGAACTCTCGGCGTCCCGTTGCTGCGAGAGCGGACGATTGCCGTCGATCCGACGATCGTACCGCTGGGCGCTCCGGTATTTCTGGCGACGACTTATCCGCTTTCGGACCGACCGCTGCAGCGTCTGGTGCTGGCGCAGGACACCGGCGGCGCGATCAAGGGTGTGTTGCGCGCCGATTTCTTCTGGGGCTTTGGCGACGACGCCGGTCGCGAGGCGGGTCGCATGAATCAGGCCGGCAGAATGTGGCTGTTGTGGCCGAAGGGCGCGCCGCTTCCCTATTGAGTCACTGCAGTTTCTTCCGCGCCGGTTCAACCGGCGGCTTCGAGCACCCCATGTGCCTGGGCGTCGGCGTGATACGACGATCGTACCAGCGCGCCAACGGCGGCGTGCTCGAAGCCCAGCGCATAGGCTTCGCGCTCGAACATTGCGAAGCCGTCCGGATGCACGTAGCGCAACACCGGCAGATGCGAAACGGTCGGTTGCAGATACTGGCCTAGGGTCAGCATGTCGATGCCGTGCGCGCGCATGTCGCGCATCACCGCCAGGATCTCCTCGTCGGTCTCGCCCAGGCCCACCATCAGTCCCGACTTGGTCGGAATATCCGGAAAGCGCGCCTTGAATGCCTGCAGCAGCCGCAGAGAATTCGCGTAATCGGATCCGGGCCGCGCCTGCTTGTAGAGACGCGGCACCGTCTCGAGGTTGTGGTTCATCACGTCGGGAGGCGCCTGCGCCAGGACGTCCAGTGCGCGGTCGAGCCTGCCGCGGAAGTCGGGCACCAGCACCTCGATCCGCGTCGCCGGCGAGCGTTCGCGCACCGCGCGTATGCAGTCGACGAAATGCTGCGCGCCGCCGTCGCGAAGGTCGTCGCGGTCCACGCTTGTGATCACGACGTAGGCGAGCTTCAGCGCCGCGATGGTCGCGGCGAGATTGGCCGGCTCCTCTGCATCCAATGGCAGCGGCCGCCCGTGCCCGACATCGCAGAACGGGCAGCGGCGCGTGCAGATGTCACCCATGATCATGAACGTCGCCGTGCCCTTGCCGAAGCACTCGCCGATGTTCGGGCACGAAGCCTCTTCGCAGACCGTGTGCAGCTTGTGCTCGCGCAGGATGCGCTTGATCTCGTGGAAGCGCGGCGACGAAGGGGCGCGCACGCGGATCCAGTCCGGCTTTTTCAGTCGCTCGGCCGGCACGATCTTGATGGGGATGCGGGCGGTTTTCGCGTCCCCCTTGTGCTTGACCCCGGCGGCGTTGGCCAGCGGTTCCGGCGGCTGGACGACACTCATCGGTCGGACGCCGCGCCGATCGCGGCGTCGAGCGCCGCAACCAGGCGCGACTCGATTTCGGTGCGCGGCGCATCGATGCCGAGATCGCGCAAGCGCGTTACCGCGAGGCCGCGGTATCCGCAGGGATCGATATCGGCGAACGGGGCAAGATCCATGTCGATGTTGAGCGCCAGGCCGTGATAGCTGCGCCCATTCCTGATTCTGAGGCCCAGTGCCGCGATCTTGGCCTCGGAATCGCGCCGCTGGACGTAGACGCCGGGCGCGCCGCCCCGGACTGTCGCAGCAACGCCATATGAATCAAGCAATTGTATCACGCTGCCCTCGATCGCCCGGACCAGCTGCCGCACGCCCAGGCGTCGGCGACCGATGTCGATCAGCAGGTAGACGATCAGTTGTCCGGGACCATGATAGGTGATCTGGCCGCCGCGATCGACCTTGAGCACCGGGATGCCGTTGTCGCGGTGCAAGTGCTCACGACGGCCAGCCAGACCCAGCGTGTAGATCGGCGGATGCTCGGTCAGCCAGATTTCGTCCGGCGTTTCGGGTGCGCGAGCGTCGGTAAATGCCTGCATCGCGCGCCAGGTCGAGGCGTAATCGGTTTGCCCTAGGCGACGAACCCGGCAAGGCTCGCCGGACGCGCACCGCAGGCGCGCGGCGGCCAAGGCGCTACAGCACCATGACGACGTGCGGATGTCCGGACAATTCGCGGTAGAGGTTGTCGAGCTGCTCGCGAGACTTGGCATTGACCGTGCAGGTCAGTGAAATGTAATTGCCCTCGCGCGAAGCGCGCATCTCCATCGACGCGCTGTCGAAATCCGGCGCGTGGCGCAGGACGACTTCGAGCATCGCCTGCGCGAAGCCATCGCGCGTGCGGCCGACGATCTTCAGCGGGAACGCGCAAGGAAATTCGAGCAGCGACTCGGCTTCGGACACGGTTTCCATCGCTCGAATATGGGGTCCGCCCGCGTTTGCGCAAGCCTCGCGACGCTCACGCCGTGTACATGTAGTCCCGGGTCGCCGGGTGCGGCAAGTTGCCGTCCGGCAGCGGCTTGCCGACCAGAAGCTGGAAAATCGAGATCCAGCCGCGATCGAACGAATGCGCCGACCCGGCCAAGTAGATCCGCCAGATGCGGAATTTCTGCTCGCCCACTTCGCGCCGTGCCGCGTCGGCGTTCGATTCCAGCCGATCGAGCCAGTGCCATAGCGTGCGCGCGTAGTGCTCGCGCAGCCCCTCGGCGTCGATCAGCTCGAGGCCCTCGGCTCCAAGTCCCTGGATGACGCGGGACACGTGGGCGAGCTGGCCGCCCGGAAAGACGTAATCCTCGACGAATTCGCCGACGCCGCTGCCCAGGCTGTCGACGCCGACATGGTTCTGCGTGATGCCGTGGTTCATCGCCAGTCCACCCGGCCTGAGGACCCGGAATATCTTGCCGAAATAGCGCGGGTAATTGGCGATGCCCACATGCTCGAACATGCCGATGCTGGCGATCTTGTCGTACTGCCGGTCCTCGGGCAGGTCGATGTAATCGAGGAGCCTCACGTCGACCTGCCCGGTCAGGCCCAGCTCGGCGATTTTCGCGCGCACGTGATCGAACTGGTTTTGCGACAGCGTGATACCGCTGGCCTTGACGCCGTAGTGCTGCGCCGCCCAGAAGATCAGGCCGCCCCAGCCGCAGCCGATGTCGAGGAAGGACTCGCCCGGCTCGAGCATCAGCTTGCGGCAGATGTGATCGAGCTTCTGCGCCTGCGCCTGTTCGAGCGTGTCGCTCGGCGTCTTGAAGTAGGCGCACGAGTAGACCATGCGCTCGTCCAGCCACATCCGGTAGAAGGCGTTCGATACGTCGTAATGATGCTGGATGTTGGCCCGGTTGCCGCGCGCCGTATGCCACCAGTGCTTGATCCGTGCCGTGGCGCGGTCCCGGCCGTGCACGACGGTGCCGACCAGCGCGTCGGCGACGTCCAGCACGCGGCGGGCCCCGCCGGTGAAGTCGATATCGTTGTGGACGTAGGCGCGAGCCAGCCTGCCGAGCTCGGGCGAAGCGAGCGCCCGCAGCCCGTTCCAGGTGCGGGCGTAGATATTGATTTCGGGCGACTTGGACAGCGCGACCCGGTCGCCGTCAGGCAGGACCAGCGCGGCCGGGATATTGCGGCCGCCGTAACGGCTGGCGATCAGCTTCTGCAGCGGCTGTTTCATGAGGAAATGGTCGCGAGAACCTTGCCCGGGGACCGGAAGGTAATTCTAACAGCGTCGCCGCCGGGCCGACAGCGCGCCCCAAAGGGCTGTTTTGACACCGCCCCGGCGTGCCCCTAAGATGCCTGCGCCGACAATTCGCACACGCGGTGCACGAGCCGCGGCCACGATTCCCCGATGTCCATCCCGCGACCGTCCGCCCACGCCGAGCGGCGCTTTCGCGACGCGATGGCGCAGTTCGCCACCGGCGTGACCATCATCGCCGCGCCACTCAAGCCCGGCGAATACGTCGGATTCACCGCGAATTCATTCAATTCGGTATCGCTGGACCCGCCTTTGATCGTCTGGAGCCTGGCGCGACATTCGCGCAGCCTCGCGGCCTTCGAAAGCGCCTCGCGCTACGCGGTCAGCGTGCTGGCTCGGGACCAGGTGGAGCTCGCGCACCGTTTTTCGCGGCCCCACGTCGATCGTTTCGCCGGCGTCGACTTCAGGCTTGGCGCCGCCGGGGCGCCGCTGATCGAAGGCGCGGTCGCCTGGCTCGAATGCCGCCATCACGCGCTGCATCCGGCGGGCGACCACATGCTGTTCATCGGCGAGGTCGAGGCCTGCGCATTTCGAGCCGCGCCGCCGCTGCTCTGGCACGGCGGCAAATATCTGGTGGCAGCCGGCTAGCGGGTGGCTTCGTTGCCGCAGCGCGGGCGAGATCTCCGCCCCGCACTCAAGCCGCCTTGCTTGCCTGGAAAAGCGCGTGCACCTTTCGAAACACCGGGCCCGGCTTGCCGCCGCCGAAAGGCCGCCCGTCGATTGAGGTGACGGCGAGCACTTCCTTGGTCGACGACGACAGCCACATCTCGTCTGCGGCGAGCGCCTCGTCCTTCGGCACCGGACGAACGTCGATCGGAAGGCCGCCTTCGCGCGCCAGCTCGAACGCCACGTCGTAAGTGATCCCCGGAAGGATCTGGTTGTCCTTCGGGGGCGCGACGATAACGCCGTCGCGAACCAAAAGGACATTCGATGCCGATGCTTCGGTCAGATAGCCGTTGCGGAACAGCACGGTCTCCGTCGCGCCGGCGTCGACGGCGAGCTGGCGGGCGAGCACATTGCCCAGCAACGAGATCGTCTTCAGATCGCAGTGCAGCCAGCGCTCGTCGGCTGCGGTAACGACCGCGACGCCTCGCTCGATCTGCTCGCGAGATGGCAGCGCGAGCGGGTTGCTCATCATGAACACCGTCGGCGCGACGCCGGCGGGGAACGCGTGATCGCGCTTGGCCGCGCCCCGCGTCACTTGGAGGTAGACGCCCTGATCCGCAAACGCCATGCGTCCGATCAGCCCGGCGATGATCGCTTCCCACTCGGCATCGGTATGCGGGTTGGACAGCCGGATGCCGTCGAGACTGCGCTGCAGCCGCGCCAGATGCTGCCGCAGCCGGTACGGTCGGCGGCCGTACACCGGTACCAGCTCATAGACGCCATCGCCGTAGATAAAGCCGCGATCGAGCACCGAAACCTTGGCCTCTTCGAGCGCAAGAAACTGGCCGTTGAGATAGACGGTCACGAAAGGCCTTTCGCTGCGGAAGATGGAGGCCGCATTATTTGAACCATAGACGCACCGTGTCCCAGGCGCGCCCGAAGAGGCTCGCCGGCGCCACGTCGGCGAGCGCCAGCAACGGATAAGGCGCCGATCGGCTTGCCGTCGAGAGTAACCTTGACCGTTCCGACCGTCTGTCCCTTGACCACCGGCGCCAGCAGCGGCTCGACCGCTTCCAGCGACAGCTTGAGATTCTGCGCCTGCCCCTTCGGCAAGGTCACATACCGGTCGACGACGAACCCGGCGGGCACCGTCTGCTCGGCGCCTTTCCAGACGCGCAGCGAGCTGACGGGCTGTCCGCTCTGATAGAGCTGCACCGAATCGTAGAACTGGAATCCGTAGTTCAACAGCTTCTGCGCTTCGATTGCGCGCGCCGACTCCGACCCGGCCCCGAGGACGACCGCCAGCAGCCGGCGCTGTCCGCGCTTGGCCGATGCGATCAGGCAGAAGCCGGCGGCCTCGGTGTTGCCGGTCTTCATCCCGTCGACGTAGGGATCGGTCCACAGCAGCCGGTTGCGATTCGGCTGCGTAATATTGTTGTAGCGGTACTCCTTGATCGAATACAGTGGGTAGTACTCGGGAAAATCGCGGATCAGTGCGGCGGCGAGGAGCGCAAGATCGTTTGCCGTCGACGTTTCTTTCGGCGCCGGCAGACCGGTCGCGTTGACGAAGCGGGTGTTCTTCATGCCGAGCCGCGCCGCCTCGCGATTCATCCGCTCGGCGAACGCATCCTCCGACCCGGCGAGGGTTTCGGCCAGCGCGATGCTCGCATCGTTGCCCGATTGCACGATCACCCCATGCAGCAGCTCGTCGACGCTCACCGCCTTTTTCGGCTCGATGAACATGCGCGAGCCCTCGGCGCGCCAGGCCTTCTCGGACACGTTGACCATCTGCGAAGGCATGAGCTCCTTGTCCTTGAGCGCACGAAAGGCGAGGTACGCGGTCATCAGCTTGGTCAGAGATGCCGGCTCGCGTGGCAGGTCGGCGTTGTCGGCGGCCAGCGTCTGCCCGCTCACCAGGTCGACCAGCAGATATGCCTTGGCCGCGATCGAGGGCGGCGGAACAGCGGCGGGAAGTATGCTCTGAGCGATCGCCGGAGCGGCAAGCAGGGCGAGCGCGAAGGACAGCAGTCGTCGATATCGGGGAGGCATGGAGAAAAGCGTGCGTGCAGTCGCGCATTATAACGGAGGCCGCAAACGGACTGGCGCGCCGCGGCGCCATGCGCTCTAATCCGGTAACGACGGTGTTTAGAGGGGCGCGATGCGTTCATCAATCAGGGTCGGACTTGCCGCGGCTATCCTGCTCTTCGTCACCGCCTGCGCGGCGCCCTCGGCGACTACGACGCCGCCGCGTCAGCCGACGGATGCCGCCCGCGACTCGCTGGCGGCATCCGAGCTCGCATTTGCCAAGCACTCGGTCGACCAGGGCATGCGCACCGCGTTCATCGAGTACTTTGCCGATGACGGCATCAACTTCGCGCCCGATCCGGGCAACACCCGGGCGCGCTACCGCGCCCGTCCCGAGGCGATCGAGCCGTTCATCCTCGACTGGCATCCGGCCATCGCCGCGGTGGCGCGTGCCGGCGATCTCGGATTCACTAACGGTCCGTATTCGATTACAGGCCGCGCGCCCGCGGTGCGCGAGCCGGCGCAGGGCATGTTCTTTTCGGTCTGGCGCCGCCAGTCGGACGGCAGCTGGCGCGTGATCGTCGACGGTGGCGTATCGACCCGGGCGCCGGTGCCCGATGCAGCGTTCGGCGATGATCCGCAGCCGCTGATATCGATCGCGAAGGCCACCGGCGCGGGCGGTCAAAAGACCTTGTTCGAGCTGGAAGCGCAGCCGTTGTTCGGCGAGCCGGCCGTGGCGAACGGCTACGCGGCGTTGCTGGCCGACGAGGCCAGACTCGTCATCGGTCCGACTCCGCCGGCGCTGGGCCGCGACGCGATCGTCGCGCAACTGGCCGAACGGCAGCTCAAGTTTCGATGGGAAACGCTCGCCGCCGGCGTATCGCGCTCCGACGATCTGGGCTACAGCTACGGCCGCCTGCATCTTCTTGGCGCTCGCGAAAAAACGCCGGGCCACTACGTCCACGTCTGGATGCGCGACCGCGGTGGACACTGGCGCATCGTCGCCGAATTGATGCTGCTGCCCGAGGGCTCAGGCTAACTTTCACATTTGAACCATCGTCTGTCGCGGCGCTTTCGCGGCGCGAAAGTTAACCTGAGCCCGTAACTAGCGGACGACGAGTCGGCGTCGATCGATCTCAGTGTGCACGCCGTCGACGTTGACGACGAAGGTCCGCACGCCGAGGCTGCCTGCGGCGAGCGCCTGCGGCGGCAGGCTGACAGCGAATCCCGGCAGCGCGACATCGGGATAGCCCGGAAAATACAGCGCCAGCGGCTCGCCTCGCGCTCCAGCGTACGGCCGACCGTAATCGGCCCGGTAGACGTCACCACCGTCGGCGACCAACTCCACGCGCGCGACACCACGCGGATCGAGCGCCCAGCCGACGAATTCCACCGCGCCGTCCGGCACACGGTTTTGCTTCGGACGATCGACGATGCCGGTTGCCAGCGGCATCGCGGCAATCGTTGTGCGCAACGCGATGTAGCCGATCGTCGCGATCGCGAGCGACGCGACGACGATGGACAGCGTTGCCGGCGCGTCGGGCGCAATCCCGGCGATGCGGCGGGCAGCGGTCAGCATCGCCGCGAGCAAGGCGCAGGCGACGATCAGCAAGCTCGCGGTAAGGCAAGGCGCCGCCAGTTGCGCGTGGCGCGGAATTTCGACATAGCCGTCGCCCAGAATCGACGTCAGTATCGCGTACCACGCCGTCGCCGTCAGCGCATAGATCACCAGCGCGAAAGGCGCCGGTCTTCCGCGGATCGATGCCAGCAGCGTCGCGCCGGCGCTCGCGATCAGCAATGCGAGCGAGGCGCCGAGGACGAATGCAAATGCCTTTCCGGGCAGCGCAGTGACCGCGGGCGCGAGGCTGATCGCCGCAGGGCCCGCGACCGCGCGCACGGCCTCGCTGCCGGCGAAATCGCGATCTTCGACGCTGCCGAGGTAGCCCAGCCGCCAGTCCTGCAGCTGCGGCAGCCCGCGCAATACCGCCCGCAGGATCGTCAACGGCTCGGCGAACGCGACGGCGGCCAGCGCGCGCCGCGGCATGGCCAGCGCCTCGGGGCAAGTCGCAGCGAGCGACTCGCCCATCGTCTCGTACCAGCTCGCGCCGGACGATTGTACGCAACGCTCGGGCAGTCCGAGTCGAGCCGCCGTGCGCGCCTGGTCGCGCGATGCGGGCAGGATCGCGCCCAGCACCACGTCGGCGTTATTGGCGGCGGTGATCGTCGCCGGCCGGGCGATCGTTGCCTGCGCGAGCGCGATCGCAAGCACCCACAAGGCCAATCCGAGCGCGATCCCGCGCGCCTTCCGCCACAGAGAAACGAGCACCGGCAGCGCGAGCACTGCCGGCAGCAACAGATGCTGCTGTCGCGACATGCCCAGCACGGCGAGGCTGCAGACGAAGCCGAATAGCGTCCAGCGAGGCGGCGCCGACTGCGGCTCCCGAACGACCAGTGCGGGCAGGAGCCCGATCGAGGCGTAAGCGCCGAGCAAAGCGCCGAACTCGGTATAGAGCGTATTGAGCCAGAGTGTGGTCATCGGATCGGCAAGCACGAATGCGAACACCGCCGCATTAGCGAGCGCCCAGGCCCGCCGCCGCTTGAGCGCCGCGTCGAGCCCCAGCGCCACCAGGATCAGCGCCGCACCCTTGACGGCGCCGACGAGGCGCAGATCGACCGGGCCGTCACGCGGCGCGATCGCCAGTGCCACCGCGACGAGGGCGAGTTCGCTGCTGCGATAGCACTCGGCCGGTCTTTGCTCACCTCGAACGTAGCGCGCGATCGGCGCCTGCGGGTGTGCTTCATAGCGCGCCGGCTCTGGCAGATCTGGCCAGAGCCCAAAGCAAGCCGAAGTCCGTCCCATGTCGAACTGGTTGGCGTAGCCCAGCATGGGGGATGCGGCGACGACCACCGCGATGCGCCAGACGCCAAGCGCTAGCAACAGCAACGCGGCAAGCCGCGCCACGGGACGGGAGCGCTCAGGCATCATAGGGCCGGATCGTGAACAGCGAGTGCGGCGCGGCGCGCATTCGTGCTGGCGAAGTCGGGCCTTGAGGGCGTGGGCGGTGAAGGGAAACGATTATGCATTATTGGCAGCTTCTGCGGCCGCAGCAATGGATCAAGAATGCGTTCGTCTGGGCCGGCTTCCTGTTCGCCCGCGCCTGGCACGACGTGGCACTAGCGCAACAGGTCGCTCTCGCCTTTATCGCGTTCTGTCTGCTGGCGAGCGCCGTCTACATCGGCAACGACTGGCGCGATCGCGACGCCGATCGTGCGCATCCGACCAAGCGCGATCGACCGCTCGCCAGCGGCCGCATCGGCGGCGCCGCGGCGGCATCGCTGGCCACCTTCCTGGCTGTTGCCGCCCTGGCACTCGGCGCCTGGGTCGGCGCTGCGCTCTTCGCCGTGCTCGTCGCCTACCTCGTCTTGAATTTCATGTACTCGCTGCTGCTCAAGCGCATCGTCATCGTCGATGTCTTCGCGCTATCGTTCGGCTTTCTGTTGCGCATTCTGGCCGGGACGGTCGGCGTCGGCATTGCGCCGTCACCGTGGCTCCTGATGTGCGGCCTGATGCTGACCTTGCTGCTGGGTTTCGGCAAGCGCCGAGCGGAGACCGCCGTTGCCGGTGCGCCAGGACGCGCGGTGCTCGCCGAATATTCGCCGGCGCTGCTCGACCGGCTGATCGTCGTTTGCGTCAGCGGCACGCTGATCGCGTACAGCCTCTACACGATCAGCCCGCAGACGATCGCGCTGCACGGCAGCGCCGATCTGGTCTACACGGTGCCGATCGTCACCTTCGCGCTGTTTCGCTATTTGTATCTGCTCGGGAATGGGCATGCCGCCGAGGACCCGAGCGGGTTATTCGTCGGCGACCGCCATTTGCAGGCGGCCGCGCTTGCGTGGCTGGTCGCGGTTATCTGGATCCTGCGCTAGACGCAGCCCAGTCGCCGCACATAGCCCTCAGTAGCCGACGAAGTCGAAGTCGATATCGGGCTTGCGGTCCGAAACCAGGTCGGCGATCGCCTTGCCCGACCCCGCCGCCATCGTCCAGCCGAGCGTGCCGTGACCGGTATTCAGATAGAGGTTCGGATAGCGCGTCCTGCCGATCAACGGAACGTTCGATGGCGTCGCAGGCCTCAAGCCGGTCCAGTATTCGGCGCGCGTCGTGTCGATCGCGTCGCCGAACCATTCGCCGGCGCGGCGCGTCAGCGCCTCGCAGCGCACGATATTGAGGTCGAGATTGTAGCCGGAGAGCTCCGCGGTTCCGGCGGCGCGCAGCCGATTGCCCAGGCGCGTAAACACGATCTTTTTGGCATCGTCGGTGACGCTGACTGACGGCGCCGCGGCCATATCGACGATCGGCAGTGTCGCGGAGTAGCCCTTGGCCGGATAGACAGGGACATGGATGCCCACCGGCGCCAAGAGCCGCGGCGTGTAACTCGACAGGCAGACGACGTAGGCGTCGGCGGTCAGCAGCTGTCGGCGTGGTTCGCCGTCGGCGGTTGCGACGTGCGCAACCACGCCGGAAACGGCGTCGCCGGCGACATCGATCGAATCGATCGTCACGCCAAACCGAAAGACGACGCCGCGCGCGAACGATCGCGCGGCGAGCCCCTGCGTGAACTTGCGCGCATCGCCGCTTTCGTCGCTCGCGGTATAGGTCCCGCCGACGATCCAATCGCGCCTCGTCTCGAGCGCCGGCTCGATCGCGACGCATTCGGCCGCCGTCTTGACGTCCCGCGCGATGCCGTAACTGCGCACCAGCTCCGCCGCCGCCGCGGCCTCATCGTAATCGGCGCGGTCGGTGTAAATCTGCAGGATGCCGCGCTGCAGATCATCATAGGCAAGCATCGTCGTTGCGCGAAGCTCGCGCAACATCTCGCCCGAATATTTGCTGATCGCGAGTATCTGCAGCATGTTGCGCCGCGTGCGCCAGGGCAGGCATTCGAACAGGAACTGCGCTCCCCAGCGCCATTGCTGCCAGTCGAGCCGCGGCCGGAACAGCAGCGGCGCATCCGGCTGGCTGAGCCATTTGAGGATCTTCCATGGCGCCGCGGAATTGGCCCATGGTTCGACATGCGAAACCGAGATCTGGCCGCCGTTGGCGAACGACGTTTCGAGCCCGGCGACACGCTGCCTGTCGATTACCGTGACTTCGTGGCCCTGCTCGCGCAAATACCAGGCGGACGTCGTGCCGATGACTCCGGCGCCGAGAACGAGGACTTTCAAGCCCTGGCCATCACGCGTAGTCCGCCACCGGGACGCAGCTGCAGAACAGATTGCGGTCGCCGTAGACGTTGTCGGCGCGGCCGACCGGAGGCCAGTACTTGTGCTCCTTGAGACCGGGCACCGGATAGGCCGCCTGCTCGCGCCCGTACGGATGGTTCCAGTCATTGGTGAGCAAGCTCGCGGCCGTATGCGGCGCATTCTTGAGCATATTGTCGCGGCGATCCATCCGGCCCTGCTCGATCGTGCGGATTTCCTCGCGGATCGCGATCATCGCTTCGACGAAGCGGTCGATTTCGGACTTCGACTCGCTTTCGGTCGGCTCGATCATCAGCGTGCCGGGAACGGGAAAGCTCATCGTCGGCGCATGGAATCCGTAGTCGATCAGGCTCTTGGCGACATCGTCGACGGTGACCTCGCTATGGTCCTTCAGCGGCCGCAAGTCGACGATGCATTCGTGCGCGACCAGGCCGCCCGGTCCCGAATACAGCACCGGATAATGCGGCGCAAGACGCCTCGCGATGTAGTTCGCGGCCAGGATCGCCGACTCGGTCGCGGCCCGCAGGCCGTCGCCGCCCATCATCGCGATATACATCCACGAAATCGGCAGGATGCTCGCGCTGCCATACGGCGCCGCCGACACCGGTCCGATGCGCTCGGCGCCGGCATCGACGCTGCCCTGCAGGATCCGGTGACCGGGCAGGAAGCGCGCGAGATGCGCGGCTACGGCGACCGGGCCGACGCCGGGTCCGCCGCCGCCGTGCGGAATGCAGAAGGTCTTGTGCAGGTTCAGGTGCGAGACGTCGCCGCCGAATTCGCCGGGCGCGGCCAGGCCGACCAGTGCATTCAGGTTGGCGCCGTCGACGTATACCTGGCCGCCGTGGGCGTGCACGATGTCGCAGATGTCACGGATGCCGGCTTCGAACACGCCGTGCGTCGACGGATAGGTCACCATGATCGCCGCCAGATCGGCGCGATGCGCGCCGGCCTTGGCCTCGAGGTCGCCGAGATCGACGTTGCCTTCGCGGTCGCATGCGACCACGACGACCCGCATGCCGGCCATCTGCGCCGACGCCGGATTGGTGCCGTGCGCCGACGCGGGAATCAGGCAGACGTCGCGGTGCGCCTTCGCCGCGCGAGGCGTGATAGGCCTTGATGATCAGCAGTCCCGCGAACTCGCCCTGCGAACCGGCGTTGGGCTGCAGCGAGACCGCCGCGTATCCGGTGATTGCGCAGAGCATGCGCTCGAGGCCGGCGATCATCTCGCGATAGCCGACCGTCTGGTTGGCCGGCGCGAACGGGTGCATGTGGGCGAACTCGCGCCAGGTCACCGGGATCATCTCGCTCGTCGCGTTGAGCTTCATCGTGCACGAGCCCAGCGGAATCATCGCGCGGTCGAGCGCGAGGTCCTTGTCGGCCAGGCGTCGCAGATAGCGCAGCATCGCCGTCTCGGAGTGATAGCGATTGAACATCGGGTGCGTGAGAAACGGCGTCGTGCGGCGCAAGGCCGGCGGCCAGGCGTCGACTACCGTCGGCTCGATCGCGTCGAAATCGGGCAGCGCGGCGCCCTCGGCCGCGAAAATCGTCCACAGAAGCCGCACCCGGTCGCGCGTCGTCGTTTCGTCCAGCGATATGCCGATGTGCGTGGTGTCGATACGGCGCAGATTGACACGCGCCGCGGTGGCGAGCTCATGAATTGCGCCGGTGCGCGCGCCGGTGGCGATCGTCAGCGTATCGAAGAAGGTCGTCGTTGACGCTGTCGAGACCCAGTTGCTTGAGTCCGGCGCGCAGGATTGCCGGTCAGTCGGTGCACGCGCGCGGCGATCGTCGAAAGGCCATGCGGCCCGTGATAGACGGCGTACATGCTGGCGATCACGGCGAGCAGCACCTGCGCGGTGCAGATGTTGGACGTGGCTTTTTCGCGGCGGATGTGCTGCTCTCGCGTCTGCAGCGCCAGTCGATATGCCGGGTCGCCGTTGGCGTCGACGCTGACGCCGACCAGCCGTCCAGGCAGACTGCGCTTGAATTCGTCGCGCGTGGCGAGGAATGCGGCATGCGGGCCGCCGAATCCCATCGGCACGCCGAAGCGCTGGCTCGAGCCGACGACGACGTCGGCGCCCCATTCGCCTGGTGGAGTCAGCATCGTCAGCGCAAGCAAGTCGGACGCGGCGATCACCAGCGCGCCCTTGGCATGCAGCCTGGCGGTGAGCTCGCGATAGTCGCGCACGGCGCCGTCCGCCCCAGGGTATTGCAGCATGACCGCGAAGCAGTCGGCGTCCGCCGCCGCCTCGGCGGGTCCGACGGTGACGGCGATGCCGAGCGGCCCGGCCCTCGTTCGCACGACATCGATCGTCTGCGGCAGCACGTCGGCAGCCACGTACAGGGTCGTGCTGCGATTGCTGGCTCACGCGCCGGCACAGCGCCATGCCTTCCGCCGCGGCGGTCGCTTCGTCGAGCATCGAGGCATTGGCGATCGCCATCGCGGAAAGGTCGCAGACCATCGTCTGGAAATTGACCAGCGCCTCGAGCCGTCCCTGCGAGATTTCCGGTTGGTAGGGTGTATACGCGGTGTACCAGGCGGGATTCTCGAGGACGTTGCGCAGGATCACGCCCGGTGTGTAGGTCCCGTAGTAGCCCTGCCCGATGTACGTCGTGTAGACGCGGTTTTTCGCAGCGAGACTGCGCAACTCCTCGAGCGCTTCCTCCTCGCCTTTCGCCGCAGGCAGCGCGAGCGGCTTGCGGCTTCTTATCGCCGCCGGGACGATCGCGTCGATCAACGCACCTCGCGTGGCGAAGCCGAGCGTGCGCAGCATCGCCGCCTGGTCGGCGTCGTCGGTGCCGATATGCCGGTCGACGAAGCCGCGGTGCTGTTCGAGCTCGCGCAAGCTGAAGCGCGAGCTGCGCGTCTGGCGCCGGTCCGGGTTCGCTCATAGCCATTGCTTCGTTCTCCGGTCGATCAGGATTCGCCCGCGGCCGCGATGTAGCCGGCTGCGTCGAGCAGCTTGGCCGCATCGCCAGGATTGGCGGGCTTCAGCCGGTACAGCCAGTTGCCGTAGGCGTCGGCGTTGATCTTTTCCGGCGCGGCGACGACCGCGTCGTTGACCGCGAGCACGACGCCCGCGACCGGCGCGTACACGTCGGAGGCTGCCTTGACCGATTCGACGACCGCGCAGGCTTCGCCCGCCTTGAGCGCTCTGCCGACTTGAGGCAATTCGATGAAAACGAGATCGCCCAGCGCCTGCTGCGCGTGATCGGTGATGCCGGTCGTAATCGTACCGTCCGGTTCGCTGCGGACCCATTCGTGGCTTGCGGTGTACTTGAGGTCTGCGGGTACGTTCATCGGATAGGGCTCCATGCCAGGGTGGTGAATCGATGCGCAGGCTGCGTCATCGGTATTTGACTCAGTTGATCAGGCTCTTGCCGTTGCGCACGAACGGCGGTTTGACCACGCGCGCGGCCAGCGGCTTGCCGCGCACGTCGACGTGCACGATGTCACCCGGCGTGACGCGGGCGGGCAAGCGGGCCAGCGCGATCGACCGGCTCAGCGTCGGCGAATAGCCGCCACTGGTGACCTCCCCGTCGCCGTGCGCGGTTGTTACCTGCTGGTGGCTGCGCAGTATGCCGCCCTGGTCCTGCAAGACGAGGCCCGCGAGCTGCCGCGACGGATGCGCGGCGAGCAGCGCCGCCTTGCCGACGAAGTCGCGCGGGCTCGTCAGGTCGACGGTCCACGCGAGGCCGGACTCCAGCGGATTGACGGCTTCGTCCATGTCCTGTCCGTACAGATTCATTCCGGCTTCCAGGCGCAGCGTGTCGCGCGCGCCGAGCCCGCAGGCCTTGACGCCCGCGGCCTGCAACGCCTGCCAGAAGTCGGGCGCGAGCGCGGCCGGCAGCGTAATTTCGAAACCGTCCTCGCCGGTGTAGCCGGTGCGCGCGATCAAATACTCGCCGGCCTGCACGGCGTTGAACGGTCTCAGCGATTCGCTCGCCGCACGCGACGCCGGCAGGACGGTCCAGACCCGGTCGCGCGCCTGCGGGCCTTGCACCGCGACCATCGCCAGGTCGCGCCTCGGGGTCAGCTTGAGTTGCGGGCCACGCTCGGCGATAAGCGCGCCGAGCCAGGCGAGGTCCTTGTCGGCCGTGCCGGCATTGACGACCAGCCGGAACCAGTCTTCGCGCAGGAAATAGACGATCAGGTCGTCCAGCACGCCGCCGTCGGGACGCAGCAGGCAGGAGTAAAGCGCCTTGCCCGGTATGGTCAGCTTGTCGACATTATTGGCCAGAGCGCCACGCAGGAAGTCCCGGGCCCCGCTTTGGCTCGCGGCCGGCTCGCGCGGTTCGATGTCGACCGCAAGCATGTGCGAGACATCGAACATTCCCGCGCCGCGGCGCACCGCGTGATGCTCGTCGATCTGCGAGCCGTAGTGGACCGGCATGTCCCAACCGCCGAAATCGACCATCCTGGCGCCGGCAGCGCGATGAATGGCATGGAGCGGGGTTTGCTTGAGCAACGCGCCTCCCAGGCAGCAAAAAGGGCGAGGCCGTGATGTCGGCTTCGCCCCGTCTGTCCTTTTTACCTGAGAGATTGCGGCCTTCGCCCTTCGGCTTGAGCCGGTGCCCCTTCGGTGGACCGCTGCATCAAGCGCGCGGCCGCTCTCCAGAGTGACTTACGGCTCGCGCAGTCCTTTTGCCTGAGCGATCGCGGGAGTTACGCCTTCGGCGGCAGCCGATCCAAGGTGCGGCTGCCCTCTCCTGCACGAGCCGGGCAAGCTTACCGGCCGCGTCCACGGCTGTCAAAACACCGGCAGCGCGCGGCCGACCGGCGACGACCTTCTGAGCTTACTTCTTCAGCGTCAGAATCCAGCCGACCAGAGTGTTGATGTCGGCGTCGCTGACCTGAGCGTTCGGCGGCATCGGGATCGAACCCCAGACGCCACTACCGCCTTTTTTCACCTTGTTGCTCAGCTTGGCCAACGCATCCTTGTCGCCCTTGTATTTGGCGGAGACGTCCTGATACGACGGGCCCACGACGTTCTTGTCGATCGCATGGCAGGCGGCGCAACCGTCTTTTTGCATCAGCGCCTGCGCAGCGGCATTGTCCAGCGCTGCGTGCGCGTTGCCGACGGCAAACAGGACGGCGGCGAGCGCGATTCCGTGACGTTTCATTTTTTCTCCGAAGGTGCCGCAGATCGGCGGTCATGGTACCGGAACGCCGTCGACGCTGCCAACGGCCCGCCGCTCAAGACGCGAGAACTGCGTCCAGGTCGGACAGCGCGTGCAGCGGCGGCAAGCATACGGTGCCGCGGCAAAGCCAGGCAGTGACCGGCCCGGCGCCTGACTCGTGGGGCTTCGCCAGCGCACCCGGCAGCCCCTGCAGATTCGACAGGTTGAGCGTCTGCAGCGACGGACGATACTGACGCTCGACGCCGCGCTGCCAAGACAGGCAAGCGGCGGGCTCGCCGCGCAGCAACAGCATCGCAGGCGGCTCGAGGCAGGATTCGAGTGCGACCAGCAGCGATGAAAAGCCGGCCGGCCGCGCGGCCAGCTCGCGGCCGAATGCACGAACCGTGCGCTCGGCGCTGTCGAGGTAGCGCGGGGCCGACAGCCAGTGGCCGAGCGCGATCAGCGCCTGCGCGGCGATGCCGTTGCCGGCCGGTGTGGCGTTGTCGTGTCCGGGCTTCGGCCGCAGCAGCAGGCTTTCGTGGTCGTCGCTGGTGAAAAATAATCCGCCACCGGCGCGATCCTCGAAGCGGGCGAGCAAGGCATCGGCAATTTCGATTGCCCAAGACAAGTCCTCCGCGCGAAACGCCGTCTGCAGAAGCTCGATCAAGGCCGCGAGCAAAAAGGCATGGTCGTCGAGATAGGCATTCAGGTGCGCGCGTCCATCCTTGTACGTCGCGAGCAGCCGCTTATCGCGCCACATTGCGCGCCGGATGAAGTCCGTCGCCTGCTGTGCGTCCGAGAGCCACGAAGGCTCGCCGAACACGCGGGAGGCACGCGCCAGCGCAGCGATCATCAGCGCGTTCCACGAGCAGAGGAGCTTGTCGTCGCGGCCGGGGCGGACGCGTCTTGCGCGCGCCGCCAGCAGCTTGGCGCGTGCAGCCTCGAGACTGGCCTCGACCTCGGGCAGCGGCAACGAAAGCTCGCGGGAAACCTGCTCGAGCGGTGCCGTGACTCTCAGGTGCCATGCCGCGTGCTCGAAGTTCGGCGCCCGGTCCAGGCCCCAGTGCAGTGCGGCGACCGCGTATTCGCCCGGATCGAGCTCCGCCTTCACCTGATCGGGCGTCCACACGTAGAACTTGCCTTCCTCGTGCTCGCTGTCGGCGTCGAGGCTCGAATAGAAACCCCCGTCGGGTGCGCGCATTTCTGCTTGCAGCCACGCCACGATCCCCCGTGCGGTTTTCTCGAAGGCGGGTTCACCGGTGGCGCGCCACGCATCGGCGTATAGCGCGAGCAGCGCTGCGTTGTCGTAGAGCATTTTTTCGAAGTGCGGAATCGTCCATTCGCCGTCGACGCTATAGCGCGAGAATCCGCCTGCCAGCTGGTCGTGAATACCGCCTTCCGCCATGCGCGCGAGCGTGACGCGAACCATGCGCAGCGCGTGCTCGTCACGGGTCGCGGCGTAGCGGCGCAGGCAAAAGTCCAGCTCGGCTGCGTGCGGGAATTTCGGCGCCTGGCCAAAGCCGCCGTCGACCGGGTCGAACGATTGCGCGAGCGATGCATAGGCTCTCGCTGGTGCCGCCGCCGGCAGCGGCGCGGTGGCATCGGCCCGCTCGGGCAAGGTCAGCGCGAGTGCAGCCTTGAGCCGCTCGTTCTGCTCGGCGATCGCCTCTCCCTGTTCGCGATACGCCTGCGCGAGCTGCGGCAGCAGGTCGGCGAAACCGGTCAGGCCGTAACGCGAGGTCTTCGGGAAATAGGTGCCGCCGAAAAAGGGTTCCTGCTGCGGCGTCAGGAACATCGTCAACGGCCAGCCGCCGGTCCTTCGCGAGAGCATTGCATGCGCGGCCTGGTAGATCTGGTCCAGATCCGGCCGCTCTTCCCGATCGACCTTGACGTTGACGAACAGGTCGTTCATCAGCGCCGCGACGGCCTCGTCTTCGAACGATTCGTGCGCCATCACGTGGCACCAGTGGCATGCCGAATAACCGATCGACAGCAGGATCGGCTTGTTCTCGCGCCTCGCCCGGGCGAGCGCTTCTTCGCCCCACGGATACCAGTCGACCGGGTTGCTCGCGTGCTGCTGCAGATAGGGGCTGGTTTCGCCCGCCAGACGATTGGACATGTCGACGCCAAGGACCGGAAGCCGACCCGCGAGCTAGGGCTTGATTTCGTCGAACGCGACGCGCTCGAAATCGGCGCCGCGCTGCAAAAGGCGAGTCAGGCGGAAGCGGCGCTCGGGCCCGGAGGCGACGGTGCGAAAGATGCGGCCGGCAGTGAACGTCCGCGGCGGGAAGAGCATCGCGGGTTTTTCATCGGGCGTCGCGCCGAGGATCACCGTCGGTATCGGGGCCTCTTCGACCAGCATCGTCGTCAGCGCTCGCACCGCGATCGCCGTCGGCGCCCCTGGCCAAAGCTTGATTCCCAGGGTCAGCTCATCGCGGCTGTCTAGCGCGACATGCATAACATGTCCGCAGCGCAAGCGCTCGTCGTCGCGAATGACGACCAGCTGATCGAGATGCCAGCGGTACTGGCCGACGGCCGGGCGGTGCAGCATCGCGGCGGTCCATTCGTAATTTCCCTGCCAGCGCTCCCACGCCCACGAGCGCTCGGCCTCGTCCTTGTTGCGATCGTAGTCGGTAAGGGCGCCCAGCGTGGCCAGGTGCTGCGTCCCCTGGTACGAAAGGTGGCCGACCAGGTCCTTGCTGTTGAAAGTCTTCCCGGACACCCGAAAGTACGCGGCGCCGAGGCCGCCGGCGCAAAGCTCCAGCCCTGTTTGCGATTCACCGCCCGCACCGCGCTTGAGCGGCAGCGCGTACCAGTGGGCATCGAGCTGCGCCAGCAGCGTCGAGCACGCATCGGCGGAGACATCGTGCCCCAGCTGCAACTCGGCGGGATTGGCTCCGCTCGCGAGGCGCTTCAGTCGTCCGCGCACGCTCGACGTGAGCTTCGCCGGATAGCAATAACGCATCGACTGGCTGCCGTGGCGCGGCTCGGCGGCATGGAGCGTCGCGCCGCCGAGACCGTCCAGATCGACGGTGATCACCGGTCCTTCGGTTTCGCGCTGCTGTGCATACGGAAAGATTTTGCGCGCCCACATCGCCAGCCAGCGGTCGGTTAATTCGATCTGACGCACAGTCATGCTGCATGGCTCGGCCAAGTCGAGCAACAGCGCATGCGCGTAAGTCGAGTAACAAGACAGTCCGATCGCATTGGGCATCAGGTCGTCCGACACCGCTGTAACGGCGCACTCGAGGATTTCGGCCAGCCGGAAATAGGCATGCAGCTCCTGCCAGACCGCGGCGCCCGGCGTACGGCGCGCCAGGCCGTGCACCAGCACCAATTGTTTGCCGACCCAGAGGCCGCGCTGCAGGATTTTGGCCTTGACGCCCTGCAGCTCGGCGTCGCCTTCGAGCAGCGGCTTAAGGCATGCCGAGTACTGGACCCATAACGCCTGCCAGAGGGCAAGCGCCTGGTCGGCGGCTTCCTTTTCGCGCGCTGCTGCCGGCTGAGGCTTGCCTGCATAACGTCGCGCGAGCTCGGTATGCAGGAAGCTCACCGGCTCGCGCATCAGCTCGGCGATGCGGCCGCGCTCGCGCGGCGCAAACTCTGCCTCGCCCACCCGCCGAAGCTGGTCGAGTATCTCTTCGTAATACCGCGGGATATTGGTTACCGGCAGGTTGCGCAGCCACGTCGCGCAGCCGTCGGCGTCGGCGAAAGCGAGCTGGCCGAGGGACGGGTGGCCCTGCGCCTGCGCAGGCGTGGTTGGGTTGGTCACCATGACAGCGCCATATTCAAGTCTTTATAGCACAACTGCCATGCCGGGCGGACAGCCGGCCGCCGCACGGCGCCGGGAGGGCGCGGCATCGTGAATAGTCGGGTTTTCCGGTGCGCAATCTGCCGGCGCGGCGGCGCGCTGGGACGTCCAGACTGTGTACAACAGAGAAAGGGCCCAGCGACCGATAACCCGTCCATGGCCGACACGATCTGGAGATCCATATGTGCACCGACTTCGCATACAACCTGCCCCGTCCGCTGAACGTGCGCGAATCGCCGGCGCGCGGCGGATACGAAAATCGCGAACTTCGAGCGGCCGGCCGGCCAGCGACGGAAAACGCTCGCCGCGACGCGCCGTCGCGCCGCTACCGCTTGCCTCCAACCCGCGCTGCGCGATCCTCGCGCGGTCGCGGGGTCTTTTTCGCGCCGGGCAAGCGCCTGCTCTCGGCAGTCGTGATTGCAGCGGCATTGTTCACGCTGGCGGCGATGTTTGGCACGACGACGGTCGTCGACAGTGCCACTTTCAACGCCAACGCGGGGCCGCGTCTGGTCGCCTCGGCATCGCTCGCACCAGCGCCGATCCTGGCTCTTACGCGCTAAACGCACGCCCGGCGACAGCGTCGGTCACCGGCACGCAGCCGGCACCTAAACCAGCACGCGCTCGATGCCGCCGTTGTTCGCGGCCTTGACGTAATCCGGCAGCCAATCCGGTCCGAGAGCGCGGCGCGCGATCTCGACGACGATGTAGTCGGCGTCGGTCCCGGCGTCGTCGGCGAATCGGGACAGCCCTTGCAGGCACGACGGACACGAGGTCAGAACCTTCACCTTGCCGTCGAAGCCGTCGCCGCGGAGCGCAGAGGCGCCCTTGCGCATCTCCTCCTCCTTGCGAAAACGGACCTGGGTGGCGATATCCGGCCGCGTCGACGCCAGCGTCCCCGATTCGCCGCAGCAGCGGTCGTTCAGCGCCACTTTCGTTCCCATCAGCTGATTGACCACTTTCAGCGGCTGGTAGGTCTTCATCGGCGTGTGGCAGGGGTCGTGGTACATGTAGCGCACGCCGGAGAGCTCGCCTTCGCCGAGCCTCACGCCTTTTTCGAGCAGATACTCGTGGATGTCGAGCAGCCGGCAGCCGGGAAAGATCTTTTCGAACTCGTATTTCTGCAGCTGGTCCATGCAAGTCCCGCACGAAACCAGCACTGTCTTGATGTCGAGGTAGTTGAGCGTGTTGGCGACGCGATGAAACAGCACGCGATTGTCGGTGATGATCTCCCGGCCCTTGTCGTCGTTGCCTGCCGATGTCTGCGGATAGCCGCAGCATAGGTAGCCGGGAGGAAGCACGCATTGCGCGCCGACGTGATAGAGCATCGCCTGCGTGGCGAGCCCCACCTGCGAGAAAAGCCGCTCGGACCCGCAGCCGGGGAAGTAGAACACAGCGTCCGATTCCTCGGCGGCCCGCGACGGGTCGCGGATGATGGGCACGACGGTCGAATCCTCGATATCGAGCAGCGCCCGGGCCGAGCGCTTCGGCAAGCCGCCCGGCATCGGCTTGTTGACGAAGTGGATCACCTGCGTCACCAGCGGCGTCCCACTGACGGTTGCCGGCGGCCGCCCGGTCTGCGCCGCCGCAAGGCCCGTCCGCTTCACCACGCGGTAAGCCAGACGCTGCAGCCAGTAACCCCACACCACCATCAGCTTCCGGGTCAGCTTGATCCGCGTCGGGTCGGTCGCGTTCAAAAAGAACATCGCCGCTGTCGTTCCCGGATTGAATTTGGCGTGGCCCTGGCGACGCAGCAGGTTGCGCATCGCGATCGAGACGTCGCCGAAATCGATGTCGACCGGGCACGGGTTCAGGCACTTGTGGCAGACCGTGCAGTGGTCGGCGACGTCGCCGAACTCGTCGAAATGTTTCAGCGACACGCCTCGCCGCGTCTGCTCCTCGTACAGGAAGGCCTCGATCAACATCGAGGTCGCCAGGATCTTGTTGCGCGGGCTGTACAGCAGGTTGGCGCGCGGCACATGCGTTGCGCACGGCTGCTTGCACTTGCCGCAACGCAGGCAGTCCTTGATCGAGTCGGCAATCCGTCCGATCTCCGACTGCTCGAGGATCAGGCTCTCGGCGCCGAGCAGGCTGAAGCTTGGGGTGTAGGCTCCGGACAGATCGGCGCCGGGGAGCAGTTTGGCTCGGTTGAAGTGGCCACCCGGATCGACCTTCTGCTTGTACGCGATGAACGGCGCGATCTCGTCCGCCGTCAGGTATTCGAGCTTGGTGATGCCGATGCCGTGCTCGCCCGAGATGACGCCGCCCAGGGCACGTGCCAGCGCCATGATGCGCGCCACCGACGCATTGGCCTGCTGCAGCATCGCGTAGTCGTCGGAATTCACCGGGATATTGGTGTGGACGTTGCCGTCGCCGGCGTGCATGTGCAGCGCGATGAAGACTCGTCCGTGCAGCACCGAACGATGAATGTCGGCGCAGCACTTCAGTATCGGGGCGAACAC
Source organism: uncultured beta proteobacterium (assembly GCA_963828595.1). Classification (GTDB taxonomy): domain Bacteria; phylum Pseudomonadota; class Gammaproteobacteria; order Burkholderiales; family Casimicrobiaceae; genus PALSA-1003. The sequence continues at coordinate 521,931 of CAWHEN010000007.1, forward strand.
GGCGCCGGCGAAGATTTCCTGCAGCGGAGCCTTGATCTCCGCTTTCCAGGACACGAGCTCGGCGCGGCTTTGCAGCGCGGGAAAGGTCTCGTCCAGCCGGTCGAGCAGGTCCTGCCATCGAGCGCGCACCGCCGCGATCAGCGCGCGCGCCTCGTCGACCTTGCCGTCCAGTACATCCTGCGCCGGTGCGGCGTCGGCGTCGGCGCTCCAAAGCGTCGCCGGCAGCGGCCCTGCGAAGAACGCCGAAAGCGCATCGCACAGCACGAGCTTGTTGCCGATCGACAATTCGATGTTGATGCGCTCGATGCCGTCGGTATAGTCGCCGAGGCGCTCGAGCGGGATGACGACGTCCTCGTTGATCTTGAACGCATTGGTATGCCGGGCGATCGCCGCCGTGCGGGCGCGGTCGAGCCAGAATTTCTTGCGCGCCTCGGACGAGACCGCGACAAAGCCTTCGGCGCCGCGGGCGTTGCAGATGCGTACGACCTCGGAGGCTGCGCGCGCGACCGCATTGTCGCTGTCGCCGACGATGTCGCCGATCAGGACCATCTTCGGCCGGCCGTGTCGCTTCGCCTTGGTCGCGTAGCCGACTGCCTTGACGTAACGCTCGTCCAGATGCTCGAGTCCGGCGAGCTGCACGCGCTCGCCCGGCGCAGCGCCCGCGAGCGTGTCGATATAGTGCTTGATCTCGACGATCGCCGGCGTCGAGTCGCGAACCTGGCCGAAGAATTCCAAGCACACGGTGCGAATCGCCGGCGGCATCGTATGCAGGATGAAGCGCGCCGACGTAATGATGCCGTCGCAGCCTTCCTTCTGCACGCCGGGGAGCCCGGCGAGAAACTTGTCGGTCACGTCCTTGCCGAGCCCGGTCTTTCGGAACCGCTCGCCCGGGATCGACAGCGTCTCGGTGCGGATCGGCGCACCGACGCCGCCGTCCGCCGCCGCCGCGTGGTAGGCGAGCGCGAAGCTTGCGACATCGGCGTCGTGGATCTTGCCGACGTTGTGATCGATACGCGTGACCTCGAGCCACTCGGCATCCGGCGTCACCATCCGCCACGACGCGAGATTGTCGAGCGCCGTGCCCCAGAGCACCGCCTTCTTGCCGCCGGCGTTCATCGCGACGTTGCCGCCGATGCAGCTCGCGTCGGCCGACGTCGGATCGACGGCGAACACAAACCCGGCGGCATCGGCCGCGTCGATCACGCGCTTGGTGACCACACCCGCGCCGGCATCGATCACCGGAGTGGCGTCGCTGCGACCGGGGAGGACGACTCTTTCGATCGCGGACAGGCGCTCGAGCTTTTCGGTGTTGATCACCGCCGCTTTCGCGTCGAGCGGCACCGCGCCGCCGGTATAGCCAGTGCCGCCGCCGCGCGGAATAATCGTCAGCCCCAGCTCGATGCATCCCCGCACGAGGCCACGCACCTCGTTCTCCGTATCCGGATGCAGAACGACAAACGGGTATTCGACGCGCCAGTCGGTCGCATCGGTCACGTGCGAGACGCGCGCCAGGCCGTCGAAAGCAATATTGTCCTTGCGTGTGTAGCGCGAGAGCACGCGCCGCGTGCGCTTGCGGAGTTCCGCCGTCTCGCGAAACGAGCATTCGAAGGAAGCCACTGCCTCGCATGCACGGTCGACCAGGCGCCCGACCTTCACGTCGCGGACGGCGTCGGCGATCGCGCGCCGGCGCTTGTCGATCTCGGCCAGCCGATGGCGCAGCGCGCCGATCAACAGCGCCCGGCGCTTCGGATTGTCGAGCAGGTCGTCCTGCAGATACGGGTTGCGCTGGACGACCCAGATGTCGCCCAGGACTTCGAACAGCATCCGCGCCGAGCGTCCGGTGCGACGCTCGCCGCGCAATTCGGCCAGCAGCAGCCACATCGGCTCGCCCAGCAGGCGAATGACGATCTCGCGGTCCGAGAACGACGTGTAGTTGTACGGGATCTCGCGCAGCCGCGGGGCTTCGGCAGGCGCGTCCGACAAGCTGGCTTCTGGATCGGCGAGAGCATCCATCGCCGATCGATTCTACCGCATTGCAACATCGCCTAAGCGCCGCTCGACGCGCATCGGCCCCGCTGGCGCTATTGCCTCGGCGTTCGCTGCGACGCGGCGGGCGGCGCTTCGTAATTGCTTCGGAACGGGTTGATGTCGATGCCGCCGCGGCGGGTAAAGCGCGCGTAGACGGTCAAGCGCTCCGGCCGGCATCGCGCGGCAAGATCGACATAAATACGCTCGACGCAGCTTTCGTGAAAGGCCGCATGCCTGCGGTAGGAAAGCAGATACGAAAGCAGCGACGCGCGGGCTATCCGGGGCCCGCGGTAACGCACCATCACATCGGCATAATCGGGCTGACCGGTGACCGGGCAGTTGGACCGGAACAGCGCGCTGGAGAGCGTCTCGTCGACTATCGCATCCCCCGCCGCCAGCAACCCGGGATCGGGTGCGGCGGCGGTGGCGGCGCCGTCTTCGTTGTCTACCGACACGCCGGGCAACTCGGCGATGTCCGGCGCAGCGGCGGCCGTCGCCGGATGCAGCACTACGTCGACCTCTGCCCGGCAGATGCGATTTAGATCCCCGGCGATCGTCTCTCCCAGGCGCTCGCGTGTGACAACCTGTTCCTGCGCAAACGAGCCCAGGTAGAGCTTCAGCGATTTCGATTCGACGGTCGCGGGGGAATCGGCGGGGATGCGCAATTCGCCGACGGCGAGCTGCGGCTTGTTGCGCGCATCGAGCCAGGATATTTCGTACGCGGTCCACAAATCCGCTCCCGCGAAGGGCAGCGCGCCGCGAAGCCCCAGCGCTTCGCGCTGCGCGCTGCGGTCGATCGGAAAAAGCAGGCTCGAGTCGTAACGATCGGGATAGCCGGTCGCCTTGCCGAGCGGGGACGTGTCGTGTGCATTCATCGCTGGACTTCGTGGATTTGCGCGCCGGTCTTGGCGCCGTGACGGATACGCGGTGGCATCGCCGACGACGATCGGCATGATACGCTCGAATGCACGCACGATCATGACGGCCGCCCTTCGCACCAGCTACGACGAATTTCCCTACCAGAGCGTGCCGCTGCGGCAGACGCATCCCGACCATCTGGCCACGGTTGCGTCGCTGTTCGGTTTCGACGCGGCCGATGTCGGACGGGCCCGCGTACTGGAAATCGGCTGCGGGTCCGGCGGCAACCTGATTCCACTGGCGGCAAGCTATCCGGATTCGACCTTTGTCGGCATCGACCTGTCCGCCGTGCAAATCTCCCACGGTGCGGCCGAAATCGAAGCGCTGGGATTGCGCAATATCCGCCTGCAGGCGATGGACGTCATGGCCTTCGACGAAGCGCAGGGCGCCTTCGATTACATCATCGCGCATGGCATCTATTCGTGGGTGCCCGTGCCGGTGCAGGACAAAATCCTCGCGCTTTGCGCATCGCTGCTGGCCGCCAACGGCATCGCGTTCGTCAGCTATAACACGCTGCCCGGCTGGCGCATGCTCTCCACCGTGCGCGAGGCGATGCTCTACCACACGCGCGATGTCGAGGATGCGCGGGCGCGGGTCGCGAAGGCCCGCGCCACCCTCGACTTCCTCGCCGAAGCCGTCCCGGACCGGGACTCGGCCTACGGCCGGCTGCTGCGCCTGGCTGCCGAGCACATCCGGCAAAAGCCGGACTACTACGTGCTGCACGAATACCTGGAGGAGACGAACGAGGCGGTGTATTTCGAGCAATTCGTCGAGCGTGTCGTCGCGCGGGGCCTGCGCTATCTCGGCGATAGCGACATCCGGACGATGCTGCCGATCGGGCTTTCGCCCAAGACCGACGCAACGCTGAACCGGATCGCGCCCGGATTGATGCGCCGCGAGCAATTTCTCGATTTTCTGAAGAGTCGCAGCTTTCGCCAAAGTCTGTTGATCCGCGCGGGCGCGGCGCTCGATCGCAAGCTCTCGCCAGCCCGAGTGATGGCGCTGCGTGTCGCGGCGCCGGTGCAGCGCAACGAGGCGCCGGTCGACCTCGCCTCGGATCGCGCCGAGATCTTTCGCTTTGCGGAGGGACGAAGCGTCGAGGCGTCCACCCGCATCGTCAAGTCCGCACTGACGATACTGGCCGCGCAATGGCCGCTCGCGATCCCCTTCGACCAATTGCACCAACAGGCGGCTGCGAAGATCGGCGCGCACGACGCGTCGGCCGAGCGCGATGTTCTGGCAGCCGAGATCCTGCGCCTGCACCTGGGTGGCCTGACGGAGCTGCATCGCGCAGCGCCGCTGTTCGTGCTGGCCTCAGGACCGCGGCCCGAGGCGGGCGCGATCGCCAGGCGCGAGGCGCCGCGCGGCTCGGCGAGTGCGAACCTGCGACACGAGCCGATCGTCTTGCGGGACGACGAGCGCGCGTTGCTGCCGCTGCTCGACGGCACCCGCACGCGCGAAGAGATCGCCGCGTCGCGCTGGCCGGCGCTGCCCGAGGTGGAACGCGTGGCGGCGCTCGATTCGGCGCTCGCCTCGCTGGGACGGCAGGCGCTGCTGGTGCGCTGAGTGCGCGCGCTTGGCCACCGTCCGGATCGTCGTTCGCGCGCTCACGCTATCCGATCGAACCGCCGGTAGCCGATCGCCTCGGCGACATGCGCTCCCGCCAGCGCGTCACTGTCGGCAAGATCGGCGACCGTGCGCGCCACCTTGAGAATCCGGTGATAGGCCCGCGCCGATAGCGCGAGGCGTGCGAACGCGCTTTTCAGCAGCGCATCGCCGTCGGGATTCGGCACGCACCAGCGCTCGACTTCCTTGACGTCCAGCCATGCGTTCGCTTTCGCCTGGCGACGATGCTGACGGCGCCTCGCCGCTGCGACACGCTCACGCACGGTAGAGCTCGGCTCCCCGGAGACGGCAGCCCGGCGCGGTCCCGGCAACGCGTCGGCTGCGAGCGACGGCACCTCGATCTGAAGATCGATGCGGTCGAGCAGTGGACCGGAAATCCGCGCGCGATAACGCGCGACCTGGTCCGGCGTGCAGCGGCATCTGCCGCCGGCGTGGCCCAGATAGCCGCACGGGCAGGGATTCATCGCTGCGACGAACTGGAAGCGGGCCGGAAACGTCGCCTGACGCGCGGCGCGCGAGATATGGATGCGGCCCGACTCGATCGGCTCGCGCAGCACTTCGAGCACCCTGCGATCCCACTCCGGCAACTCGTCGAGGAACAGCACGCCGTGATGGGCTAGCGAGATCTCGCCCGGCCGCGGATCACTGCCGCCGCCCACCAGCGCGACCGCGGAGGCCGTGTGGTGAGGCGCGCGAAACGCGCGCTGTCCCCAGTCGTCGGGAGAAAAACGGCCGGTCAGCGATTGCAGCGCGGCGGATTCGAGGGCCTCGTCCTCGGAGAGCGGCGGCAGCAGGCCCGGCAGGCGCTGCGCCAGCATCGATTTGCCGGTCCCTGGCGGTCCGATCATCAGGAGGCTGTGCGATCCGGCTGCGGCAACTTCCAGCGCGCGCTTGGCACGCGCTTGCCCGCGGACGTCGATCAGATCCGGGCCGGCGATCGAATCGCCTCGCGACTGCGGCGTCAGGACCGGCAGCGGGGTGCGCCCGGTCAGGTGCGCGCAGACCTCGAGCAGCGATGCGGCCGGATGGACGATCGCGTCGCGAACGAGCGCTGCTTCGGCGGCAGACGCTGCAGGAAGCACGAAGGCGCGTCCATCGCGCCGCGCCGAAAGCACCATCGCCAGCGCACCGCGGATCGCGCGAAGCTCTCCGGTCAGCGCGAGCTCGCCGGCGAATTCGTACTGCGCGAGCGCAGGCGCCGGAATCTGCCCGGTCGCGGCCAGGATGCCGAGCGCGATCGGCAAATCGAAGCGGCCGGATTCCTTCGGCAGATCGGCCGGCGCGAGGTTGACCGTGATCCGGCGCGCCGGAAATTCGAAGTGGGCATTCTGCAGCGCTGCGCGGACTCGATCGCGCGCTTCGCGCACCTCGGTCTCCGGCAATCCGACGAGGTGCACCGCCGGAAGCCCGCCGGCGAGGTGCACCTCGACGGTAACCCTCGGCGCCTCGACGCCGGACAGTGCACGGCTGTGCACGACGGCGACTGCCATTGACTGCTCCTCGCACTTCTTCGATCGATTCGAGGAGATTAATCAGTCGGCGAGGCGGGCGATCTCGACCATTAGGCCTAGCCGAAAAAGCGATGAACACGTTAGCAGTCGTTCGACGAATCGCCGCAACCGGTTTGAACGGCAGCATCGGCCGCCCTATACTCGCCGCCTGAGAACGCGACAACTCGAAGGAACAGCGTAAATGCACTGCGCCGCTTGCGACGCCGACAACCCCACCACCGCCAAGTTCTGCAACGCGTGCGGTGCGCGGCTGGGGCTTGCGTGCCCAAACTGCGGCCATATCAATAGCGTGGGCAGCCGCTTTTGCACCGATTGCGGCGGCCAGCTGACCGCTGCGCCGCGCGGCGGAGCCGCGGTGCAGCGTCCCGGACCGGGCGCGCCATCGACGTACACACCGCCCCATCTTGCGGAAAAGATCCTGGCTTCCCGAAGCGCGGTCGAGGGCGAACGCAAGCAGGTCACCGTCCTGTTCGCCGATATCAAGGGTTCCACCGAGCTGATACGTGCGCTGGACACGGAGGAGGCGCAGCAGCTGCTCGACGGGACGGTCAAGGTAATGATGGAGGCCGTGCATCGCTACGAGGGCACGGTAAGCCAGGTATCGGGCGACGGCATCATGGCGCTGTTCGGCGCGCCCATCGCCCACGAAGATCACGCGTTGCGCGCATGCTACGCCGCGCTCGCGCTCCAGGACGGAATGCGCCGCTTCGCCGAGCAGGCCCGGCGCACTCACGGCGCGCTGGTCGATGCGCGCGTCGGGCTGAACAGCGGGGAAGTCGTCGTGCGCCTGATCAGCGACGATCTTCACATGGATTACAGCGCGATGGGCCAGACCGTGCATCTCGCGTCTCGCCTCGAGCAGCTGGCCCGCGAGGGAACGACGTTGCTCACCGCCGAAACGCTCGCACTGGTCGAAGGTTATGTGCAGGTCCAGTCGGTGGGACCGGTGGCGATCAAGGGTCTGGAGGGTCCGATCGAGCTGTTCGAGCTGGTCGGGGCCGGCCTGGCCCGAACGCGACTGCAGGCGCTGGCGGCGCGCGGACTGACGCGATTCGTCGGACGGCAGGCCGAGCTCGCCACCCTGCATGGCGCGCTCGAAAAGGCGCGAGGCGGCCAGGGCCAGATGATTGCTCTGGTCGGAGAGCCGGGAGTCGGCAAGTCGCGACTGGTGTGGGAGCTCACGCATTCGCACCGCGCCCGCAACTGCCTGGTGCTGGAGAGCAGTTCGGTTTCCTATGGCAAGGCGACGGCGTGGCGGCCGATGATCGATCTCTTGAAAAGCTATTGCCGCATCGAGCCTCGCGATGACGCGCGCACGATACGAGAAAAGCTGACCGGCAAGCTGCTGACGCTCGATCGCAACATGGAGTCCGACCTTCCGGCGTTCCTGGCGTTGCTCGACGTCCCGGTCGGCGACGGCGCCTGGCAGGAATTCGATCCGCCGAAGCGTCGCAGGCAGACGATCGATGCACTCAAGCGCCTGCTGCTTCGCGAGAGCATCGAGCAGCCGTTGCTTCTGGTCTTCGAGGACCTGCACTGGATCGACTCGGAGACGGAGGCGCTGCTCGATGCGCTGATCGAAGGCCTGCCCACGGCGCGCATCCTTCTGCTGGTCAATTACCGCCCCGAGTACCGGCACGGCTGGGGAGGCAAGGCCTGCTATGCGCAGATTCGCGTCGATCCGTTCGGCGTGGAAGGTGCCGAGGCGCTGCTCGACGCCCTGCTGGGCGCGGCGACCGACGTCGGCAAGCCGGCAGTCACCGGCTCAGCCGGCCGCGCGCACGGCGGCGTCGCGTTGAACGACTTGAAGCGGCTGCTTATCCAGCGGACCGAAGGCAACCCGTTTTTCCTCGAGGAAAGCGTTCGCTCACTGGTCGAGACCGGCACGCTGAGCGGCGAGCGGGGCTCGTACCGGTTGAAGCGGAAGTTTGCCGACATTCGCGTGCCGGCGACGGTGCAGGCGATTCTCGCGGCCCGGATCGATCGCCTGCCGGCGCAGGAGAAACGGCTGCTGCAAACGATGGCAGTCGTAGGCAAGGATGTTCCGTACCCGCTGTTGCGCGCGATCGCCGCAGCGGAAGGCGCCAGGGATGCGCTGACCGAAGATGCGCTCAGGATCGGCCTCGGCCATCTGCAGGCCGCCGAGTTCATCTACGAGGTAAACCTTTTCCCGACGCTGGAATACACGTTCAAGCATGCGCTGACGTACGAGGTCGCATACGACAGCCTGCTGCAGGAGCGCAGGAAATCGCTGCATGCGCGCATCGTGCGTGCGTTCGAGACGCTCTATCCGGATCGGCTGGCCGAGCACGTCGAGCGCGCGGTCCATCATGCGGTTCGCGGAGAAATGTGGGAGCACGCGCTCCGTTATGCGCGCCAGGCCGGTCTCAAGGGTGTCGCCCGTTCGGCCAACCGCGAGGCGGTGACATTTTTCGAGCAGGCGCTGTCCGCGCTGAAGCGTCTTCCCGAAAGCCGGAGCACGCTCGAGCAGGCAATCGATCTGCGATTGGACATGCGGCAAGCGCTGGTTCCCCTCGGTGAGTTCAATCAGATCCTGAGCCATCTGGGCGAAGCCGAGACGATCGCCATGACGCTCGACGACAAGCGCAGGCTCGCACGCATCCTTTCCTGGATGGCGTACTCGTATTTTTTCACGCTCGGCGATCACGATCGCGCCATCGAAACCGGACGCCGCGCGCTGGAGCTCGGCCGCGAGCTGGCCGATGCGCCGTTGCAGGTCATCGCGACGTTTTACCTCGCCTATCCGCACCAGCAGCGCGGCGACTATCGGCAGGCTGTCGAAGGCCTGAAGCAGGTCGTTGCGACTTTGCAAGGCGAGCTGATCTCGCAGCGTTTCGGGATGGCGGGATACCCGGCGGTGCTCTCGCGCGGCCTGCTTGCATGGTGCCTTGGCGACCTGGGCGAGTTCGCCGAAGGGAGGGTATACGCCGACGAGGCGATTACGCTGGCCGAAGCGCGCAACCAGCCCTGGAGCCAGGGCGTTGCGCAGACCTACCTCGGACATTTCTACCTGAGTCAGGGCGACCTGCGCACTGCGATTGCGCTGCTCGAGCGATGCCGCGCGCTGATCGAGCGCTGGGAGTTGCCGCGCCTCAGCACGTTCACCGCTTCGCTGCTCGGCGACGCCTACGCCCTGAGCGGACGCATCGCCGAAAGCGTCCCGCTGCTCGACCAGGCGGCAGCCCAGCTGGGGGCCGAAGGCGCAGGCACCGAAGCACGCATCGCCATTCCGCTCAGCGAAGGTTATCTGATGGCTGGAAGGCACGACGAGGCGCGGCGGCTCGCGACGCTTGCGCTCGACGGCTCGCGGGAACGCAGGGAGCGCGGCTACGAAGCGCAGGCGTTGCGGCTCCTCGCCGAGATCGCCGCGCGCCAGCAGCCATCCGACAACTCCGCACTGGCGCGTTTCGGCGAAGCGCAAACGCTCGCGGTGGAACTCGAAATGCGCCCGCTCGAGGCCCGTTGCCGACTCGGCATCGGCAAGCTCCTGCTGAACGCGGCAAACAAGCGCGAGGCGGGTGTCGTACTGTCGACGGCTGTCGCGATGCTTGGCGAAATGGACATGAAGCTGTGGTTGCCGGAGGCAGAGGCTGCGCTCGCGGCCGCCGTCGCATCGCCGGTGCAACTGAACGCGTGAGGCGGATGGCGGCGTAGCGCCATCGGCAAACCCGCGTCAGCTAGCCCGTTTTGCCCCGGTGCGGGCCTCGAGGTCCGCGACCCGCGCCTCCAGCGCTTCGAGCTTTTCGCGCGTGCGCAGCAACACGCGGGCCTGAATATCGAATTCCGCGCGCGTCACCAGATCGAGCTTTGCCAAGGCGCCGCTCAGCATCGCCTTCAGGTTTTTTTCAGCGTCTCGGGCCGGGCTTGCAGCGAATGCCGCGGCCACGCGCGCACTGACGTCGTCGAGGATTTTGCTGTCGAGCATTCGGGCCTCCTTTTTCCATCGATGGTCGAGTCTAGCAAAGCGCATCAGTCATTGCGCCGGGCGAAACCGAGGCTGTCCCAATGGCGTGCGCCGCTCCGATAGTCTGCACTATCTTGGGGCAAATCCTGGGGCCGTCGCCATGCCGCCGATGGTGGCGCATGACGGTAACCACTTGATTAATAAATAACTAATGGCATGGCATGGCTCGTGCTGAGTGGTTAGGGACTTTTTGTTCGTCATTCAGCCAAGGAGATAGCGATGTACGCCAGATTGCGCCAGATGGTTTCGCTTGCTGTTCTCGCCGCGGCCCTGTGCGGCAGCTCAGCACAAGCGCAAACCCCGACGCCCACGCCCGCGCCCGAGGCCAAGCCCGACTACACCATCACCGGCAACTTCGGCATTTACAGCCAATATATTTTCCGGGGCCTTACCCAGACCGACGAGAAGCCAGCAGTCCAGGGCGGGTTCGATTACGCCCACACCAACGGCATCTACCTCGGCACCTGGGCCTCGAATATCAGCTGGCTGCATGACGCAGGCGTGTGCAATCACGGCTGCAGCATGGAATGGGATTTCTACGGCGGCTGGAAGTACGCGATCAACGACGACTGGGGTACCGACATCGGTCTGCTCTATTACTACTACCCGGGCAGCTATGTCAGCGGTGCGACCAATCCGGACACGACCGAGGTCTATGGAGCGATATCGTGGAAATGGGTGTCGTTCAAATACTCTTACAGCGTGCATCACACGTTCGGCGTGCCGGACAACGCCGGATACGCCGACCTGTCGGCGAACTATCCGATCAACGATGCATGGACGTTCAACGCCCACATCGGCCGCCAGGACTATCAGGGTAGTACGAATGGGGTCAGCAACAACGTTTTCGACTACACCGACTGGAAGCTTGGCGTGACCTGGGTGGTCAACGGCTACAACATCGGCGCGTACTACTCCGACTCCGACGCCAAGGATGCCGGTTACACGCTTGCCGGACGCAATATCGGCAAGGCGACCGGTACGGTGTTCGTGCAGAAGACGTTCTGATTCGCCGCGCGCGTATTCATCTAGGGGCAAACAATGAAACTGGTAACCGCGATCATCAAGCCGTTCAAGCTGGACGAGGTCCGGGAGGCCCTGTCCGCGATCGGCGTGCAAGGCATCACCGTCACCGAGGTCAAGGGTTTCGGCCGGCAAAAAGGACACACCGAGCTCTATCGCGGTGCGGAGTATGTCGTCGATTTCCTGCCGAAGGTCAAGATCGAGGCCGCGATCAAGAGCGACCTGCTCGATCGCGTGATCGAGGCGATCGAAAAGGCGGCCAACACCGGCAAGATCGGCGACGGGAAGATCTTCGTTTTCGAGCTCGAACAAGTCGTGCGCATCCGGACCGGCGAGACCGGTGCCGATGCGCTCTAAGGGGAACAACATGAAACGATTGTTTGCGTTGCTCGCCGTCATCGGCGCGCTATGCGCGGGAGGCGCGGTACTCGCGCAGGACAACAAGGCCGCTACGCCGCCGCCGGCGGCAACCGCGCCCGCCGCGGCGCCGGCAGCGGCCGATGCCAAAGCGGAGCCCGCGAAGGGCGATGCGAGCGCGCCGGCGGCAGCCGCTGCCGCAGCGCCTCCGGCGCCAACGTCGCCGCAGCTGGTCGGCGTCGACAAGATCAGCGGCGGGGACACGGCATGGATGCTTACGTCCACCGCGCTGGTGTTGCTGATGACCGTTCCCGGACTCGCGCTGTTCTACGGCGGCATGGTGCGCAAGAAGAACGTTCTGGCGACGCTGATGCAGAGCTTCGCGATCACGTGTCTCGTCACCGTGCTCTGGGTGATCGCCGGCTACAGTCTGGCGTTCATGCCCGGCGGGCCGTTCGTCGGCAGCCTCGACCGGCTGTTCCTCAACGGCATGCTGTTCCAGAAAGAAGCCGGGAAGATAAGCGTGTCGCACCTCGGGCTCACGATTCCCGAGTCGGTCTATATGACGTTCCAGATGACGTTCGCGATCATCACACCCGCGCTGATCGCAGGCGCTTTCGCCGATCGCATGAAGTTCTCGGCGATGCTCTGGTTCATCGGCCTGTGGTCGCTGCTGATCTACTCGCCGATCGCGCACATGATGTGGGAGCCCTCCGGCTACTGGGCGGGAAAGGGCGTGCTCGATTTCGCCGGCGGCACGGTCGTGCACATCAACGCCGGCATCGCGGGCCTCGTCTGCGCGCTGGTGCTCGGCAGGCGATTGGGCTACGGCAAGGAGCCGATGGCGCCGCACAACCTGACGCTGACCTTGATCGGCGCTTCGCTGTTGTGGGTGGGCTGGTTCGGCTTCAACGCGGGCTCGGCCGTGGCGGCCGACGGCCGCGCCGGCATGGCGATGGTCGTCACCCAGCTCGCCACCGCGGTCGCCGCGCTGGCGTGGATGTTCACCGAGTGGATTGCCAAGGGCAAGCCGTCGGTGCTCGGCATCGCTTCGGGCGCAGTGGCCGGCCTGGTTGCGATCACGCCGGCGTCGGGTTTCGTCGGAGTCACCGGCGCATTCGTCATCGGGATCGCGGCGGGCGTGCTGTGCTTCTTCGCCGCAACGGCCGTCAAGAGGATGTTCGGCTACGACGACTCGCTCGACGCCTTCGGCGTGCACTGCATCGGCGGTATCGTCGGGGCGCTCTTGACCGGCGTGTTCAACGTCAAGGACATCAGCGGCACCGATGGGGACTTCATGGTGCAGCTGGGCGCGGTCGCAACGACGCTGGTCTACAGCGGCGTCGGCAGCTTCATCATCCTCAAGGTCATCGACATGGTCGTCGGCTTGCGCGTCTCCGAAGAAGAGGAGCGCGAAGGCCTCGACATCAGTCTTCACGGCGAGCGCGTGGAGTAGGCCGGGACTACGTCCGGTCTGGAGTTTCTCCTCCGTGTGATTCGGGGCGCCGCAAGCGCCCCGTTTTTTTCCCGGTGCGTCAGCGCCGCGCGCGCTGCTTCTTCGCCCGCGGATGCGCCTGATCGTAGATTTTGGCCAGGTACTGGAAGTCGAGGTGCGTATAGATCTGCGTGCTGGCGATACTCTCGTGGCCCAGCAGCTCCTGCACGGCGCGCAGATCGCCGGAGGACTGCAGCAGGTGCGAGGCGAACGAATGCCGCAGCATGTGCGGGTGGACGTGCCGGGCGAGTCCCCGCTTGACCGCCCATCCGGCGAGGCGTTGCTGGATCGCCCGCGATGTCAGCCGTCTTCCCGAGCGACTGACGAACACGGCTTCACTGTCGGGCGCGGGCAAGGTCGGTCGCAGCGCGAGCCACGCCTTGAGCGAAACGCGCGCGGGCTCGCCGACGGGAACGATGCGCTCCTTGGCGCCTTTGCCGAGCACGCGCACCTCGCCTTCGGCCAGATCGAGCGCCGCGAGCTCGAGCCCGGCAAGCTCGGACACGCGCAGGCCCGACGAATATGCGAGCTCGAGCAGCGCGCGGTCGCGCACCGCGAGCACGTCTTCGTCGGCGATTGCGACCAGGCGCACCGCCTCGTCGGGCGAGAGGACCGCCGGCAAATGGCGCGACGACCGCGGCGCCCTTAGTCCCGCGCACGGGTTGTCCTTGATCGACGGCTCGTGATCGATGGCGAAACGATAAAAGGCGCGCCAGCCGGACAGTACGCGCGCGAGGCTCTTGCCCGACAAGCCGCGGGCATGCAGCAGCGCCAGAAAGCGTCTGAGTTCCGCGGGAGACAGCTTGGCGAGCGGCAAGTCGCCGGCCAGTTGCTGCAGCATCCGGACGTCCCTGCGGTAGGCGCTTCGCGTGTGCGCCGGCCGCGTCGACAGATGCCGTTCGAACGCCGTGACCAGCGCTTCGCCTCGCGCATCCCGCGGCGGCGGACTGGCGCGGGCCGAAGCGCTCACCGGGATCAGCCTTGCGGCAGAAAACGAGCGGTCGCGACGCTGGCGAGCTCCGACAAGCGAGTCAGATGCATCGTTCCGAGACCCGCGTAGAAGCGGCCCGGATCTTCACTGCCGAGCGCCAGCAATCCGAACGTATGGTGGGTGCGCAGCGGCAGCAGCGCGAACGATGCAAGTGACACGCCGCCTTCAAACCAGTCACGCGACTCGAACGGCGCTTGCGTGCCGCAGTACGGCGCGCCCAGGGCGCCGGCGTATTCACGAATTTCCTGGCTGGTCGCGGCGAGCTCCGGCAGATATGACTGCTCGGGGACCCTGCCCCACAGACGCAGCGTCACCTGCGGCACGCGAAAATCCTCGCTCAGGCTGTGGTACAGAACACCCAGCGTCGTCTCCAGGTCCGCGGCGGAAAAGAGCGCGAGCGTCGAGCGGTGCAGCTTTTCGCTGATCGCATCGTTGTCGGTTCCGAACTGGATCAGCTCGCGCAGCTTCGACTCGAGCTGGCCGTTCTTCTCTCGCAGGGTCACGATCTGCCGTTCTGCGATCGGAATCGCATGACCGCCATGCGGGTGCGGCACGTAGATCTCGGCAAGCAGATCGGCGTATTGCTCGAAGAATTCCACATGCTGCTTCAGATACTCGGCGACCGCCTCGGCGTTCATCCCTGCTTCCTTGTTGGTTTCATTCATTCGTCGACCTGCCACTCGCCTTCGAACACCACCTGCGCCGGGCCGGTCATCAGCACCGGTTCGCCCGCCCCGTCCCAGCGTATCGTGAGCTCACCGCCGCGAGTTCGTACACAAACCGTCGAATCGAGCAGGCCGCGCCGTATTCCGGCAACGACGGCCGCGCAAGCGCCGGTACCGCACGCCAAGGTCTCGCCCGCGCCACGCTCCCATACGCGCAGGCGAATGTTAGCGCGATCGACGACATGCATGTAGCCGGCGTTGGCGCCGCGGGGAAACCGCGGATGGCGTTCGATCAGCGGACCCTGAGTGGCGACCGGCGCGGTTTCGACGTCGGCGACCACCTGCACCGCATGCGGATTGCCCATCGACAGCGCGCTGATCGTGACGGACGCGCCGGCGACGTCGAGGGTCTGCGTCGGCGCCGCGCTGTCGCCGACGAATGGAATCGCCTCGGGCTCGAAGCGCGGCACGCCCATGTCGACCTGCACCCGGCCGTCGGCTTCAAGCCTCGGCTCGATGACACCATTGAGGGTTTCGACGCGAATCTTCCGCTTGGCCGTCAGTCCTTGATCGCGGACGAAATGGACGAAGCAGCGAGCGCCGTTGCCGCACTGCTCGACCTCGCCGCCGTCGGCGTTGAAAATCCGGTAGCGGAAATCGACGTCGGCGCGCGATGGCCGCTCGACCAGCAGCACCTGGTCGCAGCCGACGCCGAAATGACGATCGGCAAGGCGCGCGATCTGGGCGCGGTCGAGCTCGACGCGCTGGCGAATGCCGTCGAGCATCACAAAATCGTTGCCCAGTCCCTGCATCTTGGTAAACTTGAGACGCATGTCGAATTATTGCGGGCGACTGGCGACCAGCAGCGCCGGCGTGCTCACGAGAGCAGCGGGAGCACGGTTCTACACGTTGAAACGAAAATGCATGACGTCGCCGTCGCGGACGATGTAGTCCTTGCCTTCGAGCCGCATCTTTCCCCCTCTTTTGCGCCCTGCTCGCCCTTGCAGGCAAGAAAGTCATCATAGGCGATGACTTCGGCCCGGATAAAGCCTTTTTCGAAATCGGTGTGGATCACGCCGGCAGCCTGGGGCGCGGTGCTGCCGCGATGTATCGTCCACGCACGGACCTCCTTCGGCCCGGCGGTGAAGTAGGTCTCCAGACCGAGCAACTTGTAGCCGGCGTGGATCAGGCGGTCGAGCCCGGCTTCGGCAAGACCCATGTCGGCGAGGAAAATCTGCTTGTCGGCGTCGTCCAAATCAGCGATCTGGGCTTCGAGTGCCGCGCTGATCGCGACGACCGGCGCTCCCTCGCGGGCGGCGTAGGCTTCGATCCGGTCGAGCAGCGGATTGCCGGCGAAGCCATGCTCGGATACGTTGGCCACGTACATCGTCGGCTTCATCGTCAGCAGGAACAGCGGCTTCAACACCGCCAGCTCTTCCGGATAGAGGTCGACCGAGCGGGCCGGCCGTGCATCATTCAACGCGGGGATGATCTTTTCCAGCGCCGCCACCAGCCGCTTTGCCTCCTTGTCGCCACCGGCCCGGGCCGCTTTGGCGTACCGGTTCATCTGCTTGTCGACGGCGGCGAGGTCGGCCAGCGCAAGCTCGGTATTGATCGTCTCGATGTCCGATACCGGATCGATTTTGCCGGCGACGTGCACAACGTTCGGATCCTCGAAACAGCGCACGACATGGGCAATGGCATCGGTCTCGCGAATGTTGGCCAGAAACTGGTTGCCGAGTCCTTCCCCTTTTGAGGCGCCGGCGACGAGTCCCGCAATGTCGACGAATTCCACCACGGCGGGAAGCACGCGCTCGGGGCGCGCGATCGCGGCGAGCGCCGCGAGCCGTGGGTCCGGCACCTCGACGATACCGACGTTGGGCTCGATCGTGCAGAACGGGTAATTTTCCGCCGCGATGCCGGCGCGGGTCAGCGCGTTGAACAGCGTCGACTTGCCGACGTTCGGCAGACCGACGATTCCGCATTTGAGGCTCATGAGCTTGCCGGTCCTTCGGAAGCGGGTGGCGGCCGCGGCGCGGTGTGCAGCTCGTGCATCGCGCGCTCGGTCTCGCCGCGCGCGAGCCAAGGCCATATCGCCAGCGCCCGCGCGATCGCGTCTGCTATCAGCAGTCGCTCGTCGCCGGGCGGCGGATGCAGCACATAGTCGGCAACTTCCTGTTCGGACAGCGCACCGTCGCGCGGATGGCCGATGCCGAGCCGCAGCCGCCAGAAGTCACCGCTGCCCAGCGCGGCCGCGATGTCCTTCAGGCCGTTGTGTCCGGCATTGCCGCCGCCCTGCTTCAGCTTGACCACTCCCGGCTTCAGGTCGAGCTCGTCGTGTGCGACCAGGATCTCGGCGGGCGCGACCCGGTAGAAGCGGGCAAGCGAGGCGACCGCGAGTCCGCTGCGATTCATGAACGTCTGCGGCATCGCGAGGCGCAGATCGCCGTCGCCGCCGCGCGCCGCGGCCACCTGCGCCTGAAATTTTGCTTCGGTCCGGAAGCTCGCCTGCAGTGTCCCGGCAAGGCGTTCGATCCACCAGAAACCGGCGTTGTGCCGCGTCTCTTTGTATTCGCGTCCCGGATTGCCCAGGCCGACGATGAGGCGGAACGAATGCGCCATGGCATCAGCTCAGATGGGCCAAGGGCCGGGGCGAAACAGCAAAAAGGCCCGCCGAGACAAGCGCCGGCGGGCCCTTTGCGTACCCCAGGCGCTTATTTCTTGTCGTCCTTCTTGGCCGGCGCCTTGTCGGCACCCTTTTCCGCGGGCTTCTCGCCGCTCTTTTCCGCGGCCTTGTCGCCGGGCTTGGCCCCTTCCGCCGGCGCAGCCGCCGCCTCGCCCGCCACTGCTTCGGCCGTCGGTGCCGCGACTTCCTCGACCTCGACGACGATGCGCGGCACGACCGCCGTCGCCACGACGGGGCTCGGGCCTGGCCGGGTCACCGCGGTCACGCCTGCGGGCAGCTTGAGATCCGATACGTGTATCGATTGTCCGACCGCGAGCGGCGACAAGTCGACTTCGACGAATGCGGGCAGGTCCTTGGGCAGGCAGGAGACGTCGAGCTCGGTCAGAACGTGGCTGATGATGGCGTCGGTCGTCTTGACTGCGGGCGCGAGCTCGGCGTTGATGAAGTGCAGCGGCACTTTCATGTGGATCTTGCGGTTCTCGTCGACCCGCTGGAAATCGATGTGCAGCACCTCGTGCCGGAACGGATGCATCTGCACATCGCGCAGCAGCACCCGCTGCTCGGCTTCGCCCAGTTTCATCGTCAGGATGGACGAATGAAACGCTTCCTTGTTGAGCGCGTGGATCAGGGCATTGTGATCGAGCTCGATCGGTTCGGGCTTCTCGGCGCCGCCATAGACGATTCCCGGTGCGCGACCGGTGCGGCGCAGCCGGCGGCTCGCGCCTCGTCCTTCGGTGCCGCGGGGAAAGGCGGTAAATTCGAACTGCATGATGTTGCTCCTGTTGTCTGCGGCCTTCCGTGCGCTCAGGCGCTGCGGTCGTCCGCGATGGCGACAATGCCGCCGGCAGGCGGCGACGGGGAAAGCCTTGAATTGTAACCTAAATTGGGCCGACGTTGCAAAGGGAGTCGCTGCGCATGCCGGGCGGACCTAGCTCGCAACTCACAAGCAGCCAGCGCAACTAACCCATCGAGTGTCGGCCGCTGCGCCGACTCGCCTCGCGCGATCCCCACGCAATGCGTGGGGCCCCTCGCCGCGGGCTCGCGGCGCTACTCGGTAAACAGCGAGCTGACCGATTCCTCGTTGGAAATGCGCGTCATCGTCTCGGCAAGGAGCTGCGCACAGGAAAGCTGCCGGATGCGCTTGCAGGCGCGCGCTTCGTCGGACAGCGCGATCGTATCGGTCACCACGATCTCGTCCAGCTCCGATTCGGCGATGCGCGCGACGGCGCCGCCCGATAGAACCGGATGCGTGCAGTAGGCCAGAACCTTCTGTGCGCCGTTGGCCTTCAGCGCCGATGCCGCCTTGCACAGGGTGTTGGCGGTGTCGACGATGTCGTCCATGATCACGCAGGCGCGACCCGCTACGTCGCCGATGATGTTCATCACCTCGGCGACGTTCGCCTTCGGCCTGCGCTTGTCGATGATCGCCAGATCGGAGTCGAGCCGCTTCGCGATCGCCCGCGCGCGCACGACGCCGCCTACGTCGGGCGACACGACTAGCAGGTTGTCGTAGTTCTGTTTCCACAGATCGCCGAGCAGCACCGGCGTGGCATAGATGTTGTCGACCGGGATATTGAAAAATCCCTGGATCTGGTCGGCGTGGAGGTCCATCGTCATCACGCGATTGACGCCGACCGTCGTCAGCATATCGGCGACGACTTTGGCCGTGATCGGCACCCGCGCCGACCGGGGGCGGCGGTCCTGCCGCGCATAGCCGAAATAAGGTATCGCGGCGGTAATGCGCCCGGCGGAGGCGCGCTTCAGCGCGTCGACCATCACCAGGATTTCCATCAGGTTGTCGTTGGTCGGCTGCGAGGTCGACTGGAGGATGAACACGTCCCGGCCGCGCACGTTCTCCAGCAGCTCGACCATCACCTCGCCGTCGGAGAATCGGCCGACAATGCATCGACCGAGGCTGATGTTCATGTGCCGGACGACGGCCTCGGCGAGCTTCGGGTTGGCGCTTCCGGTGAAGATCCGCATCCGCTCGAACGCCATCGTCGCCGCCTATGGAAGACGCGAGGAGGCCGCCCGAACGGAGGGCCTGCCCGACGTGTTGGTGGCTGGGGAGGTAGGGATCGAACCTACGAATGCCGGAATCAAAATCCGGTGCCTTACCACTTGGCGACTCCCCAAGGGAAACCGTTCGCGCGCGGGAACATCAACGTGAGGCAAACGACCACAGCGGGTGGCGGTTCAGCGCGCGAGCAACAAATCCGGCCGTTTCTCCGGCGTTTCCACCGGCGCCATCACCGGTGCCTTCTGTCACGCGCGGCACCCGCGAGAGCGCTCGCTGCGCGGCATATTCGGAAGCGAAAGCGGCGAAAACGCACGCTCCCGATCCGGTCATCCGCGCTGCCGACGCTGGCGCCGCGCGCGACAGCGCGGCAAGACAGCCGGCGATCTCCGGGAACCGCGCAGACGCCACCGCTTGCAGGTCGTTACGGCCATATCCCTCGGAAAAGACGGCCATTTTCGCGGACTGGCTGTGTCGTGTCAATTCAGGAGCAGCGAACATGGCCCTGGTCGAGACCTCGATCGGCGGCGACAACACGACGAACCAGGTTTGCGGCAGGCTGACCGGCTCGAGCATTTCACCAACGCCCTGTGCGCGCGCCGTTTCGCCGAACACAAAAAAGGGAACGTCGGTGCCGAGCTCGAGCGCGAGGCCCATCAGTTCGTGCCTTGACAGCCCGAGTTGCCAAAGCCGGTTGAGTCCGAGCAGGACCGTGGCGGCGTCCGAGCTGCCGCCCCCGACGCCGCCGCCTACGGCCAAACGCTTGTCGACCGCGATAGTGACGCCGTGCGCAACGCCGCATGAGCGTTGCAGCAGCCGCGCCGCGCGCACGGCCAAGTCGTCCTCCGCGGGCACGCCTGCGGCGCCGCGAAGCCGCACGACATCGGCATCATCGCGCCGCGACAGCGAAACGACGTCGCCGCGCGCGATCAGCACCAGCAACGACTCGAGCGTGTGGTAGCCGTCGGGGCGCCGTCCGGTCACGTGCAGGAACAGATTGAGTTTCGCTGGTGCGGGCAGCACCAGCATACGGCTCTCGCTCATCGCCAGGAATCGACGGCAATGCGCAATTCGACCTCCGCGAAATCGAGTGTCAGGCGGTTGGGGCGCGACAAGCCGTCGCTGCCCCGCTCGAAGGCCTGGTAGACGACGCTCCAGCCATCCTGGCGCAGCGCAGCCGGCATCCCGTCGCTTGCCCGGTCGACCGCCGCCGGCACTCCGTCGCGCGGCACTCCCTGAATCCAGGATGCCAGCCCTTCGACTGGCAGCGGCCAGCCGAGCGCGCGCGTGGTCAGCGCCGCCCAGTCGCTCGCCGTCTCGACCCTTCCATCGGGGGTTTGCAGACGTACTCCGCTCGCGTCGCTGCTCAAGCGCGCGATCGTCTGGCCGAGCGGCGAGCTTAAGTCGAGCTCGTCGCGCTGCCGCTCATGCGTCCAGCGGAAATTGGCGCTGAGCGCGTCGTTGCCACGCCGCGCCGACAGGCGTCCGGTCAACTCGAACGTCGCCGCCTGTGCCGCGAGCGCGCTTGCGGGGCCGGGTTGCTCGACCAGCGCCGGCGCGCAAGAACAAAGCAGTACCGCGCCAGCCGCGGCGACTGCGCGAGCGCACATGCCGCGCAGCCTGGGCATCGACCTGGCGACCGGACGTTAGTGCGCCAGACGGCGCATCGTCTCGATCAGGACCGGATTGTCGGGCGAGGCCTTGAGCTGCGATTGCCACAACTCGGTGGCCCGCTCGCGCTCGCCTTTCGCCCAAAGCACTTCGCCCAGATGCGCGGCGATCTCGGGGTCCGCCTGGTCGCCGAACGCGCGCCGCAGGAATTTTTCCGAATCGTCGAGCTTGCCAAGCCGGTAGTTGGCCCAGCCCATACTGTCGAGAATGAACGGATCGTCCGGCGCGATCTGCAGCGCTTTTTCGATCAGCTTCAGTCCCTCCGCGGTGCGCGGCGTGCGGTCGACCAGCGTGTAGCCTAGCGCGTTGAGCGCCTGCGCGTTGTCCGGCTTGAGCTCGATCAGCCGCTTGAGCCTCGACTCGACCTCGTCGATGCGGTCGAGCTTCTCGGCGACCATCGCGACATCGTAGAGCAGGTCAACCGAATCGGCCTGGCGCTCCAGGGCCGCGGTAAGAACGGCGTACGCAGTCTTGTAGTCGCCGGCATCGCGCAATAACTGCGCTTCCGCCTGTGCGAGCTCGACGCGCCGCTCGCCCGACTCCGGCGTCAGTCCGTGCAGATAGCTCCGCCCCGCGGCGATGTCGCCTTTCTTCGCGATCATCGCGCCGATGCGCAGCTTGGCGAGCCAGGCGCGATCGCCTTCGGTGACTTCGCGGTACCGGGCGATCGCCTCGTCGTAGCGCTTTGTTTCTTCGGCCAGCTGGCCGAGGTAGAACGGCACGACACCCTTGTCGCCGTAACCGACCTTGTCGAGCTCTTCAAGCAGTCGCTGCGCGGTCGCATAATCCTTCATCTGCAGCGATATCGCCGCTACGGCGAATTCGAACTCGCGGTCTTCCGGCTCCTCGTCCCACAACTGCTGGAAGATCGCGCGCGCCTCGCCGAAGCGCTTTTGCTCGACGTAGATCTGCGCCAGCGCACCGGCAACGGCGCGCTCGTCGGGGCTCGTTGCAAGAAATTGCTTCAGGAACGCGATCGCAGCATCGGGCGACCCTTTGGCCAGAATGTCGGCTTTGATCAGGGCCGCACGGTCCCATCCGGGCTTGAGCTCGAGCGCCCGGTCCGCCGCAGTCGTCGCGGCGGCGGCGATCGCCGGATCGGTCAGCTTGGTGTTGTAACCCGCGAGCGCGATGGCGAACCACGCTTCCGGAACCTTCGGATACGGTCTCGCCAGATCCTGCACCAGTCGAAACGCCGCGGCCTTGTCGGTTTGCGCGGCCAACGCCTGATTGAGTTGCAGGAAAGCGTCGCCGAGCGATTTGTCATTGGCCGCCGCTTCGATCAGCACGCGCTGAAGCTCGGCCTTGAGATCGGATCCGGCTCCCGAGATGGCGAGTGAGGCCACCATCTGTCGCGCGCGTTCGGCCTTCGGATCGAGCTGCTGCCAGAGCTTCGCCGCTTCCAGTGCCAGCGTGCGCTGCCGGGCAAACAGCGAGATCTCGGTGGCGCGGCGGGCGAGCACCGGATCACGCGACTCGCGCGCGGCTTCGAAATACGCGCGTGCCGCCAACGCCGCATCGCCGCGCTGCATCGCGACATCGCCGACCAGGATGCGATAAAGCACTTCCGGGGTCAGCTCGTCGGCCGCAGCGGGGCGCTCGGGTGCGACGGTCGTCCGGTCGGCTTGCTCGGACTCGGCGGGCGTCTGCGCGCGGCTGTCTCCGGCCGCCACGACGATGGCGACCAGGCTGACGAACAACAGGGAACGAAGGAGGGAAGTCACAATAGGGAAGCCAAGCTCAGTCGATTTCGATTCAAGGCCCTGCGCCTCGCCGGACCTCGTTGCATCTTAGGGTATATTTGGCCGAGCAACAAACGCCACTCGACGCCTCCAGATGCCCGAACTTCCGGAAGTTGAAACGACGCGTCGCGGGGTCGCGCCTCACGTAGAACGGCAGAAAGTGACGGCGGTGAGGATTTACGACCATAGGTTACGCTGGCCGGTTCCGCGCGATCTGCCCCGCCGGCTGGTCGGTCGCGTCGTCGACCGGGTCGACCGGCGCAGCAAATACCTGCTTTTCCGACTGGGCGCCGACACGCTGATCGTTCATTTCGGGATGACCGGAAGCCTGCGCGTCTACGGCGTCGCACCGGCGCGACGCCCCCACGATCACATCGACCTGGAATTCGCCAACGGCGTCGTCCTTCGTTACCACGACCCGCGCCGTTTCGGCGCGATGCTGTGGTCGCCCGCCGCCGCTGGCGAGCATCCGCTGCTCGCCGCGCTCGGACCCGAGCCGTTTTCGGCCGGTTTCGATGCGGCTTACTTGTTCGCTTCCACCCGCAAGCGCAGCACGGCGATCAAGCTCGCACTGATGGACAATCGCCTGGTCGTCGGCGCGGGTAACATCTACGCCAACGAGGCATTGTTTCGCGCCGGCATACGGCCGACGCGCGCTGCGAACCGCGTCTCGCGAGAGCGGCTGGGCCGCCTGGTCGCGGCGGTGAGGGAAACACTCGCAGCGGCGATCGCCAAAGGCGGCAGCACACTTCGCGATTATGTTGATAGCGACGGCGCGCCCGGTTACTTTCAGCTCGAATACAACGTGTACGGCCGCGAAGGTCAGCCCTGCCGCGTGTGCGGCGAGCCGATTCGCACGACCCGCCAGGCAGGGCGAGCGACCTACTATTGCCACGGTTGCCAGACCTGACCAGGCTTAGGTGCTTGTTTTGGCGCGCTTTATGCTACAGTCGCTGCGAGCCAGCGGGAGGACGCGCCGAAAATGATGCAATCGAAGGATCTGGCTGCCCGATTTGAAGCCTACAGCGACTGGCGACGCCGGCTGTCGACCGGCGTGTCGCGCCTGCATGAATGGCTGTCCGAACAGGAACTGGCCGATGGCCAGGCCGACCTGACCGTCCAGCGCCTGCTCGAGCGGCTGCACCAGGACAAGCTGGTCGTCGCCTTTGTCGCCGAGTTCTCCCGCGGCAAATCGGAGCTGATCAACGCGATCTTCTTTGCCGATTTCGGCCAGCGCCTGCTGCCCTCGGCGGCCGGCCGCACGACGATGTGTCCGACCGAGCTCCTCTACGACTCGACGCGGGAGCCGTCGATCCGCCTGTTGCCGATCGAGACCCGGGCCCGCGACGGATCGGTCACCGAATTCAAGAACTACGCGGACGAATGGGTGACGATCACGCTCGACATGTCGTCGGCGGAGCGGATGGCCGAAGCGCTCTCGCAGGTGTCGCAGACCAAGCGCGTCTCGGTGCCGCTTGCGCGCAAGTACGGGCTCTACGATGACGGCGACCCGCTGGCGCCGCTGTCGGCTGCCGACGCCGGCGTCGACGTTCCGTGCTGGCGCCACGCGATCATCAACTTTCCACATCCGTTGCTGCAACAGGGGCTGGTGATTCTCGACACGCCCGGCCTGAACGCCATCGGCACCGAGCCCGAGCTCACGCTCAACCTGCTCCCGAATGCACACGCGATCCTGTTCATCCTCGCCGCCGATGCCGGCGTGACCAAGACCGACATCGACGTATGGACCAAGCACCTCGTCGGGGACACCGCTGCGAGCCGCGAAGGCCGGCTGGTGATCTTGAACAAGATCGACGGACTGTGGGACGACCTTCGCACCGCGCACGAGATCGAAGGGGAAATCGCGCGTCAGGTTCGCACCAGCGCGCAACTGCTGATGATCCCGCCAGCGCAGGTTTTTCCGGTGTCGGCGCAGAAGGCGCTGCTGGCGAAGGTCAACGGCGACGACGTGCTGCTGGCCAGGAGCCGCCTGCCGCAGCTCGAGGCGGCGCTGTCCAGGGAGCTGATTCCGGCCAAGCGGCGCATCGTAGGCTCGGCGACGCAGGCCGAGATCCGCGACCTCGTCGCGGGCACGCGGACGATACTCGACAGCCGCATCGCCGGCATACGCGAGCAGCTGACCGAGCTGCAGAACCTGCGCGGAAAGAACCAGGATGTGGTCGAGCACATGATGGAGCGCATCCAGCAGGAAAAGAACCTGTTCGAGCGAGGCATGCAGCGTTACACGGCGCTGCGCACGGTATTCACGCAGCAGACCAACAGCCTGTACGAAAGCATCGGGCTGGAGACGCTGCGCGCGACGGCTGCCGACACGCGCGAGCGGATCGAGAAAAGCCCGTTCACCAAAGGCGTGCGTTCCGCGATGGGCGACTTCTTCGCCAAGATCTACGGCAGCCTCGACCAGAGCGCGCGGCAGACCGCCGAGACGCACGAGATGATGCAGGCCATGTATCAGCGCTTTGCCAAGGAGCATGGCATCGAGCCGTTTACCCCGCCTCCGTTCTCGATGCTCAAGTACCAGAAGGAGGTCGAGCGGCTGGAGCGTGCGTACAACGTGCATTTCAACACGCTGTGGAACATGGTCAGCAAGGCCAAGTTCACGCTGATGAAACGATTCTTCGAGACGATCGCGATCCGGGTAAAGCACGTGTTCGACATCGCGAACCGCGACCTGGAAAGCTGGCTGAAGGCCGTGATGGCTCCGCTGGAGACGCAGGTGCGCGAGCATCACCTGCAGCTGCGCCGCCGGCTGGAAAGCGTCAAGCGCATCCACCGGGCGAGCGACGAGCTCGAGGATCGCATCGACGAGCTCGAGCACGCCGAGGTCGCCGCAAAAGCGCAGATCGGCGACCTCGCGCGCGAGGTCGCCCTGATCGACGCGATCTGCGAGCAGTCCGAGCCGCTGCCGCTCGCGGCCAACGCCTAGGGGCTTCGCGCGCGACCGATCAGGCCGGAACGTTTCCGGTCTTGGCCGCCATCAGCCCGCGGTACTTCAGCAGCAGCTGATCCTTGCTCTCCACGAAGTCGGGGTTCACCGGGATGCAATCGACCGGGCAGACTTCGACGCACTGCGGCGTGTCGAAGTGGCCGACGCATTCGGTGCACTTGCCCGGATCGATCACGTAGATTTCCAAACCCTGCGCAATCGCGCCGTTCGGGCACTCGGGCTCGCAAACGTCGCAGTTGATGCATTCGTCGGTAATGATCAGCGCCATCAGGATCTTTCACGCGACTGCGCCGCACGCTCCTCGTCCGCCTTGGCCTTGAGGCGGGCGACGACGGCCGGCGGCACGAATTTGCCGACGTCGCCACCGAAGCGGGCGATTTCACGAACGATCGTCGACGACATGAACAGGTATTGCTCGGCCGGGGTGAGAAACAGCGTTTCGACCTCGGGATGGAGGTTGCGGTTCATGCCGGCCATCTGAAACTCGTACTCGAAGTCCGACACCGCGCGCAAGCCGCGCAGGATCGTCGTGGCACCGACCGAGTGCACGAAATCCATCAGCAGGCCGGAAAAGCCCGCGACCTCGACATTGGCGTACGGCGCCAGCACCTCGCGCGCCATCGCGATGCGCTCGTCGGCAGTGAACATCGGGCGCTTGCTTTCACTGTCCGCAATCGCGACGATCACCCGGTCGAACAGCTTGGCCGCACGCCGTACGATGTCCTCGTGCCCTTTGGTGAACGGGTCGAAGGTTCCAGGATAGACGATTTTCAGCATGCCCCGATCTCTCCGCTCGTCCGAGTGCTCCTGCTTGAGCCGCCGCCGGGCAGGCGGCGCAGCAGATGATAATGCACCTGTCCGGCCTTGTCCCCGCGCACTATCGCGAAACCTGCGGGCGCGACGACGGGTGCGGAGGCCTCGACATAAAGCGCGCCGTCCGAAGCAACGCGCGCTGAAGCTAGCGGGAGCAGCGTCTCCCATTGCGGAGCGGCAAACGGCGGATCGAGGAAGACGACGTCGAACAAGCGCGTTTCGCGCGCCAGGAATGCTTGCGCGTCGGCGCAGTGAGCCTCCAGCGCCGCGTCCAGCATCTGAGCGGCCGTGTGCAGCGCGCGCACCAGCTCGGGCTTGCGATCGACTGCGACCGCTAGCGTGGCGCCGCGCGACAGCGCCTCGAACGAAAGCGCCCCGCTGCCCGCGAATGGATCGAGCGTGCTCGCGCCGTCGAGATCCTGGCCCAGCCAGTTGAACAGCGTTTCGCGAACCCGGTCGGGCGTCGGGCGTATGTCGGCGACGGCCGGAAAGCGAATGCGCCGGCCGCGCCAGCGTCCGCCGATGATGCGAATCTGGTGGGCTTGCGGCAAGCGTGCGCCATGCATCGAAAGGTAGAATTGTACTTTGCCTGCAGCGCCCAAATCCGATGCTCGACATGTTCAAGCGCAAGCCCGATGGCGGCGAGCGCAGCTGGTCCGAACGCCTGAAGAGCGGCCTCGGTCTCTCGCGCGAGCGCATTTCCCGTCCACTGACCGCGCTGTTCGGTCGCGAGGCGCTGTCGGAGGAAGCGGTCGACGAGTTGCGCAGCGCGCTCCTCGGTGCAGACGTCGGCATTCCGGCGACCGAGCACCTGCTCGACGAGCTCGTCGCCCGCTGGAAGCGCGCCGGCGCGGATCTCGACGCGCGCGCAGTGCTCAAGTCCGCGCTGGTCGAGCTGATTGCGCCGCTCGAGCGACCACTCCTAATCGGCTCGGCACGGCCTTTCGTGATCATGCTCGCCGGGGTCAACGGTGCAGGCAAGACGACGTCCATAGGCAAGCTGGCCAAGTATCTGCAGGGACAGGGACTCTCGGTGCTGCTTGCCGCGGGCGATACCTTCCGCGCCGCGGCGCGCGAGCAGCTCGAAACCTGGGGTGCGCGCAACAACATCCAGGTGGTCGCCCAGCACGGAGGTGATCCGGCGGCGGTGATGTTCGATGCGATCTCGGCTGCGCGGGCGCGGCGCATCGACGTCGTGCTTGCCGACACCGCCGGCCGGCTGCCGACGCAGCTGCCGCTGATGGAAGAGCTCAAAAAAATCCGCCGCGTGATCGCCAAGGCGCAGGAAGGCGCACCGCACGAAACGCTGCTCGTGCTCGACGCCAACACAGGGCAGAACGCGCTGGCGCAGGTCGCCGCATTCGACGCGGCGCTGGGACTGACCGGGCTCGTCCTGACCAAGCTCGACGGCACGGCCAAAGGCGGGGTCGTCGCTGCTATCGCCAAGACGCGGCCACTGCCGCTGAAGCTGATCGGCGTCGGCGAAGGAATCGACGACCTCCGTCCCTTCCGCGCCGCTGAGTTCGCCGATGCGCTGGTGGGGTGAAGGAACGGCGCGCGATGACCGCTGCAAGGAGGCTGCTGATTAGTAAGCACTAACTCGGTCCGGGCCAGACCGTCCCGCGCCGGGGGATCACCCGGCGCTCCAATTGCGGGGGCGACCCTTGGGTGATTGCTCGGCAGGCTTGGTGGCTGCCGTACGACCGATCGCCCCAACGCAGGCCTTGGCCACGTGGCGGAACTTCGGGGCGACTTAGCACTCTGACAAGTCGAGTGCTAAAATATCGCCTCGTCGCGAAGGAGCTTTTTGATGCCCACGAACACGCTGGCTTTCCCGACCCCGGTTTCGCTGGGGAGTCTGGATCACTACATCCAGGCGGTGAACCGTTTTCCGCTGCTAACCGCTGAGCAGGAGACCGAGCTCGGCCGCAGGCTGCAGCGCGACAACGATCTGGAAGCGGCCCGCTCGCTCGTCCTGTCCCACCTCCGGCTGGTCGTCGCCGTCAGCCGCAATTACCTCGGATACGGGCTCCCGCAAGCCGACCTGATTCAGGAAGGCAATATCGGCTTGATGAAGGCGGTGCGCCGCTTCGATCCGGAACGCGGCGTTCGCCTGGTGTCGTTTGCCCTGCACTGGATCCGGGCCGAGATTCACGAGCACATCCTGCGCAACTGGCGGCTGGTCAAGATCGCGACCACCAAGGCGCAGCGGAAGCTGTTCTTCAACCTGCGCAGCATGAAGCCGAAGCTCGGCCCGCTGACCCGCACGGAGGCGAACGGCATCGCCAAGGCGCTTGGGGTCAAGCCCGAGGAAGTGTTCGAAATGGAGACACGGCTGTCCGGGCAGGACATCGCCATCGACCCGCCGGCCGGAGACGACGGCGAAACGATGACGCCAAGCGCGTATCTGACCGATAGCGACGCCGAGCCGGTGCAGATACTGGAGCGCGAAGAGACCGCGCGCAACCGCAGCGTCGGGTTGAAGAGCGCGCTCTCGAGGCTGGATAGCCGCAGCCGCGACATCATCGAGGCCCGCTGGCTGCGCGAAGACGATCCCGCGACGCTGCAGGATCTGGCCGAGCAGTACGGCGTCTCGGCCGAGCGGATCCGCCAGATCGAAAGCAAGGCGCTTAAGACGATGCGCGGCGAAATGGCGTCGCTCTAGACGCACAGAACCAGTACATTCCGGCGCCGGCTCTCGATGAGCCGGCGTTTTTGTTTGCGCGCTAGAGCTCGACCTGCGTCCCCAGCTCGACGACGCGATTGGTCGGGACGTTGAAAAACTCGATCGCCTTGGTCGCGTTTTTGGCCATTGACACGAACAGGCGCTCGCGCCAGAGCGCCATGCCCGGCGTTTCCGTAGCGATCAGCGTTTCGCGCGAGACGAAAAACGAGGTTTCCATCATGTCGAACGCCTGACCGCGGCGTCCGCATTCCTCCAGCAGCTCCGGCACGTCCGGATCTTCCTTGAATCCGAAAAACGCCTCGAACTGCTGGAAGTTGCAGCCCAGGTCGCGGATTTGCACGCGATCGGGCAATGGGACGGTCGGGATGTCCCGCGTGGTCATCGTCAGCAGAACGACGCGCTCGTGCAGCACCTTGTTGTGCTTGAGGTTGTGCAGCAGCGCGTGCGGCGCGCGATTCGGCGTGCTGGTGAGGAAAACCGCAGTGCCCGGCACGCGCATCGGCGGGTTGGCCGAGATGCTTTCGATGAACAGGTCGATCGGCATCGTCTCGGCGTTCAGGCGCTCGAGCAGGATCGCCCGTCCGCGCTTCCAAGTCGTCAGCAACGTGAATACGATGCCTCCGACGACGATCGGGAACCAGCCGCCTTCCGGGATCTTCAGCAGGTTCGACGACAGGAAGGCGCCGTCTATCACGACCAGCGGCACGACGATCGCCAGGGCCGCCAACGCGTTCCAGCGCCACAGCCGGGTCAGCACGACAAAAATCAGCAGCGAGTCGATCGCCATCGCGAGCGTCACCGCGATGCCGTAGGCGGCCGCCAGATTGCTCGACGTCTTGAAGCCGGCGACCAGCAGCATCACCGCGAAGAACAGCATCCAGTTGATGAACGGGACGTAGATCTGCCCGATCTGCCGCTCGGATGTATGCATGATCGTCAGACGCGGGCAATAGCCCATCTGGATCGCCTGCCGCGTCAGCGAGAACGCGCCCGAAATCACCGCCTGCGACGCGATTACCGTCGCGGCGGTCGCGAGAATCACCATCGGCAGCAGGGCCCATGCCGGCGCCAGCAGGTAGAACGGATTCTTGATCGCTTCCGGCTCGGCAATGATCAGTGCGCCCTGGCCGAAATAATTCAGCACAAGGGCGGGCGCCACCAGATACAGCCAGGCACGACGGATCGGCGACACGCCGAAATGGCCCATGTCGGCGTACAGCGCTTCGGTGCCGGTGACAGCGAGCACGACCGCCCCGAGGACGAGAAACGCCGCCAGTGGGTTGCCGGTCAAAAACGAGAATGCGTACGACGGCAGCAACGCCATCAGCACCCGCGGGTCCTGCCAGACCGCGGCCGCACCCAATACCGCGATCGTCGCGAACCAGACGCACATCAGCGGGCCGAACAGCCCGCCGACCTTCGCCGTCCCGTGGCGCTGGATCGAGAACAGCGCGAGCAGGATCGCCAGGGTCACCGGGATGACATAACTCTTGAGACCCGGCGCGAGGACTTCGAGGCCCTCGACCGCGGACAGGACCGAGATCGCCGGCGTGATCATCCCATCGCCGTAGAACATCGCGGCGCCGAAAATCCCCAGTCCGACCAGCCACCAGCGTGCCTGACGGTCGTCGAGACCGCGCGAAACCAGCGCAGTGAGCGCCATGATGCCGCCCTCGCCATTGTTGTCGGCCCGCATGATCAACGTCACATACTTGAGCGTGACGACGATCATCAACGCCCAGAAGATCACCGACAGGACGCCAAGCACGTTGTCGGCGGTCAGCGGCAGGCCGTGCGGCCCGGTGAAGCACTCGCGCAGCGTATAGAGCGGGCTGGTTCCGATATCGCCGAAGACGATACCGATCGCGCCGAGGACCAGCGGGGCCGTCGGTCTCTTCGCCACATCGGCCGGAGCTGTCGCCGCGCCAGCCTGTGTCCCGGTCAGCATGCTCCTTCGTCGGAGCGACGCGAAAAGCGGATGTTGAGCTGTTTGAGCTTGCGGTACAGATGCGTGCGCTCCAGACCGGCGCGTTCGGCGACCCGGCTCATGTTGCTCTGTTCCTTGCCAAGCAACTGCTCGAAGTAGATCCGTTCGAAGGCTTCGCGCGCCTCGCGCAGCGGCAGCTCGAAAAAGCGCGCGGTGACCTCCGGCGCAAGCGCCGCCGACGGCGGCAGCGCCGATTCGCCCAGAAGGCGCCGCACATGCTCACCGGTGATTTCACTTTCGATCGTCAAAGCGAGATTGGCGATCACATTGTGCAGGTGGTCGAGATTGCCCGGCCAGTACGCGGCGGCCAGCGCCGACACGGCGCTCCCCTGCAGCGTTCCCAGCGTGCGCTGGCTCGCAGTGATCTCACGCCAGAAGCGCGCGATCAACGCCGGCATGTCGTCGCGCCGCGCGCGCAGCGGCGGCAGCATGACCGCACCGGCGGACAAGATCGACAGCAGAGCCGGATCGAAGCGACCCTCGGCTGCGAGGTTACCGAGTTGCTCGCTGCTCGTGCAGACAAGAATCGTGTC
The DNA here is from genome assembly GCA_963828595.1 of uncultured beta proteobacterium. GTDB lineage: Bacteria > Pseudomonadota > Gammaproteobacteria > Burkholderiales > Casimicrobiaceae > PALSA-1003. The sequence goes on from CAWHEN010000007.1 coordinate 553,633, forward strand.
CTGCTTTTCCAGCTTGGGCAGAACGAAGGCGAGCCCTTTCTGTTCCGCTTTAGAATACGAGCCAATTTCGACGCAGTAGAGCAGGCCGTCCCGCGCTTCCTCCAGCACCTGTGACGGGTTGGCGGCAAGCCGCGCGCCGTTGGCGAGAATGACCAGCGGCGCGTCCGGAACGTGCAGCGCCCGCGCCGCAGCGTCATGCCCGGCGCCGGGCTCGCCGACGATCAGCACCGGCCGGTTGGCGCGCAGAATCTGCTCGATCGCCCGCTCGACCTCGATCACCGGCGTGCTGGTGCCGAGCGCCGCAAGCGATATCCGCCGTGGGCCCTGGCCGGCGGCCGTCTTCAGCGCGCGCGTCACCGTCGACAGCAGCTTTTGCAGCCCGACCGGCTTTTCCAGGAAATCGAAGGCGCCGACCTTGGTCGCCTCGACCGCGGTTTCTATCGTGCCGTGGCCTGACATCATCACGACCGGCATCGTCAGCTGGCCATTCGCCGCCCACTCCCGCAGCAGGGTTACGCCGTCGGTGTCCGGCATCCAGATGTCGAGCAGCACCAGTGCGGGTTGCGTGCGCAGCCGGTAGTTTCGCGCCTCCCCGGCATTTTCAGCCACACTGACTTGATATCCCTCGTCCTGCAGAATCTCGGACAACAGTTCGCGGATGCCGACTTCGTCGTCGACGATGAGAATTTCTTTCTGCTGCGGCATCACGTGTTGGTTCCTTTGAACGGCAAGTACAAGGTCACTACCGCCCCGTGCGGCGACCGATTCTCGATGGTTACCCGGCCATGGTGCTCCTCGGCGATCTTCTTGACGATCGCGAGCCCGAGGCCGGTGCCCTTCGCCTTGGTCGTCACATACGGCTCGAACGCGCGGCGCAAGACATCATCGGGAAATCCGCCACCGCGGTCGCCGATCGACAACGCGACCTCGTCGCCGCGCACCTCGAGGCCGATATCGTACGCGGGGCCGGGCGATTCCGCCTGAGCATCGATGGCATTCTGGAGCAGATTGTGGATCACCTGGCGCAGCCGCGTCGGCTCGCCATGTATGACCGGATCGCCTTCCGCGAGCTTGAGCGATACATGGGGCCGCAGATTTTCGTACAGACCGAGTACGTCGAGCAACAGCGCATTGATGTCGACCGATTGCATCCTTCCCGGCCCCGATTGCCGGGCGTAGATCGCAAAATCGTCGACCATGTGCTTCATTGCGCCCACCTGCGCTACGATAGTCCGCGTCGCCCGGGTCAGGGCCTCCTCGTCGCCGGCCGCCAGCTTGCCGCCGAGCTTGACCGCGAGGCGCTCGGCCGATAGCTGGATCGGCGTCAGCGGATTCTTGATCTCGTGCGCGAGGCGACGTGCAACCTCCGCCCAGGCGGCGTCGCGCTGCGCCTCGGCCAGTTCGGTTACATCGTCGAAGACCACGACAAACCCGGCGACCGGTTCACCGGGCAACCTCGATCCCCGCATCAGCAGCACGCGCGTGTGATTCGACACGGTGACCTCGGCCTGACGCTGCCACTGGCCATCGCGCCCGCCGCGGAACCCGTCGGCCACCAGCTCGGCAAAACCGGCGAGCGGCGGCAGCCCGCGCGCCCAGTCTGAAAGCGGCACGTCGATCAGATCGGCCAGCGGCTGCTGCAGGATCACCGCTGCGCTCGGGTTTGCGGTGCGCAGGCGAAACGCGCTGTCGAACGCCAGCACCCCGGCCGATAGATTGGAAAGAATGCTTTCGAGATAAGCGTTGGTCGTTTCGATCGCGTGTCGGCTTTCCGCGGTTTTTTGCTGCGCTTCGGCGAGCTGCGCGGTCATCGTATTGAACGACTCGGTGAGGACGCCCAACTCGTCCCGACTCTGCACCGGGTGCCTTCGGCTGAAGTCGCCTTGCGCGACCGCGCGCGTGCCCTCGGCCAGAAGCCCCAGCGGTCCGCTGACCTGCTCGGAGAGCACGACGGCCAAGCCAAGCGCGGAGAAAAGCGCGAGCAGCAAAGTCAAAGTCAGCGTGAGGGCGTAAAGGCGCTTGAGCGCGGCGCGTGAAAACGAGATCTCCTGATAGTCGCGGTAGCCGGCCTGCACTTTTTCGGCATCGAGCTGCAATTGTCGGGGCACCGGCTCGACGACCTGCAGCAACCGCAGCGGCTCGCCCGGATCGGAGGTATTGACCGGAACGACGACGCGCAGCAGCATGCCCTGGTCGGTGGTCTGATCGATCGCCGAGTAGGGTTGCTGCAACCTGGCGCGCCGCAGCGCCTGCGCCGGCGGCGGCTCCGGCGTTAGCGTCGAGCCCGAAATTCCCGCGACGCCAAGCACGCCGCCGCCGGCAGTGAACAGCGCGGCTTCGTATATTCCCGCTTGCTCACTGGCGCGATTGAGCCGCTGTGGCATGCTGGCCGCGTCGCCTTCCTGCAAGGTCAGCGCGAGCTGCGAGGCCTTGTTGGTCGTTTCCTTCAGCAGATAGTCGAGCGCGCCGCGGCCGAGATTCAATCCTCCTTCGAGCGCCTTGTCGACGCGCACGTCGAACCACGATTCGATGCTCTTGCCGAGGAACTGCACCGACACGCCGTAAAGAAGCGCGCCGGGAAGCACCGCTACCAGCGCGAACAGGAGCACCAGCCTGATCGCGAGTCGCGAGCCGAAAACCCCCGCCTTGAGGTTCTTGCGCAGGCGCCAAAGCTGGTATCCGACGAGCCCCATCAGCAGGGCAACCATCGTCCCGTTGAGCACCAGCAGCAGATTGTAGTTGCTGGCGAAGAGCTCGGTATTCGCGCTCGCCGTGGCAAGCAGGAACAGGAACACCGTGCCAAGGACCGCGCACCCGAGCAGCACGTAGCGCAGCGCGCGCGGCGCTAGAATCCTGGTCACGGGGTGAAGCTCCAGCGAAACCATTCCGACTGCAGCGACCAGTCGCGCGAGGCCAGCGCATTGATCTGGAAAGGCTTCGGCAACTGGGCAACATCCAGCCGAAGACGCACGGCGGCTTCATAGCGCTCGCCCGGCGACAGCGCGTCCTTCTGGACGACTGGGCGCGAGACCACGCGGGCAAGCAGGCGCTCCACCTCGTCGAGCGACTCGAACTGCTGGCCGAGCAGTCCGCTAGTCACGCGGTACTGCCGGGTCAGCGGGTTGTAGGTCAAGCGGTACTGCACCGACATCTGCACCAGCTTCTGATCGAGCCAGTACCAGCGGGGCCGCACGAGCTCGAACTCGAGGACGAAATAGAGCGAGACGCCCTTTTGCAGCGCCTCCTCGAGCGTCGGATTGAACGCGAGGTCGAACTGCGCATTCAGGACATAGCTTTCGTCCTCCGGCAGGAGCTCGGCCGATTTGACCCCGATCGTGTCGGCGTGCGCGATCGTTGCCGCCAGCAACGACAGCAAAGCAGTCAGGCACAACAGGCCGGCGAGAATGCGGCGCATGGACGGGAGCGGCGAGCCGCGCGATCCTTCCGGAAGGACTCAGCTCTTTTGCAGGAGGGCGTAGAAAAACCCGTCGTGATTGTGCGCTGCGCCTGGGGCGGCTGGCAAGAGTTGACCGTCTATGGCGGCGTATTCCGCCGGCAATGTGAGTCGAATGCGCAACGCATCGCGGTGGCGCTGGAGAAACGCGGTGATCTGATCGTCGTTCTCGGCCCCGAATATCGAGCAGGTCGAATAGAGCAGCATGCCGCCGCGCTTCAGACACGGCCACAACGCATCGAGCAGGCGAATCTGCTGTGCGACGAAGCCCGAGATATCGGTCTCGCGGCGCAGCCATTTGCCGTCGGGATGCCGTCGCACGATGCCCGACGCGGTGCAGGGCACGTCGGCCAGAATGCGATCGAACGCATCGCCATCCCACCAGACATCGGGCTCGCCGGCATCGGCGACGATAAGACGCGCGGCAAGACCGAGGCGCGCAAGATTGTCCTGCACGCGTTCGACCCGCGCGGCGTCGACGTCGAGCGCGACCAGATCGAGCGCCGCCAGCTCGGCCAGATGTGTCGTCTTGCCGCCCGGCGCGGCGCAGGCGTCGAGCACCCGCATGCCGTCTTGCGCCCCCAGCAGCGGGGCGGCCAGCTGCGCCCCTGCGTCCTGTACCGAAAACCATCCGGCCGCATACCCTGGCAGCGCGGCTACCGCAGCCGTCTCGTCGAGCACGACGCCGGCATCGCCAATCGCATGCGCCCGAATGCCCTGCGCGTGCAATGCCCTCAAATAGTCTTCGCGCGCAAGACGCCTGCGGTTGACGCGCAAGCTCAGCATCGGCCGCGCGTTCCCCGCATCGAGCACCTCGGCAGCACGCTGCGGATACTCGGCAAACACGCGGTCGATCCACCAGCGTGGGTAGGAAAAGCGCCCTTCGGGATCGTTGGCGATCTCTCCGAGCAGCGCATCACGGCGCCGCAGAAAGGTGCGCAGGATCGCGTTGGTCAGGCCCTGTGCCGACGTGCGCTTGAGCTGCGCCGTCGCGCGTACGGCGGCGTCGACGACCGCATGCGCCGGCGCGCCGGTGTGGATCAACTGGTAGAGCGCGACCCAGAGCAGCGCTTCGACGCTGCCGTCGGCCAGCGGACGCTCGGCCAGCGCACGCACGATCGCGCGCAGTTCGCCGAGGAAGCGCAGCGTGCCGTGGGAAAGTTCGTGCACCAGCGCGCGGTCGCCCGAGGGCAACGGCAGGCCCGTCAATACCGCAGGAAGCGGATTGCCGGCAAGGACGCGACGGACGATTTTCGCGGCAAGTCGCTGCGCACGCTCCATCGCGGGGCGCGCGACTAGTGTTCTGTCCCGCAAATTCGCTCGATAGTCGGAACTTGCGGCACAGGACCCTAGCGCGCCTGCAATCCGCGCTGGAATTGCGAGGCGAGGGCAAGCAGACGGCGGATGCGCTCCTCGATCGGCGGGTGCGTGCTGAACAGTCCGGCGAGTCCTCCGTCATGCAGCGGATTGACGATCATCATTTGCGCGGTTGCCGGATGCTCTTCGGCGGGCGGCAGCGGCACGCCCTTTGTGTAGCGCTCCATTTTCGCCAGCGCATCGGCGAGCGCGCCCGGGTCGCCGGAAATCTCGGCGCCGCCGCGATCCGCCTCGTATTCGCGTCCGCGGGAAATGGCGAGCTGGATCAGCACCGCGGCGATCGGAGCCAGGATCATCACCAGCAACGCCATCAGCGGATTGCGTTCGCCGTCGTCGCGGTGGCCGAAGAACATGCCGAAATGCGCGAGCGCCGATATGGCGCCCGCGATCGATGCGGTGATCGTCGAGGTGAGCATGTCGCGATTACGGACATGGGCCATTTCGTGCGCAAGTACCCCGCGGAGCTCGCGCGCGCTCAGCAATTCGACCATGCCGCGAGTCGCGGCGACCGCGGCGTGCTCCGGATTGCGGCCGGTGGCGAATGCGTTCGGCTGCGCCTCGTCGATCAGGTAGACCCTGGGCATCGGCAGGCCGGCGCGCGCGGCCAAGTCGCGTACCGCGCCATAGAGCTGCGGCGCGGTCGTCGCGTCGACCTCGCGGGCGTTGTAGAGGCGTAGCACCATCGCGTCCGAAAACCAGTACGCCCAAAGATTGGTGCCCAGCCCGAACAGCAGCGCGATAAGCATCCCCTGCCCGCCACCGATCGCGGCGCCGGCAACGCCAAACAGCGCCATGATGGCCGCCATCAACAAACCCGTCTTGAACCAGTTGCCCAACATGATCGTCGTCTCCGCCTTCGAATCAGCGAGGCCTACAAGACCCTTAGATGGTCGCAATGCGCCCGTAATTCAATCGGATCATGCGTCGAAAGTCGCGCCGGGCGCGATTGGATGTCCGTCGAGAAACGAGGCGGCGGACAGCCGCCGGCCACCCGCGCGCTGTAGTTCGCGCACCCGGAGCGCGCCTCGGCCGCAAGCGACCAAGAGGCCGCTGCCGTCGGCGCTGACGATCTGGCCGGCTGCGCCGATTCCTTCCGTCGGCTCGACCCCCCAGATCTTGATCGTCGCGCCCTGCAGCGTCGCAAACGCCCCGGGGGCAGGGTCAAGGGCGCGAACGACACGGTCGATCGTTTCCGCGTCGTCGTTCCAGCGTATCGCGGCTTCGGCCCGCCCGATCTTGCCCGCATAGGTCGCGGCCCGCGCGTCCTGGTGCTGCGAGGCGAGAACGCCGGTTTTCGTCAGCTGGGCGAGCGTCCGCACGACCGCTTCGGCGCCCGCCGCGGCCAGTCTCGCGGTCAGCGTGCCCGCGGTGTCGCGCGGTGCGATCGGCACGACCGTGCGGGCGATGACCGGACCGGTGTCGAGGCCGGAATCCATCTGCATGATGCTGATACCGGTCTCCTCGTCTCCCGCCAGCAGCGCGCGCTGAATCGGCGCAGCGCCGCGCCAGCGCGGCAACAGCGAGGCATGGATGTTGATCGCGCCGTGGCGGGGCCAATCGAGCATGGCCTGCGGGAGTATCAGCCCGTACGCGGCCACGATCAGCACGTCGGGTCTTGGGCCGGTCGGCGGCGGCAGGCCCTTGAGCATCGGCGGTTGAAGGACCGTCAGGCCGCGGGCGACGGCCAGCGTCTTGACTGCGGACGGCGCGAGCTTGAGGCCGCGTCCCTGCGGCCGGTCCGGCTGAGTAAGCACCAGCGCCACATCGTGGCCGGCGTCGAGAATCGCCGCCAGCGCCGAGGCGGCGAACGGGGGGGTTCCGGCGAAAGCTACGCGCAGCGCATCGGGCACGCCGGATTATGGCCTGCGCGGGCCCTAGCCCGCGAGGCGCTGCTTCTTCTTCAGCTTGGCCGCAAGCCGCGCGCGCTTGAGCGGCGACAGGTAGTCGACGAAGACCTTGCCGACCAGATGATCCATTTCATGCTGAATACATACGGCGAGCATCCCCTCGGTGGAAAGCTCGAATGGATCGCCGCGCTCGTCCTGGGCACGGACGGTGATGCGCGCGGCCCGCCTGACGTTGTCGTAATAACCGGGCACCGACAGGCACCCCTCCTCGCACTCGGCTTCGCCTTCGGCGGCGACGATCGTCGGGTTGATGAAAACCTTGAGGTCGTTGCGCGCTTCGCTGACGTCGATGACGATGATCCGCTTGTGCACGTCGACCTGGGTCGCGGCGAGGCCGACGCCCGGGGCGGCATACATGGTTTCGGCCATGTCGGCGACCAGTTTCCGGATTTCGGGGGTCACCGCGGCGACCGGGGCGGCGTGCTTCCGCAGCCGGGGATCGGGGTACTCCAGGATGTCCAGAACCATAATTACTTGCAAAATGAATACTCGGGATGCAGAATCCGACCTAAACCCTTATTTTGCGTCGGTTTAGGACGTTTGCAAGTCCCGCACAACACCCGTACCGGAGAGGCCCCATGAGCCTAAACTCGCGGCTGAATTCTACCATAGCGACCCTGCTGTTTTCGGCGGTCCCGCTCTTGCTCATGCTCGCGTCGCCGGCCGCCAGCGCCGAAGACCTTCAGCTGCAGGACGGCCGGCCGGACCGGTACACAGTGCAAAAAGGCGACACTCTGTGGGGGATCTCCGGGAAGTTCCTGAAGCAGCCCTGGCGCTGGCCCGAGATCTGGCGGATGAACCGCGACCAGATCAAGAATCCGCACTGGATCTACCCCGGCGACGTCGTCGTGCTCGACCGGGTAGACGGCCAATGGCGACTCTCGCTCAATCGCACGGCCGGCCCGCGCCCGGACGCTCGCCTGTCACCGTCGATCCGGGTCGAAAACCTCGAAGGCGAGGCGATTCCGACCATACCCGCCGCCGACCTCGCTCCGTACCTCAGCAAGCCTCTCATCGCCACGACCCGCGATGGCGTCCCGGGCGCCGCCCGGATCATCGCGGCGCACGACGAGCGCGTCGTGCGCGGCGAGGGTGACTACGTCTATGCGGTCGACGTCGAAGAAAAGGCGGGAACGCAGTGGTTTATCTACCGCCCCGGCAAGGTGCTGCGCTCGTACGACAGCAACGAAACGCTGGGCTATGAGCTGCGCTATCTGGGCACCGCACGCGTCGATCGTTTCGCCGAAGTCGCCCGCATGGAGATCACTTCGGCACGCGAGGAAATCCTGATGGGTGACCTGCTGCTGCCGGCGCCACGCGAAGAACTGGTCAACTTTGTCCCGCACGCCCCGGACAAGGCCGTCGACGGCCGCATCATCGCGCTGGACGGCGATTCGCACGAGGTCGGCCGCGGCCATTTGGTAACTGTCGACCGCGGCCTGCGCGACGGGCTCGACGTCGGCACGGTGCTGGCCATCTACCATCCGACGGGCGTGATCATCGACCCGCGGCCATCGACCGAGCCCAGCGCCATGGCGCGCTTCATGAGCGACCCGACGCGCGACATGCTGCAGCCGACGCGCTATTTGAATATCCCGCCTGAGCGCTCGGGACTGCTGTTCATCTTCCGGGTATTCGACAAGGTCGCCTATGGGATCGTGCTCAATGCGTCGGAGCCGGTCGTGACCGGCGACCTCGCGCGCAAACCGTAGCGTCGCGACCCGACCGCCGCCCCCTCCGGTACGGCCGATGGACATCGACGCGCGCGTCGAGGCCTGGGCGTCCCTGCAGCTGATCCCTGGGCTCTCCTCTCGCGCTCTCGTCGTACTGCTCAAAGCATTCGGCGGCCCCGCGGAAGTGATGGCGGCATCGCGAGCGAGGCTGACAACGTTGGTCGGTGCCGAGCTCGCCTCGGCGATCGCGCAGGGCGCCGCTCCGGACGAACTCGGCCGTTCGCTCGTCTGGCTCGCGGAGCCCGGCCATACGCTGTTGGCGTGGGACGACGCGGCTTACCCGAGCGCGTTGCTTACGATCGGCGATCCTCCCCCCGTGCTCCATTACGCGGGCAAGCTCGACCTGTTGAACCGCCCTGCGCTGGCGATCGTCGGCAGTCGCAATGCGACGCCGCAGGGTCGCGAAAACGCCGAGGCGTTCGCCGCCGCGCTGTCGGCCGCAGGGCTCACCATTGTCAGCGGGTTGGCACAGGGAATCGACGACGCCGCCCACCGCGGCGGGCTTGCCGGCACCGGCAACAGCGTCGCGGTTGTCGGGACCGGAATCGACCGCATCTATCCGGCCGCCAACAAGGCGCTTGCGCACCGCCTGGCTGAAGAAGGAGGGCTGCTGTCGCAGTTCACGCTGGGCACGGCGCCGCTGCCGGGAAATTTCCCCCGCCGCAATCGCGTGATCAGCGGCCTCGTCCAGGGTGTCCTGGTCGTCGAGGCGACGCTGAACAGCGGCTCGCTGATCACTGCGCGCTTTGCCGCAGAGCAGGGGCGCGAGGTGTTTGCGATTCCCGGCTCGATTCATTCGCCGTTTTCGAAGGGATGTCATCGCCTAATCAAGGAAGGCGCCAAGCTCGTCGAGACGGCGCAGGATGTGCTGGAAGAACTGGGCTTGGCGCCGACGGGGGCTTCCGCCCGCGCGTTGACGGGCGGCGCGCCGGCGCCCGACGGCGATGCTGCGAGGGTCCTCGCGGCCCTGGGCCACGATCCGGCCGACGTCGACCTGCTTGCCGAACGCACCGGGCTCGACGCCAGCGCGATCGCGGTCGCACTGGTCGAGCTCGAGCTCGCCGGCCAGGTCGCGCAGCTCCCTGGAGGAGCGTTCCAGCGCGTTATGTGATACATAGGCGTCCCACGCCGGTTTTGAGAGCCGCATCAGCGCCGACTGAGCGCCAACTGAGTGCCGCCCATGGCGGCTTTGTTATTATCTGCCCTCCTTTTTTTAGCCCGATGATCCTGAACCCCTGATGGCGAAGAGCCTGATCATTGCCGAAAAGCCTTCCGTCGCCGCCGACGTAGCGCGCGCGCTAGGGGGTTTTACGCGCCACGACGATTACTTCGAGAGTAATCGGTATCTGCTGTCGTCGGCGATCGGCCACCTGCTCGAGATCGGCATGCCCGAGGACGAGGAAGTCAAGCGGGGCAAGTGGACCTTCGCGCATCTGCCGGCGATCCCGTCGCAATTTGCGCTGAAGCCGATCGAAAAGTCGGAAGCCCGGTTGCGGCTGCTGCTCAAGCTCCTCAAGCGCAAGGACGTAAGCGAGCTGGTCAACGCCTGCGATGCCGGGCGCGAGGGTGAACTGATCTTTCGCAATATCGCCCAGTACGCCAGGAACACCAAGCCGATCCGGCGCCTGTGGCTGCAGTCGATGACCCAGGGCGCTATCCGCGACGCGTTCGGGAAGCTCCGCAGCGACGAGGCGATGCGGCCGCTCGCTGATGCGGCCGTATGCCGGTCGGAATCGGACTGGCTGGTCGGCATCAACGGCACGCGCGCGATGACCGCGTTCAACTCCAAATCGGGCGGCTTCCAGCTGACGACGGTCGGCCGGGTGCAGACGCCGACGCTCGCGATCCTGGTCGAGCGCGAGGAGAAGATCCGCGCCTTCGTGCCGCGCGATTACTGGGAAGTGCTCGGCACCTTCCGCGCCGGCGGCGGCGACTACGGCGGCCGCTGGTTCGACGAAAAGTTCAAGAAAGCCGACGACGACCCGGACCGGCGGGCCGAGCGCCTGTGGGACGAGGCCCGGGCGCGCGCGATCGCCGCGCGCTGCGATGGCAAGCCGGGCACGGTGACCGAGGAGACCAAGCCTTCGACCCAGGTGGCGCCGCTTCTCTACGACCTGACCAGCCTGCAGCGCGAAGCGAACGGCCGATTCGGCCTGTCGGCGCGTACGACGCTGTCGCTCGCGCAGGCACTCTACGAAAAGCACAAGGCACTGACCTACCCGCGGACCGATTCGCGCGCGCTACCCGAGGATTACCTGCCCACCGTCAAGGCGACGATGGAAGCGCTGCGCGAGTCCAACGCCTACGCGGTGTTCGCCGGCCAGATCCTCAAGTCGAAATGGGTGAGGCCCAACAAGCGGATCTTCGACGACAGCAAGATCTCCGATCACTTCGCGATCATCCCGACCTTGCAGCGTCCGAAGAACCTTTCCGAGCTTGAGACCAAGCTTTACGACCTGGTCGTCAAGCGATTCCTCGCGGTGTTCTATCCGCCCGCCGAGTATCTGCTGACGACGCGGATCACCCGGGTCGCCGGCGAGCCGTTCAAGACCGAGGGCAAGGTACTGGTCTCGCCGGGCTGGCTCGCGGTCTATGGCAAGGAAGCTCAAGGCGACGACGAAGCGACGCTCGCGCCGGTGCGCCAGGATGAAAAAGTGGCGACCGAGGAAATCAAGGTGGTCGCGAGCCAAACGCGGCCGCCGCCGCGCTTCTCCGAGGCGACGCTGCTGTCGGCGATGGAAGGCGCCGGCAAATTGATCGAGGACGACGAGCTGCGCGAAGCGATGCGCGAAAAGGGCCTCGGCACGCCGGCGACCCGCGCCCAGATCATCGAGGGCCTGATCCAGGAAAAGTACGTGCTGCGCGAGGGCCGCGAGCTGCAGCCGACGGCCAAGGCGTTTTCATTGATGACGCTGCTGCACGGCCTGGGTGTGCCGGAGTTGTTCTCCCCCGAGCTCACCGCGGAGTGGGAGTTCAAGCTGGCGCAGATGGAGCACGGCAAGCTCAAGCGCGAGCAATTCATGCGCGAGATCGTCAAGATCACCAAGCATATCGTCGCGCAGGCGAAGAACTTCGAAAGCGACACCATCCCGGGCGACTTCGCGACCCTGTCGGCGCGCTGCCCCAAATGCGGCGGCGAGGTGCACGAGAAGTACAAGAAGTTCCAGTGCCAATCGTGCGATTTCGGCATGTGGAAGATCGTCGCCGGCCGCCAGCTGGAGATTCCCGAGGCCGAGGCGCTGTTGACCGAGCGCAACGTCGGTCCGCTCGATGGCTTTCGCAGCAAGCTCGGCCGGCCGTTCTCGGCGAGCTTGAGACTCAACGATGCCAACGAAGTGCAGTTCGATTTCGGTGACGGAACCGGGGATGGCGCCGAGGGAGAAGCGCCCGATTTCAGCGACCAGGAACCGCTGGGCCCCTGCCCGAAATGCGGCTCGCGCGTATTCGCGCTGCCGGCGGCGTACGTGTGCGAGAAATCGGTGGGGTCTGACAAGACGTGCGATTTTCGTTCCGGCCGCACCATCCTGCAGCGGCCCATCGAGAGCGAGCAGATGCGAAAGCTGCTCGCGACCGGCAAAACCGATTTGCTGCAATTCGTGTCTTCGCGCACGCGCCGTCCTTTCGCCGCGTACCTGGTGCGGCAACCGGACGGCAAGATCGGATTCGAATTCGAAGCCCGCAAGGATGGCGCGGGCAAGCCGCTGCGCGGCGGCCGCGGCGCAGCGGCGCTTCGGGTGCTCGGCAAGCACCCGAAGGACAAGCAGCCGGTGGAGTTGCACGCGGGCCGCTACGGACCCTACGTCAAGCACGGCGGCGTCAACGCGACGCTGCCGGACCGTGACAAGATCGATGTGCTGACGCTCGACGAAGCCGTCGCCCTGCTGGCCGAGAAGTCGGGCAAGCGCGCAAGCGTGCGACGCGCCAAGCCCCCCAAGAATTCGCGGCCGGCGGCAGTCAGCACCAAGCGACCGGCGGCGACAAGCGCGAAGCCCCTGGCCAAGGCGCCCCGGACGGCGAAGGCATCGCCGCGGGCCGCGACGCGCAAGCGCGCGACCTGAACATCTTGAGTCAATTTCGCATCACTCTGGTCGGCTCGCGCTACTTCGGCGCGGCCACGCTGGCTCGCCTGCTCGAAGAAAGCGTCGACATCGCCCGCGTCCTGGTCCCGGCCGCCGACGACAGGCTCGCGCTGGCAGCCACGAGCGCCGGGCTCGAGGTCAAGGTCCTCGACGATCCGAAGCTTGTTCCGGCCGACGCTATCGCGGAAGGCACGGATTTGATCGTCGCCGCGCACAGCCACGCGCGCGTCAGCAACGAGGCGCTTGCTCGCTCGCGTCTGGGCGGCATCGGGTTCCACCCGTCGCTCCTGCCGCGCCATCGCGGCATCGCCGCCGTCGAATGGACTATACGCGAAGCCGACAGCATCGCCGGGGGCTCGATCTATCATCTGGCCGACCGGATGGACGCGGGCGCGATCGCGGCGCAGGACTGGTGCTTCGTCAAGAAGGGCGAGACGGCGCGCGAGCTCTGGGAGCGCGCGCTGGCCCCGATGGGTCTGGCGCTGATGACGCGGGTGATTCGGCACGCCAAGGAGCACGGCACGATTCCGGCACAGCCGCAGGACGAGCAATTCGCCACGCAGGCGCCGCTGATTCGCGACGGCGCCTAGCGACAGGCCGCTCTCCCCGGCCGTCCGGTGCACGGCGCGTTACTTCAGTAGCAGGCGGCGTTCAGTGGCAGACGGTACCCGGCGAAGTGAAAACTTCGCGCGTGATGTCCTTGGTCTGGACGACGCCGTCGACGCTGTAGCTGAAGGTCCCCGAGTTGCCATCGAAGAAACTCAGCGAAGCCGTGCCGACGACACTGCCGGTCGCGCCGCCCGGGCTTCCGATCGGCGGGAACGGGACCGCATTGAACGGCGGCCCATTGGTGAGCCGGATCAGGTCGCCCGTGTACGAGCTCAATCCGCTCTTGTTCGCGGTCGTCACCAGCCACATCGGCGAGCCGTCCCTGTCGTAGGTGTACCAGGTCGCGAAAATGGTGTCGCCCTCGTGCGCGATATTGATCCCCCACCCCGCCTCCGAGGCTGCCGGCGCGGCCCACCACAGGTCCTGGTAGTTGCGGGTCAGCGCCAGATTGACCTGCGCGGCGAACAGGCAGGTCGGCAGCGGCCCGAAGGTTTCGCGCGTAATCGCCTTTGTCTGCGCGATGCCGTTGACCGTGTAGGAGAACGCCCCGTTGTTCGCATCGCTGAACGTTAGCGTGGCGGCGCCGACCGGCGAGCCGGCTGCGCCGCCCGGGGCCCCCAGCGGCGGAAACGGCACGGTGTCGAACGACGGCCCCGTCCCCTGAAACAATGTTCCGCGGTAGACCCGGTGCGCGATCCGATCCGCGCTCATCACCAGCCACCATGCCTTGCCATTCAGATCGTAGGTGAACCATGAGGCGAAGATCTGATCGCCCTGGTGCGCCAAATTGATGCCCCAGCCGGATTCGGACCCGCCGGGCGCGCTCCACCACAAGCCGCCGAAATTTACCGACAACTCTTCGATGCCTTGCGCAGCCTCCACGGCGGCATTCGCATCGACGATACCCGCGCCGCACGTTGCGGTCGTGCAGTTGGAGCCCGGAGGAAACGGTTTGGCGCTCGACGCAAGGACGGCCCGCACCTGGCTTGCGCTGAGTCCCGGAGCCGCTGACAGCATCAGCGAAATGACGCCCGACACCATCGGCGCGGCGTAGCTCGTGCCATTGCCCACGTCGAGCCCATCGGTGGTCGGGACCGAGTGCCCAAGGTTGCTCAGGATTTCGATGCCGTCGGACCGCCCGAACGTATCGCCCCCGGGCGCACTGATCGTCATCGTGGCGCCAAAGTTGCTGTACGACGCTCTGCTGCCGGCGGAAGTGGTCGCGCCAACCGAAATGACGCCCGGACAGTTGGACGGCGTATTGGTAGCGACGTCGGCGCCGTCGTTGCCCGCCGACGCGACGATCGCCCGCGTGATCCCGTGCGCCAGCGCCAACGCGATCACCTGCTGGTAGCCGGGCGCGCATTCGGCCGGCTCGCCGATACTCAGATTGATGACCTGTGCCGGCGTCGGATTGGCGAGGACGCCGGGCACGCTCAATCCCGCCGCCCAGGCGATACCGTCGATGATGTCGGAATCGTCGCCGAAACACTTGCCGAGCACGCGCACTGGCAGAATCTTTGCCGCCCAGTCGATGCCGGCGGTCCAGACGGCGTCGTTGCTGTTGGCCGCGATGATCCCCGCGGTCGACGTGCCATGCCAGCTGCTGTTCTCGATGTCGCATCCGTCGAATGTGTGCGAGCTGGCCAGATCGGTTCGCGTGATCCAGTCGCCGGGATCGGACGCGTCGGCATCGCGCCCGTCGCCGTCGTTGGCGACGATCGGGTCGGAAACGAAATCGTATCCAGGAAGAATGCGCCCGGCCATCGCTGCATGCGGGCGGTAGCCGGTATCGACGACCGCGACGACGATATTGGCGCTGCCGGTCGCGACATCCCAGGCGCTGAAGGCACTTATGCCCGCCGCGTTGTCGCGCAGATAGGTCTGCAGATTCACATACTCGTCGTTCGGCACGAGTTGCGCCCGCATGTGGTGATCCGGCTGCACGTACTCGACTTCGGCGCGGCCGGCGAGGCG
The DNA here is from genome assembly GCA_963828595.1 of uncultured beta proteobacterium. Classification (GTDB taxonomy): domain Bacteria; phylum Pseudomonadota; class Gammaproteobacteria; order Burkholderiales; family Casimicrobiaceae; genus PALSA-1003. The sequence continues at coordinate 568,769 of CAWHEN010000007.1, forward strand.
TCGCGCGATGGCGCGGGCTTCGGAAAGCGGCACCGGATGGTCGAACGCAACGACGTGCGCACCGAGCGCCATCGGTCTCACGTAGGCCAGCGCAACGCCGCTGTCGGCGGCCAGCCGTGACACGCGGCCAGCGCCGCGCACCGATTCGGTTTCGACTCCGGCGGCAGGCATCGGCGGGCGGAACTTGACGATCAGCCGCTGAGTCATCGGCTCCGGCAACCCGGAGCTGGATGCTGGCGACGCGGGCGTGAGCGCGGCCAGCGTCAGCAGGCAGGCAAGTGTCGCGCGGACAATCACCAAGCGCCGGTCAGACGTCGAGGTTGCGCACGCCTAGAGCATTGTTCTCGATGAATGCGCGGCGCGGTTCAACGTCCTCGCCCATCAAGGTCGTGAAAATTTCGTCCGATGCGATGCCGTCCTCGATCTGCACCTTGAGCAGCCGGCGCACCTCCGGGTCCATCGTCGTTTCCCACAGCTGCGCGGGATTCATTTCGCCGAGGCCCTTGTAGCGCTGTATCGAGACTGCGCCGCGAGCTTCGCTCAACAGCCAGTCGAGCGCTTCCTTGAACGAGGCGACGGCGGAACTGCGCTCGCCGCGCCGGACGCTCGCGCCGGGCCCGATCAGCCCGCGCAAGACCTCGGCCGCCGCCCTGATCTGCGCATAGTCGCCGCTCACCAGGAAGTCCGCATCGAGCGCCGTGGCGTGCGGCGTGCCGTGCCGCGTGTGCACGATGACGAGGCGGCGCGATTCCGCGGGCGCGTCGTAGCGTGCCTGCACGGTGATGTCGGGATCGCCGATCGCCCGCTCGAGCACTGCTGCGCTTGCCGCCGCCGCGTCCGCAGTCGACAGGTCGATCGCAAGGCCGGTCAGCAGCGCATGCAGCGCCGCCGGGTCGACCAGCCGCGCGACCCGGTCGATCACCGCTTCAGCCAGCAGATATTGACGCGCGATGTGATCGAGCGCCTCGATCGAAAGCGGCGCGAGCTCGGCGCCAGGCACCAGCTCGGCACCCTTCAGCGCTACCTTCAGCAGGTGCTGCTTCAGGTCATGATCGTCCTTGAGGTAAGTCTCTTCCTTGCCCTGCTTCGCCTTGTACAGCGGCGGCTGCGCGATGTAGATGTGCCCGCGCTCGACCAGGTCGAGCATCTGCCTATAGAAGAACGTCAGCAGCAGCGTGCGGATGTGCGAACCGTCGACGTCCGCGTCGGTCATGATGATGATGCGGTGATAGCGCAGCTTGTCGGCGTTGTATTCGTCCTTGCCGAAGCCGGTGCCGAGCGCGGTGATCAGCGTGACAATTTCCTGCGAGCTGATCAGCTTGTCGAAACGCGCTCGCTCCACGTTGAGGATCTTTCCGCGCAGCGGCAGGATCGCCTGAAACTTGCGGTCGCGGCCCTGCTTCGCCGAGCCGCCGGCCGAATCGCCTTCGACCAGGTAAAGCTCGCACAGCGCGGGGTCGCGTTCCTGGCAATCGGCGAGCTTGCCCGGCAAGCCCATGCCGTCGAGGACGCCCTTGCGACGTGTCAGCTCGCGCGCCTTTCGCGCCGCCTCGCGGGCCCGCGCCGCGTCGATGATCTTGCCGCAGATGATCTTGGCATCGGTCGGATTCTCGAGCAGGAACTCGTGCAGTTTGCTGCCGACGATTTCCTGCACCAGCGGCTGCACCTCCGAGGAGACGAGCTTGTCCTTGGTCTGCGACGAGAACTTGGGCTCGGGCACCTTGACCGACAGCACGCAGGTCAGGCCTTCGCGCATGTCGTCGCCGGTGGTCTCGACCTTCGCCTTTTTCGCCAGCTCTTCCTTTTCGATATAGCTGTTGAGCGTCCGGGTCATCGCCTGCCGCAGTCCGGTCAGGTGCGTGCCACCGTCGCGTTGCGGGATGTTGTTCGTGAAGCATTGCACCGACTCCGCATACGAGTCGTTCCATTGCATCGCGACTTCGACGATAACGCCGTCCTTTTCGCCGACGGCATGGAAGACCTTCGGGTGCAGCACCGTCTTGCTGCGATTCATGTACTCGACAAAGCCCTTGATGCCGCCGGTGAACGCGAAGTTCTCGCTCTTGCCGTCGCGCTGATCGACGAGCTCGATCTTCACGCCGTGATTCAGGAACGAAAGCTCGCGCAAGCGGCGGGCCAGGATGTCGTAGTGGAACTCGATGTGATCGAATGTCGTCGCCGCCGCCATGAAATGCACTTCGGTCCCGCGCCGCTCGGTTGGACCGGTGACGGCGAGCGGTGCGGTAGGCACGCCGTCGTGGAACTCGATCTGATGCGCCTTGCCGTCGCGCCAGATGCGCAGCTTGAGCCAGACCGACAAGGCGTTGACGACCGAGACGCCGACACCGTGCAGTCCGCCGGAGACCTTGTACGAGTTTTGATCGAACTTGCCGCCGGCGTGAAGCTCGGTCATAACGATCTCTGCGGCCGAGCGCTTCAGCTCGTCATCTTCCTTGATGTCGGTCGGAATGCCGCGGCCGTTGTCGACGACCGAGACCGAATTGTCGGCATGGATCACGACCTTGATGTCGTCGCAATAGCCCGCCAGCGCTTCGTCGATCGCATTGTCGAGCACCTCGAACACCATGTGATGCAGCCCGGTGCCGTCGGACGTGTCGCCGATGTACATCCCGGGACGCTTGCGCACCGCGTCGAGGCCTTTGAGGACCTGAATGCTGGTCGAATCGTAGTCGCTGCCGTTGTCTGTGGGCTTGGGATTGGCTTGGGTCATTCGCGGTTTCTCGTTTCTGACCGCCCTCGAAAACGCCGACGCCGACTGATGTCGGCGCCGCAGGTGGCCATGGTCACTGTTGCGGCGGTCAGATGCGCATCGGCATCACGACATATTTGTAATCGTTTCTCTCCGGCATCGTGACCAGTGCGCTGGAATTGGCATCGCCGAATGCCAGCACGACCTTGTCGGTGCCGAGATTGTGCAAAACGTCGAGCAGATAAGTAATGTTGAAGCCGATGTCCAGCGGCTCGCCCTGGTATCCGACTTCGAGCTCTTCCTCCGCCTCCTCCTGCTCGCTGTTCGTGCATATGATTTTCAACTGGCCGTTGCCCAGAACGAGCCTGACGCCGCGGAATTTCTCGTTGGACAGGATCGCAGCGCGCTGCAGCGCCTGCAACAGCTCGGAGCGCGCCAGCTCAATCTGCTTGGCGTGCCCGACCGGGATCACCCGGTTGTAGTCGGGAAACTTGCCGTCGACCACTTTGCTGACGAGCTCGATGTTCCCGAAACGGAAGCGGACCTGGTTGGCGAGCAGATCGATCTTCACTTCGGCATCGCTGTCCTCGAGCAGCTTGCCCAGTTCGAGCACCGTCTTGCGCGGCAGGATCACTTCCTGTCTCGCGTAGTCGCCGTCGACGGTAATGCTCGCGTATGAAAGGCGGTGTCCGTCGGTCGCAACCGCCTGCAGCGAGCCCTTGTCGACCACCAGCAGCATGCCGTTCAGGTAATAGCGGATGTCCTGCTGGGCCATCGCGAATTCGGCCAGCTTGAGCAAGCCGCGAAACTGCCTCTGCGGCAACGTGATCGCCTGCTGCTGCTCCTGCGCGATGCTGATGCGCGGATAGTCGGACGCGGGCAGTGTCTGCAAGTTGAAACGGGAGCGCGCGGCGCGCACGGTCATCTTGCTGGCCGAGGTCTCGATGTTGACCGTGGCACCGTCGGGCAGCGCGCGGAGCAGGTCCTGCAGCTTCCGCGCCGCGACGGTGACCGCCTGATCCTGCTTGCCGGCGAGCTCGCTGTGCGCGGTGATCTGCATTTCGAGATCGGTGGCGGTAACGAACAGGCGGCCATCCTTCTGTTCGAGCAACACGTTGGCGAGTATCGGCAGCGTATGTCGGCGCTCGACTATTCCGGATACGGCCTGCAAGGGTTTGAGCAGTGCGTCTCTGGGTGTCTGTTTTAGTTGCATTGTTTTAAACCCAATAACAGCTAATAGGAGTTCGTCGAGTTTCGGTACAACCGCGAAAAAGGGTTCCGATTCCGCAGCTTTGACGCGCGGGCGCCGCGGTATAAGTTCTGTTCGGCCTGTGGATGGTTTGGGGGCAAATTTGCGCGCGCCGGCCTGGGCCGGTTAATCAACAAATTATAAACCCGTTCAGTGCCGATTCATACAGTCCGGACGTCCGGGTCGCGCCTCGTTTGCGCGTCTAGTTTCGTAATACCTGAAGCAGAAAATTGACGTCGTGGGTCATCTCGGGGACCGACTCGCGCAGCTTGGCGATCTGACGGCATGCGTGCAGCACCGTCGTGTGATCCCGGCCGCCGAAATTGCTGCCGATCTCCGGCAGAGACAGCTGCGTCAGCTCCTTGGCGAGAGCCATCGCAACCTGGCGCGGCCGCGCGATCGCACGCGAACGTTTCTTCGAATGCATGTCCGAGATGCGGATCTTGTAGTAGTCGGCGACCGTCTTCTGGATGTTCTCGATTGAGATCTGGCGGTTCTGGACGGCCAACAGGTCGCGCAGCGCGTCCTTGGCCACCGATAGCGAGATTTCCTGGCGGTGGAAGCTCGAATAGGCGAGCACCCGTTTCAGCGCGCCTTCGAGCTCCCGGACGTTGGAGCGTATATGCTTGGCGATGAAGAACGCGACCTGCTCGTCGAGCTTCATGCCGGTCTGCGCCGCCTTGGACAGCAGGATCGCGACGCGCATCTCCAGCTCCGGCGGCTCGAGGGCGACCGTCAGGCCCCAGCCGAAGCGCGAAATCAGCCGCTCCTCGATTCCCGAGATCTCCTTCGGGTAGGTGTCGCACGTTATGACGACCTGCTTACGCGCTTCGATCAGCGTGTTGAACAGGTAGAAGAATTCTTCCTGCGTGCGACTCTTGCCGTTGAAGAACTGGATGTCGTCGATCAGCAGGAGATCCAGCGTCCGGTAATAGCGCTTGAAATCATCGAACGCCTTGTGCTGATAGGCGCGCACGACGTCGGAGACATAGGTCTCGGCATGGATGTAGCGGATCTTCGCGGCCGGATCATTGGCCAGGATCTGGTTGCCGATCGCCTGGATCAGGTGCGTCTTCCCGAGCCCGACGCCGCCATAAACGAACAGCGGGTTGTACGAAGTCGGATTGTCGGCGACCTGCATGCCCGCCGCACGCGCGAGCTGGTTGGCCTTGCCGGCGACGAAAGTGGAGAAAGTGAACGCAGGATTGACGCTGGCCTGCTCGCCGCGGCGCGTCGCTGCGGCGCCGGGGTCAGGCGAGATCGCGGTGACGGCCGGCGCAGGCACGCGCTCGGCGCCGTCGGCAACGACCAGTCCCAGTCGCAACGGTCGGCCGACCGCGACCGCGGCTAGCTCCTCGATGCGCCCGGCAAACCGCTCCTTGACCCACTGCAGTACAAAACGATTGGGGGCGATCAGCCTCAGCTCATCACCTGCGATTTCCAGCCGCAGCGGACGAATCCAGGTATTGAATTGCTGCTGCGTCAGCTCCTGCTGAAACGATTCCAGGCAGGCCTGCCAGAATACGGGCGTGGACATGGCGGCTAATGCGTGCGGGAAGGCAAGACCAAAAAATAGCGGGCGCCGAACGGAGCCCGTGACAACGGCATTGTACGCGCTTGCTGCAAAGTTATCCACAGCGATCGACGCGGATTACCTTGACAGGGCGCTATGCAAAACGTTCTAATGTAAGGCTTTTTCGAACGGAAACAGATCATGAAGCGCACCTACCAGCCGTCGGTCATCCGGCGCAAGCGGACGCACGGCTTTCGCGCCCGCATGAAGAGCATCGGCGGCCGCAAGGTCCTCCGCGCAAGGCGCGCCAAGGGCCGCGCCCGGCTCGCCGTCTAGAGCCATCGCGAATCCGCAATAGGCTCGAATCAACGGCACCGATTGCGTGGGGCGGCGGCGTTCGCCAGGCTGTTTCGTCAAGGCCGTCGCATCGAAGCCGAACATCTGCAACTGCTGGCGGTGCCGGCCGGCGGCCCGATAGGCCAGGTAGGATACGTGATCGGCAAGCAACAACTGAAGCTCGCGGTCGACCGCAATCGGCTCAAACGCGCGCTGCGCGAAGCGGTGCGCCTGCGCCGCCCGGGGCTCGATCGATTCGACATCGTGCTGCGCCTTCGACGCGGCTGTCCGCCGGACGGCATCGCGGCGCTTGGCGCCGAGGCGGCGCGGCTGCTGGACGCGCTGACCGCGGCAAGGGCGCGATGAAAACGCTGCTGCTCGGCCTGCTGCGCGCATACCAATACGCGCTGCGTCCGCTGCTCGGCGCGAACTGCCGTTTTTATCCCAGCTGCTCGGACTACGCGCGCGGAGCGATCGAGCGGCATGGCGCGGTCCGCGGCGTGTGGCTTGCCGCGCGACGGCTGGCGCGCTGCCATCCGTATCATGCCGGCGGGTACGATCCGGTTCCCTAGCACCATCACGATTCGATTTCGGCAGTTATGGACACCCAACGCCTGATTCTTTTTGTCATCTTTTCGTTCTCCGCGCTATTCCTGTGGGAGGCGTGGCAGCGCGAGCACCGGCCGCCGCCACCGCCGGTCACGCAGACTGCGCCACGCTCGTCCGCCGAATCGCCAGTACCCACGGCCACGCCGGTACCCGGGGCTGCCGTCACGGCGAATCCGAACGCCGCGCCGGTCTCAGCGCCGGCCGGCGAAACGATCGCGATCCGGACCGACCTCTACGTCGCCGACATCGATACTGCCGGCGCGGTCATCACCAAAGTCGCGTTGAACGAGCACCGCGACACCGAGGACAAGTCCCGGCCATACCTGCTGCTGCAGAAAAATGCCGACCGCACGTTCGTTGCGCAATCGGGCCTGCTCGGCGAAGGCCTGCCCAATCACCGCACGCTGTGGCAGCCCGTGCCCGGGCCGCGCGAGCTGGCACCCGGCGCAGACACGCTGGAACTCAAGCTGCAGGCGAGCGCCGCCAACGGCGACAAGATCGTACAGACGCTGACCTTCCATCGCGGCAGCTATGTGATCGACGTCGACTATGCGGTCACCAATGCGGGCGCGGCGCCGATCTCACCGCACGCCTATTTCCAGTTCACTCGCGACACCAAGTCGCAGAGCCAGCAGCACTCGATGGCGCCTTCGTCGTACATCGGACCGGTCGTTTACAACGAGGCCGATAAATTCAAGAAAGTCGAATTCGGCGAACTGGACAAGCTCGCCAGCGATCCGAGCCGCAAGCCGCCGTTCACCAAGAATGCCGACAACGGCTGGGTGGGGATGGTCGAGCACTATTTCGTCGCCGCGTGGCTTCCTCCCGAGGAGCCGAAGACGCCGCGCGAGTTTTATGCGCGCAAGCTCGACAACGGCCTTTACGCGGCGGGAGTGATCGTCCCCGGCCCGACGATAGCGCCGGGCGCGACCGGCGACATCAAGGTCAAGCTCTACGCCGGGCCCCAGATCCAGGACACGCTGAAATCGCTGGCCAAGGGTCTCGACCTAGTCGTCGATTACGGCATATTCACGGTCATCGCGGCGCCGCTGTTCGTGCTGCTCAAGTGGTTGCACTCGCTGGTGCACAACTGGGGCTGGGCGATCGTGCTGCTGACGATCATCATCAAGAGCGTTTTTTATCCGCTGAACCACGCCAGCGCACGCTCGATGGCCAAGATGAAAGTGATCGCACCGAAGCTCAAAGCGCTGCAGGAGCAGTATTCCAAGGACAAGCAGCAGCTGCAGATCAAGATGATGGAGATGTACAAGACGGAGAAGATCAATCCGCTCGGCGGATGTCTGCCTATCCTGGTGCAGATCCCGGTGTTCATCGCGCTCTACTGGGTTCTCTTGTCCGCCGTCGAGCTGCGGCACGCACCATGGATCGGATGGATTCACGATCTGTCGGCGCCCGACCCGTGGTACGTGCTGCCGGTCATCTATGCGATCACCGCCTATCTGCAGGTCAAGCTTTCGCCTACGCCGATCCAGGATCCGGTGCAGGCAAAAGTGATGCAGATCATGCCGATCGCGTTCTCGGTGATGTTCATCTTCTTCCCGGCAGGCCTGGTGCTGTACTGGCTGATCAACAATTCGCTGCAGATCTTCCAGCAGTGGCATATGAATCGCGTGATCGGGCGCGAAACCGCCGCCGCGGCAGCGAAGCGCCGCTAGTACGACCCGAAGCCCCGGGGCGGCAAAGCATGCCGACGTCGCTGGCCACCGACGTGATCGCCGCGATCGCGACGCCCGCAGGTCGCGGCGGCATCGGCATCGTGCGCCTCTCGGGCCCGGACCTCTCGCGCGTCATCGACGGCGTCGTCGGCCGGGCGCTGAAGCCTCGCGTCGCGACCAGCGCCAACTTTGTCGGCGCACATGGCGAAACCGTCGACCAGGGGCTGGCGCTGTATTTCCCGGCGCCGGCCTCGTACACCGGCGAGACGGTCCTCGAATTGCACGGACACGGCGGTCCCGCGGTGCTGGCGCAAATACTGCGCCGCTGCCTCGACCTCGGCGCACGGCTCGCCGAGCCCGGCGAATTCACCAAGCGGGCGTTCCTCAACGGCAAGATCGACCTGGCGCAGGCCGAGGGCGTCGCCGACCTGATCGACGCGGCGACGGCGACCGCTGCGCGCGCGGCGGCTCGAAGCTTGAGCGGAGCGTTTTCTGCCGAGGTCCGCGCGCTGGTCGATCGGTTGACCGAGCTCCGCGTGTTCACCGAAGCGACGCTGGATTTTCCCGACGAAGACATCGAGTTCATGCAGCGGGCCGACGCCATCGGGAAGCTTGCCAGTTTGCGCGAGTGCCTGGATTCGATCGCGGCGCGCTCCCGCCAGGGAAACCTCTTGCGCGAGGGTCTCGACGTCGTGCTGATCGGCCAGCCCAACGTCGGCAAATCGAGCCTGATGAACCAGCTCGCCGGCGACGACGTCGCCATCGTGACGCCCCATGCCGGCACGACGCGCGATGCGATTCGCAGCAGCGTCGAGATCCGCGGCATCCCGCTGCACATCATAGACACCGCGGGCCTGCGCGACAGCGTCGACCCGATCGAGCGCATCGGCATCGAGAAAACCTGGGCGACGATCGCCAGCGCCGACCTGGCACTGATCGTCACAGATGCGCGGGAGTCCGATCAGGACGCCGACGCCGCGATCGTCGGGCGACTGCCGCAATCGCTGCGGCGGATCGTCGTTCGCAACAAGATCGATCTCGCCGGGATCGAAGCGAACAGCTCGGCGTCTGGCGGCGCAGGAGAGGTATGGCTTTCGGCCAAGACCGGGGCCGGCGTCGAGCTCCTTCGCGAGGCCATGCTTGCGGCAGCCGACGCGCACGAGGACATGGAGGGCACGTTTCTCGCACGCGAGCGGCATTTGCAGGCGATGCGCGCGGCCGGAGCGCACCTCGATGCGGCGGGGCGGCACCTGCGTACCTCGCCGCCGCCGCTCGAACTCTTCGCCGAGGAGCTCCGCGGCGCGCAGCAGTCGCTTTCGACGATCACGGGCGAAGTCAGCGCCGACGATCTGCTCGGTGTGATCTTCAGCCGGTTCTGCATCGGCAAATGAGCGCCGTTGTGCGGCTGCCGCCGGTGAGCAGAGGCGCGCCGGCCATCGCTTCGCCCTAACCCGCGCCAAGCCGCTGTTTCGTGCCCCTGCCGGTGTCGTCGCACGGACCGGACCGGCAGCCCAGTGGCCTGACCGATTCCTCGGCGCGAACCGCGCTTACGTCGGACGCGGCGAGGTGCTAGAGTTATCTTTCCCTCTTGTCCTGCGCGCCGATTCCGACGTGGCGCCCACTCCCAGGCCGCATGAACGCTCCCGATCCCGCATCATCGCTCGCCCCATCGTTTCAGCCGCCTCCGCAGGCACGCCATCCGAAGCTCCTTGCTTGGGTAAGAGAAATCGCGGCCCGCACCCGCCCCGACAGCATCGTGTGGTGCGACGGTTCGCAGGAGGAGTACGACCGGCTTTGCGCGGCGATGGTCGAATCGGGCATGTTGCGGCGGCTCAATCCCGCCAAGCGCCCGAACAGCTACCTCGCCTGGTCGGATCCGTCCGACGTCGCCCGCGTCGAAGACCGTACGTTCATCTGCAGTGAGCGCGAGGCCGACGCCGGTCCGACGAACAACTGGGTCGCGCCGGCCGACATGCGCCGCAAGATCAACGCGCTGCTCGAAGGGTCGATGCGCGGCCGCACGATGTATGTCGTGCCTTTTTCGATGGGCCCGCTCGGCAGCCCGATCGCGCACATCGGCGTCCAGCTGACCGACAGCCCTTATGTCGCGGCCAGCATGCGCATCATGACGCGCATGGGTTTCGCGGCGCTCGAGGTGCTCGGCACCGATGGCAGCTTTGTGCCGTGCGTGCATTCGGTCGGCGCGCCGCTGGCGCCAGGCGCGCGCGACGTGCCGTGGCCGTGCAATCCCGGCCAGAAATATATCGTCCATTTTCCCGAGACGCGCGAGATCTGGAGCTACGGCTCGGGCTACGGCGGCAACGCGCTGCTCGGCAAGAAATGCTTTGCTTTGCGGATTGCCTCGGTGATGGGCCGCGACGAGGGATGGCTCGCCGAGCACATGCTGATCCTCGGGGTCACTTCCCCCGAGGGAAAAAAGAGCTATGTCGCTGCGGCATTTCCCAGCGCCTGCGGCAAGACCAACTTCGCGATGATGATTCCGCCGCAAGGCCTCGACGGCTGGAAGGTGACGACGATCGGCGACGACATCGCCTGGATCAAGCCCCACGTGGACGGCAGCTTTCACGCAATCAATCCCGAGGCCGGCTATTTCGGTGTCGCCCCCGGAACCTCGTATCAATCGAATCCGAACGCGATGGAGACGTTGCGTGAGAACGTCATCTTCACCAATGTCGCGCTGACCGACGACGGCGACGTCTGGTGGGAGGGGATGACCAAGGAGCCGCCCGCGCATCTTACCGACTGGCGCGGCCAATCGTGGCATCCAGGCTGCGGACGCAAGGCCGCGCATCCGAATGCCCGCTTCACCGTGACCGCGAAACAGTGTCCATCGCTCGATCCGGAATGGAACAATCCATCGGGCGTGCCGATCTCCGCGTTCATCTTTGGCGCACGGCGCAGCGACACCGTGCCGCTGGTCGTCGAGGCGACCAGCTGGGACGATGGCGTCTACAAGGCCGCAACGATGGGATCGGAGACGACCGCGGCCGCGGCCGGCAAGGTTGGCGAAGTGCGCCGCGATCCGTTCGCGATGCTGCCCTTCTGCGGCTACCACATCGGCGACTACTTCGCGCACTGGCTGGCGATGGGTCGTGCGGTAGCGAGGCCGCCGCGCGTGTTCAACGTCAACTGGTTTCGCACCGACGAGCAAGGCAAGTACGCATGGCCTGGATTCGGCCAGAACATGCGCGTGTTGAAGTGGATCATCGAGCGGTGCCAGGGCCGCGCGCACGCGGTCGAAACCGAGCTTGGCCTGCAACCCGAGTATGGCGATCTCGATTGGCGCGGCCTCGAGTTCGGGCCGGAGCGGTTCGCGCAGGTGATGCGCTTCGACCGTGCGCGCTGGACGCGCGAACTGGATGCGCACGATGAGCTGTTCGCAAAATTGGGCGCCAAACAGCCGCAGGCTTTGTCGGCGCAACGGCGGGTGCTCGGCGCGAGGTTCCATCGCTAAGCGCCAGCCGGTTCCAAGGCAAAAGGGCGCGCAGTTCGCGCCCTTTTCCTTTTTGGGCGCTGCGCTTGCGCAATCGCGCCGCAGCGGCTATCCTTAAAGAGGTTGCAACCGCTTTCTGATAACGATTGCAGGAAACGGTTACTGTAACCGATTGCTATGCCTTCAGAGACCATTTCGTCGCGTCCGGACGCAGCTCCTCAAGAGGCAACCCAAGGTGTGCCTTCGCGGCGGCGGATACGGCGGGACACCGTTGTGCACGGTCTCGCTGACGTCGCGCGCGCGGCGAACGTTTCGACGGCCAGCGCCTCGCGCGCGCTGGCGCGCCCCGAGCTTGTAAGCGAGGCGGTCCGGGCCCGCGTTTTGGACGCCGCGGCGCGGCTCGGCTACGTGGCCAATGCCGCCGCGCGCTCCTTATCGACGCGAAAGTCGGGCCTGGTCGGGGCGATCCTCAGCGACCCGGCCGATCCGGTCGTCCTGCAGATGCTGGAGGCGGCGGAGCGAAGCCTCTCGGCACACGGCCTAGGCGTATTGGTTCGCGCGGCGCACGCGGGGGCACCGCCCGCCGCGTGCGCGCAAGCGCTGGTGGCGCGCGGCGTCGATGGCTTGCTGTTCATTGGCGCGGGCGCCACGCCGGATCGGGAGGGCTGGAAGTCCGGCGGCTCCTTGCCCTACATCGGATGCGGGCAAAAGCCCGGATCGGATGCCGCAGTCTCCGGCGAGACGATCGAGCGGCGAGGCCTGGCATTGGCCTGCGCGTATCTGCGGCAACTCGGACATCGCCATATCGGCATCATCGGTCGGCGCCAAGGCGAGGGCGCCGATCGGCGTGCGCCATCGGGGGAAGGCGCAATGATGGTCGAACGTCAGATCGATTCGCTCAGTGACACGGACGCCGTCCGGGCGGCGGTTCGCGGGCTTATCGAAAACGGCGCCACGGCCATCGTGGCGTCCTCCGATGTCGCGGCAGCCGCTGCGCTGCGCGAATGCCGCGCGCTGGGCCTCGACGTGCCCCGGCAGTTCTCGGTGATAGGTTGCGGCGATAGCGCGATGGCGCGCTGCCTGGATCCTCAGCTGACCTCGGTCCGCCTCCCCGCGAGCGCCAGCGGCCAAGCCGCTGGCGACTGCCTGGTCGCCGCCCTGGCGGGGCACGAGTTTATGTGGCCGGATCTCCCGCTCAAGCTGGTCATCCGAGAATCCGCCGGGCGCGCCGACGCCTAGCCACGACTTTGCGTTCCACGTGAAACGCCGAAACCCGGGCTTCACGTGAAACATCCGCTCGGGCCCCTTTTGTGAGGCTCCCGTTTCACGTATGATGAGCGTGGTGGCCGCACCAACCTGTTTCCATTATAAAACATGAGGTTCCAAGAACATTTCGATGTCATCGTCGTCGGCGGCGGTCATGCCGGCACCGAAGCCGCCCTGGCGTCGGCCCGGATCGGGCGCCGCACGCTGCTGCTGACGCATAGCATCGAGACCCTGGGCCAGATGTCGTGCAATCCCTCGATCGGCGGCATCGGCAAGGGACATCTGGTCAAGGAGGTCGACGCCCTCGGTGGCGCGATGGCACTGGCCACCGACGAGGCCGGGATCCAGTTCCGCATCCTGAACGCGAGCAAGGGACCGGCGGTGCGCGCGACCCGCGCTCAGGCCGACCGCGTGCTTTACAGGCAGGCGATTCGGGCGCGCCTGGAAAACCAGCCCAATCTGACGCTGTTCCAGCAGGCGGTCGACGATCTGGTGCTCGAAGGCGATCGGGTCGTCGGCGTGGTCACCCAGCTCGGCATCCGATTCGACGCGACGACGGTGGTGCTGACGGCCGGTACCTTTCTTTCCGGACGGATCCATGTCGGCCTGGAGAACTATGCGGCGGGGCGCGCCGGCGATCCGCCCGCTGCAACGCCTCGGCGCCCGCCTGCGCGAGATCAAGCTCCCGGTCGGGCGCCTGAAGACCGGCACGCCGCCGCGCATCGACGGCCGCACGATCGATTACACGTGCCTGGCTGTGCAGCCGGGCGACGATCCGCCGCCGGTTTTTTCCTTCGTGGGCACGCCGCGACATGCATCCGCGGCAAGTGCCTTGCTGGATCACGCACACCAACGCGCGGCACCCACGAGATCATCCGCGGCGGGCTCGACCGCTCGCCGATGTTCACCGGCGTCATCGAAGGCGTCGGCCCGCGCTACTGTCCGTCGATCGAGGACAAGATCACCCGGTTCGCCGGGCGCGACGAGCCATCAGGTTTTCCTCGAGCCCGAAGGCCTGACGACGCATGAGGTCTACCCGAACGGTATTTCAACCAGTCTGCCGTTCGACGTGCAGCTGGCGCTGGTCCGCTCGATAGAGGGACTGTCGCGCGCGCACATCCTGCGGCCCGGTTATGCGATCGAATACGATTATTTCGATCCGCGCGCGCTGAAGGCCACGCTCGAGACCAAAGCGATCGCGGGCTTGTTTTTCGCCGGCCAGATCAACGGCACGACCGGATACGAGGAAGCCGCAGCGCAGGGCCTGCTGGCAGGCATCAACGCGGCACTTCTCGCCCGGGGCCGCGACGGCTGGTGTCCGCGCCGCGACCAGGCGTATCTGGGCGTGCTGGTCGACGACCTGATTACGCGCGGGGTCAGCGAGCCCTACCGGATGTTCACCAGCCGCGCCGAATACCGCCTGCAATTGCGCGAAGACAACGCCGATCTGCGCCTGACCGAGGCCGGACGACGCTCGGTGTCGTCGACGACGTTCGTTGGGATGCGTTTTGTCGCAAGCGCGACGCCGTCGCCGCGGAGATCGAGCGGCTGAAGTCGACCTGGGTTAACCCGCGGGTCGTCGATCAAGCCAGCGCGATGCGGGTGCTGGGGCAGGGGCTCGAGCGCGACTACGCGCTGGTCGATCTGTTGGGCCGGCCCGGCGTCGGGTACGCGAGCCTGATGAGCCTGCCCGGTGCGGGTGACCCTGTGGCCGACCCGGAGGTGGCCGCCCAAGTCGAAGTCGCGACCAAGTACGCCGGCTATATCGAGCGGCAGAACGAGGAAATCGCGCGTCACGCCGGACAGGAGGCCTTGCGCCTCCCCGCCGACGTCGACTATCGCAAGGTGCGGGGGCTTTCGGTCGAGGTGCAGCAAAGGCTCAACCAGCATCGGCCGGAGACGATAGGACAGGCCGCTCGCCTTCCCGGGATGACCCCGGCGGCGATTTCGCTGCTGCTCGTCCACTTGAAGCGCGGCTTCGATGCGCCGGTCGCGCGCAAGCTTTCGGCATGACGCCGGCCGCGCGGCTGGCCGACGGCGTCGCGACGCTGGGACTGGCCGCGCTTATCGGCGCCGACACCCAGGCCAGGCTGCTCGCCTATCTGGCGCTGCTGGACAAATGGAATCGAACCCATAATCTGACGGCGATCCGCGAGCCGGAACGGATGATCACGCATCACCTGCTGGATTCGCTGGCGGTGCTGCCGCATCTGCCTTCGCGGGCCGGCCTGCGCCTGATCGACATCGGCAGCGGAGGCGGCCTGCCGGGCATACCGTTGGCGATCGTGCGTCCGGATTGGCAACTCACCTTGCTCGACAGCAACTTCAAGAAGGCCACGTTCCTTCGCCAGGCCGCGATCGAATTGCCTCTGCCGAATGTCGAGGTCGTCGCGGCGCGGGTCGAGGAATACATGCCGGCCGCGGGGTTCGACATTGCGATTTCACGCGCCTTTTCCGATCTCGCGGTGTTTGCCCTCGCCGGCGGCAACCTGCTCACCCCGGAAGGACGCCTTGTCGCGATGAAAGGGGTCTATCCGCACGAGGAGATCGCGCAATTGCCAGCCGGGATCGGTGTGACGAGCACCCCGGCGCTGAAAATTCCCGGCGTCGAAGGCGATCGTCATCTGGTGATCATGGAGCGGGCCGCGTGACCAAGATCATCGCCGTGGCCAACCAGAAAGGCGGCGTGGGCAAGACGACGACCAGCGTCAATCTCGCCGCCAGTCTGGTCGCGATGAAGCGGCGGGTCCTTTTGGTCGACCTCGATCCCCAAGGCAATGCGACCATGGGAGCCGGCGTCGATAAGCGTGCACTTACTCACACAGTATACCAAGTCCTGCTTGGTGAAAAGAAGATCGCCGACGTTCGCGTCGCTTCGCCTAGCGGCGGGTTCGATCTGGTGCCGGCCAACCGCGAGCTCGCCGGGGCCGAAGTCGAGCTGGTCGATCTTCCCGAGCGCGAAATGCGGCTCAAGGACGCGCTTGCCGAAGCGCTGAAGCAGATGCGCACGGCGATCTCGGAGGTCGTTGGCGAATACGACTTTATCCTGCTCGACTGCCCACCTTCATTGTCGCTATTGACCTTGAACGGGCTGTGCGCGGCGGATAGCGTGCTGATCCCGATGCAGTGCGAGTACTACGCGCTCGAAGGCCTGTCCGACCTGGTGCAGACGATACGAAAGGTTCGCGCCCATCTGAACCCGCGCCTCGAGATCGAGGGGCTGCTGCGCACGATGTTCGACCCGCGCAATACGCTGGCGCTCAACGTGTCGGCCGACCTGCAGAAGCATTTCGGCGACAAGCTCTACCGCACGGTGATCCCGCGCAATATCCGGCTCGCCGAAGCGCCGAGCTTCGGCGTGCCCGCGCTCACCCTGGACCGGACATCCAAGGGCGCGTTGGCGTATCTCGCCCTCGCCGGTGAAATGCTCCGCCGCGATGAAGCCGCGTCGCCGCAACCGGGAGTCGTCAATGGCTAAGTTGAAAGGGCTCGGCCGAGGGCTCGATGCGCTGTTGTCGGGCTCGACCGAGACGTCGAGCCGCGAATCGCTGCAGACCATCGCCCTCGATCGAATCCGCCGGGGCAAATATCAGCCGCGTTCGCGCATGGACGAAGCCTCGCTCGACGAGCTGGCCGCGTCGATCAAGGCGCAGGGCGTCATGCAGCCGATACTCGTGCGCCCGGTCGATGCGAACCGCTTCGAGATCATCGCTGGCGAACGACGCTGGCTGGCGGCGCGGCGCGCGGGGTTGGCCGAGGTGCCCGCGCTCGTGCGCGAAGTGCCCGACCAGGCGGCACTGGCGCTGGCGCTGATCGAGAACATCCAGCGCGAGGATCTGAATCCTCTCGAGGAAGCGCAGGGCATCAAGCGGCTGATCGACGAGTTCGGACTGACGCACGAGGCGGCTGGAGAGGCCGTCGGCCGCTCTCGCAGTGCGGTGACGAATCTTCTGCGGCTGACGCAGCTTGCCAAGGCGGTGCAGGACTACTTGCTGTCAGGCGAGCTCGACATGGGGCACGCCCGCGCATTGCTGGGATTGCCGGCGGCGCAGCAGGCCGCCGCTGCGGCGAAAGTCGTCGCCCTCGGCATGTCGGTGCGCGACACCGAGCGCATGATGCAGGCCGCGCAGCATCCGGCACCGAAGAAAAAACGGCGGCTGCGCGGAAAAAGCGCCGACGCCGATCTGACTCGGCTGGAAAACGAGCTGTCCGACGCTCTCGGCACCAGCGTGCGCATCGAAGCGACGCGAGACGGCGCCGGCCGCATCGTCGTCGCTTATGCGAGCCTCGACCAACTCGACGGCATATTGGCAAAGCTCCGCTGACTCTCGCGCCGCCAGCCACACGCGCTTGATAGCGCATCGCAAACAAAAAACGGCGCCCGCGGGCGCCGTTTTGCAAGCGAGATCGCAGTTCAGCCGAGTTGATTCAGCATCGTCTGCGCGTCGGAGACTTCGAACTTGCCCGGCGCCTCGACGTTCAGCGATTTGACGACGCCGTCATCGACCAGCGCCGAAAAGCGCTGGCAACGCACGCCCATGCCGCGGGCGGTCAGGTCGAGCTCGAGGCCGAGCGCCTTCGTGTACGCGGCGCTGCCGTCACCCATCATCCGGACCTTGCCCCCGGCGTTCTGATCCTTCGCCCACGCGCCCATCACGAAGGCGTCGTTGACCGACATGCAGATGATCTCGTCGACGCCCTTGGCCTTGAGCTCGCCGAAATGCGCGACGTAGCCCGGCACATGCTTGCCCGAGCAGGTCGGGGTGAATGCGCCGGGCAAGCCGAACAGCACGACCTTCTTGCCCTTGGTCAGCGCATCGATCTGGAACTGGTTGGGTCCGATCGGACATGCCTCGGTCGCGACCTCGACGTACTCGCTCAGCGTGCCGGCAGGCAGCCGGTCGCCGACTTTGATCGTCATGATATTTTTCTCCTTCCGCGTGATGTGTGGCGACGGCTATCGCGGCGCGCGCAGCGTAAGTACGCGATGAGCGACAGATCGTAAATTGTACCGGAAATTGTCGCGACGTCGAACGACGGCGAGTACTTGTCGGCGCGTGCGCGAAAGCGTAACTTCGGCAGTCCGAATCGCGACTACCTGTGGAAGGAGAACGTCATGGCGCAGGCTGCGAAGATGACCGCGCGTCGCGTGAGCTTGCTTGTCGCGACGCGCAAGGGCCTGTGGCAATTGCACGGCGATCCTGCGCGCCGAAGCTGGCGCGTCGCCGGCCCGCAGTTCCTGGGCCACATCGTGCACCACTGTCTCTCCGACCCTCGCGATGGGAAGACGATGCTCGCGGCGGCGCGCACCGGCCACCTCGGTCCTACGATTTTTCGCTCAAGCGATCGCGGCCGCAGCTGGCACGAGGCGAAGCAGCCACCGGCATTCAGTGAAGGCAGCGCACGCGTCGTCGATCACACGTTCTGGCTGACGCCAGGACACGCGAGCGAGCCGGGCGTCTGGTACGGCGGCACATCGCCGCAAGGGCTGTTCCGTTCCGAGGATGGCGGAGCGACCTGGCGCGGCGTTGCCGGCTTCAACGAGCATCCGCAGCGCAAGGCCTGGTGCGGTGGCGACCAGGACGGCACGCCGGATGGGCCGAAGCTTCATTCGATCCTGATCGATCCGCGCGATGCGCGACACATGTACATCGGCATGTCTGGCGGAGGCGTCTTCGAATCGACCGACGGCGGCGCCGACTGGCGGCCGCTGAATCGCGGCGTCAAGGCGGACTTTCTGCCGCAGCCGGATCCCGAGTACGGCCACGACCCGCATTGCGTACGCCTGCACCCGATGCTGCCCGACCGCCTTTATCAGCAGAATCACTGTGGCATCTACCGCCTCGATCGGCCGGCCGATCGCTGGGAGGACATCGGTGCGGCAATGCCCAAGAGCGTCGGTCCGATCGGATTGCCGATGGTCGTGCATCCGCGTGACCCCGATACGGTCTGGGTCTTCCCGATGGATGGCACCAGCGTGTGGCCACGCGTCTCGCCGGGCGGCAAGCCCGCGGTATATCGATCGGTCAATGCCGGAAAGACCTGGCAGCGACAGGCGATCGGACTCCCCAAATCGCAGGCGTGGCTGACGGTCAAGCGGCAGGCGATGACCGCCGATGCCGGAGCGCCGGTCGGCGTCTACTTCGGCACCACCAGCGGCGAGGTCTGGGCCAGCCGGGACGAAGGGCGCACGTGGAAATGCCTGGCGTCGCACTTGCCTGAAATCTATTCGGTCGAGGCGATGTAGCGGCGCCGACGAAGCCACTCGTGACGACGATGCACGTGCTCGTACCCGGTCCGCTGCGCTCGTACACCAACGACGCGGCGAAGGTAAGCGCCGACGGCGCAACGCTCGCCGAGGTCGTCGGCGACCTGGAATTGCGCTATCCCGGCATTCGCTTTCGCATCATCGATGAGCAGGGGAGCATCCGCCAGCACATCAAGTTCTTCGTCAACGGCGTGCAGGCGCAAGACCTGTCGCCGCGCCTCGCCGGCAACGAGGAGGTGATGATCGTCTGTGCGCTGACCGGCGGCTGAGCCGCGACACCGAGCGGCCTGCTTATACGGCGGCGGCTTTCGTTGACGCCGCGCCGCACAAAATCCTATAATCCAAAGGTTTGCTTCGTTCCGTGGCCACGCCGGATTCGGCACGCTCCCCACCGGGTTTTCCTGTCGGCCGCATTTCGGGCTGGCAGCTTTTAGCTACGGTCGCGATTGCCGCGATCGCCGGTTGGTGGGCGGGACTGCACGGGGCGTTGTCGGCGTTGCTGGGCGGGCTGGTGAACATCACCGCAGGCGTCGTCTATGCAGTAGTCGTCGGGCTTCGCAGGGCGCCGACGGCAGGGGATACGGTGCGGACGATGATTCGCGCCGAAGCAGCCAAGATTACGTTGATCGTGCTCCAGCTCTGGCTGGTGCTGACGACCTACCGCGACGTCGTTCCTGCGGCCTTGTTCGCCGCGTTCGTCGTCACCGTGTTGGTATGGACAGCGGCGATCGTGATTCGCGACTGATGGAACCGCAGGGATGGCGATGGCCGCAGCAACGGAACAGATCGGTGAAAAGATCGCCGAACAGCACGACGCGTCGACCTACATTCAGCACCACCTGACGTTCTTCGCCAGGCCGGTCGGCGACTCCGACGGCGGCTTCTGGACGATCCACTACGACACGGTCATCACCTCCCTTGTCCTCGGCGTGCTCGTGCTCGGATTCATCTGGCTGGTCACTCGCAGGGCAACCCCCGGCGTGCCTTCGAAGAGACAGGCCTTTGTCGAGCTTACGATCGGGTTCGTCAACGACCAGGTCAGGAGCATGTTTCATCACGACTACCGGATCGTCGCGCCGATTGCGCTGACCGTCGGTCTGTGGGTGCTGTTCATGAATCTGATGGACCTGCTTCCCGCCGACATCATGGCGTGGATCTATGCCAATGTATTTCACCTGCACGCGTGGCGCAGCGTGCCGACTGCCGATGTGAACACGACGTTCGCCCTTTCGTTGTCCGTGCTCGGCCTGATGATTTTCTACAACATCAAGAACAAGGGTCTGGGCGGCTGGATGCACGAGCTCTACGCCGTGCCTTTCGGCGTGCGCCCGCTGTGGGCGGCGCCGCTGCTGATCGCGTTCAATCTGCTGTTCAATGTGATCGAATACGTTTCCAAGCCCCTATCGCATTCGCTGCGATTGTTCGGCAACATGTACGCCGGCGAAATAATGTTTCTGCTGATCGCCCTGTTCGCATCCAGCGGCTATGTCGGCGCACTCCTGTCCGGGGTGATTTTGCAGCCTGCATGGATAATTTTCGACGGCTTCATCGCAGGATTGCAGGCCTACATTTTCATGATGCTGACTGTCGCGTACATTGCGATGGCGCACGAGCACCACTAGTCATCAGATCAGTTCAATTCGCTTCACGTCAGAAAGGGAAAACAATGGACAAGCTGCAACTCGTCGCCCAGATCCAGGCATCTACGGGCATCGGTATCGGCCTGATGATCGGCCTCGGCGCACTTGGCGCCTGCGTCGGCATCGGCATCATGTGCTCGCGCTTTCTCGAAGGTGCCGCGCGCCAGCCGGAAATGATTCCGGCGCTGCAGGCCAAGGTGTTCCTTCTGCTCGGCCTGATCGACGCCTCGTTCATCATCGGATTGGGCATCGCGATGCTGTTCGCGTACGCGAATCCGCTGATACCGGCCGGGCTCAAGTAGTCGATCGGCGGCCCGAACCTAGGGACAGTCATGAACATCAATCTGACGCTGCTGATGCAGGCGGTCGTCTTCGCCGTCTTCATCTGGGCTTGCGCGAAGTTCATCTGGCCAGTGCTGATGCACGCGATCGAAACGCGCCAGACGCAGATTGCCGACGGTCTTGCGGCGGGCGAGGAGGGCCGGCACGCGCTGGCCAACGCCGAAAAGAAGATCGCCGAAATGATGACCGAAGCCAAGACCCGCGCGCAGGAGATCGTTGCACAAGGCGAGAAGCTGAAGACCGAGACGATCGAGGAGTCGAAGTCGCTGGCTAAGACCGAAGGCGACCGCCTCGCTCGCTGCGGCCAAGGCCGAGATCGAGCAGGAAGTCTATCGCGCCAGGGAGGCGTTGCGCGGCCAGGTGGCGCAGCTGGCCGTCGCCGGCGCCGAGCAGATACTCAAGCGTGAAGTCGACGCCAGCGCGCACGCCGATCTGCTGGCGGCCATCGAAAAGCAGCTATAGGCAAGCACATGGCGGAACCGATCACCGTCGCGCGACCGTACGCCGAAGCTGCCTATGCGCTGGCGCGGGACGCCAACGCGTTGCCGGTTTGGGCGGAAATGCTGCGCGTGGCCACTGCGGTCGCCGCCGACCCCCAGGTGAGGACGGCGCTCGACAATCCGAAGTTCGCGACGGCGGAAAAGGAGACCCTGTTTCTTTCGATTTGCGGCGATCAGCTCGACTCGAACGGCCGCAACTTCATCCGCGTGCTGATCGAAGGGGATCGCATCGGCTTGCTGCCGGAAATCCGCACCTTGTTCCAGGCGCTTAAGGACCAGGCCGATGGTGTTGCGCGGGCGCAGATCATCAGCGCCTTCCCGCTCGATGACGCCCAGCTCGGAGCCCTGCGCAGAGGTCTCGAGCGCCGCTTCGGCAAGAAGGTGGAAACTTCGGTCAGCGTCGACACCTCGCTGATCGGCGGAGCGAAGATCGTCGTCGGCGACACAGTGATCGACGCCACGGTGCGGGGCGAATTGCAGGGCATGGCGAACCAGTTGGACCGTTAAATTTCGAAACTGACGCGACGCTGCCCGCGATACGGAATGCGGCTCAAGCGCGAGGAAAAAACATGCAGTTGAATCCATCCGAAATCAGCGAACTGATCAAGAGCAAGATCCAGAACTTCGACACCGGCGCCGAGGTGCGCACACAGGGAACGGTGGTGTCGCTGTGTCCGACGGCATCAGCCGCATCCACGGCCTGTCCGATGCGATGCAGGGCGAGATGCTGGAGTTTCCGCGGCAATACGTTCGGCGCTGGCGCTCAACCTCGAGCGCGATTCGGTCGGCGCGGTGGTTCTCGGCGACTACGAGCACATCTCCGAGGGCGACACCGTCAAGTGCACCGGGCGCATTCTGGAAGTGCCGATCGGTCCGGAACTGATCGGCCGCGTGGTCAACGCGCTGGGCCAGCCGATCGACGGCAAGGGCCCGATCAACGCCAAGATGACCGACGTGATCGAAAAGGTCGCGCCGGGCGTGATCGCGCGCAAGAGCGTGTCGCAGCCGGTGCAGACCGGGCTGAAGGCGATCGACGCCATGGTGCCGATCGGCCGCGGCCAGCGCGAGCTGATCATCGGCGACCGCCAGACCGGCAAGACGGCGGTGGCGATCGACACCATCATCAACCAGAAGGGCAAGGACCTCATCTGCATCTACGTCGCGATCGGCCAGAAGGCCTCGTCGATCATGAACGTGGTGCAGAAGCTCGAAGAGCACGGCGCGCATGGCGTACACCATCGTCGTCGCCGCATCGGCGTCGGAATCGGCGGCGATGCAGTACATCGCGCCCTACTCCGGCTGCACCATGGGCGAGTATTTCCGCGACCGCGGCCAGGACGCGCTGATCATCTACGACGACCTGACCAAGCAGGCGTGGGCGTACCGCCAGATTTCGCTGCTGCTGCGCCGTCCGCCGGGCCGCGAAGCCTATCCCGGCGACGTGTTCTACCTGCACTCGCGGCTGCTCGAACGCGCCGCGCGCGTCAACGCGGAATATGTCGAGAAATTCACCAAGGGTGCGGTCAAGGGCAAGACCGGTTCGCTGACCGCGCTGCCGATCATCGAAACCCAGGCCGGCGACGTGTCCGCGTTCGTGCCGACCAACGTGATCTCGATCACCGACGGCCAGATCTTCCTCGAAACCGACCTGTTCAACGCCGGTATCCGTCCCGCGATCAACGCGGGCATCTCGGTGTCGCGCGTGGGCGGCGCGGCGCAGACCAAGATCATCAAGAAGCTGGGCGGCGGCGTGCGGCTCGCGCTGGCGCAGTACCGCGAGCTCGCGGCCTTCGCGCAGTTCGCCTCCGATCTGGACGAGGCGACGCGCAAGCAGCTCGAGCGCGGCCGGCTGGTGACCGAGCTGATGAAGCAGCCGCAGTACGCGCCGCTGTCGGTGGCGGAGCAGGCGCTGACGCTGTTCGCGGTGAACAAGGGCTATTTCGACGACGTGCCGGTCGAAAAAGGCGCTGGCCTGCGAAGCCGCGCTGCGCGCATACATGAAGAGCAAGTATGCGACGCTCTGTCGAAAAGATCGAGATCGACGAAGGATCTCGATGCCGAGGGCGAGAAGCAGCTGACCGCGGCGATCGAGGATTTCAAGAAGAACGGCACATACTAGGACTGCACGGATCGGCAGCGATGGCCGGCGCAAAAGAAATCCGCAACAAGATCAAGAGCGTGCAAAGCACGCGCAAGATCACCAAGGCGATGGAAATGGTCGCGGCCTCGAAGATGCGCAAGGCGCAGGACCGGATGCGTGCCGCGCGGCCCTACGTCGGCCGAATGGTCGCGATCGTCGCGCCATCTCGCCACGCCAACCCGGAGTATCGGCACCCTTTTCTGCTGAAGCGCGCCGCAGGTCAAGGGCGTCGGGCTGATCGTGGTCACCTCCGACAAGGGCTTGTGCGGCGGGCCTCAACACCAACGCGCTGCGGGTGGCGCTTGAGCGGGATCAAGGACATGGCAGGCAGAGGGCGTCGGGTCGCAGGTTAGCGCGATCGGCAACAAGGGCCTCGGCTTCATGCAGCGGCTGGGGGTGAACATCGTTTCGCAAGTGATCGACCTGGGTGACACGCCCGCATCTGGACAAGATCATCGGACCGGTGAAGGTCCAGCTCGACGCTGTACCTCGACGGCAAGATCGACGAGCTGCACATCGTGGCGAACGCGTTTCGAGCAACACGATGAAGCAGACGCCGGTCTGTTAGCAGGTGCTGCCGATCGCGGATCTCGGCGAAGAGTCCGAGAAGCGCGCAGTACCCCTGGGACTACATCTACGAGCCCGATGCCAGGACGGTGCTCGAAGGCCTGCTGACGCGTTATATCGAGTCGGTCATCTATCAGGCGGTCAACGAAAACATGGCTTCGGAGCAGAGTGCGCGCATGGTGGCGATGAAGGCCGCGTCGGAAAACGCCGGCGACGATCATCGACGAGCTGCAGCTGATTTACAACAAGACGCCGGCAGGCGGCGATCACCAAGGAACTCTCGGAGATCGTCGCGGGTGCGGCGGCGGTTTGAGGCCGCGCGAGCGATCGGGCGAGACTAACGTGAGCAACGCGAACGTTACGGCGAGACCTGATCCGCGAGGTGCGGCAGCGGTTTGATTCAAGCAAAGGGCACGCTTATGAACGAGGGAACAATAGTCCAGTGTATCGGCGCGGTCATCGACGTCGAGTTCGCCGCGCGATCAGCTGCCGCGCATCTACAACGCCTTGACGCTGGCCGGCAGCGAGTTGACCCTGGAGGTGCAGCAACAACTGGGCGACGGCGTCGTGCGCACCATCTGCCTCGGTTCCGCCGACGGGCTGCGCCGCGGCGATGAAGGTCAAGAATACCGGCGCGGGCATTTCGGTTCCAGTCGGGCCGGCAACACTGGGCCGCATCATGGATGTGCTCGGCCGGCCGATCGACGAACTGGGGCCAGTGAATGCCGAACGGAGCATGCCGATCCACCGCGACGCGCCGTCGTTCGAGGAGCTGTCGCCCTCGGCGGAACTGCTCGAAACGGGCATCAAGGTGATCGACCTCGTCTGCCCGTTCGCGAAGGGCGGCAAGGTGGGACTGTTCGGCGGCGCCGGCGTGGGCAAGACCGTGGCGATGCTCGAGCTAATCAACAACATCGCGACGCAGCATGCCGGGCTGTCGGTGTTCGCCGGCGTCGGGGAGCGCACCCGCGAGGGCAACGACTTCTATCACGAAATGAGTGAAGCAGGCGTCGTCAAGTTGGACAACCTTCCCGAATCGAAGGTGGCGATGGTGTACGGCCAGATGAACGAGCCACCGGGTAACCGACTGCGCGTGGCATTGACCGGCTTGACCATGGCCGAGTACTTCCGCGACGAGGGCCGCGACGTTTTGCTGTTCATCGACAATATCTACCGCTACACGCTGGCAGGTACCGAGGTATCGGCGCTGCTGGGACGCATGCCTTCGGCAGTGGGATACCAGCCGACGCTCGCCGCCGAAATGGGCGAGCTGCAAGAGCGAATCACATCGACCAAGACCGGCTCGATCACCTCGATCCAGGCGGTATATGTGCCGGCCGACGACTTGACCGACCCCTCGCCCGCAACGACTTTCGGCCATCTCGACTCGACCATCGTGCTCTCGCGTGACATCGCGTCGCTCGGCATTTATCCCGCGGTGGATCCGCTGGATTCGACCTCGCGCCAACTCGACCCGAACGTCGTCGGTGAAGAACACTATACGACCGCTCGCCGCGTGCAACAGACCTTGCAGCGCTACAAGGAGCTGCGGGACATCATCGCCATTCTCGGCATGGACGAGCTGTCGCCCGAGGACAAACTGGCGGTGGCAAGGGCGCGCAAGATCCAGCGCTTCCTGTCACAACCGTTCCATGTCGCCGAAACGTTCACGGGATCGCCGGGGAAGTACGTTTCGCTCAAGGATACGATCCGCGGATTCAAGGCGATCGTCGACGGCGAGTACGATCATTTGCCCGAGCAGGCGTTCTACATGATCGGAGGCATTGACGAAGCCGCCGAGAAAGCCAAGACGCTGCAATAGCCATGGCGAACACGATCCATGTCGATGTCGTCAGCGCCGAAGCGTCGATCTTTTCGGGCGAGGCGGAATTCGTCGTGCTTCCTGGCGTCATGGGGGAACTGGGAATCTTCCCCAAGCACACGCCGCTGATTACGCAAATCAAGGCGGGCGCCGTCCGGATCAAGGTTCCGGGACAAGCCGAGGAGCAGGTTGTTTTCGTCCAGGGAGGATTCCTGGAAGTGCAGCCCGATATCGTGACCGTCCTGTCGGACACGGCTATCCGCGCCAAGGACCTCGACGAAGCCAAGGCCTTGGAAGCCAAGGCAGCGGCCGAGGAAGCGATGCAGAACAAGACATCGAAAGAAGAAATTGCCCGCGCCGAGAGCGAACTGGCTGGCGCGCTGGCTCAGCTCGCGGCGATTCGACGGCTACGCAGGGGTCGCGGCTAACCCGCGTTACCGGTCCGGCCGGTACAGGGTGTCACCCCTCGCCCGATGGACTATAGCAATCGCACGTATGCCGAGATCGCCGTCGGCGAAACGGTGACCGTCACGCAGGTGGTTACCGTCACCGACGTTGAGGCGCTCGCGCTCGCTGCGGGCAACGTCGAAGCATTTCATCTCGAAGGCGGTAAGGCGACGCACGACGGTGTGGCCGCGCAGGGCGCGGCGTCGGTCGCGCTGATCGCAGGCGTGCTGTCGCACCGCTTGCCAGGTCCGGGCAGCCGGATCGTCGGCACTCGATTCGAATATGGAGGCACGATCAACGTCGGCGACGCGCTGACGGTGACGGTGACCGCCAAGAGCAGGCAGGACGAAACCCACAGCATAGAATTCGCCTGCCGCTGCGAGAATCAACGCGGCGACGTCCTGGCTACCGGCGTGGCCAACGTAACGGCGGCGACCGGGCGCATCGCCTACAGCGATCTGGCGACGCCGGATCGCATTTTGCGTCGCAACGACGGTTTCGCCGGGATCTTCGCCTCGTGCGAATCGCTCCCAGCAGTCTCTTGCGCAGTCGTTCACCCCTGCGATCGTGATTCTCTGCTCGGCGCAATCGAAGCCGCCAAGATTGGATTGATCGTGCCGGTGCTGGTCGGCCCATCCGCACGGATTCGCGCAACTGCGAAGTCGGAAGGAGTCGACCTGTCGGCCTACCGGATCGTGTCGACCGAGCATAGTCACGCTGCGGCCGCCACGGCGGTTGCCATGGCGCGCGACGGAGAAGTCGAGGCCTTGATGAAAGGCAGCCTGCACACCGACGAGTTGATGTCGGCCGTCGTGCCGACGGAAGCGGGACTGCGCACCGCGCGTCACATCAGCCACGTGTACATTCTCGATGTCCCCACCTATCCGCGGCTGCTGATGATCACTGACGCCGCGATCAACATCGCCCCGGACCTGGCCGACAAGGCCGATATCTGTCGCAACGCAATCGATCTGGCTCATGTGCTCGGGCTGCCAGAGCCGAGGGTCGCGATTCTCTCGGCGGTCGAGACGGTGAATCCCCGAATCGCTTCGACCGTCGATGCGGCGGCGCTGTGCAAGATGGCTGAGCGTGGGCAGATCGTCGGTGGCATCATCGACGGGCCGCTGGCGTTCGACAACGCGATCAGCGCCGATGCCGCCAGGATCAAGCAGATCGAATCACCGGTCGCAGGCCGTGCGGACATCCTTCTTGTTCCCGACCTCGAATCCGGCAATATGCTGGCCAAGCAGCTTCAATATCTGGCCGGCGCGGGCAGCGCAGGAATTGTGCTCGGCGCCCGCGTTCCGATTGTGCTGACCTCGCGCGCGGACCCGGTGCGCGACAGGCTCGCCTCGACCGCGGTGCTCAAGCTTCTCGCGCACGACCGGCGCAACAAGAGCGCGGCCAGTGTGGCACAAGTCCGATGACCGGCTCGATCCTGGTGCTGAACGCCGGGTCGTCGAGCCTGAAATTCACCTTGTATGCCGGCAGCGCCGCCGGTCCGCGGCCGCTCGTGCGCGGCCAAGTCGAGGGTCTGACCACGACGCCGGCGTTCGTCGCGCGCGATGCGCAGGAGCGGGTCGTGCAGCAGCGCGATTGGCCCGATCGCGACGCGCTGGGACGGGCTGGCGCGGTCACCTACGTGCTCGACTTCGTGCGGCAACACCAAAGTGAGCAGACGCTTGCCGCCGTCGGCCATCGCGTCGTGCACGGCGGCGACGAATTCGGCGCGCCGGTGCGAGTCGATGCCGAAGTCCTGGCGCGGCTCGAGCGGCTGGTGCCGCTGGCGCCGTTGCACCAGCCGCACAATCTGGCGCCGATGCGGGTCATCGCCGAGCGCGCACCGACGTTGCCGCAGGTCGCCTGCTTCGACACCTCGTTTCACCGCACACAGGAGCCGGTCGCCCGGGCGTTCGGCCTGCCGCCCGAAATCACCGATCGCGGTGTTCACCGCTTCGGCTTTCATGGCTTGTCGTACGAATATATTGCCGACGTGTTTCCGCGCTTCGATCCTGCGGCGGCGCGGGGACGGGTCGTCGCCGCGCACCTAGGCAACGGCGCGAGCATGTGCGCGATGAAGGCAGGCAAGAGCGTCGCCACGACGATGGGATTCACCGCGCTCGACGGGCTGATGATGGGCACCCGCGCCGGTTCGATAGATCCCGGCGTCGTGCTCTATCTTCTGGACGAGCTCAACATGGACGCGCGCGCGATCGAACGCCTCCTTTACCACCAATCGGGCCTGCTCGGCGTGTCCGGCGTGTCGAGCGACATGCGCACGCTGCTGTCGAGCGACGACCCCAGGTCGGCGTTCGCGATCGCGCTGTTCTGCTATCGCGTCAGGCGCGAGCTGGGTTCGCTGGCCGCCGCGCTGGGTGGCATCGACGCGATCGTGTTCACCGGCGGGATCGGCCAGCACGCAGCGTCGATCCGGGAGCGGATCTGTCAGGATGCTCAATGGCTCGGCGTTACGCTCGATGAGCAGTCTAATGCCGCCGGCGGACCGCGGATCAGCAGTGAACCCAGCCGCGTTTCGGCGTGGGTGATTCCGACCGACGAGGAGTCGATGATCGCGCGGCACACATTCGCCGCGCTCGAAGCCGGCTGATCAGTCGCGCGGCTAGGCCGCCTTCTGCGCCGCGGCAGCGGCCAATTGTTGTTCGACCAGTGTCACCCAGTAGCTGGCGCCGATCTCCAGCGCCTGATCGTTGAAATCGTAATGCGGGCTGTGAATATTGTGCGTGTCGGGACCGCTGCCGGCGCCCAGCCAGACATAGCAGCCGGGCTTCGCCTGCAGCATGAACGCGAAATCCTCGCTGCCCATTTCGGGCGTCGGATCGGTTTCGACGTGCTCGGCGCCGACGACCGCCGTCGCCGCGGCCAGTGCGTGCCGCGTCTCGTTCTCGGCATTGACGGTCGCGGGATAACGACGCTCGTAGCGCACCGTCGCGCTCATCTCGAAAGTCGCCGCGACCCCGGCGACGATCGTGCGCATCCGCTGCTCGATCAGGTCCTGCACGCCGGGATCGAACGTGCGAACAGTGCCGCGCAGCACCACTTCCTGTGGAATCACGTTCCAGGTGTCGCCGCCGTGCACCTGCGTCACACTGACCACGCCGGCGGCGAGGGGGTGGAGGTTGCGCGCGACGATCGTCTGCAGCGCATTGATCGCCTGGGCGACAAACAGCATCGGATCCTTGCCCATATAGGCCATTGCCGCGTGCGCGCCCTTGCCCGTCGCGACGATCTCGAAAATGTCGTACGCCCCCATCAGCGGGCCCGGTCGCATCGCGAACGAGCCGATCGGCTTGCGCGGCCAGTTGTGCATGCCGTACACCGCGCGCATCGGAAACTTGTCGAACAGCCCCTCTTCGACCATCACCCGCCCTCCGCCTTCATTCTCCTCGGCCGGCTGGAAGATGAAGTACACGGTGCCGTCGAAGCGCCGTCGCCGCGCCAGCGCCTTCGCGGCGCCGAGCAGCATCGCCGTATGTCCGTCGTGGCCGCACGCATGCATCCTGCCTTCGTGGCGCGACGCGTAGGCGACGCCCGAGCGTTCGGCGATGTGCAGCGCATCCATATCGGCGCGCAGCCCGATAGCGTCGCTGCTACCGCCGCAGCGAAGAACCCCGACGACACCGGTCTTGGCGAGGCCGGTATGGACGTCCAGTCCGAGCGCTTCGAGCTTGCCTGCGACGAATGCGCTCGTTGCCGTTTCCTCGAAGGCGGTTTCGGGATGTGCGTGGATGTGATGCCTCCAATCGCGCATCTCGGTGTTGAGTGAAGCAACTTCGGGCACGATGTTCATCGGTTTCTCGCCGGCGGTATTTGGATGCGCGATCTTAGCGCAATCGGTGCGAGCCGTCCGCTGCGCTAGAATGGCGGGCGCCGCGAAGCCCGAATGAACGCTAGCCCACCCGCGATTTACGATCTCGCCGTCATCGGCGGCGGCATCAACGGCGCTGGCATAGCGCGCGACGCCGCCGGTCGCGGCCTGTCGGTGCTGCTGGTGGAAAAGAACGACCTTGCTTCGCACACCTCGTCGTGGAGCACCAAGCTGGTCCACGGCGGCCTGCGCTATCTCGAGCACTACGAGTTTCGCCTGGTCGCCGAATCGCTGTCCGAGCGCGAGATATTGCTTAAGCTGGCACCTCACATCATCGAGCCTCTGCAATTCGTGCTGCCGCACGAGCCGCATCTGCGGCCGGCGTGGATGATCCGCGCCGGACTGTTTCTGTACGATCACATCGGCGGCCGGAAGACGCTGCCGTCATCGTTTGGCGTCAACCTCGACACGAGCAAGTGGGGCGCAGGGCTCAAAGACAGCTTCCGCAAAGGCTTCGTCTACTCGGATGCCCGGGTCGACGATGCGAGACTGGTCGTCCTCAACGCGATTGCGGCGCGCGAACTGGGCGCCGATGTCCGCGTGCGGACGCGGCTCACGGCCGCGCGCCGCGAGAACGGCCTGTGGCGCGCGACTTTGGTCGACGGCGCCGGACGGCGCGAGGATGTGCTCGCGCGCGCGCTGGTCAACGCGGCCGGACCCTGGGTCAAGGAACTGCTCGATCAGATCAGTCCGAACTCGATCCGCGCGGACGTCAGGCACGTCAAGGGCAGTCACATCATCGTGCCGCGCGTGCATGCCGAGCCGCACGCGTACATCCTGCAGAATTCCGACAAGCGCATCGTCTTCATCATCCCGTTCGAGCAGAGCTTTTCGCTGATCGGGACGACCGACGTCCCGGTCGTCGACTACGAGACGCCGCGCATTTCGCCTGACGAGATCGACTATTTGTGCTCGATCGCGAACGCGTATCTCAAGCGTCCGATCGCCTCGGCGGACATCGTCTGGAACTACAGCGGCGTGCGCCCGCTCTACGACGACGGCTCGGAAGACCCATCGGCGATCACGCGCGACTACGTGCTCAAGCTCGACGCCCCGGACGGCCAGGCGCCGCTTTTGTCGGTCTTCGGCGGGAAGATCACGACCTATCGCAAGCTTGCCGAGCATGCGCTCGGTCAGTTGCGAGCTTTTTTTCCGCAAGCGCGGGGTGACTGGACCGATCGCCAGCCGCTGCCGGGCGGCGATCTGCCGACTGGCGGCCTCGCGGCTTACGAGCGCGCGCTCGCCGCGCGCTACGCGGGACTCCCGGCGAACGTGCTCGCCGCGCTGGCTCACCGGCATGGCACGCGTACACCACGCATCCTTGGCGATGCCCGCGGGCCGGGCGATCTGGGCGCGCACTTCGGGCACACGCTGTACGCCGCGGAAATCGATTACCTGGTGGCGCAGGAATGGGCGACCGAAGCCGACGACGTGCTATGGCGGCGAACCAAATGCGGCCTCCATTTGCGCTCCGAGGAGTGCGACGCGGTCGCCGCTTACCTGCGCGAACCCCACACTCGCGGGAAGGGGTCGGCTTGAGCGCGGCGATGCGGCCGCTGGTCGCGATGCCGCTCGCCGCGCGCGCGGCGATGCGCGGCGTGCTGGCCGATATCGACGACACGCTTTCGACCCGCGGCAGAATCACCGCGCAGGCCTACGCGGCGATGGAAAGCCTGCGCGCCGCGGGGCTGCTGTTGATACCGATTACCGGACGTCCGGCCGGCTGGTGCGATCACATCGCGCGCATGTGGCCGGTCGATGCGGTGGTCGGCGAAAACGGCGCGCTGTACATGCTTCACGATCAAGGGGCCGGCAGGCTGCGCAAGCGCTACGTCGCGACCGAGGACGAGCGCGCCGTCAACCGGCGGCGACTAGCCGAGGTCGCCCAGACGATCCTGCGCGAGGTGCCCGGCGCAGCCCTCGCCTCCGATCAGCCGTACCGCGAAAGCGATCTCGCGATCGACTTCTGCGAAGACGTGCCGCGCCTGCCGGACGATTCGATCGACCGGATCATCGCGCTGATGCGCGCGGCGGGCATGACCGCCAAGATGAGTTCGATTCACGTCAACGGCTGGTTCGGCGCGTATGACAAGCTGGCGATCACGCGAACCTTGCTGTGTGATGAATTCGGTATCGATGTGGATGCCGAGCGCGAGCGTTTCATTTTCGTCGGGGATTCGCCGAACGACGCGCCGATGTTCGAGCATTTCCCATACTCGGTCGGCGTCGCCAACGTGCGAGCCTTCGTCGGCCGCATCGCCACGCCTCCGGCCTACGTGACCGAACGCGAGTCCGGCGCGGGATTCGCCGAGCTGGCAGCGCATCTGCTCGCCGGGCGCTAGCGCCGGCCGGCACAGGCGCGCGGACTCGGCCTACTTCGCCAGCGCGACGATCCCAGCCATGTCGATCTGTTTTATCGCGCCCTGCAGCGTCGCGGGTTCGACGCCGTTGCCGCGCACCGCGACATTGAAACGCTCGGCGAGGATGATGCTGATCTCGCCGCTTTTCGCGCGGCGATCGTAACGCTCGTGCACGATCTGGCCGTTCACCTTGCTGGTCCGCTCGTAGCTGGTTTCGGTTTCCTTTTCCATGCTGGGATCGAATCGGGATGCAAGTCCCGCCAGCCCCGACAGCGATCCCATGTCGGAAATATCGACGTTCAGGGACGCGCCGGCACCGTCGGTGTAGCGCGCCGTGGCGCTCGAGCCCTTGATGCCCATCGCCTCGCCGCTCTGCCCGGTGGCATCGACGCGCTTCATCCCGCCCAGCGTCTCGGGGAGCATTTCCCGAAGCTTGCGGAAATCGACCGGCTCGACATCCTTGCCGCCAGAAACGATCGCGCCGACCGCGTTCAGGGCGGCGGTCATGTCGGCGCTCGCCTTGGGATCGGGCGCACCGCGAGTGCCTGCCTTCTCGGCGTCCTCGCCGATCTTCTGCAGCTGCGACAAGGCCTCGCTGACGCGCGCCTTGTCGGCATCGGACTTGCCGCCGAATATGCCGGCAATCCAGCCGCCGGCATCGGATGTTGCGGTGGTGTTGGCGCGGTCGAACCGGCCCATGGCGCCGATCCCGGCCAAGCCCAAACCGGTCGCCGCGCAAGTGCTCAACATGCCGATGACTACCGAGACGACGATCGCGCACAGGATCAGCACGATGGTATAGCCGAGCGATTTTTCCTTCGGACAGCGCGTCAGCACAGGCAAGCCGAGATAGAGCAGGTACAAGCCGTAGCATCCGGCCAGCAGAGCCAGAACGCCCAGGGCGGGAACGAGCTGCAGGATGCCCGCCACCCACGCCGGGGTATAGCTGTACGCAGTCAGCTTAAGCGCGCGCAGAGGATCGCGCTGTCCGCCGAAGGTCGGGGCCAGCACATCGACCAGCCGGGCGATGATGAATACGCTGACGAACGAGAGCAGGTAGCCGAGGACGGCCGCGCCCAGGCCGGCGACGATGCCGGTGCGCATGTGGCCGAGCAGCGGAACGCTGTAGCCGATCACGGTCTGCCCGACGAATGCCGCGACGACGCCGATCGCGGCCAGCGGCGCCACATAGCGGCCGTAGATGGCGGCACCAGACGAAGGCTCGGCGGCGATGATCGGCCAGGTAGCCGCCGGCGCGAGCAGGATCGCCTTGACGCGCGCGACCAAGCCGGCGGCGGTCGCGCCTCCGTCGCCGGAGTCCAGGTCGGGCGAGGGCAACGGGTCGCTCGGCGTCGCTGCTTCGGCGGGCGGCCTGGCGACGGGGGACACCATTGCGGCGATCGGGGCGCCGCAGTGGGGGCAAAATCTCATCCCCTCGGCGACGAGCTGACCGCACTGGGCGCAAAACATCGATCTCTCCGGCGCTTTCAGTGGACGCGATTGTGCACTGGCTGGTCACACCCTTCAATGCGCGCAAGCCCTACGTTACTGACGGCAGGCGGCACCAGGCTCTGAAACAGTCGTACTGCACAAGAGTCGTTGCGCGAATCGCCAGCCAGTATGCATGTGAGTAATCACTTTCCATTCGTCGCAATCAAGCAAACGAGACCGTCGCCATCTGGAGACAAGATCTGCCAAGACGAGGCCGCCAAAGCGCCTCGATGTATCGCACACAGCGGTTCTCGGTACGATATTTGCATCGCAGGAGCGAAGCGTATGATGGCAACCCCGGACGCCCGGGCACCGTGGTGCCGCGGACAGCGCGCGGAAGAACGCGATGCGGGCGATTTGCAGGGAGGATTCGATGACGCGTTTCGGCTTCAACATTCGCACGCGCAGCGGCCAGCGCGTCGACAACATCTGCATCATGGCAGCGAATCGCGAAGACGCGGAACGCCGACTGAGGCAGATGTACCATCATTGCCAGGTCATCAGCTGCAACAGCGAGTCCATCCGCCGCGCCGACCCGATGAACATCGAAGGCGTCATCAGCATCATCAGCAGCACCGACGCCGCGATGGGCGTGCCGACGATCGCACGCTCGATGTTACGCAAGGCCGGCAGCCACTAGCTCCTCCACCAAGGCCCTGTAGTCGCGCGCGCCGGTGCTCGCCGGCGCGTAGCGGAACACGTCGAGTTGTCGCGCCGGACTCTCTGCCAGGCTCACGTTTTCGGCAATCCGCGTCGTGCAGATCTCCTCCGGCCGGAACGCCATCGCCATCAGGTCCGCTACTTCCGAGCTCATCTTGCGTCTCGCGTCGAATCGCGTCAGCAGATAGCGTCTCGGCAGGCGCGACTTGAACACCGGCTCCAGCGCATTGAGCGCGCGTTCGACCTGCTGCGCCCCCTGCAGCGCCAGGTAGTCGGCGGAGACCGGGACGACCACCAGATCGCAGGCGAAAACCGCGTTCAGGGACAGCACCCCCAGCAACGGGCAACAGTCGATGACGACCGGGCCGGGGACGACGCCCGGTGCATGCAGCGCGGTCCGCAGGCGCGTCACCACGTTGACTCCCTTGCCCAGCATCGTGTCGAGCTTGGACAGGTCGAGGTGGCCGGGACATACCATGACGCCGCTGGCTGCGATCTCAGTGACATCGGCCAGCGGGCGTTGCCGTACGAAAAACGAATACACCGAATCGTCGGCCAGTCGCGGCCGAACGCCGAATATCCCGGAAAGGTGCGCCTGCGGATCGAGGTCGATGGCAAGCGGCCGCTGTTTGCGCTGCGCGAGGCCGGCCAGAAGGTTGAGCGCAGTCGTCGTCTTGCCGACACCGCCCTTCTGGTTGAATACCGCGATAATGGTCATTGCGAATCGAAGTGGTGTGCGACGGCCGTTGCGGCCGAAGTGCAAGGATCGAGTGGCATGCGCGGCATTTTCGCATGTAACTCACAAGACGCAGGATACCAACGGTTCGGTGCCGAGTACCGGCGGCTCTGCGCAAAAATGCGATAATTCACGCTCGATGCAATCGTCGCTGCAAATCGCCATTCTTGCCGCAGGACAGGGCAAGCGCATGCGCTCGGCGCTCCCCAAGGTGCTGCAACCGCTTGGCGGCCGGCCGCTGCTCGCGCATGTGTTGTCGACCGCGCGCAAGCTCGAGCCGAGGGCCATCTGCGTCGTCGATTCCGGCGGCGAGGTGCGCGAGCGCTTTGCCGATCCCGACTTGACCTGGGCGCGACAGGACCCGCCGCGCGGCACCGGCGATGCATTGAAGTGCGCGCTGTCGGAATTGGGAGCCGACGGCGTCACGCTGGTAATGTTCGGCGCCGATCCGCTGGCGCGGTCAGAGACCTTGCGTCGGGTCGCTGAGCGCGCCCAGCAAGGCATTCTTTCGCTGCTGACCGTCGAGCTCGATGACCCGTCCGGCTATGGGCGAATCGTGCGCGGCGCCGACGGCAAGGTCGCGGCGATCGTCGAGCACAAGGACGCGACGCCGGAACAGCGCGCGATCCGGGAGATCAACACCGGCATCATGGCGGCGCCGACCGCAGCGTTCGCGCGCTGGCTGCCGAGAATCGGCAATCGGAATGCCGGCGGCGAATATTATCTGACCGATGTGATCGCACTTGCCGTCGCCGACGGCATTCCGGTCGAAACGACGCATCCGGCGAGCGCGGACGAGACCCTGGGCATGAACAGCAAGCGCGACCTGGCGATGCTCGAGCGGATCTATCAACGCGCGCAGGCGGACGCGCTGCTCGATGCCGGAGTGACCCTGGCCGATCCGGCGCGCATCGATGTGCGCGGCACGCTGGCCTGCGGCCGCGACGTAACGATCGACATCGGCTGCATTTTCGAAGGCGCGGTGGTGCTCGGCGATGCGGTCACCGTCGGCGCGCACAGCATTCTCAGAGATGTGAAAATCGGCGACGGCGACGCGAGATCGCGCCGTATTCGCATATCGATGGCGCCGACATCGGGGCGCGTTGCCGGATCTGGCCCGTACGCGCGCATCCGGCCCGGCACGCGTCTGGCCGACGAAGTTCACGTCGGCAACTTCGTCGAAGTGAAGGCGAGCGTTGTCGGCGAACGGGAGCAAGGCGAATCACCTGGCCTATGTCGGCGACGCGACGGTCGGGCGCGACGTCAACATCGGTGCGGGCACGATCACCTGCAACTACGACGGCGCGAACAAGCATCGAACGGTGATCGAGGACGACGTCCACATCGGGTCCGATACGCAGCTGGTCGCCCCCGTCACGATCGGCCGCGGCGCGACGATAGGCGCCGGGACGACCGTGTGGCGCGACGTCGAGCCGGGCGTCCTCGCGCTCAACCAGAAGACGCAGACTGCCAAGGCGGGCTCCAGCGCCCGCGAAAGAAAGCAAAGGAATAGCATCATGTGCGGCATCGTCGGCGCGGTCGCGCGCGATAACGTCGTTCCGATCCTGATCGAGGGCATCCGCCGGCTCGAATACCGGGGCTACGACTCGACCGGACTCGCGGTCATCAACGGCGGCCTTCACCGGCTGGTCAGCACGGCGCGCGTTGCCGATCTCGCGGCGCAGGCGAACGCGACCCACATCAGCGGCAACACCGGCATTTCGCACACGCGCTGGGCGACGCACGGCGCGCCGACCTCGGCCAACGCGCATCCGCACGTCAGCAGCGGCGAGATCGCGGTCGTGCACAACGGCATCATCGAGAACTTCGAGCCGCTGCGCGCGCGGCTTCAGCAGCAGGGGTACGCATTCGTCACCCAGACCGACACCGAGGTCATCGCGCATCTGATCCATGCGCATCTACGACGGCGATCTGCTCGCCGCGGTGGCCAAGGCGGTCGCCGAGTTCCACGGAGCCTACGCTATCGCCGCGATGACCACGCGTGAGCCGGGTCGCGTCGTCGGCGCGCGGGCAGGCAGTCCGCTGCTGGTCGGCATCGGCGAGCGACGATCACTTCCTCGCCTCCGACGCGAGCGCGCTGGCGCCGGTGACCAGGCGCGTCGTCTATCTCGAGGAAGGCGACATCGCCGACATAGCGACGCGAGGGCTATGCGATCTATGATGCCGCCGGCGTCCGCGTCGCGCGCGACGTGGTGACGGTCAAGGCCTCGGGCGATGCGGTGGAACTCGGCCCGTACAGCCATTTCATGCAGAAGGAAATCTTCGAGCAGCCGCGCGCCATCGCCGACACGCTGGAAAGCGTCGGCGGCATCGGGCCCGAGCTGTTCGGAGCCGACGGCGGCCGCAGTCTTCGCCGGCGTCGACGCGGTGCTCATGCTCGCCTGCGGCACAAGCTACTACTCGGGCATGGTCGGCGCGACTGTGGCTCGAGGCGGTTGCCGGCATACCGGCGCAGGTCGAGATCGCCAGCGAATACCGCTATCGCGACAGCGTGCCCAATCCGCGATGCGCTGGTCGTCGTCATTTCGCAGTCGGGCGAGACGGCGGACACGCTTGTCGGCGCTGAAGCACGCCAAGCGCTCGGCCATACGCACACGCTGGCGATCTGCAACGTCGCGACCAGCTCGATGGTGCGGCAGACCGCGCTTAGCTGTTCTCACCCGCGCCGGCGTCGAGATCGGCGTCGCCTCGACCAAGGCGTTCACGACGCAACTGACCGCGCTGTTCCTGCTGACGCTGACGCTGGCCAAGCTGCGCGGGCGGCTTGACCGCCGACGAGGAGGCGCGCTGGCTGCAGGACTTGCGCCACCTGCCGGCGGCCATGCAGGCGGTGCTGGCGCTCGAGCCGCAGATCATCGCCTGGGCCGAGCGCTTCGCGAAAAAGGAGCACGCGCTGTTCCTCGGGCGCGGGCCTGCACTACCCGATCGCGCTGGAAGGCGCGCTGAAGCTCAAGGAGATCTCGTACATCCATGCCGAGGCGTATCCGGCCGGCGAGCTGAAGCACGGCCCGCTCGCGCTGGTCGATGCCAACATGCCGGTCGTGGCGATCGCGCCGAACGACGCGCTGCTGGAGAAGCTCAAGTCGAACCTGCAGGAAGTGCGCGCGCGCGGCGGCGAGCTCTACGTCGTCGCCGACGCCGACAGCCACATCGCGTCGAGCGACGGCATCCACGTGATGCGCCTGCCCGAGCACGCCGGACTGCTGTCGCCGATCGTGCACACGATCCCGCTGCAGCTGCTCGCCTATCACACCGCGGTGCTGCGCGGCACCGACGTCGACAAGCCGCGGAACCTGGCGAAGTCGGTAACGGTGGAGTGAGAAACACCGGCCGCAGTCGCCGATGAAGGTCCGTACCGAGTTTCGCCTGCGCATCCGTCGCGGCGATGACATAGCGGTCGGCCCTGGCAAGATCGACCTGCTCGAGGCGATCGACACCGACGGCTCGATCACCGCGGCGGCACGCTCGCTCGGCATGTCGTACCGCCGCGCGTGGCTTCTGGTCGACACGATGAATCGATGCTTTCGCGCTCCGGTGGTCGAGGCCGAAGCCGGCGGGAAGCGCGGCGGCGGCGCGCGCCTTACCCGGCTAGGGCGAGACGTGATCGAGCGCTACCGCCGGATCGAACGAAACGCGGCGCGCGCCAGCGCGGCCGACATCCGCGCGTTGACACGAAAGCTCGCAGGCTAGTCTAGGCGTAGCCGACGCTGCGCCGGTCGAGCGATACCGCCTTGATCAGCGCATAGACTTGCTGTCCTTGGCCAAGTGCGAGCTCGTGCACAGAACGACGAGTGATGCGTGCGGTGAGCGGCAGCTTGCCGACGCGCAGCTGAACGTCGACGATCGGGCCTTCTTCGGTGGCGATCGCGACCAGCGTCGCCGGCAGGATATTGAGCACACTCGATCCCGCCGGGCGCGCGAGCGCCAGCGAAACGTCGCGGGCGCGAACGCGAACGCGTACTCTTTCGCCGACCAGCGCCTCGACGTTGGGCACGACCAGCTCGCCGCCGTCGAAGCGCAGCGTGGTGAGCCCATAGGAGAGATCGTGCGCAGCGACGACGGTCTCGAGCACCGAACCCGATTCGTAGCGGCCGGTGTGCGGCCGCAGGTCGATCCGCCCCATCACCTCGTCGACCGGTCCGTACGCGAGCGCCTTGCCGTCAGCCAGCAGAACGACGGTGTCGGCGAGCCGCGTGATTTCGCCGACCGCGTGACTGACGTAGACGATCGGAATATGCAGGTCGTCGCGCAGCTGCTCGATGTAGCGCAGCACCTCGCTCTGGCGCGGCACATCGAGCGAGGCGAGCGGCTCGTCCATCAGCAAGAGACGCGGCTGCGCGAGCAGCGCGCGGCCGATCGCCACCCGCTGTTTTTCGCCGCCGGAAAGCTTGTCCGGCAATCGACGAAGCAGCGCCTTGAGCCCGAGCAATTGCGATGACATGTGCCGGATCGATGACGCGCGCGGCGGCCGGCGCGCGACGCAGTCCGTACAGCAGGTTGGATTCGACGTCGAGGTGCGGAAAAAGCAGCCCATCCTGGAATACGTAGCCAAGGCGTCTCTTGTCCGGCGGCAGGTCGATGCCGCGCGCGCTATCGAACAGCGTTTCGCCGTTGATGACGATGCGTCCACGCCGTGGCCGACTGGTGCCGGCGAGCGCGTTGACGACACTGGTCTTGCCGGATCCCGAACGGCCGAACAGGCCGACGATCGGCGCCTCGGCGCGGAACGCGACCTCGAGCTCGAACGAATCGAGGCGTTGCTCGATGTCAACGTCGATCATCAGCGCCTGCCGTCTTGCGCGATCGGCGCGTCAGCCATTCCGAAGCGATCAGCGCCGCGATCGACAGAACCACGGCGAACAGCGACAGGCGCGAGCGCCTGGGCATCGCCGCCCGGCGTCTGCACGAACGTGTAGATCGCCAGCGGA
This sequence comes from uncultured beta proteobacterium, assembly GCA_963828595.1. Taxonomy (GTDB): domain Bacteria; phylum Pseudomonadota; class Gammaproteobacteria; order Burkholderiales; family Casimicrobiaceae; genus PALSA-1003. The sequence continues at coordinate 609,390 of CAWHEN010000007.1, forward strand.
AGGGTTTCGGTTTCGCCGGGAATGTTGGAGACGAAGGTGATCGTCGCGCCGAATTCGCCGAGGCTCCGCGCGAACGAAAGCAGCGCGCCGGTGACGATGCCCGGCAGTGCCAGCGGCAGCGTGATCGATGCGAACACCCAGGCGCGCGATCCGCCCAGTGTCCGCGCAACGGTTTCGAGCCGGCGGTCGATCGCCGCGATCGACAGGCGTATCGCCCGCACCATCAGCGGAAAGCCCATGATCGCAGCAGCCAGCGCTGCGCCGGTCCAGCGGAAGGCGAACACGATGCCGAACCAGTCGGCAAGCCATTCGCCGAGCACACCCTTGTTACCGAAGAGCAGCAGCAAGACGAAGCCGACGACGACCGGCGGCAGTACCAGCGGCAGATGAACGAGCGCATCGAGCAGGGTCTTGCCGGGGAAATCGGCGCGCGCGAGAACGTAGGCGAAGAAGATCGCCAGCGGCAGGCTGCAGGCGACGCCGACGAACGCCACTTTCAGGCTCAGGACGATGATGCCGAATTCGGTGTCGCTCGGCATGTTGTCTGCTAGTTCGCCACCGCGAAACCGTGACGTACCCAGATCGTTCGTGCGCCAGGCGATGCGAGGCTGTCGACGAAACGCTGCGCGTAGGGCGAGCGGCTTGCGGCGACGATCGCGACAGGATAGACGATCGGTGCGTGCGCATCCTCCGGGAACGTATCGACGATGCGGACCTTGGCTTCGGCGGCCGCATCGGTCGCGTACACGATACCGAAAGGCGACTCGCCCCGAGCCACCAGCAGCAGCGCGGCCCGGACGTTCTCTGTGCGCGCGATATGGGGCTGGATATCGGCCCATACGCCGAGCGACTGCAGTGCGTCGCGGCCATACTTGCCCGCAGGGACGCTGTCGGGATTGGCCATTGCCAGCCTGCCACCGGCAAGTGCGGCGGCAAGGCCAAAGCCTCGCGCTATGCGAAGCGACGGAGTCGAGTTCGCAGGCGCGATCAGCACCAGTCGATTGCCCAGCAGATTGATGCGCGTGCCCTGGCGGAGAAGCTTTCGCGCATCGAGGTAATCGATCCAGTCGATGTCGGCGGAGAGGATGACATCGGCAGGCGCGCCGGCCTCGATCTGCTTGGCCAGCGCGTTGGTCCCCGCATAGGAAACGACCACTTTCGCGCGGGTGTCGGACACGAACCTGCTGACCTGCTCGTCGAGCGCCTCCTTGAGACTGGCTGCGGCAAAGACCAGAAGATCGGCACCGTGCGCGGGAGCGATCGGCGGTGCTGTCAGCGTCAGGCCTAGCACGAGGGCGACTGCAGCCAGTCGGTCCCGCATAGTTGGTCCCAATTCGCGTAGAGCGGGACAGTAATATACCGTGGGATATAACGCTCGGCAATTTGGGGCCCGGGGCAGTTCCTCAATCTCAAGCCTCGCGATCGCCGGCGTTCGGATAGAACAACTGCTCGCCGCCTATCTTGTAGCCGGCGATGGCGGTCTGACCCTCGGGCGAGACCAGCCAGTCGACGAACCGCTGGCCAAGCTCCTTTTTCACGTTCGGGTGCTTGACGGGGTTCACCAGCATCACGCCGTACTGGTTGAACAGCCGCTTGTCGCCCTCGACCAGGATCGTCAGGTCGCCACGATTCTTGAACGCGAGCCAGGTCCCCCGGTCGGCAAGGATGTATGCATTCATCGATGCCGCGGTATTGAGCGCCGGCCCCATGCCCTGGCCGACGTCGCGATACCAGGGTCCCTTGCTCTTGTCGATGTCGATGCCCGCGGTCTTCCATAGCGCGAGCTCCGCCATATGCGTGCCGCTGCGATCGCCGCGCGACACGAACGGGGCATGGGCAGTCTCCAATTTCGTCAATGCGGCGACGATGTCCTTGCCGCCGCCGACTTTGGCCGGATCGCTTTTCGGACCGATCAACACGAAGTCGTTGTACATCACCGGAAAACGCTTCACCCCTTCGCCCTCGGCCAGAAATTTCTCCTCGGCGGAGCGCGCGTGGACGAAGACGACGTCGGCGTCGCCGCGCCGCGCGACGTCGAGCGCCTGCCCGGTGCCGAGAGCCACGACGTGCACCTTGATGCCTGTCTTCGTTTCGAAGATGGGCAACAGGTAGCCGAATAGACCCGATTGCTCGGTCGAAGTGGTCGAAGCGATCGTGATGAATCGCTCCTGCGCACCGGCCGCAAATGCGGCGAGTGCCAGCAACGCGAACAGGCAAATGCGACGAGTCATCACCATGGCAATTCTCCTTCGAGGAAACGAGCAGCCTCGACAGACTGCGGATGCTTGAAAAAGGTCTGCGCGCTTGCGCGCTCCGCGATCCTTCCCTGGTGCAGAAAGAGGATCTCGTCGCCCATGCGCCGCGCCTGGCCGAAGTTGTGCGTGACCAGCACGATCTTGGTACCCGCGGCGACCATCGCCAGGATCACGTTCTCCACCTCGTGGGTTGCGCCCGGATCGAGGCTCGCGGTCGGCTCGTCGAGGAAAATGATCTCAGGCTGCAACGCCCAGGCACGGGCCAGTGCGAGGCGCTGCTGCTCGCCACCGGACAGAACGCGTGCCGGATGGGCGGCGTGCCGCTCGAGGCCCACCTTGGACAGCGCCTCGCGCGCACGCTCGGAGCGGACCCGCGTCGGAACGCCCGCGATGCCGAGCGCGTGCGAGACGTTGGCCAGCGCCGAGCGGCGAAGCAGTACCGGCCGCTGAAACACCATCGCCTGCCGCCGCGGCGCCCCGGCCGGTTCGACCGAGTTCCAGACGATCGAGCCGGAGCTCGGTGCCAGCAGGCCATGACAGAGGCGAAGCAATACGCTCTTGCCTGCTCCGTTGGGCCCGACGATCACCGTGCGCGGCCCGGCATCGATCGCCAACGACAGGTCATCGATAATGCGCCGGCCGCCGGCGGTGAAAGTCACGTGGTCGAGACGCAACGGCAGGAGCGACATCGGCGACCGCATGTCCATCACCGTCACCCGTACCGCCGTTGCGCGGTTTCCTTGACCAGGTACGCCGCCGCGTTCAGCGCCACCACGATCGTGACCAGGATGACCCCGAGCCCTAGCGCGAGCGGAAGATCACCCTTGCTCGTCTCCAGCGCGATCGCGGTGGTCATCACGCGCGTGACGCCGTCGATATTGCCGCCGACGATGATCACGGCGCCCACTTCGGCTGCCGCGCGTCCGAAGCCGGCGAGCACGATCGTGACCAGCGAAAAGCGCAGGTCCCAGAGCAGGGTCGCCACCGACCCGAGCCGGGATTCGCCCAGCGAGCGAAGCTGCTCACGGTATTCGAGCCACGCGTCCTCGACGACCTGGCGTGTGAGCGCGGCGATGATCGGCGTTATCAGAATCGCCTGCGCGATCACCATCGCCGACGGCGTGAACAGCAGTCCCAGAGCGCCCAGCGGTCCCGCGCGCGAGAGCAGCAGGTACACCAGCAGTCCGACCACGACCGGCGGCAGCCCCATCAGCGCGTTCAGCAGCACTATCGTTGTGCGGCGCGCGGGAAAGCGGCTGACGGCGATCAGCGCACCGAGTGGCAGGCCGACGGCGCTGGCGATGGCGACTGCGGCCAGGCTCACGCGCAGGCTCAAGCCCACGATGTCGCCCAGGCGCGGATCGAGCGATGCCACCAGGCGCCATGCCTCGACCATCGCGCCCGAAATGCTGCTCACGGCGCGCACCTCGATGCCTGGTCGTCATCCGGCGAATCGATAGGCGCGCTATAGGCATAATATTGCCTATACACGAGAATCTCCTCCTACTCTGCCAATAATTCAGGATGATACGAGTTCTCAGGCCGCTGCCAAACAGGCAAATTAGTACCTAATTAGAAGGGGCTCCCCCGGGCTGGACTCGACCAGCCTCCGTTGTGTCGGGGCGTTGCCGATTTACGGTACGATGGGCGCCCGCCAATCGCCCTGCGCTGCATGGAATTCGCATTCATCATCGATCCGCCCGAATGGCTGAAGGCGTACAAGGACACGAGCGTCTCGATGATGCGTGCGCTGCAGGCACGCGGGCACTCGATCTACCTGACCGAGCCCAAGGAGCTTTTCTGGCGCGCCGCGGTGACGCAGGCGCGCGTGCGCCGCGTCGACGTCACGGCCGATGACCACGACTGGTATCGCCCTGCGGAGCCTGTGACTCGACCGCTGGCCTCGTTCGCCGCGGTGCTGATGCGCAAGGATCCGCCGTTCGACATGGAATACGTCTACTCGACCTACCTGCTGGAGGCGGCCGAGCACGAAGGCGCGTACGTCATCAACGGGCCTCGCGCGATACGCGACCACAACGAAAAATGGGCGATCGCCGAGTTTCCCGAGTTCACCGTTCCGACGCTGGTGACGCGCGATCCCGAGCTTATCGCCGAGTTCATCGACGAGCACGCCGACGTCATCCTGAAGCCGCTCGACGGCATGGGCGGATCGTCGATCTTTCGCGTGCGCCGCGACGACGTCAATCGCAACGTGATCATCGAGACGATGGCGCATTTCGGCGCGCGCAGCGTCATGGCTCAGCGATTCATTCCCGAAATCGCCGACGGGGACAAGCGCATCATCCTGATCAATGGCGAGGCGGCGCCGCACGCGCTGGCGCGCATTCCCAGGGCTGGGGAAACGCGCGGCAACCTCGCGGCAGGCGGCCGCGGCGTGGCGCGTCCGCTGACGCGGCGTGATCGCGAGATCGCCGAAACGATCGGGCGTGCGCTCGCGCCCAAGGGCCTATTCGTTATCGGGCTGGACGTGATCGGCGACTACCTGACCGAGGTCAACGTGACCAGCCCGACCGGGTTCGTGGAGATCGGCCAGCAGACCGGATTCGACGTCGCCGGCGCGTTCGCGCAGGCGCTGGAAAAGAGCGTCGGCGCGCGTTGAGACGCGGCCCGGCGAGAGCCTTGCCGCGCAGCCGCGCGTGCTAAGATAAAGCCACCCGCGCGGGCGAGGGATCGAAGGTCGGAACCAATGACAACGCCGCGGGGCACACACATGGCGCGGGCCGTCAGGGGACAGACAGCATGATCGGCATCCTCATCGTCGCCCACGGCACCTTGAGCGACAGCCTGATCGGCGCGGTGACCCACGTGCTCGGCAGCCGCCCGCCGCAGTTCGAGGGCATGCGCGTCGCGGCGGCTGACGATCCGCTGGCGCTGCTGCCGCGAGCGCGCGAGGTCGTCAAGTCGCTCGACAGCGGCGACGGCGTGCTGATCTTCTCCGACATCTTCGGCGCTTCGCCCTGCAACCTTGCCATCAAGCTGCTGCAACCCGGACGCATCGAAGCCATCGCCGGCGTCAACCTGCCGATGCTCGTGCGCGCCTTCACCTATCGCAACAAGGGCATGGACACGATGATCAAGAAGGCCATCAGCGGCGGCTGCGACGGCGTCGTGCGCGTCGAGGTGGACCCGATCTATGCAGCAACGCGAAATTGAAATCGTCAACAAGCTGGGATTGCATGCGCGCGCCTCGGCGAAGCTGACGCAGCTTGCTGCGAAATATCAATGCGATGTGTCGCTGGCGCGCAATGGACGCAAGATCAATGCCAAGAGCATCATGGGCGTGATGATGCTGGCGGCGGGCAAGGGCTCCAGGGTCGTGCTCGAGACCGACGGGCCCGACGAGACCGAGGCGCTGGACGCGATCACCGCGCTGATCGGCGATTATTTCGGCGAAGGACAATGAGACCGCGCGGCGCGCGCAGCGATTCGTCGCCGATGGCAGACACATCAAGTTGCATCATTCGCGGAACCAAAGCCCACGGCGCACGCTCAATGAACACGCGTGCTTCCCGGTCGTAACCAGGCGCGCAGGCTTATACCTCAACTGCGACGGGCGTCTCGATCATGCAAACTCTCGATATCGGCATCACCAATCGCTTGGGTCTTCATGCGCGCGCGGCGGCACAGATTGTGCGTCTCGCGTCGCAATTCCGTTGCAGCGTCTGGCTGATCGTAAATGGACGGCGCGCGAGCGCGCGCAGCATGGTCGCGGTGATGATGCTGCGCGGCCAGCATGGGCACCACGATCCGGCTGGAAACCAACGGTCCGGACGAGGCAGCGGCGATGGTCGCGATGGTGCAGCTGATCGGCGACGGGTTCGGCGAGACGCGTTAACCCGGCGTCCTCGCCGGTGAGCTTCGTCCTGCACGGTATCGGCGTCTCAGGCGGCATCGCCATCGGCCGCGCGCAGCTGGTCTCGCACGCGACGCTGGAAGTCGCGCACTACGCGATCCGCCCCGAGCAGGTCCCTGCCGAGATCGACCGGCTGACGCTGGCGCTGCGGGCGGTCCAGAAGGAGCTCGAGGCGCTGCACGGCGCGATGACCTCGGGCGACGCGCCGGCCGAGTTCGGCGCATTTCTCGACGTGCACTGGATGATCCTGACCGATCCGACGCTTTCCGAGGCGCCGAAGCGGATGATCGCCGATCAGCTCTGCAACGCCGAATGGGCGCTGACGCAGCAGATGAACGTGCTGGTCGAGCAGTTCGACTCGATCGAGGACCCTTACCTGCGCGAGCGCAAGGCCGACGTCGTGCAGGTGGTCGAGCGCGTGCTCAAGGTCCTGCTCGGCAAGCGCACGGGCGTGCGTCCCGCCAGCGCCGAGGACCAGACGATCCTGGTCGCGCACGATCTTTCGCCGGCAGACGTCATTCAGTTCAAGAGCCACCATTTCGCCGCGTTCCTGACCGATCTGGGCGGCGTCACCTCGCACACCGCGATCGTCGCGCGCAGCCTCAACGTCCCCGCCGTGGTCGGCGACGCACAACGCGCGCGGCGCTGATCCGCGAGCACGAGCTGTTGATCGTCGACGGCAGCCAACAACGTCGTCATCGTCAACCCCGATCGTTCGGTGCTCGCCGAGTACCGGCTGAAGCAGGGCGAGCTCGAGCTCGCACGGAAGAAGCTCAAGCGGCTCAAGACGACGCCCGCCGACGACGATCGACGGCGCCGTCATCGAGCTGTTCGCCAACATCGAGCTGCCCGACGACCTCGAGCAGGCGCTGGATAACGGCGCCGGTGGCATCGGGCTGTTCCGCAGCGAGTTCCTGTTTCTCAATCGCCAGGGACTGCCGTCCGAGGACGAGCAGTTCGAGGCGTACCGGCAGGTCGCTGCCGGAATGCGCGGCAAGCCGGTGACGATTCGCACGTTCGATCTGGGCGCCGACAAGAGCAAGGAAGGCCTCGACGGACTGGTGCGCGTCGCGCCGAATCCTGCGCTGGGCTTGCGCGCTGTGCGCTTTTGCCTCGCCGAGCCGCGGCTGTTCCTGACGCAGCTGCGGGCGATCCTGCGCGCGTCGCATTACGGCAACATCCGGATCCTGATGCCGATGCTCGCCTCGGTCGCCGAGATCGATCAGACGCTGGTGCTGATCGCGCACGCCAAAGGCAGCCTGCGCGAACAGGGCGTGCCGTTCGATCCGTCGATCGAGGTCGGCGGCATGATCGAGATTCCGGCGGCGGTGCTGGCGATCGAGCCGTTCGCGCGCCGGCTCGATTTCCTGTCGATCGGCACCAACGACCTGATCCAGTACACGCTGGCGGTCGATCGCGCCGACGAAGCCGTCTCGCATCTCTACGATCCGCTGCATCCGGCGGTGCTCAAGCTGATCGCGATGGCGATCGCGACGGCGGACAAGGTCGGCGTTCCCGATCGCCGTCTGCGGCGAAATGGCCGGCGAAGTGCGCCTGACGCGGCTGCTGCTGGGCATGGGCCTGCGCAACTTTTCGATGCATCCGGCGCATCTGCTGGCGGTCAAGCAGCGGGTGCTGATGACGCGACGTCGGCGAGATCCGGCCGCTGGTCCGGCGCATGCTGCGCGGCGAGGAGCCGGTGAAGGTCGCCGCCCTGCTCGACGAAGCTCAATGATTGACTTTCGCCTGCGCGGCGCTAGACTGCAGAACCCACGCGCCGATTTGACGATCAGCTTGCGGGCGCAAGGGATGCCTTATCCGGGTTCCCTGACAAATACGGCTAAAGCGGCGACGGAAGCTCCGACCCGATTGGCGCCAAGCTGATCGGGTTTTTTATTGCGTGGAATTCGCCGCGTGGGAAACAGCGCCGATCCTGCCTCGACTCGATCGCCGACATCGGTGGGCGTGGTTACGCCGCAGCGCGCGGACTTCGCTGCGCCGCTCGCGCTGCGCTCCGGCGCGACGCTGCCGGCGTTCGAGCTCGTCTACGAGACCTACGGCAAGCTCAACGCCGCGCGATCCAATGCCATGCTGGTCTGCCACGCGCTCAACGCTTCGCACCATGTCGCCGGCATCTACGCCGGCCGAGCCCGACAGCGAAGGCTGGTGGGACAACATGGTCGGTCCGGGCAAGCCGGTCGACACCGACCGGTTTTTCGTCGTCGGCGTCAACAATCTCGGCAGCTGCTTCGGCTCGACCGGCCCGCTGTCGATCAATCCGGCGACCGGCAAGCCGTGGGGCGCCGATTTTCCGATCGTCACCGTCGAGGACTGGGTCGACGCGCAGGCGCGGCTGGCCGACCGGCTGGGCATCGCGACGCTTCGCCGCGGTGATGGGCGGCAGCCTCGGCGGCATGCAGGCGCTCGCGTGGGCGATCCGCTATCCCGCAGCGCATCGCGACGCGCACTGGTGATCGCGGCGGCGCCGAACCTCTCCGCGCAGAACATCGCATTCAACGAGGTCGCGCGCGCGGCGATCATGACCGATCCCGATTTCCACGACGGGCCACTTCTACGATCACGGGGTCAAGCCGCTGCGCGGCCTGCGCGTCGCGCGCATGATCGGCCACATCACCTACATCTCCGACGAGCAGATGGCGGAGCAGATTCGGCCGGCAGCTGCGCGACGGCCTCAAGTACTCGTTCGCGCCGGAATTCGAGATCGAATCGTACCTGCGCTACCAGGGCGAGAAGTTCGCCGAGTACTTCGACGCCAACACCTACCTCCGCATCACCAAGGCGCTCGACTACTTCGATCCGGCGTCGGCCACCGGCGGCGACCTGGCGCAGGCGCTTTCGCCGGCGCGCTGCCGCTTTCTGGTGATCGCGTTCACCACCGACTGGCGTTTCTCGCCGGCGCGCTCGCGAGAGATCGTCAAGGCGCTGGTCGACAACCGGCGCGACGTCTCCTACGCCGAAATCGTCGCGCCGCACGGACACGACGCCTTCCTGCTGGACACGCCGCAGTATCACGCGATCGTGCGCGCGTATCTCGAGCGTATCGCCGGGAACGCGAAGCCGGTGCCGGCGCGGCCCAGATGCCCGCGCTCCGACCGTGTAGCGGCGCGACGGGACACGGAATCGGCCCCGGAGCCATGCGGCCGATCGTCCGCGGCGGCGACCTGCGCGCGCCGACTTCTCGACGATCGCCGGCTGGATCGCGGCGGACGCGCGCGTGCTCGACCTGGGCTGCGGCGACGGCAGCCTGCTCGCGTATCTGCGCGAGTCGCGCGGCGCATTCGGCTACGGCATCGAAATCGACGACGCCGGCGTGCTGGCGTCGATTGGCAACGGCGTCAACGTCATCCAGAGCGACCTGGAAAGCGGGCTGGCCGGTTTCGACAGCCGGTCGTTCGACAGCGTGATCCTGTCGCAGACGCTGCAGGCGATGCGGCACACCGAAGAGATCGTGCTCGAGATGCTGCGCGTCGGGCGCGAGGCGATCGTCACCTTCCCGAACTTCGGCCACTGGTCGCACCGGATGCAGGTGCTTCGGGGACGCATGCCGGTGTCGAAGAACCTCCCCTACCAGTGGTACGACACGCCCAACATCCACCTGTGCACGGTGGCCGATTTCGACGCGTTCTGCGCGGCCCGCCGTTTCGACGTGCTCGAACGCGTCGTGCTGCACGACGCGCGTCGGGTATCGATGCTGCCGAACCTGTTCGGCTCGCTCGCCATCTATCGCTTCCGGCACGGCGCGGCCGCTGCCTGAACGCCGCGCCTGCGTAAGCGCGGCCCTTCGCTACAATGCCGGCGATGGGTGACTCGAGGCCTCCGCTGGCCAAAGCGCTGTTCAACCGCCGGATGCTGATTTGCATCTTCACCGGCTTCAGCTCCGGGCTCCCGCTTTACATACTGATCAATCTGCTGCCGGCGTGGCTTCGCACCGAGCACGTCGACCTGAAGGCGATCGGTCTGTTCGCGCTGATCGGGTTGCCGTTCACGTGGAAATTCGTCTGGTCGCCGTTGGTCGATCGCTTCGCGCTGCCGTTGCTCGGCCGGCGCCGCGGCTGGATGCTGGTCACGCAGGTCGCGCTGATCGCGTCGCTGCCGCTGTTCGGCGCGCTCCAGCCTCAGCAGGATTTATGGACGATCGCCTACCTTGCTGCGGCGGTGGCCTTTTTCGCCGCGACGCAGGACATCGTCCTCGACGCCTACCGCCGCGAGCTGCTGCCCGAAGTCGAGCTGGGTCTAGGCAACGCGATCCACGTGCAGGCCTACCGGATATCGAGCCTCGTTCCCGGCGCGCTGTCGCTGATCCTCGCCGACCGGCTGCCCTGGCAGAGCGTGTTTTTCATCACCGCGCTGTTCATGCTGCCGGGCATAATCAACACGCTGCTGATCGACGAGCCCGCGTTGTCGCGTGCGGCGCCGCGCACGCTGCGCGAAGCGGTGGTCGAGCCGTTTCACGAATTCATCACGCGTTCCGGCTGGCGGCAGGCGCTTCTGGTGCTCGGGTTCATTTTTCTCTACAAGCTCGGCGACAGCATGGCGACCGCGCTGGCGACGCCGTTCTATCTGGACATCGGCTTCACGATGTCGGAGATCGGATTGATCGCCAAGAACGCCGGGCTGTGGGCGAGCGTGTTCGGCGGCCTGCTCGGCGGCATCTGGATGCTCAGGATCGGCATCAATCGCGGCCTGTGGCTATTCGGCGCGGTGCAGGTTTTCTCGATCCTCGGCTTTGCCTGGCTCGCGTATGTCAATCAGCCGGACCGGCTGCTGCTCGCCGGTGTCATCGCCTTCGAGGCGCTCGGCGTCGGGCTCGGCACCGCCGCATTCACCGCCTTCATCGCGCGCACCACCGACCCACGCTACACGGCGACACAGTTCGCGCTGTTCACGAGCCTCGCCGCCGTGCCGCGTTCGCTGATCAATGCGACGACCGGATGGATCGTCGACGCCATCGGATGGTTCGACTTCTATCTGCTGTGCATGGCGCTGGCGCTGCCCGGCATGGCGCTGCTGTTGCGCGTGGCGCCGTGGAATGCGCCGACGCCCGGTGCGGAAACGCCGGCAGCGGTCAAGGTGTAACGCGCGCGTCGCGCAAAGCTTAGCCGGCTGCGCGCTCGAGCGCTTCGTGCAGCTCGAGCCACTCGGCTTCGTCCCGCGCGAGCTCCCAGGCCAGATCGCCGCGCCGGGCGAGCGAAGCGATCAGCCGCTCCTTGTTCTCTTCGATGTACGCGTCGGAAGTCGCCAGCCATTCGTCGAGCCCGCGTTTTTCGGTCGACATGAGATCGATCCTCCGCTCGATGCGTTCGATCTTCTGCTGCAGCGGTTTGCGCAGCTCGGACAGGCGCTGCCGCGACTCCGCTTCGACGCGCTTTTGCGTCTTGCGGTCGGGCGGTAGCACTGCGGCATCGGCCACCGTCGCCGCGGCCTCGCGCCCTCGTCCGGCCAGCACCCACTGCCGGTAGTCGTCCAGATCGCCGTCGAACGGCGCAAGCGCGCCATCGGCGACCAGCCAGAGCTCGTCGGCAGTGGCGCGCAGCAGGTGACGGTCGTGAGCGACGACGATCAGCGCGCCGGTGTAATCCTGCAGCGCCTCGGTCAGCGCTTCGCGCATGTCGATGTCGAGATGATTGGTCGGTTCGTCGAGCAGCAGGAGATTCGGTCGCTGTCGCACCAGCAGCGCTAGCGTCAGGCGCGCCTTTTCTCCGCCGGAAAATTCCCGCACCGGCGCACTGACCCGGTCGCCGCGAAAATCGAAGCCGCCGAGAAAGTCGCGAAACGCCTGCTCGCGCGTGGTGGGCTCGATCTGCTGCAGATGCCACAGCTGCGCTTTGATCGAGGCGAAGCTGCTCGACCTGATGCTGGGCAAAATAGCCGATCGACAGACCCTGCGCCGCCAGGCGTTCGCCGCTCGCAGGCTTGAGCTCGCCGGCGATCGCGCGCAACAAGGTCGACTTGCCCGCGCCATTGGGTCCGAGGAGACCGATCCGCGCACCAGCCAGGATCGCCCAGTCCACGCCAGTGAGTACCGGTTTGTCGCCATAGCCCAGTGTCGCGTGATCGAGCTTGAGCAGTTGTCGCGCGTGGATGCCGGTGGCCGGAAATTCGAACGAGAACGGACTGTCGACGTGCGCCGCGGCGATCAACTCCATCCGCTCGAGCGCCTTGATCCGGCTTTGCGCCTGCCTGGCCTTGGTCGCCTTGGCGCGGAAGCGATCGATGTACGAGCGCAGGTGCGCGATCTGCTTCTGCTGCTTGACGTAGGCCGAATGCTGCAACGCCAGCGCCAGTGCGCGCTCGCGCTCGAACTGCGCGTAATTTCCGGTGTAGAGGCGCAGCTTGTTGCCTTCCAGGTGTGCGATCTCCGTGACCACCGCGTCGAGAAAATCGCGATCGTGCGCGATCAGCAACAGGGTGCCCGGGTAGCGCGCCAGCCAGTCCTCCAGCCAGAGCACGGCATCGAGATCGAGGTGATTGGTCGGCTCGTCGAGCAGCAAGAGATCGGAGCGGCACATCAGCGCCTGCGCGAGATTCAGGCGCATGCGCCAGCCGCCGGAAAAGCTGGCCACCGGCTCGCTTTGCCGCACGGCGCTGAAACCCAGGCCTGCGAGCAGCGACGCGGCCCGCGCCCGGGCGCCGTAGCCGCCGATCGCCTCGAAGCGGTGATGCAGCTCCGCCAGCTGCTCGCCGCCGGCATGCGGATCGGTTTCCGCCATGGCGTCAGCGTCCCGGAGCGCGCGCTGGATCCGCCGCAATTCGACGTCGCCATCGAGGACGTAGTCGATCGCCGGCGTCGCGACCGCAGGCGTTTCCTGTGCCACGTGCGCGATCACCCAGGCCGGCGGCAGCGCGACCTCGCCCGCGTCTTGCGAAAGCTCGCCGCGCAGCAGCGCGAAAAGCGACGACTTGCCGCTGCCGTTGGCTCCGATAAGGCCGACCTTGTGTCCGGCGTGCACGGCGAGCGACGCGCCTTCGAGCAGGCGCTTGTTGCCGCGGGACAGCGTCAGATTGCTCAGGCGCAGCATCGTGTAACACTACAGCACATAGTCATAGTCGATTATCAGCGGAGCGTGATCCGAGAATCTCCGATTCGTATAGATCGCCGCCGTCCGCGCGGTCGCGGCGATGCCGGCCGTCGCGATCTGGTAATCGATACGCCAACCGACGTTCTTGGCCCAGGCCTGGCCGCGATTCGACCACCAGGTGTATTGATCGGGTTCGCGATTGATCCGGCGAAAGACATCGACAAAGCCAAGCTCGTCCAACACCCGCGTCAGCCACGCCCGCTCTTCCGGAAGGAACCCCGAATTCTTCTGGTTGCTGCGCCAGTTTTTGAGGTCGATGGGCTGGTGCGCGATGTTCCAGTCGCCACACAGAATGACCTCGCGACCGGCATCGCGCAGCCGCTCGAGATGGGGTAGGAATTCTGCGAGAAAGCGGAACTTCGCAAGCTGGCGCTCGGGCGAGCTCGCGCCCGAGGGCATATAGACGCTGATCACGGTGAGCTTGCCGAAATCGGCCTCCAGATAGCGGCCTTCGGCGTCGAACTCGTTGCTGCCGAAACCGCTGCGCACCGGCACCGCGCGGCGGGTGTACAAGGCGACGCCGCTGTAACCCTTTTTTTGCGCGTGATGAAACGCGGCGTGCGATTTTCGCGGTGCCCGCAGAGACTTCGGCACGTCGTCCGGATGGGCCTTGATCTCCTGCAGGCACACGACGTCCCACGGCTCGATCCGCGACAGCCATCGCACGAGGCCTTTGCGCTCCGCCGAGCGAATGCCATTGACGTTGAGTGTGACGATACGCATGTCGAGTGGCGCCGGCTCGGACGCCGCCGCGGCGCGGAGTTTACACGAGGACCACCTCCCGCCGCGTCGGCGCTGGCGACGAGGTCGCGCGGTATAATTTGCGGCCAATCCCCAGTGGCGCGCAACGCCCTTCATGCCCGATTTCCGCCAGGAGTTTCTCGAGTTCGCCTTGGCACGCGACGTGCTTCGATTTGGTGCGTTCGTCACCAAGGCGGGACGCAAGACACCTTATTTTTTCAACGCGGGGCTGTTCAACGACGGAGCGAGTTTGGGCGAGCTGGGTCGGTACTACGCCACGGCGTATCTGGCCTCGGAGGTGCGTTGCGATCAACTGTACGGCCCGGCCTACAAAGGCATAACGCTGGCCGCGGTGACGGCTGTCGCCCTCGCCGCAAAAGGTCACAATCTGCCGTACAGTTTCAATCGCAAGGAAGCCAAGGATCACGGCGAGGGCGGCGCGATCATCGGGTCCGAGCTCAAAGGCAGGGTGCTGATCGTCGACGACGTCATTACCGACGGCGGGGCCAAGCGCGAGGCGATCGAGCTGATCCGGGCCCACGGCGCGACCCCGGCCGGCGTGCTGATCGCCTTCGATCGAATGGAGCGTGGGCGCGGCGAGCGCTCGGCGGTGCAGGAGTTGGAACGGGAATTCGGCATCCCGGTCATAGCTATCGCGACGCTCGACGACTTGCTGGGGCTGCTGGCGGGGCGACAGGACCTGGCGCAGCAAAGGCGCGAAGTGATCTCGTATCGCGAGCAGTATGGCGCCGCCGCGTGAGGCGGTGCGAACCACCGGAAACGGGAAAAGGCTTATTGTGAAACTTAGCGGATTACGTTTGTCGGCTTCCGGATTGGCGAGTGCGATCGCCGTTCTGGGCCTCGTCTGCGGTTCGGGCAGCGCTGCCGCCGCGGGCGGCATGTACAAATGGGTGGACGACCAGGGTGTGGTCCACTACACCGATCGCATACCGGCGGAGTCGGTCAGCAAGGGAGCGACCGTGCTGGACAAACAGGGACGATCGGTCAAGACGATCGATCCGGCGCCGACGGCGGAACAGCGCAGGGCGATCGAGGTCGAGGCCGAGCGACAGCGCGAGCTCGCCAAGGTGGACGCCGAGCGGGCGCGACGCGACCGGGCGCTGACTCAGTCTTTCAGCAGTGAAGCCGAGATCGACGTTGCCCGCGCGCGGGCCGTGTCGACGATGGAGGCGCAACTGACGACCATCGGCGCGTACATCGCCGACATGACACGCCGCAAGCAGGATCTGGAAAAGCGCAAGGCCGGCTACGGCACCAAGCCTGTGCCCGCGGCGGTGGAGAACGAACTCAATTCGGTGACCGACGAGCTGACGCGGCAAACCGCGCTGCTCGCCCAGAAAAAAGAGGCACTCGTCGCCGTCGGCAAGAAGTACGATGCCGACAAGCAGCGCTGGCAGGAAATCAAGCTGGAGCAGGATCAGGCGGCGGAACGGCAACGCGCGGCCGAAGCGCAGAAGGCCAGCGCACCGTCGCCGCAGCCGCGCGGCAAGAGCGCGGCAGCCGCATCCTCGGGCACGACGCGCTAGGGTTCTGCCTCTGGGCTCGTCTCGCCGCGCGAGCCCGCGGATTATCGCCGCATCGGCGATAATCACGCCTTGCGGTGTCCTCGCGCCGCCTTCCATCCAAGAACGTCAGGAATTCCGTGGCCCAGTACGTCTACACGATGAACCGCGTGGGCAAGATCGTGCCGCCCAAGCGGGTGATCCTCAAGGACATTTCGCTGTCGTTTTTCCCCGGCGCCAAAATCGGGGTGCTCGGACTCAACGGCTCGGGCAAGTCCAGCCTGTTGCGCATCATGGCTGGCGAGGACAAGGAGTACGAAGGCGAAGCGGTGCCGATGCCCAACATGCGCATCGGCTACTTGCCGCAGGAGCCGCAGCTCGCGCCGGACAAGTCGGTGCGAGAAACCGTCGAAGAAGGCCTGGGCGAAATCCTCGAAGCCAAACAGAAGCTCGAAGGCATCTACGCCGCGTATGCCGAGCCCGATGCCGATTTCGACGCGCTGGCCACCGAGCAGGCGCGCTACGAGAGCATCATCGCCGCGGCCGGGGCCGACACTGAAGTGCAGATGGAAATCGCCGCCGATGCGCTGCGACTCGCGCCCTGGGATGCGAGGATCGGAAAGCTGTCGGGCGGTGAAAAGCGCCGCGTCGCGCTGTGTCGACTGCTGCTGTCCAAGCCCGACATGCTGCTGCTGGACGAGCCGACCAACCACCTGGACGCCGAAAGCGTCGAATGGCTCGAGCAGTTCCTGCTGCGCTTTCCAGGCACGGTGATCGCCGTCACGCACGACCGCTACTTTCTGGACAACGCCGCGGAATGGATCCTGGAGCTCGACCGCGGCTATGGGATTCCGTGGAAAGGCAACTACAGCTCGTGGCTCGAGCAGAAGGAGCAGCGGCTGGAGATCGAGGCCAAGCAGGAATCGGCGCGCATCAAGGCGATGCAAAAGGAGCTCGAGTGGGTGCGCACCAATCCCAAGGGCCGCCAGGCGAAGGCCAAGGCGCGCATCGCCCGCTTCGAAGAGCTGTCCAGCCACGAGCACCAGAAACGCAACGAGACGCAGGAGATCTTCATCCCGGTCGCCGAGCGGCTCGGCGGCCAGGTGATCGAGCTGCATGGCGTGAGCAAGGGTTATGGCGAGCGCCTGCTGATCGACGATCTCTCGTTCAGCGTGCCGCCGGGTGCGATCGTCGGCATCATCGGCCCGAACGGCGCGGGCAAGAC
The DNA here is from genome assembly GCA_963828595.1 of uncultured beta proteobacterium. Classification (GTDB taxonomy): domain Bacteria; phylum Pseudomonadota; class Gammaproteobacteria; order Burkholderiales; family Casimicrobiaceae; genus PALSA-1003. The sequence continues at coordinate 626,108 of CAWHEN010000007.1, forward strand.
GACCTTGTTCCGCATGATCACCGGCGCGGAAAAACCGGACAAGGGCAAGATCGTCATCGGATCGACCGCGAAGCTCGCCGTAGTCGACCAGTCGCGCGAAGCGCTTCCCGACGGCAAGACCGCGTGGGAAGCGATCTCCGGCGGGCACGACATCCTGACGGTCGGCAGGTTCGAGATGCCCTCGCGTGCGTACCTCGGTCGATTCAACTTCAAGGGCGTCGATCAGCAGAAAATGGTCGGCGCGCTGTCCGGCGGCGAGCGCGGACGGCTGCACCTTGCGCTCACGCTGCTCAAGGGCGGCAACGTGCTGCTGCTCGACGAGCCGTCGAACGATCTCGACGTCGAGACGCTGCGCGCGCTCGAGGACGCATTGCTGGAATTCGCCGGCAGCGTGCTGGTGATCTCGCACGACCGCTGGTTTCTCGACCGGATCGCGACGCACATCCTGGCCTTCGAAGGCGACTCTCGCGTGGTGTTCTTCGAAGGCAACTATCAGGAATACGAAGCCGACAAGAAAAAGCGGCTCGGCGAGGAAGGCGCGCGGCCGCATCGCATCCGGTACAAGGCGCTGATGGCCTGAGCGGGCCGTCCCGCGTCGCCGATTGACCGGGACCGCCCCCGCCGGATACTTGCGAACTACTGCGGGGCGAAGCTAGCCGACCCGCTTGGCGTACAGCAGTGAAAGTTCTGAGCGCCGTCCAAACCCAAGCGAGGCGTACAACTCGATCGCGCCCTTGTTGGTGCTCTCGACGTGAATCAACGGCGTCTGTCCCTCGCGCAGCATTCGATTGACGACTCCGCCGATCAGCGCCCGCGCGTACCCGCGTCTTTGCACATCGGGATGCGTGCATACCGCGCTGACCTCGCGGAAATCGTCGATCCACAGCCGCTCCCCCGCCATCGCGACTAGGCGCCCCGAGAGCCGCACGCCGATGTACGTTCCGAGCTCGACGGTGCGCGGTCGAAACGGTCCCGGCTTGGTGAGGTCGACCAGCCGAAGCATCTCCGGAACGTCGGCCGGGCCGAGAATCGTTGCATCGAAATCACCCTCCGGCAATGGCTTCCGATCGCTCCGAATCATCTGCGTGATACGTGATTCATACAGAATTTCCCAATGTGGTGGCAGCTTTGGCACGAGTCGCGCGACGGTCGCCATGTCATCGCCAACGTCGACAACTGCCTCTAGCGCAGTGATGTTCGCAGGCCCCGGCGCGGCCAATCCGGCGATCGGCGAAATTTCGGCCGGATATCGGCGCGCCAGCGTCCCGCCCTGCGCGAAATGCGCATGTCCGGTCGTCAAACTCGACCAGAACGGGTTATCGAGCGCGCGCTCGAAATCGGGTGGGATCATCTCGGGAATTCTGTCACGTGACGCGGCCTTCGGGCAGATCGAGACCGCAATTCAACGCGACCTTGCCACGTCGTTGCCCGGCGGCGGCCGCTCGCGATTGCGGCAGCGATTAAACCGCTGCAAACTCTTTTCCCTTTCGACGGGAACCATGATGACAATCACCGTCTATCACCTCGAAACCTCGCGCTCCGAGCGTATTGTCTGGCTGATGGAGGAGCTCGGGCTTCCCTATCAGCTGGAAGTCTTTCCACGCGAGACGACAGGCGCCGCTCCTCACCCGTTGAAGGAAATCCACGTCCTGGGCAAGGCGCCAGTGATCCGCGACGGCGACACCGTGCTCGCCGAGTCCGGCGCGATCGTCGACTATATCGTCCATCGCCATGGGGGCGGGCGGCTGGCGCTGTCGCCCGACGATCCGGCGTACGCGAAGTACATCTACTGGCTGCATTTCGCCGAAGGCAGCCTGATGTCGGTGCTACTGATCGCGCTCGTGTTGAGCCGCGTGAAGGAGGCCGCGGCGAGTCCGGTCACGGCGCGAATCCGCGAGCGGATGAAACAGATGCTGACCTTCGTCGACATTGAGCTCGCCGGCAGCCCGTGGTTCGCCGGTGAAACGTTCACCGCCGCCGACGTGATGATGGTGTTTCCCTTCACGACGCTGCGGAACTTCCTCGACTACGATGTCGCACAGTACGCCAACATCGTCGCCTACCTAGCGCGCGTCGGGGCGCGGCCGGCGTACAGGAGGGCGATGTCGCTCGCGGGCCCGACCACAAGTTACCTATAATCCGGGTCAAATTTCTCGGTGCGTGCGCGTTCACGCCGCGCGTTCGATCCGCTGGCGACGCGTTCAGCCGCCTTGCCGCGCGGATTTCAGCCGAGCATTTTCTTCAGCGCCGCATTGACCTCGATCGGATTCGCCTTGCCCCGGCTTGCCGCCATCGCCTTGCCGACCAGCGACTGGAATGCCTTGTCCTTGCCGGCCTTGTACTCGGCGACGATCGCTGCGTTGGCTGCGAGCACGTCGGCGACGATCTGCTCGATGGCGCCGACATCGGAAATCTGCCGCAGGCCGCGGGCGGCGATGATCGCGTCGGCGTCGCCTTCGCCCGCCCACATCGCTTCGAATACCTGCTTCGCGAGCTTGCCCGAAATCGTGCCGTCGACGATCCGTTTCAGCATGCCGGCTAGCGAGGCCGAGGATACGGGCGCGTCGGCGATGTCGACTTCCGCCTTGTTGAGGGCAGCCGACACTTCGCCGAGCAGCCAGTTGGCCGCCAGCCGTGGATCGACGCCTGCAGCGACGAGCCGTTCGAAATAGCTCGCCATTGCCCGCTGCGAAACCAGCATCGCTGCTTCCGCCGCCGGCAGCGCGTACTCGCGCACCAGCCGGGTCCGCATCGCCTCGGGCAGCTCCGGCATCTCGGTGCGTATCCGTTCGATCCATGCCTCATCGATGGACAGCGGCGGCAGGTCGGGATCGGGAAAGTAACGGTAGTCCTGCGCGTCCTCTTTGCTGCGCATCGAGCGCGTCTCGCCGAGGTCGGGGTCGTACAGGCGTGTTTCCTGCACGACCGTGCCGCCGTCCTCGATCAGCTCGGTCTGCCGGCGCAATTCGAACTCGATCGCCTGCTGCAGGAAACGAAAGCTGTTCAGATTCTTGATCTCGCAGCGCGTGCCGAGCCTCGCCTCGCCTTGCCGCCGCACCGAGATGTTGGCGTCGCACCGGAAGCTCCCTTCCTGCATGTTGCCGTCGCAGATGCCGATCCAGCGCACCAGCGCGTGCAGCGTCTTGGCGTAAGCGATAGCCTCGGCAGCCGAGCGCATGTCCGGCTCGGAGACGATTTCGAGCAGCGGCACGCCGGCGCGGTTGAGATCGATGCCGGTCATCTCGTGGCCCGGTGTTCCCGGCGAGGCGACGCGCTCGTGCAACGATTTTCCGGCGTCCTCCTCCAGATGCGCGCGGGTCAGCGCGATACGGATGTCGCCGCGGGTCGGCGACACGATCGCGATCGATCCGCCCTGCACGATCGGTATTTCATATTGCGAGATCTGGTAACCCTTCGGCAGGTCGGGGTAGAAGTAGTTCTTGCGCGCGAACACGCTCTTCCGGTTGATCACTGCGCCCACCGCCAGGCCGAAGCGGATCGCGCGCTCGACCGCGCCGCGGTTCAATACCGGCAGGACACCGGGCAGCGCGATATCGACGGCCGACGCCTGCGTATTCGGGAGAGCGCCGAACGCGGTAGCGGCGCCGGAGAAGATCTTCGACGCCGTCGACAGCTGCGCGTGGGTTTCGAGACCGATGACGATTTCCCAGGTCATTGGACTTCCCTCCGCGCTGCGCGCTTCGGGGCTGATTCGCAACGAGGGCGGCCGTTCGCGCTCACGTCACGAACTCCGGCGGCACGCGACGATGCCAGTCGGTGACCTGCTGAAATCGGTGCGCGGCGTTAAGGATTTGCGCCTCGGCGAAGTGATGGCCCTGGATCTGCAAGCCGATCGGCAGTCCTGCCTCGTCGAATCCGCACGGAATCGACATTGCCGGCGCCCCGGTCAGGTTGCCGGCGATGGTGAAAATGTCGTTCAGGTACATCTTGACCGGATCGTCGCTTTTTTCTCCGAGCCGGAAGGCGGCCGTCGGCGAGGTCGGTCCGACGATCAGGTCGCAACTGCCGTAGGCGCGACGGAAATCGTCGGCGATCAGCCGGCGGACCTGCTGCGCCTTGAGGTAGTACGCGTCGTAGTAGCCGTGCGAGAGCACGTAGGTGCCGACCAGGATGCGGCGCTTGACCTCGGCGCCGAAGCCTTCGGCGCGGGTTTTGCAGTACATGTCGTCCAGGTCGCTGTAGCTCGCCGCGCGATGCCCGTAGCGCACGCCGTCGAAGCGCGAGAGGTTGGACGAGGCTTCTGCGGATGCGATTACATAATAGACGGGGACCGACAGGTGGACGTTCGGAAGGTTGACGTCGACCGTGACCGCGCCGAGCCGGCGGAATTCTGTGAGCGCGGTTTCGATCGCCCGCGCCACCGCGACGTCGGTTCCCTCTCCCGCGTACTCGCGCGGCAAGCCGATGCGCAACCCCGCAAGCGGCTTGCTCGTCAGCGCCGCGTCGATGTCACGCGCGTAGTCTTCCCGCGGCCGGTCGAGGCTGGTCGAGTCGCGCGCATCGTGGCCGTGCGTCGCGGTCAGCAGCATCGCGCAGTCGGCGGCCGTCTGGCCGAAAACGCCGGGCGTGTCGAGGCTCGACGCGAAAGCAACCAGGCCGTAGCGCGAGCACACGCCATAGGTCGGTTTGATGCCGCACACGCCCGACAGCGCCGCCGGCTGTCGAATCGATCCTCCGGTGTCGGTGCCGGTCGCCGCGGGAACGAAGCGCGCCGCGACGGCCGCCGCCGATCCGCCCGAGCTCCCGCCGGCCACATAGTCGGCGTTCCACGGGTTCCTGACCGGGCCGAAAAAGGAATTTTCGTTCGACGAGCCCATCGCGAACTCGTCCATGTTGGTCTTGCCGACCAGCACCATGCCCGCGGTCGCCAGCTGCTCGACGACAAAAGCGCTGTACGGCGCAATGAATTTCTCCAGCATGCGCGAGCCGCAGGTCGTCTTCAGACCCTCGGTCATGATGACGTCCTTGTGCGCGATCGGGATGCCGGTGAGCGGGCCGGCCGTACCGCGGGAGCGCTGGACGTCAGCCGACCGGGCCGCGTCGAGCGCGCGCTCGCGGTCTATCGTCAGGAAGGCATTCAGGCGGCCGTTGCCCCGGTCGATGCGGGCGAGCAATCCTTCGACCAGTTCGATGCTGGACAAGCGCTTGGCGGCGAGCGCCTGCGAGAGCTCGGTGAGCGGCGCGGTAATCATTGGCGGCGACATCGGGACCCGCGGCTTTGCCGCCGCGGCGGCGTCGCACCGAGGCCGGCGGCAGTCAACGCGAACGCTTGCCTTGGCACGGTCAGTGGCCCGGCTTCCTCACTCGATGACCTTGGGCACCAGATACAGGCCGTCCTCGACCGCCGGCGCGACCTGCTGATAGCGCACATGACGATCGGTTTCGGTGACCCGGTCCTCGCGCAGCGGCAGGACGAGGTCCTGCGCATGCGACATCGGAACGATGCCGGTCGTGTCGACCGCGCGCATGCGGCCGATCAATTCGAAAATGCTTTCGAGCTTGGCGCGCACGTCGGCGGCTTCGGCCGGTGTGATCTCGATCCGGGCCAGATGTGCGATTCGCCGCACTTCGTCGAGGGAAAGCGCCATCGTTTTAGGCTCGCGGGCAAAATTGCGGTGCAGAAACAAAGCTAAGTAGGGTATCATAATCACTTGTCATAAGGACGGCCGCCCACTGCGCGAGTCGCCACGAAAGGCCCCATGTTCGAAATGTTCAAAGGCTATTTCTCCACCGATCTCGCGATCGATCTGGGGACGGCGAACACGCTGATTTACGTCCGCGGCAAGGGAATCGTGCTGAACGAGCCCTCGGTCGTGTCGATCCGACAGGAAGGCGGGCCGAACGGCAAGCGCGTGATCCAGGAAGTGGGCTTGGCGGCAAAACAGATGCTCGGCCGCACGCCGGGCAACATCACGGCGATCCGGCCGATGAAGGACGGCGTCATCGCCGACTTCACCGTCACCGAGCAGATGCTCAAGCAGTTCATCAAGAAAGTGCTGGACTCGAAGCTGTTCAGCCCGAGCCCGCGCATTATCATCTGCGTGCCCTGCGGCTCGACGCAGGTCGAGCGCCGCGCGATCCGCGAATCCGCGCTGGGCGCCGGTGCGTCGAAGGTGTACCTGATCGAGGAGCCGATGGCCGCTGCGATCGGCGCCGACCTGCCGGTTTCAGAGGCGACCGGCTCGATGGTCGTCGACATCGGCGGCGGCACGACTGAAGTCGGTGTGATCTCGCTGGGCGGAATGGTGTACGCGGGCAGCGTGCGCGTCGGCGGCGACAAGTTCGACGAGGCGATCGTCAATTACATCCGCCGCAACTACGGCATGTTGATCGGCGAGACGACGGCCGAACAGATCAAGCAGACGATCGGGTCGGCGTTTCCCGGATCCGAGGTGAAGGAGATGGAGGTCAAAGGCCGCAACCTGGCCGAAGGTATCCCGCGCAGCTTCACCGTTTCGTCGAACGAGATTCTCGAAGCGCTGACCGATCCGCTGAACAGCATCGTCTCCGCAGTCAAGAGCGCGCTCGAGCGCACGCCGCCGGAGCTCGGCGCCGACATCGCCGAGCACGGCATGGTGCTGACCGGCGGCGGCGCGCTTCTGCGCGACGTCGATCGCCTGCTGATGGAGGAGACCGGCCTGCCGGTGATCGTGGCCGACGATCCGCTGACCTGCGTCGTGCGCGGTTGCGGCAAGGCGCTCGAGAATATGGAAAAGCTGTCGACGATCTTCACTTCCGATTGATCGGATCGTATCGGCGACGAGCATGCCCGCTACCACGCATCCCGTCTTCCGCTGCCTGACCGTCGGGGTTTCGCCCCGCCGCTGACCAGCCGGCCCGTTTGATGCGTCACCTCCCGGTCGAGCCGCCACCTTTTTTTCACCGCGGCCCGTCGCCGCTGACACGGCTTGCGGTTTTCGCGCTGCTGTCGCTGGCGCTGCTGTTCGCGGACACGCGCTATCGCTATCTCGAGAACATCCGTCGTGGTGCGGCGATCGTGCTCTATCCGATGCAGCGCATCGTGCAAATGCCCGGCGAAGCGCTCGCTTATGTCGGAACCTACTTTTCATCGCAGCGTACGCTGGCCGACGACAACGCGGCCTTGCAGGCGCAATTGCTGAGCCAGGCGCCCCTGGTGCAGGGCTACCCTGCGGTCGAGAAGGAAAATGCGCGGCTGCGCGGCCTGATGAAACTCGAGACGCGCATCCCGGTCGATGCGACCGCCGCCGAAGTGCTCTATTCCAGCCGCGATCCGTTCACGCAGAAGATCTTTGTCGACAAGGGCGAGGCGGCGGGCGTGCAGGCCGGACGGGCGGTGATCGACAGCCTCGGCGTCGTCGGTCAGGTCACGCGCGTGTATCCCTACATGTCCGAAGTCACGCTGGTCACCGACAAGGATCACGCGGTGCCGGTCAAGGTCGAGCGCAGCGGCGTGCGCACCGTCATGTATGGCGCCGGCGCCGCACGACCGCCCGAGCTTCGCTACCTTTCGCCCAGCGTCGAGATCCAGCCGGGCGATCTGCTGGTCACGTCGGGCATCGACGGCACGTATCCGGCGGGCCTCGCGGTCGCGCAGGTGGTCTCGGTCGAGCGCGAGACCGGGCTCAGTTTTGCGCACGTAACCTGCAAGGCGCTTGCGGGCATCGACAACAGCGCGCAGGTGTTGATCCTCGGGTCGACCGCATCCGTGCCGCCGCGCCCCGAAGAACCCTCGGACACCGCTGCGCCGCGCAAGGGCCGCGGCAGGCGCAAGGGCTAGGGCCCGACCCGGCCTGAACACACGATGCCGCCTTTCGTCGCCGCCCGCCCCGAAGAGATCCTGCTGCCGGTCCGGCCGTGGTTCATCGTGCTGACCTTGCTCGTCGGCCTGGTGGCCAATACGATGCCGATGTCGGGGATGGCCCTGACGCTGAAGCCCGATTTCCTGGCGCTGGTGCTGCTTTACTGGTGCATCCAGGAGCCGCGATTGATCGGCGTCGGCGTCGCATGGTGCCTGGGATTGATGATGGATGTCGTCGATGCGACCGTGTTCGGCCAGCATGCGCTGGCATATGCGGTGCTCGCCTACGGCGCCGGCCACTTTCGCCGGCGCGTGCTGCGCTTTCCGCTCTGGCAGCAGGCGGCGCAGGTTGCGGTGCTGCTGTTGCTGAGTTCGGGACTGGTGCTGCTGGTGCGCATCGCCGGCGGCGCCCCGCCGCCGCGCTGGACCTACGTCGTCGGCTCGCTGACCGGCGCGCTGCTCTGGCCGCTGGTGACCGCGTTGCTGCAATGGCCGCAGCGTCCCCAGCGCTCGCCCGTGGAGCGCTAGCGAAGACCATTTCTCATGCGACGCCTGTTCAGCCAACGCGGCCGACACCGCGCCTTCTCGCCGCCCGAGCTCAAGGATCCGGAGCGCGAAAGCTTGCGCTTCCGCCGCCGGCTGTTGATCGCCGGCGGGCTGATGATCACCGCGTTCGGCGGGCTGTTCGGCCGCTTTTTCTATTTACAGGTCATCCAGCACGGCCACTACCAGACGCTGGCAGATAGCAATCGCGTCGCAATCGTCCCGATCGCGCCCAACCGCGGCGTGATCACCGATCGCAACGGTGTCGTGCTTGCGCAGAGCTACTCGGCGTACACACTGGAGATCATGCCTTCGCGCGTGACCAATCTCGAGGCAACGATCGACCAGCTGGCCAAGATCGTCGAGGTCCAGGCGCGCGACCGCAAGCGCTTCAAGCGCCTGCTGGAAGAATCGAAGCGCCTGGAGAGCATCCCTCTGCGCACGCGCCTGACGGACGAGGAAGTTGCGCGTTTCGCGGTCAATCAATACCGGTTCCCCGGAGTCGACATCAAGGCGCGGCTGTTCCGGCAATATCCGTTCGGCGAGATCGCTTCCCAACTGATCGGCTATGTGAGCCGCATCAACGACCGCGATCTCGAGCGCATCGACGAATGGAACGAGACCGCCAACTACAAGGGCTCCGACTACATCGGCAAGGTCGGCGTCGAATTGTCGTACGAGCGCGAGCTGCACGGCGGCACCGGCGTCGAGGAAGTCGAGGTCGATTCCAGCGGCCGCGCCGTGCGCACGCTGTCGCGCACACCGCCGGTATCCGGCAACAACCTGCGACTCGCACTGGACATCCATCTGCAGAAAATCGCCGAAGAGGCGTTCGGCACGCGGCGCGGGGCGCTGGTCGCGATCGATCCGGCAACCGGCGAGATCCTCGCCTACGTGTCGCGGCCCGGTTTCGATCCGAACCTGTTCGTCGACGGCATCGATCCGTCGTCCTGGGAGCAGTTGAACGATTCGCCCGACAAGCCGCTGCTCAACCGGCCGTTGCGCGGCGCGTACCCGCCGGGATCGACGATCAAGCCGTACCTCGCGCTGGCCGCGCTGACCTCGGGCAAGCGGACGGCGACGCAGACGATTTTCGATCCGGGGTATTACCAGATCGCCGGCAGCACCCACCGGTTCCGCGACGACAAGCCCGGCGGTCACGGCTATGTCGACATGACCAAGTCGATCGTCGCGTCGTGCGATACCTACTACTACATGCTGGCCGGCGAGACCGACATCGACGACACCTACGCATTCATGTCGCAGTTCGGCTTCGGCCAGAAGACCGGCATCGATCTCGAGGGCGAGCTGCCCGGCGTGCTGCCGTCGCGGACATGGAAGCGCGAGCGCTTCTCGGGGAGCAACTACCGCGAGGAGCATCGCAAATGGTATCTGGGCGATTCGATCTCCGCCGGGATCGGCCAGGGATACAACGCCTTCACGCCGCTGCAGCAGGCCCAGGCGATCGCGATCATCGCCAATGACGGCGTGGCGATGCGCCCCCGTGTAGTCAAGGCGATCGAGAACACCCGGACCGGCGCACAGCGCGAATTGCCCTCGGAGCGGACGCACGCGCTCGCCGTCAGGGCGCAGGATCTTGCGGTCATCAAGAAGGCGCTGATCGGTGTGCCGCGCGAAGGAACCAGCGCGGCGGCATTCGTCGGCAGCAAGTACGTATCCGCGGGCAAGACCGGCACCGCGCAGGTCTATTCGCTGAAAGGCGAGCGCTACTCGGCGCGCATCGACGAGCGCTTGCGCGATCATGCGTGGTACGCCGCCTACGCGCCGGCCGACAAGCCGAAGATCGCGCTGGCCGTGCTGGTCGAGAACGGCGGATTCGGCGCGCAGGCGGCCGCGCCGATCGCGAGGATCGTGCTCGATTACTACCTGCTCGGGCAGAAGCCGGGGGCGGCTCCCGGCGGCGTCAAAGTCGAGCCGCCGCGCGAGTCCGACGACGAGTCCGACTGATGGAAAAACTCGGCGCATTGCTCAGCAAGGTCTGGCAGTTGATCGTGCGCCGGATCGACAGCTACCTGATGGCCGCGGCGCTGGCGATCGCCGGCGTCGGCATGATCACGCTGGTATCGGCGTCCGACCAGAGCGTCGGCCGCTTGACCAGCCAGGCGCTGTCGCTCGGCTTCGCGCTGGTGCTGATGTGGGCGATCGCCAACATCGCGCCGCAGCGGCTGGCGCGCGTCGCGCTGCCGCTGTATCTGGTCGCCGTGGCGTTGCTGGTCGCGGTCGCCGTCGGCGGAACGCTGGTCAACGGCTCGCGGCGGTGGCTGAGTATCGGCATCGCGCGCTTCCAGCCTTCCGAGCTGATGAAGATCGCGTTGCCATTGATGCTCGCCTGGTATTTCCAGCGGCGCGAGACCCGGATTCACCTTTTCGACTACGCGCTTGCGCTGGTGCTGATCGCGGTGCCGGTCGTCCTGGTGCGGCGCCAGCCCGATCTCGGCACTGCGCTGATCATCGGCGCAACCGGCTTCTATGTCCTTTATCTGGCGGGCCTGTCGTGGAAGGTGATCATCGGGCTGGTGGCGATCGGCGCTGCCGCCGCGCCGCTGATCTGGCCGCATCTGCACGACTATCAGCAGGAACGCATACTGACGTTTCTCGATCCGAGCCGGGATCCGCTCGGCGCCGGATATCACAGCTCGCAGGCGTCGATCGCGCTGGGATCGGGCGGGGTGATCGGCAAGGGCTGGCTGAACGGCACGCAGACACACCTCGATTTCCTGCCGGAGCGGCATACCGACTTCATCTTCGCCGTTTTCGGCGAGGAGTTCGGACTGATCGGCGCATCGGTCCTGCTGCTGCTCTATGTGCTGCTGATCGGCCGGGCGCTGGCGATCACGATGAATGCGTCCACGATGTTCACGCGGCTGGTTTCGGGCGCGATCACCTTGATGTTCTTCACCTACGCCTTCGTCAATATGGCGATGGTCAGCGGCCTGCTGCCGGTCGTCGGCGTGCCGCTTCCGCTGGTCTCGTTCGGCGGCACTGCGCTGATCAGCCTGTTCATCGGGTTGGGCATCCTGATGAGCGTGCAGGCGAACCGCAAGCTGGTCAGCACCTAGCGAGCGAATTCACCGGGCATGACACTCGTCGGCCGTCAGGCATACCAGACGCGATAGGTCGCGATGCCGAGCAGCGCTACCGTCCAGTAGCCGGCCAGCGTCGCGCGCATCAGCGTCTTCCAGCCGCGGATGTGCCAGCGCGCCGGGAGGATATCGTTCATCTGCAGCACCAGCCACAGGCCCGCGAGCAGCGTCAGCGCGCCGACCGCCGCGTGGATGACGATGATCAGGTTGCCGCTGTTGGCGAGATCGGATAGATGCGCGAGCTTGAACGTGCGGATCGAGGCGATCATGATCAACGCGACCAGGACTGCATTGACCAGCACCCACGCGGTCTGGTTGACGCGGTGCGCCTCGATATTGCCGCTGCGCGCCAGCATCATGCCGAAGGTAAGCCCCGCGACCAGAAGCAATTCGAGTGCGATGTTGATGTCGGCGAGCAGCGTGCCGGGACCGAAAAGACCGGGTGTGTCCGCCTTGCCGAAGGCGCGCAGGGCCAGCACCAGCGCCGCCACGGCGCCGGCCAGCACGATGCCGGCAATGAGCGCAGTTTTTTTCACGCCACCTCCCAGTGCAAGAACATTGGGCGACCGCGCTTATGCGCGGGGGACGTTCGTTGCCGACGTATAATCCGCGACTATATGTCGCCGATTTCGACCGGTCAAAGCGCGCTCGCCTGCCTGCGCGCCGCGTTGATCGCGTTGCTGGCCGGCGTGGTGGCGGCGTGCGCGCCCGGGCTCAAGCGCGAGCCGCCGGAGCCGTCGATCGCGGCGCCGGCGACAGCGCCGTCGTCGATCGCGCCGCCGCGGCCCGGCGCCTACTACCAGGACGATGGACCTGGCGCCAATCCGCCGGACAACCTCGAAGCGATTCCCGATGCCTTGCCGAGGCTCGAACCGCTGCATCGTTTCGCCAACCGGCCGTACACCGTATTCGGCCATGACTACGTTCCGGCAACGAGACTCACCAGCTACCGCGAACGCGGACTCGCGTCGTGGTACGGCCGCAAGTTCCATGCGCAAAAGACGGCCATCGGCGAGCCCTACGACATGTACGCGATGACAGCGGCGCACCCGACACTGCCGCTTCCTTCGTACGCGCGCGTGACCAATCTGGCCAACGGCAGAAGCGTGGTCGTGCGCGTCAACGATCGCGGCCCGTTTCACCCGGGACGCATTATCGATCTGTCGTACGCGGCGGCTTACCGCCTGGGCATTGCGCAAAAGGGCAGCGGCGAAGTCGAGGTCGAAAGCATTCTGCCCGGCGCCGCGCCGCAGTTGCTGGCCGGGCCGCTGCCGCCGGTGGCTGCGAGCGAGGTCCCGTCGGCGCTCGCGCTGCCGATCGGCCAGGAAGCCGGCGGCTATGTCACTCAGCTCGGCGCATTCGCCAACTATGCGAACGCGCAGGAATTTGTCGCCCGGCTGGCGAACCAAACCGGGAGTCTCGGCGTCGAACCAAGAGTCCGGCAGGACGCGGGGCTTTTTCGCGTCTATGTCGGTCCCTATTCGACCAGGGAGGAGGCACGCCGGGCCGCCGACCGGCTGCGCGATGCATTGGGGCTCGATTCGACGGTACGCATTGAACCGCCGGCGCAGTGATGCGTTGACCCGGTTGCGCCCACACGTTCGTTATAATCGTTGCGCTGCCCCGACGCTCGCGTCGACGGGTGACGCGAGTGCCTGAATCGATCACCGCCGCTGCGGTTCCCCACATGCCAAAAACCTCGACCCCGATGTCCCGATCGTTGATGCGCACCCTGTTCGCGTTCTGCTGTGCGGCGGCTTTCAGCGCCCATGCCCAGCTGACGATCGAGATCATCGGCGGAGGCGCGACGACGATTCCGATCGCGATCGTCCCCTTCGCCGGCGAGTCGAACTACCCGCTGGGTGTCTCGGGGATCGTCGGCGCAGACCTGTCGCGCAGCGGGCTGTTCCGCCTGGTCGATCCGGGCGGGGTCGTCCCCCGGCCGGCGCGCGCCGAGGACGTGCGTTACGGCGATTGGACCGGCCGCGGCGCCGACGCCGTTGTCGTCGGCAGCATGGTGGCGCTTCCCGATGGCCGCACCGAGGTCCGCTTCACGCTGCTCGACGCGGTCAAGCAGGCGCAGCTCGCGTCGCTCAGTTACGTGGTGCCGCCGGCGCAGTTCCGCGCCACTGCGCATCGTATTGCCGACGTCATCTATGAAAAACTGACCGGCGACGTCGGCGTGTTCAGCACGCGCATCGCCTACGTTGCCAAGCAGGGCGCTCGCTACGAATTGCTGGTGGCCGATGCCGATGGCTACAATCCGCAGTCGATCGTCACGTCGAAGGAGCCGCTGCTTTCGCCGGAATGGTCGCCGGACGGCACGCGCATTGCCTATGTCTCGATGGAGAATCGGAAGCCGGTCGTCTACGTGCAGTCGCTGACCACCGGGGCGCGGCAGCTGATCGCCAATTTCCGCGGCAGCAACAGCGCGCCGTCGTGGTCGCCCGACGGCAGCAAACTCGCGGTGACGCTGTCGAAGGACGGCAGCTCGCAGATTTATCTGATCGGCGCCGATGGCGGCAACGCGCAGCGCCTGTCGACGTCGGCCGGCATCGACACCGAGGCGACGTTCTCGCCCGACGGCCGGTCGATATTGTTCACCTCGGATCGCGGCGGTAGCCCGCAGATCTATCGCTTGACGCTGGGTGGCGGCGCGGTCGAACGCATGACCTACGACGGCAATTACAACGTGTCGCCGCGCTTTCTCCCCGACGGCAAGGGATTCGTGTTCGTGCGCCGCGACAGTGGTCGGCTCAACGTCGCGCTGCAGGATTTTGCGACGCGGCAGGTCCAGATTCTGACGCAGGGAAGTCTCGACGAATCGCCCAGCGTCGCACCGAACGGCAAGCTGATCCTCTATGCGTCCGAAGTCGGGGGCCGTGGTATATTGGCCGCGGTCTCCAGCGACGGTCGCGTCAAGCAGAGGCTGACCGCAACAGCGAGCGACGTGCGCGAACCCGCGTGGGGTCCGCTGCAAAAGTAGATCGGCTCGCATTCGCAACGAGGACAAAGGAGAACCCATGAACAAGACTCTGATCGGTGTACTGGCTGCGCTGGCGCTCGCCGCATGTTCGACGACGCCGAAGCAGGAAGGCGGCGCGCCCGTCGACGAACGCACCCCGGGCGCGACCGCGCCGGGAGCGGCCACCTCGGGCGCACAGACGGGATCGGTCGCCGGCGCCAACCAGGGCGCGCGTAATCCGCTGAAGGATCCGGGCAGCATCCTGTCCAAGCGTAGCGTGTATTTCGATTTCGACGCGTACGCAATCAAGGACGACTACAAGTCTCTGCTCGAGGCGCACGGGAAGTACCTGCAGGCCAATCGAAACGCGCACATGACGGTCGAGGGCAACACGGACGAGCGCGGCAGCCGCGAATACAACATCGCGCTGGGTCAGCGTCGCGCCGACGCCGCCAAGCGGATGATGATGTTGTCCGGTGCGACCGAGGCGCAGATCGACACGGTCAGCTTCGGCAAGGAGAAGCCGAAGAATCCGGGCCACGACGAATCGGCGTGGGCGGAGAACCGGCGCGACGATATCGGCTATCGCGGCGACTAAGTGTCCGGCGACAGCTTCCTCCGGCACAGCCCGCACTCGAGGCGTTCCTCACTGCGGGCGAGGCTCGCGCCGCTCGCCATCCTGCTGTTCGCCGCGCAGATCGCGGCGCCGGCGCGCGGCGCGATATTCGATGACGACGAGGCGCGTCGCCGCATCGAGGATCTCAAGAACCGCGTCAACCTGGTCGAGCGTTCGCTTGCGCAGCGGCTCGATGCGCTCGAAGCGAAAAGCGCGGGGAGCGCCGATCTGTTTCGCGACGTCGAGCAGATCAAGAGCGATATCGCCAAGCTGCGGGGCCAGTACGAAGTGCTGACCTACGAGCTCGAGCAGGCGCAAAAGCGCCAGCGCGACCTGTACCTCGATCTTGACAGTCGCGTGCGGCGGCTCGAAGGCGGGCCGGGCGCCCCGGGTGCGCCGCCGGGCTCGGGCGATGCCGGAGCGCCCGCGCCTGCCGCCGGAGCGCCGGCGGCAGCGGATCCCGCGTCCGAGCAAAAGAGCTACGATACCGCGCTCGAAGCGTTCAAGAGCGGCAATTTCGGCGCCGCGGTCGGGGGCTTTCAATCGTTCATCCGCGCCTATCCGAAAAGCCCGCTCGCACCGTCGGCGATGTACTGGGCCGGCAACGCGCAGTATGCACAGCGTGAATTCCGCGCCGCGATCGCCACGCAGCGGCAATTGATCGCGACCTATCCCGACAGCCAGAAGGTGCCCGACGCGTTGCTCAACATCGCGAGCAGCCAGGTCGAGCTGGGCGACATGCCGGGGGCCAGGCGCACGTTCCAGGAAGTCGTCGCCAAGTATCCGACCTCGGAAGCGGCGACCAAGGCGCGGCAGCGCTTGTCGGCGCGGTGAGGCGAGGTACGCCGGAACCGGCGCGCTTCGCCTGAACGTCGTGACGCGCTTCGCGGCCGGGCTGATCGCATGGCAGCGGCGCGCCGGACGCCGCGACCTTCCCTGGCAGAACACGCGCGATGCGTATCGGATCTGGCTGTCCGAGGTCATGCTGCAGCAGACGCAGGTCGCGACCGTCATCCCGTATTTCAAACGGTTCGTCGCCGCGTTTCCCGACGTGGCGAGCCTTGCCGCGGCGCCGGTCGAGCGCGTGCTCGAGCAGTGGAGCGGATTGGGCTACTACCGCCGCGCGCATATGCTGCATCGCGCCGCGCAGGCGATTGTCGCCGATCATGGCGGCGTCTTTCCGCACGACGCGGCCGCGATCGCGACGCTGCCCGGCATCGGCCGCTCGACCGCGGCGGCGATCGCGGCTTTCGCGTTCGGCGCGCGCGGCGCGATTCTCGACGGCAACGTAAAGCGCGTGCTGGCGCGCCACGCGGGCATCGACGGCTTGCCTTCCGATCCGGCCGTCGAGCGCGCGCTCTGGGCGCGCGCCGAGGCGCTGTTGCCGGCGCGCGATATCGAAACCTACACGCAGGCCCTGATGGACCTGGGCGCCACCGTGTGCCTGCGCACCCGGCCGCGCTGCGATGTCTGCCCGGTCGCCGCGGATTGCGTCGCCCGCCGCGAGCATCGGATCGCCGAGCTGCCGGGCCGGCGCGCAAAAAAAACGCTGCCGCAGCGTGCGACCACGGTGCTGCTGCTCGAACGGCACGGCGAAGTGTTGCTCGAGCGCCGGCCGAACATCGGCATCTGGGCGGGTCTGTGGAGTCTGCCGGAGCTCGTCGGAGGCATCGACGCGGTCGCGCACTGCCGCGCGCGCTTTGCCGCCGACGTTACGCCCGGCGTCGCGCTGCCGTCGATCGAGCACGGCTTCACCCACTTCCGGCTGACGCTCGAGCCGCTGCCGTGCGCGGTGCGCCACTGGCCGCGACGCGCCGAAGAGCCGGGACTGCTGTGGCTGCCGCTGGGGGATGCCGGCGGCGCTGCGCTGCCGGCGCCGATCAAGAAGCTGCTGCGCTCGCGCGCGGCGATGCTCTAGCGCGGATCGTTCAAGGCTTGATCTCACGCAGATCGGCGGGAAGCAAGGCGTCCGCGTGCTCCTGATAGCGCTTGCGAAACGCGGCGAGCTCCTTCGCCACGAGATCGTTCCTGCCCTCGGCCTTGAGCCGTCGGATCAATCGGATCCATTCGTCGACCGTCCGCGGCTCACCCTCGCCCGTCACCGCTGCGCTGTCCTGCGCGTGCTTGGCGAGTGCCTGCGCGTTGGACGGCGCGGCCTCGCGGCGCGCGGCGGGCGCCCCTGCGGCGGCGGGTGAGGTCTTGCGCTCGTCCTCCGCGAGCGGGGCTGGCGCTTGCTGCGCGCTTGCGCCGGCGTTCGACGGCGGCGTCTGTTCCCGCAGCTTCGGACTCGCTGGCGCGGCGGTCAGGCGATCGGCCGCGGGCGGCGCGGCCGCATTCATTGCCGGACTCGCATCGGACGGCGACGCGGGGAACGGCACGGCCGCCTTGGCGGCTTCGCGAGCAGCTGCGGGTTCGCGCTGGCGAGCCGCCTCCGATGCGATTGCACGAGTCGTCTCGGTTGCCGCGGCCGGCGCATCGGCGCGAATCGGCGGCGCCGCTCGCTCGACCTTGGGTTGCGCTTCGATGCGACCGGACGGCGCTGGCTGCGGGGCGGCGGGCGCGGCCGCGCGCTGGTCGCGAGCCATGTCTTGGCGAGAGGGTGGTTCCACGGGCGACGTTGCTTGCGGCGCAGCGGGTGAAATCTCCTTCGGGACGATTTCGGCGGGCGGCGTCATTTCAACGATGCCGATCGCGACGATCGCGACGACCGCCGCGGCGGCGACCGGCCACCAGGCGCGCGGCGCCTGCGGGCGCTTCGGCCCGGCACCGACCGCGCGCCGCGCCGCGGCGGCGATCGCCGCGTCTAGCGCCGGCGGCGGCTGGTCGCGACTGGCTGCGCGCCACGCGGCATCGACGTCAGGATCGCGATGGTCGTCGGCAGGATTCATCCGGTGTCCTCGCGCAACTGAGGGGCGAGGTCGGCAAGCTCGGCACGCAATTTATTCGTCGCGTAGCGCAAGCGGCTCTTGACCGTCTCGGCGCCGACGCCGGTCAGCGTCGCGATTTCCTCGAGCGTCAGTCCCCCCTCCTGCTGCAGCAAAAAGGCGTCGCGCTGTGCAGCCGGGAGCGCGGCCACCGCATCCTTCAACCGCTCGCCGAGCTCGCGGTTGGCCGCGCGCGATTCCGGTTCGGACCGGCGGCTGGCGGGCAGCGCTGCGACGACGTCCGCGTGGTTTTCGTCATCGGTAGACACCAGCGCAACGCGACCGCTGGCGCGATGGTGGTCGATCAGGCGGTTGTGGCCGAGCGTGTACAGCCAAGTGGTGAATTTGGCACTGGGCTGGTAGGTCGTGCGCACGCGGATCAGATTCATCCACACGTCCTGGAAAAGTTGCTCGGCGATGCCGGCGTCGCGGCATTGGCGCATCAGATAGCGATAGACGCCGCCTTTGTGCCGCGCATAGAGCGTGTCGAATGCGGCGGCATCGCCAGCGGCATAGGCGAGCATCAGGTCTTCGTCGCTGGAGTCGGCACCGGCGGGCATCGCGGGGCCAGTATGCCCGCCGCTTGCGCGCGCAACAACCGCCCGGCATCGTCGCAGGCCGCGCGAGACCGGCCGCGCGAGTCTGCATTGCTGGATGCGGCCGCCGCCCGAGCGCCGAACCGGGATCGGACGACGGTCGGGGATTTACGAATTCAGTGCGGGTCCGGCGCGAATCGGCCGCGATCGGGAAACGGATCGGGCTGCCAGCGCGCGACGCGCGGAGCACCGACCGGCACACCCTGCGCCAATAGATTCTGATACGAGTCGTAGTAGATGGTGATCGTCTGCTCCGGCACCGTGCTGGCGCGCTCGAACTGGGTGTAGCTCGCGTAAGACGATTCGCTGCGGCCGTGCCCGGTGCCGAGGCTTGGCTGTGGCGCGGCCGGCGCCTCCGAATTCAGCGCGCCAGCGCCAGCGGGCTTGGCGGCTTTGGCCATCGGCTCGGCGGCGTCGCGCGCGGCTTCGCGGCGGTCCAGTCGTTCCAGTTTCTGCTCGACCACCCGGCGCGGCTGCTCGCGGAACACGGCGACGCCGATCACGCCGACATTGTCCGGCCTGCCGGTGCGCGCGGCGTACGAATCGGGCAGCGTCGTGAAATAGAACGCCGCAGTGTTCGACATGCTCTTGCGCCATCCGGCGATATCGGCGCTCTCGTACGGTGAGAGCACATAGCCGGTCTGCGCCGTCGATGCGGTGTCGCCCGAGATCGCGTTGACGCCATCGACGCTCATCACCGCGAGCACCCGCCCGCCGCTCTGGTTGCGTACGCGGATCGAGTATTCGTTGCCTGGCTTGCCGATAACATAGCGCCGGCCCTGGCGCGTGTAACTCGGCAGCACGCGGCCTTCGGTGCGGTCGTAGATTTCGACGGCCGCCGGCTCGGCGGGCCAGTGCGCTTCTACGGCGGCACAGGCGCCGAGCATCGTCGCGCCGACGGCGGAGGTGACCAGCGTCGCCACTACGTTTCCGATTCGCTTCATCCTGTCTCCTGTTTGCCGCTTGAAAGTAGCGGTCCGGAATGTAAACGCGAACGGCCGCGGATCGGGGTTAAGCGTCGGGGTTGACCGGATGGCCGTTGCGAACGTGCATGCGATAATCGCCGGTCATGCCGGATTCGAGTCATCTTCCTGCACTCGTCGCCTGGCTCGCCTTCGCGTTGGCGTTTGTCTTCGGCGCCGTCGCCAACCGGGTCAACTTCTGCACGATGGGCGCGATCACCGATATCGTGCACATTGGCGATTGGCGCCGGATGCGCATGTGGCTGCTGGCGATCGCCGTCGCGATCGCCGGCGCGGCTTTGCTCGAAGCGACCGGACTCGTCGACTTGTCGAAGACGATCTATACGACGCCGCGGATCGCCTGGCTTTCCTACCTGGTCGGCGGATTCCTGTTCGGCTTCGGCATGACCCTTGCTTCGGGTTGTGGCAGCAAGACGCTGATCCGGCTCGGCGGTGGCAGCCTCAAGTCCCTGGTGGTATTGATCGTGCTGGCGATATCGGCCTACATGACGCTGAAGGGCTTGTTTGCCGTCTGGCGCGTCAACACGCTGGACGTCGTGCGCTGGGACGTCGCCCCGCTGGGCATCGCGCGCTCCGATCTGGGCAGCTTTGCCGCCCGTCTGGCCGGCGGCGGCGCGACGATGCGACTGGGCCTCGCCTTGGTCGTAGCCGCCGCGCTCGCGGTATTCGTGTTCGCCAGCCGCGATTTCCGCAGCAGCCGCGAGTTCGCGATCGGCGGCATCGTCATCGGGGCGGTGATCGTCGGCGGATGGTACGTGTCGGGCCATATCGGCTATGTCGCCGAGGACCCGGGGACGCTGGAAGAAGCCTTTGTCGCCACCAATTCCGGACGCGCCGAATCGTTCAGCTTTGTCGCCCCGGTGGCTTATTTGCTGGAACTGTTGCTGTTGTGGAGCGATCAGTCCAAGCTCGTCACGTTCGGCATCGCCGGCGTGCTCGGTATGGCGGCAGGATCGGCCGCCACCGCGCTTGCGACCGGGGCGTTCCGCTGGGAGGGCTTCGCATCGACCGAGGACCTTGTCAACCATATCGCCGGCGGAGTGTTAATGGGATTTGGCGGCGTCACTGCGCTCGGATGCACGATCGGCCAGGGGCTGACCGGCATTTCGACCCTGGCGCTGGGATCGTTCCTGGCCTTCGGCGCGATCGTGGCCGGGTGCGTGGCGGCATCGAAGTACCAGTATTGGCGGGTGGCTATGGACGATGGGCCCCGCCGCATGAAAGCGCTGCAATGATTGTTTACGATTTGGTTTGTGCGCAGCAGCATCGGTTCGAGGGCTGGTTCGCCTCGATCGAGGATTACGCGCGCCAGCACGACAAGACGATGATTCGTTGTCCGGTGTGCGACGACGCCGCGATCGAGCGCCGGCCGTCGGCCAACGTGCAGGTCGGACGCGCTGCGCAGCCGGCGGCCGAAAGTGAAAGCGAAACTGAAGCGGTAACGTCCGGCGAAGCCGAGGCGCTGAAGTTGATGCGTCGCCTGGTGGCCAACGCCGAAAACGTCGGGCGCGCGTTCCCCGAGGAAGCGCGCAAGATTCATTACGACGAAGCGCCGAAGCGCGGCATTCGCGGCCAGGCGTCGCCCGAGGAAGCTGAATCGCTGCGCGACGAAGGCATCGACTTCATGTCGCTGCCCGGCTTTTTGACGCGCGATCTGAATTAGCGGCACTCGCCGTTTTGCGCCGACGAGCGCTCGCCAGCCTTTGCGGCGGCGCGTCGGATTCGCTATAATCCGCGCCCCTTGGGTCGTTAGCTCAGTTGGTAGAGCAGCGGACTTTTAATCCGTTGGTCACTGGTTCGAGTCCAGTACGGCCTACCAACGAATCAACTGTCTACTTGGCCAGTCGCCTTTGAGGCCCCGCGAAAGTAGACAGCCCGTAGACAATCCAGTCCGACGGATTCAAAGCTCCGCCCGCACGGAGGAGCGCCGCTCAGCGTGCCAAATTAAAGCCGAAGGCCTTATCGTGCACGTACACAAGCTTGCAGCGCTCGATGTACTTCGCGTCGTGAATTCGATTCGCGCGCACGTACCCGACGTCACCCTCGCTCAGAAACAGCCTCTCCCCGTCCGCCACGAGGCTGGCTCCCTCCTTCCGGTAGAATTGGAAAGACATCTTCCCCTCGATGACCACCGTCATATCGTCGCCCGGGTGCGAGTGGGGCGGCTCCGCCGTGCCGGGCTCCCAGCGCTCGAGCATCACCTCCACTCCGTTCGGATTGGTCGGGTATGTCGTCCGAACCGTGAAGCCCTCCGGCGTCCTGTCTTTTCGTACGTGACTATCCCATATCGCGCTCGTCGCCGAGGTCACTGCGTCTCTGCTATCGCCATCAACGGACATTGGGTTTCTCCTGGAATCGTCGGGACAAACGCACGTCCCGAATCATTAGTTCAATAGGGTCGGCCGGCGTGCGGCGGTGGCCCAGAACGAAGGCCACGCGCACGAGGGATATGCGTAGGCGCCTCCCAGCGTGTGAACTCGTGACAACATCGCCTGCACCGGTGCGCGCAGCCGTTCGCCGAAGTACGAGTAGGCGCTCAGCGCGGCGCGGCAGCTCGCGTCCAGGTCCTTGGTCAGTGCGACCTCGACGAGCAACGCGCGGGTCGCGTCAGCCTCGCGCCCGGTGAGCGCGCTCGCGACAGCGAGCACGCCCCAATCCGCGCCGCGCGCCGAACGTCGCGGGCCGCTGACGACGATTGCATGCAACGCCAGCTCGCGAGCCGTTTCGGGTTGCACGGGTTCCGCGCGCAGGTAGAGATAGGCGAGATAGGCCGCTATCTCCGGATCGTGCGGGTTGGCGCCGAACGCGCGCAACTCGATGTTCGCGGCGTTCGCCGCCCCGCGTCCTGACGCGAGCGCCTGTCGCGCATTGCTGTGCAGAATGCGCGCGTAACTGGGGGACAGATCGCTCGCCGAGATCCACTCGTCTTCACTCGTCCATTTCGCATGCGCGAACTGGGCGATCGTCTCCGCCTGCATCGGATGGGCGGGGAGGCCTGCGGCCCGCAGCACGGGGGTGACGTCCTGCTGCGCCTGTGCTGCGACGCGTGGGACGGCATTCGCGAGCATCCGTTTCGCCTCTATCGTCAACTTGTCGGAATCGGCGCGGGCGCCAAACGACTCGTCGGGAGCGGACCTCGCCAGCATCGGCGGTTCGACGGACGCGTGCGGGGGGGCGGCGATTGCGGGTAAGCTCGCGGGCGCGCGCGACTCGACACTGGACGAGCTCAGGGCGGCGAGCGATATCGTGCCGGTCGGCGGCCCATCGGACGCGGCACCGCTTCGCAGCCCGGGCGCGGTCGGGTTCGGGCTGACGCCCGGGGTCGTTGCCGCCAGCGCAAGCTGGCGGGAAGGCGGCCTTGGGATCGGATTGGATGCGGCCGCAGCGAGTTGCTGTGGCATCGGGCTCTGCGGCACAACTTGCGAGCGCCGTACATCGCGGTCCTCGACCGGCGCGGCTGGGCGATCGCGCCCCTGCAGCAGGCCCACGATACTGCCGAGGAATCCCTGCCATCCGCTCTTCGCGCGGGATGTCTTTGGCGCAGGCTTCGCCGGCGCGGCCGGCGATCGTTGATCCGCGACGGATTCCGGCGCGCGCGCTGGCGCCAACTCCGGCGGCGCGGACGCGCGCGAATCCTCGATCGCCACGGTCATCGACGCCCCCGCGCCGGCTGGCGTTGCGTCGACTCGCGCAATGGGCGGCGTGCTCTGGCCTGCCACCGATGGCGACGACGAACGGGGCGACAGCGTCGCTAGATAGGCGTTCACCGCTGGGCTTGCCGTCGCAACGCGAACGCGAGAGGGCGATGTCGATCGCGCAACGACAGACGCAGGCGGATGCGGCACCGAGCGGACGCGTGCGCTCGCAGGCGCCGACGAAGGTCGGCGTCCATGCTGCGTCGGCGTCGCATTCGACGGTGACCACGAAGTCACCGGAGCGCGCTTGGCCAGCGCGACGGACTTCACGCGTGTTTGCGCTGCACTCGGGGCAGCTTGTTCGCGAGTCGTTGCGTCGGATGACGACGAAACTTTCTCGGCAGGCGTCGCTACCGGCGCTGGCGCAGCGTTGGCGACGATTGCTTGCTCGCGCGGGGTTTCGCTCGCGGGGCGGGGCTCGTCGGGGGCAAGGCTGCCGGAGGTGCCGATGCTCGCGGCAGGTTCGGGGGTGTCAGCAACCTGGTCGCGCTGCGAGCGCGCCACTCGATCGTTGGCGTCGGCGGCGGGATTCGCCGGATCCGCTTCGGACGCCGCCGGCGCGGCGGCATCGTTTAAACTTAAGCTCGAACGCGGAGCCTGGACCGGTGAGGTCGCATTCCGCTCGCCCGATGCAGGGCCCGCACGCTCAAACAGTGGATGTGCGGGATTGCCGATGAACGACGGCGCCGATGCGGCGACGCCCGCGACCAGCGAGAGCAGGAGCAGCTTCGCTCGCCAGGGCGCTTGCACTTCCGTCCGTCGAAGAAGGTGCGGTCCCGCGACCGTTTCGCTGCGAACAGCGCGGGGCTTCATACGAAGAAGGTCGGGGCCAATTGCTGCCATTTCGCCGCGGGCAGCGCTCGGCTCCGCAAGCCCGGGAAGCACGATCGGCTCCGGGCTCGCGATGTGGGTGAGCGGGGTCACCGCAGCCGCGCCCCCGAAAGTCGCGATGCGCGTGACGGGTGTAATGGGCGTGATCGGCGTCGCCACGCCCGCCGCGATCTCGCCGCGCGCGAGCGTCCAGCCTTTCTGCAGCGAGGCGACGAGATCGGGCTCGTCCAGCCGCGCCGCGCAGAAATCGATCAGCTCCGCGTGCGGACGCCAGTGCGGCAGGTCGCGATCATGGGTGTCGCGCAGCCGGAAGATCAGCGACCGCGCATCGTCATAGCGACTCGATGTCCAGCCCATCTCCGAGCCGTCAGCGCCTCGACGATCGGACGGCAGATAGCGCTTCAGCATCGCCGCGAGGCTGTAGAAGTCGCAGCGCCAGTCGAGCACTCTGGTCGGCTCGAGGTCACCGTTGCGGCCGGCTTCGAGCGCCTTGAGCAGGCGCGGCGATTGATAGTCGTAATCCTTCTGCCAGCCAAGCGGCAGCGGAAGCGCGAGACTCTCGCGACTCACCAGCGAAAACGCGAAGTCGATCAGCGCGAGCCGCGCAAAGGCCGGATACAGACGACCATCGGCGCCATCGGGGTCGAAGTCCGCCGGCCCGCACGGAATGCAGATGTTGTCGGCCTTGATATCCAGGTGAATGAGCTCGAGCGCGTGAATCTCGCTCAGCGCGGCAAGACAGTGATGCGCGAGCGCCCACCAGTGTGCGCAATCCTCGAAGATATGCCCGCGTACGGTGCCGTCCCGGGCGACGGGGACGAGCGTGGCCCATTGGTCGACGGTGACGCCCGCGTCGCGCGTCTGCACGCGGCGCATGCCGCTCATCGCACCTGCGTCGAACTGCACCACTTCCGGCACGCAGCGGATGCCGTGACCGATGAGGCGCGCAAGAATACGCCACTCGCGTTCCGTCCAAGGCCCGAAATCGCCGTTCGGCGTTGCGAGGAAACGCTTGGTGTAGCGTCGAGGCTCACCGGGAGCGACCGCCTCGCGGTACACTTCGACGTGCTCGCCGGTAACCATCTTGAGGCGTTTGCGGCCGAATACCCGGTCGATTTGTTCGGATGTCATGGCTGCACCTTGGGGACATTGACGTTCGTCTGCGCGAAGAGACGCGACACCGAGTCGTGCGTGGCGAGCCACGCACCCGCTGCCGCGAGAAACGCGACGATGACGCCCAACGAGAATCCGCGCGCGATCCTTGCACTGATGCTGGTCGACGGCTGCACGACGAGCACCGTAGCGTCGTCGCTGCTCCCTCGCTGCCTAGCGAATTCGACGAGCCGCGCACAGCGCTCGCCGAGCGGCGCAGATGTGCGAAGAACGCGCGCGATATCGCTCGCTGTTGCGTGCCGATGGACGCCGTCGCTGCACAAAACCAGCATCTCGCCCGCAGAGAGCTCGACCTTCCGGATATTCGGTGCATCGACGGCGCCGTTGCCGACCATCCGCGCCGGATCGTCCGGGCCTGCGCCGGAAGGCGAGCGCTCATTGAGCTGCCGATAGGTGTCGTCGACCGTGAGAAGCTCGGTCCCGTCTCCGCGCGACGCACGCAGTCGATACACGCGGCAGTCGCCGACCCACGCGACCAGCCACTGCGAGCGCCGTGCATTGATCGCCACGCACAGCGCGACCGTCGCTGCGCCGGGCGTGCTCGTCCGCCGTGCGATGCTCCGCGCGATCTCGCGGTCCGCTTCGAGGATCGCCGTCCTGACCGCGTCGGCACCGACGCGTCCGCGACCGAGCACCGCGTGAATGTGCGCCACGAGCTCGCGGCTCGCGCACGACGCCAACGCGCCCGACCCGACGCCATCCGCGACGACGAAGAGTTCCGTGTTTCCGTCGAGCGGACTGTGTTCATCTTCGTTCACGGCATGCTGCCGTCCGCGTGATGACGCAACGGCCGCATGGACGCGGGCCCATCGCGTTGCGGTCACCGCTTCCCGCACGCGCGCAGCGCCGCAGGCGCTCGTGCGCGGGGTAGGCGTAGGCGAAGGCACGCGGATCGCTTCGACGTTCATCCTCATTCGACGGGGCCTCAGCCGGCGCGTGACAGCGTGAGCTCGCACGCCGCGACGCGATCGGTCCCTTGATCGAGCTTGAGTGTCTCGCCCGGTTGCCAGCGGAACTCGGTGCCGGGCCCGTGAAATGTGCCGTCGACGGTGACGCCGTTGTCGCCAAGCACGAGCGCCGTGGCGCCGCTTTCGTCGACCGAGACGATGTCGAGATGGTGCCCCGAGACATCGCTGTGATCCCAGTCGACGACGAGCGCCTGGTTGCGCGAGCGGCCGATGCGAAGCGGAAGCGCATCGTTGCCGATGTCGATGCTGCGCGAGCCCGATGCCATTCGCGCGGTGAGCGTCCACGCGTGATCGCGCCGTCGCGGCGGAGCGATCGGCGTCACTGGCGTCGCGACGGCTTTGGCGGGCGTTCCCTTGGCCGGTGACTGCTCCAGGTCCCCGCCCGGATGCAGTGATAAGCGCGGATATTGAGCCGGCTCACCGCGCATGCGCGCGGAGAGCACGAGCCAGGTGCCGAGAGGCAGCTCGACCGTCGCCGGGCGTGCGGAGATCCCGTCCGAGGGCAAGCGCGCGATCACGCCGGTCGTCGACTCGATGCGAATCCCGTTCGTCGAACCGGTATCGGCCACTCGCCATGTGCCGTTCTCGAGCCAGATTTCGCAATGCCGGCGGCTTGCATAAACGCCGTCGACCACGATGTCGCAGCCCTCGCCTTTGCCCACCGAGTAGCGGCGGCCCGCCGCGATCGCCTTGAGCTCGATGTGGTGCGTGCCAGCCGCGTCCTCGATGTCGACCTGGATCGCGCGCGCGGCAAGCGGTGTTCGCTGCGTCTCGGGCCCCGGCGCTTTGTCGTCGCGCGATTGCGCGCGCGCATCGACCTCCGCCCAGCGCCCGACGAGCGTCACACGATACGGATTGCCCGCGCTGTGCGGCATGGCGGAGGAAAGTTCGGCAATGAGATCGCCATAGCGCTCCTCCTCGCGCTCGCGGGCGAGGTCGCCGGCGTCGACTTCGGCGTTCAGGCCGGCGAACTGCGACAGGTCGATGGCGCTTGCGTTGCGCAGTCGCGCGATCACTTCCTTGGCGAGATAGCGCTTGATCTGCTCCGGCCGGAACTCGCGGACGAAGCGTCGCAAGAGCTCCCGCTCGTGGTCGTTGCCTTCGCATTCGAGCTCGATCGACGTAAGAAGGTAACGGTCTCGTTCGGCGATCGCGAGATGCAGCCGAAGCTGGCTCGTCGCGAACTGCTCGAGCTCGCTGCGTATCGAGGCGATCAGCGGCGTGTAGGGGCCCAGGTGCTCGCCTTCGTCGATTGCGCCGGGCCCATGCTCGAACACACCGACACTCGGCTCGCGCATCCGCGCCGCTCCCGGAGCGTCGCCACGCGCTGCATCACGCGCTTGCGACGCCGAATCGTGCCGCCCTCCGGCGTTCATCTTTCCCAGCATCCAGCGCTTCACGGCCATGATGTCTTAGCTCCTGTAAGCAATGACGAGGATCGCCAGCGGCCCGTCGTCGCGAAGCGGGCGCACGCGTGCAGCTGCAGGCAGTCCATAACGTTGTGCGAGGCGGTCGAGGAATTCGCCCCAGGCGGGTTGGACTGCGTCGCCCGCATCGACGCGCCGCTTGAGCGCAGGCAGCGACAGCTCGATGAGCACGCTGATCGCCGCGACTTCGCCCAGCTGCACGATCAGCCGCCGCAGCGTGTCCTCCATGTCGGCGATGCAGGTCGCTAACGGACCGTCGAACCTCCATACGAAGGGTCCGCCGATCGCGCTCGAGGCGCGCCCGGTCGACCGCCGCTGAATTCTGTGCGACGCGGGCTTCACTCGGACGTTCCCGGTATCACGCCCGCGTGGCGTGCGGCGATCTGCATGCCGATCTCGGCCGCGGGATTCGGACCCTGATCGCCGGCACCGTGAACGCGGCCCGACGCGACGAACCAGTTGCGTTCGGTCAGCACGCCGATCACCTTCGTCCACCGCGGGTCGTCGGGATTCGTACGGTATGCCGCGACGTACCACTTGTAGGGCCGCAGTGGCCCGCAGGCATCGCGGTCGCGGCGCGTTTTATGAACGGCCCCGGCACACAACCGGGCGAGCTCGGACAGCGAGCGCGCGTCGTTGGGAAACGTGGGCGTGCCGGTTTTGCCGGCGATCCAATCCATGCGCGCGCAGGTGCGTGCATCGAAGACCTGTTCGCAGGCGAGGCGGGCCGTGCCAGCGCGATGGCTGAAGGACAGGCCGTCGATGATGACCTCGGCGGCTTCGTGCGGAATCCGATTTTGTCTCGCCTCGACGAGGCTCACACGCGCGGCGGCCGCCTCGGCTCCCTGGCCGGCACCCGCCACGCCGCGCAGCGCGTCGACCAGATGCGGCGCCCGCACTTCGGCCTGGCCGTTGGCGGCTGCTGCGAGCATGGCCATCATCCCCGCGACGCCGAGCGCGCTGGCGCGCGCCTGGCCCTGTCCCCACCCTTCCGCGACGATGTCGACCACGCTGCTGCGGCATTTCCCCCAGTCATCGCGGTTGAACCGCTTGCCATCGGCACCGGCTGCACATTGCTGCAAGCGCGCGCGATCCAGTGCGACGTCGGGGCGCAACTTGAAAGGCGCCCCGGCCTTCGTGCCGACGGGCTGCGTCAACAGCCGCCCAAAGGGAACGTCGAGCGAGAGCGGCCGGACCCCGCCGTCGTCCATGCGCGCGTCGGGGGGGCGCCCGAACAGAAGGTCCTGCTTGCCGCATTGATCGCTCGGCTCCGCACACGCGCCATTCCATCCGAAAGCGAGCGCCATCGTCTGGATTTCCCGCGGGCGCGCGCAGGGCGCGAACCCGAGATCGGCGCAGAACATGCGATCGAGAAAGCGCGCGGAGTTGGAGCGCGCGAGTTGTCCTCGCAGGCTCTCGGCCGACGGAACTGCCGTCGGCGAACGCGTCATGTCGGCGCGTTCGCTGGCGAGCCATGCCGGCCCGACCGAGGGATCGGCGAGGAATGCCGCCGCCATGATCGGCTTGATCGTCGAGCCCGGCATCGCATCGTGAAAGACGGCCGGATTCAGCAATGCATCCGGTCGATAGCGCGTGGCATACGGCAAACGCGGGTCGCAACGCGCCGAGCGAGCCGGCCCGTCGTACTCCTGCCGCGTGCAGGGGGAAAGCGCGCCGGCGAGCGCTTCGATACGGCCGCTTTCGACGTCGATCACGGCGACCGCGGCCATGCGCACCAGCGCATGCTCGAGCAGCCCGTCGCCGACCCCGCGCGCCCCGTCGTCCTTCCGAACGATGCCGAAGGCGCGACAGACATCGGTGCGGCCGGTGTAGCACGAGGTCATCCGCTGGGCGATCTCCTGCAGTGCGGGATCGATCGTGAGATCGATGGAGTAGCCCACGTCGACCCCGGCGCCGTAGAGCTCGATGCGGTTCGGCCCGCGATACGCTGTGCGCATGGCCGGCGCGCCGCCCTGCGCCTCGGTATACGCGCGATACAGCGCGCCGGCCGGCCGATGCAATGCCTCGAGCGGCTGCAGTATCGCCCCGAGCGAAGGCGGGATCTTCCAGCGCTCATCGTTCACCGGCATGTCGAGACTCGGCTCTCCGGCGATCGCAAGCGCCGGCGAACGTTGCGCATTCTCCGCGGAGATGCCCCGCATTTCGGCGCGCGCGCATACGAGGTCCTCGATACCGCGCGCTCCGGCGGTGAAATACGTCTTGGTATCGCTTCCTGCCGGCGGCGATCCACCGAGGTAGATGCAGCCCGGAATCCCGGCCCATGGATTGTTGCGCCCGAGGCCGTGCGCAGCGATCGCGACAAACTGTTCGGGACGCCAGGCGGCGACGACGCGTCCGACTTCCGTGCCCCGCCATGCGAAGGCGGCGAGGATGCGCCCGTCGGAACGCGCGAGAGCCGCAACGGCAGCGGCGATGTCCTCGCACCGCAGCGTGAAGCGCTGGTCGGGATACTCGGCCGTTTCGATCGGTGTGCGCAGCGCGACGATAACGGCGTCGAACCAGCGTCCGGCATCGAAGCCGACCACGTCGCTGACGCGGCGATTGTCGATGCTGCTGAAAGCGGCGAGCGCGCGGTCGATCGTTTGCAGCTGTGTGGCGATGCGAGCTGCAGGCGATGATTCCGTACGCGACTTTCGAGAGAGGAAGCTTCGCAGCGCCGCCAGCGCACCCGGATTCGCGTCCCATTGCATGCGGCAGGCCGGAACTCGTTCGAGCAGCGTCTCTGCCGACGGCGGCTCGGACGCGACACGGTCGCGACGAACGATCGCGTATTCGAACGTCTGCAGCGCCGCGACGTGCCGGACGCTGATGTGGCGATCGCCGTTGCCCGGCGCGGGCCTGGCATCCTGCCGGGCGGAAGCGACGATCAGCAGCACGCCGCACAGGATCGGCACGACGGCGGTGGTCGCCGCAATCGCGAACTGCAGCAGCGTTGCTCTGCGTCGCTCAGCCATTCGCTTCGCCCAACGTCGCGTTCACGTTGACCGCGAGACCCAGCATCGCCGCGTTCGCGATGAGCGAGGTCATCCCGAAGCTTACGAAGGGAAAGGTTACGCCGGTGAGCGGAATCACCGCAATGTTGCCGGCGACGGTCACCGCGAGCTGGCACATGGTGAGAACGACCCACGTCACGCAGATCCAGCTCAGGAATGCCTGCTCGTCGTTGCGGATACGTGCCCCGGCGCGAACGAAGCGGGGCTCGCCGCGCGTGGCGCCGGCATGGCATCGAGCCATCCAATGAAGCCACACCGCGCAACCGATCGTGAATGCCCACGCCGCACTCCAGCCGAATTCGCCGATAAGCGCCGTGAACGTGTAATCACTCTGGATCTGCACGGGGACGCCGGCGCACGTGCCGGCCGCTCCGAATCCGCACCACGGAACCGAGCCGAGCCTGAAACCGGCCGCCGGCGACGCTCGCTGGAACCACGTGACGAGCGCGAGCTGGTCGCTCGCGGACGCGAGCGGGGCGGTGAGATTTTCGAGGCGCGCGGCGCCGACATCGTCGAGCGAGCCCAAGCGGAACAGTGCACCGGTCGTGACGACGATCCACGCGACGAAGACCGCCACCGCGACCACGTACGCCACACTGGTCGCTCCACGGCGCTGGTACCACCACATCGCGACGGATGCTGCGACGAAAGCGCCTGCCCCGTAGCCGGCGATGAGGAGCGGGCCCATGTCGTGGGTGACGAGCATTGCGCCGATCAGCACCGCGACCACGAACAAGAGCGGCCATACGTAACGGGCGAGCGAGCCGATCGATGTGCCGCTTCGGCTCATCCGCTCGGTGAACGGTGTGCCGCGGAGGAAGAAGAACCACGCTGCGCCGACGATCAGCCAGAGGCGCCCGAGCTCGGAAGTGAGCTGGCGAACGTTGAGGAGCAGCGAGCCAACGAGCCCGATGAGCATGATGAGCAGGGCAACGAGAATCGCGGCGCCGCCGGCAGCGCCGCAGCGCGATGCGACGCGGCTCGCGCCGCCGTCCAGCATCGACAGCGTCCACGAGAGGGCGCGGCCGATCGGCTGACGCGCGAAGGCGACGACGCTGAAGGCAAGCATGCCGGCCCAAAGGTGGCCCTGGTGATACAGAGCGAGGTAACGATTGCTCGGATGGCCGTTCACGGACAGATCGAGCAGGACCAGCCACCCGACGCCCGTCGCGAACACGAGGCCGGGGTACCCAAATGCGGACGAAGGCCGCTGAGCGCCGGTGGCGAAAACCCTGGAGACCCACGGCGCACAGAGCAACAACAGCGCCCCGGCCGCAGCGAGCGCAAGCACGAACGGAGCCGGCATCGACCAAAGCGACGTCGACTCACGTCCCAGTACGAAGGCATGATCTGTCGCAAGCGGCAAGGGCGCGCGACCGAGCCACGCGGCGGCAGCGGCAACGATGAGCGCAGCTGCGATGCCCGGCGCGGCGAGCCTCGCACGGCGGCTCAGCTGCAGCAGCAGGAGTCCGGCGATCATCCATCCTGCCCATTGCCAGCCTGCGGTGTGCAGGAGCGCGCGCATGGCGGCGTTCTTCGCATCGCTCGTCGCCGCAGCGCGCGCATCGCTGGTCAGCGCGGCGACTCGCGCCAGCGCGTCTGCCGATCCCATATCGGCGCAGCCCCGGCGCGGTGCGGCGTGCTCGATCGTCGTCGTCCGCGCGAGCACGGCCGTCGCGGGGTGTCCATCGAGCGCTGCGGCCAATAGCATCACCGCGTTCGCGTGCGCGGCGTCGCCGTCGCTGCCGGGGTTGGGCGCGGGTGTGGCAAGCGCGGCACGCGCGCCCTCGAAAGCGCACGTGAGAGCGGGCGGTTCGGCGCCGGCGGCCGGCGCGATCGCGAACCGCGTTGCGTAATGCTGGATTTGGGATTCTGCGGAAGCGATCGCCTCGCGCAGCACATGGGGATCGCCGACACCCTCGCGTTGCGCCTGCCGAAGATCGGCGAGACGTGCATCGGCCGCGACCAGCGGTGCCCGGAGAGCCTGCCGCAGACGCGCGCGCACGTCGCTGAGAGCACGCGGCAGGGCGTCGATGCGCGCAGGATCGACCGACGGGCTCTTCTGGCTAATGCAGAGACGATCGCGAAGCCGCTCGTCGACGCGCCCGGCAAGCGTTGCGCACACACTCGGCAGCACAGGGTCCGGTAGTTGCGAAACTCCGACGATCACTTCGGCGAAGCGCCCGTCGCGTCCCGACGCGTGCATGGCAAGCGTTTCGAAGCCGGGGAGCAGCGAGACGATCGCGGCGACGACGAGCAAGGCTTCGATCACCACCGTCCGGACCGTGCTCGATGCCTGGTTCATGGCACCTGCGATCGGCGTGGTGCCAACGGTCACGGACAGCGCCTTCATTTGCGAGCGGTAACTGCTGCCGCTCCTCCTTGCGTGGAATCAGCGATGCGCGGTCCGAGAGATTTTCGAGCGCGGGCGATGAACTCGCGCGTTCGCTGCGGATGCGCTGCGAGTATATGCCCGCTTTTTTACGGCGAGCAAGGTCCGCTTGTCTGGAGCGCGGAGCCATCCAGCTTGTGCGGCGTGGAAAGCGGTTCTGACATGAATTGATACAAATGTTGATACAAATCGCGTTGCCGCGGGGGCGCCCGATTTGCGTGCGCCATGTTTGTTGATCGAACATCCACGATCGGGCACTCGATCGCGCGACCACCGCGTTCTTGGCGATGAAAGGTCATCAGGCCGGGACCGACGGCGCCTGCAAAACGGGACAGAAACGTGACAAACTCTACGGGTCTTGGTGGTGCAAGCCGCTCGAGGGCGAGCATGTTGCTGGTAAAACAATGAGTTATCACCTCTGAAATCCGTTGGTCGTAGATTCGCGTCCAGTGAGGCCTACCGAAAAATGAAAACAAGGCTCCCGTCGACTGCCCTGGCGCTGTTTGCCGCTGCGCTGCTGCTCGTCGTTTCCGGCTGCCAGCAGGCGATCCGCCCACCGGCGCTTGCCTCCACATCGTCTCGCGCCGTTGCATGGGACGAATACGTGACCGCTCTGCTGGAGTCGGAATTCAACGCCGACCCACCGACCGCCGTGTGGGCCGGAAGGCACGAATTCGACGGTCGGCTTCCCGATTGGAGCCGGTCCGGCATCGACGACGAAATCCGCCGCATGCATGCCCAACGCGAGCGCGCGCTTCAGTTCGACGACGCTGCTCTCGACGAAGGCCGGCGCTTCGAGCGCGACCATGTCGTGGCGAAGCTCGATGGAGATCTGTTCTGGCTCGAGTCGGCGCAGTCGGCCTTCAACGACCCCAGTTATTACGGCGGCGGGCTCGATCCCAACGTCTATGTCGCGCGGGAGTACGCGCCGCTCGCCGACCGGCTGCGCGCGTACATCAAGTATGCCGAAGCGGTTCCGGTCGCGGCGGCGCAGATTCGCCAGAACCTCCGTACGCCGATGCCGCGCACGTACGTGCAAATCGGACGCATCGCGTTCGGAGGGCTGGCGACTTTCTACGAAGAAGAAGTCCCGGGCATCTTCTCGGCGGTGACCGATGCGAAGCTTCAGGGGGACTTGCGCCGAGCCAACGCCGGCGCGATCGCCGCGATGCGCGGCCTCGACGCCTGGCTCGGCACGCTCGAAGCGTCCGCGACCGATCGCTTCGCGCTCGGGCCGGAAAAATTCAGCGAGATGCTGCGCAGGACCGAGCTCGTCGACATCCCGCTGGCCCAGTTGAAGGACGCGGCCGAGCGCGATCTCGCGCGCAATCTCGCGACACTTCGCGCCGCATGCGCGGCATACGCGCCCGGGCAAAGCGACGAATCCTGCATCGCCAAAATGCAGGCCGACAAGCCGCGGAATGCCGCCGTCGCCGGAGCGCAGTCCCAACTCGCAAGCCTGCGGGCCTTTGTAGAAGAAAACCGCGTCGTGACGATCCCCTCTGCCGAACAGGCGGGCGTGGCCGAAGCGCCCGCGTACGAGCGCTATAACCTCGCCTACGTGCGCATCCCCGGACCGTACGAAAAGAATCTTCCCGCGACCTATTACATCGCGCCGCCCGACCCCAGCTGGACCCGGGCAGAGCAGGATGCCTACGTCCCGGGGAAGGCCGCCTTGCTGTTCATCTCCGTGCACGAAGTCTGGCCGGGCCACTTCCTGCAGTTCCTGCACTCGAAGCGGTCGGCGTCGAAAATCGGACAGATATTCTTCAGTTATGCGTCCAACGAAGGCTGGGCGCACTACGTGGAAGAGATGATGTGGGAAATGGGGCTCGGACAGGAAGATGCTGAAACGCATGTCGGTCAGCTGCACCTGGCGCTGCTGCGCAACGTGCGCCTGCTGTCGGCCATCGGGCTGCACACCGGCGGCATGACGGTCGCGCAATCCGAGGCGCTGTTCCGCGACAAGGCCTTTATGGATCCGGGCAACGCTCGCCAGCAGGCCGCGCGGGGCACCTTCGATCCGGCGTACGGCAATTACACGCTGGGCAAGCTGATGATCATGAAGTTGCGCAACGACTGGACCGCGACACGCGGCGGCCGCAGCGCATGGAAAGACTTTCATGACAAGTTCTTGAGCTACGGTTCGCCGCCGGTGCCGTTGGTGCGGCGAGCCATGCTGGGCGAGGGCGCGGGGTCGCTGTTCTGAGGGCGACTCCGGTTGCCTTGGCACACTCAGCGCGCGTATAATTTGCTTGCTGGACGGAGCCGATTCGATACCAAAAAAACTTCGGCCAGCCAAACACACCGGGTCGTTAGCTCAGCTGGTAGAGCAGCGGACTCTTAATCCGTTGGTCGTAGGTTCGATCCCTACACGGCCTACCAATCAAACGCGGTTAGTGGCGATGGCCGCCACTAACCGCTTTGTTTTGATAGCTCACGGTGACACCGACCGTGTCAGACTTGCCGTGATCGCGTGCGAAGGCGTGTTCGACATCGACACGGTGTTCGCCGGCATTATCGTGTTGACGATATTTGCGCTGATTTGAAGTTTGACGAACCAGTAGTTCCCATGCTCAGCGCCGACCGCGCTTCGCCCTGCGCGCCAAGCGCTTCACAGGGCACGCCAATCCGGTTGATTCAGGCAGTGAGGAGTGCGGCCGGGTGACCGCCAGACACTTGGACCGACTTCGACCTAGGCGCTCGCCAAGGACTTGCTGGAGCGGTATTCCGACGGACTCATACCCGTCCACCTTCGGAAGGCGCGGGTGAACACGCTCTGCTGGGAATAGCCCAGGAGAAAGGTAATGTCAGTAGCGGACTTGGCGGGATCTTGGATATACCTCAGCGCCATGTCCCGCCGTGTATCGTCGACGAGGGACTGGTAGCTCGCGTCAGCCTCCGCGAGCCGACGCTGCAGTGAACGGCGGCTCATATGCAGATCACGCGCTATATCCTCTTCCGAAACCTCGCCCGAAGTCATTCGCTCAAGGAGCGAGGCACGAAAGCGCGCGACTACGTTTTTTTTGTCCAAACGGGCGAGCTGCTCGACAAGGATGCGATCATGAGCTGCTGCAAGGTCTCGGTTCCCGGTCGGAAGAGGATGGTCGGCTTCGGCACGGTCGATGAGTAGCCGGTTGGCATCCGCGCCGAATGCGACCGGGCAACCGAACAGCGTCTCGTAGGGGCTTGCATCGGCAGGAGCCGGATGTCGGAATGCCACTCGCTGGGGGCGAAACATACGGCCGAAATTGGTCCGGCACATGTCGTAGAGAATCGCCATCACGATGTCGCCCCGAATTCCGTCGGGAGCGCTGTCGAGCTTTGGCGGTATGTGGACGAATTCAACGCCCTCGGGCGTCTCATCTAGTCTGACTGCCACGTCGGCGATGACGATGTGCCAATAGCGCACTACGCGCTTCAGGGCCGCACGCAGGGTAGAACTGGACAGCCAAGCGTATCCCAGTGTGCCCAGACTCGACGGGTGCCAGCATTGCGCGGCCTGCAGGCCAAACGCAGGATCGGCAATCCGCTCTGCTAGCGCCCGAATCAACGCATCGCTTTTCGGGCGCGCGATGAGCACATGCGGATCGTTAATAGTCCCTGGATCGATCCCTGCCGCCCGGAAGAGCGGCTCGGGCGCAAGATCGTGCCGCTCGATCAAACGCCAGACGATCTGACCCATGCTGGCGAGCGTTGCGTCTTTCACGGTGCGTGGCCCGAATGGACGTCGGGCGACTATAGCAGGAGTACCGGCCGACCTGTCCGGGTGCTAGCTACCGCCTTCGAGACGTCCCGCCGAGAACACGATCAGCACGTCGAGCGCGCCAATGAGGTGAGGACCGAACGGATCGCTCGCGAAGAGCGACCGCCACACTGCCCGGTACGCTCGAGCAAGCACATGCATCTCGACCGTATGAAGCGGTTCGCCGGTTGAGTTGCTGAAAATGCTGTAGTTCTGGCCAAGCCGGATGTCATTCATTCGCGATTCTCATTCGACTGCTGAGCGCGCAAGTCGATCCGCGCCGCCTCGCCTCCTGGAGTGGGCGGCAAGTATCTGATCGGAGCGCGCGACCCGCTGTACCTCCTGCGCCACGGACTTCGCCTTTGGCGCCAATTTATTCGGCTGCAGACGGGTTCGCCGGACTGCGTCAGTGCCGTCGCTTGTTCCCGAAATGACTACCTCCTTGTGTTGCCTCAGCGCGTGCGGGGCACTTGACGGTTGGCGTGTCCTGTAAAGCACTTGGCGCGCAGGGCGAAGCGCGGTGAGGCCCAAGCATGGAAACTCCTGGCGTTGTAAATGCCGCGGCTCGCACAAGAACGGACGAGTCACCGGATGGACCCTTCACTTAATCATCAAGGAGATACAATGAAATCAAGACCAGCAGTATCAATCGCGGCTGCGCTTGCAGCCGTCTCAGTAGTGGCCGCGGGCTCAGCTTCGGCGTTTCAGGCGCGGGCGCAGGCCAATGTCGCCTATGTCGCGCACTCTCCCATCGGCACCAACAGGAATTGCACTTCGCCGGGCTTCAATTCGGTGCAGGCCGCGGTCGACCATGTCCCCGCCTACGAGACGGTGTATCTTTGTGGCGCCGCATTGCCGTTCGTCGAACAGGTATTCCTGGCCAGGTCGGTGACGGTCACTGGCGACCCGGGCGCAACGATCCAGTCGCCGGCCGCGTTTGCTCCTGCATCAGATCCCCACTTCCCGCCTCAGTTCCAGGCCCACGGTCTGTTCGCGCCGCAGGCAATCGTGGTCGTGACGCGCCCTGACACCAAAGCGACGATCAAGGGAATCGAAGTCCGTGGTTCGCTTCCCGGCAACGGCGGCTGTTCGAACCGCGAGTATGGCGTCCTCGTGCTTGAAGGGTTCCTCAACCTGACCCAGGCATCCGTCACCAACGCGCGAGATGCGAACACGACGAGCCTGAGCGGATGCCAATTTGGCGTCGGCGTCCAGGTCGGCAGCACGGTTTGGCCTACGGCAGACTTCAAGACCATGCTCGTCGAGAAGTTCACCGCCGACGCAGAGATCGAGAACAGCGTCATCACGGGTTACCAGAAGAATGGGATCGTGGTCGATGGGATCGGCAGCGACGGGGATATCCACGACAACATCGTCAGGGGTTCCGGACAAACGGACGTCATCGCACAGAATGGCATCGAGATCGTCTACGGCGCCACCGGAGAGGTGTACAAGAACAACGTCAGCCTTAACCAGTACATCGGGACTGGCGGGGCCTCATCCACCGGGGTTCTGCTGTTCGGCTACGGCAACGAGCTCGTGACGAGCGTGGAGGTCCACGACAATACGCTCGCCAACAACGACGTCGGGATCTCGATGAATAATTACAACGACAACACGTTCGCCGGTCCGACGACGAAACCAACCATGAACCGGGCCTACTACAACAAAGTCTCGAACAGCGCGATCACGAACCTCAGTGGGTTCGGTGGTGGTCGGGGTTATCAGGCGGGCATCGCCGTCGTCGGCAATCGCGACGAGATTGGGAAGAACACGATCTCGGGCCCAGGATACGCGCCGACCGACACGCCGGCCGCTTGGGTACAGCCGACCGACTTCACGTCGACGACTAAGGAGTCCCGCAACATCTACAAGCCGTAATGGATAGCAGGTGACGCCGTCACTGTCCCGCGAGGGGCGGCACGGCGTTTTTATTTGTAGCCGCGTACTTGCTCGCCCAACGCGCCGGGCCGCGAAAGCGATAGGCGCGTGGGGACAAGCGGAGAGTGTCCCCATGGCAACAACCTCCGCAGTACGAGCTGGGCAACCTTTGCAGTAGTGCTTATCTCCGGCTCGGTGATCGTACCAATCGACGCGCCGTGACCGCCCGCAATGGGTGGCGCGGCGGCGTCCTTTGCCGACCAGGGCGGGAGCCTTCTACGAGATTACTTATGATGAAGCCGAGTGAATTACCCGGGCAGTTGTCATCGCTTCCAGCGGATCGCCGGCAAGCGTTGCGTGTCGGTTCGGTCCGATCCGCGCGGCCGCACAAGGTAACCGCCGGGGCCGGCGGATTCTCGAACGTTTCTGAATCACCCGCGAACGACTCCTATCGCTTTCTCCGCGAAGTGCCCCCGCGCTTTTGCGTCGGGGTGCTGCTGAACTGGCGCCGGTACCAGCGGGAGAATCCGCTTGGCGCCGAGAAGCCGAGCAGCGACGAGACCTCGGTCAGGCTGCGGTGTTGATCGATCACGTAGCGCGAGGCGAGCTCGCGCCGCACGGAGTCGACGATGTCGGAGAACGTGCGTCCTTCCTGCGCCAGCTGGCGGTGGATCGTGCGCCGGCTGACGCCCAGGTGCTGCGCAGCGATGTCGATCGTGCACTGCCCGGTGCCGAGGAGCGTCACGACGAGCATCCGCACCTGGGCGGTCATGTCCGGCTTCGCCAGGTGCGACTCGACGAGACCCTGCGCGTAGCGCGCCATCATCGGGTCGGCATTCGGGTTGGGAACGTCCAGGTCTTTGCGGGCACAGACGATGCCGTTGAAGTTGTGCCCGAATTCGACGATTCGCCCGAACACCCGCTTGTGCACCGACCGGTTCGCCGGAGCATCGTGCGCGAAGCACACACGCCGCGGTTTCCAGCCGGGTCCCAGCAGCGTCTGCAGCACCCTGAAAGCCACGCCTATCGCGAGCTCGGTCGATTGTCGGACCGAGCCCGCCCCGCCCACGATCAGCTCTTCGCGCAGCACGACGACGTCGCCGGCATCCTCGATCGTCAGGAACAAGGCCTCGTTGAGCCGATTGGCGTAGCGCGCGAGGGCCTCGGCTGCCAGCCTAAGTGTGGGCTGCTCGCGCACGAGCAGCCCCAGTGGACCGAGACTGGACAAGCGTCGGGTCTCGGCCATCATCAACCCGAACGCCTCGACGCCGCTTCGCTCGGCGGAGGCCTCGAGCAGGCGCCGCACCGCATCGATCGGGATCTTGAGCTCGGGCTCTCGCAGGCAACCCTGCGGCAGCCCGAATTCACTCAGCAGACGATGGGGATCGAGGCCGGCCTTGCGGGCGACCTCGGCGTAGTTGGTCAGACTCGCGCTGCGGACCGAACCGCGCATCGCGCCGCCCCGTCCCGAAAAGATAAGTCTATGTCACGTGGGGCCAATCGACAAATGCGCCGATTGTCGACAATCACGCGCTCACTAACGTGCCCCGATTTCACGCCCTTGCTTTGAACGCGAAGCCATGCAGATGACGCCTTCCATGCCGATTCCGGCTGTTGCATATGATCCCGCGGCCAGCCGTCCGGCGCCGCGGCGCTATGCGTGGTCGGTGTTCGCCATTCTTTTCCTGCTGATGATCGTCGATTACATCGACCGTCAGGTCGTGGTGTCGATGTTTCCTCACTTGAAAGCGG
Organism: uncultured beta proteobacterium; assembly: GCA_963828595.1. Taxonomy (GTDB): domain Bacteria; phylum Pseudomonadota; class Gammaproteobacteria; order Burkholderiales; family Casimicrobiaceae; genus PALSA-1003. The sequence continues at coordinate 666,518 of CAWHEN010000007.1, forward strand.
AGTGGGACCTTTCGGACAGCAAGCTCGGCGGCTTGGTCTCGGTCGTTTCGATTACCGTCGCCCTGGGCGCCGTTCCCTTGTCGCTGCTCGCCGACCGGTGGAGCCGTGTGAAGAGCATTTTCATCATGGTGCTCGTCTGGAGCCTGGCGACCATTTCGTGCGCATTCGCGGGCAGCTATGCGAGCTTGCTCGGTGCGCGCAGCGTCGTGGGACTGGGCGAAGCTGCGTACGGCACCGTTGGCGCCGCGCTTCTCGCCAGCCTCTTTCCCTTGCGGATGCGCAGCACCGTGCTGGGTGCCTTTCTGGCCGCTGCCATGGTCGGCTCGGTTCTCGGGGTGATGCTTGGCGGCTTCATCGCCGAGCGCTGGGGCTGGCAGGCGGGGTTCGGTGCGGTCGGCATTCCCGGACTGCTTCTCTGCTTCGTCTTTCTCGCGATCGTCCGCGACTACAAGACGGTGGCGCTCCCGCGCAAGGAGCAGAGCGCGGGCAAGCTGAATACGGCCGCACGTACGGTCGTCTCGGAACTTCTCCGGCCGCGCACGGCGCTGATTACCTGCATCGGCGCGGGAATGAATCTGCTCGTGGTTTCCACGACCTACGCTTGGCTCCCGAGCTACTTCAACCGCTACTACGGTCTCGCGCCGGATCGGGCGGGCGTCAAGACGGCGCTGGTCGTGCTGGTCGGGGGACTCGGCACCTTGCTGTGGAGCGTGGTCGCCGACCGACTGATGTCGCGTCTTCCTCGCGCGAGGCTCCTGGTCGCGGCCGCGACTGCGATCCTGACCGCGGTGTTCATGATCACCGCCTTCGCAGTCTTCTCTCCCGGGACCACCCAGTTCGCCTTGATTATCGCGGGCGGCCTCTTCATGGCGGGCAGCGTAGGCACGACGGACGCAGTCATCATCGACGTCATCCATCCGAGCGTTCGCGCAACCGCTGTCTCGATTCTTTCGCTTACGCGCAACCTTTTCGGGCTCGCTGGGGGCCCTCTGCTCGCCGGCGCACTGTCCGACGCCTATGGGTTGCCGTTCGCCATGTCCGTGATACCGGTGTTCTGTCTGCTCGCCGTCCTGTTGTACGTGTTCGCCGCCCGGACCTACCAAGCCGATTTGAAGAGTGCCGAGGGCGACGTACCTGTACCGACCCGCGAACTCGAAGCTCAGGGAGCGTGACCATGCAACACAAAAAAAGGTCGGCAATCATCGGCGGCTTCTCGAATGCAAGAAAGGCCACCGCGCGAAAGCAGGCGAGCGGCAACTGGAATCCCGACTGGGAGCCCTTCGCCAAGCTCGATCCTGCGTGGACCGAGAAGGTAATTGCAATGGCCATCACCCCCACGGTGGGCGGCGCGCTCGATGCGAAGACGATCGAGCTCATCGGCATCGCACTCGACGCCTCGTGCACGCATATGTACTTGCCCGGCGTTCGCCGGCACATCCAGCGCGCGCTCAAAGCGGGAGCCACCAAGGAGGAAATCACCGCGGTGCTGCAGCTCGCGAGCCTTCAGGGGCTGCACAGCATGTGCCTCGGAGCGCCGATCCTCCTCGAGGAATTGGAAGTCAACGGGCGGCGCAAGGCTGGCTCTCATTCAATCCAGGATAGCTAGGAAGACACCATGAACTTTCTCGACGGATCGCTGTTCCCCGAAAACCAGGACAAGCTGGTCATCACCGTCGCCCCCTACGGGCCCGAGTGGATGCCTTCCGATTTTCCCGAAGACATCGCGGTGACGATCGACGAGCAGGTGCAGAAGGCGGTCGACTGCTACAACGCCGGCGCCACCGTCCTGCACGTCCACGTGCGCGAGCTCGACGGCAAGGGCTCGAAGCGCCTGTCCAAGTTCAACGAGCTGCTCGGACGCCTGCGCGTGGCGGTGCCCGACATGGTCCTGCAGGTGGGCGGATCGATCTCCTTCGCACCGGAAACGGAAGGTGCTGCCGCCAAGTGGCTGTCTGACGACACGCGGCACATGCTCGCCGAGCTCGACCCGAAGCCCGATCAGGTGACGGTGACGGTGAACACCTCGCAGATGAACGTCGTCGAGCAGATGTGCGAGGCCGACCTCGCCGGCACGACGCTGGCCGAGCCCGCCAACTACAACGCGTACCGCGAAATGACGGTCCCCGGCGGTCCAGGCTGGGCCGAGGAACACGTCAGGCGCCTGAACGCCGCGCGCATCCAGAGCGCGTTCCAGTTCTACAACATCAACTCCTTCGAGACCGTCGAGCGCATGATCCGCCGCGGCGTCTACAAGGGGCCTCTGGTCATGAACTGGGTCGCGATCGGCGGCGGCATGGACGCGCCCAACATCTACAACCTGGCCAACTTCATACGCGCCACACCCGATGGCGCCATGCTCACGCTCGAGAGCAGCATGCTCAACACGCTGCCCGTCAACATGATGGCCATCGCGATGGGGCTGCACGTGCGCTGCGGCATCGAGGACAACCTCTGGACCCAAGACCGCAAGGCAAAGATGAGCTCGGTGAAGCAAGTCGAACAGCTGGTGCGCATCTCGCGCGAATTCGGTCGCCAGGTGGCAACCGGGAAAGAGGCGCGCCAGATCTGCAAGATCGGCACGTTCTACGAAAGCATCGACGAGACGCTGGCGAAGAACGGCTTCGCCCCGAACCGCAAGCCGGGTGCGCGCGGTGAGTCGCTGCGTGCGGTGGCCTGATGGGATCGACGGACATGGCGCAAGCGATTCGCGTTCACGCGACGGGCGGCCCCGAAGTGCTCCAGCTTGAGGACGTCGTGGTTGGCCGTCCCGGCCCGGGTCAGGCGCGGCTCCGCCACGTCGCGGTCGGCCTCAATTTCGCCGACACGTACTTCCGTACCGGAGTCTATCCGATGGCGCTGCCTGCAGGCATGGGCGTCGAGGCCTCTGGAGTGGTTGAAGCCGTCGGTGAAGGCGTGAAGCACGTCGCGCCCGGCGACAGGGTTACCTACACGGGGTTTCTCAACACCCTCGGCGCCTACAGCACGGAGCGCGTCATGCCCGCAGCGCCTCTGATCAAGCTGCCGCCGGAGATTTCCTGCGAGAAGGCGGCGGCCATGACGATGCGCGGCTTGACGTCGGCCTATCTGCTGCGCCGCATCCTGCCCCTGCAGGCTGGCGACGCGATTCTCCTGCATGCCGCCGCGGGTGGCGTGGGCCTGATCGTTTCGCAGTGGGCGAAGATTCTCGGCCTCACCGTCATCGGGACGGTTTCGACGGAAGCGAAAGCCGAGATCGCGCGCGCACACGGCTGCGATCACGTCATCCTCTACGGCCGCGAAGACGTGGCCACGCGCGTGCGCGAGCTGACGGGCGGCACCGGCGTGTCGGTCGTCTACGACAGCGTCGGCAAGGACACGTTTGCGAGCTCGCTCGATTCGCTGAAGCGTCGAGGCCTTCTCGTGTGTGTCGGCACGGCTTCCGGACCGATCCCGCCGATCGACGCGATGCAGCTTGCGCTCAAAGGGTCGTTGTTCGTCACGCGACCGGCGCTTGCAGACTACATCGCCGATCCCGCCGAAAAAGCAGCGCTGGCCGCAGAGCTCTTCGGGCAGGTTGCGGCCGGAAGAATCAGGATCGAGATCAATCAGCGCTACAGGTTGCAGGATGCAGCGCAGGCGCATCGCGATCTCGAGTCGAGGAAGACCACCGGCTCGTCGATCTTCGTGATCTAGGAGAATGGAATGACCGACACCACGACACTTGCCAAGGCGCCGGCGCAGATCGCCGGACGCGGCTCGATCAGGGTCGAACCGCTCACGTGCACGATCGGCGCGGAGCTCTCCAATGTTGACCTCGGCGTCGCCTCGCGCGACCCGGAGCTCCTCGCCGAGATCCGCGTGCTCTTGCTCAAGCACAGGGTGCTGTTCTTCCGCGACCAGGACATCTCGCGCGCGGAGCACGTTGCGTTCGCGCGGTATTTCGGCGAGCTCGAGGAGCATCCGGTGGCCGGCAGCGATCCGGACCATCCTGGCCTCGTGCGTATCTACAAGTCGCCGGACAAGCCGAACGATCGCTACGAGAACGCCTGGCATACCGACGCGACCTGGCGCGAGAAGCCGCCGTTCGGCTGCGTATTGCGTTGCATCGAATGCCCGCCGGTCGGCGGCGACACGATGTGGGCAAACATGGTCGAGGCCCATGCCCGCCTGCCCGAGGACATCAAGTCGCGGATCGCCGGCCTCCGCGCGCGGCACAGCATCGAAGCGTCCTTTGGCGCCGCGATGCCGATCGAGAAGCGGCTTGCGCTCCAGGCGCAGTTTCCGGATGCCGAGCACCCGGTCGTGCGCACGCACCCCGAGACGGGCGAGAAGGTCCTCTTCGTCAACGCCTTTACGACGCACTTCACCAACTATCACACGGCCGCGAACGTGCGCTTCGGACAGGACGCGAATCCCGGCGCGAGCCTGCTGCTCAGCTACCTGATCAGCCAGGCGTACATCCCCGAGTTCCAGGTGCGCTTCCGCTGGAAGCCGAACAGCGTGGCGATGTGGGACAACCGGTCGACGCAGCACTACGCCGTGATGGACTACCCGCCGTGCCACCGCAAGATGGAACGCGCGGGAATCATCGGCGACAAGCCCTTTTGATCGGCACCCGACCCGACGCACCGGAGAACCCCATGTATCGCCACCTATTGGTCCCGCTCGACGACTCGCCCCTCTCGGCGGAGGCCGTCAACCAGGCGGTCAAGCTCGCGCGCGCGCTGGGCGCGAAGGTGACGTTTTTCCACGCCCAGGCTGATTACGGCGCGTCGAGCATCGGCGCGCTCGAGCGCGTGATGTCGCCGGCTTTATTCAACGAACACGTGGCCGGCGAAGCGCGGGCGATCCTGGCCAAAGCCGAAGTGGTCGCCCGGGCGACGGGGGTGCCCTACGACTCGGCAGTGATGACGAGCGATCGACCGCACGAAGCGATCCTGACCACGGCCGCGTCGCTCGGCTGCGATCTCATCTTCATCGCGTCGCACGGTCGCCGCGGCATCCAGGGATTGATGCTCGGCTCCGAGACGCAGAAAGTGCTGCTGCACACCACGATTCCCGTCCTGGTGTCTGCGGTCGAGAGCAATCTGCCGAGCGCCAGCTTTCTGGCACCGCTCGCGATCATCGCCGACGAGCACCGATCGCTCGCCGCGGTGATTCACGGTCTCGAATTCCTGGTTCGCGAGGCGCGGGATCACGGAACGACACCGTCGTTTCCGCTCTTGCTGGCGATGCTGCATTACATCAAGGCATTTCCGGAGACGCTGCACCATCCGAAGGAAGACGCGTATCTGTTCTTCAAGCTTCGTGCGCGAACCGGCGCTTTCGATGCGATCCTGGACGAGCTGGAGCGCCATCACGTCGAGAGCCACGTGTTCATCGACGAGTTGGAACTGAGCATCCGCGCCTACGAGGCGGATCCGAGCGGCGGCTTGGCGCGCTTCGCTTTCGCGGTCGAGCGCTTCGCAGCCTTGCAGATGGCGCACATGGCGCTCGAGGCGACGTTGGTGATCCCCGGCGCCCGGAAACTCCTGACCGATGAGGACTGGGCCGAGATCGGCGCCGCCTTCGCCAGCAACGGCGATCCCCGCTTTTCGGCGGACAACGACGAGGAGTTCCGCCAGCTCTTCGCACGGATCATGAACCTCGCTCCGAATTCGATGTTGGATGCTGCACAGCGCAGCGCCGATTGACAGGTCCCAACGCGATCAAGCAGCAGACGAAACCACTCGGCCAGCCGAGTCCACTTCAGGGAGATCAGAAGATAATGCGATATTCACGGAAGTCAGCCAACGGTATTCACGCCTTCCGGCGGCGTGCGGCAGCGCTTGCGATTGGCTCGCTGCTCGCATCCGCCGGCACCGCCGGGGCGTTCGAGATCGACACCGGCAACCCGGACCTGGCCGTGCGCTGGGACAACACGATCCGCTACAACCTCGGCTATCGTGCCCAGTCGCAGGACCCGGCCATCCTAGGCAATCCGAACTTCGACGACGGCGATCGCAACTTCTCCAAGGGATCGATCGTCACGAACCGGATCGATCTGCTGTCCGAGTTCGACTTTGTCTACCAGCGCCGCTTCGGTTTCCGCACGAGCTATGCGGCCTGGGGCGACGCCGCGTACAGCCATCTCGACAACACCAACACCGCGACGGCCAACACGCTGGTCGACGGCCTGCCGGTGGCGGGCACGCTGAGCCCCTACACCAAGCGCTATTCCAAGGGGCCTTCCGGAGAATGGCTCGACGCATTCGCCTTCGCGAACTTCGATGCGGGCGACGTGCCCGTGAACGTCAAGGCGGGCCAGCACACTGTCTTCTGGGGCGACAGCCTGCTCCTCGGCGGTGCCGTTCATTCGGTTTCGTACGCCCAGAACGCGCTCGACCTGCAGAAGGGATTCACGACACCCGGCAGCGAGGCGAAAGAGCTGTTCCGTCCGCGCGGCGGCATCACGCTGCAGGCGCAGCCGACGCGTGAGCTGTCGGTCGCGGCGCAATGGTTCTACAACTGGCAGGCGGTGCGCATTCCGGAATCGGGAAGCTATCTGACGATCAACGACGGGCTCAATTTTGGCGGCAACTCCGCGATCGTCGCGGCGAATCCCCTGTTCGGGACCGTCCCCGGAACACCTGCGCTGCTCCGGGCCTGGAACATGCAATCGGTAGCGCCGTCGCGCTACAGCGCAAGCCTCGGCGACTTCGGCCTCTCCGCTCGCTGGAGCCCGGCGTGGCTGGACGGCACGCTCGGCTTCTACGGTCGCAATACGACGGACATCCTGCCTCAGGTCCTGCTCACGCCGGGCCTGGCCACGACCTTGCCGGCGACAACCTGCTCCGCCATCGGCGGCGTTCCGCTGGGTGGAACGAACTGCATCATCAACCAGAACGTGACCACACCCGCGGATCTGGCGAAATTCGGCAAGTTCGGCACCTATCAGACGGCCTACGGCGACAACATCCACATCTTCGGCGTCACGCTGGCCAAGGAAATCGCCGGTGCAAGCGTCGCGGCCGAACTCTCCTATCGCCAAAACATGCCGCTGCAGAGCGCGAACGTGCTCGTCGTGCCGGCGCCGCTGGTGGCCGCGTTCCCGGGTTCGATCGCGACTACCGCCGTCCCCAGCCGTGGCACGCCCGGAGCCTTGGGCGATACCGTCCACGGTCTCGTCAACGTTATACAAGTTCTGCCGCGGACCGCGCTGTTCGACACGGCGACGGTGCAGGGCGAACTGACCTGGATGCAATGGGCGAAGGTCACCCAGAACGAGGCAGTGTTCAAGGGCAACTCGACTTACACCGGCATCGACCGGGTATCGAAGAATTACATGGGCCTCGCGGTCAATTTCACGCCGACGTGGTTTCAGGTCTGGCCCGGAGTCGATCTCCTGGCACCGATGACCTGGAGTCAGGGTGTATCCGGAAACGCCGCCGTCCAGCTCGGAGGAAATAAGAACGCGGGTAACTGGAGCGCCGGCGTGGCCGCCGACATCTACCAGAAGTACCGCGCGCAGCTGAGCTACAACGGCTACTTCGGCAACTATTCGACGACACCCACCGGCGCGATGAACGTCGCCAACGGGACGTTCGCGGCGCTGTCCGACCGCGGCTGGGTATCGCTCACGTTCAAGACGACTTTTTAAGGAAACCAACATGTTCTACAGAACATTGCTGGCCGCGAGCTTCGCGGCCGTCTTCAGCACCGGCGCATGGGCTGCGGTGTCGGCCGAAGAGGCCAAACAGCTCGGCACGACGCTCACGCCGACCGGCGCCGAAAAAGCGGGCAACAAGGAAGGGACCATTCCGGCCTATACCGGCGGGCTCACCACGATGCCGGCCGGCTATCAGAAGGGCTCGGGCGTGCGGACCGATCCGTTTGCCGACGAAAAGCCTCGTCTCACGATCACCGGAAAGGATGCGGCGGCTCAGGCCGACAAGCTGACCGAGGGCACGAAGGAGCTGCTCAAGCGCTATCCGACGATGCGGGTCGACGTCTACCCGACGCACCGGACCGTCGCCGTTCCGCAGCGAGTGCTCGACAACACGGCGAAGAACGCCGTGGGCGCCAAGACTGTCGATGGCGGCGTCGCGCTCGAAAACGTTCTGCCCGGTTACCCCTTCCCCATCCCGAAGACGGGATCCGAGGCGATCTGGAACCACCTGCTCCGCTACAGCGGTCTCGGCTACGACGGCTCACGTTACCAGAACTGGAATGTCGACGCGGCCGGCGTGGCAACGCTTGCGGTGGAGGCGGACGCTTTCTGGGCGTGGCCGATCTACGATCCGAAGCGGACGGGCGTTATCTCGGCGAATGAGCCTTACTGGTACAACAAGCTGCTCTACGTCGGACCGGCGCGTCGCAACGGCGAAGCGTTGTTGATCGTCGACGCCGTCAACCCGCTCAAGCAGCCCCGCAAGGCCTGGCAGTACCTGCCCGGGCAACGGCGCGTGAAGCTTGCGCCCGATCTCGCCTACGACACGCCGAACCCCGGCGCCGCCGGCGCGGCAACGTACGATGACGTCTCGGTGCTGAACGGCGCGATCGACCGCTTCGAATGGAAGCTCGTAGGCAAGAAGGAGATGTACGTGCCCTACAGCAGCTACCGGCTTACTTATCACAAGACGGCGGCCGACATCACCAAGCCCAACCATCTCAATCCCGATCTCGTGCGCTGGGAGCTGCACCGCGTCTGGGTCGTGGAGGCGACGCTGAAGCCCGAAAAGCGGCACATCTACAGCAAACGCGTGTTCTTTCTCGACGAGGACAGCTGGACCGCACTCGCGTCGGACCAGTACGACGCGCGCGGCCAGCTCTATCGCTCGAGCTTCGCGTTCCAGTCGTACAGTTACGACGTGCAGGCCCCGTTCGGCGACACGTTCGCGATCTACGACTTCAGCTCGGGCGTCTATAACATCAGCGGCCTGTTCGGCCCGCACAACGGGCTCAAGTACATGGCTGAGCTGCCCCGCGACAGCGCCTGGTCGCCTGAAGCGCTGGCAGGTGCCGGCTTGCGCTGACGCGTCGTCGACTCACTATCCGAATCCCGGCTGCGGCGTCCGTCCGTCGCAACCGGGATTCGTTTTCCTATACTCGAAACATGAACGCATTCCGGGTTTCAGCCTCTTTGCTTGTGCTCGCGCTCGCCGTGGCAGCGGTTTCCCCCGCCGCCGGCGCCGGTTTCGCCGATGTGCTCGATACACCGGCGCAGATGTCGCCGCTCGCGAGCCGAAGTCTGCTGCAGGGGGTCACGAGGGCAGGTAACCGCCTGGTCGCCGTCGGTCAGCGCGGACACATCATCGTCTCGACCGACAGCGGCGCGAGCTGGAAGCAGTCGCCGGTTCCGGTGAGCTCCGACCTGACCGCCGTGTACTTCGTCGACGACAGGCAAGGCTGGGTCGTCGGTCACGACGGCGTGATCCTGCACAGCGGCGACGGCGGCGACACCTGGCAGGTGCAGCTCGATGGCCGCGCTGCCAACGCGCTGCTGGTCGAGTCGATGAAGCGCAAGGTTTCGGCCGAGCCGGCGTCGGAAGAAGCGAAAAAACTCCTGGCAGAGGCTAACCGCTACCAGGCGCAAGGTGCAGACAAGCCGTTTCTCGACGTCTGGTTCGCGGATTCCAGGCACGGCTACGCAGTCGGTGCCTACAGCCTGATTTTCCGAACGGAGGACGGCGGGCGGACCTGGGAGCCGTGGTTCGACCGGGTCGAGAATCCCAAATTCTTCAACCTCTACGCGATTCGACCGGCGGGCGAAGAGCTCTACGTGGCCGGCGAGGGCGGATTGATGCTGAAGCTCGATACCACGAAACAACGGTTCACCACACTCGCCATGCCTTACAACGGCAGCTTCTTCGGCATCGCCGACGCCGGCTCCGCGGTGATCGCCTACGGCCTTCGCGGCAACGTCTACCGCAGTGACGATTCCGGCACTACGTGGGTCAAGGTCGACGCCGGGCTCGCCGCCTCGGTCGTCGGGTCGGTTCGCACGGCGCAGGGCGCCACGCTCCTTGCCGACGCGGGGGGACGTATCGCGAGCAGCACCGATGGCGGACGCACGTTCCAAAAGGTGATGCTCCGGCAGGCGATGCCGCTGACGAGCCTTGCCGACGTCGCTCCGGCAGGTCTTGCACTGGCCGGGCCGCGCGGGGTCGCGGTCTCCGGTATCGCGGCGCGCTGAAGGACGCGCGAGGACGATCGTCATGACCGCGCTTTCCATCGATCCCGAAACAATGCCGGTAGTCCGCGGGCTCGCGGACTTCGACCGCAGGTCCGGCAATCGGCTCGAGCGGATGATATTCAACCACCGGCTGTCGGTGCTCGTGGTCTGCGCGCTGCTGACGCTGGTGCTCGGCACGCTCGCCGCGACGAGGCTCGCGCTCAACGCGAGCTTCGAGAAGATGATTCCGCAGAGCCAGCCATACATCAAGAACTACCTCGCGCACCAGAAGGAGCTGCGGGGCCTGGGCAACGCGGTCCGGGTCGTCGTCGAGAACACCGACGGCGACATTTTCGATCCGCGCTACCTGGACGCGCTGAAGCAGATCAACGACGAGCTGTTCCTCACGCCGGGCGTCGACCGCGCGTGGGTGAAGTCGCTGTGGACGCCGGCGGTGCGCTGGACCGAGGTCACCGAGGAAGGCTTTCGCGGCGGGCCGGTGATGCCCGGACTCGTACAACGGCTCGGCGCAAGGCGTCGAGCAGCTCAAGCAGAACATCGCGCGCTCCGGCATCGTCGGCAGCCTCGTCGCCGACAACTTCAAGTCGAGCATGATCTTCGTGCCGCTGCTCGAGAAGGAGCCGGGCACCGGCAAGCGGATCGACTACCGCGGCTTGTCGCAAGTGCTCGAGGAGAAGATCCGCGCGAAGTACGAGCTCGCGCAGGCGCTCGAAAAGGTGCAGCGCGACAAGGAGTTCGCCGCGATCCGGATCCACGTCGTCGGCTTCGCCAAGGTGGTCGGCGACCTGATCGACGGCCTGGTCAAGGTGCATGGCGTTCTTCGCCGTCGCGGCGCTGATCGCCGCCGCCGTCATCTTCGCCTACACGCGCTGCGTGCGCAGCACGTCGCTCGTCGATCGCGCTGCTCGCTCGTGCGTCGTCTGGCAGCTCGGGCTCGTGGCGCTCGCTCGGCTTCGAACTCGACCCGTACTCGATCCTCGTGCCGTTCCTCGTGTTCGCGATCGGCGTGTCGCACGGCGCGCAGAAGATGAACGGCATCATGCAGGACATCGGCCGCGGCACCCACAAGCTGGTCGCGGCGCGCTACACCTTCCGGCGCCTGTTCCTGGCCGGGCTGACGGCGCTGCTGGCCGACGCGGTCGGCTTCGCGGTGCTGATGGTGATCGACATCCCGGTGATCCAGGAGCTGGCGCATGACCGCCAGCCTCGGCGTCGGCGTGCTCATCTTCACCAAGCTGCTGCTGCTGCCGGTGCTGCTGTCGTACATCGGCGTGAGCCCGCCGCGGCGGAGCGCAGCCTGCGCGCGGAGCAGCGAAGAAACGGCGCGGCAAGGGCATCGGCGCGATGTGGGACTGGCTCGACCGCTTCACCGACGCGCCGCTGGGCGCTCGGCGCGGTCGCCGTGTCGCTCGTGCTCGGCGGCGTCGGACTTGCCGTGAGCCAGCAACTCCGGATCGGCGACCTCGATCCCGGCGCGCCGGAGCTGCGCGCCGGATTCGCGCTACAACCGCGACAACGCCTACATCACCGCGAACTACGCGCTGTCCAGCGACCAGTTCGCCATGATCGTCAAGACCGGCAAGGAAGGCTGCCTCAAGTACGAGACGCTGGTCGAGGCCGACCGCCTCGCGTGGGCGCTGCGGCAGGTGCCCGGCGTGCAGACACGGTGTCGCTCGCCGACGCCGTGCGCCAGATCACCGCCGGCTCGTACGAGGGCAATCCGAAGTGGTTCACGCTGACCCGCAACCAGGACGTGCTCAACTACGGCGCGCAGCAGGCTCGGTCAGCAACCCGAGCTGTTCAACACCGAGTGCTCGGTGATGCCGGTGATCGCGTACCTCGCCGACCACAAGGCCGAGACGCTGGACCGCGTCGTCGCGGGTCGGCGAGGCAGTTCGCCCGGCAGCACGACGGCCCGGACCGAGCTTCCTGCTCGCAGCCGGCAGCGCCGGCATCGAGGCGGCGTACCAATATCGTGGTCCGCGAGGCCAATCGCGACGATGCTGCTGTACGTCTATGCAGCGGTGATCGTGCTTGTGCTTCGTCACCTTCCGCAGCTGGCGCGCGGTCGTGGTCGCGGTCGTGCCGCTCGCGCATCACGTCGATCCTGTGCGAGGCGCTGATGGTCGCGCTCGGCATCGGCGTCAAGGTGGCCACGCTGCCGGTGATCGCGCTGGGCGTCGGGCATCGGCGTCGACTACGCGCTCTACCTGCTGTCGGTGCAGCTCGCGCAGCAGCGCGCGGGCCTGCCGCTCGACGCGATGCCTACAAGCAGGCCGTCCAGTTCACCGGCAAGGTCGTGGCGCTGGTCGGGCGTCACGCTCGCCGCCGGCGTGGTCACCTGGGCATTTTCGCCGATCAAGTTCCAGGCCGACATGGGCATTCTGCTGACCTTCATGTTCCTGTGGAACATGCTCGGCGCGCTGATCCTGATCCCGGCGCTGTCGCACTTCCTGCTTCCGACCTCAGTGGTCCGCGGGACACGCGCGCGAGCACGATGAGGCACCAAGGATGACGGATCGAGCTTAGCGCGGTCGCACACGATGGCGCGGCACGATTGCGCCAAACCTTTTCTACGGAAAATCTCATGAAAGAACACACGATTGCTCGCACACGGTCGGCCGCCGACTCTCGGCTGCTGATCGGGCAGATTCTCGAGCAGGGAGTTGCCCATGCGCCGACGCAGGAAATCGTCTATGGCGATCGCCTGCGCCACACGTACCAGACGCTCGCCGAGCGCGTGTCACGTTTAGCCTCCGCGCTCGCCACGCTTGGCGTAAGGCGCGGCTCGATGGTCGCCATGATGGACTGGGACAGTCATCGCTACCTCGAATGTTTTTTCGCGGTTCCTATGATGGGCGCGGTGCTGCACACGGTGAATGTGCGGATCTCGCCGGAGCAGGTGCTTCACACCATCAATCATGCGCGGGACGACGTCATTCTGGTCAATGCAGAGTTTCTCCCTTTGCTCGACGCGATCCGGAGCAAGGTCAGGCCGGGCGTTCGCTTCGTGTTGATCAGCGACGAAGCCGCCGCGCCCCAAACCGACATCAAGTTCGCAGCGGAGTACGAGTCGATGCTCGCGGCTGCTGCGCCGTCATTCGACTTCCCTGCGCTCGACGAGAATACCCGCGCCACCACGTTCTATACGACCGGAACGACCGGGCTGCCGAAGGGCGTCTACTACAGCCATCGGCAACTGGTCCTCCACACGCTCGCCGCGGGTCGTGCGCTCGCGCACGCGCCGCACGCGACGTTCGGGTCGGATGACGTGTACATGCCGATCACGCCGATGTTTCATGTCCATGCCTGGGGGCTGCCCTATGTCGCGACGATGCTCGGCGTGAAGCAGGTTTACCCGGGACGGTATGTCCCCGAGTCCCTGCTCGGCCTGATTCGGCGCGAGGGCGTGACCTTCTCGCATTGCGTGCCGACGATCCTGCAGATGATGCTCGGCAAGCCCGAATCGCGCGACGTCGACCTGCGCAAGTGGAAAGTCATCATCGGAGGCTCGGCTTTGCCGCTGCCCCTCGCCCGTACCGCCGCCGAGCGCGGGGTTGACATCATCGCGGGATACGGCATGTCCGAAACCTGTCCGATTCTCACCCTTGCGCATCTGCGTCCGCATATGTGCGACCTGGAGCTGGAGCAGCGCCTGCCGTACCTGTGCCGGGCCGGGCGGCCGATTCCTTTCGTAGAGCTGCGCATCGTCGATTGGGACATGAACGAGGTGGCGCGCGACGGGGTGAGCCAGGGAGAGGTGGTCGTGCGCGCCCCATGGCTGACACAGGGCTATCTGCACGAGCCGGAACGCTCGGAAGAGCTGTGGCGCGGCGGATGGCTGCACACCGGCGATGTGGGCGTCATCGACGGCGAGGGCTATCTCAGGATCGTCGACCGCATCAAGGACGTCGTGAAGACCGGCGGTGAGTGGGTCTCGTCGCTCGAACTCGAAGACATCATCCTGCGCCTCCCCGGAGTGGCCGAGGCGGCCGTCGTCGGCGTACCCGACGAAAAGTGGGGAGAGCGCCCGGTCGCCCTCGTTGTCCGCAAAGGAGCTGAATCCGCGCCGCTGACGGAGGAGGCCATTCGCAAGCACGTCAGCGATTTCGTGGACCGTGGTGCGATTTCGCGTTTCGCCGTGCCCGACCGAGTTCATTTCGTCGACGCCATTCCAAAGACCAGCGTCGGCAAGCTCGACAAGAAGATAATCCGGGCGAAGCTCCTCGAACAGGACACGGCCGTTGCCGCGGCCGCGCTGATCCGATGAGCCCGACGATCTTCATCGTCCCCGGGCTCCGCGACCACGTGCCCCAGCACTGGCAGACCCTCCTGGAGCAGGAGCTGCCCAAGGCGAGGTCAGTGCCACGGATGGACCGGGACAAGCTCTCCTGTGCCGCCTGGGTGGCAAACCTCGAGGCGTCACTCGCCCAGATCGAGGGGCCGGTGATTCTGGCGGCCCATAGCGCAGGCTGCATGATCGTGGCTCATTGGGCGATCCGACACCGGCGCCCGATCGAGGGCGCGCTGCTTGCTACCCCGCCGGACTTCGAGCGGCCGCTGCCCCAGGGCTATCCCTCTCAGGAAGTCCTGCAACAGAACGGCTGGCTGCCGACACCCCGTGAACGTCTGCCTTTTCCCAGCATAGTCGCCGCGAGCGCCAACGATCCGCTAGGGCGCCTCGAGCGCGTGGAAGCCTTGGCCGAATCATGGGGCAGCCGCTTCGTCAACCTGGGGAACGTCGGGCATCTCAATCCCGCTGCAGGGTATGGGCGCTGGCCGCAGGCAGAACAGTTCATTCGTGAACTCGCGGAATGAATGGCTCAACTTCAGTGCGAGGCGTAACCGCGAGCGTGACAAAAGCGTGCACTTCAGCCGCGTCTCGGTTGGGATCCCCGTCCTTGTAATATTTGGTCGCCTTGGCGGTGAGCTGGACGCGGCCCCGCTGAGACGATCGCTGCGGAGCGATCGGGTTGACACCGTGGGTCCGGAGGTGTCAGATGTGATTGACCTCAGAGCAACCCAGGCGCTGCGGGTAGCGGCTGCCGATCGATTCTTCCATTCTCGGCAGCGAGGCCCAACCAGGGAGAGATCGATGATGATTCCCGACGCTGCGCTCGGCTTGGCCGCCGAGACGAATTCGTTCCAAGATATTCAGGTCACCCGTCCGATGCTACGAAAGATTCTGGCGGTGGGTCTGCTGGCTGCGTCGCTTGTCGCGCCGAGCACCTTTGCGCAGACGGCGCCGGCCGGTACGCCCGCGCCGGCAGCAAACGCCGTCGATGCGGCGTCGATTCAGGCCCTCAAGGACATGGGGGCGTTCCTGCAGACACTGAAACGCTTCCACGTCTCGACCGAGGCTACCGGCGAGCGCGTTCTGGCCGATGGACAGAAACTGCAGCACGTCGCGACGGCCGAGCTGGACGTCGATCGCCCGAACAAGCTGCACGCCGTGATACGCAATGCCCGTTCAGAGCGCGCGATCATCTACGACGGCAAGACGGTAACGTTCTATATCCCCGCGCAGAAGTATTACTCGACGGTTGAGTTCTCCGAGCCGATCAGCGGGCTGATCGACACGCTCGAGCAGAAGTATGGCGTCCAGCTTCCGCTGCAGGACCTGTTTCTGTTCGGCACGCCGATGGCGCGAGTCGACAAGATCGAGTCAGCGATGAATGCCGGGCAGGATTTCATCGACGACGATCTCTGCGACCACTACGCGTTTCGCCAGGGCATGATCGACTGGCAGATCTGGATCAGCGCCGGAGGCAAGCCGTTGCCGCGCAAGATCGTGATCACCAACCGCGCCGACGAAGCGCGTCCGCAGTCGATCTCGGTGATCGACTGGAACCTGAAGCCGACCGCCAAGGCTTCGGTGTTCAAGTTCACGCCGCCCCCGGGTGCGAAGAAGATCGAGATCGTTCCGCGAAAGACCTGATAGAGGATTGCCATCATGAAGAGACTATTCGGGAAATTGCCGGCGACCGCAGCGGCCGTCCTCGTGGCGGCCAGCTTTGCGATGATTTCAGTCGATGCCGCGGGTGCCCGCGGCGGCGGAGGCGGGGGCGGCGGTGGTGCTCGTGCCGGCGGCGGTGGTGGGGCGCAAGCCGGTGGAGGTGCCGCGAAACAAAAGGCGCAGGCGAACAATAGCGGCGCCGATGCGCGGACGAACAACGTTCGCAGCACCAGTGTCAACAACGTCAACAACGTCAACGTCGAGCGCAACGTCAATGTGAACGTCAGCGGCAACAACGGTTGCTGCAACAATGGTTGGGATAACGACTACCATCCGGTGGCCACCGCGGCTGCGATCACGGCGACGGCGGCGGTTATCGGCTCGCTCGTGCGGGCTCCCCCACCCGGCTGCGTGCCGGTGAACTACGGCGGCGTGGTCTACCAGCAGTGCGGAAGCACGTGGTATGCCCCGCAGGGGTCGCAGTTCGCCGTCGTCGCTCCACCTTATTGATCGTTCGGGGATTGAAGCGGTTGGTGACCATCGCGATCACTACCCGCCTTGTTTCGTTTTGCAAATACGACGCTTTGGCACTACGGAGTAGAGGTGGCGGATACCGACCGTCGCAGCCTATACCGCGTTACCACGGATGCCGATAAAGCTTTGCAGGCGGGCGGCTACCCAGCGGCCGCGCAACTGTACACGGAGGCGTTGACGCGCGATGCCCTGCCGGCCTACCAGCGCGCGGCGATACTCAGCAATCTGGGCCTTTCCTGGCAGAACCTGGGCGAGGTCGAAAAAGCGGCGACTTGCTTCGAACAAGCGGTCGCAACCAATCCCAGGCTGTCATCGGCACGGATCGGCCTGGGCACCATCTACGCGCTGCGCGGGTCGCACGCGGCAGCACTGGAGCAGTTCGACCGGGCGCTCGAGCTCGATGCCAGGAGCGCCGTCGCGCACACCAACCGGGGGCTCAGCCTGGAAGCCCTGGGGCGGCTCGACGAGGCGTGGCAGGAAGCAGAGTGGCGCTACGCAATTCCGACAGCGACGGCGCTCTATCCGCACCGCTACGCGAAACCAAGGTGGAAGGGCGAGCCGCTGGGCGGCCGGACGCTGCTCGTGCATCGCGAGCAGGGTCTGGGCGACGTCATTCAATACCTTCGCTTTCTTCGGCTCCTCGATCGTTTCGATGCGGCGGTGAAATTCGAATGCCCGAAGCCGCTCTTGCCTCTCGTCTCACGGACGCCTTGGCTGGACGTCATTCCGGCAGAAGCGCGCCCGGTTCCCGAAGACTGGTTCGATTGCTCCATTCCCTTGCTGAGTCTGCCGCATGCGCTCGGTTTCCGCGCGGTCGACCTGCCGTCGACATCCGGGTACCTGGCGAGCGTGCATGCGGCCGAAAAGAAGTCGCCCGAGAGCGAAAGCCTGAAGATCGGCTTCGTTTGGTCCGGCAGTGTGTTCGATCCAAGACGTAACGCGGCGTTGTCCGATTTTCTTCCGCTGGGGCGTCTGAGGGCGTCGCTCGTCTCTCTGCAAAAGGACGTCGATGATCCCGAGCGGGAGCAAATGTCGGCATGCGGCATCGAAAATCTTGGCCACGCCTTTCGGGATTTCGGCGACACGCGCGATGCGATCGCCGCGCTAGACTTTGTAGTCGCCGTCGACACGGCGGTCGCGCACCTGGCAGGAGCGCTGGGAAAGCGCACGTGGCTGCTGCTGAACGAACCCGCGGCGGTGCGGTGGATGATCGATCGCACTGACAGCCCGTGGTATCCGACGATGATGATCCGTCGCCGGCGGGAAAATCAGTCGTGGGCGGATATGATTACCGGGGTGGCGAGCGAGATCGAACAAGGAGCGGCGCTGGCGTCGGCCCCCGATAATCTAGGATAATGCCATCGCGGCGCTGATTTGTCGGGCGGGGGACATCGGCGGTTTGGGTAATCCAGAGGGAGCTAGCATGACAGGCTTGCAGCGATTGGGCGGAGTGACCTTTCATCACGCCGGCGCGTTCTGGTTCGGCGTGATCGCCGTAACGGCGGGGGTCATTGCGCACATCCCGATGTACCTGATGGGCGAGAACAACGGGTACCGTCTGGTCGGCATGCCGATGGACATGCCGATGAAGATCGGGATGGCCGCCATCGTCGTCGGCCTGATCGCGAGTCTCTACGGGCTCTATCCGCGCTCGGCGGAAGCGACGGCGCGCGCCGCATCCCGCATTCGTGTCAGTGCTCTTGACGATGCGCCGCTCAACCTGACCCACCTCGGTCTGGTGCTCGCGATGGCGCTGGCGGTGATCATCGATATCATGAAGCCGACGGCGCTTGCCTTCGTCATGCCGGGCATGGCGCTGGAGTACGGACTGAAGTCGCCGCTCAATCCCGGCGGCAGCATCCCGGTGGGCTATGTCGCGCTGTCGGGAATCGTGGGCACCGTTATCGGGTCGTTCATCTGGGGCTGGCTGGGCGATCGCATCGGACGACGCGCTTCGATCCTGTACGCAGGCATCGGTTTCATCGCGACGTCGATCTGTGGCGCGATGCCCGATTTCGAGTGGAATCTGGTGATGTGCTTCATGATGGGCATAACCGTCGGCGGCATGCTGCCGATCTGCTATGCGCTGCTGGCGGAAGCGATCCCCGCACGTCACCGCGGCTGGCTGATGATCCTGATCGGCGCCGACGTCGCCGGCGGCTATATCATCACGAGCTGGCTCGCCGTGCTGCTGGTTCCGACGTACAGCTGGCGGATCCTGTGGCTCATCGGCTTGCCGACAGGGGTCGTGTTCATCCTGCTCAACCGCTGGATTCCGGAGTCAGCCCGGTTTCTGCTGGCCATCGGACACGAGGAGGAAGCGCGGACCGTCATGGCCCGCTATGGTGCCCATGTCGTCGAAGGCACGGAGTCCGAAACGGTGGTCGAAGCCAGGGTCAAAAGCCGGTGGAGCGAGCTGCTCAGCCACCGATTCCTGCGGCCGACGCTGGTCGTTGGATGCCTTGCGCTTGGCTCAGGCCTGGTGTTGTTCGGCTTCAATCTGTGGATTCCGACCAACCTGCGCAAGCTGGGCTTTGGCGAAGCCGATGCGATTCTGCGCAACGCCGCCCTGATGGGCTTTCCGCTGACGTTTGTGGTCGCGTGGATGTACGGTTTCTGGAGCAGCCGGAAGACGATCATCCTGCTTTCGTCGCTGACGGCGGCTTCCCTCTTCGGCTTTGTCATCGCTGGAGACGCCATCGTGCAGAACCGGTGGCTGCTATATGCTCTTCTCATCGTCCCGATCTGGGGAATCAGCTCGGTCGTGGCGGTGTTGTCAGTCTACAGCTCGGAGATCTACCCGACGCGCATCCGATCGCACGGGACGGGCTTTGCCGCCGGCGCGAGCAAAGCGGGCGGCGTGGGGATCATCGCGCTCGTGGTTTTCGGAATCGCCGCGCCATCGATCTCGACGGTTGCCGTCATCGGAGCAATCCCGATGGTGCTGGCCGTTTTGCTCGCGCTACGTTACGGCGTGGAAACGCGCAGGCGCAGCCTGGAAGCGATCACTGCGGAAGAAATTGCACGCGCGGGCTGATCGGGGCACTTATCCGGCGCCGATGTAGCGCGCGAGCTGGTCGCCACCGTATCAGCCAGCTCATCGCGCGGAATCCTGGCAGGCGTCGGCGGAACCGGCCTTAAGACAAAGCGCGCGCATCGGCCTCCTCGCTCGCGCCGCCGGACTCGACCTCGGGCAGCGTGCAATACTGTTCGAGGTGGTGCCAGGGGATATTCCATGGATACAGTCGCCACTCGGCGCGCAGGAAGTCCGCGAACTGCCCGACCAGTGAGCCGACGCGCTCGTCGTGCGTCGACTCCGGTCCGGGGACGTGAAGCGGCGCTCCGAACTCCAGGACGAACGATCCGCGCGCCGTAAATCGGTACGCGATCGGGATAACGCGCGCTCCGGTCATCAGCGCGAGCTCGGCGAACCCGGCAGCGATCCTGCGCTTCCGCCCGAAGAATTCCACCGCACGGGAATGGTCGAGGTTCTGGAAGGCATCGGGCAGGTTGAAAACAATGCCGCCGCCGTTAAGACGTTGCTTGGCTGCGTGCATCTGCCGCGCAAGCTCGAACTGTTTCGCCGCTGGCGTGTGAAAGCCCTTCTTCTCGAGCTTGTGGGTCGGTAGACCGACCTCAAGGCCTTCTTGTCCGCGATGGCGAAGGTACAGTCGGAACAGGGGCGCAAACAGGCCGTGGACCGGCAGGAGGATGAGCCCGGCCCCATCTTGCCGGCATCGATCGAAATGCTCCCACCCGGTGACGCGCGTCAATCTCGCCACGAGCTCGGGTGCTTTCCAGAGATCGGCGAAACAAAATGCTCGCCAATGCGGTCCGAATAAGGCGAGGCCGAGGAATTCGCGCCGGTCAGCGGGCGGCAGGCCGAAGACCGTCGCGAAGCGACGAAGGAACTCGACTTCCTCGGGCCAGGCCTCCTTTTGTACCGGCGCGCGACTGCAAAGGAACTTGAGCCATCGCGCGTTCAGGCGATGCACTGTCTCGACGTCTCCGCCGAGCACCTTCTCGTCGACAAACCGCTTCGCGCGGTCGAAACGCCGTCGACCGACATCTGTGGTGAGATGTCGCTTGAAGTGACGCTCGATCGGTCTTATGAGGTAGGCCATTGCGCCCCGCTCATCGTCCGGTGAACCATCGGCGATTCACGTCCCGATCGGCGTTTATTTGAGCGGAATATCGAGCGGACGCACGCGCTCGGTTGCAGCCCAATGCGCCGCGGGACTGTCGGCCATCGAGTCGAAGTTCGCGGAGCGATCGGTGAGCAGGGACGCGGCGTACATCAGCGCCTGCGCCTGCGTGCTGCTGAATCCCATTGCCTCTCGAGCCTTTGCATGCCCGGCATCGCTCGCCTGGTAGTACGGCAGTGCGAGCGATCGGCTGAGCTCCAGCCTCGCCTGCACCTGCGACGAGAAAATCGAACGATGCTCGTCGCGCCTGGCGCGCTGGCGAAAACATCGGTCGATCGTATGCGCGGCCGCGTAGGCCGAGTACATGCCGAACACGACGCCCACCGAAAAAATGGGGTCGACGAAGCCCGCGGCGTCTCCGAGCAGAAAGAATCCCGGCCCCGTAACGCGGTTGGACCGGTACGAATAGTTTCGCACGAGTCGCACCGAGCCTTCGCAGAACGTCGCCTCGGCCAGCAGCCGCTGCAGCAGGGGCAGCGCGCGGCACTGCCTCAAGAACCACGCTTCCCACGACTCGTCGCTTCCTTTGGTCTCGCTCGCCCAGGCCTTGGGGATAACGAGACCGATGCTCGTCGATTCCCGCAGCATGATGTGCCAGAGCCATGCCCATCCGTCGCCCTGCGGCAGCGCGCTGACGTAGGTGGTCGGCGGCACTTCGCGCACCGACTGCGCAGGGTAGATCTGACCGTCGGCCGCCAGATAGCTCGAATTCGTGAAATAGCCCCACACGCTCATGAAGCGGAAGCCTTCGTCGAACACGCGCAGTCCCAGCTGCCTGCCGATGACACCGGTCTGCCCGCTGGCGTCGACAACGTACCGGCAACGAATCCGCGACGCGCTGCTTTCGCCGACCGGCCGATAGCTGACCGAGACTTCACTCTCTTCGTCCTCCGCGCGCGTGAGATCCGCGCCCAGAACCGCAATCTCCTCGCCGACCCAGGCGCCGGAAGCGCGAGCACGCTCGAACAGAATTTGATCGAAGCGGTCGCGCTCGACATGCAGCGCAGGCCGCGTGTACCCGAAGTCGCCGAACGAAAGACGGCGCATCTCGCCGTTCCAGTCGACACTGCCCCCGGCCTTGCGCAGGAAACCCTCAGCGGCGATCGCGTCGCTTACGTCGGCGGCATCGCAGTATTTCCAGACGTCCGGCAGCAGACTCTCCCCCACCTGATACCGCGGATGCTTTTGCCGCTCGAACAGCGCAACGGAGTAACCCTTGCCGGTCAGGTAGGTCGCGACGAGACTGCCGGCCGGTCCTCCCCCGATCACCGCAACGTCGCAGGATTCGGGAACTGCGCTCATGCGGGGAGCTTCTTCACAATCAGATTCCTGACCGCTCGCAATGTCTGGAAATTTTCGAGAAGGACCTCGTCGGGCGCTATTGTCACTCCGAACGTCTCTTCCACGAATGCGATCAGCTTGAAAATGGCCAAGGAATCGACCAGGCCTTCGCCGATGATGTCGGTATCGGGCGCGACGGGGATCGCTCCCTCCCGGCCCGTCGCCTCTTGCGCGAAGAACCGTGCGAGCGTGTCGAAGATTTGCTGATCGCTATAGCTCATTTTGCTTTAAAGAACTCCGTATCGGAATGGCTGGCGGCGAACCGGTACCACTCTTACCAACGCCGGATTCGAGGGGGCGTGAGGCTTGGGGCAGTTCGCAGTGCGAGTCGACCGTTTCAACCATCGGAAAGCTCCTCACGCAGGCGCATTCTGTCGAGTTTGCCGGTGCTTCCGCGCGGAAGCGGCCCGCGCACCGCGATCGACAGCGGAATCATATACGCAGGGAGACGTTCGGCGCAAAACGCACGCAACTTGGCGGCGTCCAACGCTTGTCCGGCCCTGGCGACCGCGGCTGCTCGTATCACGTGGCCGCTGTCTTCGTCGGGTAGAGCGATCGCGGCAGCCTCTGCGACTGCCGGATGCTGGTTCAAGATACTCTCGATTTCCCCCAACTCGATGCGGTAGCCGCGGCTTTTTATCATGCCGTCCCGGCGACCGAGAAGATGAAGCAGCCCGCCAGCGTCCTCGCGTACGAGGTCTCCGGTTCGATACCAGAGGGCGCCGTCGCCGCGAGCGACCAGAGCATTTGCGGTGGCCTCGGGCATAGCCTGGTATCCGCTCATCAAGCTCGGACCGCTGACGTAGAGCTCGCCCGCTTCGCCCGGTCCGCATTCCGCCCCCGCGTCGTTCACGACGAGCAGCCTGCTGTTGGCGCAAGCCGTGCCGATCGGCACCGGCGCCGTCTGGTCGGGCGAGAGCGCGTCGACCGCGTAGGCTGTGCAGACGTTGGTCTCGGTCGGTCCATACCAGTTCCAGTAGCGCGCACCGGGGATTTGCTCGCGCAGCCGGCGCAAATGCGCGACAGGAAAGACCTCGCCGGCGAAAATGATCTGGCGGAGCCGCGACCAGTCGTGACGCTCGAGCCCGCCCGAGAGCGAGAGTCGCGCGAGCAGCGACGGCACCGAGTACCAGACGGTGATCTGCTGCGCGGAGATCCAGTCCGCGAGGTTGCGGGGGAAGACATTGAGACCCGGCGGCACCAGCGTTACGCAGGCGCCCGCCCGGCAGCTCGCGAAGAGGTCGAAGACCGACAGATCGAAATGCAGCGGCGCGTGGCTCGACACGACGTCGGTAGGACCGAGCGCTGCAGTCTCGGCTGCCCAATCGACGAACGAGCGCGCGGCGCGATGGCTGAGGACGACGCCCTTCGGCTGTCCGGTCGAGCCCGACGTGTAGAGGATGTATGCCGGACCGGAAGGATCATGCCCTGGCGAGCCGGCACCCCGGTCCGCTGGAGGAACGTGCGAGGCCTTCGACCTCTCGAAGGTGAACCCGATCCCGGCCGGCTGTTGGCCCGGGCGAGTAATGCCGACGAAGGCAGGCGGTGATGCGAGCGCGGGGCCGAGCGTCGACCACCGTTTTGCCGAGGAGAGGATGCCGCAAAGGTCGCCATTCTCGACGATACGCGAGACTCTTTTGACGGGCGACGCGACGTCGAGCGGCACGTACGCGGCCTGGGCTCGGAGCACGCCCCAGACGGCGACGATGGCGTGGAGCGACTTGTCGAGGTAGAGGCCGACCCGATTTCCGGGTCCTGAGCCATGGGCGACGAGCTCACTGGCGAGGCGGGCGGACGAGTCATCCAGCTCGCGATAGCTGATCGACTCTGCTCCGTCGACGACCGCCGTCCGGTCCGGATACCGGGCGGCGCTTTGGGTTAGCAGATGGTCGAGCATCGTTGGGTACGTCAGCGCTCCGTCGGCGGCGGGCATCTTCGCGGATCGGACGTCATCGCCGGATAGCCTCGATTGGCCACCCTGTCGGCCGGCCGCTAGCTTATCCTAACAGTGGTCCGCCATGTCGGATGTGGTCCGGCACGATGCTGCCCATTTGCCTACGAGGAAATCAGTTCTTATCTGATGGTCGCCAAGTCGGCCAGTCACCAGACTGGTTGGCGTCCGACGGCCGCCATATCGGCTTTAACTGTCAAGGGGTCCCACCCATGCGGTACCTGATCATTGCGCTTGCAATCCTGCTTTGCCCGCTCCCCGCTGGCGCGCAGTTCAGCATTGAGTTCGGCGCCCCGGGCGTCAATATCGGCATCAACATGCCGGTATATCCGACGCTGGTTCGCATACCGGGCTACCCGGTCTATTACGACCCTCAGGTGAATTCGAACTACTTTTTCTACGACGGACTCTACTGGGTCTACTGGGGAGACAACTGGTACGCAAGCGAGTGGTACAACGGACCGTGGCAACTGGTCGCACCGGTCTACGTACCCCAGTTCCTGTTGCTCGTTCCCGTGCGCTACTACCGGGCGCCGCCGGTTTATTTTCGCAGCTGGTATCGCGACGGGCCGCCGCGCTGGGGTGAACACTGGGGCCATACCTGGGAGCAGCGTCGCGTCGGATGGGACCGGTGGGATCGCCGGTCTGTCCCCGCCGCCGCGCCGCTGCCGGTTTACCAGCGGCAATATTCGGGCGGCAACTATCCTCGCGCCGTCGAGCAACAGCAGGTGATTCGATCGCAGAACTACCGCTATCAGCCTCGCGAGGCCGTAGCACAACAACATTTTCAGCAGCACTCTGCCCAGGGTCGGCTTCAGGGGCAACAGGGCCAACAACAACTCCAGCCGCAGGGCAACGCCGGCCGGGCCCGTACGCAGACGCAACAGCCTGTGCAGCAGGGAACGGCGCCGCAAGCGGAACAACAGCAGCGTCAACAGATGAATCGACAGCGGCAGCAGCAACAAGAACAGCTACACCAGCAGCAACAGCAGCAATCGACGCAAGGGCAGGGGCGTCCTCCGCAGTCAGCGGCGCAAATGCAGGGGCATCAAAATGCTCCGCAGGAAAGGATACGTCCCCCAGGCCCGCCGCAGGCCCAGGGGAGCCCGCCGGCCAAGGCGGCGCAAGCTGCGCCGCAAGGCGGCGGGGAAAATCACGGTCCGCAACAAGCGCGAGGTGGCGAGAACAAGGGCGCACAGCACGAGGCCAAAGGTGAGCCGCAGGGCAAGGTGGAAGACAAAGGCGCGCGCAAGGGGCAGGTCAAGCAAGATGAAAACAAGTGAGTAATTCGTAAAACAAGTGAGTAATTCGTGATTCGACACGCGGATCTCGACTGAGGAGGCAAAAATGAGCGCTACCGGATGGCGTCGCAATCGCGCGCCGAGGGCGCGGGATGTCCGCGACCAGCTGACGCAAGTCGAATCGATGCTCGGACAAGCCGCCAAGGAAACCGGGGAGAAGGCGAGTAACTTGTTCTCGCAAGTGGAAGCCAAGCTTCGTTCCGCCACCGACGCGGTGCAGGAGTTGCAGGAGGATGCGATCAGCCGCGCCCGAGCTGCGGGACGCGTTGCCGATGATTATGTCAGTGACAATCCCTGGCAGATGGTCGGTGTCGCCGCTGCTGTCGGTTTCCTGGCGGGGGCGCTGCTGAGTCGTCGCTGACCCTTCGTCGATGAAACTCTTCCCGGCGCTGGCTAGTCGGGCCGCACTGGGCGGTTAGTCAGCGCGCTGGAAGGAATTCGTCATGCTGAAATAGGCGCTGATCTTTTTTCTGATTTCTCTGGTCGCCGGTTTCGACTCCTACATCCGATTCAGCGGCCGTCCTATTTTTTGGAACCGGGGCCTCGGTTAATTTCGGGTTTCACGAGTCCGTGGCCGGTATTTCGGGAGGCTGCCGAGGACACGCAATTGGGGCCGATGCAACGGCCCTTGTTACGAACACTCAGGAGCAACCTCAAAATGAATGCATGGACACAGCTTGTTTTGGCAACCACCTGCGCGATCGGCTTGGCCGCCTGCAACACGATGCAGGGCGCCGGGAAGGACATCGAGCGCGGCGGAGAGAAGATATCGGACGCCGCTGCGCGCGTGCGCGCCGATTGGCGCGTCGCCCGCGACCGGTATGAGCACGACTATGAAATGGCACGGACCAGCTGTGCAAACGGCAACGCTGCTCAGCGCGAGGCCTGTCGCGAGCAGGCGCGGGTAGCGTATAACACCCGGATGAACGAGGCGCGCGTTACCTATAAGCGCCGCGAAATGCATAGCGTATCGGCAGAGGAACGGGCGGAAGACGCCTACGAGGCGGCGCGCGACAAGTGCAACGACTTCCGCAATGAGGACGAAGATCGTTGCATAGCCAGCGCTCGGTCGACGTACGCGTACCGCAAGTAAGCGGAAACGGGCGGCGCCGGCGGCCGGCGCGGCCAAAGAGGAGCCTCTCATGTTCAAATTACTGTTCGCGCTCGCCATTACTGTCATTCTGGCCGGGGGCGCCGCGGCGCAACCGGTCAATTCTCCCGAGCAGCAGGAAAGAGCGGTCGGTCCTTATCTGTACCTGACTGACTCGGACGGGAACAAGGTTCTGCTGAGCACGCAATTCTGGCGCAATGATTTGAAATACGACGACCGCGCATTTCACCGCTTCCTGGATGTGATGGCCGCGCTGGAGAAGCGCGGATTCCGCAAGAACGACAAGGCCGTGATCGACTGGGAGAAGCCCGAGCCGGTCGTTCGCTGCTACATTTATCTCGAGGACATGCAGACGGGGAGGAAGGCGAAGGGCACCGTCGTCAGCGATTCCCGCCTCTGGTGCGCGGACAACGGCGCTTCGGAGCACGAAGTCAGGCCGTCGGACACGCCGAAGCACGTCGACGAGGTCATGAAGTATTTCGACGAGTACTTCGCCCGGGCCAAGGCCAAGCTGCACCAGAAGAGCGCAACGCGGTAGCGACCCGGCCGTTCGGGTATAAGGCGTCCAACCTCGCTTTGGGCGTCGCACGTCGGACGAGCTTGGCGCGACGCACTGGCTAGACTCGAGGCGGGGAAGTTTGCCCCGCACCCGCGGTCGGCGGCAGCGCGGTAACATCGACCGATGCCGTCACCGACGAAGGCGCCGCCGATCAGCGCCGATATCCGGCCGCCGCGCGCCGCGCCGTCACGCGGCGGCACACGGCCGTACACCGTCGGTTTCTATCTGGTTCCCGATTTTCCGATGATGGCTTTCGCCGCCGCGATCGAGCCGCTGCGCGCGGCGAATCGGCTGTCCGGAGAGAGGCTGTTCGCCTGGCAGCTGTTTTCGCGCGACGGCGATCCGGTGCGTGCGAGCAACGGCATCGATGTCGCGGCCGGCGCGTCGATCCGCGACGATGTTCCCCTCGATTTGCTGCTGGTCTGCGCCGGCACGCCCGATGCCGGCGCGCGCGACAAGCCCCTCGCCCAGTGGCTGCGCGGCTTGGTGCGCAGCGGCGCGTCGGTCGGCGGAATCAGCCTCGGAGGCTACGCGCTGGCGCACGCCGGATTGCTCGACGGCCGGCGATGCGCATTGCATTGGGAAAATCTGGCGGCGTTCGGCGAGCAGTTTCCGCGTGTCCGCACCACGACCGATATCTTCGTCATCGATGGCAGCCGCTACACGTGCTCGGGCGGAACTGCGGGGCTGGACATGATGCTGCAGTTGATCACCGACCGCAACGGGCGCGCGCTGGCCAACGATGTATCCGAGCAATTCATCCATCCACGGATCCGTGGGACGCAGGATCGGCAGCGCATGGCGATCCAGGCCCGGCTGGGCGTGGCCAACCAGAAGTTGATCGCCGCGATCGGGCTCATGGAAAGCACGGCCGACGAGCCGCGCGACGTTCAGCAAATCGCCGCCGACGTCGGCCTGTCACCAAGACAGCTCGAGCGCCTGTTCGCGAAATACCTGCATGCGAGCCCGAGCCACCACTATCTGGAGTTGCGGCTCGACCGGGCGCGGGAATTGCTGCTGCAAACCGCCAAGCCGATTCTCGACGTCGCGGTGGCCTGCGGATTCGCATCGGCCTCGCATTTCA
Source organism: uncultured beta proteobacterium (assembly GCA_963828595.1). Lineage (GTDB taxonomy): Bacteria > Pseudomonadota > Gammaproteobacteria > Burkholderiales > Casimicrobiaceae > PALSA-1003. Next base: position 694,713 of record CAWHEN010000007.1, read on the forward strand.
GCCGTTGCTATCGCGCCGTCTACGGTCACAAGCCGAGCGACGAGCGTTCCGCGTCGCTCGTCCGTCGCGACCGCAAGCCGAATCGCTAGAGCTTGTTCGCGTAGTCCTTCTGAACCTTCTTGATCCGCTCGTGCGAGCCCAGGAAGGCGTGCTTCGACATGTCGGCGGAGTATTTGCTGCCCGGCGGACGCTTGCCCACGGCCTCGGCCAGCGCGCGAATGTGGTGGGGCCCGGCACCGCAGCACACGCCGAGATAGCGGATGCCGAGGCCGAGCGCCTGCTGGCCGAATTCCGCGATCTCGAAGCGATTGCAGGTAAACGGGTCGAGCGCGACCGGAAAAGGCCGGGACCCTTCCTCGTAATGCCAGTGCGCATCGCGCAGCGACTGGAACGAGGGCTCGCGCTCGCTGGTCCGGTAGGGAACCGGCAGCGCCGCGATATGCGTCTTGACCGCGGCGCGTATCTCGCGCAGCAGCGGCATCATCGTCGCCGGGCCGCGGATGCAATTCAGGCCGACGACATCGGCGCCGGCGTCCGCCAGCCGCTTGCACGCGTCGACGACGCCCCAGTTCTCACGCGTCACGTCGGCCTGGTGCATCGCGAGCGTGATCACCGCCGTCTGCCCTGCGCGCTTGACCACGTCGAGCGCGATCAGCGCTTCCTGCGCATAGGAAAACGTTTCGCCGATGATGAAATCGACGCCCGCGTCGACTGCCCAGCCGACCTGCTCTTCGAACATTGCGCGCACCGCCTTATGCGATGCGGCGTCGCCCGGATCGTAGACGTTGGTGTTGCAGATGTCGCCGGCGAAGAAGGCGCCGCTTTCAGCCGCCACGGCCTTGGCGATGTCCAGTGCGCGTCGGTTGATTGGCTCCAGGTCCTTTTCGCGGCCGATGATGCGCAACTTTTCGCGATGCGCGTAGTAGGTAAGCGCTTCCACCACATCGGATCCGGCATGCACGAAATCGCGGTGCAGTTGAGCGACGACTTCGGGATGCTCGAGCACTACCTCGGGGACGAAGGCGCCGGCCTGAAGATACCCGCGCCGCTCGAGCTCGAATACGTACCCCTCGGCGCAGATTACCGGCCCCTGATCGAGGCGTTGCAGCAGCGAGTTCGAAGGCCGTTGCGTTGCGGTTGCAGTCATGGCGATGTCCCGGGCGTGAAGTCGCAACTATCGCATCTCGGTCGGTCGCCGACCAGCCGCCAGGCGACGCCGATTGTCGCCGGTGCGACGCCCGGGCGGCGTTCGGCCGGCGTCGGGACGCCGGGACTCAAGCGGTGCCGCGTCTTTCCAGCTGCGCCGCCAAAGTCCGCAATGGACCAACCCGGGTCGTATCTGTAACACTTGCCTCCCGGCGCGCCGACTATGCTGCGGCGAGCGCCTCGCAGCATGGCGGGGCAAGCCGCTTTCGAGGATGTCGTGGAGACACTGGTTTTTATTCTGCACAACCTGCCAGCCATCGGCGAGCGCACGGTCGAGCACATCTCGATCGTCGGCGTAGCTGTCGGTTTTGCAATCCTGACCGGGGTTCCGCTGGGCATTGCGATCACCCAGAGTCAACGCACCGCGGACACCGTGCTTTACCTGGGCTCGATCGTGATGACGATTCCTTCGATCGCATTGTTCGGCGTCCTGATTCCGCTGCTGTCGAAGATCGGCCAGGGCATCGGCTACCTGCCGGCGGTGATCGCCGCGATGCTCTACGCGCAGCTGCCGATCGTGCGCAATACCTATACCGCGATACGCAACGTCGATCCCGCGCTGCGCTCGGCCGCGATCGGCATGGGCATGTCGACTTCGCAGCGCCTTCTGCGCGTCGAAATCCCGATCGCGCTGCCGGTGATCATCGCGGGCGTGCGGATTGCCGTCGTCATCAACATCGGCGTGACCGCGATCGCCGCCTACATCGGCGCTGGCGGGCTCGGCACCTTCATTTCCCGCGGAATCTCGCAGACCGACATCCGCCAATTGATCACCGGCGCGCTGGCGCTGGCCCTGCTCGCCATCGCGGCAGACTACGGGCTGCTCTGGCTGCAGCGCCGACTCACGCCGAAGGGCGCCGCGGAACGTGCGGGCTGATGCGTCCGATGGTGCCACAAACATGATTCGGCTCGAATCGCTCACCAAGATCTACCCGTCGGCGCACGGCGGCGCCGCCTCGGTGGATCGCGTGAGTTTCGAAGTGGGCGCCGGCGAGACCTGCGTTTTGCTGGGGCCGTCCGGTTGCGGCAAGACGACGACCTTGCGCATGATCAATCGGCTCGTTGCGCCGACTTCGGGCAAGGTATTCATCGAGGGACGCGACACCAGCGCCGCCGACCCCGTGGAATTGCGTCGCACCATCGGCTATGTGATCCAGCAGATCGGGCTTTTTCCCAACATGACGGTGGCCGAGAACATCGGGGTCGTGCCGCGACTATTGAACTGGGATCGCGCCCGGATGCGCCGGCGCGCCGAAGAGCTCCTGGCGATGCTGGCGCTGGATCCCGCAGAATTTCTCGACCGGTATCCGAACGAGCTTTCGGGCGGACAGGCGCAGCGTGTCGGCGTCGCCCGCGCGCTCGCCGCCGATCCGCCCGTGCTGTTGATGGACGAGCCGTTCGGCGCGGTGGACCCGGTCAATCGCGAAGTCATCCAGGACGAGTTTCTGCGCATGCAAAAAGCGCTGCGCAAGACTGTCCTGTTCGTCAGCCACGATATCGACGAAGCGGTGAAGATGGCCGACCGCATCGCGATCTTTCGCGCCGGCCGGCTCGAGCAGTACGCGGCGCCCGACGAGTTGCTCGGCCGACCCGCCAACGAGTTCGTCGCCAGCTTCGTCGGCAGCGATCGAACGTTGAAGCGACTGCGCCGAATTCCCGTCAGCGAAGTCGTGAGCGGCGCTGGCAGCGGGGATTCCACGGCCCCACCGCACGCTCCTGTGGTCAGCCCGACCGACGATCTGCGGCGCGTGGCGACGCTTTTTCTCGAGCAAGGCGTCGACGTCCTGCGCTGCGTCGACGCCAACGGCCACGTCGTCGGGATCGTCACACGCGACTCGGTCGCCGCGAGACTCGCGGCACCCGCCGGCGCGCGGGGAGCGTCGCTCCAATGACTACCGCCGCCCGCAGTTGGCAGACGGGACAGCGCTCGATGCTGCCCTACGCGGTGCTGGCAGGCATCGCGCTGGCGATTGTCTGGGTGCTGGTGGCAAGCGGGTTGTGGACGGACATCCTGCGCTATCGCAAGGACATCATTTATCTGACCAAGCAGCATCTGGTGCTGGTCGCGGTGTCCGGTGGCGCGGCCATCGTCACCGGCGTCAGCCTCGGCATCTGGCTCTCCAGGCCGTCGATGGCGCGCTATGCGGAAGCGACGATGCAGGCGGTCAACATGGCGACCTCGATCCCGACCTTAGGCAAGCTCGCGCTGATGATGACTTTGCTCGGCATCGGCCCCTTGCCCGCGATCGTCGGTCTGTGGGTCGCCACACTGCTTCCCATCGTGCGCAACACCTACGCGGGGCTGCGCGCCGTGCCGGGGCATCTGGTCGACGCCGCGCAGGGGATGGGCATGAGTCCCGGCGCGATCCTGCGCCGGGTCGAGCTGCCGAACGCGCTGTTCGTGATCTTCGCCGGCATACGCACGGCGATGGCTGTCAACGTGGGCACCGCGCCGATCGCCTTTCTGATCGGCGGCGGCGGCTTGGGCGAACTCATCTTCACCGGCATCGATCTGCAGGAGTACGGGATGATGCTGGCAGGTGCGATCCCGACCGCGCTGCTCGCGGTAGCCGTGGATTTCCTGTTCGGGCAGGTGCAGTATTGGCTGGTACCGCGCGGCGTCAATCCGCTGCGGAATTCTTGAGGCTTACATCCAGGAGAGGCGCGATGAACAAGGCGATGGGCATTCTTTGCGGTGGAATTGTGGCGGCGGCGCTGAGCGTTGCCACGGCCGCGCAGACGATCGTGGTCGGCGGCAAGGCGTTCACCGAGCAGCAGATCATGACGGCGATGACGGTGGAGCTGCTGAAGGCGAAAGGCTTCAGTCCGAAACGCGAGGCCGGCATGGGCAGCGCGGCGGTGCGCTCGGCGCTGGAAAACGGCCAGGTCGACGTGTACTGGGAATACACGGGTACCGGTCTGGGCGTATTCAACAAGATCACCGACAAGTTCGCGTCGGCCGAAGATACGTACAAGCGCATCAAGGAAGTCGACGCCGCCAAGGGCCTCGTCTGGCTCAACATGTCGCAGGTCAACAACACCTACGGCTTCGCGATGAATCGCGATCAGGCGCAGAAGCTCAACATCGTGACCATGAGCGACCTCGCCAAAGCGGTCAAAGGAGGCGCCAAGCTCACGTTCGCGTCGAACGCGGAGTTCTATGCCCGGCCCGATGGCTTGCCCGGATGGCAGACCGCGTACGGGTTCGAGTTTGAGCGTGACAACGTCAAGCGCATGGACACCGGTCTCGTCTATTCGGCATTGAAGGATCGCCAAGTCGACGTCGGCGTGGTGTTCGCAACCGACGGCCGCATCCCTGCGTTCAACTTTGTCGTGCTCAAGGACGACAAGCATTACGCGCCGTGGTACAACCTGACGCCGGTCGTGCGCAAGGAAATTCTCGACAAGTATCCGAAGATCGCCGATGCGCTGAACGCGCTCTCCGCCAAGCTCAACGACGAAACGATGGCCAAGCTCAACGCTAGTGTCGATGTCGACAAGAAGACGGTCGAGGAAGTGGCATCGGGATTTCTGAAGAGCAACGGCTTGATCTGATGGCGGAGCTCGCGACGCGCCCGGTGCGGCAAACGCCGCGCTATGCGGGCGCAGCCGCGCTGGCGCGCGAGCTCGAGTTCGACGCGCTGCCGGACGACGTCGTCCGGATGGCGCTGCGTTGTCTCCTCGACCTGATCGGCGTTGCCGCGGCCGGCGCGCACACACCGGCGGCGGCCATCGTCAATGCCTACGCGTCGAGGCAGATGTGCGGCCGGGATCGCGAGGCGCGGATCCTGTTCGACGGGCGCCGTGCCAGCCTTGCCGGCGCGGCCTTCGCGGGTGCGGCTACGATCGATGCGGTCGACGCCCACGACGGACACGTGTTGACCAAGGGACATGCCGGCGTCGCGCTGCTGCCGGCGCTGCTCGCTTACATCGATGGCGGTATCGGCGAGCGCAGGCGCGTCGACGGCCGCGAGTTCATCGCCTGCCTGGTCTTAGGCTATGAGCTCGCGACGCGGGCCGGCATCGCGCTGCACGCGACGACATCCGATTACCATTGCTCGGGCGCCTGGAACGCGCTCGGCTGCGCCGCGCTCGGCGGGCGGCTGATGGACTTCGACGAACGCCGAATGCGCGACGCGCTGGGGATTGCCGAATATCTGGGACCGCGCGGCCAGATCCTTCGGGTCTGTGCGCAGCCGACGATGCTCAAGGACGGCTCCGCCTGGGGCGCACACACCGGCGTGACCGCCGCGCTGCTGGCGCGCGAAGGCTTTACCGGTGCGCCGGCGCTGACGGTCGAAGCGGACGACGTGAAGGCTTTGTGGAGCGACCTGGGCCAGCGCTGGCGCATCCGCGAGCAGTATTTCAAGGCCTATCCGATCTGCCGCTGGGCGCAGCCGGCGGTCGAGGCTGCCCTCTCGCTCAAGCTTGCGCACCGCTTCGACGTCGACGACATCATCGCGATCGGGATCGATAGCTTTCGCGAAGCGATCGACCTGGGCTCGCAGTGCCGTATGCCGGCGACCACGGACGAGGCGCAATACAGCCTGCCGTTTCCGGTGGCGGCGGCGCTGATTTTCGGAAGAGTCGGCGCCGCCGAGATCGGCGCCACCGGCCTCGGCGATCCGCGCGTCGCGCGGCTGCTCGCTACGTTCTCTCTGGCCGAAGACGACGAATTCTCGCGCCGCTTTCCCGCCGAGCGCTGGGCGCGGGTCCGTATCGCACTCGCCGACGGCCGGTCGCTCGTCTCCGAGCCGGCGCAGGCGCGCGGCGGGGCCGAGCATCCGCTGTCCGACGAGGAAATCCGCGCCAAGTACCGCGAGCTGGCCGAGCCGGTCCTCGGGCCGCGTCGGAGCTCGCGCATCGCCGCTCTGCTCGGCTCGTTGCCGATCGAGGCTACGGCGTTGCCCGCGCTGATCGACGAGCTCTTGTCCCCCGCGACCTGAAACATTGCGGCGTCGCTTTCGCGTCAGACGACGTCGCGTTCGGGGCGGTGGCTGGCAAACGATGTCGAGATGATCGATGATTGAAATCCCAACCAAGGACAATCGCAATGTCTCGACTCCCTGACCGCGCGGACTACGTCATCATCGGCGCCGGCATCCACGGCTTGTCGACCTCGATGCACCTCGCGCAAAAGCTCAAGGCGAGCGGCAAGATTGTCGGCGCGGGCGGCGTGCGTATCGTGGTGCTCGACAAGACGGGCATCGGCGCCGGCGCCTCGGGCATCGCCTGCGGCGTCGTGCGCAACAACTACTACCAGCCGGCGATGCGCGAATTGATGGCGCAATGCGTCGAGGTCTGGGAAAGCGACGCGGAAGCCTACAGCTATCACCCGGTCGGTTACATGCAGATCAGCCCCGAGGTGATGCGTGCGCAGGTCGGGACGATCTACGAGCAGCAGAAGGCGATCGGTTACGAGTCGACGTTCATCGAGGGCGAAGCCGATTCGCTTCGCTACATGCAGGGTCTGCTGCACGACTGGCAGGCGAAGAACATCACTTCGGTGCTGCACGAAAAGCGCGGCGGCTATGCGAACAACAAGGCGTCGCTCGCCGGGCTCGAGCGCAAGGCGCGGGCGCTGGGCGTCGACATCGTGACCGGCGTCGCGGTGACCGGATTCCGCAGCGACGGCGGTTCCGGCGCGGTCCGCGCGGTCGAGACCGACACCGGAACGATCGCCTGCGACCAGGTCGTCGTTGCCGTCGGGCCGTGGATCAATTCGATCTGGAACATGCTCGCCCTGCCGAAGCAGATCGCTGTCAAGGGGCGCGACGGCGCGACGCACGAAGGCGTGCGCATGTGGCACTACATGGCGCTGCAGGAAGGCACGCTGGGAGTCGATCCGGATTTCCAGAAGACCAACGACGGCGCGATGCCGCCGGTGATACACGTCGACACCGACGCGCCGCTGTACTCGGACCGCGACGGACGAGCTGATCACCGACCAGCTGTGGGGCCTGTATTACAAGCCCGACTTCCATTTCGGCGGCGTCCAGGGCGGTGCGATGCCGGCCACGGTCGAGCGCGACGCCGACCAGGTGCGCGTCGATCCGTATGGCCCGAAGTCGCCGGAGTTCGTCGTCGACGACAATTTCGCCGACATGTGGACCTCGGCGCTCGCGCATTGCCAGAAGCGCTTCGAAGGCAAGCACGGCGTATACCGCAACGAGCCGTCGGGGGGAATCGGCTGCTTTACGCCCGACAGCTTTCCGGTTTTCGACCGGTTCCGCGAGAACGTCTATGTGATCGCGGATTCCAATCACGGCTACAAGATGATCGGCGTCGGCAAGCTGGTCGCCGACGAGTTGCTCGGCGCCAGGCCCGCGTTGCTCGAGCCGTTCCGGTTCTCGCGCTACGCCGCAGGCAAGCTGCATCCGGTGAGCCGCAGCCCGTTTCCCTGGAGTTGATGGACAAGGGGCTGGATCGCCGGCGATCGATCAGGCGAAACTTGCTGCTGCGCGCACCGTGTAGCCGTAAGGCGCGGCCGTCATGCACAGCGAATGCCAGGTGTCACGGGCGAAGCTCCTCGCCACCAGCAGCGTGCAAGCCGGCGTTGTGGCTTGCCGGTAGAACAACGCAGGGACACGTCCGTACAGGCTTTGCCGGCATTGTCCGGCGCCGAATAAACGCGGATCGAAGTCGAGCGGGCAGCCGGTGGCCAGCACGTCCACTGCCCGCGGTCCGTCGATGACATAGGCGACCCGACTCGCCGAAACGTCGAACAGCGCGCCGCCGGCGGCGTTCAACGCATCGCGCGCGGCGGCGAAATTGCCGAGTGGGTCAGCGTCGGCGGCGACCAGCAGCCACGATTGAGGTCCCAGCCACAGCGCGACGCACGCCTGCGGCCTGGCTGGTCGTATTGGCGGCGCCCGGCAGCGCGACCCCTGCGATGCGCTGCACTTCGGCGCGCAACGGCGACGAGTCGGCGCTCGCCCTGCACGTTCCACGCGCGTTGCGATCGTCGCTTCGCTCAAGAAAACCGACGAGCCCGCGGCGCCGTAGTGCGCCCGGCGCCGTCGAGCCGATCGATTCGTCGGTCGATTCAGACACGCAGCCGCTCTCCTTCGGGATCGATGAAGCACGGCGGCCCGACGCGCACCTTGACCTGCGCACCCGCCAGCGGCGAGACCGCCCACAAGCGTCTCGCCGTGCCGCGCGCGGCCGCGCTCGAGTAGCGCCAGTCCGATCGAAGCGTCGAGGTTCGGACTCCAGCACCACGAGCTGACGTGGCCCAGCATCGGGATCGGGCGGCGCTGCTCCGGGATCGGCGACGAGCTTTCCGCCGCGCGGAATCGTCCCGTCGATCGCGGTCAGGCCGACGAGCTGCCAGCGCTCGGGCGCGGTCAACGCCGGGCGCGCGAGCAGCGGCTTGCCGATGCACCATTTCGCCGGGCTGACGAGCTTGCCGATGCCGAGGTCGTCGGCGGTCGTGCGGCCGTCGGCCTCGGGTCCGACCACGACGTGGCCCTTTTCGATGCGCAACGTGCTCATCGCCTCGGTGCCGTACGGCATGATGCCGAACGGCTTCTCCTGCGCCGATGATCGCTTCCCACATCGCGAGGCCGTGCGTCGACCGGCACGTGAATCTCGTAGGCGAGCTCGCCCGAGTAGCTCATGCGGAACAGCCGTGCCGGGATGCGCGCGCCGCCGGCGGCGAGCTCGCATTCGCCGACCGCAAGGAACGGAAACGCCGCGTTGGAAACGTCGATCGATCACGAGCTCGGCGAGCACCTCGCGCGCCATCGGGCCCGCCAGCGCCGCCGCCGCCCATTGCTCGGTGACCGATGTGGCGAACACCTCGAGCTCCGGCCATTCGACCTGCAGCAGGCATTCCAGATGCTGCATGACGTTGACCGCGTTCACGGTCGTCGTCGTCATCAGCGTAATGCGATTCGGCCGAGCCGCGAAGTCGTGCCGTCGTCGAACACCATGCCGTCGTCGCGCAGCATCACGCCGTAGCGGCAGCGTCCGACTGCCAGCGTGTCCCAGCGGTTGATATAGACGCGATTGAGGAACTCGGCGACGTCGCGTCCCTGCAGCTCGATCTTGCCGAGCGTCGACACGTCGACCACGCCGACATTGCTGCGCACGTTCTTCGCTTCGCGGTTGGCCGCGTCGTCCTCCGATTCGCCGCGCGCGCGGATACGAGTGCGGCCGCTTCCACAGGCCGGCGTTGACGCAAGCGCGCGCCGTGCGCGACATGCCAGTCGTGCATCGCCGAATACCGCGTCGGCTCGAGGTTCGCGCCGACCTCGTGTCCGGCCAGCGCTCCGAGCGTCACCGGCGTGTACGGGGGGCGGAACGTCGTGGTGCCGACTTGGGGCATCGCTCACGCCGAGCTCGGCGGCCAGCAGCGCAAGACCGACGATGTTGCCGGTCTTGCCCTGGTCGGTGCCCATGCCCAGCGTCGTATAGCGCTTCAGATGCTCGATCGAGCGATAGCCTTCGCGCGCGGCGAGCGCGATGTCGGCGACGGTCACGTCGTTCTGCCAGTCGACGAAGCACTTGGCGCCGCGGCGCGACGGCACCGACCACAGCGCGCTGCAAGCGGTCCGGTCGACACGGCGGCGGTGGTCGGTGCGGCCTGCGCGGTGCGAGCGGCAAAGCCCGACTGCGCGGCGGCGGCGAGTCCCGCGGCATGTCCGTCGGCGAGCGCGGCGCTCAAGTCGAATTTGCCGTTCGCCGCGCCGGCGGCGACGATCGCCTGCGGCGAGGCGTCGGGCACGAACGTCGCCAGCGCGTCGTCGTAGCGAAGCTTGCCGCGCGACTGCGAATAGAGGTGAACCGCCGGATTCCAGCCGCCCGACACGCAGACGAGATCGCAATCGACCCGTGTTGCCGCGCCGCCGTCGAGCGGTGCGAGGTCGACGCCGGCAACGCGCAGCCTGCCGTGTGCGCCGACGATCGACGCTGCCGGCGAGTATCGGCATGCCGGCGGCGCGCGCGCGCTGCGGATGGTCGCCGACGAGTGCGCCTTCCGGCCGCGCGTCGACGATCGCCGCGATGGCGACGCCCGCCTCGTGCAAGCGCGAGCGCCGCTGTCGTAGGCGCTGTCGTTGTTGGCGAAGACGACCGCGCGCGTTCCGGGCTTGACGCCGTAGCGTTGACATAGGTCTGCGCTGCGCCGGCGAGCATCGTGCCGGGCAGATCGTTGTCCGCGTAGGCGATGCCGCGCTCGTGCGCGCCGCTGGCGAGCACGACTGCGCCGGCGCGAACATGCCACAGCCGCTGGCGCGGCGTGAATCGGCGGCGGCTCGGGCAGGTGGTCGGCAACGCGCTCGACCAGGCCGACCAGGTTCTGATCGTAATAGCCGAACGCGGTCGTGCGCGGCAGCAGCGTGACGTCGCCGTTCGCGGCGAGCTCGCCGTGCGCGCGGCGAGCCCAGTCGCGGCCGGCGTGCCGTCGATCGTCGACCGTCGGTCGCCGCGCAGGCTGCCGCCGAACGCCGGGTTTTCGTCGCAGAGCGATCACCCGCGCGCCGCATGCGCCGCGGCAGCTGCGCCGCGGCGAGGCCCGCCGGCCCGCCGCCGATGACCAGCACGTCGCAGTGCGCGTAGCGATGCTCGTAGTGGTCGGGATCGGGCTCGCGCGGCGCGCGGCCGAGGCCGGCGGCGCGGCGGATCGCATGCTCGTAGCGCAGCCACCGCGCGGGCGCGGGCGGCCACATGAACGTCTTGTAGTAGAAGCCGGCCGGGAAGCAGCGGCGACAGCGACGTCGTTGAGCGCGCCGATGTCGAAGCGCAGCGACGGCCAGCGGTTCTGGCTGGCGGCGACGAGGCCGTCGTAGAGCTCCTGCTGTCGTCGCGCGCACGTTGGGCTCGGTGCGCGCGCCGCGCGCGAGCTGCACCAGCGCATTGGGCTCGTCGGCGCCGGCGGTGACGATGCCGCGCGGCCGGTGATACTTGAAGCTGCGCCCGACCAGATGCACGCCGTTGGCGAGCAGCGCCGAGGCGAGCGTGTCGCCCGGATGGCCCTCGTAGCGCCGCGCCGTCGAAGTGAAAGCGCAGCGCGCGCGAGCGATCGACGATGCCGCCGGCTGCGCAGGCGATGCGATTGCGTCACGGCTCGCCTCCGCGGCAGCGCCTGGTCGGGGCGGGCGCTCGCGAGGATGTCGTGCGTGCGCGTGTCGCGGCGCACCTTGAACCAGCGGCGGCAGCCGGCGCTGTGCAGCCACAACTCGTCGTGCGGGCCGCACGGGATTGTCGCGCAGATAGACGAAGTCGAACCACGCCTCGACCGGCGCATCCGTCGGCGCGGGCGCTTGCAGCGTCGCGTCGCCGCCGTAGGTGAACTCGACCTGGTTGCGCGGCCCGCACCACGGGCAGGGGATCAGCAGCATCGCAAGCGTCCGTGCGTCCATCAATGCGCCCGGGCTACGGCCCGGCGCCCTTCTCGTCGATCATCCGGCCCTCGGCGAAGCGCTCCAGCGTGAACGCGGCGTTGAGCGGATGCGGCTCGTCGCGCGCGATCGTGTACGCGTGCAGCCAGCCGGAGGCGGGCGTCGCCTTGAAGCCGCCGTAGCACCAGCCGCCGGTCATCGTGAGGCCGTCGACCGGCAGCTTCGCGATGATCGGGCTGCCGTCCATCGTCATGTCCATGATGCCGCCCCAGCTGCGCAATCAGCTTCAGCCGCCCGAAGCTCGGGAAGAGCGCGAGGCACGCGCTGACGACATGCTCGATCATCGGCAGGTTGCCGCGCTGCGCGTACGAATTGCAGAAGTCGAGATCGCCGCCCATGACGAGCTCGCCCTTGTCGGACTGGCTGATGTAGAAGTGCACGGCGCCCGAGGTCGACGACGGTGTCGAGCACCGGCTTGATCGGCTCGGACACCATCGCCTGCAGCACGTGCGTTTCGATCGGCAGCCGCATGCCCGCCATCGCCGCCAGCGCGGCTCGAGTTGCCCGGCGACCGCGATCCCGAGCTTGCGGCGTCGCGATGAAGCCGCGCGTCGTCTCGACGCCGGCGACGGCGCCGCGCTCGATGCGGATGCCGGTCACCTCGCATTGCTGGATGATGTCGACGCCGCGCGCGTCGGCGGCGCGCGCGTAGCCCCACGCGACGGCGTCGTGGCGCACCGTGCCGCCGCGCGGCTGCAGCAGGCCGCCGACGATCGGGAAGCGCGCCGACGGCGAGCAGTCGAGCTCGGGAATCCAGGCGCGCGATCTCGTCGCGGCGTCAGGAACTTCGCGTCGATGCCGTTCAACCGCATCGCGTTGCCGCGGCGGATCGCGGCGTCCATGTCGGCGGGCGAATGCACGAGGTTCAGCACGCCGCGCGCGCTGTACATCACGTTGAAGTTGAGCTCCTGCGACAGGCTCTCCCAGAGCTTCAGCGAGAACTCGTAGAAATGCGCGTTCGGGTCGAGGTGGTAGTTCGAGCGGACGATCGTCGTGTTGCGGCCGGTGTTGCCGCCGCCGAGCCAGCCCTTCTCCAGCACCGCGACGTTGCTGATGCCGTGCTCCTTCGCGAGGTAGTAGGCGGTCGCGAGGCCGTGGCCGCCGCCGCCGACGATGATCGCGTCGTAGCGCGGCTTCGGCTCGGGGCTGCGCCAGGCCAGCGGCCAGTGCTCGTGGCGGCTCGCGCGTTGCGGGCGAGCGAGAAGATCGAGTAGCGCATCGCCGGCTATCGAGCTCGACCGGGACCTGCGGCAGCCACGGGCGGGATCATCGGGCCAGCGCCCCCGGCACCCGCGCGCTCACTACCGGGACCATCCATGCCGCGTAGCGATGCGGATTGCGGATATCCGCGATCATCTGCTCGAAATACGCGAGCGCCTGCTCGCGCGTGATCGGCGTCAGTTCGCCGATCGGCTCGACATAGCCGTCACGCCAGGCTTCGAGGATGGATGCAAACGTCTGCCGCGGCACGCGCACCGTGTCGACGACGACGTAGTCGACAGTGATGGCCTCGAGTTTCATCGCGGCGAGAATTCCGAAGACGTTGCGCCCGATGAAAAGATCGGTTCCAGTCGCAGCGCCGAATCGCGTCGGAACGATGTGCCAGAAGTCCTGTGGATCGAGCGCGCCGCGCTGAAAATGCAGCATCCCGTAGTCTTCCGGAATCAGGTGCAGATAGCCACCGGGCCGGGTCACGCGCTTGAGCTCGGCGAGCACCCGCTCGGGATAGGGAATCGCGTGGATGACGTGCCGGCAGACGGTGAGGTCGAAACTGCGATCGGCCGCGGCGAGCGCGTAGACGCTCTGGTGCTCGAATGAGAGCCGGGAGGCGAGACTTCGGTAGCGCGAGCGGGCCAGCTCCAGATGCGCGTCGATGATGTCGACGCCGAGGATAGTGGCACGCGGGAAAAGCCCGGCGAGCCGGGAGGCTGCCTCGCCGGTGCCGCAACCGGCATCCAGAATGCGGGCGTCGGCAGGCAGCGCATAACGGCCGAAAAGCGGCGCTTCCTGCGGCCAGATCGCTTGCGCCTGCGCGGCCAGGTTCCGCACCATCGACTCGTCGGCCATCTGTTCGGCCTGCGGGTTGAGATCGTCCAACGACTACTCCTAGCTTGCTAAAGCGGGAACGGAAGGCGCGCGCGCCGCGAAAGCGCACAATCCGAGTCGTACAGCGACCGTTTTTATACCACAATGCCGCGCCGCCGCCGCTATCACGTCTACGTCGTCGAGTTGTCGAAGGACGTCCTGTACGAGCCCCGCTTCCGCAAAGCCAATCCCGATTACGTCACCGGCAAGCCCTGCGTCTATGTCGGCATGACAGGCCTCGATCCCGACATTCGCTTCGACAAGCACAAGGCCGGTATCCAGTCGAATCGATTCGTGCAAAAATTCGGGCTGCGCTTGCTGCCCGAGCTCTACGAGGTCTACAACCCGATGCCCTACGACGGCGCGCGCGAAATGGAGGTCGAGCTGGCGATCGGCCTGCGTGAAGCGGGCTACGGCGTGTGGCAGGCCTGACGTCCGAAACCGACTCCCTCCAGTTACCGCACCTCCGATGCAATCGATCATCTCCGTCAATAATCTCTCCAAGACCTACGCTTCGGGCCTCCAGGCGCTGAAAAACATCAACCTGGACATTCGCCGCGGCGAGATCTTCGCGCTGCTGGGTCCGAACGGCGCCGGCAAGACGACGCTGATCGGCATCGATATGCGGGATCGTCAACCCGACCGAGGGACAGGTCCTGGTCGGCGGGCACGACATCGTCGAGCGACTACCGCGCTGCGCGATCGATGATCGGGCTGGTGCCGCAGGAGCTGACCACCGACGCATTCGAGTCGGTATGGGGAACGGTATCGTTCAGCCGCGGATTGTTCGGCAAGAGCGCCGAATCCCGCGCACATCGAAAAGGTGCTCAAGGACCTGTCTTTGTGGGGCAGGAAGGACAGCAAGATCATCACGCTTTCCGGCGGCATGAAGCGGCGCCTTCTGATCGCCAAGGCGCTGTCGCACGAGCCGCAGATCCTGTTCCTCGACGAGCCGACCGCCGGCGTCGACGTCGAGCTGCGGCGCGACATGTGGCGGTTGGTGCGCGCGCTGCGGGAGAGCGGCGTGACCATCATCCTGACCACGCATTACATCGACGAGGCCGAGGAGATGGCCGACCGGGTCGGCGTCATCAACAAGGGCGAGATCATCCTGGTCGAGAACAAGGCCGAGCTGATGCGCAAGCTCGGCCGGAAGCAGCTGACGCTGCAGCTGCACGACCCGCTCGACGCGATTCCTCCTGCGCTTGCCGGCCACCATCTGGAGCTCGCCGGCGACGGCAGCGAGCTCGATCTACACCTACGACACGCAGGGCGAGCGGCCCGGCATCGCCGCGCTGCTCGACGATCTGGACAAGGCGGGAATCCAGTTCAAGGACCTGCAGACGACGCAGAGCTCGCTGGAAGACATCTTCGTCAGCCTGGTGCGGGAGGAGAAGTGAACGTCCACGCGATCCGCGCGATCTACAAGTTCGAGATGGCGCGCACCCGGCGCACGCTGATGCAGAGCATCATCTCGCCGGTTATCTCGACGTCGCTGTATTTCGTCGTCTTCGGCGCCGCGATCGGCTCGCGCATCCAGCACGTCGAGGGCATCAGCTACGGCGCGTTCATCGTCCCCGGGCTGATCATGCTGTCGCTGCTGACGCAGAGCATCTCCAACGCGTCGTTCGGCATCTACTTTCCCAAGTTCACCGGCACGATCTACGAGCTGCTGTCGGCGCCGGTCTCGTATCTCGAGATCGTCGTCGGCTACGTCGGCGCGGCCGCGACCAAGTCGATCATCCTCGGCCTGATCATCCTGGCGACGGCGGCCCTGTTCGTGCCGCTGCAGATACTGCACCCGCTGTGGATGCTGCTGTTCCTGCTGCTCACCGCGGTGACCTTCAGCCTGGTCGGATTCATCATCGGCATCTGGGCCGACGGCTTCGAGAAGCTGCAGCTGGTGCCGCTGCTGATCGTCACGCCGCTGACCTTTCTCGGCGGCAGCTTTTATTCGATCGACATGCTGCCGCCGTTCTGGCAGAAGGTCACGCTGTTCAATCCGGTCGTCTATCTGATCAGCGGATTCCGCTGGAGCTTCTACGGCACTCGCCGACGTCAGCGTCGGCGTTAGTCTCGGCGATGACGATGCTGTTCATGGCGATCTCGCTGGCGATCGTCGCCTGGATCTTCAAGACCGGTTACCGGTTGAAGACCTAGCGACCGCACCGGAGCGCCGACGGGCGGCCGATCGCGGCCGCGGTCAGCGATCCGCCAGCGCAATCTCGACGCGGCGGTTGCGCTTGCCTTCGCTTCGAATTTTCAACACGCGTATCGCGCCGATCTCGGCGATGTTGCGTACATGCGTGCCGCCGCAGGGCTGCAGATCGATGCCGGGAATGCGCAGCAGGCGCACGCGCCCCGCCCGACGCGGGGGCTGCACGCTCATCGTCTTGACGAGCTCCGGACGCGCGTCGAGCTCTTCGTCGGTGATCCAGACCGTTTCGGTGTCGACGCCGCGGGCGATCAGCGCATTGGTCTCCTGCTCGATCCGCGCGGCGTCGAGCAGGCTCATGTCGATGTCGAAATCGAGCCGGGCCTTGTCGGGGGCGATGTTGCCGCCGGTCACCGGCGCCACGACCACGCAGGACATGACATGGAGCGCGGTGTGCAGCCGCATCAGCGCATGGCGCCGCGGCCAGTCGATTTCGAGGCTCAGCGTTTCGCCCGGCGCCGGTCGCGGCATGCCCGGCGCGGCTGATGTGCAGGACGCTGTCCGGATCGTCGCCCTTGCGCGTGTCGGCGATGGCGATGCGCTCGCCGCTGTCGCGGACCAGCACGCCGGTGTCGCCCAGCTGGCCGCCGCCCAGCGGATAAAAGATCGTCCGGTCGAGCTCGATGCCGCGTTCATCGACCGCGACGACCCGCGCCTGCGCGATCTTCAGATAGGCATCGTCGCGAAAGAGTAGCTCGGTGCTCATTCCGGGAAAGTGAAGTATGCAGCTCGCGGCGCAAGCTCTGCAGCCACCCTAGAGTATCTGCGACAGAAAGGCGCGCGTCCGATCGACCTTCGGGCGATCGAACAGCTCTGCCGGCGGACCCGATTCGACGATGACGCCGCCGTCGGTGAAATAGACGGTGTCGGCGAGCTCGCGCGCAAAGCGCATTTCGTGCGTCACCAGCATGCAGGTCATGCCTTCGGCGGCGAGCTCCCGGATCGTATTGAGCACTTCCTTGACCGTCTCCGGATCGAGCGCCGCGGTGACCTCGTCGAACAGCATCACTTCGGGCCGCATCGCCAGCGAGCGCGCGATCGCCACGCGCTGCTGCTGACCGCCGGACAGCTCGCCAGGATACGCTGTCCTGCTTGGCGGCGAGACCGACCTTCTTCAACAACGCGATCGCGCGCGCGCGTACCTCCTCACGCGGCTCCCTCAGCACGTACACCGGCGCCATCATCACGTTTTCCAGCGCGGTCTTGTGCGGGAACAGGTTGTACTGCTGGAACACGATCGACACTTCGCGGCGCAGCGCGAGCCGCTCCTTGTCGGTGGTCAGCAGATGCACCTCGAAATCGGCGACGCGGATGCTGCCGCTGTCGATCGGCACCAGCGCGTTGATGCAGCGAAGCAAGGTCGACTTGCCCGAGCCGGACGGCCCGATGATGCAGACGACGCCGCCTTTGGGCACGTCCATCGACATGCCCTTGAGCACCTCGACCTCGCCGAAGGACTTGTGCACGTCGTGGATGGAGACGATCGGCCGGGTGTCGGGTTCGGTCATCGGATCACTTCAGACGTTGACCGCGTAACGGGCTTCGAGGCGGACGGTCCAGCGTGCGATCGGGTAGCAGTAGACGAAAAACCAGAGCAGCACATAGCTGTAGAACGAAAGCAGCAAGCCGGGCCGATTCTCGGCGGACAGCGCCTGCCGGGTCAGCGTCATCATCTCGTTCACCCCGACGATCGAGGCGAGCACCGTCGACATCGTCAGGATTGCGTACAGGTTCATCCAGGGCGGCAGCATGCGCTTGATGCATTGCGGCAGGATGATCATCCACAGCATCTGGCGGCGGGTGAAGGCAAGCGAGGCGGCGGATTCCCACTGCGCGGTCGGGATCGATTGCATGGCGCCACGCAGGATCTCGCCGACGTTGGCCATCACCGGCAGCGCGAGACCCAGCGTCGCCTTCACCCAGTCGGGCAGCGGAATCGTCACGCCGAAGACGGTGATCTGGAACGGCAGCAGGAACATGCAGTAGAAAAGCAGCACCAGCCACGGCGCATTGCGAAAAAATTGTGTCGTGAGCCACGCCGCCCGCCTCACCGGGCGCAGCAGCGAGAGTTGCGCGAACCCGAGCAACAGCCCGAATGCGGTGCCGACTGCCATCGCGACAAAGCTGATCGCGAGATTGAACACGAAGCCGCGAGCGAGCAACGGTGTCCATTTCCACAGCGTGGCCAGTATCGACGGGTTGTCGGCACCGGCCTGGGCTTCGGCGATGCCGCAGCCGATCACAAAGACGGCGAGCAGCACGACACCGTGCTCGGCGCGAAGCGATAACCGCGGCGAGCCGGCGCGGCGCTCGGCAGCGGCGCGCCGCGCCACGCGCGCCGCGCCCGGCAGCAGCACCGGCAGGTCGGTCGAGCCCGGCGGCCGGCCGATTGCGCGCATCGAGCTCACTGGCCGGCCTCCGTGCCGCCTCGCGAGCGGCGGACGTTCTCGCGCCGGCCTACGCGCACTCGCTTAAGCGCCGGCCTTCGGGTCTTCAAGCTTCCGCCTCGCTCATGCGCCGAACCCCGGCACCTTGATGGCGCGCTCCCAGCGATGCATCAGGTAGACCAGCGCGCCGACCAGCCCGAAGTAGCAGATCAGAAGCACGTTCATCATCACCGGCACGTTCAACTCATCCGACCAGATCTGGCTCGACACATAGAGCATCTCGGGCACGGCGATCGCGTAGGCCAGCGTAGTCGTCTTGACCAGGTTGACCAGGTTGTTGTTGAGCGCGGGCAGGCTGATGCGGAACGCCAGCGGCATAACGATCAACGCGTACGCGCGCAGGCGGCTGAATCCCAGCGATTCGGCCGCTTCCAGCGTGGTTTTCGGCACCGCCTCGACGCCCGAGCGAAAGATCTCGACGTTGAACGCGCCGGCGAAAAAAGACAGCGAGATGATGGCCCAGGTCACGTTGCTGACCAGCGGCTGGTTCCCGGTCCCGAGCGAGCTCCGCAACAGGCTGCCGACGCCGAAATAGAAGAAATACAGCTGGACCAGCGGCGGGGTGTTGCGGAAGAACTGGATGTACCAATGGACGACGTGGCGCGTGACGCGCAGCTTCGATCCCTGCAGCCACGCGCCTACGACGCCGATCAGCACGCTCAGCACAATGCAGATCAGCGACAGCTTGAGCGTGGTCAGGAAGCCGTCGGCGAAGCGGGCACGATCGAACGAATCGTAGAAGATCGTGAGATTGATGCCGGTCGTCTGATACAACCAGCGAAACCAGTCCCAGATGACCTGCATCGGCCGCCCCTGTTCGGCACGCGGCGGTCGGCGGCGGCGCGGCAGTCATGCCCGCGCCCCGAAAAGCCCCCGCCGCGCCGGCCGTTACTTGTATTTGTCGTGCATTTCCTGCGCGAACTTGGTCGGCTTGATTCCCCATTTTTTCTCGAGTTGCTCGATCATGCCCGTCTTGTGCCAGTCGGTGATCGTCTTCGACATGAAGTCGGCGAACGCCTTTTCGCCCTGGTTGACCGCCAGGCCCCAAGGCACCACGAGGATGGAATCGAGCGGCATTTCGTAAGCGCTCCAATCCGGCAACTGTGTCTGCGCCGATGATCGCCGTGTCGTCGTAGGCGAACCCGACGCAGTTGCCGTTCTTCAGCGCTGCGTAGGCTTCCGCGGTGCCAGGAAATGCGACGCCTTCGACACCGTATTTTTCCTGCAGCTCCTTGTTGTAGAACGAGCCCTGGATCAGGCAGACCTTCTTGCCCGCGAAGCGCTTCCCAGCTCGTCAGGTGCGCCGACTTCGGCGCCATGACGTTGGTACCCGACGCATAGTAATCGGGGCTCGACGATGTCGACGATCTTGCGCCGCTCGGGCGTGTCGCTCATCGTCGCGATCATCATGTCGATCTTGCCCTGCTGCAGGAACTGGATGCGATTGGACGCGACGACCGGCACGAGCTCGAGCTTGACGCCCAGGCGCTTGGCGACGTCGGCGGCAAGATCCGCCTCGAAGCCGACGATCTTGCCGGCCGGGTCGAGAAAGCCGAACGGCCGGTAATCGGCCTTGGTGCCGACGGTCAGCACGCCTTTTTGCTTGATCGTCTGCAGGACGTCCGCGCGCGCGCCCGGGGCGAGCACCGCGGCCAACAACAGACTGGAAGCCAATAACGACAGTAGTCTTTTCAGCATTTTGAATCCTCGTCCGAATGATGCATTGATGTTCAGGAAGCCGTTCGTGCGCTTCCACTCCCCCACGCAATCGCCCAACGCCTGATCGATGATCGCCAGCGCCCGATCGATTTCGTCGGGCTTGACGGTCAACGGCGGTGCGATCCGCCATACCGCGCCGCGCGTCGGGCACTTGCCGGATGTTCATCGACAGGCCGAGCTCCATGCAGCGCTGCGTCACCTGCAATCCGAGCTGATGCGCAGGCTCGCGCGATTCGCGATCCTTCACCAGCTCGACGCCGAGCAGCAGTCCCTGGCCACGCACGTCGCCGATCACTTCGTAGCGCGTCTTGAGCTCCAGCAAGCCATTCTTCAGGCGCTCGCCCATCGCGCGGGCATTGGCGGCGAGCCGTTCGTGCTCGAGCACGTCGAGAACGGCCAGCCCCACCGTGGCCGGCAGCGGATCGGACACGTGCGAAGTGTAATTGGCGAAGCCTTTGCTGTAGCAATCCTCTTCGATTTCGGGACTGGTCGCGGTGGCGGCGAGCGGCAATCCGCCGCCCAGCGTTTTGGACATCGTCAGGACGTCGGGCGTCACGCCCAAGCCCTCGAAGGCAAAATTGCGGCCGGTACGCCCGAACGCGGTCTGCGCCTCGTCGAAGATCAGCAGCATGCCGCGCTCGTCGCAGAGCTTGCGCAAGCCGCATGAAATATCCGTCCGGCGGAACGATGATGCCGCCGGCGCTCAAGATCGGCTCGACGATGGCCGCGGCCGGCGCGCCGACCGACTGCGCAGTCGAACAGGTTGAAGCCCACGTCGAGACAGCTCATGTCGCAGCGGTCGCGGCAATGCCGGATCGGGCAGCGATAGCTGTTCGGCTCGGGAATCGCGAACGTGCCCGGAATCGTCGGGCCGTAGCCGCGCCGGCCGCTGGCGTAGGTGTTCGAGCTGGCGCCCGCGGTCGTGCCATGCCACGAGCCGTCGAGGCCGACGACCTCGAATCCGCCGGTGAATTTCTTGGCCAGGCGCAGCGCCGTTTCGTTGCTCTCGCCGCCGGTATTGAGGAAGATCAGCTTGGACAGCTTTCGCGGCAGCAGCGCCGCCATGCGCTTGGCGAGCGCTGCGACCGACGGCGAGAGCATGCCGCTGAACAGATGCAGCACCTCGCGGCAGCTCTTTTCGATCGCGGCGACGATGGCCGGATGATTGTGGCCGAGCGTGGCGCACATCTGGCCCGAGGTAAAATCGAGGATTGCGCGCCCGTTCTCGTCGTAAAGGTACGACCCGCGGGCGCGGACGATGAACTCGGGATGAAATTCGGCGCCGTAGCGGATCAGGTTCTCGCGCACCGCCGGTGCAGTGCGGCGGGCGTTTCGCCTTCGGCGCCGCGAGCCTTCGGATTTCGCGTCCGGAAGAGGCTTGCTCAGGCTATCCACGCTGCTCCATCCATGCGACTGCTCGCCACGATTTGCCACGGCCGAACAGTTTAGCACCGCTTGCGCCAGGGGCAAGGCGTCTCGCCGATGAACATCGACGACTTTCTGCGCGAGCATGGCATCGCCGCGGCGCGCCACGAGCACGCGGCGGTGATGACCGTCGAGGAATCGGAGCAGCTGGTGCCTCCGCTGCCCGGCGCCAAGACCAAGAATCTGTTCCTGCGCGACAAAAAGGGGGCGCGACATTTCCTGGTGACCGTGCCCGCCGCGCAGACCGTCGACCTGAACGCGCTGGGTGCCGTGTTGGGTACGGGGAGATTGGGGTTCGCCTCGCCCGAACGGCTGCACAAGCATCTCGCGATCACGCCGGGGTCGGTGAGTCTGCTGGCTCTCGTCAACGACGCCGCCGGCGCGGTCGAATTCGTCATAGACCGCTCGCTGTGGGACGCCGAAGCCGTGCACGCCCACCCGCTGACCAATACCGCGACGGTCATACTGGCGCACGCCGACCTTGAGGTATTCCTGCGAGCCACCGGACACGCGGCGCGCGTCATCGACGTACCGGCGGCGGCATAACCGACATGCCGCCTGCCTCGCCGCCGCCGCATCCGCAATTCATCCTGACCTTGTCGTGCGGCGACCGGCCGGGCATCGTCGGCGCGGTCGGCAGCTTCCTCGCCGACAACGGCTGCAACATCATCGACAGCGCGCAGTTCGGCGACGTCGATACCGGCAGGTTCATGATGCGGATGCTGTTCGAGCGTCTGGACGCCGCACCCGAACGCTCGTCGCTGGCGGCGGCCTTTGCCGTCATCGGCGAGCGCTTCGCGATGCGCTGGGCGCTGCACGACGCGGCCGAGCGGCCGCGCGTGCTGATCATGGTGTCGAAGCTCGATCATTGCCTCAACGATCTCTTGTATCGCTACCGGATCGGCGCTCTGGCGATGGACCCGGTGGCGATCGTCTCGAACCATCGCGACACCTACCAGCTCGCGGCTTCGTACAACATGCCGTTTTTCCACCTGCCGGTGACGAGCGAGACCAAGGCCCGGCAGGAGGCGAAGCTCTGGGCGCTGGTCGAGGACGAACGCGCCGAGCTCGTCGTGCTGGCGCGCTACATGCAGGTCCTGTCCGAACGATCTCTGCCGCAGGCTCGAAGGCCGCGCGATCAACATCCACCACTCGTTCCTGCCGAGCTTCAAGGGCGCCAAGCCATATCACCAGGCCTACGCGCGCGGCGTCAAGCTGATCGGCGCGACCGCGCACTACGTGACGCCTGATCTCGACGAGGGCCCGATCATCGAGCAGGAGGTCGCGCGCGTCGACTACAAGATGGGCGCCGACGACCTGGTCGCGCTCGGCCGCGACGTCGAATGCCTCGCGCTGGCGCGCGCGGTCAAGTTTCACCTCGAGCACCGCGTGTTCCTGAACGGCGCAGAAGACGGTCGTCTTCCGCTGAGCGCCGGCTAGCGGCGCCGCGGCGAGCCAGATCCGCAGTTCGGCGCCGAAGACATTTTCGGCGAGGCCGGCGAACACCAGCAGCGACCCCGAGCGCCTGCAACGGCGCCAGCGATTCGCCGAGCAAAATCGCGCCGCTGGCCAGTCCCGACACGGGGATCAGCAGCGCGAAAGGCGAGATCAACCCGGTCGGGTAGCGATGCAGCAGCGCCGCCCACGATGCGAAACCGAACAGCGTCGCTCCCCAGGCGAGAACGAGAACGCAGCCCCAGGTCAGCGCGCCGCGCCGACGCGACCGCGCCCAGACGCGCCGGACCGCCTTCGAACAGCGTACGACAGCAACGCCAGCGGCAGCGGCGGCACCAGGCTCGACCAGACGATCAGCGCGAACATGTCCGGCTCGTGCGCGCCCGCCGCGTGCTTGGCGATGACGTTGCCGACCGCCCACGCGAACGCGGCGACGATCACCAGCACGAACCCGATGAAGGTCGAGTCCATGCCGCTCGCCAACTTGAACGCGGCGAGCAGGACGATGCCCGCGCGCCGCGATCGCCGCGCCGATCACATTGTGCCGCTGCAGCCGGTCGCCGAGAAACGCGATCGGCAAGGCCGATGGTGAAAAACACCTGCAGCTGGATGACCAGCGACGACAATCCGGCCGGCATGCCGAGCTTGATGCCCAGGAAGAGCGAGCCGAACTGGACGACGCCGATCGCCAGCGCCGTAGCCGGCGATGTCGCGCCAGGGCATCCGCGGCCGCCGGATGAAAAAGACCAGCGGCACCGCGGCGAAGAAGAAGCGCAGCGCCGCCAGCGCGAACGGCGGAACTTCGCGCAACCCGACCTTGATCGGCACGAACGAGAATCCCCACAGCGTGACGACCGCGAGCGTGAGCAGCAGGTCGCGCGGGGCCAGGCGATTCTTCAGGAAAAATTCCGGGCGAGAAAAAACGAGACGCTCACCGCCAATTCTATCACGCGCCCCGTCTGCAGCGACTCGCGCAGCGCGAGCGCGATGCGCGTCGCTTCGGTCGCATCGTGCAGCGTCAGCGGCGGCGTGCGATCGTCGAGCACCGCATCGACGAAATGCGCGATCTCGTGCAGGAATGCCGCCTCGAAGCGCTCGTAGAACGTCGGCGTGCATTCGTTGCGCACGCCATGCGCGTCGGAAATGTCGACGCGGTCGAGCCGCGGGTTCGCGCCGATGGCGAGCCGGCCCTCGGTGCCGAAAATCTCGGTCGCCGTCTCGTGGCCGTGCGCCATCGTGCGCGACGCGTAGAAGCACGCGAGCTTGCCGCCGTCGAACTCGCAGGTCGCCACGCCGTTGTCGACGTCGCCGAATTCGCGCAAGCCCTGGTGGACCGCGACCGTGCCCGCGGCGAACACGCGCAGCGGCCGCGGATTGCCGAGAAACCAGCGCGCGAGGTCGATGTCGTGCACCGTTCATGTCGAGAAAGATGCCGCCGCTGGTCGGCGCGAAGCGGACGAAGAATCCCGACGGATCGTTCTTGTCGAGGTTCTGCGAGCGCACCAGAAACGGCGGGCCGATCAGGCCCGCCTGGATCTTGTCGTAGGCATCGCGATAGCTGGGGTCGAAGCGGCGCCCGTAACCGATCATCACCTTGAGCTCGGCCGCTTCGCGGCTTCCCGCTGCACGCGCTCGCATTCGGCGAGCTCCAGCGACAGCGGCTTTTCGCAGAAGACGTGCTTGCCCGCCTGCAGCCCCTCGATGATCTGCGCGGCGTGCAGCGTCGTCGGCGTCACCAGGAACACCGCGTCGACGTCCGGGTCGGCGAGCATCGCCGCGTAGTCGCCGTAGCCGCGCGCGACGCCGAGTTGCTGCTCGGCCCAGGCGAGCTCTTCCGCGACCGGGCTGCAGGCGGCGACCAGTTGCGCGCGCGGCGATGCGCTGGGCGAGATTCTCGGCGTGGCGCCGGCCCAGGCGGCCGAGGCCGGCGATGCCGATGCGCAGGCGGCGTTTTGCGTCGACCGGTACGGTCATAGAGCTCGACGATCCGGCGTTCGCGCCACGACGCGTCGCCGCGTCGGCCAGCTCCAGCGCCTTGACGCCGTCGTCGATCGTCGTGCGCACCGGCTTGCCGCCGGCGACGGCTTCGAAGAAATGCGCCATCTCGTTGGCGTACGCGACGCGATAGCGCTCGAGGAAGAAATGCTCGGGCTTGTCGTGGCTGACGTTAACGGCGGTGTGCGCGGCGACTTCGGTCGGCCGGTGGTTGCCCGCCTGCAGCATGCCCTTGCCGCCCAGGACCTCGAAGCGCTGGTCGTAACCGTAGGCGGCGCGGCGGCTGGTGTTGATCTGCGCGAGCCGTCCGCGGCGCGTGCGGATCGTCACCGTCGTCGAATCGATGTCGCCGGCCGCCTCGATCGCCGGATCGGTCAGGCAGCTGCCGGTCGCGTAGACGGTCGCGGCCTCGTCGTCGAGAATCCAGCGGAAGATGTCGAAGTCGTGGATCAGCATGTCCTTGAAGATGCCGCCGGAGACCTTGATGTAATCGACCGGCGGCGCGCCGGGATCGCGGCTGGTGACGATCAGCATTTCCGGCTCGCCGATCTCGCCGGCGTCGATGCGCGACTTCAGCGCGGCGAACGTCGGATCGTAGCGGCGCTGGAAGCCGATCAGGCAGGTCACGCCGGCGCGCTTCACCGCTTCCGCGGCGCTGACCGCGCGCGCGAGATCGAGATCGACCGGCTTTTCGCAGAAGATCGCCTTGCCGGCCGCCTGCCGCGCGCAGCAGCAGGTCGGCGTGGGTGTCGGTGCTCGAGGCGATGACGACGGCGCCGACCGACTTGTCGGCCAACACCGCGTCGACGGTCGCGACCTTCGCGCCGTGCTGCGACGCGAGCTCGATCGGCCGCGGCCTGCGTTGACGTCGGCCACGTATTTCAGCCGCGCGCCCGGCTGCCGCGCGAGGTTGCCGGCGTGGATCTTGCCGATGCGGCCGGCGCCGAATAATGCCGCTTCAATCATCGTTCGCTCCCTGAGACGCGGGATCTCGATGACAAGCGCGGCTTTAGCGCTTGAGCATCCATTCGTGCGCCGGGTCGTTCCGGAAATGCCATTCGCGCTTCGGACCCGCCATCACGTTGAGGTAGTACGAGTCGTAGCCGTAGGGCACGACGACCGGATGGTAGCCGCGCGGCACCATCACGACGTCGTGGTCCTCGACCGCGAGCGACTTCGTCGATCGAGCGGTCGTCGGTATAGACGCGCTGGAACGCGAAGCCCTGCGCGGGCTTCAGCCGGTGGTAGTAGGTCTCCTCGAGCGAGCTCTCGGCGGGCAGGTTGTCGGTGTCGTGCTTGTGCGGCGGATAGCTCGACGAGTGCCCGGCCGGCGTGACGCACTTCGACGACCAGCAGGTGCGAGGCGGGCTCGGTCTGCGGCAGGATGTCGCAGACGTAGCGCGTGTTGCTGCCTTCGCCGCGCGCGAAGCGCTTCATCGATCCCGGCTCGATCAGCCGCGCCGGCGAGCGCCGGCCGCCGCGGGTGCGCTGCCGACGCCGATCTCCGCCGCGGTGTGCGCGACGATGCGCGCGGTCTCGCCCGGCGGCAGATAGACCGCATACGGCGCACGATCGTCGAACACGCTGCCGCGCTCGCCGATGTCGCGCCACGTCTTTCCGCCCGCCTCGACGTCGACCGTGCCGCTCAAGACGACGATGCACGCTTCGGCGCCGGGCAGCGCGACGCTCATCGCTTCCGCCGGCGCCAGCCGATGCGCGGCGAAGCCGACGTAGGGCCAGCCGGCCGATTGCGGCGTGACGCGCACGATGTCGCGTCCTGTCGCGGCGGCCTTGACCAGCAGGCTCATGCCGACGTCCGCGGCCGTCATGACGCGCGCGACCAGGTCGCGCAAATGGCGATAGCCCATCTCGGCGTAGCGGTAGCTGGGCGCAACGCTCGGGTCCTGCTCGGCTTCGACGACCAGCCAGCCCTGGTAGCCGTTCCGGCGCAGCAAGTCGAGCAAGGCGGCGAAGTCGACCGCGCCGTCGCCCGGCACGGTGAACGCGCCGTTGATCACCGCCTCGAGGAAGCTCCAGTTGCGATTCCGCGCCATCGCAATCACTCGCGGCCGCACGTCCTTGCAGTGCACGTGGCAGACGCGGCGGACGTGGCGCGCGAGCATCGCGACGGCATCGCCGCCGGCGAACGTCATGTGGCCGCTGTCGAACAGCAGGCCGACCTCGTCGCCGGTCAGCGCCATCAGCCGGTCGACGTCGGCCGGCGACTGGACGTAGGCGCCCATGTGGTGGTGGTAGGCGAGGCGCACGCCGTGCGCGAGCGTGTGCCGCGCGAACGCGTTGACGCGCTCGCCGTACTCGCGCCATCGCGCGTCCGCGACGAAGCGCGGCCGCTTGTACAGCGGCTGCGGCGCGCCCTGGATGCTGTCGGCGACTTCGCCGTAGACCATGACCGTCGCGCCGTTCTCCGCGAGCAGCTCGAGATGCGGCGCGACCGCGGCGATTTCCTCGGCCACCGAGCGACGCGCGAGCCGCCCCGAGTACCAGCCGGACACGAGCGCGAGCCCGTGCGCCGCGAGCACCGCGGCCAGCGCCTCGGATTCGCGCGGGAACTTGTTGCCGAGCTCGAAGCCCTGGTAGCCGATCGCCTTGCCTTCGGCGAGCGCGACCTCGAGCGGCGTCTCGCCGCCGAGCGACGGCAGATCGTCGTTGCTCCACGAGATCGGATTGATGCCGATCCTCACGTTGAACGCTTCGGTCATGGCCGCTGCTGCTTCCTGGCCTTTTCGTAGGCTTCGCGCGCGCGGCGCACGCTCTCGCGCTCGGACACTTCGGGCACGGCGACGTCCCACCACCAGCCGCCGGCCTCGGTGGTGCGGTCGGGATCGGTCTCGATGCAGATGACGTAGGTTCGCGCCGCGGCGCGCGCGCGCGCGAGCGCCGCTTCGAGCTCGGGAATCGTCTTCACGTTCTCGGCGAGCGCGCCGAGCGCGGCCGCATGCGCGGCGAAATCGATGCGCGGCACGCCGTCCGGGCCTTGCACGCAATCGTCGAGCAGGTTGTTGAACGCCGCGCCGCCGCAGGCCTGCTGCAGCCGGTTGATGCAGCCGTAGCCGCGATTGTCGAGCACGACGACGATGAGCTTCATGCCCAGCATCACCGACGTCGCGATCTCGGAGTTGAGCATCAGGTAGCTGCCGTCGCCGACCATCACGATCGACCTCGCGCTCGGGCTGCGCCATCTTGACGCCGAGCCCGCCGGCGATCTCGTAGCCCATGCACGAGTAGCCGTATTCGACGTGATAGCCGCCGGGCGACGACGTGCGCCAGAGCTTGTGCAGCTCGGCGGGCAGCGTGCCGGCGGCGCAGACGACGATGTCCTCGGCCGCCGAGTCGCGCGACGAGCGCTGCACGGCGCCGATCACGTCGCCCTCGTACGGCAGCGCGGCGTCGCGCCGGCCGGTGATGCGCTCGACCTCGCCGCGCCAGCCGCTCGCCGCCGCCTTGGCCTTGCGCCGGCCACGCGGCTCGGCTTGCCAATGCGCAAGCGAATGCGACAGCGCGTCGAGACCCAGCGCGGCGTCGCCGACCAGCTCGACCCCGCGCCATTTCAGCGCGTCGAAGACGTTGACGTTGAGGTTCACCAGCTTCGCGCCGGCGAACATCGAGTGCGAGCCGGTGGTGAAATCCTGCAGGCGCGTGCCGACCGCGAGGACCAGGTCGGCGTCGCGCGCGAGCGCGTTGGCGGCCGGCGAGCCGGTGACGCCGATCGCGCCGAGCTGCAGCGGATGGTCCCAGGCGAGCGCGCCCTTGCCGGCTTGCGTCTCGGCGACCGGGACGCCGTGCGCTTCGGCGAACGCGGCGAGCGCAGCGCCGGCCAGCCCGTAGAGCACGCCGCCGCCGGCGATCGATCAGCGGGCGCCGCGCGTTGCGCAACAGCGCGGCGGCGCGCGAGAGCTCGGCGGCGGCCGGCGGCTGCGCGCGAAAGACGATCGTGGCCGGCGCGAAGAAATCCTCCGGGTAGTCGTACGCCATCGCCTGCACGTCCTGCGGCAGCGCCAGCGTCACCGGGCCGCACAGCGCGGCGTCGGTCAGCACGTGGATCGCGCGCGGCAGCGCGGTCAGCAGCTGCGCCGGATGCACGATGCGGTCGAAATAGCGCGACACCGGCTTGAAGCAATCGTTGGCCGACACGGTGCCGTCGTGGAAGTCCTCGACCTGCTGCAGCACCGGGTCGGGCGCGCGCGACACGAACACGTCGCCCGGCAGCAGCAGCACCGGCAGCCGGTTGACGTGCGCCAGCGCGGCGGCGGTCACCAGGTTGGTCGCGCCCGGGCCGATCGACGTCGTGCACGCCATCATCCGGCGGCGCATGCTGCGCCTTGGCGTAGGCGATCGCCGCATGCGCCATCGCCTGCTCGTTGTGCGCGCGGAACGTCGGCAAGGTGTCGCGATGGCCGTAGAGCGCCTCGCCGATGCCGGCGACGTTGCCGTGGCCGAAGATCGCGAACACGCCGGCGAAGAAGGCCGGATGCCGGCCCCGGTGTCGGCCGACAGCGCGGCGAGATAGCGCACCAGCGCCTGCGCCATGGTGAGCCGGAGCGTCCGGCTCATGCTGCGGCCTCTTTGATCGTGTCCGCAGTCACGCAATGGCGTGTCGGCCGCTGCGGCCTTCGCCGGTCGATCCCCGCTGCGCGGGGCCCCTGCTCCGCGGCTCATGCCGCTGCCTCTTCGATCGCATCCGAAGTCTTGCAATGCGTGTTGGCCGCCTGCGGCCTTCGCCGGTCGCATCCCCGCTGCGCGGGCTCCTGCTCGCGGCTCATGCCGCTGCCTCTTTCATCGCAGCCGCGGGGCTCTCGCCGCGCGCGACGTGCCAGGCGCGATCAGCGCCTCGAAATTCGCCCGACCGCGCGCACCAGCGCCGCGTCGTCGATGTCGCCGGCCAGCCACTTGCGGCGGGCTCGTGGAAGATCGTGCGGCCGACGGCGAAGCCGCGGCAGGTCCGGCTCTCGCGGGCTTCGGCGAAGCCGGCGGCGAGCGTGTTGGCGTTCGCAGCCTGTCCGAGCAGCAGGACGCCGCGGCAATACGGATCGCGCTCGGCGATCAGCGCGTCGACTCCGGCCCACTGCGCCGCGGCCATCGGCTCGAGCTTCCACCACTCCGGAAAGATTTCGAGGTTGTAGAGGCGCTTGATCGCGCGGACGACGGTGTCGGCGGCGCGCGGCAGCCCGGATGGCGGAATGATCTCGAGCAGCAGCTCGTGGCCGCTCGCCTGCACGGCGTCGTACAGCGCGCGAATCTGCGCTTCCTGCTCGAGCCGGTTGTCGATCTCGTCGTCGGGATGAAACTGACCAGGCACTTGACGACGTGCTCCTGCGGCCACGCGATCAGCGTCGTCCCGACCGAGCGGCCGCGATCGAACACCAGCGGGTTCGACCCCGGCAACTCGACCGGCCTGCCGATCCACCAGCCGCGTCCGGTGGCGGCGTGCAGCGCATCCTGCCCGTAGCGATCGTCGCAGAGCATGCCGATCGATCCGGCGAGTCCGAGCGCGGCTTCGGTCTCGTCCGACGGCCTCGACGAACAGCTGCTTCAGCTTCGGCAGCCGCGCCTCGTCGGCGCCGGCTTCCTGCGCGAGCTCGAAGAACTGATTGCGATGGTCGAAGGCGAACGCGAAGACCGGGTCGCGCAGCGTGCGCGGCGCGGTGACCCGATGCAGCCGCGTCAGCGTCGCGTCCTGGTCGGGACGCGGAATCTGCGCGGCGTTCGCGAGGAAATAATCGAGCTCGACGCGCGTCGGCATCGCCGGCGCGCAACCGTGACGCGAGACGACCAGCGCGCCGCAGGCATTGGCATAGCGGCAGCACGCATCGTAGTCTTCGCCGCGGACCCAGCCCGACAGGAAGCCCGCCGAGAACGCGTCGCCCGCGCCCAGCACGTTGAGCACTTCGACGTCGACGCCGCGTCCGTTGAACGCATCGTCGAGCGAGCGTGGGATCGGGCCGTCGATCACCGCGCAGCCGAGCGGACCGCGCTTGACCACCAGCACGGCGGGCGTCACGCGTCGCACCGCGATCAGCGATTCGATGATGTCGGTGCTGCCGCCGGCGATGTTGAATTCCTCGATCGTGCCGACGACGAGATCGATCTTCGGCAGAATCGCCTGCAGGTGCGCGGTCACCGTGTCGGAGCGGACATAGCGCGTCGCGCCGTCGCCGCGCGCGGTCAATCCCCACAGCACCGGGCGATAGTCGATGTCGAGGACCGTGCGCACGTCGTTTTTCCGCGCGCGATCGAGCGCGAGATTGCTGATGCGATCGATGTACGCGGTCGAGAAGTGCGTGCCGGTGATCAGCAGCGCCTTGCTTTGCGCGATGAAGGCCTCGTCGACATCGGCCTCGGCGATCGCCATGTCGGCGCAGTTTTCGCGCAGGAAGATCAGCGGAAACGTGTCCTTGTCCTCGATGCCGAGCACGACCGCGCCGGTGAGCCGCGAGGGATCGACGCCGACGTGACTGACGTCGCAGCCTTCGCGCGCGATCGTCTCGACCAGGAAGCGGCCCAGCGCGTCGTCGCCGACGCGCGAGATCAGCGCCGCCTCGAGGCCCAGGCGGGCGCAGCCGAACGCGGTGTTCGCCGACGAGCCGCCGAGATACTTGGCGAAGCTGGTGACGTCCTCGAGTCGCGCGCCGATCTGCTGCGCGTAGAAGTCGACGGCGAAGCGGCCGAGGCAGATGACGTCGAACCGGCGGTCGGCGGCAAAAGGCGTGGCGTTTCGCATCGGGACGGTGCAGCTCGTGGTGCGGAGAAGCGGAGCGCGATTGTCGCGTATCCGTGGTGGCAATTCAAGTTTCATCGCGACGCGTTTTTGGCATATCGTTTCATCCTGGACCGCGCGTCGGGACGCAAGCGCGCGAACGGAATGACCCTGCGCCGGTCGAACGGATGCGGCTTCGCGGGACACGGCTCACGCCGCGAGCGCAGCGCCGAGAAAGGATGTCGTCATGCCGTTGACTGCCCGCTATGCGGCCGCGCAGCAGGTTGCGCTCAGGGCCGGCGAGCTCGCGCGCGACCTGTTCGCCAAGCGCGACTCGCTGATAGTCGAGCACAAGGGCGCGCAGAACTTCGTCAGTCGCGCCGATCGCGCGGTCGAGGATTTCATCGCCAGCAAGCTCAAAGCGGCGTTTCCGAACGATGCCTTCCTCGGCGAGGAATCGGCAGCATCGTTTGCCGGCACACCCGAGCACGTCTGGGTCGTCGATCCGATCGACGGCACGCACAACTTCCTGCGCGGCTTGCGCTACTACTGCGTGTCGATCGCGTACGTCGAAGTCGGCCAGACGGAAATCGGCGTCGTCTACGATCCCGAGCACGACGAGATGTTCCACGCGCGGCGAGGCGAGGGCGCATGGCGCCGCCACGGCGGCGACCAGGGGAAGATCGCGGTCAGCGATTGCGCGGCGCTCGAGAGGGCGCTGCTCGCGATCGGACACCACGACCGCTTCGTCGAGCCGCGCTACCTGGCGCTGCGGCACGCGCTGATGGATGCCGGAGCGGCGACGCGCAATCTGGGCGCCGGCGCCCTGCAGCTGGCGCATGTCGCCGCCGGCCGGCTCGACGGCTTCGTCGAATTGTCGCTAAATGCGTGGGATGCGCTCGCCGGCCTCTTGCTGGTCGAGGAAGCCGGCGGCTACGTCGCCCCGTTCCCTGGGCCGGACCGGTGGCGCGAGCCTGCGCCCGTGCTGGGCTGCGCGCCCGGCATCGCCGGCGCGCTACAGCCGCTGGTCGGCGCCTGGTAGGCGAGGCTCAGCGGCAGCGCAGCGTCAACTAGGCGGCTGGGGTTTTTTAACCTTCGCGAAATCGCCGGCAAAGACGCTGGCAAACGATTCCGGCTTCAGGTATTTGCGCAGCGCCGCGTTGACCGCCGGGGCATCGAGACTTTCGAGCGCGGCATCGAGCTTGGCCGAGTAGTCGAAGGTGCGGCCGACGAACGACTGCTCGTTCAAGGCCGCGGCGAGCGTCGCATCCTGGGTTCGAGCAAGGCGTCGCTGCTGCAGCAGCGCGCGCTTGGCGTCGGCTACTTCTTCGGCGCCGAAGCCCTCGCGTTGCGCGCGCTCGACCTCGTCCTGCACGGCGCTGCGCAGGCGCTCGACATTCTCAGGCGCGAATATCGCCGAGATCGAGATCGTGGTATTCGGCTCCCAGCTGCTCGCATGCATCGAGCTGTTGATGCCGTAGCTCAAGCCCTCCTTCTGGCGCACGCGATTCCACAGCCGCGCATTGGTCGAGCCGCCGAGCATGTAATTGGCGAGCATCAACGCCGGGTAGTCGGGATCGGTGTCGCTGAGCGCGAACGCCGTCTGCCCGATCAGGAAGGCGTTGGCCTTGTCCGGCGTCTCGATCGGCATCGCCGCCGCGCGCTTGGTCACCAGCGGGTCCGGTACGCGCGCGTAGCGGCGCGGCGCCGTCCAGGCGCCGAACAGGCGCTGCACCTGATCCTTCACGGCGGCGACGTCGAAATCGCCGACGACGCTGATCTCGGCCGCGCTCGCGCCGTAGAAGGCCCGGTGGAAATCCTGCAGCCGGTCGACTCCCGGCGCTTTGATCTCGGCCAGCTCCTCGTCGAAGGTCGGCGTATAGCGATCGTCGCCCTTCGGGTACGGATTGTCATAGCGCGCCAGCGCCCGCACGGCAATTGCGCGGGGATCGGTGCGTTCCTGCTCGAGGCCTGCGGTCTGCGCGCGCTTGAGCGTATCGAGCTCGGCGGCGGGAAACGACGGATGCTGCAAGGCCTCGGCCAGCAGGTCCAGGGTCGGCGCGAGATTGGCGCGCACCGTCTGACCGCGCGCGGTCAGCGCGGTCTGCTGGCCGCTGATCGACAGGCTGCGCGCGCAGCCGGTCGAGCGTGTCCTCGATCTCCTGCCGGCTGTGCTTCGACGTGCCGCGCAGCAGCATGCTGCCGGTGAGTCGAGCCTCGCCTTCGCGGCCCTTGATCGACGCTTCGTCGCCGTAATGCATCGACAAATAGAAGTGCACGGTTCCGCCGCGGGTCTTTTTCGGAAGCAGCGCGACCTTCATGCCGTTGGCGAGCGTGTAGCGCTGCGCGCGTGCGTCGAGATTGGCGGGCGTCGCGTCGAAGGTTTCGCCGGCGGCGACCGCCGGGTCGCCCTTGTAGTCCTTGACCATCGCCGCGATGTCGACGGCCGGCGGCGCCGGCGCGCGGTCGGGCCTGGCGTCGGGAATGAATTCGCCGACCGTCCGATTGGCCGGCTTGAAATAGGCGCTGGCGACGCGATCGACGTCGGCGGGCGTCAGCGCGCGCCAGCGGTCGCGCTGCAGGAAGAACAGGCGCCAGTCGCCCGCCGCGATCGATCCCGAGAGCGCGATGCCCAGGCGCTGCGGATCGTTGATCGTCTCGTCGATCGACTTCAGCGCCTTGGCCCGAACGCGGTCGATTTCGCCTTGCGTGAACGGCTGCTTCGCGACGTCCTCGATCACCTGCAGCATCGTCGTGCGCGCCGTGTCCAGCGACTCGTTTTCCGGCACCTGCGCGAGAAACATCGCAAAGCCGGGATCGTAGCCGGTGTAGACGAAGTCGTCGACGGCGGCGGCTTTCTTGGCTTCGACCAGCGCCTTGTACAGGCGCCCGCCGGGACTCGACGGTCATCGCGTCGACCGCGGCCGAGATCGCGATGGCGTCCGGATGCGCGCCGCGGCACGGTGTGATACATCGCCGACAGCCATTGCGTATTGCCGACGCGGCGCAGCGTGACCTCGCGCTCGCCATCCTGCACCGGCTCGTCGGTGTACAGCGCGGGCAGCACCCGCGACGGCTTCGGCAGCGGTCCGAAGTACTTCGCGACCAGCGCGAGCGCGCGGTCCGGATCGAACGCGCCGGCGATGATCAGCACGGCGTTGTCCGGCTGGTAGTACAGGCGATAGAAGGCCTGCAGCCGGCCGATGTCGACGCGCTCGACGTCGGTGCGCGCGCCGATCGTGTCCTTGCCGTAGTTGTGCCAGTCGAACCCGGCCGCGGCCGTGCGCTGGATCAGGATGCGCACCGCACTGTTTTCGTTGCGCTCCATTTCGTTGCGCACGACCGTCATCTCGCTGTCGAGGTCCTTGCGCAGCACGGTCGAGTTGACCATGCGGTCGGCTTCCATGCCCAGCGCCCAGTCGAGGCTCTCGTCGGACGCGGGGAACGTCTCGAAATAGTTGGTGCGGTCGTACCAGGTCGTGCCGTTGAACGCCATGCCGCGCTGCGCCGAGCTCCGGTCATCAGGTTGCCGCGCGTCGGCGTGCCCTTGAACACCATGTGCTCGAGCAGGTGCGCCATGCCGGTCTCGCCGTAGTTCTCCATGCGCGAGCCGACGAGATAGGTGATGTTGACGGTGACCTTGGGCTGGCTGGCGTCGGGAAACAGCAGCACCTTCAGGCCGTTGGCGAGCGCGTACTCGCTGATGCCTTCGACCGAGGCGCCCTGCGGTGACGCCGGCCGGAAGCGCGGCGCCGGCGGCCGCCGACGAACGCACAGCAGGGCGGCAGGCGAAGAGGCCGCGGACCAGCGATCGTGACGGCGATAACATGGGCGATTCCTTATGCAGCGCGGGAGTGCGGGGATCGAGTATAGCGGTGGCAGGACCGATCGGACCGCCGTCGCGCCGACCGGTGCTTGCGGCCGCTGCTAGGACCGCCGCGGCCGAAGGCGTTCCCGATCGCCTTCGGCTCATATTGACGTTTACGTAAACGGAATATAATGTCGACGGCAGAGCGCCCGGGAGTAAGCTTTCCGGCCGTCCTGGCCGGCGCAGGCGCGTCTCCGTCATGCGCTGCGCGCAGGCACCCTCGCCGAACCCGGATGCGACCGCCGGAGCAGTGATGAACGACCTCGCCATCGCCAGAAAGCCGCTGGTCTACAAGCCGGCGCACAAGGTGCGCTTCGTCACCGCGGCGAGCCTGTTCGACGGCCACGACGCGTCGATCAACATCATGCGGCGCATCCTGCAGGCGTCGGGCTGCGAGGTGATCCACCTCGGCCACAACCGCTCGGTCGACGAGATCGTCAACTGCGCGCTGCAGGAGGACGCGCACGGCATCGCGATCTCGTCCTACCAGGGCGGCCACGTCGAGTTCTTCAAGTACATGCTCGACCTGCTGCGCGAGCGCGGCGGCGCGCACATCAAGGTGTTCGGCGGCGGCGGCGGCGTGATCGTGCCGGCCGAGATCGACGAGCTGCACGACTACGGCGTGGCGCGCATCTTCTCGCCCGAGGACGGCCAGCGGCTGGGCCTGCAGGGCATGATCAACGAGATCGTCGCCGCCTGCGACGTCGACCTCGCGCAGAACTTGCCGAAGGATCTGACCGCGCTGAAGGCGGGCAGATCGCGCAATGTGCGCTTGGCGCGGCTGATCACCGGGCTCGAGGCGGGCAGCGTGCCGCCGAAGCTGCGCGACGAAATGCTGCGCGCGGCCGAAGCGAGCAAGGCGCCGGTGCTCGGCATCACCGGCACCGGCGGCGCGGGCAAGAGCTCGCTGACCGACGAGCTGATCCGCCGCTTCCGGCTCGACCAGGACGACCGGCTGAAGATCGCCATCATCTCGATCGACCCGTCGCGGCGCAAGTCCGGCGGCGCGCTGCTCGGCGACCGCATCCGCATGAACGCGATCGAGCATCCGAACATCTACATGCGCTCGCTCGCCACGCGCGACGCCGGCAGCGAGATCTCACAGGCGCTGCCCGACGTGATCGCCGCGTGCAAGGTGGCCGGCTTCGACCTGTCATCGTCGAGACCTCGGGCATCGGCCAGGGCGACGCCGCGATCGTGCCGCTGGTCGACGTCTCGCTGTACGTGATGACGCCCGAGTTCGGCGCGGCGACCCAGCTCGAGAAGATCGACATGCTCGACTTCGCCGACTTCGTCGCGATCAACAAGTTCGACCGCAAGGGCGCCGCCGACGCGCTGCGCGACGTGCGCAAGCAGTACCAGCGCAACCGCGAGCTGTTCAAGACGCCGCCGGACGAGATGCCGGTGTTCGGCACGATCGCCTCGCGCTTCAACGACGACGGCGTCACCGCGCTCTACCAGGCGCTGGCGGCGCGACTGCTCGCAGGAAGGGCTCAAGCTCGGCGCGGCGAAGCTGCCGGCGGTCGCGGCGCGGCATTCGACCGGGCAGAACGTCATCGTGCCGCCGCAGCGCGTGCGCTACCTGGCCGAGATCGCCGAGACCGTGCGCGGCTACCACGGCTGGGCGAAGGCGCAGGCGCGGATCGCGCGCGAGCGGCAGCAGCTGCGCGCGACGAAGGCGATGCTCACATCTGCGGCGCGAATCCGTCTCGGGCGCGTGTCCCCGCGCATGCGGGGACCCGGCACGTAGACGACCGAAATGCACTGGATTCCCGCCCCGCCGCGGGGACTGAGCCGCGGTGACGAGGCTTGAGCGCCTCGATCGCGGACCGCGAAGCGCGGCTCGAGCCCGCGCGAGAAGCTGCTCGACATGTGGCCGCAGACGAAGGCCGCGTACGCCGGCGACGAGTACGTGGTGAAGATCCGCGACAAGGAGATCCGCACCGCGCTCACGACCTGTCGCTCTCCGGCACGCACGTGCCGCAAGGTCGCGCTGCCGCGGTTCGAGGACGACGGCGAGATCCTGCGCTGGCAGCTGCCGGAGAACGTGCCCGGCAGCTTCCCGTTCACCGCCGGCGTGTTCGCGTTCAAGCGCGAGAACGAGGACCCGACGCGCATGTTCGCCGGCGAGGGCGACGCGTTCCGCACCAACCGGCGCTTCCACCTGCTCGCCGACGGCATGCCGGCCAAGCGGCTGTCCACCGCGTTCGACTCGGTCACGCTGTACGGCAACGACCCGGACCTGCGGCCCGACATCTACGGCAAGGTCGGCAACTCGGGCGTGTCGATCGCCACGCTCGACGACATGAAGGTGCTGTACTCGGGCTTCGACCTCACCGCGCCGAACAACTCGGTGTCGATGACGATCAACGGCCCGGCGCCGACGATCCTGGCGATGTTCATGAACACCGCGATCGACCAGCAGCTCGACAAGTTTCGCGCCGACAACGGCCGCGAGCCGACCGACGACGAAGCGGAGAAGATCAGCGCGTGGACGCTGGCGACCGTGCGCGGCACCGTGCAGGCCGACATCCTGAAGGAGGACCAGGGCCAGAACACCTGCATCTTCTCCACCGAGTTCAGCCTGAAGGTGATGGGCGACATCCAGGAGTACTTCGTCCACCACAACGTCCGGAACTTCTACTCGGTGTCGATCTCCGGCTACCACATCGCCGAGGCCGGCGCGAACCCGATCTCGCAGCTCGCGTTCACGCTGTCCAACGGCTTCACCTTCGTCGAGGCCTACCTCGCGCGCGGCATGCACATCGACGACTTCGCGCCGAACCTGTCGTTCTTCTTCAGCTACGGCATGGACCCCGAGTACGCGGTGATCGGCCGCGTCGCGCGGCGGATCTGGGCGGTGGCGATGCGCGAGCGCTACGGCGCCAACGAGCGCTCGCAGAAGCTCAAGTTCCACTCGCAGACCACCGGCCGCAGCCTGCACGCGCAGGAGATCGCGTTCAACGACATCCGCACCACGCTGCAGGCGCTGATCTCGACCTACGACAACACCAACTCCCTGCACACCAACGCCTACGACGAGGCGATCACCACGCCGACCGAGGAGAGCGTGCGCCGCGCGATGGCGATCCAGCTCATCATCAACCGCGAATGGGGCCTCGCCAAGAACGAGAACCCGAACCAGGGCAGCTTCATCATCGAGGAGCTGACCGACCTGGTCGAGGAGGCGGTGCTGAAGGAGTTCGAGGCGATCTCCGAGCGCGGCGGCGTGCTCGGCGCGATGGAGACCGGCTACCAGCGCGGCAAGATCCAGGAAGAGTCGCTGTACTACGAGCACCAGAAGCACGACGGCAGCTATCCGATCGTCGGCGTCAACACCTTCCGCAATCCGCACGCCGACACGATGCCGCCGCAGAAGATCGAGCTGGCGCGCTCGACCGAAGAGGAGAAGCAGTCGCAGCTGAAGCGCCTGGCCGAGTTCCACGCGCGCAACGCCAAGGCCGCGCCGGCGGCGCTGGAGCGGCTGAAGCGCGCGTGATCGACAACGGCAACGTGTTCGCCGAGCTGATGAACACCGTGCGCGTCTGCTCGCTCGGTCAGATCACCAACGCGCTGTTCGAGGTGGGCGGGCAGTATCGGAGGAGCATGTAAGACCCTTCAGTCGACCCGCATGACGTTGCGCTTGTCGAGGGTGACGGCCGCCTCGGCGCCTTTCACATCTACGGGTTGGAGCCACATCACGTGCTTGTTGTCGATCTTCGCATCGCTCACTACCCAGTAACGCCCGGCGGCTAACGGCGGCGTCTGAGCATGGCCCGTTGCGTCGGCCGTTGCGATGCCGACGCTGTATGGCTGGAGCGCCTGCATGCCTTTCATGCAGGCTTGATCCTTCTTGTCGCAGGCGCGCATCCAGTTCTGTAGCGGATTGCCGTACGGTGTGGGACCGAGGCCCGCATTGATCAGGGCGAACTGCGGATCGGTCTTCAGCACCCATAGCCTGCGGCCCGCGACTTTGTCGGTGGGCGAGGTGGCGGCGACCGCAAGCTTGAGCACGCCTTCGGAGCCGGAGCGCGATCCGGATGTTGCGCCGGGAGCGGCATTCGCGACCTTCGCAGGCGCGCTGCCTGCAGCGCTGGACGCGGCGCCGGCACGGACGAGGGTGCAATTCTGACTGGCCCAACGGATGCGGTCCGGTCCGTCAAAGTCGAACTCCATCAATTTCACTGTGGTCTTCGGCAGCACTACGACGTGCTTGGCGTCGCCGCGATACTCGACGCGGTCGAGCTCCTGCGCGGGCGTACGCTCATCCATCCCCATCAGCCGATCCGTGCGGAATTCGAACACGCCGCCACCGAACAGCGCTTCGCACAGGCCGCCCTTCGCCAATGCCTGGAGTTGGGCGAA
Source organism: uncultured beta proteobacterium (assembly GCA_963828595.1). Lineage (GTDB taxonomy): Bacteria > Pseudomonadota > Gammaproteobacteria > Burkholderiales > Casimicrobiaceae > PALSA-1003. The sequence continues at coordinate 734,611 of CAWHEN010000007.1, forward strand.
GGGGTCGTTCGAATTCGGGCGAGTGGACGCCGGGCGCGTCCATTTGCCGAGCAGAGGATTACGCTCTGGAGGAAGTGCCGGTTGCTTCTGCCAATTACGGCGCGCAGCCTCGAGGGCCGCCCCGACGGCGCCGCCTGCGCTGCCGCCCGGAGACATCGCCGAGCCTCCTTGCGGCGAAGGCGACGGCTGTTGCTGCTGGTCGCGCTGACGCTCCTGCTCCTGCAGCTTCTTGCTGCCCTCGTAGGTCCACGGCTGTGGAATCTGGCCGGGAGTCTCCGCCGATGCGGGCCGCGCCCCGAAGACGATGATGCCGGCCAAGAACATAAGGGCGATCTGCGCCGCGCGATACGTCTGCCTCATCGTTCGTCTCCTCGGAAACTAAAACAACAAACAGGGCGCCGATATCGGAGGAGCGTGTAGCGAGGGTTGCTTTTGCGCCTCGTTCAAAACCGGTACACAGCTGCCCCGAGAATCGATGTGCGATCGCCGAAACCTCCCTCGAGGATGACGACCCAATCCTTGCCGAACTCGACGAGGCCACCGAGCAATGTGTTCCACGGCTTCGTCGGCGACTGGACCACGACAAACTGGAGGTCGGTGTTGGCGACGCTGCCCGCGACCGTTTGCTGGATGCGCTGGTACATCGCGCCCGTCCAGATCGCCCCGCTCATCGATGGGCCGAGCGTGCCATGCAGCCCCAGTCTGGCCGAGAACACCGTCGCCACCGGCTTGGTGTTGGCGATCAGCGTCTCGTTGTCGAACTTCAGATCGGTCTTGGTGCGGTTCACGTCGGCCACGGCGAAGACGGTCAGGTCCCGCCAGTCGCTGACCTTGCCCCCGCCTTGAAGCGTCACACCTCCGCCATAGGTCGGCCCTCGGAACGAGGCATTGAGCTGAAGTATCGCAGGCTCGATGATGCCCAGTATGGGCTCGCCAGGAATCTGGATGAGTCCCTTGGTCGTCCCCTTCGTATATCCAAGAAGCGCGTAGACGTCGAGAAACGGCAGCACCAGGACATCGATTTTCGCTGAGGCGTTCTGCTGGGATGTATCAACCCGATTGATTTGCAGGAAGTTCGTGACCGATACCGGGGGGTTTGGGTTGCGTCCCAGCTGCAGGTCATGGATGTCCACCGGCTGCCGAGCCGAGTAGGCGGTGATGCCGATCCCGAAGGGGAGCGGAAGCTGGTAGCCCCTTGCCTCGGCTTCCGCACCCCAAATCGGCAGCCCCGACCAATGCGGCCCGGGAGGCGCGGCATCGGCAGCAAGCACGCCGCCGGAAAAGATGGCAAGCACCCACAGGCCGCATGCGATAACCCGAAGCGGAGAGGCGGGCCAGGACATTGTCGAATAATCGTCGTCGTGAAAGCGCGCAATCCGCGCAGCCGGCGTCAGATCATCACCGGCAGGCGCGCAACCGCGTGCGATGCGCGGGGTGATCGTGAGTCGGTTTCACCAGCAACGTCACCGGCCCATGCGTCGATCGAAACTATCGGACACCCGTCGGACGAGGTCGGGGTCTGCTCTGTCATCTCCCTTGGAGGCAAACTTCACCTGAACGCCACCGTCCGCCAGTGTTTGCAGCGTAGTTGTGATCGTAATACTGCCCCGTTGGCCCTGGATCACACCGGCGCCGCGATCCTGTGCCGTAATGGTCAAGCCCTGATCGTACATTGCCCCATTCGCAGCGTCCCAGGATCGGTCGAAACGCTGTTGCACTGTCGGTTGCGAAACGGCGGGGACGTAGGTGGCGGGGACGTAGGCGACGCAGGAACTCAATAACATGGCAGTAGCGACAATCAGTTGACGCCGTTTGAGATCCATCGGTTGCGCTCCCGGTTAGCGCCGTGTTGGCGTGGCTGCGTTCGTGCACCGCTCGTGCCGAAGAACACCGCGTCAAGTATAAAGCGCGCCCACGACAAGGTCCACAAGGCGCTTGAATTGACGACACGACCACCAGCCTTTACGGGACCGGGCTTCGCCCATGCCAGATTGCGTGCCCGGTCTTGGTGTTCTCGTGATTGAACTCGCCCTCGGCGGCGATGGCCTAACCTATGAGGTTGCGCATCCCTTGGGGGAGGGCATCGTCCGGCGTCCGACAGGCGGACGCCGACCGAGGGCAATCCTGCGGGCCTCCACTTTGAGGAGTCTGAAAATGAAGAAGTATCTTGTTACCTATCTTGCGCCCGCCTCGGTAATCGACGACTGGAAGAAGACCGAACCCAGGCAGAGAAAGGAAGCCGAGGAGAAGATGCAGGGCGACTGGAAAAAATGGATGGGCGATCACACCAAGATGTTCGCCGACAAGGGCGCCGGGGTCGGAAAGACCAAGCGTGTCACCTCGAACGGCACGACTGACGCAAGAAACGACATCATGCTGTATGCGATCGTCGATGCGGAGTCACACGAAGCGGCCGCAAAGACGTTCGAAGGCCATCCGCACTTGCAGATCCCGCAGGCTTCGATAGAAGTCATGGAGATCAATCCGATGCACGGGATGTAGGCGACGTGGCTACCGCTGCGCGCTCGCCGCTGTCGTATCGATGTCGAGGTACTGCCATGGCGTCAGAAAGTAATGCACGTTCTTGCGGTAGCCGCGAATCTGCGGCGCAACGACGGTGCTGCTGATCCGGAAGACGTTCGTGCACCAGGGTGCCTGAGCGGAGACAATCTTCGTCATCGCTTCGTACAGCTTGTTGCGTTCGGCGTTGTCGGCCGTGCGCCGGCTCTTCTCGTAGAGCGCATCGTACTCGGCGCTCTTGAATCGCGATAGGTTGCCGGCGCCGGCAAAGGGTCCGTAGAAAAGGCGCATGAAGTCGTCGGAGATGTCCCCGTTCCAGCCGAAGCTCGAGAACTGGAGCAGTCCCGCGTGGGCGGCCTTGAAGCCTTCCGGGAAGGTCTGGATCTGGAAATCCATACGAATGCCGACCTCGCGCAAGCTGCGCTGCCATAGTTCGTCGTATTGACGATACACAGCGCCGACGTAGGACATCTGGTGAATGGTGAGCGGCCGACCGTCCGGCAGCTCGCGGAAGCCGTCTCCGTCGCGATCGCGATAGCCGAACTTGTCGAGGAGCGCCCGCGCCGTCGCGGGATCATAGGGCGATAATCCCTTGTATCCACGTACGTGTCCTTCGACATCGGGCGGAAGAGGCTGAGTCGCCGGGAGAGCCTGACCGTTGCGGATGACGCGGATCTCGTCGGGAAGGTTGTACGCGCTGCAAACCGCCCGTCGCAACGCGATCTTCTCTGGCGTGTAGCCGCCGACCACGGGGTCTTCCATGTTGAAATAGGCGAACGTGACGCCGAGCTCGGTAGCGCGCTCGAGGCGAATGCCGCGCACGGCGAATTCGGGCAGCAGATTGCCCTTGGCGTCGATCATCTTGGGTGCGACGTCGCCGGGCACGTCCAGCAGGTCGAGCTGTCCGCCGTTGAACATCAGCAGTCGCGGATTGGTCTCCTCGATGATGGCGATCTCGATGCGTCCGATCTGCGGCACCCGCTTGCCCTTCATCGAGTCGGCAACGGCCTTGATCGCCGCATCGGCGTTCGCAGGCGCAGGCGGGAAGTGCTCGTCGCGATAACCGGGGCTGGCTTCGAGAATGATGCGATGGCCGGGTGTCCACTCCTTGAGGCGATACGGTCCCGTTCCGACCGGATGATGCATCGCGCGGCCGCTCGCATCCGCGTATTTCTCGATAACTTCGCGGGCCACGGCGCGCAACGACGCGCTGTCGAGTATTTCCAAAAAGGTGTAGTCGGGCTCGATCAGCTCCAGCCTCAGCGTGTAGCGGTCGACAGCGCGCAGACCCTGGATCTCGGCGTCGTAATCGAAGCGGCCCGAAGTCTTCGCCCTGGCCGCCGCGGCGTCGAGCCCGACGATCTTGTGTTCGAGCAGGTCCGAGTTGGGCGAGCGTACGCGCGGATCGACGACGCGCTTCCACGCATAGACGAAATCCGCCGCGGTGAGCTCGCGCTTCTTGCCCCCAAAGGCGGGGTCGTCGGCGAAATAGATTCCCGGCCGGATGCGGATCGTCCATACGCGACCATCGGCCGATATCTGCGGCATGCCGGTCGCGATGCTCGGTACGAACCGGTACGGCCGCGCGAGGTAGTCCCAAACGTAGAGCGCGTCGAAGATCCTCTGCTCGACAAGGCTCGCGTAGGTCTCCTGGGTGCCGGCGGGATCGAGTCCCGAGACGTCGATCGGAAAGGCGATCCTGAGCACCTTCGCGGGATCGGCCCAATCCGCGGCGATGCTTTGCGGCGCGATCGAGGCAGCAATCACCGAAAGGAGTGAAATTGCGGCGGCCCGCACGCGCATAAGGTTCCTTTTAGGGAACGAATGCAAGGAACAGGAACGCCGCAAACACTACGAGGTGCACAGCGCCCTGCATCATGTGGGTGCGGCCCGTCGTCAGCGTGACCACGCTCAGGAGAAAGGTGAGTGCGAGCATCACCAGATCCTTCGGCCCCAGCCCCAGGATCAGCGGTATTCCGAGAACGACTGAAGCCACCGCCACGACCGGGATGGTCAGGCCGATGCTGGCCAGCGCCGACCCGAGTGCCAAGTTCATGCTCGTCTGAAGACGATCCGCGTGCGCGGCGCGCACCGCCGCCCATGTCTCGGGCAGCAGGACCAGCATCGCAATCACTATTCCGATCACCGCCTTCGGTGCTCCCGCTTGCTCGACCAGTTGCTCGATCAAGGGCGAGAGAAGCTTGGCGAGGCCGACGACCGATACGAGCGAGACGATAAGCAGGCCGAAGCTCGCCCACGCCTCCCGGTTCGTCGGCGGGGCAGCGTGCGCGTCCGGGCTCGACGTGTCCGCGGGCGGAAGAAAATAGTCGCGATGGCGCACGGTCTGAGTGAAGACGTAAACCGCCCAAAGGGTTGCCGACGTGACGGCTGCGAAAGCAAGCTGCCCGGTGCTGTAGGTGCCACCAGAGGTCGTCGTGGTGAAAACCGGCAGGACAAGCGAGAACGCGGACATGGCGATAAGCGCGGCGAGGCCCGCGCTCGCTCCCTCCGCACGGAAGGACTGCTCGCGGTGAACGAGGGCACCGACCAGGACGCACAGACCCACGACGCCGTTGCAAATGATCATGATCGCCGCGTAGATCGTGTCGCGCGGCAGAGCGGCGGCGTCGGCACCACCTGCAAGCATCAGCGACAGAATCAGCGAGGCCTCGATGATCGTTACGGCGACGGCGAGAACGAGCGTCCCGAACGGCTCGCCGACGCGATGCGCGATGACCTCGGCGTGGTGAACGGCCGCGATGACGGCACCGATCAGAGCGGCAGCGCAAACGACCGCAAGCAGTGACCCCACGCCTGTGACCAGTCCGCCGACTAGCAGCGCGAACGAAAGCGCCGGAAGGAGCCAGGTCCACGCGGCGGTGTTCATGCAAAGCTCCTGATTCGGCAGCTAAGGGAACTGAGGATCATTTTTCCGTGGTTCGATCAAGCGTCGGTCAATGCACCTGGGTGCGCCCGCCTCCCGCGGCGATCCACTCCTCGATCAACTTATCGAGAACGGCGAGCGGCATCGAGCCGTTGTCGATCACCGCCGCGTGGAAGTCCTTGACGTTGAAACGCGCGCCCAGCGCCTTTTCTGCGCGGGCGCGGAGCTCCCGCATCTTGTGGTAGCCCAGCAAGTAGCCGAGGGCTTGCGCCGGGGTCGAGAAGTAGCGGTCCACCTCGCTCTCGGCGAATCCCTGATCGACGCCGCCCTGATGGCTCATGTACGCGATGGCCTTGTCGCGCGGCCAGTTGTAGGCGTGAATCCCGGTATCGACGACGAGCCGCGCGGCGCGGAAGAGACGCGCCTGCAGGTTGCCATAGCGCTGGTACGGATACTTGTAGAAGCCCATCGCATAGCCGAGCGACTCGGCATACAGCGCCCAGCCCTCGGCGTAGGCGATGTTGAAGCTCGCCTGAGAACGCCACGGGTGCAGACCCTCGATCTCGGCGGCGCGCGCGAGCTGCATGTGGTGCCCCGGCACGGCTTCGTGCAGGAAGAGCGTCTCCGTTCGCCACTTTGCCTCGTCCCTGTAGCCCAGCGAGTTGATGGTGAAGTAGGCGCTCGTGCCCAGGGTCAGCGAGCCGACCTGATAGTTCGCGGCAGCGCTGCTGGCGGATTCTGCCGGCGTCATGCTTCGCACCGCGTACGGCATGCGCGGCACGTTGTGGAAAAGCTTCGGCAGCTGCGGATCGACGCGCGGCGCCATCGCCCGATAGGCGGTGAGCACCGCCTCCGACGAGTCGAAAAAGAACTTCGGGTCGGTGCGCAGGTACTCGATGAAATCGTCGGTCGTTCCCTTGAATCCGACCTCCTTCGCGATCGCGCCGATCTCCCCGCGCAAAGTCTGGACCTCGGCGAGTCCCAGTTCGTGGATCTGCTTCGCGGAGCGGCCGCGTACGATGCGCGCACGGATCAGGAACTCGTAGTAGCGCGCACCGCCTGCAAACGAAGCGAGTCCCGCGATGTCCGGCGCCTTCGCGCGGTAGTCGGTCAGGATGAAGGCCTTGAATCGGTGCAGCGCCGGCTGATAGTCGTCGGCAATGGCGCGGCGCGCATCGGCAGCGAGCGCTGCGCGCTCCGCTGCGGGAATGCCTTCGGCCATACTCGCGAAAGGCGACATCAGCGCGCTCTGCTCGACATTCTCGACGAGGTGTGCGTCGATCGCCCCGACGATTCGGTCGAGCACCGGCCGGGTGCTCATCCAGCCGCTGGCCATGCCCAGCCGCAACCGGGCGATCGTGTCATCGGAGAGCCTGGACGCCGCGCGCACGCGTTTGATGTAGTCGCGATAATCGTCGGCCTTGCGGAACGGCGTCACCTGCGCGGCGCGCGGCAGGACGTTGTGCAGGCCGCCCAGCGTCGTGAGCACCAGCGCGTCGGCATCCGGAAACTGCTGCGCCTCGACGGCGAGCGCCATCCTGTCGAGCAGCAGCTCGTACGAAATCCGGTCCTGCCCGCGTAGAGCCTTGGCCTCCAGCGCCTTCAGGCCCGCAAGCGCCGCGCGCTCGCGTGCGTGCTCGCGTTCGAGTGTGGCGAGCGACAGGTCCGGCAGCAGATCGTTGTAGCCCGGAACCCCTCGAACGGTCGCCTGGATCGGATTGCGTCGGAACGTCGCGTCGAGGTCGTCGTCCAGCAGGACTTTGAGCTGTGCTGCCGCTTCGGCAGCGGGGTCTTTGGTCTGCGCGTGCACGCTGTGGATCCCGAAGGTGATGAGAAGCGCGAGGAAGATAACAGGGTTGGTCACAGCTCGCCGGGGTCTCGACATCTACTTAGCGATCAAAAGGTACCTGACAACCAGCTTACGGACGTCGAAAAATCTGACACGCCGACGGCGCGAGCCACCGCGGAAACCGTGTTCGCCTAGCATAATCACGGGGATACAACGCTAGCACGAATCCTGCTACGGCCGATGGCCGTGTGTTTCTAGGCGGGCGCATGCCCGCGGTCTTCTCAGAGGACGTCCATGCCGACTCTCAAAACGATTCTGGTATCGGCCGCGAGTATCGCGGCTGTCGGTTTGCTCTGCAGCGTGGCGCATGCCGGTGTCATCTACGACGGGGGCGCGCCGGATCAAGGTGGACAGATCTTCGCCCAGTCTCCTGCAGCGATAGCGATGAATTTCACGCTCGACGCGCAGACGGATTCAGTGACCGATGCGCATTGGTGGGGCGGCTGCTTTCCGGCAATCACCTGCGGCGACACGCCGGACTTCGAGCTCACCTTCTACTCGGACGATTCCGGTCTGCCCGGAGTTGCCGTTTTCTCGGTCGATGTCGGCACAGCGCACCAGACCGCGACTGGCGCGGTAATCGGTCCACCGACCGCTCCGCAGTGGGACGAATACGCGTACTCGGCCTCGTTCGGTCCGTTCGCATTTACGCCCGGCGTGCAGTACTGGTTCAGCATTTCAGAGACGGCCGCCGAGCCCCAAGGCACCTGGGGCGCGGAGACGACCTCGTCGGCGCCTTCGGGCGAGGAGTTGGCGTGGATCAACATTCTGGGTCCGACATGGACAATCGCTCCCGAGCAGATAGCGTTCCAGCTAACGAACGATGCCGTGTCGGTACCCGAGCCAGCCACTCTCGCGCTGCTCGGCGTCGGTCTCGCGGGACTCGGTTTCTCCCGGCGACGTAAATCGAGTTGATCGAACCGCTGGATTGAAACGAGACCCCGCCCGCGTGGCGGGGTCTTCGCTTCTGGGATGTCATGCCCGCTTCGGGTTGGTCTGCCCGTTTACTTTGATTACAATACCGCGCCCGTCGTCACTTGCACGTCGAATCCACGAGAGACAGACTCTCGTCAAGTCTGCGCGATATCGGGGTCTGTCCCTGATTGTGCGCACTGAAAGGGGAGAAATAAAAATGAAACAACGTCGGCTCGAAGCGCTTGGCATCAACGCTGTGCTGTCTGTCGCTTTGTTCACGATCGCCGCCGCCGCCTCGGCCAAGTCCGAGATCAAGGGCGCAGCGATTCTCGATCATCCGTGCGGCAAGACGTCGGTCAAGCAGATGGGTCTGACCCATGCCGGCAAGATGGAAGAGGCGAACAAGCTCACTACCAAGGAGATGCAAGACCAGTGGAAGGCGATGCCCGCCAAGGACAAGACGATGATGTCGGGCATGATGAAGGAGATGTCGCAGACCGAGGATCAATATGCGGCCGACATCAAGGCGAACGGCGTCCTGATCGTCGACGGCCCTACGGCGATGTTGACCGTAAAGAAGACCACCAAGGACAAGAGCGGCAGCAGCACGTCGACGATGACGCAGAACTTCAAGATCGACGGAAGCACGTGCCTGGTAAGCCGGTAAACAGTTAGCGCTCGCAGCACCTGAAAGCGCTGCGCGAAGCGGCGCTTTCAGCTCCTTTGCCGTTCCCGCTGCACTTTGTAGCGGCGGCAATGAACGATACACGATAGCTCCAATCCAATTGCCATCGACTGCTTCGCATCGGAAGATGAAATCCACCCGGCCCATTTTGCCTCAGCATGGCCGCTGGGCGCGTCTGCTGATCGCCGCGCTGGCGACGATGATCGCGTGCACGCTGAGCGCCGCATCGCTGGCCCAGGCCGATTATGCCGCCGCGTTCGTTTCGCAGGTGGCGCCGAGCTTCGCCGAACTGCTGGCTCCGGCCGCGGTCTCGGTGACCATGCAGAACACCGGCACGGCGACCTGGTACCAGACCGACGGCGACGTTTTTCTGGCGACGCAGGAGCCGCAGGACAACTATTACTGGTGCATTCAGGGCAATCCGTACGGCAGTCACAGCGGTAACCGGGTTCTGCTTCCGCACGACGTCGCGCCGAACCAGGAGGTCACGTTCAATTTCTCGGTGAAGCCGATGGGATGCGTTTTTTCGGCGCCGTCGCCTCTTCGCTTTCGCATGTTGTCGCAGCTGCACGGGACCTTCGGCGACGAGACCCCCGATCCGCACGTCGTGGTGTCGACGGCGACGGAGTTCGTCGCGCAGCAGGTTCCCGCGACGGTGCCGGCGGGCGCGGTCGTTCTGGTCACCGAGACGTTCACGGAACACGACGCCGACGACCTGGCAGCCGACCGACGGATATACGTTGCAATCGGCGGGGCCCGCCGGCAACACGATATGGAGCGTGGGGCCGGTTCCGCTGCCGGCGCGGTGCCGCCGGACGCGACCGTGACGTTCACTTTCTACATTATCGGTGCCGGCAACCGTCGGGACCTACAATTTTCAGTGGCAGATGAGCACGCCGGACGGAACGCCATTCGGAGGCGTTTCTCCGGCAACCGACGTACAGGTGATTGCGGCCGGGCCGCCGAACTACGAAGGCCTGTGGTGGAACGCTCCTGCCGGATCGGAATCCGGTTGGGGCATCAACTTCGCGCATCAGGGCGACACGATTTTCGCCACCTGGTTCACTTACGATCATACCGGCAAGGCATTGTGGCTGGTGATGGCGGCGCTCGCTGACCGCCGACCGGTACTTATACCGGCACGCTGTTCAGACGACGGGGCCGCCGTTCAACTCGGTGCCGTTCAACCCGTCGCAGGTGGTCGGCATCGTGGTCGGCACCGGAACACTCACCTTCACCGATCTCAATACGGGAACGTTCGCGTACACGGTCAACGGCGTCACGCAAACCAAGTCGATCACCCGTCGAAGTGTTCGGTCAGCTGCCGACGTGCACGTTCGGCATCCTGAGCGACCTGACGCTCGCCTACAACTATCAGGATCTGTGGTGGGCGGCGCCGGCGGGGTCCGAGACGGGCTGGGGCGTCAACCTCACGCACCAGGGCGACACGATCTTCGCCACCTGGTTTACCTACGATCTCGACCGGACGCCGTTATGGCTATTCGGTCACGGCGCTGAAAACCGCCCAGGGCGTCTACAGCGGCACGCTCTATCGCACCACCGGTCCGCCGTTCAACTCGGTGCCATTCGACCCGACCAAGGTGGTCGCCACCGCGGTCGGCACCGCGACGTTTACGTTCACCGACGGGAACACGGGAACGTTCGACTACACGGTCAATGGCGTGACCCAGACCAAAGCGATCACGCGCGAGGTCTTCGTCACGCCGGGAACCGTCTGCCAGTAACCCCGATCGGCGCTCAGCGCGAGTGGCCACACGCTGGACGCGGCATCACTTCACGCGCTGGACCAGACGCCGGTATTTTTCCAGCTCGTTGCGCAGAAAAGGCTGGAACGCCGCCGGCGGCTCGTCGATCGGCTCGGCGCCGAGGCGTTCCAGACCGCTGCGAAACTCGGTCGACGCAAGCGCTTTCTGCAAGGCGGTCTGCAAATACGCTATCGTTTCCGGTGAGGTCCCCCTCGGTGCAAGGAGCCCTTGCCAGGACTCGAACACCAGGTCGAAACCCTGCTCGACCATCGTAGGAATATCCGGAAATAAATGGGCCCGCGTCTGCCCTGCATTCGCAATGACGCGGACCGCTCCCGATGCGTGCGGAGCAACTGCCGGGGCGTCGGCGACCAGGAAATCGACGCGCCCGGCCACGACGTCCTGCAAGGCAGGCGCGCTTCCGCTGTACGGAATCTGAAGGATGTCCACGCCGGCAGACGCCTTCAACGACTCGATCGCGAATTGGACCAGCGTCGCGCCCGAAGCGTAGGTCAAAGCTCCCGGATGCTGGCGCGCATACTCGACGAGCTGCGTTACGTTCTTCACCGGCAATTCGGAGCGCACCGCGAGCACCAGCGGCAAGCGCGCAACGCGCCCGATGGGCGCGAAGTCCCGCATCGTGTCGTACCGCAGGCCGGTGTCCAGCGCGGGCGCGATCGTGAGATTGCTGGCGCTGCCCAGCAGCAGCGCAGAGCCGTCGGCGGGTGCGCGGGCCGCAATCTCGACCCCGATCGCGCCGCTGGCCCCGGACCGATTCTCGACCACGACGGTGGCGCCGAGCGGTTCTCCGAGCGATTGCGCCACCAGCCGCGCGATCAGATCGCTCTGGCCGCCGGGGGGGAAGGCGACGACCAGCCGCACCACTTTCGCGGAAAAAGCTTGCGCCGCAACCAGTGGGCTCGCCATCGCCAGGGCGCCGCCCGCGATCGCCCGCAGCATCGCACGCCTCTCCATCACCTTCGCCTTTCGATCTTGCCCAGGACCTTCGGCAATGGTTGCGCCGCATCTGCAGGCGCGCTGCGCGCGATCGCGGCAGCAAATTCGGACACGGTCGGACAATCGAACAGCATTTCGATGCCGACCGAAACGCCGAGCGCTGCGCCGACGGCGGTGAGCACGTTCGTCGCGCTGAGCGAATCGCCGCCAAGATCGAAGAAGTTGTCTCGCCTGCCTACCGCCGGCGTCTTGAGCACGTCGGCAAAAATCCGGGCGATCTCGGTCTCTTCGCGGCCGATCGGCGGTTCGCTCTGGTGGATCGTTCGGGCGACGAGCGCAGCCAGTTCGCTGCGGTCGATCTTGCCCGAGGATCCGCGCGGCAATCGCGCCACGTCGATGATCCGCGCCGGGATCTTGAACGTCGCGAGGCCGGCGCGAAGAAAGCGGCGCAACTCGCTCTCGCTGACGGTATCGCGGAGCACGACGGCAGCGGCCAGATCCTGACCCAGTGTCGGGTGGGAGATCGCGAATGCCGCCGCTTCGATCACCTGCGGGTGCTGGACCAGGATGGCTTCGATCTCGCTGGGCGCGATCTTCGTGCCTCCGCGATTGATGATATCGGTGTGCCGTCCCGACACGTAGACAAACCCATCGCGATCGACGCGTCCGACATCTCCGGTTCTGAACCAGCCGTCGCGGAATGCTGCGCGGTTAGCCGCGTCGTCATTTTCGTATCCATCGAATACCTCCGGTCCCCGGACGACGATCTCGCCCGGCTCATCGGGCCCGAGCAGCTGGCCGGCATCGTCGGCGATCCCGATCTCGATGTTGGTCGCGCGACCGACCGATCCGTCCGGCGTCCGTACCGGTGGAAACGGTGTCTGCGCAATGCTGCCCGATTCGGTCGCTCCGTAGCCGACGATCACCGGTACGCCGAATGCCAGCTCCAGGCGAGAACGGATTGCGTCGGGCAAGTCCGTGGTACCACCCCAAATGGTTCTCAGGCAATGGCGCGGACGCGGCGTGCGGCGTTCGAATGTCTCGAGCACGGCGATGTGCGAAGCGGGCGGCGCGAAGTACTGCGTGGGCGCGAGCGATTCCAGCAGCTCGATCGTCGCGTCCGCTGCTATTGCACCGGGGCAAATGATCGAACCTCCGGACACGAGTCCCGCCAGTGCACGCCGGATCCCGGCGCTGGAATGCAATGGAAAGGCGATCAGACACCGGTCAGAGGCGTCGATCCGGGAAAGCTCGACGCGATTGCGCACCGTCTCGGCCACGCGCCACTGTGTCAATGGCACGATCTTCGGTGCGCCGGTCGTACCCGACGTGTGCATCAGCAAGGCGATGTCGTCCGCAAGCGGTACGTCGATGGCTACGCTGTCACGCGTCGATTGCGCAACGAGCCGCGGACTGCCGGCCGGATCGCCGAACGAGCCGCGCAACCCGATCAGCGTCACTTCCGCTCGTCGCGCCGCGCGGCTCGCGATCGAGTCCAGACCCTCGGGTACGATGAGCGCATCGATGCGCATCGCGACAAGCAGGTGAACGAGCGCATCCTCGTCCAGTGTGGCGTTCAAAGGCGCGCACGTCGCCGTGGAGCACACCGCCAGCAGCACGATCGCGAAGTCGGGGCCGTCGGGCAGCGCGATTCCGATCCGCGCGCCCCGGCCGAAGCCGGCGCCGGCCAAGCTCGTCGCGATCGTATCGAGAGCCCCTCCCAGATCGCCATACGAGAGATTGGATCCGTGCGGAATCACAACGGCCACCGCCGAGCGATGGTCGCGAATCGAATCCGCGAGCAATCGAGAGAGTATGGCTGGCGGGTGCCGGGGCCGCGCCCAAGCCGGTGTCGCCCGTTCTGACGCGTCCGTCAACGCCGCCCTAGCGCTGTGCCGGATCGACGGCAAACACTTCCACTGCGCTCGACTTGCCCTTGAACGGCACGGCGCCGAGCGGCTCGACCGCGATGCGCTCGCTCAACGACGAGCGCGTGGCCTCGTCGATCAGAATGACGCGTTGGGCGACCTTGGTGTGCGTCTCGAGGCGCGCGGCCAGATTGACTGTATCGCCGATGCACGTGTAAGTCGCGCGCTTATTGGTCCCCGTGTATCCGGCGACCATCTCGCCGGAGGCGATCCCGATGCCGATCTTGATCGGCGGCTTTCCGGCGGCCTTGCGCTCGACGTTGAACAGGTCGACCAGCTCGACCATCTCCTGGGCGGAGCGCACGGCGCTCTCGCCGTGGTCGACGAGCGGCACCGGCGCGCCGAAGACCGACATCAGCCCGTCGCCCATCATCAGCGTGACCACGCCGCCATGACTGCTGATCGCATCGAACATCAGCTCGTAATACGTATTGAGCAGCTCGATGGTCTCCTCGGGCGGCTGCGATTCCGCGAGCGAAGTAAAGCCGCGGATGTCGGAAAACATGACCGATGCGCGCACCAGCTTGCCGCCCAGCGAGAAGCCGGAAGTCTGCAGATCCTGGGCCACTTCCGGCGTGGCGAAGCGGCGCATCAGCTCCTTTTGCTGGTCTCGCAAGCGTTTTTTCTCCAGGCTCGTCCCGATGCGCGCCTTCAACAGCCCCGGGTTGACCGGCTTGGACAGATAGTCCTCGGCGCCGAGCTCGATGCAGCGGACGATGGTCTCGACGCCTTCGAGCGACGAGGTAACGATGACCGGAATGTCGCGCAGCTGCCGGTCGCCGGCCAGTTGCTCGAGCACCTGGAAACCGTCCATCTCGGGCATTTCCATATCGAGCAGCAACAAGTCGAAGCCTTCGCGCCGCAGCATCTCCAGCGCGACGCGGCCGTTCTCAGCCGAGGCGACGCTGTGCCCCTGCAACTCCAGGCTGCGCGTCAGCAGCAGCCGGTTGACCTTGTTGTCGTCGACCACCAGCAGGCGCCCCGGCCCGCTTCGCAGCTCACGCATCGCGCAGCGCCTTCAAGGCCGCGGCGACGCGCGAATATTCTTCAGCCAGCGCATCCACCGGATCGGCGCTGCCCGCGCTCACCTTTGATACGCTCGTAAGCTCGAGCTCCCGCGCCATCGCGCCCAGAGTGAGCGCGCCGAAGGTGTTGCTGTTCGACTTGAGCGAGTGCGCGGTCCGGCGGAACTTGTCGACGTCTTTCGCCGCAAGCGCGCGGCGCAGGTCCTCGAGCATGGCCGGCGCTTCCTGCAGAAAGGTATCCACGAGTTCGAGAACGAACTCGGCCCCCGTGGTTTCTTTCAGCGCGTCGAAGGTCGCGCGATCGATGGTCGGTGCGCTCATCACCGGTCCTTGCGCGCCGACGCCTGGTTCAACGCCTCGACCAGGCGCTCGACGCGGATCGGCTTGGTCAGGTAATCGTCCATGCCGGCGGCCAGGCACATGTCGCGATCGCCCTGCATCGCGTTGGCCGTCATCGCAATGATCCGCGGCCGGTCCTTCGGTTGCCATCGCGCGTTGATCTGGCGCGAAGCTTCCAAGCCGTCCATTTCGGGCATCTGCACGTCCATCAGCACGACGTCGTAAGTTTGTCGGTGTACCGATTCGATCGCCTCGATGCCGTTCGACGCCAGGTCGGCGCGGTAACCCATCTGCTGGAGAAGGCGCAGCGCCAGCTTTTGGTTGACCACGTTGTCCTCGGCCAGCAGGATGCGCAGCGGGTGCCGCGTTGCCTGATTAGGGTCGAGCTGCGGCTTGCCCGGCGCTGTCTCGACCTTGGGCGCGAGGTCGCGCGCAAGCAGACCCACCAGCGTGTCAAACAACTGCGACTGGCGAATCGGCTTGGCCAGATAGGCGTTGAAAAGCCGCTCGCCATCGCCCGCTTCGCGTCTTCCCAGCGAGCTGAACAGGACCAGCGGCAGCACGGCGTTTCTCTCGCGAATACGCCGCGCCAGCTCGATTCCGTCCATCTCGGGCATGTGCATGTCCAGCACCGCCAGCTCGAATTCCTCGCCGGCCTCGAGCCACGCCAGCGCCTCCGAGGGCGACCCGGTGGCGCGGCAATTCATTCCCCATTTGGCGGCCTGGAGGCTGAGCACCCGGCGGTTGGTGGCGTTGTCGTCGACGACCAGCACGCGTTTGCCTTGCAGCTCGGGCTGCACACCGACGAAGTCGCGCTGCCGCGCAGCGGGAAGCTCAGTGACGGGCACCTGAATGCTGAACGAGAAGGTTGACCCCTTGCCAGGCCCATCGCTTTCCGCCCACATGCGTCCGCCCATCAATTCGGAGAGACGCCTGCTGATCGCGAGGCCGAGACCCGTGCCGCCGTATTTGCGCGTGGTCGACGAGTCTGCTTGCGAGAACGACTGGAACAGGCGACCCATCTCGTCGGCCGTCAGCCCGATGCCGGTATCGCGCACCGAAAAGATGAGCTCGACCCGATCCGACGACATGGGCTTGGCAATCACGGTCATCACGACCTCGCCGGACTCGGTGAATTTCACCGCATTCGACAGCAGGTTCAGCATGATCTGGCGCAGGCGCGTCACGTCGCCAACAACGGCTGCGGGAATGTCGCCTTCGAACACATAGACCGTGTCCAGATTCTTTTCCACCGCGCGCGCCGTGACGAGGTCCAGTGCGGACTCGACGCACTCGCGCAGATCGAACGGCTGCGCCTCGATGTCCATGCGCCCGGCTTCGATCTTCGAAAAGTCCAGGATGTCGTTGATGATGGTCAGCAGCGCATCGCCCGATTCGCGGATGGTCGCGACGTAATCGTGCTGCTCGGCATCGAGCTTGGTATCGAGCAACAAGCCGCTCATGCCGATCACCGCATTCATCGGCGTGCGTATCTCGTGGCTCATCGTCGCCAGGAACGAGCTCTTCGCTTCGTTCGCGGCTTCGGCGGCGGCGCGCGCCTCCTGCGTCTCCTGGAACAGGCGCGCATTCTGCAGTGCGACGCCGACATTGGCGGCGATCGTGGACAGCAGGCGCTCGGAATCGGCGTCGTAGACGCCCTCCATAACGTGCTTTGCACGCTGATTGCTCCCTGACACGTGCCCGCCACAAGGATCGGCACCCCCAGATACGACAGCGCCTGCTTGCCGATGACGATTGCGCCCAGCTCGAGGCCCCGCCGTTCGCTCTCGCGGTTGATGATCAGCGGCTTGGCCGACTTGATGATCTTGCTGGTCAAGCCTTCACCGTATTTGAGCGGGGAGAGCTTGTCGCCATACTGATAGGGAAAATCGATGATGCCGGTACGCCGGTCGAGCAGTGCGACATACGCGATATCGGCCCGGAAGACCGTGCGGATCTGCTCGCCGACGAGTTCGAGCAGATTGGCGAGATCGAGCTTGCCGGCGAGCTGCTGCGAGACCGTGTTGACGGTGGCGAGCTCCGCCGCGCGCTGCTGCGATTCGGCGAACAGGCGCGCATTCTCGATGGCGACCGTCGCCTGCAACGACAGCCCGACCAGGAATTCGAGATCGGTGTCGCCGAAGGGCTCGCCGCCGGCGCGCCACACCACCATCACGCCTTTGATCGTCTGCCCGGCAAGCAGCGGCGCGACCATCATCCGCTCGTTCTCCTCTTGCTCGGTACCGGGAATCAGAAGCGCACGAGGATCGGCGCCGGTGTCATTGATGCGCTCCGCGCGACGGCTCTGGATCAGATCGCCGATGATGCCCTCGCCGATCTTGATTACCGTCGGACTGGATCGCATCGGCAATGTCGCCGACGACACGATGGCGCGGTAGGTTCCCCGCTGGCGTCGGGCAGGAAGATCGCGCTGCTGCCGGCATTGAGCAGGTTTTTGGCATGACGCGCGATTCGATCCATCACTGTGGACAGATCGAGCGTCGAGGAGATGTCGCGGCCGACTTCGGCGAGCGCGGCGGTCTCGCGCGTACGGCGCTGCGTCTCGTCGAAGAGTCGCGCGTTCTCGAGCGCGACGCTCATGCTGTTGGCCAGCGTCTGCAGCAGCCGCACGTCCGAATCGCTGAAGGCGTGCTCGTGCTCCATGTCCATCAGCCTGATGACCCCGCGCGCCTGATCGCCCGCAACCATCGGCACCATGATCAACGATTTCTCCATTTGCGTGCCCGGCAGCAGGGAAGCCCCGTATTTCTCGACAGCCTCCTCCATGTTCTCGTTCATGACGAGCGTTTCTCGAGTGCGCAAGACGTGCGCCGCGAATCCGCGATCTCCCAACCGGCTGGAACCGATCTCGAGCCGCTTGCCTTTTTCGTAAGTGTACGGGTAATGCACCATCCCCGTTTCCGGGTCGTAGATGCGTATGCCTACGTCTGCCTTGTTGAAGATATT
Organism: uncultured beta proteobacterium; assembly: GCA_963828595.1. Classification (GTDB taxonomy): domain Bacteria; phylum Pseudomonadota; class Gammaproteobacteria; order Burkholderiales; family Casimicrobiaceae; genus PALSA-1003. The sequence goes on from CAWHEN010000007.1 coordinate 752,446, forward strand.
GCGGATCTTGTCGCCGACAGCGTCGTAGATGCCCTGGATGTTGAGTTCGGCGGCAAGCGCCTGCCTGCACGCTGTTGATGATCGCGAGCTCGGCCGCGCGCTGCTCGCTCTCCTTGAACAGGCGCTGCGTCTCGTCGAACAGCCGCGCGTTTTCCAGCGCCACGCTCATGCTGTTGGCCAGCGTCTGCAGCAGCCGGACGTCGGAGTCGCTGAACGCGTGCTCGCGCTCGACGTCGGCCATGCTGATGACGCCGCGCGCCTGGTCGCCGACCACCATCGGCACCAGGACCGCAGACTTCTCCGATTTGCGTGCCTGGCAGCGTGTACGAGCCGTACTTCTCTTGGCTCTGCGCCATGTTCTCGTTGATGACCAGCGTTTCGCGGGTCCGAAGAACATGCGCGGCAAATCCCGTCCCTCCGAGAGGCTCGGAGTCGAGCGTCAGCCGTTGTCCGTTCTCATAGGTGTATGGGTAGTGGATCAGGTCCGTCTTCGGGTCATAGATGCGGATGCCCATGTCCCGATTCTGGAAAATTTCCCGGATCTTGTCGCCGACCGAGTCGTAGATGCCCTGGATGTTGAGCTCGGCCGCCAGCGCCGCCTGCACGCTGTTGATGATCGCGAGCTCGGCGTTGCGCTGCTCGGTTTCCTTGAGCAGCCGCTGCGTTTCGTCGAAAAGGCGCGCATTTTCCAGCGCGACGCCCATCGCCGTCGCGACCGTGCTCAGCAGCCGCACATCGGTAGTCGCTGAACGCGTTCTCGCGTTCGTAGTCCTCAACTAGGATGCCGCCGAGACAGCGGTCGCCGCCGAGGATCGGGCACGAACACGACAGAAAGCTCGTTGTCAGTGCCCGCGATCGCCGTGATGCCGTCCGCCGTTCATCTCGGCGCGGTTGTTGAGACGAGCGGTTCACGCGTCGCAGGATCCATGCGAGCGCCCGGCCCGGTTTTGCGAGGCGGGTGCGGCTCGGGAAAAATCGTTGCCCGTGCTCGAAGTCGTAGGGATAGTGGACGAAGTTGCTCTTCGGATCTCGACCAGCGGATCCCGATGTCGCCGGTGTGAAGCACATCCCGCAGTTTGTCGCCGACCAGATCGATGATGCCCTGGAAGTCGAGCTCGCCCGCCATGCCCTGCTGAATGCTGTTGATGACGGCCAGCTCGGCGGCGCGATGCTCGGTTTCCTTCAGCAGCCGCTGCGTCTCGTCGAACAGACGCGCGTTCTCCAGAGCGACGCCCATGCTCGCGGCGACCGTGCTCACCAGCCGCACCTCCGCTTCGCCGAAGGCGTCTTCGCGCTCGTAGTTCTCCAAGACGATCAAGCCGAGCACGCGATCACTGCCGAGGATCGGAACGCAGGCCATGGACTGGCTCTGATCGGTGCCGGGTACCGCTGTGGCGCCCAGACGCGCAACGCCTCTGCGCGGTTCATGAACGACGAGGGCTGCCGCGTCCGCATGCACCGTCGACCAAGGCCCACCTTCGAGAGGCGTCCGGGCCGATACGGTAATGCCGCGTTCCATGCTCGTACTGGTACAGGTAGTGCATCAGGCCGGTATCGGCGTCGTACCAGCGGATGCCGATATCGCCGGTATGGAACACCTCGCGCAGCTTGTCGCCGACCAGATCGACGATGGCCTGAAAGTCGAGCTTCGTCGGCCATGCCTTGCTGGATGCTGTTGATGACCGCGAGCTCGGCGGCGCGCTGCTGGTCGGCCTTGAACAGGCGCTGCGTCTCGTCGAAAAGACGCGCGTTTTCGAGCGCGGTCCCCAGCGAGGCGGCGATGGTGCCGAGCAGGCGGAGCTCGGACTCGCCGTACGCGTTCTCGCGCTCGTAATTCTCGATGCCGATCATCCCGAGCACGCGGTCGCTGCTGATGATCGGCATCGCGATCATCGACTTGCTCTGGTCGGTGCCTGGAATCGCGCGGCCCATGCGTGGCGACCGTGTTCACCACTTGCGGTTGCCGCGTCCGCAGCATCGTCTCGAACAGGCCGCCCGGAACGGGCTGCCGGGGTGCAATTTTCAATCGCTTCCCGTGCTCGTATGCGTACAGGTAGTGGAGGATATGCGCCTTCTCGTCGTACCAATTGATGCCGAGATCGGGCGTGGCGAAGACCTCGCGCAACTTGTCGCCGACCAGGTCGACGATCGCCTGGAAGTCGAGCTCGGCGGCAAGGCCCTGCTGAATCGAGTTGATGATGGCCAGCTCGGCTGTTGCGCTGCTCGGTTTCCTTCAGCAGCCGCTGCGTCTCGTCGAAGAGGCGAGCATTTTCCAGCGCGACGCCCATGCTCGCCGCTACGGTGCTCAGCAGTCGCACTTCGGCGTCGCCGTAGGCATTCTCGCGTTCGAAGCTTTCGAGGATGATCGAGCCCAGGACGCGGTCGCCGCCGAGAATGGGCACGCGGACCGAGCAAAGGCTCGCGTCGGTCCCCGGGATCTGCTTGACGCCCGCCGCTGCTGCTTCTGCCTGATTGTTATAAACCACGGGCTGACGATTCTCCATTAACTTGAACCACTGCCCCCCAGCGAGCGGCGTCACGGGTGCCACGCTCAATCGGACCCCGTGCTCGTAGTCGTAAGGCGAATAGAGAATGTTCGCCTTCGCGTCGTACCAGCGGATGCCGATATCGCCCGTGTGAAAGACTTCGCGCAGTTTGTCGCCCACCAGATCGACGACGGCCTGGAAGTCGAGCTTCTCCGCCATCCCCTGCTGGATGCTGTTGATGACCGCCAACTCGGCAGCGCGTTGCTGCTCGGCCTTGAACAAGCGCTGCGTTTCATCGAAGAGGCGCGCGTTTTCCAGCGCTACGCTCATGGCGTTGGCGAGCGTGGTCAGCAGACTCACGTCCGAATCGGAAAAGGCGTGGGCAAGCTGTTTCCCCACGGTGATCACGCCATTTACCGTATTGCCGTGCAGGATTGGAACGTAGATGAACGAGTTGTCTACCGTGTCGCCGCCGATGTTCTTGGCACCCAGCTTCACCATCCACTTGTTTAATTCGTCGACCGTGTGGATCACGATCGGCTGCCGCGTGCGCAGAATTTCCCGGGTGAAGCCGACTGGCGGACCCGATTCCGGATGAAAGCGTTCGCCGTGATCGAGGAGGAAGACATAGCGAACCAGATTGGCTTCTGCTTCGTAACAGCCTGATCCCGACCACGTCGGCAGCGAATATCTCTCTGATCTTCTCGCCGACCAGATCGTAGATCGCCTGCATCTCGAGCTTCGACGCCAGACCTTCCTGGACGCTGTTGATGATCGCCAGCTCGGCGGCGCGCTGCTCGGTTTCCTTCAGCAGACGCTGGGTCTCGTCGAACAGGCGCGCGTTTTCAAGTGCGGTCCCGAGCGACGCGGCGATGGTCGTAAGCAGTCGCAGCTCGGACTCGCCGTAGGCGTTCTCGCGCTCGTAGTTTTCGATGACGATCGTTCCGAGCACGCGGTCGCTACTGATGATCGGAACGGCGATAAACGATTTGCTGGCGTCCGTGCCGGGGACGGCCCCGCCAGGAAGTTTTGCGTATTCCGCCGCAGTATTAATGACAAACGGCTGGCGGGTCCTGCGCATCGTCTCGAACATGCCCCCGGCGTAGGCGGTCGAGGTGGAATCGTCAGGCGCTTGCCGTGTTCGTACTCGTACAGATAGTGGACGAGGTTGGTCTTTTCATCGTGCCAACGAATGCCGAGATCGGGCGTATTGAAGACTTCGCGCAGCTTGTCGCCGACCAGGTCGATGATCGCCTGGAAATCCAGCTCGGCGGCGAGCCCCTGCTGGATCGAGTTGATGATCGCGAGCTCGGCGTTGCGCTGTTCGAGGTTGGCGTTCGACGCCGTCAGTTCCCCCGTGCGTTCCTCGACCTTGTGCTCGAGGCCCTGCGACCACTGCGCGTTGTCCAGCGCGACCGCGGCCTGGCTCGCGAGCATCCCCAGCAGGTCGCGGTCGGACTCACGGAAGCGCCCGAAAGCGCCGTCGATATCGACGTAGAGATAGCCCAGCAGCTGGCGCTGCGCGATCAGCGGCGCGATGATGCGCGAGCGCTGGTCGAGCTCGTTCGCGCCCTCGGGGCTATGCGTCAGGCATGACAGCGCGCGTACGCCGCACTTCCACCGAGCGAAGGCGTCGATGTCGCGCAACAGTGCCTGCGCGTCCTCGCCGCGAGGCATCAGCGAACCCGCCAGTCGCAGGCCTTGCCGGCGACTCCAGCACCAGCAGCACGCGCTCGGCGCCGGAGAGCTCGGTGGCTTCGTCGATCAGGAATTCATGCAGCTCTTCGCCGCTGCGCAACTCGTTCAGCCGCAGACCGGTATCGACCAGCCGCTCGAACGGCTCGCGCAGATTCGCTTCTCCCGCCAGATGCGCGGCGCGCCGCTGCGGCGACAGGCGACGCTTGCGGGCGTCCTTGATCCATGCGCGGACGATCTCGCGGTGCGCCTCGATCTTGTTCAGGTAGTTGCGGCGCAGCCCTTCGTCGCCCAGGCTGACGATACCCTCCAGCATAAGCGATAGGCCATCTCCAGCGCCTCCCGCGCCGCCTGAGTTGCTTGTTGGCCTGCAGCGCCTGGCTGTGTCGCCACCACAGCAACGCGGGCGACATCCCATCGAGCGCCGCCAGGTCATGCGCGCGGTGCAACCCGGTGGCGCGACGCGTTGCGGTCAATGCGGCGCGCGGGCTTTCCCAGCACCAGGCGCGCTTCGTCCGATAGCCGTCAAGGCGTCGATTTGCATGGCGACAAAATCGGCATCGCGGGCGAGCTTTTCGGTGCGCTCGAAATGACGCAAAGCCATGGCGCGTTGCCCTGGAGCAGCGCAAGCCGCCCCTCATTCGTGGCGACGCTGATTGCGGACAGGGGGTGGCGAGCGATTTCGTCATCGCCGGTCATTTCGGCGATATACGCCCTCGCACTCTCGAGATGCCCCAACGAGAGCTCCACCTCCGCCAGAGGATCGAAAGTATTGCCATGCTTTGCGCGCGCGCCGATGCGCTGGTAGATTTCGCCAGCCTTTAGATACAGGCGGCGGGCGTGCCGGTACAGTCCGATACGGCTGTAGGCGTTCCCCATGTTCCCGGTAATGATTGCCTGGCGCTCGACATAGCCGGCAGCCTCGAAATCGGCGAGCGCCTGATGCAAGAGCTTCAACTGAACGGCAAAATCGGCCTGGTTGAAGATGAGCAGGTTGAGGGCGTTGCCGGCGCCATACAGGTCGCCAGCCTGCCGGCATAGTGCCAACGCGGCGTTGGACGCCTTGTCCGCCTCGGCGGAACGGCCTTGGCGCTGCGCGCCATGGCGACCAGCCACAGCGCACGCCCCTCATCGGCGGGTCGTCCCTGCGCATGAAACAATGCGGCGGCCCGCAAAGCGTTGCGCACCGCCTGTTCGGCATCCACCCTGTGCGGTATTGGGCTTCGGCGAGCCGAAACAGGCTCATCGCTTCGAGAGGAAGCTGTTTGCTTCTCCGTGCGGACTTCAGCGCGGCGGTGGCCGAGGCAACGGCTGCCTTCAATTGCCCTTGCGCATCTGAACCAGGGCGAGCCGGTTGTGCGCTTGCGCCTTCAGCGACGCCGTGCTGGTGCGCCTGGCCAGGTCGAGCATCGCATCCGCGTCAGCGCTGGCGCGCTCCAGGTCGCCTTGGGCGATGAAGCTTTCCGCTCGAAGGTCGAGCAGGTCGACCCGGCTCTCGACGCTCAAATCGCTCCTGGCCAGGGCGGCGCTTGCCTGCTCGATCGCCTCCGCGTGGTGGCCCGTCCGGGCCAGTTCAATTAGGCGTTCCTTGATCGGAGAAGCATCCGCTCGCGGCGCCTTTGGCCGTAGTCGCGATGCCTTTTTCCTCTTCGAATCCGTCATCAATTGCACGAAGTCTCCATCCGCTGCGAGGGTGACCTGCCGGCGCGCGCCGCAGGGACCGAATGTGGGCGCGGCGAACCGGATATTAGTCTACCGGCGGCCCGCGTCAAACCGGGGTTGTCGGCCGCCGCCGGCCGTCCCGACACGGGCAAGGGGATTGCAGGACGTTGTTCGGCGTCCGAAATATCGTCAGACCACGCCCCGGTCGGACAACTCCGCTTTCAGATACGTGTAGTAGATGGGTGCGGCAATGACGCCCGGGATCCCGAAGGCCGCCTCCATCACGACCATCGCCAGCAGCAGCTCCCATGCGCGGCATTCGGTGCGGCGGCCGACGATGCGAGCGTTCAGAAAATATTCGAACTTGTGGATGATGATAAGGAAGAGCAGCGAGCCGATCGCCACCTGAGGCGAGACTGACAAGCTCACCACGACGATGATGGTGTTCGAGACCAGGTTGCCCAAGACCGGAAGCAGGCCGGTGATGAAGGTCAGAGCGATCAGCGTCATCTTGAACGGCAGGTTGATGCCAAAGGCACGGCAGCACCAGCGCCAGATATATCCCGGTGAACGCCGTGTTGATCAGCGAGATCTTGAATTGCGCGAACACGACGCGACGGAACGCGTCGCCCAGTCTCGTGAGCCGATCGGCCAGCGCCCGCGCCAGCGGCCGGTCGGTCTCGATCGGCAGCGCTTCGTGCAATGCGACCAGGGCGCCGATCACCATGCCGACCAGCGTGTGCGCCAGGCCGCGCGCGACGCCCCTTCCCATCGACTGCAAATCGGCCGCGTGAGCGCGGAACCGTTCGGCCAGCGACGCCTCGATGTCCTCGGGATTGTCCGGCATCCTGGCCACCATCCATTCCGGCAGCGCCGGGCGCAAGCCGTCGATGATCTCCGCCATCCGCGCGAACAAAGCTGACAGATTACCGACGTCGCTGCGAAAGAAAACGACTGCGCCGAATATCGCGACCGCCACAAGTGTTAGCACCAGCACCGTAAGCAGGGCCACGGCGATGAGTTTCGCGCGCTGGTCGGAAAAATGCTCGTTCATCGTCGGAGCGATGACGTGAACGAGCTCGTAGACCAGCATGCCGGCGAGCAGCGCCGGCAGCAGCCGCAAGTGGAGGACGAGGACGAGCGCGACGCCGGTCAGGATCCAGGCCGCGACGGCATAGCGGGGAGCAACCGTTCGATCGCGAGGCATCGGTGCGAGTTTACGCCGGCGTCTGGCGGAAAACAGGCCGGGCGGCACTTAACCGGCTGCCGAAGGCGCATGGGCGTGCTACGTTTTGCAGGCAGATCTTACCGAACAGGAGGTCATCCGATGTTGGCGATATCCAGAGTCTTTGCACTTATCGCGCTAGGCGCAGCGATGGCGCCGCTTGCACATGCCCAGGGCCTGGTCGTCCAGAAGAATATCCCGCTGGCGACAGCGCAACTGATCGCCAACGCCGCCATGGAAAAATGCAAGGAAATGGGTTACCGGGTTTCGGTGGCCGTCGTCGACCGGGCAGGCTTGCCCATCGTCATGCTGCGCGGCGACGGCGCCGGTCTGCACACGCCCGAAGGCAGCGATCGCAAGGCCTATACCGCGCGCACGTTCGGTCAGCCGTCGGCCGATTTCGTCAAGCGCATGCTCGCCGACCCGGCATCGACCGGGTCGAAGGAATACACGCGCGTCCTCGCACTGCCTGGCGGCCTGCCGATCAAGGTCGGTGACGATGTCATCGGCGCCGTGGGCGTCTCGGGTTCTCCGGGCAAGGACGACGAGTGCTCGAAAGCGGGAATCGACAAGGTGGCCGACCAGCTCAAGTAGGCTTGGGCGGCGGCGTGTCCTAGAAGGGCCGTCGCGGTCAGGCTGGGGCCAGCGCCGCCCGCACGCGCTCTCGCGTGAACGGCACGGTCGTGATGCGCGCGCCGAGGGCGTCATACACGGCGTTGGCCAGCGCCGCCGGCACGGGCGTTGCCGACGCTTCGCCTGCGCCGAGCGGCGGCTCCTGCGGCCGGTTGACGAGTTCGATCAGCGATCTCCGGCGCATCGGGAAACCTCAGGATCGGATAGCTCGCCCAGTCGACGCTCGTCACCCGCGAGCGGTCGAATGCGACCTCCTCGAACAGCGTACGCGACAGGGTCTGCAGGATGTTGCCTTCGATCTGGGCCCTGAGCGCGGCCGGGTTGATGACCAGTCCGCAGTCGTGCGCGCACGCGACGCGGCGCACGCGGATCGCGCCCGATGCCTTGTCGACGTCGACCTCCATCGCCATCGCCACATAACTCTCGTTGTGCTTGTAATGCATATAGGCGAAGCCGCGGCCGGCGCCGGTCGCGTTCGGCGCGCGGCGATGGACGCGGCTGCCACCCGATCAGCGCCGCGGCGCGCCGGATCACTTCGACGCCGCGCGGGTCGGACAGTCCCTGCAGGCGGAACTCCACCGGATCGCGCCGCGCCAGCGGCGGCGAGCATGTCGGTGAAGCTCTCGACCGCGAAGCAGTTGCGCGACCTTGCCCGGCGCGCGGAAGTTCGACGGCCGCAGCGGCGACGACTTGAGCCAATGGACGACGACTTCCTGGTGCGCCACGGCGTACGGCGGGTCGCCGTTCTGGCTGATGAGCCCCGTGGTGAGTCCCGGCGTCTGCGCGATGCCGGCGGCATCGAGCGCCAGCAGCGGCATGTTCGGCAGGTTCGCGGTGGCCTTGGGGATCCACATCTCGGTGCGCCACGCGGCGATCTTCCCGTCGTCGCCGACCGCGCCCTCGAGCGAGAGCAGCTGCGGCGGCGCTTTCGGGTCCCAGCCGTGCTCGTCCTCGCGCGACCACTGGACGCGCACCGGCCGCGCCGACCGCCTTCGACAACAGCGCCGCGTCGGCCGCCGCGTCGTCATGGCCGTTCATGCCGTAGCAGCCGGAGCCGTCGAGATAGACGACGCGCACGGCATCCTTCGGCAGCGCGAGCGCCTTGGCGATCGTCTCGCGGAAGCGATGCGTCGCTTGCGACGCCGACCAGACCGTCGCCTTGCCGTCGCGAACGTCGGCGACCGCGCACGACGGCCCCATCGACGCGTGCGACTGCATCGGCCAGTAGAATTCCGCGCTGACTTTCTTCGCGCCGGCAAGCGCCTGACGCGCGTCGCCTTTTTTCACCAGCGTCTCGTCGGCCTCGAACGGGCCGGCGCGCATCCAGTGCGCGCACGGCTTCGTGCGCCGAGCAGCGGCGCCGACTCCGACCAGCTGCGCCTTCAGCATGCGCGCGGCCGACACGGCGTCCCATTCGTCGGCGGCGACGACGCCGAGAAAATCGTTGACCCGCACGACGCGCGCGCCCGGGATCGCCTCGATCGACGCCTCGTCGACGGCGACGAGCTTCGCGCCGACCGCCGGCGGCCGGACGACGCGGCCGTGCAGCATGCCGTCGACCTTGAAATCGTGGACGAACACGTGGCGGCCGTCGACCTTGGCCGGGATGTCGGGCCGCGCGAGCGGCTGACCGACGATCGTGTACGACGCGGGATCGCGGAGCTTCGCCTTCGGATCGACCTTGACGCCGAAGCGCTTGTCGCCGACCAGATCGCCGAAGCGAATGCCGGCGCCGCCCGATTTCGGCCGCACCTCGCCGTCGATCGTGTCGAAATCCGCCGCCGACTTGCCGGTGCGGGTCGCGGCGAGGCCGATCAAGCGCCTCGCGCGCGGTCGCCGCCGCCTGGCGGATCTGGACGCCGCCGCGCATGATGCCGCTGCTGCCGGCCGTCGGACCCTGGTCGGGCGTGAGCGCGGTATCGCCCTCGACCATCGCAATCCGGTCGACGCCGATGCCGAGCTCCTCGGCGGCCATCTGCGGAATCGCGATGCGCAGCCCCTGGCCGAGATCGACCTTGCCCGAAAAGATCGTCACCGAGCCATCGGCATTGACGGCGATGAAGCCGTCGACCTCGGCCGGTGTCGAGCGTCTTGCCAAGCGGCATGTCACCGCGCGGACGTTGCGCATCGGCCGGTACCGGAATGGTGAAACCGACGACAAGCGCGCCGCCGGCCTGCAGGAATTCACGGCGCGATAGCGAGCGCGCTTCATGCCGTCGCCTTGCCCGAGGCGCGCAGCATGGCGCGCAGGATGCGGTCGTGCGTTCCGCAGCGGCAGAGATTGCCGGCGAGCGCCTGCTGCGCATCCTCGCGACGTGAGATTTGGCTTGCGCGCCAGCGCCACCGCCCCGGTCATCACCATGCCAGTGACGCAATAGCCGCACTGCGCCGCCTGCTCGGCGACGAATGCCGCCTGCAGCGGATGCGGCTTGTCGGGCGTGCCGAGGCCTTCGATCGTCGTGATTTTATTTCCGGCGGCCTTCGACACCGGCATGCGACACGAGCGGACCGCTTCGCCGTCGACGATCACCGTGCATGCTCCGCACTGGCCGAGGCCGCAGCCGAACTTGGCGCCGGTCAGCGACAGTGCGTTGCGCAATACGTAGAGCAGCGGCTCGTCGGGATCGCGGACCTCGACGGTCCTGGATTCGCCGTTGACGTTCAGCGTGAGGCTCGGCATGACATCCACCTTTCGCGCGCCGACCGGAGAAAAATCATCGCATCGGTCCCGCGTCTTGTCTAGCGAAGGTGTAACGGTTGGAGAGTGGCGCGGACTCGCAGGTTCAGACGATCCAACTTGCGTTCGACACGGCCGGCGATCAGGCGTTCATTGGCCGGAAGTGCGCGATCCTCAGCCGAGCTTGCCGAGCCACAGCGACAGATCGCGCAGCGTCTCGCGCAACCCCTTGAACCGCCGTGCGCCCAGGTGCGCGGTCCACTCCTGCTCGATCGCGGCCACGCAATCGCGTATCGGCGCAACCATCGCCCAGCCCCGGTCGGTCATCCGCACGACCCGTGCGGCCGCGTTGGCCCCCGTGTGCCGCTCGATGTAGCCGCGTCGTTCCAGACCTGCCAGCACATAATTCATCGCCTGGCGGGTCATGTGGCATTGCCTGGCCAGCTCGATCGGCCTGCGTCCCTCGGGACCTGGATACAGGAACACGCCCAGCTCGGTCGGGGAGATGTCGAAGCCCCTGGCGTTTAGTGCCGCGAGCATGCGCGCCACAATGACTTCGTGCGGCAGGCGGAGCAGCGAGCCGATCATCGGCGTTATGGCCTGCTGCGAGCGCTTCCTGCGGGCGGTAAGGCTACCCTTTGACATGGCAGTTGGGATGGCAGTTGATATGGGTTGATACGGCAGTTGACAGCGACGTAAAGAATTTGTACATTAGCACGTACAGAGTCTTTACACAAGGAGTTTGCCATGAATCAAGCCCTTTCACCAGCCGCGTCGGAAGTCATCCGCCTCGGCCAGCTGGAAATCCGGTATCTGCAGGAGGCAGGCGACGGTTGCCAGATGGGCGCCTTCGAGATGCGCGTGCCGCCGGGCTCCAATGTTCCGCCGCCACACAGCCATTCCGCGAATGAAGAGCTGGTGTATGTGCTCGAAGGGACGCTGCGCTATACGGTGGGCAGCGAAACACGGGACCTCAAGCCCGGCGACTCGATGGCCACGCCGTGCGGAGTCGTGCACGCCTTCAGCAACCCGCACGCGGTCGTGGCGCGCGCGCTGGTGATCAACACACCGGACATCGGAGCGCAGTACTTCCGCGAAGTGAAAGGCATCATCGATGCGGGAGGGCCGCCCGATAAGGTCAAGCTGGCGGCGACGATGCAGAAATTCGGACTGGTGCCGGCCGCGCCACCGGGAGCGCTACCGCGCTGACGGGCGCCGACCGATGCTGCGGTCGATTGTCGATCGATCGCGGTGCGGTCGCCTGATCGAACGACGGCGTACGAGCCGGCGCTAGTTCAAAGCGTCAGCGGCTTTCCATAGCCGGTGAGCTCGAGATAGCCGCGCCCGACCTCGCGTCCGCCGCGAAGAGCGCGCACCGCGCCTTCCCAGTAAACGGTGCCGGTGCTCGCGCGCGAATCGAGCTCCTGGTCGTCCATCAGTGGCTCGAGCGCGTACTCTTCGCCGCCCGCGCCGACCCGCATCGCGACCGGATATTCGACGCCGGTGCGCGGCGAGCGCCAGCGCCGATCCGCGGTGAAGCGGATCTCGGCGGGCTCGAAGGATCGCGGCGTTCCACCTGCCCCGCGCAACGTGCCGCCCGCCCAAAGCGTCCCGCCCGAACGATCGCGCATGCGAAAAGCCATCAACGCGCCACCGTCGTCGAGGTTGATGCCGATCCAGTCCCAGCCGCTTGCTTCGGGCGCCAATGCCGCGCTCGACCATTCGTGGTCGAGCCAGGCGGTGCCGGTGACGTTGGCGTCCTTGCCTTCGATCGCGACGCGTGCCCGAAACAGCGAGCTGCGGCTGGCTGTAGTAGTAGCTGGCGTTCTCGACGCTCGGCCCTTGCGTGAAAAGCCTGCTGGCCTTCCAGGAGGACGGCCTGCGTGGGCGCGAAGCTGAAGCTCGAATCGGAAATCGCGCGCCACGATCGACGCGACATAGACGTCTCCGATCGAGCTTGAGCGACCAATCGTCGATCCATACGGCGTGGTGTCTTCCGCCGCGTCGGCGAGCCCGAAGCCCGCGCGCGCCGCGCGCTGATCGTGGCGGAGCCTGCCATGGCGCGGATCGGCGATGGCGGCATGCGCGAACAGCAGCTGGCGCGGCGCAAAAGCGCTCGGGTTCGTCTCCGCGACGCGCGGGCGATTGCGGAAAAAAGTCACCTGGATGCCGAAACGATTGCCGTCCGCGTCCTGCACCCAGCCGGTGATGTACCACCATTCGTTGCGAAATGCGGGATGCGAGCCGGCGTCGCGCGGAAAACCTATGGCGCGGCCGGCAACGACTGCGCGGGTAGTCGTCCGCGGCGAGCGCACCTGCCGCGAGCAGCAGGACGGGGCTCGCGAGAAACCTGCGTCGCCTCACGCGGTCGCCTCGCTGCGCATGTTGCGACGGTCACCAGTCCTCCTTCACCGCGAGCACGGCGCGCCGGCTCATCGCCTGGCGACCGCTGGCCAGCGCGGTCAAAGTCGAAAGCGCGAGCACGACGGCCGCGGACCCCGCCAGCGCCGCCCAAGGCACGTCGAGCTCCATGCCCCAATGGAAGGATTGACGATTGACCACGTGGATCAGCACGAGGCTGATCAGCCATCCGAGTCCGAATCCCGCGAGCAGCCCGACTGCGCTGATCGTCAATCCCTCGGCGGCAAGCATCGCGCCGATCTGCCGACGCGTCATTCCGATGTGGCGCAGCATGCCGAATTCGCGCCGGCGCGAAAGGACGAGCGCGCCGAACGACGACGACAGCCCGAACAGGCCGATGACGACCGCGGCAAGCTCGAGCGCGTACGTGACGGCGAACGTACGGTCGAATATCTTGAGCGAGACTCGCGGATCTCACCGGGAGCTGCGATCTCGAGCTTCTCACCGCCCGGGATGTCGCGCGCGATCGCCTGGCTCAAGCTCTTCCAGCTTCGCTGCCGGCCGCGAGCCATAGCGCGCCGCTGGTCGCGCTCCGATCGCCGGTCAGCGCGACATAGCGCTCGCGCTCGATCACGACTGGCGCCCTGCTGGCCGCGCGTAGTCTCGCCACACTCCCGCGACGGTGAAGGCGGCCGGCCTTGCCAGCGATCGGAAGCTCGATGATCTTGCCGGGTGCGAAGCCGTAAAGATCGACCATCGCCTCGTTGACCCACGCCGGCGGCGGCGCACCCGGAGCCACGGTGACCGGCCCGCTTACCAGCTGGAGCTGCCGCGACAGATTCGCCGCATCGATGCTGCGCGCAAGCAGAACAATGCGCGGCCGGGCAGGGTCGAGCAGCAGTTGCTGCTCGCGCTGGAATTCGGCACGGCGCACGCCGGGCAGCGCGGCGAGGCGCGCCTGATCGTCGGCGCCAAGGTAGGCGGTGTCGCCGGCTGCGCCCGCGCGCACGTAGACGATCGGCCGGCAGCACGCGCTCGAGCCACGCGTCGAGCGAAATCCGGAACGACGCGACCATGATCGCCATCGAGACCATCAGGCTCACGGCGGCGACGATCGCGGCGAGGCTCACCGCCACCTGGCCGGGAGCGCCGCGCAGCTGCAGCAATGCGAGCCGCGACGGCGCGCCGCTCGGCAGAGGCATGGCCGCGAGCAGCATCACCGCAATCCGCGGCATCAGCATCAGCGTGCCGATCAGCATCAGCGCGATTGCGATGTAGCCGAACAGAGGCAAGCCCGCGACCGGTGGAAGCAGCGCCGCAATCGCGCCGGCGCCGATGGTGGCGAATCCCGGCCACGAAGGAGAGCAGCCGGGCGAATGCGCGCTCTTCGTCGCCCGGCCTTGAGCGCGGCTGCGGGAGCCGCGCGTGCCGCCTCCAGCGCGGGAGCGAGACTCGCGAGCATCGCGATCAGCGACACCCAGGCCGAAGAAAATCGCCAGCGAAATCGGAGCCAGCGGCAGCGCCGGTGCGACGCCGCGAAAGTATCCGGCGCCGAGGTCGGCCCCGATGATCCGAACCGCGATCTGCGCGAGGATGAATCCGCCGGCCAGTCCGAGCGCGCTGCCGACGATGCCGACGATCGCGCCTTCGAGCACGAGCAAGCTCGCCAATTCACGGCGCGTCATGCCGAGAACACGCAACAGCGCCAGCTGCGAGCGGCGGCGAACGACCGCGAGCGCCTGTGTCGAAAAGACCAGCAAGCCGCCGGTGAACAGCGCCACCAGCGCCAGCACGTTCAGATTGACGCGGTACGAACGGGACAGGCTTTCGCTGGCGGCGACGCCTGTCTCCGGGCGCTGGACCGCGAGACCGGCGGGGAGCTCGCGCCTGGATACGCGCGCGCACGGCTTCGATGTCGGCGCCGGGCCGAAGTCGCAGGTCGATGCGGCTAATGCGGCCCAGCCGATCGAAGTTCGACTGGCGCGCCGGCGATATCCATCACCGCGAATCGCTGCTGCGCATCGGCGGGTACCAGTCCGGCGACGCGCAAGGTCACGACGCGCAAGCCTGACCTGAAAGGTCAGCGTGCCGCCTCGATCGACGCCAAGCGAGTGTGCCGCGGCGGGACTGACGAAAAGCGTATCGGAGCGCAGATGATCAAGACGATCGCCGGACTCGGCGATCAGGCCGGGCTGCACGGCGCCGGCGCGGAAGACGTCGATGCCGATGATCTTCAGCACGTCGTCGCGATCGCTGAGCTTGGCATCCGCCTCGACCACGGGACTCGCCACGGCCACCTCGGGCAACCGGGCCAGCTGCCGGATAGACCGCTTCGGTCGAAACCGCCGCGCGGGCCGCGCACCTGGAGATCGGCGTCTCCGGAGAGAAACTGCACGCCGAGAGCGAGCTCGTTGACCGCGGCGCCAGTGATCAGCGAAACCGCGTAGCCGAGCGCGACCCCCAGTGCGATGGCGAGCACCGACAAGGCGCTGCGCGCCTTGTTCTGCACCAGCGAGCCGGCAAGCACGGCGCGCGCTGCGGAGAGGTTCGGCTTAGCCATCGTCAACTCGACGGCGCGCGCAAGCCGGTGGGAGTCAGCTGCAATATGCGATCGCAGGTCTGCGCGGCCACGTGCGAATGCGTGACCAGGATCCCGGCCGCGCCCTTGGTCTTGATCTGGTCTCGCAGCAGGCGCAGCACCTGGCTCGCGGTCTCCGCATCGAGATTGCCCGTCGGTTCATCCGCAAGCACCAGTTGCGGCCCGTGAACCAGAGCGCGCGCGATTGCGACGCGCTGAAGCTCGCCTCCGGAAAGCTCGCGCGGCATGCTTTCGCCGCGACCATCCAGACCGACGCCAGCCAGCACGCTAGTTACTCGCGCGTCAGTCTCCGGCGCGGCGACCCCGAGCAGCGACAGGGGCAAGGCCACGTTCCGTGCCACGCTCAGGTAGGGCAACACATGAAAGGCCTGAAACACGAAGCCGAAGCGTTCGCGGCGCAGCGCAGTCAGCGCGTCGTCGTCGAGGGTTGTGAGCTCGACGGCGCCGAGCCTGATCGAGCCCCGGTCGGGGCTGTCCAGGCCGGCGATCAGGTTGAGCAACGTGGACTTGCCGACGCCAGATTCGCCCATGACGGCGATGTAGTCGCCGGGAGAGAGCTCCAGATCGACATCGGCGAAAACCGCGCGCGGCCGGGGCCCGGCGTACGACTTGGTCAGGCCATGGACCACCAGCATGGTGTCAGCGTAGCGGCCGCACGACACCGTGACAAGCGGGGCTCAAACCGGTGCCGATGTCCTGAGCTGTAACGCATTGTCGGTAACAAAAGCGTGTCTGCAGGGCTTGAGGCGAAAGTGTCGACATTCTTTACGTTGGCAAAGCTTTCGGCGGAAGGCCCCGATGGTAAGCGGCTGAACCTTCGCAAGTTGGCGGCCGATGGAACGCCTTTTGCGACATGCAGGGACGACGCGCGCTGAATGCTCTCGTACTTCACAGCACCAAAGTGGAGGTTATATGAAGTCGATCCTCGATCCGTCATTCCGTTACACCAAAAGCGTGGAAACGGATTTGCGCAAGACCTTTGCAAGAGTTCGTCGCGAACTGCGCAAGCAAACGCAGCAATCGGCCAGCGTCGAAGCAATGCGGAAGGTGCTTCCCTTTCAGTCCCGCAAGGATGCGGCGTAACGGCGTTCCCACGAACAGACCGTCGATAAGCTAAGCCAAACCAGCAGACGAGGGTCCGATGGGCATGCTCAATTCCTCCGGCCAGGTGATCTTGAACGCCGACGGCAAGCAATACGCTGCGTCGTATCAATTCCAGCGCGGCGTTTTTACGGTGACATCCGGAGCAGCGTCGAGGGTCGTGCGAGTAGGAGTCGTCGCTGCTCCCGAATCGCTGGCACGGACGATTCTGAAAGCGATGGTGAGGGAAAATGGCCGACGCGCTGAACTGAAGCGGGACGCCCACGGCCTGATGGAGGCACGCGGGCATTGAGAGCAAGGAGTCGGTTCGGTCGCAGTGGACTGAAGCGACGATTCGTTAGGTGTTCATGGTGTCTTATTCGGCCCCCGGTCTTTTCGGGGGTTCTTTTTTTGGCGAGGCGAAAAAACGGGTCGCCGCTTCGGTGATCAACCGGCAACCGAAGCTTTGGGCGCGGCGCCGGGCGCACTGTGGCCCGGCGTCCGATACCTGCGCACCAGCCAGAAAAGGCCCAGCAGGGCAATCGTCGCCGCGGGCGCGCCGACGATCCAGCGCTCGCGGGTCCTTGCTTTCCCGCGCAGCACGTCCTGCACGAAGCGCTCGCCGCGGGTCATCTCGTTGAAGCTCTGCTGATAGGACGCAATGCGCCTTATTTCATCGTCGGACAGCGGCGTTGCCTGGTAACGCGCGGCTTTTTCCATCGCGTCGATTCGATCGACTTCGCCTTGAAAGCGCACAACATCACGAGCGGCGCTTTCATAGGTTTCGCGCTCGGTCGGTCCCAGAAACTGCGCCGGACCTATTCCGGTGGCGCGTTCGACGAGCGCAGGAAGCGGTTGATCGCCGGTGGGGTTGACCATCAGCCACACACTCGACGCCAGCAGCATGAGCAGCATCGCGGCCGCGACCGTATCCGCAGCGATATGCAGACTGGCCCGGCGGTGCTCGGGGCCGGCGAAGATCAGAACTTTCGCGAGCCCGGCCAGCAGCAGAAACCCGGCGAGCGCAATGACCATGGCGGCGCCGGTCGGGAGGTCGAACGCGTAAGAGCCCGCAAGACCTGCAGCGCTGGCTGCGATGCCTGCGCACCATGCGATCGGCAACACGACGTGTAGCTTGTCTGAGAAGATCAATCCGATTACCGCGGGCACGATCAGCAGACTGAACACCAGGAGCACGCCGGCGGTGGCCACCGAGCTCGTTACCACGATGGCGAAGGACAGAAAGAAAACGAAATCCCATCCCCATACGGCGACCCGGGTCCGGCTTCCCGGCGGCGCTTCGCTCGACAAGGCAATCAGCGGTCGCCGCACCAGCCAGTGCAGCACGCCGGTCGCGGCATACAAGGCGACAAACTTCGCAAGGTCGGACGGGTCGACGGTAAGAATGCTGCCGACCAGGATCTTCTTGACATGCTCGGCTCCCTGAGGCGAGCGATCGACGACCAGGATGGTCGCCGCCGTCGCGACGACATAGACGATGCCGACGAAAGCCTCCTGGCTGACAAAGCGCGCGAGACCGCGGGTCAAGGTCAGCAGCGCGGCGCCGATAGCGGTGAACAGCAGCGCATAGCCGAATCCCGCAGCGCTGGTCGCCGGATAGCCGTTCGCAAACGCGACGGTGGCGCCCAATGCCGACAGTTGAGCCAGGGCGAGGTCGGCAAAAACGATCCTTCGGCGCAGCACGTGCACGCCGAGATAGGCATGCATCAGCACAAAAACGACCGCCGCCGCGAACGGAAGGGCGAGCAACGCGAGCGCGTCGCTCATGGGACTGCGGGGACCCAATGCTTTGGCGAGTGTTGCGACGTTGTAGTCGAACACGGCGAGATAATCATCCGTTGCGGGAAGGCTGCCGACCGAGATCGCCAGACGCACCACCGGAACGCCCAGCTTCTGTCCGACGAAGCGCGACACATCTTCCGGCTCGTAAGGCTCGTGGAGGATGGCGCGCACCTGCGTCTTGCGGCCCGCGGAAATCAGTTCGGCGAGATGGGCCGGGCTTGGCGCAACGCCCGCCTTGGGCTCGATGAAGGCAACGACATCGAGACGAAAGCGGCGTGCAAAATAGGGCCACGAATTGTGATAGGCGATCAACCTGGCTCCGGCAAACGGCGCCAGCGTCTGGCCCCAGCGCGTTCGCCTTTCCTCGAGCTGGGCCAGAAATCGTTCACGATTCGCGCGAATCGTTTCCCGTTGCGCCGGAGCGATACGGACCAGGGCTTCAGCGATGCCCGCCGTGATGGTGATGGCGTTCTCGGGATCGAGCCAGTAGTGCGGGTTGGCGACGCCGTGCGCATGGCCGCCTTCGTTGACGACGCTCTGGCCGCGTATTTCGAGCAGCGGGATGCCGGTCGACGCGTCGAGATAAGCCTCGCCGCCGCGCATCAATCGCTTTTCGCCCGTCTGGTTGACGATTCCGTCCAGCCAGTAGTCGTAACCGAGTCCGACACGCACCAACAGGGCGGCCTGGCGTAGTTTGGCAAGGTCGCCGGGCCGCGGCTCGAACGCTTCAGGATCGACGCCGGCCGGCACGACCGATTCGACGCTGACGAGATCGCCGCCGACAACCACGACGAGTGCCGCCAGATCCGTCGTCGTCGTCACCACGTGCAGGGCGGCAAAAGCAGGAGCGGCGGCAAGAGCCGCCGCCACTACCAGGCCGAAGAGCCCGGCCCGCACGACCGGTCTACCGGGGATGCGACCCAGGTGCTCTTCGGCACCAGACAATGCACGGCTTTCACCGCGGCCCTCGGCACCGCCAGACGGCAATCCATCACCATGCTGGCGAGGCTGTACGCGTCGAGTCGGCTCAGCTTTTTTTTGCTCTGCAGCAGCTCGATCATCGCCCACGAGGCATCATCCATCGCCTTGTTAAGGTCGGCGTCTTTCCCCACGGTCACGAGGTAGGTCTTGTTTTCCTGATCCGGCAGCGCCTCGATCTTGCGCGCAGCCTTGGCGCCCTTGGCGCTGAAGCAGTGGATGCCCTTGTTGACGTCGACGACCTGGCTGATCCGGCAGTCCCATGTCGCCATCATCATTTTCT
The DNA here is from genome assembly GCA_963828595.1 of uncultured beta proteobacterium. Lineage (GTDB taxonomy): Bacteria > Pseudomonadota > Gammaproteobacteria > Burkholderiales > Casimicrobiaceae > PALSA-1003. Next base: position 771,928 of record CAWHEN010000007.1, read on the forward strand.
GCGCCTGCCCGTTGTCCAGCGATCGTTGCTCGATCAGCAATTTGTTCGTTTCGCCCATCAGAATGTCAAGCGCCTTGTTCAGATCGCGATCGATGCCGAGGGTGATCCACGCATCCTTGGTTTCGATGCGCGGCCATTCGAGTTTCATGTTCTTGACGACGTCGACGGTGACGTTCATTTCCTTGTACGCGGTCTCGAGCGCGGTCAGGTTGATCTCGCCGTTGCCTTGTGCCGCATGCGAATCGCCGGTCCAGAGCAGCGCGCCCTTGACGAAGACCGGTACATAGAGTGTTGCGCCTTCCTTCAGATCGCGGACGTCGATGTTGCCGGCGTAGCGTCCCGGCGGCACCGAGCTGTATTGACCGGGCTCGGCGCGGGCAACGCCGATCGTACCGGGGAACGGCGCCAGCGGAATCTCGATGCCCGGGGCGAACTCAGCGACCTTGCGCTCGAGATCTAGGTAGAAATATTTGACCTGGCCTTCGGGAAACTTGGAAGGAAACTCGCCGAACATGCCGGGCACGTTGAAGTTCGTGCCGTAAGCGCGCGGGACGATCTTGTTGATGCGCACCTTCAGGACATCGCCCGGCTCGGCACCTTCGATGTACACCGGGCCCGTCAACGTGTGCGGGCCGCGACCCGGGAAGTCCGTCCGGAGTTTCTTGATCTGCTCGATCGTCGCCCCGGGCACCACCTGGTTGTGCGAATGCATCATCGTCTCGAAGACGATCGAATCGCCCGAATCGACGTGCAGGACGGGTGGTTGCGCGTTATTGAACCAGCCCCACTGCGTCGTTTCCATCGTCGCGGGCAACAGATGAACTTTTCCGGGATAGCGCTTGGCCGGAACGACCCGCAGCTGCTCCTGGTCCGGCGTCGAGGCCGGAGCGAAGGGCTGGATGACAGGCGCGGGCGGGGTGGGGGCGGGTTGGGGTGCGACCGCAGGGGCCGCGGGCTGCGTCGCAGCCGGAGGTGCAGCGGGTGCCGGAGCCGCAGGTTGTTGCGCTGCCGCGACCGCCAACCAAATCACCGCCCCGACGATAACGCACACGCCGGTGCGAACGTGCGCAGCACAAGTCTCTTTGAACATCGCAACCTCCCTAGTCAGCCGACGCACGGCGACCCATGCGGCAACGGCTCGCGTTGATTCTAGCAGTTCGGACGACCGGCTTTTCGACTCGAACGGGGGCCGGCGTGGCCGGCGATTTGCGTTGGTGCAGGCCACCGATGCCCGAGGCCGCGGGCTAACCCGGGCCTGGCTTTTCTCCAGCCCGCTTTGCCGCCGTGTGGGCGACGGCGAAAGCGCGGCCCTCGTCGCCTCCGTATTCCTTGTAGGCGCTGTTGAACGCTTTGAGGAACGCTTCCTTCTGATGCGGGTTGTACTGATCGGTCTGGGCCTTCGGCAGGTCCGCGACGGTGTTGTAAGGCATCATGGTCTCCTTCACGGGTGGATTGACGACCGATGCAAGCCCCGATCGTGGGATATGCGAACGGTGGCGCGAGTTCCCGACCCGCGGCCGATGCGTCGCCTTTTTGCATAAGGCTAGACACGGCGATAACATCGACCTTTGTATCTCGAGCGCCGCTAAAGTCAGGGGTACGCAATGAACGATCTTTCGCCCCCTCGCGCCGGCAATACGCGCGTCGACTCGACGCGCCGCATACGCGCTGCGCGAGGCCCCCGGCTCAGCGCCAAGTCGTGGCTGACCGAGGCGCCGCTGCGGATGCTGATGAACAACCTCGACCCCGAGGTCGCGGAAAAACCCGACGAGCTGATCGTGTACGGCGGCATCGCCCGCGCCGCCCGCGACTGGGAGTGCTTCGACAAGATCGTCGAAGTATTGAAATAGCTCGACGACGACCAAACGCTGCTCGTCCAGTCGGGCAAGCCGGTCGGCGTGTTCAGGACGCACGCGGACGCGCCGCGCGTGCTGATCGCCAATTCCAACCTGGTGCCGCACTGGGCCACGTGGGAGCACTTCCACGAGCTCGACGCGAAGGGCCTGATGATGTACGGCCAGATGACCGCCGGCTCGTGGATCTATATCGGCAGCCAGGGCATCGTGCAGGGCACTTACGAAACCTTCGCCGAAGCCGGCCGGCAGCATTACGGCGGCAAGCTCGACGGACAATGGATTCTCACCGGCGGCCTGGGCGGCATGGGCGGCGCACAGCCGCTGGCGGCGACGATGGCCGGTGCGTCGATGCTCGCCGTCGAATGCAATCCGAGCCGGATCCGGATGCGGCTCGATACCGGCTATCTCGACCAGCAGGCGGCGACGCTCGATCGCGCGCTGGCAATAATCCAGGACGCGCACGCCGGCGGCCGCGCGGTCTCGGTCGGATTGCTCGGCAATGCCGCCGATGTCTTTCCCGAGCTCGTCCGCCGCGTGCAAGGCGGAGATCGCAAAGCGCGGCCGGACATGGTTACCGACCAGACCAGCGCGCACGATCCGCTCAACGGTTATCTGCCGTCCGGATGGTCGCTCGAAGAGGCCGAAACCCGACGCGCCGGCGATCCGGTCGGCGTGGTGAAAGCCGCGAAGGCATCGATGGCCGTGCAAGTGCGCGCGATGCTTGCCTTCCACCAAATGGGCGTGCCGACCTTCGACTACGGCAACAACTTGCGGCAGATGGCGTTGGAGGCGGGCGTCGCCAATGCGTTCGACTTCCCCGGCTTCGTGCCCGCTTACATCCGTCCGCTGTTCTGCCGCGGCATCGGGCCGTTCCGCTGGGTCGCGCTGTCGGGCGATCCCGAGGATATCTACCGGACCGACGCCAAGCTGAAGGAGCTTTTTCCGCACGAACGCGCATCTGCATACCTGGCTCGACATGGCGCGGACGCGGATCAAGTTCCAGGGATTGCCGGCGCGCATTTGCTGGATCGGTCTGGGCGATCGCGCGCGCGCGGGCCTCGCATTCAACGAGATGGTGGCCGGCGGCGAGTTGAAGGCGCCGATCGTCATCGGTCGCGACCATCTCGACTCGGGGTCGGTAGCCAGTCCCAATCGCGAGACCGAAGGCATGCGCGACGGGTCCGACGCCGTGTCCGACTGGCCTCTCCTCAACGCGCTGCTCAATTGCGCGAGCGGGGCCACGTGGGTGAGCATCCATCACGGCGGCGGCGTCGGCATGGGGTTCTCGCAGCACGCCGGCATGGTCGTCGTTTGCGACGGAACTCCTGCCGCCGCGCGGCGCATCGAGCGCGTGCTGACCAACGACCCGGCGAGCGGCGTGATGCGCCACGCCGATGCCGGCTACGAGGACGCGATCCGGTGCGCGGCCGAGCAGGGGCTGATCCTGCCGATGGTCGATCGGAAATGACCGCCGGTCTCATGGCGATCGCGCATGACTGACGGTCGTATTCGCTACCGAACCTGACGCGAGCATGCCGAACCGGACGCCGGCTTGATGAAGACCGGGCTCACGATTGTCCGCGGGCAAGCTTTCGCTCGGCATGCTGCGCCGGATCGCAGCGTGGCGGCGTGCACGCGTGGCGCTCGATCCTGCAACCCGGTCGGCCATCGACGCTTCGCGGGCGGCGGTGCAGAAGGCGGTCGATCACGGCGCCCCTGCCTACGGCATCAACACCGGCTTCGGCAAGCTCGCCAAGACGCACATCGCGCACGATCAGCTGGAGCGGTTGCAGACCAATCTCGTTCACTCGCACGCGGTCGGCACCGGCCCATTGCTCGACGATGCGACTGTGCGTCTCGTTCTGGTGCTCAAGGCCGCAAGCCTCGCGCGCGGCTATTCCGGCGTCCGGCCCGAAGTGATCGACGCGCTGATGGCGCTTTACAACGCCGGCGTCCTGCCGTCGATTCCTTCGCAAGGATCGGTCGGCGCCTCCGGCGATCTCGCGCCGCTGGCGCACATGACGCTGGCGCTGATGGGCGAGGGCGAAGTGCGCATCGACGGCACGGTGGTGGCGGCAAGCGAAGGCTTGCGCCGCGCGGGAGCTCTGCACCATGTCGCTCGCCGCCAAGGAGGGGCTGGCGCTGCTGAACGGCACGCAGGTGTCGACGGCGCTGGCGCTCAAGGCACTGTTCGAGGTCGAGGATATTTTCGCTGCCGCGATCGTGACGGGCGCGTTGTCGGTCGACGCCGCCAAGGGTAGCGACACGCCGTTCGACGCTCGCATCCAGGAAGTGCGCGGCCAGCCCGGACAGATCGACGTCGCGGCAAAGTATCGCGTCTTGCTTAGCGGCAGCGAGATTCGCCGCTCACATCTGGTCGACGACGATCGCGTGCAGGATCCTTACAGCTTGCGCTGCCAGCCGCAGGTGATGGGCGCGTGCCTCGACCTCGTGCGGAACGTTGCGGCGACGCTCTCGATCGAGGCGAACGCTGTGACCGACAATCCTCTGGTGTTCGCCGATTCTGGCGAAGTGCTTTCCGGAGGGAATTTCCATGGCGAGCCAGTGGCGCTCGCCGCCGATGTCCTGGCTCTGGCCATCGCCGAGATAGGAGCGCTCTCGGAGCGGCGTATCGCGTTGCTGATCGACGAGTCGCTGTCGGGCTTGCCGCCGTTCCTGGTGCGCGATCCGGGCATCAACTCGGGTTTCATGATGGCGCATGTCACCGCCGCGGCACTGGCATCGGAAAACAAGTCGCTCGCGCATCCGGCCAGCGTCGACAGCCTGCCGACGTCAGCCAACCAGGAAGATCACGTCAGCATGTCGACGTTCGCCGCGCGGCGACTCGGCGACATGACGCGAAACAGCCGGACCATCGTCGCGATCGAGCTGCTCGCCGCGGCGCAGGGCATCGACTTCCGCGCGCCACTGAAGACCTCGCAAAAGCTGCGGGATGTGCACGCCGCGGTTCGCGAAAGCGGGTCGCCTTCTACGCCGAGGACCGCTACTTCGCGCCCGACATCGGCGCGATCGGCGACTTGGTCGGAAGCGGCGGACTCACCGAAGAAGTCGCCGACCTGTTGCCTTCCTGGAACGACTGATCGTATTTCGATGCCGCGACGGTACCTCGCTCCCAGCGCGATGCTGCCTTCGGGCTGGGCCGACAACGTGCTGATCGTCGTCGGCGACGACGGGATGATCGCCAGCGTCGCGACGAACATGAGCGACGTCGCTGCCGAACGCCTGAACGGACCGGTCATTCCCGGCATGCCGAACCTGCACTCGCACGCCTTCCAGCGTGCGATGGCCGGGCTCACGCAAAAGGCCGGCCCCGAAGGCGACAGCTTCTGGGCGTGGCGGGAGCTGATGTACCGCTTTCTCGCGCGACTGACGCCGGACGACGTGGAAGCGATCGCGACGCGGCTTTACATCGAGATGCTGGAAGCCGGCTACACGTCGGTCGCCGAATTTCACTACCTGCATCACGATCCCGAAGGCAAGGCTTACGCGAACCCGGTCGAGATGGCGGAGCGGATTTGTGCCGCAGCCGACAGCGCCGGCATCGGGCTGACGCTGCTACCGGTTTTTTACGCCCACAGCAATTTCGGCGGTCTCGCGCCGGCCGCCGGCCAGCGCCGATTTCATCACCGACACCGAGCTGTTCTCGCGGATGCTCGACGCGATCAGCAAGTCGCTCGCGAACCATCCAATGCAACGCCTGGGCATGGCGCCGCATTCGCTTCGCGCGGTCGCGCCCGAGGAACTGCAACGTCTGCTCGAGCTCCGCGACGATCTCGACGCGGCGATGCCGGTGCATATCCATGCCGCCGAGCAGCAGAAGGAGGTCGACGATTGCATCGCGTCACTGGGCGCGCGGCCGGTGCAATGGCTGCTCGACAACATCGCAGCTGGACAAGCGCTGGTGCCTGATCCACGCGACGCACATGGACCGGGCCGAGACCGGAGCACTGGCGGCGTCACGAAGCCGTCGCCGGCTTGTGTCCGACGACCGAAGGCGATCTTGGCGATGGTTTGTTCAGCGCCAAGTCCTTTCTTGCGCGCGATGGCCGTTTCGGCATCGGCGGCGACAGCCATGTGAACGTCGATCCGTTTCTCGAGTTACGACTTTTCGAATATGGGCAGCGCATGAAATACGAGCAGCGCAACGTATTCAGGCTCGCCCGCGCCGAATCGTTCGGCGGCCGCCTCTATCGCGCAGCCTGCGGCGGCGGTGCGCAGGCGTTGGGACAGCGCATCGGCGCCATCGCCGCCGGCCATCGGGCCGACTGGATCGTCCTGGATCAGGCCGATTCCGTCGGACAGCAGCGGCGATGCGCTGCTCGACAGCGCAATCTTCGGCCCACGGAGAGCGCCGATCGGTGACGTCATGGCGGGCGGACAATGGCACGTTCGTGACGGCGTGCATCCGCGCCACGCGGAGAGCGCGGCACAATACGCGATCACATTGAAGCGATTGTTGACATGAGCGCCGACCTCGGCTGGGATGCGCTGTGGACCAACGTCCACCTCGCGACGATCGATGAGGCGACCGGCAGCGCGGATGGCTACGGGTCGATCCGTGACGGTGCGCTCGCCGTGCGCGACAGCAACATCGTCTGGATTGGGCCGCGGCGCGATCTTCCGTCTGGAGGGCGCGCCGAGACCGAGCACGATGGCCGGGGCGCGTGGCTCACTCCCGGATTGATCGACTGCCACACCCATCTGGTTTATGCGGGTAACCGCGCCGACGAGTTCGAGCTCCGCCTTGCCGGCGCGTCGTACGAGGACATCGCGAAGGCCGGAGGCGGTATCGCGTCGACCGTCCGCGCGACGCGCGACGCAGGCGAAGACGAATTGGTCGCGCAAGCCGCGACTCGATTGCGGCAACTGTCGGCCGAGGGTGTCACAACGGTCGAGATCAAATCCGGCTACGGGCTGGATAGCGTGAACGAGCTCAAGATGCTGCGGGCTGCGCGGCGCCTGGCGGAGGTGTGCGGGGTGGACGTCAGGACGACGTTTCTCGGCGCCCATGCGCTGCCGCCTGAATTTGCCGGCCGCGCCGACGATTACATCGCGCTCGTCTGCGAGGAGATGCTGCCCGCCGTCGCCAACGCGAAGCTTGCGGATGCGGTCGACGCGTTCTGCGAACGCATCGGCTTTACGCCGGCGCAGACGGCGCGCGTATTCGATGCCGCCGGAAAGCATCGATTGCCGGTCAAGCTGCACGCTGACCAGCTTTCCGATCTGGGCGGCGGCCGGCTCGTTGCGGAATATCGGGGCCTGTCCGCCGACCATCTGGAGCATGCATCCGAGGCCTCGGCGCGAGCGATGGCCGAAGCGGGCGTCGCGGCGGTTCTGCTGCCGGGAGCTTTTTACTTTCTTCGCGAAACGCAATTGCCGCCCATCGCAAGCCTGCGCCGGCACGGGATACCGATGGCGATCGCGACCGACTGCAATCCGGGAAGTTCGCCGTGCACCTCGCTGCTGCTGATGCTCAACATGGCGTGCACGTTGTTCGGTCTCGCGCCTTCCGAAGCGCTCGCCGGAGTGACGCGCAACGCGGCGAAAGCGCTCGGTGTCGGAAGCGAAGTCGGTCGATTGGCACCGGGCCAGCGCGCCGATCTTGCGCTATGGGACATCGCGAGGCCCGCCGAGCTCGCGTATGCGTTCGGCGCGAACCCTCTCGTGGCGCGAGTCGCGCGCGGCATCGCGGACGCCCCGAGTACGCAATCGAACTAGGCTGTCAGGAGTCGGCGCAGGTCGCGATCGCCGCTCCAGCGGCGATCGCTTTCGCTCGACCACGCGTCAGTGCGTCGTCGTCTGGTCGTGCTTGCCGCCCGGCGTGGAGACACGCGACATCGTCCGCCCGATCGTCGTCGGGTCATCGTTGCGGGCAAGGTCTCCCAGCGAGACGATGCCGACCAGGCGCTTGGCGTGATTGACGACCGGCAGGCGGCGGACCTGCGCCTTGGCCATGTTGCGCGCCACGTCATCGATGCCGTCGCTCTCGAAGCAGTAGAGCATTTCCCTGGTCATGACGTCGGCGACGGGTGTGTCCAGTGACTTTCCCTGAGCCACGGCGCGGACGACGATATCCCGGTCGGTGACCATGCCCACCAGGCGATCGTTTTCGCCGACCGGCAGCGCGCCGGCGTCGATGTCGGCCATGATGCCGGCCGCCTCGCGGATGGTTTGATCGGGGCTCAACAGATGCACATCGCGAGTCATGATGTCGCTGATTTTCATCGCTATACCTCACGGCTTTTAACCTGCGGGCAACGTGTCCGCAGCGGCGGGACCGGGTGAAAACCTCTCCTCGGGGCCGCGCCGATGTTGATCTGACAGCGGCCGCGGACGGGTGTTCGGCCAGGTTTTGCGCGGCCTGGGGTCTGGCACCACGCCATCAACAGGGGTCTTGACAGCCGACGATCGTTACTAATATATTAATAATGTGCAAACGACGAATGTCATCGGTGCCCTTGCGGCCCTGGCTCACGGCAGCAGGCTGGGAATATTTCGCCTGTTGGTGGAGCAGGGACCGGACGGCTTGCCCTCGGGCGAAATCGCGGCGCGTCGAAAGCTGGCCAACGCCAACGCTTCTTTCCATCTGAAAGAGCTCGAACGTGCCGGGCTCGTCAGGTCCGTCCCTGCCGGCAGGTTCATCTACTACGCCGCGAATTACAGGACGATGAACGACCTGATCGAATACCTCACCAAGAACTGCTGCAAGGGAACCGAGTGCGACATCGCTTGTGCGCCGGTGGCCAAACGCAAAATGCCAAGACCGCACCAAACCGCCATTGGAGGAGCATAGATGAAACGCTTTCACGTGCACGTTGCAGTAAGCAATCTGGATAAGAGCATCGCCTTCTATTCGGCGATGTTCGGCGAGCCGCCGAGCGTGGTGAAACCGGACTACGCCAAATGGATGCTCGAAGATCCCCGTATCAACTTTGCGATTTCGCACCGAGGACAAACGCCGGGCTTGAACCATCTTGGCATGCAGGCAGAGGACGACGCCGAGCTCGAAACGATCCACGCCAACCTGCAAAAGGCAGACACGGCCGTCGTTGCCGAAAAGGGTGCTCATTGCTGTTACGCAAAATCGGACAAGTATTGGGTGACCGATCCGCAGGGCATCGCCTGGGAGAGCTTCCGATCGCTGGGTTCCATCCCCATGTTCGGGGACGCCGACACCGTCTCGCCGGAGCAGTCGGCAAGCTGTGGCGGCGACACCACAACTTCTTCCTGCTGCGCCCGGGCATCCGGCTCCTCACAACCCGATCGCGCGACCAGAGGTTGCTGCGGCCCGGCGTAGCCATGCCCGAGCATCCACCCTATAACGTGCTGTTCCTCTGCACGCACAACTCCGCGCGAAGCATCATGGCCGAGGCGATCATCGACTATGTCGGCCGCGGAAAATTCAAAGGGTTTTCGGCCGGCAGCCAGCCGGCGACGGCACCGAATCCGTTTGCGCTGGCCACGCTGCAGCGCCTGCGTTTGGCCACAGACGGGCTGTACAGCAAGACTTGGGACGAGTTCGCCAAACCCGGTGCGCCGGTGATGGATTTCGTGTTGACCGTATGCGACAACGCTGCCAGCGAGGTCTGTCCCGTGTGGCCGGGCCAGCCGATGACCGCACACTGGGGCGTCGAAGATCCGAGTCAGTTTCAGGGGACCGACGAGGAGAAAAGGCGCGAGTTCCTTCGCGTTGCCAATATTCTGAAGCGTCGCATCGAGTTGTTCACCAGCTTGCCGGTCGACAAGCTCGACCGCCTGAAGCTGCAGCAACGACTGCAAGACATCGGCAGGCAATGACGCTGTCCCGGCTCTTGCCGACGATGCGTTTGGCACGATGACCGCGCAATCTGAAATCACCGGTAGCGCTCCGGTCGGCGCACCCATGAGCATCTTTGAGCGTTACCTCACGCTATGGGTGTTTCTTTGCATCGTGACCGGGATTGCGTTGGGGCAAGGCTCACCCGATGTGTTCCAGGCGATCGGCCGGGTGGCGCTCGCCCAGGTCAATCTTCCGGTCGGAGCGCTGATCTGGGTGATGATCATTCCGATGTTGATGAAAGTCGACTTCGCCGCGCTCCATGACGTTCGTCGGCATGTGCGCGGGATCGGCGTCACGCTCTTCGTCAACTGGCTGGTGAAGCCCTTCTCGATGGCGTTCTTGGCATGGCTCTTCATCCGCGGGCTTTTCGCGCCGCTGCTGCCGGCTGCACAAATCGACAGCTACATCGCAGGCCTGATCCTGCTCGCCGCGGCGCCGTGCACCGCGATGGTCTTTGTGTGGAGTCGCCTCACCAATGGCGATCCACTGTTCACCTTGTCGCAGGTAGCACTGAACGACACCATCATGGTGTTTGCTTTCGCTCCAATCGTCGCCTTGCTGCTCGGTATCTCTAGCATCAGCGTGCCGTGGTCGACACTGCTCACCTCGGTCGTGCTCTACATCGTAATCCCGGTCATCATTGCGCAGGCGATTCGGCACGCTTTGATGACCAAGGGGCAGGCGGCGTTCGACGGCGCCATGGCCAGGATCGGTCCGTGGTCGAGTAGTGCCCTACTGGCAACACTGGTCCTGCTGTTCGCGTTTCAGGGCGAAGCGATTCTCAGGCAGCCGGTGGTGATCGCCCTGCTGGCCGTTCCGATCCTGATCCAGGTGCTGTTCAATTCGGCGCTCGCCTACTGGCTGAATCGCAAAGTCGGTGAGCAGCACGCCATTGCCTGTCCGTCTGCACTCATCGGTGCCAGCAACTTCTTCGAGCTGGCGGTCGCCGCCGCAATCAGTCTGTTCGGCTTCGAGTCGGGTGCCGCGCTCGCGACGGTGGTGGGCGTGCTGATCGAAGTTCCGGTGATGTTGGTGGTGGTCAAGGTGGTCAATGCCACGCGCGGCTGGTACGAGACCGGCAGCGCGCGGCAGAGCAGGCGCTGACTCAACTGAGCCATCACTTGCGCGTCTACGAGTCAGGAATCTGTTCGCCCGCTCCGGGAAGCGCGCGCGCCGGCACCGTAAGCTTCAGACGTCGCATCCGTTCCCACAGGTTCTTTCGGCTGATGCCGATGGCTGCGGCGGCCGGGTGGGTCCGGTCGCCGATTTCAAGAACACCGTGTCGTTCAAATCGCGGCGCTTTGCGTAAGGCAAAATTCGAGCGTGAAGCGCGCCGACACTAAGCATGCCTCCTCCTAACGCCCGCTCGTCGGGCGTTTTTTTTGAGCCTCGCACAGGATGGCACTACTTGACCTGCAGTTGGCCACCGGCGCTCACCCATCGTTGAATAAACGCTGAATCGCCGCCGGATCCCTGGCCGCTTTCAGCCGGTCGCGAAAATCCCGGTGAGAGAACATTTCCGAGATAGTCGCCAGAATCTGCAGATGCTCTTCGTTCGCATGCTCGGGAACGAGGATCACACAGAGTATGGACACGGGCTTGTGATCCGGCGCGCCGAATGCGATGGGGAGTTTGGTGCGCATAACAAGCACGATCGGCTCGCTGATGCCGGAGATGCGGGCGTGCGGGATCGCAACGCCGTGTCCGAGTCCGGTTGATCCGATCTGCTCGCGTCGCCAAAGTGCCCGGAAAACAGGCGCGCGATGGATACTATTGCGACGCTCGACAATCGAGGCGGCTTCTTCGAGGGCCCGCTGCTTGTCGGGAACGTCGATCCCCACCACGACGTCTTCGCCGGAAAGAAAATGACTGATGATGTTCATGATGGGCTCTCTGTTCGGACACCGGCGCGTGTTCTGGGCGCCGTACACCCAACAGCATATGTCCGTCGGAGTAAAGACGGCATCGAGCTTCGCTATTAGGACATAAAGATCATATAAAGATGTGGCGCTGCCGTCCGCCATAGCCGATCCTCTTGGCCTGGTTCGGACCGGCCTGCCCACCGACGCGCCAGTGAGTCGTTCCTACCTCGGATCGCCGCCGCGCCAGAGCCCTCAACGCCATGGCGGCTTCCGCACGTTATATTGTCTTTACGTGGTGCCCCAAAGACTATTCACCGTTTTTACCCAAGATTGTCTATTGTCCTAGCTGTCATTTTGGCGAAAGAAGGGTTCATCATGAACAGCATGCATACATTTATGTTCTTGCGGCCGCTCATCGTCCTCGTCATGGTCTGTCTGACGGTAATCATCTTGGCTCTTCTCGGTTTGCTCAAGAAGCGCCCCGGAGCCGAGGACTCCGACAAAACGCGCACGGATCAGAGCGCGTCGTTCGTGCTCTCTATCCCTGGGACATGGCGCACGGATCGTGACGGCCGGACACAATCGGCCCCCGCGAACGAAACGGAATCCCCAACCCGGAAGCGCGCAGCGTAAACGGAGTAGACCGTGTCTTTAAAAATCGGGACCGACGAGGAGAGTCGCGAGTTCCGTCGAGTTGCCAATATTGTGAAGCGTCGCATCGAGTTGTTCACCAGCTTGCCGGTCGCCAAGCTCGACCGCCTGAAGCTGCAGCAACGGCTGCAAGACATCGGGAGGCTATGACGCTGCCCGCCGACTCGCCCGCATTGGTCGGGTCGCTACCGCGTCGTCGACGAATTCGGCCACGCTTCAAACAGCTCTCTTATCATGCTTGGGTCCGGACATGCTCCGAGCCTGTCACGAAAGGCTCTGTCCCCGAACATGGTCGCGGCGGTAGCAAGCAGCTGCAAGTGGCGTTCGGTTGCCTGCTTCGGAACGACCAACGCTAGAAAAAGCGAAACAGGTTTGCGATCGGGCGCGTCGAAGGGGATGGCAAACTTGGTTCGTACGAAGACGCCGGCCACTGCATTGCACTGGGGCATTCGTGCGTGCGGAATCGCGACGCCGTGGCCCAATCCCGTCGAGCCGAGCTGCTCGCGGGCCACGAGACTTTCAAGAACCTCAGCGTCGGAGAGATGCAGGCGTTGCGCAAGAAGCGACGCGATCCGTTGCAGCAATCGCGCCTTGTCCGGCACGTCGAGGTCCAACTCGACGTCGTCAATCCCCAATAGTTCGCCAACGGGATTCATTTCTCGAGTCTCTTAGCATTCAGCACGACTGGGCGCCACAATCCGGCGTTATTCAAGGGGACGGCTCTCCGGCTTCCTCATCGTCACTTTCACTCGCCTGGTGAAGGTAGACGACGTCCGCGTTTTGATCGAAATCCACGAGTTCGGCGTAGCGTCCCCAGGCGATAAGCGTCTGGAAGAGCTTGGGCGGTTGATCGTAGGGAAGGAGCGTTCCGAGCTCCTCCAGGACGATGCCGGCATCCACGCGTCCATCGGGCGCTTCGTCCAGACGCGCGGTGAGCATTTGAAACAGCCGTAACTTCATGATCGCTTGCCGGAAAAGGGTCTTACGAGCGGTCTCGGGCGCGGCAAGGAAATACCATCCGAACTGAGTCATGACGACATCGTCCTTCGGCGTGTCGACCAGCCCCAACATCTCCGCGGCCTTGACGATCGCAATGGTTTCACCGAACTCTCTGCCGATCCGGGCACTCAGATCGAAGACGTTGATCGTCTCCTGGCTGTCCTCCAGAATTTCGAGCAAGCCGACGATGGTTTCTACCGGTGCATTCGGAATCGTTTCCACTCGTGCGCTGGCACTCGATGTCACCTCTTCGCGCGGACCCTCCGCCGGAGCAATTGCTCGTCCAGGTCCTGCATCGGCGGGACGCGCAGTGATCGAGTCGCTCGGCTCGTCCGGAAGAACCAATGCCGTAATCGCGGCGTGCACCTGGTCGACGAGCGCCGCGAACTGTCGCGAGTTGACATCGCGCGGGTATGGCAACGGATTGACGATGACATTGCGCACGCGACCAGGATGTGACGAAATGATGACAATACGCGTCGCAATGAACACCGCCTCGGCGATGTTGTGGGTCACCAGGAAGATGCTCTTCAGGCCGGCGTGTCCCGACCCGCGCCACAGATCAACCACCTGAGTACGCAGGTTTTCTGCGGTGAGGACATCGAGTGCACTAAACGGCTCGTCCATGCATAGCACCTCGGGCTGCGCGACGAGTGCCCGTGCGAAGCCGACGCGCTGCCGCATGCCACCGGACAATTGCTTTGGATACGCATTCTCGTAGCCCGTCAGACCGATGAGCTCGAGAGCTCGGCCGATCTCCTCCTGTTCCTGTCGCCTGTCGAGACGGCGCTGGATCAGTCCGACCTGTACGTTTTCCTGTACGGTGAGCCACGGATAGAGAGCGAAACTTTGGAACACGATCGCCAGACGGCGATTGACGCCTGCGAGCTGCGACCCGTGACTGAGAACGGCGCCCTGCGTCGGTTCCGTCAGGCCGGCCATGAGCCGCAGTATCGTGGACTTGCCAGAGCCCGATTGCCCCAGCAGCGCCAGCATCTCCCCGTCACGGACCTCGAGGTTGATGTCGTCCAGCACCGTCACCGGCGCTCCGTCTCCGGTGCCCGAGTACGACTTCGATACATGCCGCAACTCGATGAGCGGAGCCGATCCGGCGTCGCGCGGAACCTCCGAAGGTGGTCTATCAGCGAGTACGGCCTCAACAGACATCAGTCATTCCCCGCGCAGATGGTGCGACGCTCAAGGCCGCTGCCGTACATATTACTCAATCGAGCCTGAACCTGCGTTCGGCGAGGTCATACAGGCGACGCCATACTACGCGGTTGATGACGACCACGAAAAGAGCCATGACGACAATGCTGAAATAGATCGCCGGCTGATCACCCTTCTCGGTCATCTGCGCAATGTACGCGCCCAGGCCATCGGCAACCAGCTTGTCGTTACCCCACGTGGCGACTTCCGCCACGATACTCGCGTTCCATGCCCCGCCGGTCGCGGTGACGGCCCCGGTAACCCAGAACGGAAATATCGCCGGAATGATAAGCGTTTTCCAAAGGCGCCAGCGGCGAAGGCCGAACAGCGTTGCGGCTTCCCGCAGATCAGTGGGGATCGCCATCGCGCCAGCAATGACGTTGAACAGGATGTACCACTGCGTACCCAGCGCCATGAGAAACACGCTGCCGAGATTGATCGGGATGTGGGTAGCGATGAAAAATGCCACGATGAAAGGGAAGGTCATGTTCACCGGAAACGACGCCGCGATTTGAGCCAGCGGTTGAGCCACACGGGCCACGCGTAGCCGCAGACCGATCCAAACGCCGATTGGCGTCCAGATCAACGTAGCGATCACGCTCATGGCCACTACGCGAAGCAAGGTAAGCACGCCGAGCCACACCACGTGCAGCATTTCCGTTCCCGTCATGTCGGTCCTGATCTCCTTGGCGATGTCGATCGCGCCGAAGACGAGCCACGCTACGCCTATGGCCGTGAGTGCCCAGACCGCAATCCGGAGCAACGCCTTGACCGGAGTCGGGATGCGTCCCGAGATCGCTTGCGTGAGGTCTGACGTGAGCAATGAAGCGCGCTGCGAGGCGTTTCCGAACCCCCGTCCGACGTGATTGGAAAGCCACGCCAGCACGTACGAGCGCCGCAACAGATTCAGCATCCAGGATGTCGGGCTGTCCTTGCCTTCGGTTTGCTCCAGCTTGAACTTCTCGGCCCACGCCACCAGTGGTCGCCAGAGCACCTGATCGAGGACCACAATGGTGATAATCATCGCAACGATGGCGTAGACGGCGGCGCGCGTGTCTCCCGCTTCCACAGCGCCGGCCATGTACGAACCCAGTCCAGGCAGCTTGATATTCTTGTTGAGGACGGAAATGGCTTCACTTTGCGCGACAAAGAACCAGCCGCCGCCAAAACTCATCATCGAGTTCCACATCAGCCCGATCGCGGACGAGGGTAATTCGACCTTGGTGAAGCGTTGCCAGCGATTTATGCCGTAGACGGAGGCAGCCTCCTGCAGTTCGGCCGGGATCGTGATGAGAGAGTGGTAGAAACCGAACGTCATATTCCAGGCCTGTGCCGTAAAGATGGCAAAGATGCTGGCGCACTCGACGCCAAGCAGACTGCCCGGAAAGAGCGCCAGGAAGCCGGTGACGGTGATCGAGAGAAACCCCAGCACAGGGACCGACTGAAGGATGTCCAGCAGCGGCAGCATCATCTTGCGCGCCCGGACGCTCTTGGCAGCGACATAGCCGTAAGTGAACGTAAACAAGAGCGCTGCCGCGAAGGCGACGAACATCCGCAACACCGTCCGAGCGGTGTAGTACGGGATGAGCGACACGTCGAGCGAGAGCGGCGGCGGATGCAATTCGTCGAAACGCACCCGCATGTCGCCGGTCAGGACCACCAGCAACCACAACAATACGAAGACACCCAGGACAACGATCGCGTCGATCCAGCCAAGCCGCGAGCCGCGTTCGAGTTGCTGGCCGGTCGTTTGGGGGTATGCCCTGCTGGTCATAGGAGAGTTCCGGAGCGAGTGCTGACGTAAACGCGATACGGCCGGCGACGCGCCTAGCGGATTGGGTTATTCTCTTTATGTCATCTTTATAGCTTGACCGCGAGACTCGATACTATTCTTACTATGGGGCCGCACGTTATTGACAGTCTTTTGCGTTAAGAGCGCACCTTGTTTTACACCTCTCACTCGATGTTGTTCTGGATACCCCTCATCATGGCCCTCTCCGCCGCTGAGTTGGGCATCATGGCCCTCAAACCAGTGCCGCGGGCAGCGCCAGGTACAGTGCGAACAGAAAGCCAGCCACGGTCGGGAGCACGACAAGGGAGCCCCCGTCATGATTTGCTTCGGGGATCATGGTGTGCGCGACGAGCGCAAGAACGGCCCCGCCGGCAACGGCCTGACAGAGAACGGCGGCGAGCGAATCGGACGTTCCGATGAGTAGCTTCCCCAACGCCGCAGCCACCATCCCGGCAAGCAGAACTGCTGCCCACAATGCAAAAATGACCTTCGCTTTGTAGCCTGCCCGGGTCAGCATCGCCGCGCTGACGGCCCCTTCGGGGATACCGCCGAGAAACATTCCCAGCATGAGTGTGAGCGACAGATTAGCGAGGCCGTTGAAGGTGGCGCCGATGACCAGGCAACCGGGGATCGTGTCCAGGATGTTCCCCAGCACGATCGCCATGCCCGCCCCCCTTCCTGCCTCGCGCAACATCTTGTTGGTCTCCACGCGACTGATGTGTTCGAGACTGCGGCTTGCCACTCTTGCCCACGCCGATGGATCGGACCCGCCCGCGCTCAAATTGCGAATGGCTCGCTCGTGGCTGAGCTGCTGAACCGCCCGGGCCATAGTCGGATCGACCGCGATCAGGGCGTTGAAATCTTCACGCCCGATTTCCAGCAGCTCTGCGCCGGAGACGGTTCGGATCGTGGCGGTCCTTGTGCCGCCGCTGATCACTCCCATCTCCCCGAATGCGATGCCGGGTCCGAGTTCGGTGATTACCGAACCTGCTTTCCCGGCGTCGCCAGGCAGATCGGCGATGACCTCCACCGAGCCGCGTGCGACGATGTATAAGGCATCGGCGGGGTCGCCCGCGCGAAAAAGCACTGCCCCGGCGTTCACCCGGTGCTTGCGTACGCTAGGCAAGATCTGTTCGATTGCTTCGGCGGGGAGATGGCGTAATAGATCGCACTTCGCCAGCAGGCCGATCAGCTCCTTCGTCTGCTCGTGCTTTCTGGCCAGAGCATATTCGCGGAACTGCGTCGGAAGCCGGACGGCAGCACCCTTCTTTTCCAGGAACATCGAGGTGATGAAATATGCGATGGCGCCGCACGCAAACCCACCGGCAATGAAAGTCCATGCCGAGTGGACATTGAATCCTTGACGATGAAGCTGCAACGCTCCTTTGAAGGCAAGTTCGATGGCGAGGGCGCTGATCAGCGACCCCGCCGCGAAAGCAAGGATGGATGCGAGAACCCGCCGCGACAACGGGGCGTAGAGGCCGATCGCGGCGCCGACCATAGACGACGAGGTTGTCAACAGACCGACGAAAATGACAGGCAACAACGCCGTCAGTCTGTCCATGCTATGCCGCCTGAGCTTTCGCAGATCACGGCATCCTGAACTACAACGTAAGATCGTCTTCTGTGGAAGGACGACCAGTGGTCGTCGGAGTCGCCGTCGCTCTCGTCAACGGATGATCATCGGGCTGCGCCGAAGAACCGCGAGGGACCGGCCCGAGCCACCCACGGAACTCGATTGTTCGCTTTACCAGACGATGAGTGCGCCAAAGCTGGATCGTCGTCACGAGACTCCAGCATCCGATCACGAACAATACGAGTGCGGAGTCGCCGACAATCGGGATATCGGAAGAAGTCCAGTGTGCGAGGATTACACCGAACGCGAGACTTACGATGGCCTGACCGCAACTGCTAAGACAACGGTTTCGCAATGCGCGCTCGCTATACAGATCCGGGCAACAGGCCAGCAGGCTAGCGACAAACTCGACGACCGCTTTTTCTTGCTCCTTTGATAGGGAGTCAGTCAGCTGTCCAATCAGCAAAGTCCCGAGCGGCTTCGAATGGTCGACCGTGGGAGATGCGTGAATGGCGCGCCAGCGGGCACCCACCTCCCGCAGCGCCGCGAGTGACAGTCTCCGCCGGCCCCCCAACGCCACACGGGCTATTTCACAGCAGGCGTCGCGGGTCACCACCCAACCCAGCGCACGCACGTCACGCCTGTTCATGCGTTCGTTGCAGCTTCAGTGGCGATCGTTTGGCCATTCGCTAAAGAGACGCTGAATCGAAGCCGGTTCGGTGGCAGCGGCCAGTCGGTCCCGAAAAGCCTCACCGGAGAACATCTCCGAAGCGGTTGCCAGGATCTGCAGGTGTTCCTCGTTCGCATGCTCGGGAACGAGGATCACGAAGAGTACCGACACCGGCTGGTGGTCCGGTGCGCCGAATTTGATCGGACGCTTTGTGCGCATGAGAAGCACGATCGGCGCGCTCAAGCCAGCGACGCGGGCGTGCGGGATCGCGATACCGTGTCCGAGTGCGGTTGATCCAACCTCTTCTCGTCGCCACAGCGCTCGGAAGACCGGGGCGTGATTGATCTGGTACCGACGTTCGACCAGAAGTGCGGCCTCTTCCAGCGCCTGTATCTTGTCGGAAACGTCGAGTCCGACAACGATGTCGTCGTTAGAAAGAAAACGACCAACGATATTCATGGTGGGCTTGCCCCATGGTTTTGTGCGTCGGCACGCTTGCGCGCTTTGTTAGTCCGCCTCAGCTCCTCGCGGCTGCTTGGTGGACCCAGCAGATCAATGTCGACTCCGCGATGGCCTCGTGCTTCGGCACACAAGTATCGCCGTGATCCCCAGCTCCGCGGCAAAGAGCGCGGCGGCGATTACTATCCAGAACAACGTCGAGGAGAAGAAGTTATTCACCGTCTGGAGCGGCACTGCTGCACACGGCCAACAAGCAGCTTATCGCCATCCGAATAATAGGAATAGGCGCGATCGGTCATAGACGAGCGAGATTCAGAGGATCACGCTCCGCTGCGTCCAGCAGCGTTGCGCGAACCTCGCCGGCGTCGGCGCAATTGCGCAGCTTCTCGCGGAATCTCTTGTCGACAAACAGCTCCGCTATTTCGGCGAGAAGCAGCAGATGCTCGTCGGTGGCTTCGTGGGGGACAAGAAGAACAATCATGTCGGCAACCGGCTTCCCGTCGGGCGCATCGAACGGGATCGCTGTCTGCGTCCGAATGAATGCGGCAACCGGGCGATCCAGTCCGTCGACGCGCGCGTGCGGGATGGCGACCCCACAGCCTAGTCCGGTGGATCCCATCTCTTCGCGTTCGACAAGGCTCGCATGTACTGTCACGTCGGATAGTTGGTGACGAGCGCCGATAAATCGGGCAATTTCGAGCAATGCCTCACTCTTCGTCGCCACGTCGAGTCCAAGCAAGATGTCGGTTGGTTGCAGTATCTCGGCAAGGGTATTGCGCGACGTCACGTTGGCCAAATGGCGCCGCACGCCTGACGAGGCCGGTACTGTGATGTCGGTTGTTTCCCACATGGTCGAATCCTCAAACGAGGGTTCACACCAAGGTAAGGCATTCTCTGTAAATACCGTATCAAATCCGCAGCGCCCCGCGTAAAGAAAGTATAAACGGGCACCCTCCGCACACCGTCGCGTCTGGAATGGACGTGACATCGCTAACGGTACCGTCGATAATCCGCGGCCTTTATACAAAATTTATATTCGATCCCAGCGAATTTACGCGGCCTATTTACGATGCCGCGTACAGTCGGTGCATTGAGCGTGAGAAGGAATTCAATCACGGACCTCGACACGTGGCAGCATTGGGTGCTGCTGCGGCCGCTTGTGTTGTTCCTTTTGGCGTGTCCTTGCCTAGTCCTTGTTGTGCTCGTCGGTCGGTGCACAGCGCAACGCCGCGAAAGGCGCTCCCGGCAGGCCAATACGATCCGCTCGTCGGCGGTGTACGAGGACGCAATCAGCGGACCGGGTCAGTTCCGTGCATCGGAAGAGTTCATCCCTCCGCACACGGAAGCGTGCCCCCGTCAGGCGACTCGGACGGTGGTTGAGGACCAGCCAACCGGCTGGACCAAAGCTACTGCATCCGAACAGCTTCCTCGTCTCCGCGCGGAAGCAGATCGGCCGGGCGAACGGGATGCAGGTCAGCCGAGACCGAATTGTGGGCTCCTCGCACTGGGCGAGCAAATGAACGACGCGGTTCGCAGGTCGTCGCTCGGTCAGCGGCCGAATTGTGGCCTTCTCGCGCTTGGCCAACCAATGAATGACTCGGTTCGCAGGTCGTCGCTCAGACAACGGCGGAATTGTGGCCTTCTCGCGCTTGGCCAACCAACGAATGACTCGGTTCGTAGGTCGTCGCTCGGGCAACGGCCGAATTGCGGACTCCTCGCACTTGACCAACCGGTGAGTGACTCTCTACCTGACGATGCTGAGTGACGGCGCGCATCTGCTGCTGGTGGGCGCGCGCTCGGCGAACATCGAGCTTCGCTGCGAGGACACAAAGATCACAGAAAGATGTAATGCCGCCGTCCGTCAAGATCTCGTCCCCGCCAGGTTCGGTGCGAAATTGATGCCGTCGTCATGGCAGGACGGGAGTTATGTCGTGCGGCGACCTGCGCCGGGCGACCTCGATGGCACCGCGGCCCAAAACTTTATATCGTCTTTATACGGCACCCCGTAGACTATTCACCGTCTTTAGTCATGATTGTTTATCCTCAAGCTGTCGTTTTTGAGGAAAGAAAGGCCATGAATACCTGGGATACATTTTTGCACTTACGGCCGCTTATCGTGTTCGCAATGGCGTGTCCGGCGCTGATCGTCGCCGCGCTTCTCAGCTTGCTCGACAAGCGCTCTGAAGCCGAGAAGTCGGAAGAAACCGGAGCGGACAGTATGCCGCAAGGTACGCTTTCGGCGCTCGGGACGTGGAGCACGGATGCTGACAGCCGGGCACCATCGGTCGCTTCCGACGAAGCGGATTCGTCGACCCAAAAGCGCGCGGCGTAGCGGAGCAATTCATGCCTCTCAAGAAGAAGCTTCTGTCATTCGCGGCCGTCGCTGCCGCGATGCTGGTCGGCGCGGGCGCGCAAGCGCAAACCCCGACGCCCACGCCCGCGCCCGAGGCCAAGCCGCGAACCTACACCATCACCGGCAACTTCGGCATCTACAGCCAATATATTTTCCGGGGCCTTACCCAGACCGACGAGAAGCCAGCATTCCAGGGCGGGTTCGATTACGCCAACACCAACGGCATCTACCTCGGCACCTGGGCCTCGAATATCAGCTGGCTGCATGACGCAGGCGTGTGCAATCACGGCTGCAGCCTGGAATGGGATTTCTACGGCGGCTGGAAGTACGCGATCAACGACGACTGGGGTACCGACATCGGTCTGCTCTATTACTACTACCCGGGCAGCTATGTCGGCGGTGCGACCAATCCGGACACGACCGAGGTCTATGGAGCGATATCGTGGAAATGGGTGTCGCTCAAATATTCTTACAGCGTGCATCACACGTTCGGCGTGCCGGACACCGCCGGATACGCCGACTTGTCGGCGAACTATCCGATCAACGATGCGTGGACGTTCAACGCCCACATCGGCCGCCAGGACTATCAGGGTAGCACGAATGGGGTCAGCAACAACGTTTTCGACTACACCGACTGGAAGCTTGGCGTGACCTGGGTGGTCGCCGGCTACAACATCGGCGCGTACTACTCCGACACCAACGCCAAGGATGCCGGCTACACGCTTGCCGGACGCAATATCGGCAAGGCGACCGGTACGGTGTTCCTGCAGAAGACGTACTGATCGGAAGCACAATCAGTACTTTGATCTAGCGCAACATGGATT
The DNA here is from genome assembly GCA_963828595.1 of uncultured beta proteobacterium. Lineage (GTDB taxonomy): Bacteria > Pseudomonadota > Gammaproteobacteria > Burkholderiales > Casimicrobiaceae > PALSA-1003. The sequence continues at coordinate 794,019 of CAWHEN010000007.1, forward strand.
GGACTTAAATCTGTTCAGCTACCCCGGGTTGCCCTTCGTTCAGAACCCATAGCATCCACGATCGAATTGCGCACCGAGCAGAACCAACCAAAGACGGGCCTGTGGAGAAATCGCAATGGACTTTATCTATATCGCATTGATCGTCGGGTTTTTCGCCGCGACGGCGGGATTGATTCGCTTTTGCGCGAGCCTGATGGATAAGGGAGGTAGGTCATGAACTGGGTTTACTGGCTGTCGGGCCTCGCTTCGCTCGGTATCTTCATCTATCTGCTCATCGCGATGTTCAAGCCGGAGATCTTCGAATGAACACGTCGGGTTGGCTGCAACTCGGCCTCTATGTCGTCGTCCTGCTGCTTCTCGTGAAGCCGCTGGGCGCGTATATGGCCGCGGTCTATGAGGGGCGTGCAACGCTGGCGCAGCGGATCGGCGCCCCGATCGAGCGCCTGATCTATCGCGGCGCCGGGATCGACCCGAACGAGGACATGCACTGGATCCGCTACGCGCTGGCGCTGCTGTGGTTCAACCTTCTGGGCGGCCTCGTCGTCTACGCGCTGCAGCGGCTGCAGCAGTGGCTGCCGCTCAACCCGCAAGACATTGCCGCCGTGTCGCCCGACTCGTCGTTCAACACGGCGGTGAGCTTCGTGACGAACACCAACTGGCAGGGCTACGGTGGCGAATCCACGATGAGCTATCTGACGCAGATGCTCGGGCTCGCGGTCCAGAACTTCCTTTCGGCGGCGACGGGTATGGCGGTCCTCGTGGCGCTGGTGCGCGGATTCGTGCGGAAGGAAGCCAAGGCGATCGGCAGCTTCTGGGTCGATCTCGTGCGGACGACGGTCTATATCCTGATTCCGCTGTGCGTCGTGCTCTCGCTCGCCCTCGTTTGGCAAGGCATGCCCCAGACGTTCGACAAGTACGTCACGGCGACGTTGACTCAGCCGGTCACGTATGACAACCCCAAGACCGGTCCGGACGGGCAGCCGCTCAAGGACGACAAGGGCAACCCGGTCACCGAGAAAGCGACCGCGACCGAGCAGACGATTCCGCTGGGCCCCGTCGCCTCGCAGATCGCTATGAAGCAGCTCGGCACCAATGGCGGCGGCTATTACAACGTCAACTCGGCGCATCCGCTGGAGAACCCGACGCCGCTGTCCAATTTCCTGGAGGTGCTGGCGATCCTGCTCATTCCGGCGGCGCTCTGCTACACCTTCGGGCGGATGGTCGGGGACACACGCCAAGGCTGGGCCATCCTCGCTGCGATGACGATCGTATTCGTAGCTTTGCTCGTTGCCGCCTATGGGTTCGAAGCACAGGGCAACCCGGTTCTGACGAAGCTCGGCGCAGACCAGGTGGCGAGCGCGACCAATCTCGGCGGCAACATGGAAGGTAAGGAAGTGCGCTTCGGAGTCGCCAACTCGGCGCTCTGGGCGACCGCCACGACGTCGGCGTCGAACGGCTCGGTCAACTCGATGCACGACTCGTTCACGCCGCTGGGCGGACTGATCCCGATGTGGCTCATGCAGCTCGGGGAAGTGATCTACGGCGGCGTGGGGTCGGGGCTGTACGGGATGATTATGTTCGCGGTGGTCGCGGTGTTCATCGCCGGGTTGATGATCGGCCGCACGCCGGAGTATCTCGGCAAGAAGATCGGGGCGTTCGAGATCAAGATGGCGTCGATCGCGATCCTGCTGCCGCCGCTATTCGTTCTCTGCGGAACAGCGGTCGCCGTGATGCTCGATCCCGGCAAAGCCGGTGTGTCGAATCCGGCCGAGCACGGCTTCTCGGAAATCCTCTACGCCTTCTCGTCGGCCAGCAACAACAATGGCAGTGCGTTTGCAGGGATTTCCGCCAACACGCCGTTCTACAACATCGCGCTCGGCATTTGCATGTGGTTCGCGCGGTATTGGCTGATTGTCGCCGTGCTGGCCCTCGCAGGCGCGCTGGCCGCCGCCAAGCGCGTTCCGGCGTCCTTGGGAACCCTGCCGACGCATACGCCGCTGTTCATCGTCGTGCTGATCGGTACCGTCATCACCGTAGGCGCATTGACGTTTGTGCCGGCGCTGGCGCTGGGCCCGGTGGTCGAGCATCTGCTGTTGTTCGCCGGCAAATGAAGCGCTTTCACCTTCGAAAGAACTGATCATGTCGACTGCGACTGCGAAGCAAGCGGGCCTTTCCTGGTTCATGAATCCGGACGCGATGAAGAGGGCGCTGCTCGACAGCTTCCTCAGACTGACGCCACGCTACCAATGGCGCAATCCGGTGATGTTCGTCGTCTATATCGGAAGCATTCTGACGACGGTGCTCTGGATCCAGGCACTCACCGGCAAGGGCGAAGCGCCAGCCGGATTCATTCTGGCCGTGACGCTGTGGCTGTGGGTTACGCTGCTTTTCGCCAACTTCGCCGAGGCGATCGCCGAGGGGCGCAGCAAGGCGCAGGCAGCCTCCCTCAAGAGCGCCCGCAGGGACACTACGGCCAAGAAACTCGCCAAGCCCCAGCGCGACGCCGCGCAGACGCAGGTGCCGTCCAACAGCCTGCGCAAAGGAGATGTCGTCTTGGTCGTGCAAGGCGACCTCGTTCCGGGCGACGGCGAGGTGATCGAGGGCGCAGCCTCGATCGACGAGAGCGCGATCACGGGCGAGAGCGCTCCAGTCATTCGAGCCGCGGGCAGCGACTTCAATACGGTGACCGGCGGCACGCGCGTGCTTTCCGACTGGGTGATCGTGCGCATCAACGTCAATCCGGGCGAGGCCTTCCTCGACCGCATGATCGGGATGGTCGAAGGCGCCAAGCGTCAGAAGACGCCGAACGAGATCGCATTGACGATCCTGCTGGTGGCGATGACGCTGGTGTTCCTGCTGGCCACGGTCACGCTTCTGCCTTATTCGCTCTACAGCGTGGAGGTGGCGAAGGCGGGCACGCCGGTCACCATCACTGTGCTGGTTGCGCTGCTGGTATGCCTGATTCCGACAACTATCGGCGGCTTGCTGTCGGCGATCGGCGTCGCCGGCATGGGCCGCATGATGCGCGCCAATGTCGTGGCGACATCCGGCCGCGCGGTGGAGGCCGCAGGCGACTGCGACGTATTGCTGCTGGACAAGACGGGCACGATTACGTTCGGCAACCGCCAGGCATCGGCACTTTTCCCATCGACGGGCGTAACCCTTGCGCAGCTCTCCGAGGCGACGTTGTTGGCCTCGCTCGGCGACGAAACACCGGAAGGCAAGAGCATCGTCGTCTACGTCAAGCGCGCCCACGGGGTCATGCCGCCGCCGCTGGAGCCCGGCAAGTTCACGATCGTGCCCTTTTCCGCGCAAACGCGGATGAGCGGAGTGACGTACGAGGGACGCGAGCTGCGCAAGGGCGCGCTCGACGCGATCCGCGAGTGGGTCGTCGCGCAGGGCGGCACGATCGACGTCGAGACCACGACACGCGTCGAGGAAGTAGCACGCCGCGGCTCGACACCACTGGTCGTCGCCCAGGGTCGCCACGTCCTCGGCGTCGTCGAGCTGAAGGACGTCGTCAAGACGCACATCAAGGAGCGCTTCGCCGAGCTCCGCAGGATGGGCATTCGCACCGTCATGATCACCGGCGACAACAAGCTGACGGCGGCGACCATCGCCGCCGAGGCCGGCGTCGACGACTTTCTCGCGGAGGTGACGCCAGAGGCCAAGCTCAAGCTGATCCGTGAAATCCAGGCCGAGGGAAAGCTCGTTGCGATGACCGGTGACGGTACCAACGACGCGCCCGCGCTGGCGCAAGCCGACGTTGCCGTCGTGATGAACAGCGGCACGCAGGCAGCGAAAGAAGCGGGCAACATGGTCGACCTCGACTCGAATCCGACCAAGCTGATCGAGATCGTCGAAATCGGCAAACAGCTGCTGATGACGCGAGGAGCGCTTACCACATTTTCGATCGCCAACGACGTCGCCAAGTATTTCGCGATCATCCCTGCGGCTTTCGCCAGCACCTATCCAGTCCTCGACGCGCTCAATGTCATGCACCTTGCGACGCCGAACAGCGCGATCCTGTCGGCAGTCATCTTCAACGCGCTGATCATCCCGGCGCTGATCCCGCTGGCGCTCAAGGGTGTCAAATACCGTCCGGTCGGCGCTGCGGCCATCCTTCGCCGAAACATGCTGATCTACGGCGTCGGAGGGATCCTGCTCCCCTTCGTGGGCATCAAGTTGATCGATTTGCTGCTGGCAGCGCTCAACCTGGCCTGATACAAGGAGAAAGAACATGTTTGCACATTTCATGCCGGCACTTCGGATGCTCGTCATCATGACAGCGCTGACCGGCGTCATCTACCCGCTGGTCGTCACCGGCGTGGCGAAGGTGGCGTTCCCGCATGCGGCCAACGGCAGCTTGATCGTGGCCGACGGCAAGACGCTGGGATCCGACTTAATCGGCCAGCCGTTCGACGATCCGAAGTACTTCTGGAGCCGTCCCTCGGCGACGTCGCCGCAGCCTTACAATGGCGCCGCGTCTTCGGGCTCGAATCAGGGTCCTCGCAACCCGGCCCTGGCCGACGCGGTCAAGGACAGGATCAAGGCGCTGCGCGATGCGGATCCGGGCAACAATGCTCCAGTGCCGGTCGACCTGATCACTGCCTCGGGCAGCGGTCTCGATCCCCATATCAGCGTCGCTGCGGCGGAGTATCAACTGTCCCGCGTCGCCAAAGCGCGGGGGCTGACTGCAGAACAGGTCCGTGACCTGGTGAACGCCAATACCGAAGGTCGCACGCTGGGTGTATTGGGCGAGCCCAGGGTCAACGTGCTCAAGCTCAACATCGCCCTCGATCACACCGCAAAATGACACGACCGGTCGACCACTGCTACGATCACGCATGCCGAAGGAGCGCCCGGACCCTGACCAGCTTCTCGCCGAATTCGAAGCGCAGGAAGCGCGCGCCGCCCGTGGGCGGCTGAAAATATTCTTCGGCGCCTCAGCGGGCGTCGGCAAGACCTACGCCATGCTGGTCGCGGCCCAGACGCTGCGCCGCGCCGGCTCCGATGTGGTCATCGGCGTTCTGGAGACGCATGGGCGGGTAGAAACCGCCGCACTGCTCGAGGGGCTCGAGCGGCTACCGTTGCTTTCGCTCGACGTCCAGGGGGCAACGGTCAGCGAATTCGACCTCGACGCGGCGCTTGCCCGCCGCCCCGCATTGATCCTGGTTGACGAGCTCGCGCACACCAATGCGCCGGGGGCGCGGCACCCGAAGCGCTGGCAGGACATCGACGAGCTGCTGGCCAGCGGTATCGATGTATTCACCACGCTCAACGTCCAGCACCTGGAGAGCCTCAACGACGTCGTCGGCGGCATCACCGGCATCCGGGTATGGGAAACGGTGCCCGACACGTTTTTCGACGAAGCCGACGATGTCATTCTGGTCGATGTCCCGGCCGACGAACTGCTGGCGCGGCTCAAGGCCGGCAAGGTCTATCTTCCCGAACAGATCGAGCGCGCCGCGGGAAACTTTTTCCGCAAGGGCAATCTCATGGCGCTGCGCGAGTTGGCGCTGCGTCGCACGGCCGATCGGGTCGAGGAAGACGTCCAGGCGTATCGCACCGACCAGGCGATTCACCGGATCTGGAAGACCGAGGCGTCGCTGCTTTGCTGCATAGGACCGGACCCGGGGAGCGAACACGTAGTCAGAAGTGCAGCGCGGCTTGCTAATCAGATCGGCATCGAATGGACGGCTGTATATGTCGAGACGCCCAAGCTGCAGCGCCTGCAGGCGCAGAAGCGCGAGCGCATTTTGAAGGTCGTGAAGTTGGCGCAGGAGCTTGGCGCCAAGACCGCGATCCTGTCCGGCAGCGACCCGGCATTGCTCATCGTCGAATACGCCCATACGCATAACTGCTCGAAGCTTGTGTTGGGCCGCTCCGCGGCGACGGGAAACTGGCCCTGGGGCCGCGGCATTGGAAATCGACTCGGAAAGCTTGCGCCCGACGTGGACCTGATCGAAGTGGGCCGCGGGGACGCGCCAGTATCCGAACGATCGACGGCTGATTCTACGGAGACCGGCGAGGACCCACGGCGCGTCGCCAAGCGAACGAGCTATGCGTGGGCATTGGCGGCCTGTGTTGCCACGACACTAGTGGCAACGCCTCTGCTTCCCTACCTCGATCTCGCCAATATCGTGATGCTCTTCCTGCTCACGATCGTGCTGGTTGCCGTCAGGTTCGGTCGGGGCCCTGCCGTTCTGGCTGCGTTCACCAGCGTCGCCAGCTTCGACTTCTTTTTCGTTCCGCCGCGCTTCTCCTTCGCTGTCAGCGACGCACAGTATCTGGTGACGTTTGCGGTGATGCTCACCGTGGCGCTGATCACCGGACAGATGACGGCGAGCCTGCGCTACCAGGCGCGGGTCGCTTCGTACCGCGAGGAGCGTGCCCGGGCGCTCTATGAATTCGCGCGAGACATGTCCAGTCTGCTGCAAACCGATCAGGTCGTCGAGGCCGCGACCAAGTTCATCGCCGATACGTTCCGCACCAAGGTGGCGATCCTGCTGCCCGATGAACAGGAACGGGTGGAGCCCCACGATCCTGGCGGACTCGCGCTCACCACGGATCTGCGCGTCGCTGCACAGTGGGCCTATGACAAGTCTCAGCCTGCAGGTGCGGGCACCGACACGCTTCCGAACAGCGAATACCTGTTCATTCCGCTGCGTGCACCGATGCGCACCAGAGGCGTGCTTGGCATCAAAGCCGCAAACCGTCGGATGTTGATGGTGCCCGAGCAGCAGCGCCACCTCGATACGTTCGCCGCCCTCACTGCGATCGCGCTCGAACGCGTGCACTATGTCGAAGTGGCGCAACAAGCGCTGATCAGCATGGAGTCCGAGCGTTTGCGTAATTCATTGCTCGCTGCGCTTTCGCATGACCTCAGGACTCCTCTGGCCGGCCTGGTCGGGCTAGCCGAGTCGCTCGAGCTCACCAAACCCGAGCTTGCGGGATTACAACTCGAGACCGCGCGGGCGATCGCCGAGGAAGCGCGCCGGATGAGCGCCCTGGTCAATAACCTGCTCGACATGGCGCGAATTCAGAGCGGGGAGGTGAAGCTCAATCGGCAGTGGCAGCCGCTCGAGGAAGTTGTCGGCAGCGCGTTGCAGGCGGTCCGCACCGCCCTCGGCCGCCGGCACGTCGAGGTTGCACTGGCGCACGATCTGCCGCTCGTCGAGTTCGACGGCACGCTTATCGAGCGCGTGCTTTACAACCTGCTCGAGAATGCCACCAAATACACGCCCGACGGAACACTGATCCGGATTGGCGGCGAAGTATCAGGCGACAATCTGCTGGTTACTGTAAGCGATAATGGGCCTGGCTTGCCAAAGGGCCAGCAGGACTCGATCTTCGAGAAATTCACGCGTGGATCGCGAGAGTCGGCGACGCCGGGCGTCGGCCTGGGACTCGCGATAAGTCGCGCGATCGTCGAGGCGCATCACGGCCGTATCTGGGCGCAGGACAACCCTGGCGGCGGCGCCAGGTTCTGTTTTACGCTGCCGTTGGGGACGCCACCCGAAATGCCGCAGTCCGAAGAGCCCGCAACCTGAAACGCGCAAGCGATCGAATCGAATGAGCGACCCCGCCCCCATCGCGATTCTTGTCGAGGACGAACGCCAGATTCGCCGATTCGTCCGCACCGCGCTGGAGACGGAGGGCTGGCACGTCTTCGAGGCGGAAACGGTCAAGCAGGGCCTGGTCGAATCCGGCACGCGAAAGCCGGACGTCGTCATTCTCGACCTGGGATTGCCCGACGGCGACGGCATCGATTTCATCCGCGACCTGCGCACCTGGTCGAAAACCCCGGTCATCGTGCTCTCGGCGCGCGTCAACGAGACCGACAAGATCCAGGCGCTGGACGCCGGGGCCGACGATTACCTGACGAAGCCCTTCGGCGTCGGCGAGCTGCTGGCTCGCGTCCGGGCCGTCCTGCGCAGGAAGATCGGGGCCCACGCAGAAAACCTGTCCGTATTCCGCTTCGGCGACGTCGAAGTCGATCTGACCAAACGCCAGGTTCGCAAGGGCGACGCCGAGGTTCATCTCACCGCCCTGGAATACCGGTTGCTGTCGACGATGATTTCGAATGCGGGGAGGGTGCTGACGCATCGCCAGATACTCCATGAAGTGTGGGGTCCGTCGTATGCATCGCAGGAGCACTACGTTCGCGTTCACATGGGCCATCTGCGCCGCAAGCTCGAGGACGATGCCGCCCAGCCGAAGCACTTGGTGACTGAGACTGCAGTGGGTTACCGGCTCGTGCCCTGATTCTCCAGCTCGAGACGTTCCAGCTCCGCTTGCTGCTCCGAGATGATGCCGCGCTGCTGGCGAACCTCGTTGGCGAGCTGCTGGTTTTCGACCAGCAGCTCGCGGTGAGCAAGGACCTGCACGATCGCCCCCTTCAGCTCGCGATCGGACCACGGCTTGCTGACGAACTGGAAAATGCCGGCGACGTTGATCGCGCCCATGATGCCTTCGATATCGGCGTGGGCGCTGATGATGATGCGCGCCGAATTGGCTTGCAGCTTCCGGGCTTCGTTAAGGAACGTGGCGCCGTCCATTTCCGGCATGCGGAAGTCGGAGATAATCAGATCGACCAGATGATCCTGCAGATACTCGAGTGCCTTTACCGGTGACGTGAAGCTCATCAGCTGGGGGTTCGAGATAGCGGGTGGCGCGTCGTGATTGAGGCAGATCCGACGCAAAGCGTTCAGGACATTTGGTTCGTCGTCGACGATCACCAGTTTGGCCATGATCATTTTCTCCAGCGATTGCAGGTAGTTAGGCGCGGGGGAAGCCTGGCTGGACGAGCGAGTGGGCCGGCCGCGTTTGTCGGACCAGCAAGTGGCGTGCCAAAACGCAGCGAGCAACGTCAGCTGCGGATGGGGCTCGCGGGGGCCCGCGAGCCCTGCGTCGAGAAAGGGCTTACTGCGGCGAGAGATTCAGCGCCTTGGCGAGCTTGCCCAGGGCGTCGTATTCGGTGTCGATGTATTGGCGAAACGCCGTCCCTTTGCGTATCAGCAGTTGCTCGCCGGCATCGTCGAGAAACTTGCGTGTTGCCGGCGCGTTCGCTGCCTTTTCGAACCCTGCCTCGAGCTCGGCGATCTTCGCCGGCGGCGTTCCCTTCGGCGCGATCACGCCGCGCCAGAGTATCAATTCCTCGTCCGGAATGCCGAGATCGCGCAAACTCGACGCCGATGGCAGCGATGCGATGCGGTCGGCGGAGCTCAGGAGCACGCAGTTCGCATTGCCGGATTGGGCGTGCTGCAATATCGGCGGCACCGATCCGACGTAGATGTCGATGTGCTTGCCTAGGAAAGCGGTCAGCGTTTCACCCGCGCCCTTGAACGGAATGTCGCGCGCCTTGACCTTCATCGCACGAAAGATGCGCTCGGCGGCGAGCTGGCCCGGGCCGCCGATGCCATCGTCGCCATAGGTGTACTTGTCCGGATTCTTGCGCAACTCCTCGATGAAGCTCTTGCCCTCGGTCGCGGGGAAATCCGGATGCATGCAGAAGACGTACGGCGCGCTGGTCAGCTGGATGACCGGAATGTAGTCGTTCGGCGTGTATTGCACCTTCATCGTGTTCTACGGCACCGACAACTCGCTACTGCTCGACGCGCTCGACCGCGTCGCGGGGCGGCTGCGCGGGACCGCCATCGTCGACCCCGGCATCGACCGCGCATCGCTCGCAGCAATGGGCGATCGCGGCGCGGTGGGCATTCGACTCAACTGGGTCCGCCGTTCCGCATTGCCCGATGTTTCCGACACCGGGTACCGCCAGCTTTTCGCGAACGCTCGGCGCAGTCAGCACGCCGTGCGAAACGCCGTTCGCATCCAGTACGCCCAGGTATTCGTCGACCGTGCAATCACGCTTCGGCGCTGAGTGCCGGTCCGGCGCGAGCGGCGCATCGCACCGCATCACATGCGCGTGGCAATCGATGGTGGTGATCGGAACGGTGAGGCTGGTCATGCTCGGAAGTTTGCCACCTGCGCTTCGTCGCCTAGGGCTTTCTCGCCACAAGGTCGATCAGCGCCGACATCCCGTCGTGCGCCTGCCCTTCGTGAATCACCGCATCGTAATCCTCGAGGACCAGGATCTCCCAGCCGGCGAACGTCGTTTGCAGCCACTCGCGGGTCTACATGTGCTCACGCTTCGGCGGCCCGCCGGTGCGATAGTCGACCTGCTCGGGCCGATATCCTTCGAGAAGGAAGAAGGCCCCAGGCTTTACCGCGGACATCATTCCGGCGAAGGCGTTGTCGCGCCGGTGCGGCGGCAGAAACTGGATGAACACCGCGACCAGCGCGTCGTACTGCTCTGCCGCCCATGGCCAGGTGTAGGCATCGCCCTGCCGCTGATCGACGCTGACATTGCGCTGCTGCGCCAGCCGCTTCGCCTTGTCCAGGGCATTGGGCGCAAAGTCGAACGAGGTGACTTTATGACCCTGCTCGGCGAGCCAGACGCCGTTGCGCCCTTCGCCGTCGGCGACGCATAGCACCGAGCTGCCGGGCCGCAGGAAATGCGCATGCTTGCGCAGGAACGCGTTCGGCTCCTCGCCGAACAGGTAATCGTCGCGCGCAAAGCGCGCGTTCCAGGTTTCGAGCGGCTTCTCGAAGTCGGCCATACTTCTTCAGTCAACGACTGGGAAATCCCATTTTCTTCAGAAAAGGAAACCAGCGCGAGTCGCCGTGCACCGGCCGGAAGAATGGGTCGGAGGAAGTCATTGCCAGGCCGGGATCGCGCTGGGCGTAGGCCCGCTCCAGCCATTCGAACACGCGGTCGATTTCACCGCGCCATGCCCAGGCTTCCGCGATCTGATACGCGGCCTCGTTGCCATGGCGTTCGATCAGCTGCGCCATCGCGGCGTCCGACTCTTCCTTGTGACCGAGCGTATGTTGTGCGAGCGCGATCCCCAGCAAGCGAAAATCCGGCAGCGCTTCGCGCTCGGCCAGCTCGAGAGCTTCGGTCGCTCGGCCTTGCGCCAGGCGGGTCGCGCAAAGAAAGCAATGGACCAGCCCCGCCTTCGGATTGAGGTCGAGCGACGTCTTGAGCGCCGCCGCTGCCTCGTCCAGGCGGCCGGCCAGAAAGCAGCGCAGGCCCAGTATGCGCTGGGCTGACGAGCTCAACGGGTCCAGCGCCGCGGCTTGGCGCAAGAGGTCGATCCCGGCATCCGGGCCGACGAAGATTCGCGTCATGCCCGCGACAGCGCGCAGCACATCAGCGTTGCCGGGCGCCAGGGCGAGATGCGCGCTGATATTCGGCATTGGCGGCTTCCCAATCCCAGTCGTAGCCCTCAAGCACGTGCCCGAGACAGACGTGTCCTTCCGCCAGGTCCGGCGCGAGCGCCAGCGCCCGCTTGGCGGCATCGCGCGCTCGCTCGAATCCGTCGCGTCACCGGCGCCCAGCCGTAGCCGGCCTGGATATAGTAGGCCTGCGACAGGCCCGTCCAACCCAATGCAAATTCCGGGTCGAGCGCGATCGCCTGCCGGAAGTAGTCGACACTTCGCGCCAGGTCGGCCTGCGTCATCCGCTCGATGAAATAGCGTCCCTGCAGATAGAGCCGATAAGCCTCCGGATTGTCGGCGCGACCGGTAGCGGCGGCCTGCACTTCGGCCTTCGCCTTGGCGTCCGCGACGGCGCCCAAGCCCTCGCCCAGCAGCGCCGCACGCAGCTCCTTGACCACCGACTGCGCGATGTCGTCCTGGACGGCGAAGATATCGTCGAGCTCCCGGTCGTAGGTCTCCGACCAGAGGTGCGAGTCGGTCGCGACCTGGATCAGCTGCGCCGTGATCCGCACCCGCTTGCCGGACTTGCGCACGCTGCCTTCGAGAACCGTGGCGACGTTGAGCTTTTGCGCGACCGTCGGAATGTCGATGTCCTTGCCCTTGAAAAAGAATGCCGACGTTCGCGACGCGACGCGCAGGCCGCGGATTTTCGCCAGTACGTTGAGCAATTCCTCCGAAAGCCCGTCGGCGAAGTACTCGTTCTCCTCGTCGCGGGACATGTTGATGAACGGCAGCACCGCGATCGACGGCGTCTCGCGGTCGAGCGGAGCGAGCGTGGTCTTCAGCGGCGGGAAACTCTGTGGCAGGTCCGGATGGCAGAGCTGGAACACCGCTTCGCGCCGTGCCAGGTCCTTGAGCCCGTGCTCGCCCAGCGCCTTGGCGGTGGCGAGCGGCGGCAGATGATCGCGGCACAGGTCGTGCGTCGACTCGGACAGCAGCGTCTGGCCGCCATGGCCGGCCGCCAGCAGGCGTGCGACGCGATTGAGCGGGGCGCCGAAATAGTCGCCGTCACGGAATTCGGCCGCACCGGTATGCAGCGCCATGCGCACGCGGAGCTTCGCCGATTCCGGCCAGCGCTCGGCGTGAATCGCGCGCTGCGCCTCGAGTGCCGCCGCCAGCGCATCCGGCGCGGTGTGGAACGCCGCGCAGAACGCATCGCCGCCGGTCTTGAACACATGGCCGCCATGGTGCGCGATGCACTGGCGCACCAGCGCGTCGTGCCGCGGCAGCGCGGCTTGCATCGCCGCCTGCTGCGACTCCCACAGCCGCGTGCTGCCTTCGATGTCGGTGAACAGGAACGTCACCGTACCGGTCGGCAACGACGGCGTCGCAGCGTCGGCGTGGGTGATGGAGGTCATCGATTCCTGGGTGGATCGGCGAGGGCGAGCTCGTTCGCTGGCACGAGGTTTGCGTGGATAAGACTATCATGCGGGTCCGTCCCGAAAAAGACCACTGATTCGATCGCCCCTCTACCATGGATCGTCGCCAACGCATTGCTTCGATAGTCGCCGGACTGCTGGTCTCGACCGGCGCGCTTGCGCTGGACGTCAACGTCGTCGGCCTGTTCCCGAACAAGGCCGTCGTGCAGATCGATGGCGGCGCGCTGCAGACGCTGTCGGTCGGACAGAAGACCCGGGAGGGCATCGTCCTGCTGTCGGTCGAGCCCGACGGCGCGACGTTCGACATCCAGGGACAGCGGATGGCGCTCGGACTCGGCCATGCGCGGATGCAGCCGACCACCGCCGCATCCGCGATGGCCACCGTCGACGAGCGCGGTCATTTTGTTGCCGACGGCCAGATCAACGGCGTTCCGATCCGATTCACGATCGATACCGGCGCGACGTTCATCTCGCTCCCCGCCGGCGAAGCTCGCCGCCTCGGGCTCGACTATCTCAAGGGCCGCAAGGCGATCATGGAGACCGCCAACGGCGTGGCGGCGGCCTATCGCGTCAGGCTCGACACCGTGCGCGTCGGCGATCTGACGGTGAACAACGTCGACGCGGTCGTCATGGAGGGCGACAGTCTGCCGGTCGCCCTGCTCGGCATGAGCTTCCTGAATCGCATGGACATCCGGCGCGAAGGTCAGGTCATGACGCTGACCAAGCGCTACTAGTTCGCGGGCCGCAGCTCAGATCTGGCGATCCCTCGATGCGGGCGTGCCGCGGCGCCACAAATCCTCGAAGCGCTGCCGCGTCGCCCGCGCAAAAGCGGGCGAAGCGACGTCGACGCTGAGATCGTCGAAACCGAAATAGGAGCCTGCCGACCAGTTATGGCTGCCGATGATCGTCCGGTCTGCGTCGATGACCAGGAACTTCGAATGCAGCAGCTTGCGCGCCGCGTCGACATGAACTTTCACGCCCTCATCGAGCAGGAAGTTGATGGCGGCCGCGTTGATCACCGTAGAGTTGTACGGATCCGCTGCCCGGTCCCTGTCGACGAGCACGCGCACGCGCACGCCGCGGTCGTTCGCCGCGGCCAAGGCGTCGAGCAGGCGCCGCGTCGGGTGCGTGCTGCCCGGCATCGCAATGTGGAACATCGCCACATCGACGCGCTCCCCGGCCTCGGCGATGGCGGTCTTGACATGGTAGTAATAGCGCTTGCCTGGAAGCAGAATCGTGCGCGATGCCGTCACCGCGTCCGGCGGCGGCACGATTTTCGGCGAGCGGGGCAGCTCGTGCTTGGTGTGCGGATGCAGCTGCGCAGTCACGCGCATCGCGACGCTCTCGAATACGCGGACCAGCCGTTCCGCCGGCTCGCCATAGGTCTGCTCTGCCGCCAATACCTGCAGATCCCGCGCCGGATCGCCCAATGCGCCGGTGCGCGGCGCCGACGGCTGCATGAACCCGATGACCGGCGCCCACTTGCGCATAAGCGCTTCGCCGACGTGCTCGACGCGATCGCCCAGGTCGGTCATGCTGGAAAACGGCCCGCCGCGCAGACGCTCCGCGATGATCGCATCGGCGAGTCGCACCGAGAGGCCCTCGACGGTTTGCAGTGCCGCGGCGTCGGCGAGGTTGACTTCAACGCGAGCGACAAGCGTGATGGCGCGCATGCCGTCGCGCGCCCGCGCCAGCGTGATTCCCGGCGCCTGTTGCGGCGCCGGCCCGAGGACCTGGCCGAATGCGTCGCCGAGCAAGCGCAGCGCGAACGCGCGACGCACTTGGGCACTCGGTTTCGCGGTCGCATAAGGCCAACCGCCACACGACGCCAGGATGCGCGCAAGCGCCGGGCGTGCCGCGGCCACGGTCGGCGCCGGGGCGAGACCGGCGGCGGCCGCCAGGTTGTCGACCAGCACGCGGTCGATCATCGCTTCCCAATCGATGCGGTAGGCGTTCACTGCGCGTCGGCCGTTGGGCGCCGCAGCCATTGCGCCGCGAAGGCATCGCAAAGATAGGCGCCGAGCTCGGGCGATTGGAACCACACGCTGTCCTGCGTGCTCAGCGCAAACGATGACAGCGACCAGTTGTGCGAGCCCAGCAGGACTTCGTCGTCGGCGAGCACGAACTTGACATGGCTACCGCGAGACTTGCGCGAAGTCAGCCACCGTGTCGTCAATCCGAGCTGCTTCGCGACCGCCAGCGCCGTCGCCGAGCATTCGGCCATCTGCAAGTTGTCGCGGCTGCCACCGATCAGCAGGCGGACGTCGACGCCGCGCCACTGCGCCGCGGCGAGCTCGTGCATGGCGCCCAGGACGCGCAGTTTCGGATCGGGCGTGGCCAGATCGATCATGAACACGCTCACCCACACTCTTCGGCGAGCGCGCTGCATCATCGAAGTGACAACGTCCTCGTAACTGTGGTCGGAAACCAGCGCGACCTGCGCATCGAGAACCCCGATGGCTTCAGTCGCCATCGCTGAGCTTCCGCGCCGTGCGCCTTACCTGGCGGTGCATGAATGCCACCTGGCGGGTCGCCGCCTCGGTGAGCTCGAGGCCCGAC
The DNA here is from genome assembly GCA_963828595.1 of uncultured beta proteobacterium. Classification (GTDB taxonomy): domain Bacteria; phylum Pseudomonadota; class Gammaproteobacteria; order Burkholderiales; family Casimicrobiaceae; genus PALSA-1003. Next base: position 809,243 of record CAWHEN010000007.1, read on the forward strand.
GCCTGCAAGCGCAGCATCTGCGCCTTCCATTCGACAAAATGGGATCCGGCGGGGTCGAGCGCGGTCAATATGCCGGTGGCGACATGGTGCCGGGACTGCCCTTGCGTGCGTCCCAGCAGCGCCTGGAACAAGCCGGCGCGTGCATCGGCGTGGATCGCGTACCAGCGCGCCTTGCTGACGGAAAGTTTCTTGTACGCGCTCACCAGCCGTCCATCGGCGCGAAGTAGATATCGACCGAGTACGAGCCGTCGGCCGCGGTCGAATCGATCCACACGCCCGAGGCCCAGTCGATGTCGAACGATAGATCCTCGGTGGGGGGCGCATCGTTGCCGGCGTCGTATTCGGAGCCTCCGCCTCCCTGGGCGCCGCTGCCGCCGCCGCCCCAGCGTCCTAGACTTCCATCGTCGTCGAGCACGCGGGCCTGATCGCCGACATCGATATGGTTGGCGAGCTCCGTCGCTTGCTCTTCTGCGAAAGGTCCGCTCAGGTCCCCGTCGAACCAGGTCGTGTCGTCGTCGATGTCGTCCTGATCGTTCATCGCGTGGACCGTTTCGTGATCGGTCGCGTGGATCCCGGGTTCCGGATCGGGGTCGGTCAATACACTGTCGTCGAGATCGATTTCGCCGTCGGCGTATTGGCCCGCGGCGTCGCCGGGGACGTTGTAGACGTCCACCTCGTCGTATCCGTACTTGTCGAGGTTGGCATTGGCGAGCGCGGCGAGCGCGTCCAGCCGTTCGCCGTAATCCCAATCGGACCAGCCGTCGCGCACGTCGGCGGCGCTGTCGACGTCGAGGGGACTCATTGCCTCAGGGCGTGCTGAAATGCATTGCCGGCGCTCCTCCCCGCTTGGCATTCTTTCGCAGCCAGGGAAATCGTAGGTCCGTCCTATCCTGCTGTCAACTTTCGCGATTTCCATGATTCGATCGCGCGCGCCCAGGGTAAAAGCGATTAGCATTGCGCCTTCGGGGAGGCGCGATGCGAAGCAGCCGGTTCGGAGTCGTTGCAGATTTTGTCTTCGCCGTGGCGATCACCGCGCTGCTGCTGCATTTATGGCAATCGCAGCTGGTCGCGCCATCCGCATCGGGCGCGACCCGGACCGCGTTCTCCGAAGAGCACGCGTTCGCGACGCTGTCGGCATTGCTGAAAGAGCAACGGCCGCACACGGCCGGGTCGCCGGAAAACGCCGTCGTGCGCGACCGGATTCTCGCGGAGCTCAGGGCCGTCGGATACGCGCCGGAAGTCCAGGCCGTCTTTCAATGCGATACGGCGCCGCGCTTTCCCGGCTGCACCGCGGTCGAGAACATCGTCGCGGTGCACAAGGGAACGGGCGACGGCAAGGCGGTGCTGGCAAGCGCGCACTACGACAGCGTGCCTGCGGGTCCCGGCGTCAGCGACGATGGGGCAGGTGTCGCCGTCGTACTCGAGCTTGCTCGCGGCTTCGCCGCCAGGACGACCCGGAACGACGTCATTTTTCTCCTGACCGACGGCGAGGAGACCGGCTTGCGCGGCGCGCGCGCGTTCGCCGACCACCATCCGCTGATGCGCCGGGTCGGGGTCGTCGTCAACTTCGAGGCGCGCGGCGCGTCGGGGCCGAGCATGATGTTCGAAACCGGTCCCGGCAACGCGCGGCTGATGGATCTCTTCGCCCATGCCGTCGCACGGCCGTCGGCCAGCTCGGTCAGCTACGAAGTCTACAAATTGCTGCCCAACGACACCGATTTTTCGGTGTATCGGAAGCTGGGATTGTCAGGCTTCAATTTCGCCTTCTCGAATTCGGCCGCGCGCTATCACTCGGTCCGGGACAATCTTCAATACATCGACCGTCGATCGTTGCAGCACAACGGCGAGCACGCGTTCGAAGTCACCGGCGCGCTTGCCGACGCCGACCTCGCAACGCTGAGTGCGTCGTCCGATGCGAGTTTCTTCGACGTCTTCGGCCTCGTCACCGTGGTCTGGTCGGCCGCCATCAACGTGCCGATCGCGCTGGTCGCGCTGCTGGGGCTGATCGGACTGATAGTCGCGCATCGGGACGCGTTCACGTTGCGTGCGACTGGGTGGGCGGTGATCGCTTTCTTCGCGGTGCCCATGCTGCTGTTTGCCTTCGGATGGCTGCTGTCGTATCCGCTGGGCATCTGGCCCGGCGTGCATCCGCTCGATCATCCGCAGCCGTGGCCGGCCCGCGTCGCGCTGGCGACGTCCGGAATACTCGTTCCACTGATCGTCGCCGGCATCGTCGGATCGCGCGTCGATGCGCGCGCCCTGCTATTGGTGAACTGGGTCGTGCTTGCGCTGCTCGCCGTCGGCGTCGCGTTCACCATCGGCGGCGCGTCGTATCCGTTCCTTTGGCCGGTATTCGGCGTCGCCATTGCCGGATGGGTCGAGACTTTGGTCCGGAAACGCCACGCGCACTCGCTGCGCGTGACCTCCCTGGTCGGATTCGTTCTCGCTGCCTTCTTCTTGCTCGCTTTCCTGCTTGGACTCGAGCTCGTGCTCGGCTTCGATCTGAGCCAGTACAAGATTCTGGTGCTGATGCCGTTCTCGCTGGCGCTGGTGCCGGTCTTTGTCGCAAGCCCCGGAGATCGATCGCGCGTCGCGTGGGGCTTGTCTGCGCTATGCGCCGTGGTCGTCGCGGGTTCGGCGGTGGTCGCCAGCCAGACTCGCGCCTATGCGGCGAACCATCCGCGGGGTCTGAACATCGTCTACTACGACGACCAGGCAACGAAACCGCGCTGGCTGATCGGCTTCGTCGGCGCACCGGATGAAGCATTTCTGAAGGCTCAAGGATTTCCGGAGAAGGACGAGGAGTACTACCAGCTCGGACTGTTGAAGGGGCAAGGACGATTCAAGAACGCGACCGGGCCGCACCTGCCGGCGCCGAGCTTCACTGTCGGGGAGGTCGGGACGCAGGGCGGGATAACCGTGGTGCGAGGAACGCTGCGCAGCGGCCGCGGCGGCTTTCAAATCGGCATCGGTGTCGCGCCGAATTCCGGCGTCCAGTCAATCCGGCTCGATAGTCAGCAAACCGTCAGCGTCGAGCAACTGAAGGGCAAGGAGCCGACGTTCGTGCGCATCTGGGGCGTCGGAACGCGCGACGTGCCGATGGAAATCTCGTTCGACGCGGCCACCGCGCCGAAGCTGACACTGTATGAACGCTCGCCGTTGCCGGAGTCGGACGAAGCGCGCGCGCTGGTCGCGGCTAGACCGGCCGACGCGGCACCGGATTACAACGGAGATTCGGCGCTGGTCTTTGTGGTTATTGATCTGCCGTCGTAAAGTGATGACAGAGGTCGTCCGCCTTTGGCAAGACTGAATTGAAAGGTTCGTCATGAACGAACAGACGGCACCGGGGACCGCACATGGCCATCCGGGTCCAGGACGCAACCGAGGTAGCGCGCTTCCCAGGCGTTGGTACCGAATCCTCGTGGCGGGTCGTAATGGCATCAAGGACATCATCGCGGGGCTCTTGGCGGCGGTGGTTCTGATTGCCAACATCGTCTCGTTCGGCGCGCTGATGTTTCCGGGTGACCTTGGTGCCGGCATTCCGACAGCGATCTGGGCGATGCTGGTAGGCAGCAGCATCGGCGGGATCTGGATCGCATTGAATACGTCACTGCCGCCGCTTTCGACAGGCATCGATTCGCCGACCGGAGCTGTTCTGGTGCTGTTGAGCGCGAGCGCCGCGTCCGCCGTTTTCGAGTCCGGCGGCAGCGCACAGTCTGCCATTCAGACCGTAATGCTGATTTTCACGGCCGCCACCATCCTTTCGGGCGCATTGTTGTATGGTCTCGGAGCCTTCCGATGCGGTTCGTACTTCCGATTCGTGCCCTATTTCGTCGTCGGCGGATTCCTGGCCGCTACCGGCTGGCTCCTGGTTGCCGGCGCTGTCCGGATGACGACCGGCCACGCGCTGGCCTTCAGCAGTCTCGGCTCAAGCTGGAGCGAGATTTCAGTTGCGAGGTTCGGCGCCGCCGTCGTTGCGCTGGTGGTATTGCTGGCCGTGCGTCGCTGGGCGAAATCACCGTTTGCCATGCCCGCCGCACTTCTCACGATGTGGGTCGTTGGCACTATCGCGCTCCGCCGACTTGGCCTTTCCGGCCCTGAGCATGGTTGGTACTTGCCTTCGCTTAAGGGCCTGACCGAATGGTCACCCTTTGAAGCCGCTCGCACAACGCACCTTACATGGTCGACGATGTTGAGCCTCATCCCTGAGTTGCTCGCTGTCACGGTCGTGGCGCTCATTTCGCTTGTGACCAAGGTGTCGAGCATCGAGGTCACGCGACAGGCGGCCGGGGATCTTGATCGCGAGTTTCGCGCACACGGCATTGCCAGCCTGATTGCGGCGCCATTCGGCGGCATTCTCGCAAGTCTTCAGATCGGTACCAGCCGTTTGCTGGAGCATGCGGGCGGCGCGACGCGGATGAGCGGGGCCATGTGTGCCCTTTTTCTCGGCGCCGTCGGCATTGCGAACTTGAATCTGCCGGGACTGATACCTGTTCCGATTGTCGCGGGCCTCATTCTCTACCTCGGCTATACGTTCCTCATCGAGGCCTTGGGCCGGCCCTATGCCCAGCGCGCGTGGCTGGATTTGCTTCTCGCCGTCGGCATCATGATCGTCTGTATCGAGTACGGCTACCTTATCGGCGTGCTGGTCGGTCTGGTGGGTGCCTGCGTGATGTTCGCCATCAACTATGCGCGCCTCGGCGTCGTGCGCCGACACGTTACGCGGACGATGTTCGCAAGCTATGTCGACCGATCGGCAGAGGTGTCCAGACACTTGCGTGAGACCGGCGATGCCATCCAACTGTACTGGCTTTCTGGTTTCATTTTCTTTGGCTCTTCCGAGAGCGTGTTCGAGCGCGTCCGCGATGATATCGAGTCGCTGGCACGAGGCCAGGTTGCATACGTGATCCTTGATTTCGGTATGGTGTCCGGCGCCGATTCCTCCGCGATCGCCGGCCTGGCCAAGCTGCGCAATTTTTGCAATAAACATTACGTCACGCTGGTTTACTCCTCGCTGCCACCGGCGATGCGTGCAACCTTCCAACTCGGCGGCCTCTTCGGCGGCAAGAGCCGGCACCGGGCCTTTGCCGACCTCAATCTCGCGCTGGCGTGGTGTGAGGACAGCCTGGTCGCCAAGGCAAATCTCGATACGGGGAAGGATCTCGCCAGCTTCGAGTCGTGGCTTCAGCATCAACTCGGCACTGCCGTCAGGGCCGCAGACCTCGTCAGCTATCTCGAGCGCAAGGACGCCGATGGGCCACAAATCCTCTATCGCGAGGGCGAGCCCGCAGACACCGTCGATCTTGTCGCCGCCGGCAGTCTTGCAATCGACATCGCAATCGAAAATGGCGAGAGCCTGCGCGTGAGGCATATCACGACGCACACAGTGTTGGGTGAGATGGGCTTCTTCAGGCACTCCGTGCGCTCCGCCACGGTATCGTCGGACGGGCCAGCCACCATCTTCACGATGAGCCGCACCAACTTTGAGCGGATGCGGACGGAGCGCCCGGATCTGGCCAGCGCCTTCGACGAGTTCATCATGCGAGTTCTTGCAGATCGTATCGATTTCGCAAACCGCACGGTCGCGGCGCTGAGCGGCTAGCGGCCGGGCGGCGCGGCCCGAATTACCCGCTTACCAGAGAGTGATGCGCTGTTCGGGCGGCAGATACATCCTGTCGCCTTCCTTGACCCCGAAAGCTTCGTAGAACCCGGGCTGGTTGCGCAGTGTCGCGAGACCCCGCACCTCTTGCGGCGCATGGGGGTCAACCTTGATCAGGCGGATCGTCTCCTGTTCGCGCGACTTGCCGCGCCATACCTGCGCCCAGCCGTAATAAAGGCGCTGCTCGCCGGTCAGGCCATCGATGACCGGCGCCGATTTGCCACCGAGCGATAGTTTGTAGGCGTGGTAGGCGATCGTGAGTCCCGCGTTGTCCGCGACGTTTTCGCCAAGCGTCAGCGCGCCGTTGACGTGAAAGCCGGGCACCGGCTCGTACTGGTCGTACTGCGCCACCAGTGCCTGCGTCTTGTCCTTGAAGTGCTTGAGATCGTCAGCGGTGAACCATTGCTGCAGGTTGCCGTCACCGTCGAAACGGCTGCCGCCATCGTCGAAACCGTGGCTGATCTCGTGGCCGATCACCGCGCCGATGCCACCGTAGTTGACCGCGTCGTCGGCAGCGACGTTGAAGAACGGCGGCTGGAGGATAGCCGCCGGGAAGACGATCTCGTTCTTTTCCCGGCTGTAGTAGGCGTTGACCGTGTGCGGCCTCATCCCCCATTCGTTGCGGTCGATCGGCTTGCCGAGCTTGGCGATATTACGCTGGTACTCGAATTCCTGTGCCCGCATCCAGTTGCCGAAAAGATCGTTCTGGGCGACGGACAGTTTCGTGTAATCGCGCCATTCCCGCGGGTAGCCGATCTTCGGCGTGAACTTGGCGAGCTTCGCCTGCGCCTGCGCCTTGGTCTCTCGGCTCATCCACTCAAGCTCGTCGATGCTTTGCCTATACGACGCGAGCAGATTGCCGACCAGCTTTTCCATCCGGGCCATGTTCGCCGGTGGAAAATAACGGGCGACGTACAGCTTGCCCAGCGCTTCGCCGATCGACGTGTCGACGAACTCGACGCCACGCTTCCAGCGGGGCCGATTCTCCGGAATGCCGCGCAGCACCGTGTCCTGGAAAGCGAATCGCTCGTCAACGTAAGGCTTCGCCAGGTAGGGCGCCGCATCGTCCAACAGCTTCCATCTGAAATACGCCTTCCACACCGGCAGCGGCGTGTCGGTGAGCAGCTTGGCAAAGCCGGTCAGGTAGCTGGGCTGCGCGACGATCAGGTAGTCGACGCGCGAGTCGACTCCCGAATCGACGAGCCAGCGCTTCCAGTCGACGCCGGGCGCGAGAGCGGCGAGCTCCGCGAGCTCCACCTTGTTGTAAGTCTTTACCGGGTCCCGATTCTCGACCCGCGTCCATTGCACCTTGGCCAATTCGGACTCGAGCACGATGATCTCCCGCGCGGTCGCGGGTGCGTCGCGATCGCCAGTCATGCTGAACATCTTCTCGACATGCGTCGCGTATCGCGCGCGCACGTCCTTGAACTTGTCGTCGAGGTAGTAATCGCGATCGGGCAGGCCCAGGCCGCTCTGGCGCAGGTCGACGACGTACTTGCTGGAGTCCCGGTTGTCCTGATGGACGACCGGCGAGAACGGCGCATCGATGCGACGGACGTTGAAGCTCGCCAGCAGTCCCGCGACTTCGCTTTTGTCCTTGACCGCGTCGATGCGCGCGAAAAGAGGGGCGAGCGGCTTGATACCCTCGTCCTCGATCTTCGCCTCGTTCATGAAGCTGTTGTACAGATCGCGGATTTTCTGTGCCTCGGAGCCCGGGGCGGCATCCGTCGATTTCGCAACTTCCTCGACGATCACCTTGAGCTGCAGCTCGGTGTCTTCGCGCAGCTTGTCGAACGAGCCGTAGCGGGCCTTGTCGACCGGCATCTCGAAGGTATCGAGCCATTTGCCGTTGACTGCGCGATAGAAATCGTCCTGCGGCCGGACGGCGGGATCGACATATGTGAGGTCGATGCCCGAGCTCAGCGACGAACTGGTATTGGCGGCCGTTGCGGCGCCGGCGGGCTCCGCCGCAATCGCGCATCCGCTAGCCGATGCGAGTCCGATGGCGGCAAGCAGCGTACGGGTAGTTTTGGCGATCATGCTGGAGGGAATTATCACACGTCGATCGCAGAGGCTGCACACTACAGAGCGAGCAAGCGATTTCGACGTTCTGCGTCACTTTGCCGTCACCGGCTCCTGGTCACCCCTGGAAGATGGCCGGGGGCGCGCTTGGCATACCCTGTGCTACATCTGGTCATAACCTGCAATTGCATTGGAGATTCGAGCGTGAGCTTGTCTGCAACACTTTCGCCGGTTCAATCAGAGCGCCACGACCACCCGATCAAAGGGATGGCGGGCCAGAGCGTTTTCCTTTCCGCGCACGCCGACCCGATTGAGACGCAAAAGGCGATCTGCGAGGCGATCACGGGGCTTATTCGAGATGGCCAACCCGACATCAGCCAGCTGGACACTCTTCTTGCGCTGGAACGGCAGACACAGCCGGTAATCGACCTGCTGCTGACCCAGTACGTCGAGGGCGACGCGAAGATAGGCTCGTTCGAATGGAAGGCCTGGAATGCCGCGTTGCGGCTCAGCCAGTCGTTTTGCCAGGCGCACGAATATTTTCTGGGCCACGTTGCGAAGCTGGCCAACGACTACTGGACCGATCCTGAGCCGTTGGTCCGGGCTCAGCTGTTCCATCACAGGAAGGTCGAATTGCTGCTGCGCCTTCTCCGATACAAGAAGCGCAGCCCGGAAATATGGAAGCAGCTGCATCAGATGTATCGGCTTGCGCACGAACGTGATTTGCTGAAGCGCCTTGGCCGGACGATCGGAGAGCTGGAGCAGCAGTATCTGCAGATCCTGTTGCTCGAGGCCATGAACAACGGCCGGTTCTCGCCTCGCGAGGCGTTGTGGGCGTATCGCTGGTTCGTGCTCTGGTGCAGTGGGCCCGCGCTGCGACTGTCGCAAGTCAACGGCGTTCACGTTGCGGCGAATGGGTTTGTGGTCGATCTGGGCGGCACGGATGGGCTCAAACGGGCCGCGCCCGGAGGAGGCGATCTCCCTGCAGGCGATCTGCTTTATTTCGACTCTTCGCCATTGCTCGCAACGATCGACCAGGAAATGGCCTCGTTGCGGGACAGCGCCACGCTTCCGGATGGCGCGACACCTGCGGCGCGCGCCGGGCAGCTCGCGCTGCTTAAAAAACTCGCGCTTCTCTTCGCCCCGAACGCGGTCGAAATCAAGCGCCGCGCGGAGCGGACATCCGTTGCCCTGGCGGTCCAGGCCATCGCGGGCTTTACCTATATCGTGGACGAATTGCACAGGAACGCCACGCCTTCGCAAGTCTGGCAGGTCAAGGACCGAAGCGACTCCGGCTGTCGCATGCGCGCGCAGATCGACAACCTGAATGGCGTGATACCGGGCTCGCTGATCGCGGTTCGCGAAAGCGAAACCGCGCCCTGGATCGTGTCGGTTGTACGCTGGTTCAGGCGGCTTATGGTCGACTATGTCGAGATCGGCGTCGAGCACCTCGGACGCGAGCCTCGCTTTGTCAAAGTGACCGATTGCGATGGCGATGTTGCTGTTGCCGAAGCGCCGAACTCTGCGTCGAGGTGCTTCGCGGCGCTTTATCTGCCGCCGAGCGCGCAATATCCGACGATGCCGATCAAGACCCTGCTGCTTCCCGCACACGACTTCAGTGCCGATTCGGATGTGACACTGCTTTCATCCAACGCAACGTACCGGATGCGTTTGAGCGAGCCGCTCCAGCAGCAATTCGAATACGTCTGGACCTCATTTTCGCTCGTCGACGAGGCGGCACAACCCGGAGTGCCCGGTATGGTTCGGGAGCCAGCAAGTGGACACGCAGACCCCTGACATCGTGGAAGCCAGCCCGGAAGATTGGGCGCGCATACGCGTAGGGGACCTCTATGCGCTTTTGGACAAGTTGACTACGATGCAGTCGGGCCTGATGTCGGTGTGGGATCCCGACGCGACCATTCATCCATTGACCGACCAAAGACGCCGGCAGGCTCGCGACTCGCTGCATGCTGCCATCGCGGACCTCGTGGCGTGGATCGAGCGGTCGCAGTCGACAGGTAAGCCCGTTCAATAAATTCCTAGATTCGCGGCAGCAATGGCCCAGGTGGCCGGTGGCAGCCAAAGCCGCACCCACGACCTGGTCCATATTGTAATAACGGTACTGACCCAGTCGGCCGACAAAGGTCACCCGTTCGCAAGCAGCGGCGCATCGTCAGGCGGTTTGCTTCGGCTTCCCCGCCGGGCTCTCCGCCTTGGCGTCCGGCATGGTCGCCGCCTTGCGCTCGCTGCCGTATTTGGTCTCCAGCTGCTCGGGCGTCAGGAATCGCTGTTCGAGCTCCTCGACTTCGTGCATGCCCATGATGTCGTGTAGCTCCTCGAACGAGACCAGCGCGTCGGGACGATCGACGACCTTGCCGCTGTCGAGCGATTGCTCGAGCAGCTCGAGTCCGTTCTTCATGCCTTGCAGCGCGCACGCGGTCAGCAGGCGCGGATAGATCACCACCGCCACGCCGAGATCCTGCAACTGCCGCGCGGACAAAAGCGGCGTCGTCGAGCGCTGCCGGATGCCGAAGCCCATGTTGACCGACACCGGCTTCACCACGTTTTTCGCGATCGTGCCGATATCGTCGGCCGACATCGCCGCGTCGGCGAACAGCAGGTCCGCGCCGGCTTCTGCGTAGAGATTGAGCCGCCGGATCGCTTCGGCTAGGCCGTGCGTGGCGAGCACGTCGGTGCGCGATTTGATGACGAAATCGGGATCGACGCGCGCGTCCGCCGCGGCGCGGATCTTCTGCACCATCTCTTCCGCGGGGATCACTTCCTTGCCCTTCATATGACCGCAGCGCTTCGGCCACACCTGGTCCTCGAGCATCAGGCCGGCCACGCCCGCGCGCTCGAACGCGCGCACGGTGTGATGCACGTTGATGCGCGATTGCCGTAGCCGGTGTCGGCGTCGGCGAGCAGCAACAGATCGGAGCACAGCCGCGATCGCGCGCGCCGCAGCGACGTTTTCTTCGAGGCCCATCAGCCCGACGTCGGGCTGGCCAAGCCGCGATCTCGCTGACGCCGCTGCCGGTGATGAATGCGGCGGTGTAGCCCATCTTCTCCACCAGCCGTGCGCTGAAGCCATCGAACACGCCGGGGAGGACGAGAATGTCGGGGGCGTCGATCAGCGCACGGAGACGTCTGGCGGGGCTTTCTGCGAGGACCGACTGAGTCATCCAAGTCTTTCGTATGCTGCGGGATTCGATTTTAACCCGGCGCCATTTTGTCGCGCTCGAAAAGTGCGGCTGCCTGGGAACGGCGGCGGACACCGAGTTTCTGGAATGCGTTGCTCAGGTAATTCTTGACGGTCTTGTCGCTCAAATCGAGGGCTTTGGCTATTTCCTTGTTGGTTTTTCCTTCGACGACCAGCGCAAGAATGCGTCGTTCCTGCGGAGAAAGCTTTTGATCGTTCGAGCGCTTTGCAGCGGTATCTCCGGCCAATAGCGACATGCGGTGAAGAACGGCTTTGGTCACCTTGGGATCGAGTATCGATTCGCCGCTGTGCACGATCTCGATGGCATTGATCAGCGCCTTGGAGCCAATCTCCTTGAGAAGGTATCCCGCGGCTCCCGCCAGAATCGTGGAGGTGACAGCCTCTTCGTCCGAATGGGACGTCAAAAACAGCACGCGCGTGCCCGGATTGGCGGACAGAATGTCGCGGCACGCGTCGAGGCCGGTGCCGTCGGGCAGGCGCAAATCCATCAACACCAGATCGGGTCGGTGCTTGGCCGCCTTTTCTATCGCGTCCGCGACGGTTCCTGCTTCGGCGACCACGTCGATTTTTTTCGTTTGCCCGAACAGCGCCCGCAACCCTAGCCTGACGACCTCGTGGTCATCGACCAGCATCAGCCTGATTTTTGGTTTTGCCGCCACCCGTGGCTAGCGCGTCCTGCCGAGCTTTACGACAATTCGCGTTCCCTGATTCGGCGCCGAGCTCACCCGCGCCGTGGCTCCCATCTTCCGCGCCCGCGCCTCGATGTGATGCAATCCGAGACCACGCCTGTTGACCTTCTTGACCATGAATCCGCATCCATCGTCACTCACTTCGAGACAGACCACCCCACGCTGCGTCTGCAACGACACATGTCCAGACTGCCCGTTCGCGTGCCGGGTTGCGTTGCTGATTGCTTCCCGTGCGATCTGAAGCATATGCAACGCCTGCTCGGAAGTGAGTGCCCTCATGGCGCTCTCGTCGATGTCGACGGTAAATGACATGCCTTGATTGGCGGCAGCCTGGGCCGCCTTCTCGATTTGTGATCGCAAATCTTCGCCCTTGGCGATTTGCAATCTGTGCCCGGTGATAAAGGACCGCAGCTCCTGTATCACCAGGCTCAGGCTGGCGGTGGCATCCGCGACCATTTCGGCGGCCTTTTTGGGATTCGCCTTCATGATGCCCATGCAGGCTTCCAGATTGAGGCCCACTGCGTAAATGGACTGGATGCAACCGTCGTGCATGTCCTGGAACAGGCGTTCTCTTTCTTCGGCAAGCGCCTGAAGCTGTGCGCGCGTGCGCCGGCGTTCCACGCCGGCATTCTCCAGCGCGGCTTGAGTCTGCTCGAGCTCGTCGAAAGTCTTTAGGGCGTAGATCCGTTCCGACTCCGCGTTCTGAATCACCAATGCGTCGACCTGGCCGGCGCGTATCGCAGCGAGCGTCGCTTCGGCTTCGTCGACGGTTTCCGCCGGGCATGCCGCCTCGGACCGGATCGCGAGGTCCTTGCGGGGCGCGCTGCAACCACGCGTCGCAATCGCCCGGGTTTGGTGCCTTTTTTCAGCGCAGTGCTCATTTGGTCGACTCGATATCGAGACCTACCAGAACGCGCTCGGTATCGACAAATCGCCGATGATCTTGCGAATCGGCTCCGGGAGTTGGCGCACGAGGGTGGGCAAAGCCAGGATGTGGTGATCGCGCGCCAGTTTCGGATTCTTCAGCAGGTCGATCACCTTGATGCGATAGCGTCCATCCAGATGCTCGACGCAGATTTTCTTCAGATTGTTCAGCGCAGACCGGGACTTTGGAGTGTCCCCCGCGATATACAGGGACAGCACGACCGTGGCTGGTGCCGACGAGCGCTGCTTGCTGGGCGGCTTCTTGGTTTGAGCGCTCATGCGTACTTCCGGGACCATGCATCGCTCTTGAGCTCGACGCCATTCTTCGACATGACGAATTCGTGAAGCTGATTCGAGTGTCCCATGCCGCGCGCCTTGACGACCGACAGCGCACGCGCACGCACGCCCTTGATTTCGGTGTTCTGCAACGTAAGCCACGCGTCGACCAGCGAAGAGACATTGACGCCGGTCGTCTCGGCTTCCTCGCCAGTGGGGATCAGCGCCGTCATGACCGCGGTGATGCCGTTCGTTTTGAAAAAATCAACAAGACGCACGATCATCGAGGTCACTTCCGCATCGGAACCCATCGTCAGCAAGCTCGTTATCGAATCGACGACGACGACCTGTGGCTGATATTCGACGACAACATCGTGAATCGCCGCGAGGTGCGTTTCCAGTCCTTGGGCGGTCGGCCGCGAGACGTGGAAGCGCAACATGTCCCTGGCGACCAGCGGCGCGAGCTGGATGCCGATGGATTTCATATTGCGGACGATTTCGCTTTCGGACTCTTCGAGCGCGATATAGAGCGATCGTTCGCGTCGGCCGCCCGCCTCGGCCACGAAATGTCCGGCGATACTGCTCTTGCCGGTGCCGGCGCCGCCGGAAACCAGGATGGTGCTGGAGCGGTAGAACCCTCCCGCGCCCAGCGCTTTGTCCAGCGTCGGAACGCCGCTGCTGACGACTTCGCTGGACGCGCGGTGCTCCAGCCCGATCGACGTTATCGGAACGACGGAAATCCCGTTCGATCTGATCAGGAACGGGTATTCGTCGCTGCCGTGGGCCGACCCCCGGTATTTGACGATCCGCAACCGGCGGGCGGTAAGCTGATTTACGACGCGGTGATCGAGCAGGATGACGCAATCCGAGACGTATTCTTCGAGTCCGTGCCTGGTCAGCGTGCCATCGCCCCGCTCAGCGGTGACTACGGCGGTCACCCCTCTCTGCTTCAGCCATTCGAACAGCCGCCGGATTTCCGCGCGAAGGATTGCGATATTCGAAAAGCCTCCGAACAGCGCCTCCAGGGTGTCCAGAACGACACGCTTCGCTCCGACGGAGTCGATAGCGAGGGCCAACCGGATAAACAGCCCCTCCAGATCGTAGCTGCCCGTTTCCTCGATTTCACTTCTCACCACGCGTATGTGCTCGACCAGCAGCTTCTTGCGTGCGGCCAGCGTCTTGAGGTCGAACCCCAACGACGCGACGTTCTGCGCGAGGTCATCCGGCGTCTCCTCGAACGAAATGAAAACGCCTGCCTGGTCGTATTGCTGCGCGCCGCGAACAAGAAATTCCATCGCCAACATGGTTTTCCCGCAGCCGGCGCTGCCGCAAAGCAGCGTAGTGCGTCCCTTGGGGAGGCCGCCTCCGGTAACTTCGTCCAGGCCTCGAATGCCGGTCGCCGCCTTGGGGAGCAGCCGCGTCGGCTTAGGGCCGCGGACTGAACTGCGCGGGCGGTGGCGAGCGGGCATCTTCTTGCGAGGCATCGGAGGCACCTTGAAAATGTTGGGTCGAGTAGAGCGGGATTCGGACCTAGATGTAAGGTCCAAACGGCCCTATCGCGCTAGGGCCATCCAGCACTTGTGGCAGGCAAATCATGAATATATCGTTCAACCAGAGGTTCCACGGGTGCGTGGAGGTTCCTTTCGAGGGCTACGGGCTAAGGAAAGCAGGCACATGTCGAATCTGGAAAAAACGTTTGAGCGCTATGTCGCAGCGGAACGACAATTATGCGACGAGGCAGCGCCGCTGCTCGGTGCGATTATCCGGGGTGTAGAAGCCCGCTTGGGCGTCCGTATTTCCGAGCTCCGCGTGACAGTCGATTGGGCCAATAGCGTCGATGGCGCGATCATCGCGAACTGCACGATCGTTCAAGGTAACGAAACCGACCATTCGAGCCACTCAAAGCCATCGAACAGGGCGGAAGAGTCCGCTCGGACGTAGCGTCAGCCGTTTCGAACCCTGAATTCTACGCGCCGATCGAGCGCGTCGCGCAGATCGTCGGTACCCGACCCTACGACCCTAGTCTTTTGGCCAGCCTCGACCTGGCCTACCCCTTCGCCGGAGCCGCATCCGGCGCGCTTGCTTCGCGACGCGAGAACTTCTCCATCGACACTGAATGCTCCCCCGTTGTCGGGTTGTGGCGCACGCAGTATTCGGTCGGATAGAACCCGGCCGTCGCGACGGCCTTCGGCGGTTTGATCGGCAGGCAGCCATTGGGCTTGCTCAGCATGTACGCGCGCGTGACCATCGCTTCGTAGAAGATCACCTTGCCGTCGTATACCCCGTAGATCCAGCTCCGCGTGAACGGCTCCTTGCCGAATTCGGGCCCGGTAGTGTCGATCAGGTGATTGCCCATCGCCGGAACCACCGCATCGACATCGACATAATCCGGCGCCATGTAATTCACGGGTATCGGCTTTCTCGCGGTCTTGAACTGATCGCAGCGGACCATTTCGGGACCACACGGTCCTGGTTCGATCGCGAAGACGTCGGCGATCGGCCCCATCTCGAAGTGGACGTCGAAGTGCGGAAAGTTGTAGACGCCTGGAGGAATGTGACCAGCCGGATTCCAGTTCAGCAGAACCCATTTGAACGGGATGTCAGTCCGCAGGGCCACCGCGTCCGGCAGAGGAATGACGAGCTCATGCGTGTGCTGACACATGGTGTCGGCGACTTTCGCGCCTTCCTTGTCGCGGCCGAGGCAGTGATGCTCGTCGGAATCGATCGGCAACCCATCCAGCGCGCCCGACGACCAGACGACGCCTATCGACGTCGGTGCGCCGCCGCTTTCGAGCTCAGCGTAGCTCGATACCGTTCCATTCCCCATCTTCATTTGCCAGCCAGGCGCCCGGGACGCGGGCGTTGTGCCGCGCTCGCTCGAACACCCAGCTGTCGCCAGCACGACGGCGAAGACAATCGTCAAACGCAAAGCCATTTTTGAACTCCTCCCTGTTGACGACCACGATCATCTCGTTTTACACGCCGCAAGCGATATCACGAGCAGTTTCGAACCTTGAATTCGACGCGCCGATCGAGCGCGTCGCGCAGATCGTCGGTGCCGGATCCCACCAGGTTTTCCCGGAAGCCCATCCCGACCGATGTCAGGCGGCCCGCGGTCTCGGGGCTCAGAGCCTCGATCCGGCGCTGGATCGTGACCGCTCGTTGCAGCGAAAGCTTGTCGTTGAATTGCTCCGGCCCGGTGTGGCTCGTGTGACCGACGATGTTGAGACAGGCTTTTCGACGTCGCGACTTCGCGCGCAACGAGGCGCAGCCACATGTTGTACGGACCGCTGACTTTCGGGTCCGCCAGGAAATCGAGCGAGCCGGGGCGGAACAGGAATTTGACCGAAAGACTGTTGGTCGCAAGACCGAGGGCGACGATTTTCGCGAAAGCTTTCTCGGCCTCATCGGTGCGTCCGAGCTGGCTGTTGGCCAGATAGAGGCCGTTGAGCACGCGCAATTGCTGCCCCTCGGGACGAGCCGCGGCCGACTCGTAGTAGCGCAGCGCCTCGGCGTAGTTGCCCGCTTCATAGCGGCTTGGAGCCTTCGCTGATCAACGCGTTGATCGGCAGCCGCGACATGTAGAATTCGTCGGCCGCGCCGCCGGTCGGCGTCTTCGGCCGTCTTGATCTGGCCTTCGACGACCCGATCCTTGGTCAAGGATGGACTGTCTCGATAGAAAGGCGGTCGGCGTCGTGTCGACCCCCTCGCTGCGCACCCTCGTTGCGGACTGCGCGACCACGAATCCCGTCTTGATATCGGTCAGCGAAAGGCTGATCCGGAATGTTCCGGCGGCTGCCCTTCGACGCGTCGATCGGCGTCAGGGTCGCGGCCAGGACGAACTGCGCCTTGCCGAGAATGTTCGAGCTGACAGGGGCCACGTCGAACTGCGCGAACTTGTCCGCGGCGCGTTGCAGCAGTCGCGAATCGAGGGCTTTGGACGCGATCGTCTGCTGACCGGTATTGCCGTCGATGGCCGGGTCGACCGCGATGACGCCGCGCGGCACGTCGGACTTTGAGCAAGCCGGTTGAGGCGCTGAATGCCGGCAGCCGCCGCGCCTGGACCAAGCAGGTCGTCGATCGCGTAATCGACGCCCGCGTCGAACGACAATTCGGATGACGGCGCCGCTGGGCGCTCGGGTGCGGGCGGCGCTGCACATGAAGCAAGCAGCATCACGCAATCAGGCTGGCGGCGGTCAGCCCACTCGTCATGCACCGCGGCAGATTCAGCGACATGAGCTTGCAAGCTCCTTCTTTTCGTCCGGTGGTATAGCGCCTCGCCCAATGTTGCCTTTTCCATGATGCGGCTGCAACGCGGGCTGCTGCGGTCGGACGGCGGCACTGGCGGAGACGGGTGCGGGCGAGGACGGCTCGGCCTTCGGCTTGATCCTCGGAGTCGTTTTCGCCGCCGTCGCGGGCGGGGCTGCTCGCTGGCTGCGTCGAATCGGGTGCGGGCGCGGCGGGTGCGCTGGCTGCAACGCCGGCGGCGGAAGCCGGAGGCGCCGGCCCGGGCTTGGGTACGATGCCGGGCGGCGCTTGCGAATCGCTGACGGTCTTGTCCGATGCCGGTGGCGCGGTTGCCTGTTTCGGCGTGGCCGGAGGGACCGGCGGTGTCGATTGCTGCCTCAGGGGTCTTCGAATCGCTTGGCGCGTTCAGTTTGTTGACCGCGAACAGCGAAACCAGCGCCAAACGCGATCACCGCGATGACGGGAAAGAGAGACTTGCGAACGAAATTGCCAGCACGGCTCGACGTGGCGGAAGCGTCGGTGGCAATCGCCGCTCGCCGCATTCGGCGCGGCTTCGGCGCCTTCGGCGGCGCGGGAGTGCTTGGCGGCAAATTGCGCAGGCTCATCGGCAGCGGGCGCGAGATCGAGCTTGAGCTTCTGCAGGACCGCCGCGCTCGGCGCGACTGCGTACAACTCGTGCGCCCGTCCATGCTTGTCGTCCGGAGCGCCGACATGCCTGAACAGCTCGGCGTACGCGGAGTCCAGGCTGCCGACGGCGTCGAAGAAGGCTCGCGACGCCGTGATCTGCCCGGGCTCCGCGAAGTCCATGATCCGCTTGGCGGCGTTGATGCCGTCGCCGACGAAATTGGGCCGCGCTTCGAGGTCGGTCGATTCCTTGACCGATCCGAGATGAAGGCCGGTGCGCAGGCGATTCGACGGGAAGCCCGCCTCGCCCGCGGCCCGCCCGAAATCCTCCGCGATCGCCAGCGCCATATAGAGCGCATGCTCGGGACTGGAGGTAAACGCGATCAACGCCCCGTCGCCGGTGTCCTTGATCCGGTAGTCGACGTCAAGGAGCGTTGCGAGATTCCTGCGCAGAACCGACGACAGCGTGGCCTTGGCAGCGTACTGCTCGGCCGCCGTTCCCTTCGAGTAACCGACCAGGTCGGTGAAGAGGAAGCTCGCGACAAGCGCGCGGCTCGTCGGATGCCGCTCGGTTTCGGTCACGGAGAATTCACCAATGGAAGTCTCGCGCCTGCGGAGGTCGCTGCGCCGGGAAACAGTCTAGCGGAAAAGGCTAGCCGGGGCGACAGTGCTCGGTGCTGCGAAGGCAGGAGATGTCGCCTTGCGCGTCATCGCACGATGACGACTGCGACCTTGGCGTCGTGCAGAACCTTGTACGCGACCGAGCCGAGCAGCGCCGCGCCAGCGGGGCGCAGACCGCGCGAACCGATGATGATTTCGTCCACACCGAGCTTTGTTGCCTGCTCGAGTATGGTTGCAGCCGGTTCGCCTATCACCGCATGTCTTTCGACTTCGGTTGCCTGATTGAACTGACCCGCGCCCGCGTCCAGCACCTCTTTACTCTTGACCTCACGCACCGCCGACACATTGTCGATTGACGAAACCGCCCCGACCTCCCAGGCCATCACCGGTTTCTCGACATGCAGCAGGTAAATCTTGCAGAGCACGTCTTTCGCACGCCGCGCTGCATAATCGACCGCGCGCCGCGAGTGCTCCGAACCGTCTACGGCGACGAGAAATCTATACATGCGCACCGTCCAGGGCCCTGAAATGGATTGCGTTCATCGTGGCAGCCAGATGTAGCTGGTAGTAGGTGGACTGGGTGGACTGCGTCCGACGTCCCCAAGCAAGCCAACTAGCGCTTTGTTCGTTGCTCACGATGTTGCTCTTTTGACACAATGTCGGCAAGCGCGGTGGCTTGCGCAGCATGCAGCGTAAGCATGTCGTCCAAGGTAACGATCCCCATCAAGCTGCCATCGTGATCGACCACGGGCAAACGCCGCACGCCGTGCAACCGCATGCGGTCCATGGCATCCGACGTGTCCTCTGCGGCAGCTGCGATGACGAGCTTGGCGCTCATGATCTGAGCCACTCTCGTTTCGGTGAGGTCTAGTCCGTTGGCTAGCACTTCCACGACAATATCGCGGTCGGTGACGATGCCCACCGGAACCCTGTCCCCGTCGGGGTCGTCGACGACGATCAGGTCGCCGGTGTGGTGTTGCCGCATCAATCGGGCGGCCTCGAGAATGCCCGCATCCCTACCGCAGGATGCGACGTCCAATACGCAGATTTCCTTGAGTAGCATTTTTTGACCTCCGTTGCGTTGTCACCGCTGCTTCCTCAGGCGCGCCGACCTTGAGTTCGCGTTCTGGAGCTCACCGCGCGAGGATACGCGCCAGTTCTAGCAAGCTCATGTCCAGTGGTTTGGTCCGACCCGACCACGTCGCTGAGCGGCGTGCCGACCACTTTGCCATCGATGAGACCCACGAGTACACCATCGTGGCCCGCGTCGAGATGTTCGATGGCGGCAGCTCCGAGCCTGGTGGCGAGCATCCGGTCCACTACACCCGGGGCGCCGCCACGCTGCACGTGCCCGAGCTTGCAGACCCGGAGCTCGAAGCCCAGCCGCGCCTCATGCGCCTTGAAGTATTGCGCCAGTGCGTCGGCGTCGTACTTCGCGCCTTCGGCGACAACCACGATCGCATGGGTCTTTCCCCGGTTGTAGGCTTCGCGCATCTCCGTTGCGATGGCTTCGGGGTCTGACGCAGTCTCTGGGATGACGATGGCTTCGGCGCCGCCGGCGATACCGACGATGGTGGCCAGGTAGCCG
Source organism: uncultured beta proteobacterium (assembly GCA_963828595.1). Classification (GTDB taxonomy): domain Bacteria; phylum Pseudomonadota; class Gammaproteobacteria; order Burkholderiales; family Casimicrobiaceae; genus PALSA-1003. The sequence goes on from CAWHEN010000007.1 coordinate 829,114, forward strand.
CAGTCGCGACCCATCACTTCGACCAGGAAGCCGCGCTGGTGTGACGATGCGGTCACGCGCAGCCGGTCAATCGATTCTAGCGCAACGTCGATCGCGGTGGCCGCGCCGATGGTGATGTCCGATCCCACGAGGTCGTTGTCGATCGTCGAGGCCACGCCGACGAGCGAAAGTCCCTTTCGCGACAGTGCGTATGCGCCGGCTTGCGAACCGTTGCCGCCGATGACGACCAGCTGCGAGAGGTCGCGGCTGTGCAGCTGACGCAGGGCCTTGTCCTGCCCCGCGTCGGACTTGAAGTCGGCGCAACGGGTCGTGCCCAGGATGGTGCCGCCGCGCTGCATGATGCCGCCGACATCCCGGAGCCCGAGCGGCACGAACTCACCGGCAATCAGACCCGGTAAACCCGTGACGCACACCGAACACCTCGAAACCACGCGCGACCCCTATACGGACGACCGCGCGGATCGCCGCGTTCATTCCCGGAGCATCGCCACCGCTGGTCAGGACCGCCAAACGCTTCATCGTTGCAGGTTCCTCGTCGCCGGCTCAGTGCAGTGCCAGCGAAAATGTGCTTCTGATTACAATTTTCGATGTTGAGCCTTGGTGCCCCCCGTCAGGTTGACATGTGTCAATGGTGGGAGGCATATCAACATCATCTTGTTTACGATGTTTCTGTATGACCCGACCGGCAGACGTCGGCCACATTGCGCGAACCAAATTAGGCAGGAAGCGGTACACCGGAAACCCTCTCGCACGCCGCGACAAGCCGCGCCTGAGTTCTCTCATCCCGCGCCGAATCCTTCGCGGCTCTTTGCTTCCGATGATAAAAATACTCCCCGCTGACCATCGCCCCGGCATCGTCGCTCGTCGCCAACCATACTTGCGTCTCAGCACCTGCCGGTAGATCGTCCGGTGCGCTCGGGCCGCCCATCTTGGTGCGCACCCACCCAGGATCGACCGCGTTGGAAAGAATATCCGGCCACTTGCGCGCTACGGCAAACGCCAGGATCACGTCGTACAACTTGGAATCGGCGTACGCGCTCGAGGCGTCCCACTTCCGCTCGCTCCAGGTCAGGTCTTTCAGGCTCGGTTCGCCGCTCAGATGCAAACCTGAGCTGAGATAAATCAACCGCTTCGGCTTGCGGATCAGCGCGGTGAGGATGTAGGGGGCCAGCGTGTTGACCGCGAACACCTGCGGCAGTCCGTCGACGGTCGCGATCCGGCGCGGCTGCAGATAGACGCCGGCGTTGTGGATGACGGCATCGAACGCGCCGAGCGCGTTGACCTCCTCGGCGATCTGCTTGCACTCGGCGATGCTGGAAAGATCGCCGGCAATCGCGGTTTCCGCGCCAGGCACTGCAGCCAGCGCTTCCTTGGCCCGCTTGCCGTTGCGCGCGTGCAAAACGACGCGATGGCCATCCTCGACCATGAGTTTTGCGGCCATCTGTCCGAGACCGTCTGCGGAGCCTGTTACGAAGACGCGTGCCATCGTTTCCAATCCGGATCGAAGTGGACGATTTCCAATATACTTCGCCGGTTCGGTTTGTGTCGACCTCGGGGCAAGCGGCGACAGACGCTAATCAAATCATGGCCAACGGCTCCACTGCGTCGCAACGGCTGCCCGGACCGGAAGGCGCGCAGTCGCGCGGGCGGTCATGAATATCACGGTCGACGTCGTGCGTCACCTGGTTCCGTTGCTGCCGCTGTATTTGCTCAACGGAAGCATCGCGACCTACCTGTTGTTGACCGCGTTCGATCTCTCGCTGGGACTGATGTTGATCGTCGGCACGACGCGCGATCGCAAGGACCCGACGTCGGTCGACCCACGTTCGCGCTGGCTGCCGATGCGTTTGCTCGCCGTCGTCTTCATCGCGATTTTTCTGGCGATCGTAGCGGCCATCATCACCCTCCCGATCGCCGCGCCAGCTTTCATCTTCGGCCTGGCGACCGGCGTCGATTGGTGGGGCACGGTAACCCACAAGCACTTCTGGATACCCATCGCCGGCATGTCGTTGCTCGCCGCGGCCCGCGCGCAAGGCTTGTTCGAAGCGACGACGACACCCGGACATCGAGGACAGCCGACGCGCGCGGGACCGATCATCGGCGACCTGGAAGGGGATCGCAGACGCTCGCTCGCGGACAACGCGGCGCAGGTCACCTTGATCGCCAGCTTCGTGGCGCTGTGCTATGCGTTGCTCAGCTTCGGGCGCTGGGGCGCGTATGCGTTGCCGATCGTCTACGCCGCCCTGCTGGTGTTCTACGATGCGCGACCGAATATCGCGCAACGGATCTTCCCGAAGCTATGGCAGCAAAAGTGACAGCGCCGGTTGCAGTCGCGAGTATTCCGATGCGCCGAACCCACCCGAGCGTATTCCTGTTCCTGATCGTTCCTTTCGGAGCGATGGGCGGGTACCTCTCGGTGGCGATCGGCTATCAGCTGACGCAGGCCGGCGTCAGCGTGGAAGAGGTCGCCGCGCTGATCGCGGCCAGCTACATCCCGCAGACCTGGAAATTCCTGTGGGCGCCGGTGGCGGACACGACGCTGTCGCGCAAGACATGGTATCTGCTGGCGGGCCTGGTCAGCGCGCTGGGTATTTTCGTGACCGGCGCGGTTCCCGCAGACGCCGCGTCGCTGCCGCTGTTGTATGCGGCGGTGCTGATCTCGAACGTCGCGTCGACGTTTCTGGCGATGGCGACCGAAAGCCTGATGGTCTACAACACGCCGCCGAAATTGCAGGGTCGCGCCGGCGGATGGTTCCAGGCCGGCAATCTCGGCGGCAACGGCCTGGGTGGCGGCGCCGGGCTGTGGCTGGCGCAAACCCTGCCCGATCCGTGGATGGCCGCGGCCGTGATCGCGGTTGCATGTGGACTGTGCTGCGCAGCGCTTTGGTTCGTCCCCGAGCCGCCGCCGCTCGCGCGAACCGGCCACTATGGTCGCATGATGGTCGCCGTGTTGAAGGATCTGTGGCAAGTGGTGCGGGCGCGAGCCGGCATTCTGGCGCTCCTCATCTGCTTTCTGCCGATTGGTTCGGGCGCCGCGAGCAATCTGTGGGCGGCGGTGGCCGACGACTGGCATGCCAGCGCGAACACCGTGGCGCTGGCAACCGGAGTCTTCAGCGGCATCGTGTCGGCCCTCGGTTGCATCTTCGGTGGTTATGGCGCCGACCGAATGGATCGCAAGACGGCGTACGCGCTCTACGGCCTGCTGATGGCGCTATCCACGGTCGCGATGGCCCTGGCGCCCCGCACCGAGACAATGTACGTCGTCTTCACCCTGATCTACTCGTTCATCCAGGGGCTGACCTACGCCGGCTTCACTGCGGTAGTGCTCGAAACGATTGGACTCGGCGCGGCGGCCACCAAGTACAACCTGTACGCTTCGCTGTCGAACATGCCGATCGCGTATATGACGGTGGTCGACGGCTGGGCGCACACCCGCTGGGGAGCGGCCGGGCTGCTCAACGTCGAAGCCGCGTTCGGCGTGCTGGGCATCATCGTGTTCGTCGCCGTCGCGATGATGTTGCCCCGGCGAGCGCTGCCGGCAAGCCCGAAGCAGGCAATTTGAACCCCTCGTCACGGCGCTTCATCTCCTACGTGTCCTAGCGTACAGACGGCGACTGCGCCGAAGCAAGATGATTTCTTGCTGTTGGTGCAGGGCTTTGTTTTTCCGTGCGGTCAACCCTTCCCGGCGAGATGCCGAGAACCGCCTCCACCTCAATGTACGCTTGGCACGAAGGCCGCACATGCTCGAAAAACGAAGCGATTCCCTCCTGCTCGACGACGCCCGCAAGGCGGATCGTATCGTCGAAGGGCTGCGCCAGGAAGCGTTGCTCAAGACGGGAGCCCTACAGAACGCGATTCTGACCAGCGCCAATTTCTCGATCATCGCGACCGACGAAAAGGGCATCATCCAGTTGTTCAACGTCGGCGCCGAACGCATGCTCGGTTATCAAGCGGCCGAGGTGGTCAACAAGATCAGTCCCAGCGATATCCACGATCCTCAGGAAGTGATGGCGCGCGCGCAGACCTTGAGCGTCGAGCTCGCCACAACGATTACACCGGGGTTCGAGGCATTGGTCTTCAAGGCTTCGCGCGGCATCGAGGACATCTACGAACTGACCTATATCTGCAAGGACGGCAGCCGCTTTCCTGCCATCGTGTCGATCACCGCATTGCGCAACGACTACGGCGACATCATCGGCTACCTGCTGATCGGCACCGACAATTCGGTGCGCAAGCAGGTCGAGCTGGCGCTGCATGACGCGATGGCCGTCGCGGAAAAGGCCAATCTCGCCAAATCGGATTTCCTTTCCAGCATGAGCCATGAGCTGCGCACGCCGCTAAGCGCAGTCCTCGGCTTTGCCCAGCTGATCGAGTCCGGTTCGCCGGCGCCGACGGTAAGCCAGAAGCGATGCGTCGATCAGATTCTAAAGGCGGGGTGGTACCTGCTGGACCTGATCAACGAAATTCTCGATCTCGCGCTGATCGAGTCGGGGAAGCTGTCGCTGTCCCTGGAGCCGATATCGCTGTCCGAAGTCATGCAGGAATGCCGGACGATGATCGAGCCGCAGGCGCAGAAGCGCGGCATCAGCGTCACCTTTCCGCTCATGGAAATGCCGTATTTCGTCCAGGCCGACAGGACCCGGGTGAAGCAGGTCCTGATCAACCTGCTATCCAATGCGATCAAGTACAACAAGGTCGATGGAACGGTCGTCGTCGAATGCGTCGCGAGCACCGAGGGACACATCCGGATCTGTGTCAGAGACTCCGGCGACGGACTGAGTCCCGACCAGCTGGCGCAGCTTTTCCAGCCGTTCAATCGTCTCGGCCAGGAAGGTAACGTCGAGGAAGGCACCGGCATCGGCCTGGTCGTGTGCAAACGGCTCGTCGAGTTGATGGGCGGCGCCATCGGCGTGGAGAGCGTTGTGGGGAAGGGTAGCGTGTTCTGGATGGACCTGAACCTGACGACCGAACCGCAAGCCACCGCGGACCCAGTCGAATCCCCGGATTCCGTTCGCGCGCAAGTCGAAGCGGGCGCACAAATCCGCACGCTGCTTTACGTCGAGGACAATCCCGCCAATCTGATGCTCGTCGAGGACTTGATCGCGCGCCGTCCCGATATCCGCTTGCTGAGCGCGAGGGACGGCAATCGCGGCATCGAGATTGCGCGCGCCTCGCGGCCGGACGCCATCCTCATGGACATCAATCTTCCTGGCATCAGCGGCATTACCGCGCTGAAAATCCTGGCGCTGGACCCGGCAACGGCGCACATCCCGGTGGTTGCCCTGAGCGCCAATGCGATGCCCCGCGATATCGAGAGGGGCCTGGAGGCCGGATTCTTCCGCTATCTGACCAAGCCGATCAAGGTCAACGAGTTCATGGAAACGCTCGACGCGACCTTGAATTTCGCGAAAACGAAATCGGTTCGCACGAACAGGAAGGAAACAGCATGATCGTCAGCGACCGCGACATTCTCAACGCCAGCATCCTGATTGTCGACGACCAGGAGTCCAACGTCGCCCTGCTCGAGCAGATGCTGAGCGACGCCGGCTATACCAACGTCGCTTCGACGATGAAGCCGCAGGAAGTCTGCGCGCTGCATCGCAAGAACCGCTATGACCTGATCCTGCTCGATCTCCAGATGCCCGGGATGGATGGTTTCCAGGTGATCGAGGCCCTCAAGACCAACGATGCCGATGGCTATCTTCCGGTCGTGGTGATTACCGCCCAACCCGGGCATAAGCTCCGCGCGTTGCGGGCCGGAGCAAGGGATTTCGTCAGCAAGCCGTTCGATCTGGTCGAGATCAAGACGCGCATCCATAACACGCTGGAAGTGCGGCTGCTGTACCGGAAGCTCGAGAACTACAATAAAGTGCTCGAACAGACGGTGCAGGAGCGTACCGCCGAGCTGCGCGAAAGCGAGGCTCGCTATCGCAGCCTGACCGAGCTCGCGTCCGACTGGTACTGGGAGCAGGACGAGAACGGCAAGTTCACCAAGGTTTCCGGACCTGCGCTGGAAATGCTCGGCGTACGGGTCGACGCGTTGAGCGGAGATGCCAGCAGTGCTCCGGCGGAAGGTTGGAACGAAACGGAACGACAAACGCTGCAGGCGACGATCGCGGCCCGGCAGCCGTTCCTGGATTTTGTCTTCAGCCGCATCAACGCGGACGGCTCGAAGCAGAAATTCCAGGTGAGTGGTGAGCCGATGTTCAGCCAGTCCTGCCGCTTCATCGGCTATCGCGGCATTGGCGTCGAGCTGATTGCCAGGAAAGCAGGCGATGCCCTCAGCGCCTAGTCCGAATCAAAATCATCTTCTCGCCGCCTTGCCGACAGCGGAGTTCGACCGGCTCGCCAAGCATCTGGAGCTAGTCCAGATGCCGCTGGGCCAGATCCTGTACGAGCCCGGCGGCCAGATGCAGCACGCGTATTTCCCCACGACCGCCATCGTGTCGCTGCACTATGTCACCGAGTCCGGCGCGTCCGCCGAGACCGCGGGTGTGGGCAATGAAGGCATCGTCGGCATTTCCTTGTTCATGGGCGGCGATACCACGCCGAGCTCAGCGGTCGTGCAGACCGCCGGCCATGGCTACCGCTTGGAGCGAGGCAAGCTGATGGAGGAATTCAATCGCGGCGGCCTGATGCATCGCTTGTTGCTGCGCTACACCCAGGCGCTGATCACCCAGATGAACCAGACTGCCGCCTGCAATCGGCACCATTCGCTGGAGCAGCAGCTGTGCCGCTGGCTCTTGTTGACCCTCGACCGATTACCGTCGAACGAGCTGGTCATGACGCAGGAATTGGTCGCCAGCATGCTCGGCGTTCGCCGCGAGGGCATTACCGAGTCCGCCGGAAATCTGCAGCGTGCCGGATTCATCCGTTACCGCCGCGGCCACATAGCGGTGCTCGAGCGGTCCGGATTGGAGGCCACCGCGTGCGAGTGCTACGCCGTCGTCAAGAAGGAATTGACCCGGTTGCTATCCGATGTGCGATACCGCCAGGACGCTTCCGCCGTCGCCGCTTGACGAAGCCGTTGTGCGCCGGCTGTAGTCGACGCCGCCGGAGTCACCGCTTGAAGCGGCTCCGACCGACGCGATGCTGACGGCCTCTGTCCGGCCGCCTCAGCATTTTTAACGGTTCGCCGACCATGCGTTCGCCAGCGCACAGACGGAGGGCCCCCGCCGGGCTCAGCCTGCAAGCGGAGGCGATCTCATAGGAGTTCTTTCTTGGGAGAGAAAGGTATGTGCGCGGATAGCGAAGCCTTTTTGCGCTACGCAAAGGCTGAAAGAGAGTTGTGCGAGACGGCTGGGGCGGTACTGACCAACATCATCAAGGAAATCGAGATCCGCCATGACATCAAAATCGCCGAATTGCGTGTAACGATGGACCGGGCCCACTCGCTGAATGGATGGCCTGCGGCGAATTGCGTCATGGTGCGAGAGGAAGAGGTCGATGGCACGCATGAGGCAAAAGCAGGTCGCGACGGTCGTCCGCTCATCGCTATGCTCGAGCGCCGGCCCTAGCCCACGGAAGGCAGGAGGCGATGCCGGACCTGGTGATCGGAACGGGCTTCCAGGCAGGGCGCACAGGTTTCGTGGTGTGACGAGAACGGAAAGGTGACGATGTTTAACTTATCGGGGATGTCATGAATCGACTCATCTATATTGTTGGTCTGGTCGTCGTAGTCTTGGCAGTACTCTGGTTTTTTGGCTTCCGCTAAGAGGGGGCGCTCGCCGTAACGGGGCTTACAACGCAACCCACCTGTAAGGAATAGACGATGAATCGCGATCAATTGAATGGCGCTGCCAAGAACGTCGTTGGCAAGGCGCAACAAAAGTTCGGAGAACTGACGGGGAATAAGGCCCAGCAGGCGAAAGGCATTGCGAAACAAATGGAAGGCAAGGTTCAGAAGGGCGTTGGCAATGTTGAGCAGTCACTCGATAAGGCCGACAGAAAGCCCCGCTGAATAGAGGACGCGGATGGTAGAAAAATTACCTCCTCGGGGACGGACTGCCGATGGTAACAGTCGTGAAGGGAAATGCGATGGGTTGGATGAACATAGCGCGTTCATCGGGTAAAGCGGAATGGGCCGACCCGCGGGACGAGACCATTGTCAATGGCGCGCCGTATTACCCGCACCAGGCAACGGTAGACTCCGCAGCGGCCTTCGGTTCGAGCGTGGAAATTCCGGAAGAAATAAGGCGTCGCCAGAGAGCTCTACTGGTGAATTACGTGATCGCGTTGCGCGCTCGCTAGGCCCGATCGTACCGGCGGACAATTACGTAGCGACGTAGGGCAGGAGCCGATCGAACTCCGTTTTGACCACCTGGTAGCACTCGCAGGACCGCGCCTCCACACCCGGGCGATCGAGCACGGTGATCGTGCCCCGGCGGTAACTGATCAATCCGGCGTCCTGAAGTTTACCCGCGGCCTCGGTGACGCCTTCGCGGCGCACGCCCAGCATGTTGGCGATCAACTCTTGCGTCATCGAGAGTTGGTTCGACGCCAGACGATCGAGGCTCAGCAACAGCCAGCGGCACAATTGTTGATCGACCGAATGATGCCGGTTGCACACGGCCGTCTGCGACATCTGCGTGATCAGCGCCTGGGTGTACCGCAGCAGCAGATGCATCGTCGGACCGAAACGCCCGAACTCATCCTTTAGCAAATCGGCCTTGAGCCGAAACGCGTGCCCCGCGCTCTGCACCACGGCACGACTGGGTGTGGTATCGCCCCCCATGAAAAGGGATATGCCCAGTATTCCTTCGTTGCCTACGACGGCGATTTCGGCCGACGCGCCATCCTCCATGACGTAGAGCAAGGAAACGATGGCGGTCGTGGGGAAATAGACATACCGCAGCTTTCCCCCGGATTCATAGAGAACGTCACCGAGGGTCATCGGTATCAGTTCCAAGTGGGATGCGAGCCGCTCATAGTCGCTGTGCGGCAGGGCGTCGAGCAGATGGTTCTGGTGGGGAGTGTGTCCCGCGGGGGCGGCAACGCGCGACCCGTCCGCCAAGGGCGGTGCTTTCCTGACGCTGGGGCCGACTCGGTCGACTGCCATCCCGCTATTCTAGAACTACCGGTCCCCTGTCGACAGCCAACCGACGAACGGGATTCCGTTTTCCTGTGCGCTACAGCGCCGGCCCCCGGAGACAAGGCGTCATGCCGCACGTCTCCCGCTGACGAGGTTGACCACGATCATGATCAGGGCGACCACAAGCAGAATGTGAACAAAGCCGCCCATGGTGTATGAGGTGACGAGCCCAAGCAGCCACAACACAATCAAGACAACAGCAATCGTATAGAGCATGGAATGCACCTTTTCGTTAGTCGGTTTTCAAGTGGTCGGGACCGATTAGATCTTGACTGGCATCCCCTTCGTTGTCTGTTCGGCAGCGAACACTATGCCTCGTCGCACCACTGCCAGCGCAGCAAGGTACCCCGGGCAAAAAAAGGCGCCTGACGGCGCCGCGATGTTGTACGGCAAGCCTGTTATTCATCGTGTTCCCAGCGACCCTCATCGAAATGGTAGCGACCGTCTTGTTTTTTGCTCCACGCTGATGCGACGTAGTGCTCTCCGTGCCGCTCTGCCTGGTAGTCGCCCTTGACCCAGACGTGCTCGCGACGCTGGGAGTCATACCGGTAGTACCCCGGCGTGACGACGTAACCCGCGCGAGCGGGCATCTGCTCATATACGGCAGCCGGCGGCGCAACATCGATATCGATGTTGACGCTTGCCGCATGCACCGCGAGCGGAGCGCCCAACGAGCCGGCGAGCGCAACTGCCAAAGCCGTTTTACGAAAATTCATCGAGAGTCCTTTTTATGATCGGGATCGCAGGACTTCAATGTCCGTCGACAACTGCCAATCGACAAACGATGAACCACCGGGTTTCATTGAAACGGAACCGGCGGGGCGAAACCCACGAACTTCTGCTAACCCGACTGGCAGGTAAGCGCGAAGGTCACACGTCGATGGTCGGCGAAGCCCTTGCCGCGGTCTATGCGGTGGCACACATAGCAACGCAGCAAGTCGGGATCGTGGTCGCAAAGCGCAAGCGACGGTAGGCGATCTATTTCTCTGTAAGCGAGCCAGCGCACCGACTATCCTGATGCCGGCGGCGAAAATAGCCGGGATTGGAGTGAAGGATGAAGAAGGCCTTGAGGAGATTTCGGGATGCAGGCAGTTTCATGGCCGGCATCTTGGTCGGCCTTTCAATCGTCGTGCCCGTGATCGCGCTGACGGGGGCGAACACCACGGCTTTGCAGGCGTTCCTGGTGTTCGGAGCACCTATCATCCTCGCCCTCGGCATCACGCTGCAGGCCGTCCTTACCGCCAGGTCGTCGTCACTATTCAACGTTGCAAGCGGGCGCTAGTACGCCTTGTGTAGCCCCTTATCGAGAAAATCATGACACAGCCGAGAAACAGCGAGCATCGCACGAAGATACACCAGCAAGACAGGTCTTACGGCGTAGCCATCGCAAATGGGGGCGCTGCGGTAGCGCTGGCGGGCCGGACGGCCTACCGGGAAGAATTTCAGCGCGACCACGGCCCGGATCTTGATGAGTCGGTCGACGGGATCGAATCCGCGCGCGAATTCTAAAGGTAGCGTCGTCGATGCATAGGACCGGCGGCGGTCGGGTGGCGTGAGATCAGATCAGCCGCCATCGCACGCCGAAGTCATGACTCCTTTTATCGCGCACTAGCTTCGAGCTGCACACTCGGCATCCGTAGTACTCGAGGTCGTCCCGCACCATTGCGTCGAGGACGTAGCTGGTCAGCGCGAGGTGCGGCTCGCTGGCAACGAATGCGCCGATCATATTTCTGCAGGGAGTGCAGAGTACTTCGGGCTTGATCAGCGGCCGTGGCTGCATCAATTTGCGAGCAGACAGTCGGCCGCGTCGCGCCTTCGCTGCAGGCCATACCTGCGCAAACATTTCGCCATCGACTGACATAGCAGCCACTCCCGAAGAGTTGTCCACCAGAAAGTTCACTAGACCCGCAACGGCGAATTCCGCGCGGTGGTCGGTGGTTATTCGTCTCCGCATGCCACGCAGGGACGCATACCGTGCGGACACAGCGCATGGTGGATTTCGCCCGCGGCATCCTCAAATGCGGTAATCGCGCGAGCCATCGCACCTCGCTCAAGCATGTGCGCGATTTCCCTGGTCACCGCTTGCTCGAAAACCTGGCGGACGGTATCGGACGAAGTCATCGCTACGGCATCACGAAGGACGACCCGAGCGCGAGTCTTGGCCTTGGCCGCGAACTCCTTCCGGTTATCGGTCTGGTGCGGCATAGCTACTTGACTCCGTTTGCTGGGACCGGGGGCGCATTGCAGGTTGGGGCTCGGCCTCAACCACGTCTGTGCGGAATCGCACATCTGGCAACGAAATACGTTGCATTGCAGGCAATATGCGTGTATGCATGGTCTGCAGGTTCGTCAAGTAAGTGAAAATGCCGGTCGGTCGTTGCCGCTTTCGCGGTATTCCTCAGGTCTTCGTCTCTCTCCCTTGAAGTTCCGGCACTCGGGCGCAAGCCCGCCATTCGCATTTCAAAGGACAGCAGACATGGGTACAGGCACAGTGAAGTGGTTCAACGACAGCAAAGGGTTCGGCTTTATCACCCCCGACTCTGGGGGCAAGGATCTTTTCGCGCATTTTTCAGCGATCCAAGGTGAGGGCCACAAGAGCCTGCGAGACAACCAGAAGGTCTCGTTCGAGGTAACGACGGGCCCGAAGGGGGATCAGGCGTCGAACATCAGGGCGCTCGACTGATCGGAATCAAGTCGTGAAAAGCCCGCGCGAGCGGGCTTTTTCTTTTGTGTGATTCGAACGGAAGGTCGCTTCGGATCCTTCTACCGGAGTGGGTGTGACAGCGTACAGACGCTACTGGATCCAGCACGTATGTTCCAAGTCAGAGGGAGAGGGCATCGGCCCCGACGCCGAGGGCCTTCGGTAGACCTTCCGATATCGTGCCTAAACACAAGGAAAAAACATGTCCAAACTATTAATAGCACTTTTCGTCAGCGCAGGACTGGGTGTTGCCGGCTGCGCGACGCAACGGGAAGCGCCGATGGCCTCGGCGAAGCCCGCGGCGCCGATTTCGAAGGACGCTTACGATACGATCGTCAAGAATGCCGACCTGCAGTACAAGACGGAAAAGGATGCCTGCGCATCGCGAAGCGGTAACGCCAAGGACATCTGCCTGGCGGAAGCCAAGGGCAAGGAAAGGGTCGCCAAGGCCGATGCCGAAGCTGCGTACAAGAACATGCCGAAGGAGCGCGAGGATGCACGCGTCACGCGTGCTGAAGCGACCTACGACGTTGCCAAGGAGAAATGTGACGAGATTTCGGGCAATCCCAAGGACGTCTGCGTGAAGGAAGCAAACGCTGCGCTGGTCAAGGCCAAGGCGGACGCCAAGGTCGACCGTGTAGCGGCCGAAACTCGCCACGACGCGGAGACGAAGCAGGCTGAGGCCCGCAACCAAGCGATCAAAGACAAGCGCGATGCGGACTACAAGGTCGCGATCGAGAAATGCGACGCACTCGCAGGCACAGCCAAGGATTCATGCGTCAGCGGCGCCAAGGTGCAATACGGCAAGTCTTAAGTCGACACAAGCGTTGCCCGCTGCTCTTAGGCAGCGTGATGGATCGGACAAAGCGGTCGGGTTTTTTCACCGGCCGTTTTTTCGAAGGTCGCTCGGAGCCAGACCGCGTACCGCCGCGACGCGACGAACTCGCTCCGGAGGAGCTTGCCGTGATTGCCCTCGATCGCGCGAGGCCCGAGGCCGGGCCTTTTCGGTTCTACGAGCGACGCCCGGGCTCCAGCCGAGGCTCTACACAACACGCGCGCGGCGGCCTACAATCATCGTGATGGTTATCGGATGTCGATAATGCTCACATCGCTTCTCCGGACGGCTTTGCCCGTGCTTGTCGCAATGACGCTGGGGCTGCAACTTGCTCACGCGGATATCTACACCTGGGCCGACGCGTCAGGATCGGTCAACGTCAGCAATCTCGACCCGCCGCAAGGTGCGCGCGTGATCAGCGTCACGCACACGAGCGCGGCAGACGCAGCGCGAGAGAACGCTGCCCGGGACGCGGCGCGCCGGGCCGAGACCCTGGCGCTCGAGGAGCGCGTCCGTCAGCTCGAGAGCGAGGCCGAAGCGCGGCGTCAATCGCCACCGCAGGTCGTCTACGCGCCACCGCCGCCGGCCCCGTACTGGTCCCAACCGGCGCCGACTGCCGTGCAATACGTGGTCAGCATGGCACCGCCGGCGTATAGCCAAACGTGCGATCCCGGATGGCTGGGCTGCTCCGGATGGTTTCCCGGCTTCTATCCATCGGTCGTGTACGTCCGCGCACACGATTTCCGGCGCTTCCCGGCCAATCCGATACGGCCCCACTTCGGCGCGCCGCCGACGGGGCACATGGTCGGCCATTTCGGCCGAGGCTGAATAACCGGCCTGCGGGAATTGCGGGCACGGCCAACGTCGCGGCATCGAGTTCGTCGCGCTACTTGTTCATCATCAGGCCCGGCAGCCACAAGCGTGAGCGGCGGCCAGACCGTGATCGCCAGCAGCACGATCAGCAGCGGCACGAGCCAGGGCAGGATGGCGCGCGAGATCTGCTCGAACGTGACGTCCGCGATGCGGGCCATGACGAAAAGCACGACGCCGATCGGCGGATGGATCGTGCCGAGGATCAGGTTGAAGATCATGATCAGCCCGAACTGAACCGGATCGATGCCGAAGCTGATCGCCGCCGGCACCAGGATCGGGATCAGGATCAGCATCGCGGCGAGCGCTTCCATGAAGCAGCCCACAGCAAGCAGGACCAGGTTCGAGACCAGCAGGAATACGATCGGCTCGTGGATCGCCGCGACGATCGCCGGCGCCAGCGTCTGCGGAATGCGCGAGATCGACATGCACCAGCCGAGCGCGCCCGCGACCATGACCAGCACGGCCACGATGCCGGTGGTCTCGGCGGTGTTGACCAGAATCGCCGGCAGGTCCTTGATCGACAGCGTGCGGTAGACGACGAAGCCGAGGAACAGCGCCTACAGGCAGGCGACGGCGGCCGCTTCGGTCGGCGTGAACAGCCCGCTGAACATGCCGCCGAGCAGGATCACCGGCGTCAGCAGCGCCCACACAGCTTTCCTTCAACGCGACCCACACGTCGCACAGGCCGCCGAACGAATGGCGAGGCAGGCCCTGCCGCGGCGCGATGATCGCCACCAGCGTCATCAGCGAGAGTCCCATCAGCACGCCGGGAATGACGCCGGCCAGGAACAGGCGTCCGATCGACGCGTCGGCGCTGACGCCGTAGATCACCATCGGCAGGCTCGGCGGAATGATCGGGCCGATGGTGGCTGCCGCCGCGCTGATCGCCGCCGCCGTTTCCGGACGGTAGCCGGCCTTTTTCATCGCGCGCACTTCGACGGCGCCGGTGCCGGCGGCGTCGGCGACGGCCGATCCGACCATGCCGGCGAAGATCATGCTCGACAGAATGCTCGCGTGCGCGTAGCCGCCGCGCAGCGAGCCGACCAGCGACGTCGCGAAGCGCACGATGCGGTCGGTGAGCTTGCGCCGCGCCGAGCAGGTTGCCCATCAGGATGAACAGCGGCGCGGCGACCAGCGGAAACGAGTTCATCGCCTGCGCCATCTTCTGCGGCACGATCGACGGCGAGAGGCCGCTGAAGAGCGACGAAGGCGAGTGCGGCCAGGCCCATCGACGCGAACAGCGGCATGCCCATCAGGATGGCGACCAGCCAGACGCCGACGATCTCGATCATCAGGTGGATCATTCGAGCGGCCGCCTCTTCGATCGCCGCTGGCGAAGACGGCGGCGGCGGTCGCCGCAGCGCCTGGATGAATTCGCTCGCGCCCTGCAGCGCGGTGATCGCACCACCCAGCACCATCGGCGCGTACATCCACGCCATCGAGATCGGCAGCGACGTCGCGTCGAGGTCGTGATTCTTGCCGATCAGTCCGACGCTGTAGACGCTGACGAGCGCGCCGAACAAGGTCATCGCGAACTGGATGACGAGCTCGGTCGCCTGATGCGCTCGCGCGGGGAGCCGGTCCTGGAAGAAGCGGATCCGCACATGAATGCGCTTGCGGCTCGCGACGATCCACCCGAAAACCGCCAGCCAGACCATCAGGAAGCGGGACAGCTCGTCGGTCCAGATCAGCGGCTCGCCGAACGAGCGCGTCAGCGCGCCGAGCGATACGACGGCGAGCAGCGCGACCACGAGCGCGCAGCAGATGAACGCGGACGTCCGGTCGAACGCGCCGGCGACGACGCGATGCATCGGCCGTCGATGGCGCGGTGGCGACAAGCGGTCAGCTCCGCGCGGAAGGAGCGATCGGGACGGTCTTGAGACGCTTCAGGTCAGGTCGAAGCGATGCGCTCCCACAGTCCCTTGCCCCATTTCGACTCGAACTTGGCGGGCACGCTCGCCAGCACCGGCTTGCGGAAGCTCTCGACGTCGGGCTGGATCACCGTCATGCCGGCGGCCTTGAAGGTGTCGGCGAGCTTGCTCTCCTGCGACAGGATCTCGTTGTCCTGCGTCTGGCCGTGCGTGTCGACCGCGGACTTGAGCGACTGTCGCTCCTTGGCGTTGAGCCCCTGCCACGCCGCTTCGTTCACGACGATCAGCCGGGGCGTGATGATGTGTCCGGTCAGCACCAGGTACTTCTGCACCTCGAAGAACTTGCCACTCTGGATCGTCGGCAGCGGATTTTCCTGGCCGTCGACCGCGCCCTGGCTCAACGCCAGGTAGAGCTCGCCGAAGTTGAGCGGCGTCGGCCGCGCGCCCCAGGCCTCGGCCATCGCGCGGAAGGTGTCGACCTCGGGGATGCGCAGCTTGAAGCCCTTCATGTCGTCGACGCGTGTGGATCGCCTTCGATCCGGAGGTGACGTGGCGCTTGCCGTAGTAGGTCGAGCCGATGACCCGCATCGACCGCTTGGCGACGAGCTGGGTGTTCATCTCGTCGAGCACCGGCGAGGCCAGCACGCGGCGCACGTGCTGCGGATCGCGCCAGATATACGGCGCCTCGAGGATGGAGAACTGCGGAACGAACTGGCCGAACTGCGCCGCGCCTTCGTCGACGATCTGGATGGCGCCCGACGACGCCGACTCGATGACGTCGCGCGACGAGCCGAGTTGTCCGGCGGGAAAGGTCTGGATCTCGACCGCGCCGCCGGTCTCCTCGCGCACTTGCTTGGCGACGCGCTCCATCATCGCCACCGTCGGGTGGTTGGTCGGCAGCACCGTCGCCCAGCGCAGCGTCGTCGCCGCGCTGGCGCGCCGAGGCAGCGCGCCGACCGCCATGCCCGCGAGTCCCGCGCCGATCCACCTGCGCCGTGTCCAACGCATCGAATTGCCCATCGCGTCCTCCTCCTTTGGTATCGATCAGGCTCTCGCTTCTAACGATACCAGAAACCGGGGCTAGGAAACTCCGACGGGCAATGTCCGATTACTTCGCCCTGGGTTGAGCCTTCCAGAGTCCCAGCGCCGCGCCGGTCGGATCGACGATGATCGACAGCCAGCCCATGCCCATGACTTCGGTGACGTCCTTCATCACCGTGGCGCCGAGCGATTTCGCTTTCTTGGTCGCGGCCTCGATGTCGTCGACCAGCACGTAGGACGAGCCAGAACGATTGCCCGCCGGGCATCGGGTTTTTCATCATTCCGCCGCCGGTGCCGTCGCCGACGCCGATCATCGTGTAGCTGCCGCCCGCGGCCGGGTTCGGGACGTCTTCCAGCTTCCAGTCGAAGAGCTTGGTGTAAAAGCTCTTCGCCTTGGCGACGTCGTTGGTCTCGAGCTCGACGTGTACGAAAGGATTGGCCATTGTTCTTCTCCGGAGTGGTTGATGAAAGTCAGTGTGAAATACGTGACAACGAAACGGCCAAGCCGATCGAGGCAGCCGATCCAGCCTTGCTGATGCTTGTCGCGCGACTCTTGATCGGCGAACCGTTGGTGGGCCAGCACCAGCTCGGTGCCTTCGCCCGAAGGTTTGAACTCGAGCGTCACCAGCGATTCCCGCTCGGGCGTGCTCTCCCACGCCCAGGTGTAGACGAGCTTCCTGTTGGGAACGACTTCGCGGTACACGCCGCCGACGCGATGCGTTTCGCCGTCGGGCGAATGCATGACGATGCGATAGCGTCCGCCGACGCGGACGTCCATCGTGACTTCGGATTCGCCGAAGGCGTCGCTCGGGCCCCATCCAGTGCTTCATTTGCTCGGGGTCCGTCCACGCCGCGTAGACCGCGGCGACGGGAGCTTGGTAGACTGCGTCGGATCTGGAGACTGGTCTTGTCTTCGGTTGCGATTTCCATGCTCGGCTCTCCTTGTGCTTCAGGAACGCGCCCAGGCGATCGAGCTGCGTGTTCCAGAATTCCTCGTGGCGCTCGAGCCACTCGAGCGCGCCCTTCAGCGCGCCTCCTTTCAATTGGCAGCTCACCACGCGGCCGGTCTTCGTCCGCTCGATGAGGCCCGCATCCTCCAGAATGCCCAGATGCTTGATGACGCCCGGCAGCGACATGCCGAACGGCTCGGCCAGTTCGCCCACCGAGCGCTCGCCCTGGCGGAGCCTGACCAGCACGGCCCGGCGCGTCGGGTCGGCGAGCGCGCTGAAGACGGCGTCGAGCCGGCGCGGCGAATAGTGAACCATAAGGTTAAATGTTGCGCGGGAATTTCGCGCGACCTGTCAAGCGGTGGTCCAACGATGCGCGTCCGTCGACCGAGGAAGCGCGGACCAGGCGGCAAATTGTCGACTACCGCGCGGCCATAAATACCGCGCCACGAGCGCTGACCGAGGTTGCCGCGCGATGGTCAATAGTTACACGCGGCGTGCGAGGCGGGCGCGTTTCCCCGTCGCAGGCGCAGTGTTTCGTGCCCTGTTTTCACAGGACATTTTCTTCCTGGCACGCGATATGCACGAACAAGCCCCTGCATGCCCAGGAATCAATCACATGACCACGACGCCGTCGTCGAGCCGGCGCCTGCGTACGCCAGCGATGCCGAAATCGAGCTCGCGCAACGGTTGCGTCACGACTCGAGGAGCGATACCTCGGCCCGTCCGAGGCGCCGTCGCCGTCGCGCGACCGAAAGGGCGACAACTACTGATTCGCTCGGCGCGATGCGCGCTCACCGCGCGCAACCCGCGGCGGCGAATCGCGTGTTTAGACGTTCATTTCGAGGAGCGCGTAACTCAATGACTTGCCGTGTGCATCGAGCGCCAGCGAAGTCGTGACGCCGCCGTTCAACGACCTGTCGCAAACGAATTGCAGCGCCCACAAAGCCGGCAACTCGTAGCGCCGAACCTCGCCGCAGTACGATGCCCTGCAGGTGCCGCCTGACCGCATCGACGGTGACACGCTCGGCCAGCAGCGGATAATCCTCCGCCCGGTACGCGATCAGCGACAGTATCGAGGTATCGCCCTTGTCGCCGGCGCGGCAGTGCGCGAGCTCATGCAGCTTGGGCATCGCGCGACCACTCTCTCAATGTCACCTTTGTCGGCACGCGCTCGCGCTCGATCAATGTCGAGACGATGCCGACCTGCTCGTCGCACGTACTTGCGCGTGCCGCCGCCGCCGCCGGGACCGTTGGTATACAGCGCTTCGACTTCCTCGCCGACCAGCGATGCGCGCTCCGGCGTTGTCGCGCGCGCGGCGACGCGCAGGCGAACTTCGTACGGCTGTTCGGCGGGATCGAACGATTTTCCGTGCAGCGAGGTGCTGCCGATCAGATCGATGCGCAGATCGGAAAATTCCTTGTCCAGGCGCTGTCGGACAATGTCGCCGGCGAGCCTTGCGCGAGCCAGAGCGTTGGCGCCGCCGTAGCTGATCTCGCCTTCGCCGACGTAGCCGGCGAGATAGCCGACGCTGACCTTGAGTTTCGCCGGGCGCGCCTTGCCGGTCGCGCCGCGTACGTCGATGCGATCCGGTCCGGCCTCGCGCATCGTCACGGTGGAAAAGTCGGCGACGACATCCGGCGTCACATAGCCGAACGGATCGGTCACCTCGTAGAGCAACTGCTCTTTCGCCGTGGCTAGGGTGATACAGCCGCCGGTTTGTTCGACCTTCCCCAGCGTCGCGCTGCCGTCGGCATCGACATCGGCGTAGGGAAAGCCCAGGTGCGCCATGTCGGGTACGTCCTTGCGCCCGGGCTCGGCAAAATAGCCGCCGCAGAGCTGTCCCGCGCACTCGAGCAGATGCCCGATCGACGTGCCTCGCGCCAGCCGGTCGAAGTCGTCGAGCTGCCAGCCGTATTCGTGGACCATGGGCGCGAGGAACAGCGAAGGGTCGGCGACGCGTCCGGTGATGACGATGTCGGCACCAGATTCGCAGCGCGGGCAACAGCGCCGCGGCGCCGAGATAGGCGTTGGCCGAAACGAGCTCGCCGTATTTCGCGATCGGCGCCTGCGTCTCCAGCGTAAGCTCGGAAGGCTCGATCTTCGCCAGCACATCGTCGCCGGTGACGACCGCCACGCGGATTGGCGTCTTTTGCTTTCGCGCGATGGCGATGATCGCATCGGCGGCGGCGATCGGATTGGCCGCGCCCATGTTGGTGATCAGGCGCACGCCGTGCCGCCGCAACAAGGGCAGCAGCAATTCGATCCGCCGCTCGAGCAACGGGTCGTAACCGCGCGCCGGATCGTTCCGCTTGCGCAGCTGCGCCAGCGCCACCGTGCGCTCGCCCAGGCATTCGAGCACCAGGTATTGGATGCGGCCGCGCTCCGCGAGCACCACCGCAGGCTCGAGGCGATCGCCGGAAAATCCGGCGCCGGCGCCGATGCGGAGTGTTTCGCGCATCGTGCGCGCTTTCAGTCGCCCGGCAGGTTCTGCACCTCGGGGAAGAACAGGTCCTTCCACGAAGCGGGCTTGGTCTTGATCGAGCCGATCTTGAACATGAAATCCGCGGTTTTGCCGACCTTCTGCGGCACCAGTGTGTACGCGTAATCCGAGGCGTTGATCATCGCGTAGATTTCATCGACGCTATTCTTGGTGTCTTTGGCCTGCTCGAGATAGACCTTGGCCGCGGCGCGCTTGTCCTTGTTGATGGTGTCGATCGCTTCCTTCAGCGCGTCGAAGAACGCCTTGTAGCTCTTCGGATTGGCTTCACGATACTTGGTCGACGCGGCGATCACCAGCGCGGTCGCCGGCCCGCCCAGGATCTCGTAGTTGGTGGTCAGCGTCCGGATGCCGGGGACCTTGATCTCCTGCTCGTGAAACGGCGACGTCGCAAAATGCGCATCGACGCCGCCGGTCAGGTTGATGAATGCGACCAGCGCATCCGGGTGCGACAGGCCGACGGTCCATGGATCGAAGTGGGCATAATTCTGATCGCCGTATTCTTTGGCCGCCGCCATCTGCAACATGATCGCCTGCGTCGAGATCTTGACCGACGGAATGGCGATCTTGTCCTTGTCGCTGAAGTCGCGGATCGACTTGATGTTCGGGTTGCGCACGTTGAGGTAGAGCGGATAGGTCGTCAGCGCCGACATACCCTTGATCTGGACGTTGTCCCGGGTCTTGTCCCACAAGGTGATCAGCGACGGCGCGCCGACCGAGATGAACTGCAGCGCGCCGCTGATGATGCCATCGTTCATCACGCTCGGGCCCGCGACCTTGATCCATCCGACCTTGATCTCGCCGAGCCCTTCGGCCTTGGCGTGCTTTTCGACCAGCTTGTCGCGCTCCATCAGCATCAGCGGCAGGAAAGCCACGCCGTACTGCTGCGCGACGTTGATCTCCGACATTTCCGCACGCGCCGTCATCGCGACGGCGGCAAGCAAAAGACCCGGCAACAAACGCTTGGCGATGAACATCAGTCCTCCTGAACCGTCTTGGCTCGCATGACCCACGGCGCGCGTGGGAAAGTATATCCAGTATTCGCCGGCGGGCAGCGCTATCGCATGCCGACCTTCGCATGCGCGATGACAGCGGCAGCCTCGCGCGGAGGGGAGCGCCAGTACGGCTCGTGGCGCGTAGACCTGGGCGCCCAATGCCGCGGCGGCGTGCCATGGCCAGCGGGGATCCCACAGCATCGCGCGCGCCATCGCGATCAGGTCGGCGTCGCCGGAGGCAATGATGGCCTCGGCCTGCTTGGCTTCGGTGATCAGACCTACCGCCATCGTCGCGATGTGGATCGCGCGGCGTATCTCGCGCGCCAGCGGTACCTGGTAGCCGGGACCGAGCGGGATCTTCTGCGCGGGCGAGATGCCGCCGCTCGACGTGTCGATCCAGTCGCAGCCGCCGGCTTTGAGACGCCGGACCAGAGAAACCGAGTCCTCGATCGTCCAGCCGCCGTCGACCCAATCGGTGGCCGAGATGCGCACGCCCATCGGCTTGTCCTGCGGCCAGCAGTCGCGCACCGCCGCGAAGACTTCGAGCGGAAAGCGCACGCGATTGTCGAACGAGCCGCCGTAAGCGTCATCGCGCCGGTTCGATAGCGGCGAAAGAAATTCGTGCAGCAGGTAGCCATGGGCGCAGTGCAGCTCGAGCGCATCGAGACCGAGCTGCGCCGCGCGCTTCGCGGCGGCGACGAATTCGCTTTTGATCTGCATCAGGCCTGCCGCGTCGAGCGCGGCCGGCGGCGTTTCGTGCTCGAGCTGCGGTATCGCCGACGGCGCCACCGGTGTCCATCCGCCCTGCGCGACCGGAATCAGCTGCCCGCCTTCCCACGGCACTTGCGACGAGCCCTTGCGCCCCGCGTGCGCGAGCTGGATCGCCACTGGCATCGGCGGTGCGTGCTTGCGCGCGATCGCCAAGCGCTCGCCCAGCGCCTTTTCGCAGGCGTCGTCGTAGAGGCCCAAGCAGCCGTAGGTGATGCGTCCGATCGCCGATACCGCGGTGGCCTCGATCGTGAACATCCCCGCGCTCGACTGCAGCAACTGGCCCCAGTGGACGAGGTGCCAATCGGTCGCGCAGCCGTCGACGGCCGAGTACTGGCACATCGGCGAAACGACGATGCGGTTGGCGAGCGCGACCTTGCGCAGCTTGTACGGCGTGAAGAGGGCTGAGGACATTGCTAAGATGGGGGCTGGCTGCAAAACCGCGAGCGTAGCCGATTTTGGCCCGGGCGCGATCCGGACGTGACGCTGACAGCGCGCTGAAAGGGGATGGGAACAAATCGCCCGCCTTTGGCTCGTATTGGATCTATGGATTCTCCGGTGCGACTATTCGAGAGCCGGCGCTCGTACCCCAAGCCGATGACCACCCTTACCTCCATCTCCAGCCCGCGGCCACCGCCCGACGAGTGGCCGATGAGCCATTGGTTGCACAAGCCTGCCACCCGGCAGGACGTCGTGACCATTCGCAAGGTGTGGGTAACGGCGGCCGTATCGCTGCTCGTCCATTTGGCGGCGCTCCTGCTGTTCGTCACCCATCCACCGATCCCCGGCCTCGATCAGCAGGCGATCGATCAGGAAAGCAACCCGATCCAGGTCGACCTTGCCGAGGCGAAGCCGCCATCGCCGTCGCCGCCGGCCGCTCGCGCAGAGCCCGCGGCGGAGCCGCTGCCGAGGGTGCCGCGCCCGGCGCCCCGCGTAAGACCGCCGCCGATGGTTGCAGTGCCGCGCCTGGAGGCGCCGGCGATTCGAACGCCGGCACTCGCTCCGCCGCCGCAGATCGCTGCGGCTCCGGCGCCGCCGCAAGCGAGGCCTCCAGGGCAAGGCGATTTTCTTTCGTTCGTGCAGGCCAATCGACGCGCGCGCGGCGTAGTCGAGTCAGCGCAAGACAATTCCGAGCCCGACTTCAATACCAAGATCGCCGCCAATCTTCCCGGCGCCGCGCACGGCGTCGCCGCGCAGCGGTCGATCCGCGGCGGGGGCATTTTCCAGATCAAGCGGATGTCCTACGACGATGCGGCGTTCGAGTTTTTTGGATGGAATACCCAGATGGGCCGGCAGACGCCGCAGATGATCGAAGTGCGCAAGGGCAACAATCCCGACATGCGCATCGCCGTGGTGCGCAGGATGATCGTTATCATCCGCGA
Organism: uncultured beta proteobacterium; assembly: GCA_963828595.1. Lineage (GTDB taxonomy): Bacteria > Pseudomonadota > Gammaproteobacteria > Burkholderiales > Casimicrobiaceae > PALSA-1003. The sequence continues at coordinate 852,119 of CAWHEN010000007.1, forward strand.
GCACGAGCACGAGGATTTCACCTGGGAGTCGGGGCGTCACGGCGGCCGCGTCGTTACCTTGTCGGCGCGACCGGCCGATACCGAGGCGCTCGAAAAATTTCTGCTGCAAGACCTGTTCGACGACACCCGCGAGGGGCAGTGAGCGGCTCGCCTGTCGTTAGTCCTTCTTGAACCAGGTAGCCTGCAGAAAGACGATCAACAGCCCGAGAGCCTTCAGGACATAGGCGCCGAACCGGGCCAAGGCCATCATGGCATCGCTGGTCGGAAACAGCAGCTTGTACTTGCCAATGTCGAATGCGGCGTCGATGCCGATCCCGATCAGGCCCAGCGCGAGACCGATCAGCGTCAGCTGGCCCCATGCGGTTCCGACTAGCTGACTCCACTGGTACGCTTTCCTGCTCGCGGCCTCGATCGTCACCGCACGGATTTCTTTCGCTGCGAGACCGAGCTGGCCGGGACTCACCCAAACCGCGTTCCCGCCAGCCGCTTCTCGCGGCGTTACCTTGAACATGCCCGAAGCCTGGTTGTCGCTGCGGGTTAGCCGAACATACCGCGCATCCCGCAACGAGGTCTTGTCCCAGGACTGCTGGGGCACCGAAACCTGTCCCGACGAGGTCCAGCCGGGGTGGCCCCGCGCGTCGAAGTTCTCAGACACGGCGTACTACTCCGGCGCGAACCCCTCGCAGTATCCCGATCAACTCCGGATCGCGAAGGTCGAGCTTGTCGACGATGGCGAGCGCGCAGCGAATCATCTCCTGCCCGTCGTCGGACAAGTCGCGCCACATCGGCGACAACTCGCCGTCGAGCGCCGATGGGGGCAAACCCCGGTATTCCTCGGAGGCGGCCTGGATCCATCCCCAGGAATCCCTCGGGCGATTCCGGAAATACTGTCTCGCCGAGCGTATCGATCGCGCCGTCCGGATCACCTCCTCGGAGACGTCGCTCAATGCGGCCCGCTGCGCGCCCTCGTCGCCGCTCTGCAGGACCGCGGCAACGGTGAGCAGCGTCAGATCGCAAAGCACGCAAATCCAGCGCGGATAGTTCGCATCGCGAACGGCGTGGCCCTGGCAGGCGAGCACGTCGCAGAGCTGGCAAACGCCTAGGGCGTCGCCGGCGTCGGTATTCGGGATCGTCTTGTTCCCGATCGCGCAAAGATAGCAGCTTGCGGCCATCGCGGCACCCTCAGGGTATCTCATACACCGCTACCTCGTCGGCGATACCGCGCAAAGGCAGACGGCGCGGCGTCGGCTTGATGCCGTCGGTGCGGAGCAGCTCGGTCGACTGGGGATGATCGACGACCGATCCGGTCGCGAGGATCGAGCGCGACACGGCGAGCGCCTGTACGCGCGATGCGATATTGACGGTCTGGCCGAAGTAGTCCTGGCGATCGTTGAGCGTGACCGCGAGGCACGGCCCCTCGTGGATGCCGATCTTCAGCAGCAGGTCCTCGTTGTTGCGGCGCTGGTTGAGATCGCCCATTGCAGCGCGGATGCGCAGCGCTGCGGCGATCGCCCGATCGGGCGTGGCGAAGGTCGCCATGACCGCGTCGCCGATGGTCTTGACGACCGCGCCCGATTCGGCGGCGATGATCTCGTGCAGTATCTTGAAGTGCTCCTTGACGATGTCGAACGCCACCAGATCGCCGACGCGCTCGTACAGATCGGTCGAGCCCTTGAGATCGGTGAACAGGAACGTGAGGCTCGTGATCTTGAGCCGCTGGTCGACGTCGAGCGTGCTGGTCCGGTAGATCTCGCGAAACGTCTGATTGGTCAGCAGGCGCTTTGCGGTCAGGAATGGCCGGCGCTTGCCGAGCATGTCGTGCATCGTTTGCCCGGCGACATAGACTCCCGGCACGACGCGGATGTCACTGCGATTCTCCAGCGTCAGTCGCAGCGGCCCGGGCTGCATAGATCAGCGTCTCGTTCGGCGCGTGCGTCTTGCTGTACACGATCGTCAGCGACTGGCGCTCGCGGGTCGGCTCGCCCTTCACGTCGATGAATTGCGCGCAGTGCGTGACCGGCTCGAAGACGATCACGAATTCCGCCGGCAGCGTCAGCGACAGCATCGCTTTCTCGCCGGGCGGCAGCTCGACCATTTCGAGCGTCACCTCGTCGATCATCCGGGCGAACGCTTCGTCGGGCAGCGTCGATGCCCGAGCTCCAGAATATCTGCCGGATAGTACTCGATCGCTGGAAGCTGATTCGGCGAATGGGCGGCGATCCGGCGCACGCGCGGACTCACGGTGAACGTCACTTCGACCATTTCATCGAGCGTGGGCTCGTAGCCGGCGGCGCACAGCGCACAGGCATACTCGGCCTGGTTGACGGTTTTCAGCGAGGCGCCGGCGTCGAGCACGCCGCCGCACCCGGGCAGAGCACATTCCACGACAGCTCGAACAGGCCGAGGCGGGCGGCATGCAGGAACGTGGCGATCACGCGCTCCTCGTCGAGCCCGGTCCTGGCCGCGAAGGCGAGCGCATTGACTCGACTCAGGCTGCGGTCGGGTGCGTCGCGGACCAGCGCCACGATCGCGGACACGACCTCGGCATCGGCCGTCTGCCGCAGTGCGCTGAACAAAGTCGCCGATTCGTTCATGAAAAAAGCTTACGCCAAATTTCCGCCTGAAAATAGCGCACCGGCGCCCGTCGGGCGGGTTGCGGCGAACGGGGACGCCGATTGGGTGCGACACGGCCAGAGCGGCCGCCCTATATGCTGACCGGACGCGACCGCTTCGTGGCCGCGGCGCCGGTAGCCGCTCCGCGATAGACTTCGGTATTGTCGTGCGAAGACCTGCGGCAAGGAGAAAACATGGCGGCTGCATTGAAGCGTCTCGGCGGCATGGCGGCGGTCCTTGCCGCGCTTTGCGTGGTGAACCTGGCGGCCGCGGCGGAGATCGGCCAGATCAAGACGGCGAAGGGCGAGGTAACGATCGAGCGCGGAGGTCGGACCCTGCCGGGGACCGTCGGCGCGCGGCTGCAAAGCGCCGATGTGGTGAAGACCGGCGCCGACAGCGCGGTCGGGATAACGATGGACGACGATTCGCTGCTGTCGGCAGGTCCCGGCAGCGTCCTGTCTCTCGATCGCTATGCGTTCGAGCCGACGACCGGCCAGGGCCGGTTCGACGCGTCGCTGAACAAGGGGACGCTCGCGGTCATCTCCGGCCGCATCGCCAAGAGCTCGCCCGACGCGATGACGGTGCGCACGCCCACCGCGATACTCGGTGTGCGCGGAACCGAATTCGTCGTCAGCGCCGAATGACCGAGCTCGCGCATGCAACCCGTCGCGCTGTCTCATTCGTAGTGAGCTGCGCGCTGGTCGCTGGCTGCGCGAGCAGCGGCACCATCGTGCTGCTGCCCGAGAAGGACGGCCACGCGACCTCCGTCGTGGTCAAGGAAGAGGACAAGGAGCTCGTGCTCGACCAGCCGTATGCCGCCGCGAAGGTGATGCCCTTGCGGCCGCGTGCTTACCGCTCGAGCCCGCAGGAGGTGGAGGCGCAATTCGGCGCGGCGCTCGCGGCGCAGCCTGCCCGAGCCGCGGCATTCACCTTGTATTTCGTCCAGGGCAGTGACGAGCTGACCGACGAGTCGAAGCAGGATGTCGACCGCATCCTCGCCGAAATCGCGCGCCGGCCGGTGCCTGACGTGCTGGTCGTCGGGCATACGGACGCGGTCGGCAACGATGCGTCCAACGACGCACTGGGGCAGCAGCGCGCGGACAGCATGCGGGCAGCGCTGATCGGCCGCGGCATCGCGCCCGAAAACGTCCGAGCCATTTCGCGCGGCAAGCGAGCGCTGGCGGTCCCGACCGCCGACGGCGTCGCCGAGCCGCGCAACCGCCGCGTCGAGATCCTGGTGCGCTGAAAAGCGGCGGCGCGTGGCGCGGCGACCCGCGCCGGGGTACGGGCCTGCTACGCGGCGGCTGGCGGTCCTATCCAGCGCAGGGCCAGCACGGTGACGTCGTCGGTGGCTTCGGCGCCGCCGGCAAACGAGCGTACGTCGGCGCGCAAGGCGTCGACCAGCGCATGCGCGCCGGTGCCGGCGACCGCAAGGGCGGCAAGCCTCTCCTGCAGTCGCTGGCTGCCGTAGCGCTCGCCCGCCGGATTCTGCGCGTCGGTCACGCCGTCGGTGACCAGGCAGAGCATCTGGCCACGCTGCAGCGCTCGCGAGGCGCCTTCGTAGGCAAAGCGGTCGACGGTGCACAGCGGCGGTCCGGCGCCGTCGGTCAGTCGTACGACGCCAGCGCGGCCTTGTGTCAGCAAGTACGGATTTTCGTGTCCCGCGTTGCAGTAGTCGAGCTCGCCCGAGCGCAGATCCAGCGCACCGGCGAAGGCGGTGACGAAAAACATCTCCGGGTTGTCGCGCGAAACTTCCTCGTTCGCCGCGCGCATCAAGTCGGCGATCGGCGAGCCTGGGCTGCGCAAGCTCGTGCTCTTGTACAGGGCCTTGCTGACGGCCATGAACATGCTCGCCGACACGCCTTTGCCGGCGACGTCGCCGATCAGGAAGAACAGGCGGTCGGAGCCGAGCAGGAAAAAATCGTAGAGGTCGCCGCCGACTTCGCGCGCCGGCGTCATCGCCGCGGCGAGCTCGACCCGGGAGTCGTCGCGCAGGAAATCGGCACGCGGGCAGAAAGCCGGTCTGGATGCGCTTCGCCGCCGCCAGCTCGCCGTCGATGTAGGCGGCCTGCTCGCGCTGTGCCTGGACCACCTGCTCGAGCCGCTTGCGCTGCCGCGCCGCCTCGCCCAGGCTGAGCAGCAGCATGAAGCTGAACAGGATCAGCAGTCCCAGCGCGGGCGCGGCCGCGTCGAAGACCAGCCGTCTCGAAAAAAACGCGACGAACGCCGGCAGCGACCGGCAGCGCCATGCACGCCGTCGCGAGCAGGGCGGCGTTGCGCGCCTTCCAGCGCGGCGTGACCGCGATCAGCATCAGTCCGAACAGCGCGAAGAGTGCGAGCTCGAGGCGTGGCGCCCAGCGCGGCCGATCGAGCCAGGTCTGGTCGAACAGGTTCTCCAGCACCTGCGCCTGGATTTCGCTTCCCGGCATGCGCACGCCGAGCGGCGTGTTCTGATAGTCGGCCACGGCGAGGCCGGTCGTGCCGATCAGCACGAGCTTGTGATCGAAACGCAGCGGATCGACCTTGCCGTCCAGCACGTCGATCGCCGACACGGAGCGGTGGGAGTCGCGCCGCGCGTAATAGATACGAAGCTCGCCATCGTCCTCGGTGGGCACGACGAAATCGCCGACGCCGATCGACTCGACGACCGGGCCGTCGACGAACAATCGAACCGCGCTGGCATGCAGCGCGACCCGCAGCATCTCGATCGGCAACGACGGGACGAAGCCGTCGGCGATCCGGGCTGCCAGAGGAAGGCGCCGGATGACGTCGTCCGAGCGGCCGGCCGAGATCAGGCCGTGCCCGGTCGCGCTGCGGTCGAGCAGGTCGATGTTGGTCAGCGCGCCGGCGTAATGCGGCAGGTCCACCACGGTCGAGGCTCGCGCCGGATCGCGCTGCACGCGGTCTACGACGACGAATGGCGGCGCGAGCGGTTGGCGGGACGTCGCTGCCGGCGTGCCGGCGAGTCCGAGCACGACCGGCGCCTCGGCGATCGCGCGCGCAAGCTCGCTGTCGCTCGATGGCAGCGTCGGCAGTCGATTGGCCAGCGTCGGGTCCGCTTGCCTCGCCTGCGCGAGCAGCCGATCGGGCGACAGCCGGTCCGGCTCGGGCATCAATATGTCTATACCGATCGCGGCCGGCCGCTCGCGCGCGATGCTGCGGATCAGTTCGGCGAGCACGGTCCGCGACCAGGGCCACTGTCCGAGCCGCGTCAGGCTTGCCTCGTCGATTTCAACGACCGTGACCGGCGACGTTGCGACATCGCGCGGCTTCAGCAGCTGGTAGGTGTCGAACCAGGTGGATTGCAGTCGTGTGTTCCAGCGCGGCTGCAGCCATATCAGCGCGGCCAGAGCGATGAGCAGGGCCACGCCGATCGCCACTATACGACGGTACGACGATGCTGCGGGCGCAGTCGCCGCAGCCGAACCGTTCACCAACGGATTTCCATCCCGTCGTAGGCGGCGCTGACCTGCAGCGGATCTCCGGTGCGTGTGATCTCCTCGAGGCGCCGCGTTTCCGCGAGCAGGCGGGCGATCGCCTGCGTCATCGTGCATCGGCTCGTGATGGAACAGGCACAGGTGCCGCGCCCCGGCCATCTGGCAGAGCTCGACGCCGACGATGTTGCTCGAATGCCCCCAGTCCGCCTTGACCGACATCGCATCGGCCAGCGAGTACATCGCGTCGAAGATGACCAGGTCGGCATCGCGAAAGAAGTCGACGAACGCTTCGGTTTCCGCAGCGTCGGTCAGCTTGTGCTCGGAGTCGGTCGAGTAGACCACCGTCCGTTCCGGCGGACGTGAAGCGATAGCCGTACGAGCCTCCGCCATGTCTCTGCGGCATCAGCTCTGACCTGCAATCCGGCGATGTCGTATTGACTGCCCTGGCTCCAGCTGCACGAACTCGATGTCCGCGCGCAGCGCCGAAAAATCCACCGGGAACGAGGGCGGGCCCTGCTGCCGCCGCAACGCCTCTTCGACCACGGCATGACCGCCGTAGATGCGGATGCGGTTGCCGGGGATGTATGCCGGGGCAAAAAACGGGAACCCCATGATGTGGTCCCAGTGCACGTGCGACATGAAAATGTGATAAGTCTGCGGCGACGCCGGCCCGTGGCGCGCGATCGCCTGGTGGCCGAACGGACGAACGCCGGAGCCCAGGTCGCAGAGCACGTAGTCCGGCCCGCCGGTCTCGATCTCGACACACGAAGAATGGCCGCCGTAGCTGCCGCCGATGGCCATTCCGAGGATGTCGACGTACGCGTTGATTCGTCCTCGGAAGCGAAGGTGCGACCCGACGCGCCGCGCAGCGCCGCGACGAGCTTGCGCCGGACACCCGACGCCGTTAGCGCGACCGGCAGCGATCCACGCGTGCCCCAGAAGCGAACACACTTCATCGGGTCGCGGCCTCGTACGCCGCCAGCGCCGGCGCCGACACGGCCTGAAGCGCGGTGCGCACCGAGGGAAACACTTCGACCACGTGCCCGAAGCGCGCGATGTCGAAGATCTCCGCGACGATCGGCTGCATGGCGGCGACGGCGATCCGCGCGCCATGCGAGCGCAGCTCCTTCGCCGCGATCATCAGCAGGCGCAGTCCCATGCTGCTGATGTATCCGACCCGCGAGAGGTCCAGAACGAGTGCGCTTCGAGCCTTGGCCGCATCCTCGACGAACGGCGCCAACGCCGGTTGCAGCCGCGTCGATCCGGCATGATCGATAGGTCCGACAGGCGTCACCACGACGACGTCGGCAAATCGCAGACTCGACAATTCCACGGTGTCCCCCGCCTCCCGCCGACGCTCACCGGAAGCTGTTGCTGCGATTATAAGCGCCTGAGGATTTCTGGTCGGCGGCGCACCCCGAGTCCGGGAGCGCGGCGCACGGCGTGCCGCCACCGCGCGGAAGCCGTCAAGCCGCACGCCGCAAAGTCAGATTGATGCGATGCGCGCCGCCGAACGAATGTTGGGCGGCCTTGATCGGCAATACGCCGTGGTAGTTGAGCCGCGCCGGCCCTCCCCAGACGAGGACGTCGCCATGCCGCACCGGCACGCGCATCGTCTTCCCGGATCGCTTCTAGCCGCCGAACAGAAATGTCGCGGGAACGCCCAGCGACACCGACACGATCGGCTGACCGAAGTCGCGCTCGTCCTTGTCCTGGTGCAGCGATAGCTTGGCGCCGGTTTCGTAGCGGTTGATCAGACAGGCGTCGGGCGCGAAACCCATCGAAGCCGGCGGCGCGCTGCCGCTTCGCCTGCCAGCCGAAGAAAAGACTCTGGCATCGCCGGCCACGGTTTTCCGCTGTCGGGATCGATCGGGTCGTACCGATAGCCGGTGCGATCGCTGACCCAGCCGCAGGCGCCGCAGTTGGTCATCGCCACCGACATCGACAGTCCGCCCGGCGTCACCATCTGGCGAAACGGCGCTCGCGCGATCACGCGCTGCAGATCGGCCGCGAGCACCGCCGATGCTGCGCCGGCGAACCCGCGCAGCAGCACCGCTCCCGGCGCGAGATGATGCTGCGGCGCTTCGACTCCATCGAGATCGAACAGATCGCCGCTCATCGCGCTGTCCTCACGCGGCATCGTGAAAGATGATGCCCAGCGTCTGGCGACGGCCGCGACGCACGCGGCTGACGCCGTGCCGCATATTGACGCGATAGACGCCGCGCGTACCCTGCACCGGACGGTGATGGACGGCGAAAATCACGGCGTCGCCCTGGCGCAGCGGTACGACGTCCGGCCGCGACTGCATGCGCGGTCGCTGCTCGGTGAGCACGAACTCGCCGCCGATGAAATCCCCGTCCGGATCCGATAGCAGGATCGTCGCCTGCAGCGGAAACACGTGCTCGCCGTAGAGGTCCTGGTGCAGGCAGTTGTAATCGCCGGCACCGTAGCGAAGCATCAGCGGCGTCGGCTTGGTCTGCCCCGCCGCGTGGCAGCGCGCGAGGAACGCCGAATGTGCGGCCGGATAGCGTACGTCGATGCCGAGCGCGGCGTTCCAGCGGTTGGCGATCGCGGCAAGGTGCGGGTAGAGGGAAGTGCGCAAGTCGGCTACCAGCGGCGGCAGCGGATAGTTGAAGTATTTGTACTCGCCGCGGCCGAAGCCGTGACGCTCCATGACGACCTTGCTGCGAAAGCCTTCGTCGGCCTCGTACAGGGCGGCTATCGACCGCGCAGTGCGCCGGATTGAGCACGCGCTCGATGACGGCGCTGCCGCGGCCATCGAGATCGCTGGCGATCTCCTCCCAGTCGGCCGAGACCAGCCGCGTCCGGACATCGGCTGCGGCGATGTCGGCAACGTGCGCGACGGCGCGGTCGCGCGCGTTCACCGGCGCGACTCGCGCTCGAGCAGCGCGCGCTTGCGCTCGATGCCCCAGCGATAGCCGGCCAGCGCGCCATCGTTGCGTACAACCCGATGGCAGGGAATTGCCACGGCCAATGCGTTGGCGCCACAGATCTGATAGAGCGCCTCGGTCAGCGGCTCCTCCCAGCGCTTGCGATAGATGATACGACCGAGATGCAAAGCGGCGGTCTCGCCGCGCATGCTGTCGACGAAGCGGCGCAATTTGGGATCCGCGGCATAGCGATCGTCGACCGCCGCTGCATCGGCCGCGCACGCGATGCACGCCAGAATGATCACTAGTGCGTTGCGCGGGGCGTGACGGAGCATGGGATCGAGTGGCAGCAGCGGATGGTCGCCGATTCTACCCCAGCGGCGAAGGCATGATGCCCGAAACGCGTATCGTCGCCGGTCGCGATCTGCGGGCGCAACTGCGCATGGATGAATCCGGATGTCGGACCGCGTCCTGCATTGCCGGTACGCAACCATCGGTGCCGACTGCACCTCCAAATCGGCATGCACCGCGCTCGAAGATCCCAACCAGCTTCCACCGGTCCCGTACGCAGCCGCAGACCGGGGCGGGGCGCGACCCGGCGCCGCCATGTCGCCGGGTGGACGCTGCTGGCGGCGGCGTTTCTGCTGCTGCTGATCGCGAACGGCGCGGCCGCGCGCGAATGGCATTTCGACGTCAGCCTGGACGGGCTGCCGATCGGCACCCACGACATTTCCCTTCAGCAGAAAGGAGATGCGCACTCGGTGGTGAGCGATATGCGCTTTCGCGTGTCGCTGCTCGGCTTCGAGGCCGGTAGCTACGAGCAGCACGAGGAAGAAACCTGGCAGCGCGATTGTCTGACCCGGATCGAGACAAGGACGGTCGAAAAAGGCAAGGTCACGACGGTCGCCGGGCGGCTCGAAGGTGGCCATTTCGTCATCGACGGACCGGGAGCGCAGCAGCAGCTGCCCGCGTGCGTGATGAGCTTTGCCTATTGGAATCCGCGAGTGTTGAAGCAGGCGAATCTGATTAACGTGCAGACCGGCGCATCGACGCCGATTACCGTCCACGCGCCGGACAAGGAGGCGTTCACGGTGCGCGGCGCATCGGTCGAGGCGACGCACTATCGGATCGACACTGCACGCAACAAGATCGAGGTCTGGTATTCGTCCGAAGGCGAATGGGTCGGACTGCGTTCGACGTCGCAGCAAGGACACGTGCTCAGTTATCGCCTGAAATGATGCCACGCGCCTGGTGGTGCGCTGGCGCGGCGGTGAGTCGTCGCGCCGACACCCGTAGGGGCGAGCCGTAAAAAAACGGTCGACGGCACTGCCCGCAACGACCACTACGCGTCAGATTGCACTCTCCCCAATCGTGGCAGAGAGATTCGGCAGCAGATCGTAGCGCATTCCTCCTCCCATCGAAGCGCAGCTCGGCAGCATCCCTACGGCATAGGCCAACGCTACCGCGATAACCCATCTCGATATACGGCGGATCGGTTCCATGGCGGTTCTCCCGCAAGCTGGTGACGGCGCCGTCGATCACTCGCGATGGCGCATCGTAGTGGCCAACAGCGGACCCGCAACCGCTATTCCAGCCGTAAGAACGTGGCGGTGCGGTTCGTGTACGCCGCCTGCGCAGGCGCAGCCGTGGGAATCGAGTAAAGAAATACTGCTGGCAGAAGCCTTGATCGAAGGTTGTCGTGACGTGTTCCTCTTCTTTTTATTCCGGCAACGGATACTTTGGCCGAACTGCTAGCATCGCGTTTGCAGCAGTGGTCGGGTGGCCATCCCCGCGCGATCGACCGGGTGCGATTTCGCCGATGGCGGTATTAACAACGTTGGAAACAAACGAAAATGACGACACGTGTTGCGCCGATTACCCCTGGGTCCCGCCCTGAGCTTGCGGCGGTCGAGGCTGCTATTCTCGCCGAACGCGGCGAGATTCTTCTGCTCTACCGGGTCCTGCTAAACAGCGCGCCGCTCGCCGCGGGCTGGGAGCAGATGCTGACGGCGGTGCGCAACCGCAGCTCACTTGCCGCGGATCTGCGCGAGTTGGTGATTCTTCGGGTGGCCGTGCTCAATCGTGCGCCGTTCGAATTCGACGCGCATCTGCCGCTGGCGCGCAAGGCCGGCATCGGCGAGGCGAAAATCGCCGCCTTGCAGGCAGAGAAAATCGGCGACGGATTCACGACCCTCGAACGCGCGGTGTTGACGCTGACCGACACGATGACGCGTGACGTGCAGGTTCCCGATGCGCAATTCGAGGCGTTGCGCACCCACTTCGATGCACGCGGATTGGTCGAGCTGGTAGCGACCGTCGCGGCATACAACATGGTCTCGCGGTTCCTGGAAGCGCTCAATATCGGGCACTGACTCTTATCCCTCGCTTGAGCGCGAGGCGCTGGCCACTGAGCGCCGACACTACCAGCGACAACCGCCGTCGCTGATCGTGCTCGCCACCAGGACCGGGACCGCGAGCAGACCCATGCCGGCATAAGCGGTGCGGCAGTCGGGCTTGATCGCCTTTTCCAGCGCTTGGCTTTCCTTGGACAGCCTTTCCGGCGGTGGCGGCAGCGCAGGCAGGATGCCGCGCGTGCTCGTCGTTTCGCTCGCTATTTCGCGCGCGCGTTGGCGCGCAGCCTCCATATTGATGCGGGGGCCGCCCGATTCGCCCGGCGGCGCCGCGACATCGCGCCTCGGTTTGAAAATATCTTCATCGGGGCCTGGCGAACCCAGGCGCAGTCGAGGCGGCTCCGCTGCCGCAGGAGCGGCGCGCGCGCCGGGGACCGCCGCCGGCACCGCGACCTCCGAGGCCGGCTTGGCACCTGCGGCAGGCGCTGCCCGCTCGGCCTGCGAAGGAACTGCCCCGGCAGGCGCCGCCAGCGGCGCGACGGACGGATTGGGTGCGACCAGGTTCGGCGATGGCGCCAGCTCCTGGTTGATCCGTGGGACGGTGAGACGATCGATGGGCGGCGGGACGATCGGCGCCTCACTGGGTGGAACCTCGACTGGCGGCGCGACGGCCTTCGGTGCCGCCGGCACGGCCAGGCGCTCGATCGGCGCGGGGGCAGGGACGGGAGGGGCCGGCACGGGCCGCGGCGCGAGCTCGATCGTCGGCGCGAACTCGTGCCGAATCGCGGGCGCCGACAGTCGTTCGATCGGCGGCGCGGGGACCAGCGGGATTGAGGGCGGCGCGATGTCGAGCGGCGCGGCGAGCGCGGGCGGATTCGGCGGCGGGGCCAGGCGCTCGATTGTCGGCGGCGCAACCGGCGCGATCAACGGCTTATCGACCTCCTCCGGCGCGCGCAAATCGATGCGCGGCAAGGGCTCGGCCGCTGACGGCGGCATCGGCGGCGCAGCTTCGGGCTGGGTCTGCCTCGATGCGGGCCTGGCGGGCTCGATCGGCGTCGGCTCGCTGGTCTTCGCAGGTTCGATGGCGGGCATCGGCTGCGGGCGCAGCAAAGCCCGTCCAGTCGCCGCGTCTGCGCCTGGTCCCGCTAGCAGGCCGGCATCGGGCAGACTCGGCTCCCGGCGCAAGGTCACGTCAAGCACATCGAGCATTGCCTCGCCGCGGCCGGCGCCGCCGCCATGCGATGTGCCGAAAAGAATGACGATGGTGGCATGCAGCAGCATCGAGAGCAGCACGAACCGCACGAGAGCCGGTTGGGGCGCGTCGGCGCGCCATCGCGCCCGCTTTGCCGAACTTCGTGACGTGATCACTCTTTTGTTTCGCTTGCGATGCCGGGTGGAACGGTTGTTAGCTTACCTCGTTCACCGACCGGGCAAGCGCAGTCCCGCCGGCACCCGGGCAAAGCCCGCTGATCCCGGGCACGGGATTTGCGGGGTGACCGGTGTAGACACGCCCGGCCGAATGGCAGCGAGCAGCGGATACCGGAAGGCGGGTGGAAGCGAATGCCGGGCGGTTTGGCCAGCAATATCAAGGGCGAATCGAAACATAGGCGCCGGTGGAAGTCCGGACAAGGCGAGCCCGGGCCAGTGACGCAATGCGTCGCAATGCAGCGTATTTGGTGCAGCGCGACCCGCGATCTTGGCGACGAGATACGGCTAGAACACGGTAGGTTGGATCAGGAGATGCTCGATGCGGAATTCGCTCTATAGGCGGCACGCGCAGTCGCTGGACCGCTGGGGAGGCGGCGGCAACGGCAGGACTGCGATGGCGCGCGTCCTCGGCACGATGGGCTCGCTCAAGTCAGCACGCGACCGCGCGCTGCCAGCCCGGCCGCGCGAACTCACCGGCGCCACCGTCCAAACAAAGCGGCTCGAAGCCGAAGCTCCGAGCCGCCTCCGTTACTTGCGCCGCGGTGATCGCCGGCGCATGACTTGCGTTAACGCAGACTTGTCTTGGCGCCGCCGGCCGCGCGGCTAATTGCATCGCCCAGCTGGTCCGCGTTCGGATTGTGCGCCCTCGCGGTCATCAGAATGTCAGGCGGCGTGACGCTGCGTCCGTAATAAGCCTGGTTCCAATTGTCGGCGACGTGGACGACGGTACCATCCAGGTTCAAGCCTCCGTAGACACCCTTGGCGCGGCTGAACGCGATCAAGTCGGCGGTCACATCGCTCTTCGCACCGGCTCCGATCGGACCCGCGGCAACGCTCGCATCACCGCCCAGCTTCACCGAACTTGCCATCAACGAATTCAGGCCCTTGTCGGTCATGACCAGAGTGACGGTTTCCGAAACGTCGATGCCAGCCTGGAAACCTACGCTCGCGGTAGCGATGTTATAGAACGCCGGACCTGACCAGCGGCCGCTTTGCGCATTGCGCGAAAACAGCACCGCGCGTCCGCCCGAACCGCCGAATATCCAGCCTGCGCGCACGATCTTCGGCGCGATCAGCACCGCCTTCGCTTCTCCGAGGTGCCGCTGGAACCACGTCATGTCCGGATCGCGGACGAAATTCGAGAATGTCGTCTGTGCGTCGCGGACCAATTGATCCTGCTCCGATTGCGCGAACGCCGATCCGGCCGTCGCCGCCAGCGATGCGAGAGCGACCAGCCCGATCCAACGTCGTGCAGCGTGGACTGCTGGAGTTGTACTCATATGCCTTCCTTTCGAGATTGATTACCCGCGCGCGCGCACCGTGATCCGCGCGGCGCGGCTGCTGTATCGCGCCGCCGAGAGGGCCGCGCGATGACCGGCGCTTGCACTATCGCGATGCAGAAGCAGCACGCCGAAAGTGTTGGCACCGACGTTCCAGCATGCGCGAGTGAGCCCCGCGACGGTATCGGCGGGGCGCTGATTTGCCTGTAGGACCGGCGGCGACAGCACGCCGTCGATGCGGGCACCGGTCAAAGCGCGTCGGGCAGCCTGATGTCGGCGACGACCGGAACGTGGTCAGATGCCGCGCGCGCGGCGGGACTCGCATGCACCCATAACCGCTGCAACAGCATGCGGGGCTCGACCCAGATGCGATCCAGCGCCAGCAGCGGTGCGCGCGCGGGAAAACTGCGCGGGGACGGCGTCTTTCGGAAATGGCGGTGCAGCCAGCGCAGCGGACGGCCCCACAGAAACCACTCGTTCAAATCGCCCATTAGCAAGGTGGGATGCGGCGTCTCCGCTTCCAACGCCTTGAGGAGGCTGCGCACCTGCGCGCGGCGCTCGGCGGGACGCAAGCCGAGATGCGTCGCCAGCACACGCAGCAGCGTACCTTCGCAATCGATCACCGCATCGAGCGCGCTGCGGGCCTCGCGGCGCTGGTAGGTCAGATCGAGGTGCGTGCATTCGACGATCGGGTGACGCGACAGCAGGCAATTGCCGTGTGCGCCTGCGGCGCGCCAGCGCGCGGGTCCTGAGACGGCGTTCAGCCCGGTGGCGTCGCGCAGTCGCTCCAGCGTGTCGACGCCGTCATGATCCGACCCGACTTCCTGCAGCGCGATGATGTCCGGGTCGATCTCGGCGACCACGGCGACGATGCGCTCGGGTGAAAATTTTCCGTCGCCGCCGACCGCGTCATGGATGTTGTAGGTCGCGACGGTGATGGTCGAGGACGCCATCGCGCGGTCAGTTGGCGCGGGGCGCGGCCTGGTCGCTCGCGTCGGCAGCATCGCTCCGCTTGAGGCGGGCGCGAACCGCCAGCGTGCCGGCGATCGCGATGCCGGCGACCAGCGCCAGCAGCGCGAATGTGACCGGTCCGGGGTGCCGCACCGCCGCGACGATGCGATCGACAAAAAAGCTGATCAGAATCGTGCCGGGCAAAAGGCCCAGGATCGTGCCGAGCAGAAAGTCGCGAAAGCCCAGGTGCGATGCGCCGGCCACCAGGTTGATGATCGAAAAAGGCGCCACCGGCACGATGCGCACGAACAGCATCGCGAGCAGGCCGCGTTTGGCGATGCGGCGGGAGAGATCGTTGATCCGTCGCCCGGCGACCCGCCGCACCGCGTCGCGCCCGACTTCGCGCCCGATGCCGTAGACAAATATCGCGCTGAGCGTGGCGCCCAGCAGCGAATAGAGCATGCCCAGCCATGGGCCGAACACGATGCCGGTCGCGGCTATCAGCACCATCAACGGCATCACCAAAAGGCCTCCGAGGACGAAGCCGCCGATGACGATCAGCGGTGCGAATGGGCTTTCTTCGAACCAGTCGCTCCAGTGCACCAGCGACTCTACATTGATCCATTCGCGCAGCGGCGTGTAGCGCCAGGCCAGCGCCAGCGCGGCGAGCGCGAACAGGACCAGCGCGATCGCCACGATGCGCCCCGACGCGGGCTTGCGCTCGTGGCGGGCGACGACGTCGGACAGCAGACTGTCGACATCGACCGGCTCTACCGGATCGATCATCGGTTGATCGGCGAGCACGGCACTCCACTCGTCCTCGGGAGCTACGCCCAGCGGGCGCAGCGACCGGCCCTGGCCGCGCAGCGATTCGATTGCGGCGATCAGTGATCCGCTGCGCTCGCATTCAGCAGCGACGGCGGCAGGATCCTTGCCCAGATGCTCGCCGAGCAGGCGGGCGCGCAGGGCCGCGATGGCGGCGAGTATCCGCGGCTCGCCTTTCGCCTCGATCGCGAGGTTGCATTCGGTATCCAGGCTCATCGAGCGCGCCGACAGGTTGACCGAGCCGACCGAAAGCAACTCATCGTCGATGACCAGCACCTTGCTGTGCACGTTGAGGCAGCGGCTGGCCGGCGGTGCCTCGTCACCCAGCCACGGGCAGTACATGCCGTAACGATGTTGGGCATCAGCCTGCAACAGCCGGCGGTGTACGCGCGCCCGGAGAACGCCCATCGTCGAGACCTCAAGCCATCCGCTTTGCGTCATCGGCGAGACGACCACGACTTCGGGTCCGCTGGCCTCGCGCAACCGGGACTCGAACGCGTCGGCGATCAGACGAGAAGTGAAATACTGGTTTTCGGCGAAAATCGACCTGGTGGCGGCGGCGATCGCATCCAGATGCAGTTGCCGCGCTTCGGTGATCGCCGGCGCGCCGTCGAACGCGGGCTCGGTGCGCACGATCGCGACCTCGACGTTGCTGATGGCGACGGCCGCGCCGGCCGGCCACGAAGCGGATCCGGTCACCGGTTCGGGCGGTCGCACCGTGCTTCCGGTCGCGCGATGCCAGCGCTCGCGGGCCAGCTCACCCAATGCGCGCGCGGCCTCGCCGTCGACCAGCGCTCCGACATCGTGAAATGGCGGATAGCGGGTACCGTCCGGATTGTGTCGCGCCGGATCCGCCGGCAAATGGCGCGCCGTGTCCCAGCGGTTGAAGGTGAGATCGAAGCCGCTGACGAACGCGAGCGCATCGTCGACGACGACCAGCTTCTGATGATGCGACGCGCCGGTCGGATGATGGCTGTCGAGCTCGAAATGCAGCCTGCCTCGCGTCAGCCAACCGAACTTCAGGCGCCCAAGCCACTCGCGCTCGAGCGCGAACAGCAACGCGAAGTCCCAGCTCAACACGTAGATCTGCAGCTCTCGTCGTTGCGCCAGAAGCGCGTCGAGGAATTCGCGCAGCGGCTCGGGAAAGCCGTCGTTCGCGCCACCGGGAACCAGCCACATGCGGCTGTCGATGTCCCAGCCGAGAATGAATATGTCCCGCTGCGCGCCGGCTAGCGCGGCGCGGACCGCACTGAAATACTCGCTTCCGTCGACCAGGAATCCGACCCGTGCCGCGTGCGCCAGGCGCCAGCAATTGCGTCCAGGCACGAGCAGACCGCGTGGTTCACCGCGCATCCGGGCCTCCGTCTTGGGGGCGCCGGTTTCGAATGGCGACATCGTTGCCGGCGCGTCGTTCACGCGGCGGGCCTCCGCCATCGCATGCGAGGACTGCGGCAAACGCCATCAACGCAGTTTGGGGGCACGGTCGTTCCTCCGTCACGCCGCAGCACGTCACTGCGGATGGTCACGACGACTCACTGGAAGCAAGGAGGGTGCCGCTGCAGAAGTCATTGTTTATCAAGCGCAAGCTGAGACCGCCGGCCAAGCCCCTCATGCAAGAACTGCTCGCCCGCGTAAGAATTGCCCGCCGCCCACCGCCGGCCGATCGCCTTGGTTGCGCCTATGGCGGCGGCAGGTATTATGACCTCCCGGCAAGACTGGCCACCGGACCCGCAAGGCTTCGAGGAAGAGCTCCAGCGAAATGAAGTCCGCGCAAGACTCGACGTTTCCCCGGTTGCTGTTCGAGCACGCACGTGTGCGCGGCGATCGTCCGGCGACCCGCGAAAAGGACTTGGGCATCTGGCAGACCTGGACATGGAGCCAGGTGGCGGCGGACGTGCGCGCGCTCGCCTGCGGTCTTGCCGCGCAGGGCTTCCGGCGCGGCATGCACCTGGCGATCATCGGCGACAACCGGCCGCGGCTCTACTGGGCGATGGCCGCCGCGCAGGCCATTGGGGGAATCCCGGTCCCGATGTACCAGGACGCGCCCGCCGCGGAATTCGTCTATGTGCTGAACGACGCTGAAATCGGCTATGCACTGGCCGAGGACCAGGAGCAGGTCGACAAGATACTCGAGGCCAAGCCGCAGGTTCCGACCTTGCAACACGTCTACTTCGACGATCCCAGGGGCTTGCGCAACTACGAGAACGTGTCGAGCCTCGATCGGCTGCTCGACATCGGCCGCGAATTCGACCGCGCGCATCCCGGATTCTTCGACGCCGAAGTGGCCAAGGGCCGGCCCGACGACGTGTCGATCATGCTCTACACGTCGGGAACGACCGGCAAGCCGAAGGGCGTCTGCCAGACGCACGCGGCCTTCATCGTCGCGGCGCAAGGCGGCTGCGCATTCGATCACGCTCAGCGCCGACGACAGCATCCTCGCCTATCTGCCGATGGCATGGGTCGGTGACCATCTGTTTTCCTACGCGCAGTGGCTGGTCGCGGGATTCACGATCAACTGTCCCGAATCGGGCGGACACGGTGATGACCGACCTGCGCGAGATCGGGCCCAGCTACTATTTCGCCCCGCCGCGCATCTTCGAGAATTTGCTGACGCAGGTGATGATCCGGATGGAGGATGCATCGGCGGCCAAGCGCTGGCTGTTTCGCTATTTCACCGCGGTCGCGCGCCGCTGCGGCGCCGAGATCCTCGACGGCAAGCCGGTCGGCATGCTCGATCGCGCGCTCTACGCGATCGGAAACCTGGTCGTATACGGCCCGTTGCGCAACGTGCTCGGCATGAGTCGCATCCGCGTTGCGTATACCGCGGGCGCGGCGATCGGCCCCGACTTGTTCCGCTTCTACCGCTCGATCGGAATCAACCTGAAGCAGCTCTACGGTTCGACCGAGACCTGCGCCTACGTCTGCCTGCAGCCCGACGGCGGGGTCAGATTCGACACCGTCGGACAGGCCGCGCCCGGTGTCGAGATCAGGATCGCGGAAAACGGTGAAGTGCTGGTGCGAGGGCCGATGCTGCTGAAGGAGTACTACAAGCGGCCGGACGCGACGCTCGAATCGATCGACGCCGCCGGCTATTTCCGTACCGGAGATGCCGGCTTTTTCGACGCCGCCGGGCAGCTGAAGATCATCGACCGCGCGAAGGACGTCGGAAAGCTGGCGACCGGCGCAATGTTCGCGCCGAACTACATCGAGAACAAGCTCAAGTTTTTTCCGCACATCAGGGAAGCGGTCGCCTTCGGCAATCGGGCGCGACAAGGTTTGCGCGTTCATCAACATCGACATGGGCTCGGTCGGCAATTGGGCCGAGCGGCGCGGCATTCCGTATTCCGGCTATACCGATCTTGCCGCCAAGGCGGAAGTCCAGGCGCTGATCCGCGATTGCGTCGAGCAAGTCAACGCCGAGCTCGCGCAGGAAGGCTCGCTCGCGGATTCGCAGGTGCAGCGGTTCCTGATACTGCACAAGGAGCTCGATCCCGACGACGACGAGATGACGCGCACGCGCAAGGTTCGTCGCGGCTTCATTGCCGAAAAGTACGCCGAGCTGATCGAGGCACTCTATTCGGGCAGGACCGTGCAGCACGTCGAGACCCAGGTGAAGTTCGAGGATGGCCGCACCGGCATCGTTGCCGCCGATTCGCAGATCGCCGAGGCCAAGACGTTTGCCGCGAGCGCGGCCAAGGCAGCGGCTTGAGCGCCTCGCGAACATGACGGCGGTCCGCGCGATCGGCGATTCGGTTCTGCGTCTCGATGGCGTATCGCTGGCTTTCGGAGGCGTGAAGGCGCTCAACGATATTTCGCTCGACGTGCGCGAGCACGAGATCAGGGCGATCATCGGCCCCAACGGCGCGGGAAAGAGCTCGCTGCTCAACGTCATCAACGGCGTCTACCACCCGCAGCAGGGGACGATCACCTTTCGCGGCAAGCCGCGGCACGACATGGACACGCACGAGACGGCGGCACTCGGCATCGCGCGCACGTTCCAGAACATCGCGCTGTTCCGCGGGATGAGCGTGCTCGACAACATCATGACCGGCCGCAATCTGAAGATGAAGGCAACGCGTCCTGGAGCAGGCGATCTGGTTCGGGCGCGCCGGCGCGAGGAGCTGGAGAACCGCGCCAAGGTCGAGGAGGTCATCGATTTCCTCGAGATCCAGCACATCCGAAAAACGCCGGTCGGCAGGCTGCCGTACGGGCTGCAGAAACGCGTCGAGCTCGCGCGCGCGCTCGCGGCCGAACCTTCGCTCCTGCTGCTCGACGAGCCGATGGCCGGCATGAACGTCGAGGAAAAGCAGGACATGTGCCGCTTCGTGCTGGACGTCAACGAGCAATACGGCACGACGGTCGTGCTGATCGAGCACGACATGGGCGTCGTGATGGACATCTCCGATCGCGTCGTCGTACTGGACTACGGCCGCAAGATCGGTGACGGCACGCCCGACGAAGTGCGCAACAGCAAGACGGTGATCGACGCCTATCTCGGCGTGCCTCATTAACCGGCGACAGGCGATGCAATTTTTCTTCGAAGTCCTGATCGGCGGTCTGCTGTCCGGCGTCATGTATTCGCTGGTCGCGCTGGGCTTCGTGCTGATATACAAGGCATCGGGCGTTTTCAATTTCGCGCAGGGCTCGCTGGTCTTTTTCGCGGCGCTGACCTTCGTCGGTTTGATGGAGCACGGCTTGCCGTTCGGCCTCGCGCTGGTGGTGACCCTGCTGGCGATGATCCTGCTCGGGCTTCTGATCGAAAAATTCGTCCTGCGTCCGTTGGTCAACCAGCCGCAGATCTCGCTGTTCATGGCGACGATCGGCTTGAGCTTCCTGATCGAGGGCTTGGCGCAACTGCTGTGGGGAGCGAACGTGCGCGGCCTCGATATCGGCATCCAGGACGAGCCGCTGGCGTGGATCGCCGAGCCGACGGGCATCAACGTGTCGAAGTTCGACCTCGCGGCCGCAGGCATCGCAGCGGTCCTGGTCACGATGCTGGCGCTTTTCTTCAACCGCACCCGCATCGGCCGCGCGTTGCGAGCCGTCGCCGACGATCACCAGGCGGCGCTGGCAGTGGGCATCCCGTTGCAGCAGATCTGGGCGATCGTCTGGGCAGTCGCCGGATTCGTAGCGCTCGTCGCCGGCCTTCTGTGGGGCGCGCGCAACGGCGTCCAGTTTGCGCTGACCTTCGTTGCGCTGAAGGCGCTTCCGGTGCTGATCCTCGGCGGCTTCGATTCGGTGCCGGGCGCGATCGTCGGCGGACTGATCATCGGGGCCACCGAGAAGCTCGCCGAAGTCTACCTCGGCCCGTACGTCGGCGGCGGCATCGAGGGCTGGTTCCCGTATGTGCTGGCGCTGGTCTTCCTGCTCGTGCGCCCTGAAGGCCTGTTCGGCGAAAAGATCATTCGCCGGATTTGACCGACTTTCCCCATGCTCTATCGCGAAGCCGGACAGTTCAAGAGCACCTACGCCGCCGACTCGGCGATCCTGCCGATCCGTCAGGATCGTATCGGTCTCGCGCTTATCCTCATCGTCGCCTTCGGTCGTCATTCCGCTGACCGCGTCGCCGTACCTGTTCTCGGCCCTGCTGATTCCCTGCCTGATCCTCGCGCTGGCGGCACTCGGGTTGAACCTGCTGACCGGCTATGCCGGACAGCTGTCGCTGGGCACGGCGGCGTTCATGGCTGTCGGGGCCTTCATGTCGTACAATTTCATCCTGCGCATACCGGGCATTCCGTTGCTGCTGGCGTTCGCGGGTGGGGGCGTTATGGCCGCGGCTGTCGGCATCGTGTTCGGGTTGCCAAGCTTGCGCATACGCGGCTTCTATCTCGCGGTCGCCACGCTCGCCGCGCAGTTCTTCATTCTCTGGTGCCTGACAAAAGTGGGCTGGTTCACCAACTACAATCCGTCGGGCGTGATTACCGCGCAGCCGATGGCCATTCTCGGCTACGCATTCGACACGCCCCAGGAAAAATACCTGCTCGTGCTGTCGATCGTGACGCTGATGGCGCTCGCCGCCAAGAACATGGTCCGCGGCAATATCGGGCGGCAATGGATGGCGATCCGCGACATGGACGTCGCCGCCGAGGTGATCGGTATCCGGCCGATGCGCGCCAAGCTGCTGGCCTTCGCCGTCAGCTCGTTCTATTGCGGCGTGGCCGGCGCGCTGTTCGCGTATGCGTATCTCGGCACCGTCGAGCCCGAAGCCTACAATCTCGACCTGTCGTTCCGCATTCTGTTCATGATCATCATCGGCGGCGTCGGGACCGTGCTGGGGGCGTTTCTCGGCAGCGCGTTCATCGTCGTGTTGCCGATCGCGCTCAGTGTCGGCGTCGCGTTTCTCAACGACACGCTGCATCTCAATATTCCCAGCAGCGTCGGGTCGAATCTCGAGCTGATGGTATTCGGCGGGCTGATCATTTTCTTCCTGATCGTCGAGCCGTACGGGCTGGCGCGAATCTGGCAGATCACCAAGGAGAAATTGCGACTGTGGCCGTTTCCGTATTGAGCGCTGGATTTGGTTTCGGACGACGAGCACGTCGCCGATCATAGGAGGAAGTCATGAAGTGGTTCTTGCGAACGTTGTTGGGCATGTTATTCGTGGGTGCGGCAAGCGTCGCGACCGCGCAGAACGAGCAATACATTCCGATCCTGTCGTATCGCATCGGGCCTTACGCGGCCGGTGGTTCGGGCTATTTCGGCGGGGCCATCGACTATTTCACTCTGGTCAACCTGAACGGCGGCATCAATGGCGTGAAGATCGTCTGGGAGGAATGCGAGACCGAATACAACGCGGCTCGCGGCGTCGAATGCTATGAGAGGCTGAAGACGCGCCACGGCGGCGCGAGCACCGTCGAGCCGTTGTCGACCGGCATCGCTTACGGCCTGTTCGAGCGGGTCGCGCAGGACAAGATTCCGATGACGACCAACGGTTACGGGCTGGCGATTTCCGCCGAAGGCAGCGTTTTCCCGTGGGTGTTCCCGCTGGGCACGACCTACTGGGACCAGGCTGCGGCGATGATCGCCTACCTCGGCCAGAAGGTCGGCGGAGAGGCGAATCTCAAGGGCAAGAAGATTGTATTCATGTATCACGATTCGGCGTACGGCAAGGAGCCGCTCCCGGTGTTCGACGCACTGGCGGCTCGCGACGGTTTCGAGCTGACCAAGATCCCGCTCACGCCGCCGGCCACGACGCAGGAATCGCAATGGCTTGCAGGTGCGGCAGCTCAGGCCCGACTACGTCATCCTCTGGGGTTTTGGTGTCATGAACCCGGTCGCGATCAAGACCGCAGCGAAGCTGGGCTTTCCGCGCGACCATATCCTGGGCGTGTGGTGGGCCGGCTCCGAGGAGGACGTCATTCCGGCCGGTGACGCGGCCAAGGGCTATGTCACGGCGGCGTTCTCGGCGAGCGGCACCAACTTCCCGGTAATGCAGGACATCGTGAAGAAGGTCTACGGCGCGGGCAAGGGCAATCTCGAGGACAAGTCGCGGGTTGGGTCGATCTATCACACCCGCGGCGTCACGTACGCGATCATGATCGTCGAGGCGATCCGCGTGGCGCAAAACCACTTCGGCAAGGGCAAGGTAATGTCGCCCGAGCAGGTGCGCTGGGGCCTTGAGCACATCAATCTGGGCGACGCACGCCTGAAGGAGCTCGGTGCTTCGGGACTGTTTCCGCCCGTGAAGACGAGTTGCTCCGATCACGAGGGCTCGGGCATGGTCAAATTCCAGCAATGGGACGGCAAGGAATTCAAGACGCTGACGCCGTTCATGGCAGGCGACCGCGCGCTGGTGCACAAGATGGTCGAGGAGGGGGCGGCAAAGTACGCCGACGAAAAGAAACTTACGCCGCGCGATTGCGGCAAGGAAGGGTAGTCGGCTCGTGGTCCAGGTGGCCTCGATGACGACACAGGTCGAGCCGGCGGCGCAGATCGCGCTTTCGGTCAACAACATCGAGGTCATCTACGACCACGTGATACTGGTCCTGCGCGGCGTTTCGCTCCAGGTGCCGAAAGGGCGCATCGTCGCGCTGCTCGGCGCGAACGGCGCCGGCAAGACGACGACGTTGAAGGCGATCTCGAATCTTCTCTCGGCCGAGCGCGGCGATGTCACCAAGGGGACGATCGAATTCGAGGGCAAGCGGGTCGACAAGCTGACGCCGAACGAGCTGGTCCGCCGCGGCGTCTGTCAGGTGATGGAAGGACGTCACTGCTTCGCCCATCTGACGGTCGAGGAGAATCTGCTGACAGGAGCGTTCACCCGCAAGGCCTCGCGCGGCGAGATCCGGACTTCGCTGGAAAAGGTCTATCACTATTTCCCGCGCCTGAAGCAACGACGCGAAAGCATGGCCGGCTACACGTCCGGCGGCGAGCAGCAGATGACGGCGGTCGGGCGCGCGCTGATGGCGAGCCCTTCGATGATCCTGCTCGACGAGCCGTCGATGGGACTCGCGCCGCAGATCGTCGAGGAAATATTCGACATCGTCGGCAACCTGAATAAGCGAGAGAACGTAAGTTTCCTCCTCGCCGAGCAGAACACCAACGTCGCGCTGCGCTTCGCCGACTACGGTTACATCCTGGAGACCGGCCGCGTGGTCATGGATGGCAACGCACGCGAGCTCGCGCAGAACGAGGACGTCAAGGAGTTCTATCTCGGCCTGTCCACGGCGGGACGAAAAAGCTTCCGCGACGTCAAGCACTATCGCCGCCGCAAGCGCTGGCTGGCTTGAGCGAATACTTCGATACGCTAGAAACCCGCGATCCGGAACTCCGCGAGCGGGCGCAGCTCGCGGCCGTGCGCGAGCAGATTGCCTACGCGCAGGCACACGCCCCGTGGTTCGCGCGCACACTTGCCGGGATCGATCCGGCAGCGATCGATTCGCGTGCCGCGCTGGCGTCGATTCCGGTCGTGCGAAAATCCGAGTTGCTGAAGCTGCAGAAAGCCGACCGGCCGTTCGGCGGCTTCGCTGCCGGCGGGTGGGGACGAGCAGCACGCCGCGCGCGGCAGGTCTTTGCTTCGCCCGGCCCGATCTACGAGCCCGAAGGCGATTCCGCCGACTACTGGCGGCTGGCGCGCGCGCTCCATGCCGCGGGCTTTCGTGCCGGCGACCTGGTGCACAACTGTTTCTCCTACCACTTCAGCCCCGCCGGGTCGATGCTCGACAGCGGCCTGCGTGCGCTGGGCTGCACGGTTTTCCCCGGCGGTACCGGACAGACCGAGCAGCAGGTCCAGGCGATGGCGGATCTCGAGCCCGACGGCTATGTGGGCACGCCGTCGTTCCTGAAGATCATTCTCGACAAGGCCGACGAGCAGGGCATGCGCCTGCCCTCTCTGAAGAAAGCGCTGGTTTCCGGCGAGCCGTTCCCTGCAGCGCTGCGCGATGCGCTGCGCGCGCGCGGGATCGATGCCTACCAGGTTTATGCGAGTGCCGACCTGGGCTCGCTCGCGTATGAATCCTCTGCACGCGAGGGCCTGATCGCCGACGAGGGCGTGCTGCTTGAAATCGTCCGGCCCGGCACCGGCGAGCCGGTCGCGCCCGGAGAGGTCGGTGAAGTCGTCGCCACACCGCTTCATAACCGCGATTACCCGCTGATCCGCTTCGGCAACGGCGATCTGTCGGCAGTGCTTCCCGGCGCGTCACCCTGCGGCCGCACGAACATGCGCATCAAGGGATGGCTTGGCCGCGCCGATCAGACGACCAAGGTAAAAGGCCTGTTCGTGCACCCGTCGCAGGTCGCCGAGATCGTGCGGCGCCACGCGGGCATCGTGCGCGCCCGCCTGGTCGTCGATCACGCCGACGGGAACGACCGGATGACGCTGCATGTCGAAGCTGCACCCGGGGTGAAACTTAAGTCCGACGCGATCGTGGCCACGATACGCGAGTTGACCAAGCTCCGCGGCGAGCTTGCCTTGCACGTGCCCGGCGAGCTTGCCAACGACGGCAAGGTAATCGACGATATCCGAAAGCACGATTAGTGCAGTGCGGCGGAAACCGCTTCCGGCGGTGCGCGCTTCGCGTGCTACGATGGGCAAAAAAACATGGACCGCGACATGACCAGGACGACATCGCCCGGTGACCCGCTGGCGCCGCTCGCCGAGCAGACGCTCGCCGCCATCGCGGCGACGGGCGTGGTCCGCAACTTTCCCAAGAACGCGATCCTGATCAACGAGGGCGACACCGCCGACTCGCTGTTCATCGTGCTGTCCGGCAGGATCAAGGTCTTTGCCAGCAACGAGGCGGGGCGCGAAATTGTGCTGAGCTTTTTCGGCCCGGGGGAATACGTCGGCGAAATGTCGCTCGACGGAAGTCCGCGCTCGGCGTCGGTCATGACCGTCGAGCCCACGACCTGCGCGATCGTCAACCGCGCCAGCGTGCGCGAGTTCCTGCTCGCGCATCCCGACTTTGCGCTGAACCTGATCGAGAAGCTGATCCAGCGGGTCCGCGTCACCACCGAGAACGTCAAGAGCCTCGCGCTGACCGACGTCTATGGCCGGCTGGTGCGCCTTATTACCACGCTCGCCGTCGAGCGTGACGGGGTGATGACCGTGCCCGAAAAACTCACGCAGCAGGACATTGCCGAAAGAGTCGGCGCCTCGCGCGACATGATCAGCCGCTTGCTCAAGGATCTGGTGACCGGCGGGTATCTGAGCATCGCCGACAAGAAGATCACGATCCTCAAGAAGCCGCCGACCGCCTGGTAGACGGCGGCACGCCGCGCGTTGTGCGCTGGGACGCGCACACAAATTCCCCGCTGTACCGATAGACCGCCTCGCCAGCGCGAGCTGCCGGCGGCGTCATTCGGTCCGCTACACCCGGCGACTCGCCTTCGCCGGCCGACTTATTCGGCTGCTGCGGCGTGAATTTTGCGCAGTTTTTTCGACGAAGCCGCCAGCGCCGCAGCAGGCCCTTGTCGACTACGATTTGCTCATCCGGCGACGAATGGTTCGCCGTCGGTGAAGCGGCGAAGTTCGCAGGTGGGTGCAACGCCGTCGCAGCATCGTTCAAGGAGTTTGCAATGCTTACACTGCATGATTCGAAACCGATCATCAGCCGAGTCGCGGCGTCGTTGAAGTTCGCCGTGCTGCTCATCCTTCTCGGCCTTATCGTCGTGGCGACCGAGCGGCCGATGTTGTTGTCGCCGGCCGGGGCGGTCACCGTCGGAGACGATCCGGCCTACTTGGCGGGAGCGACCGCGACCAGCGTTACGCCGGCGCCCGCCACCGCGGCAGCGCCCGCAGCCGATGAAGTCAAGTATTTTCCGTCGCAATTTCCGGCGCCGACCGGACCGGTCCAAGATCTGCCGCCGCAGTTCTGATCGCGGCGGACCCTGCGAAAGCCGCCGCCTGCCGCTATATGCCCAGGGAAGCGGCGGCAGGCGCCGGCAGGGACTAGGTTCTCGCCGGGCGCAAGGTAACCAGCGCTACGCCGGCGAGAACCAATGCCGCGCCGACCAGCTGGATCGCGTGCACCGGCTCATCGAGCAGCCACGACCCCAGCCAGATCGTAAACAGCGGCCCCATCGAGCCGAGCAGCGACGTGCGGCTGGCGCCGATGCGCTTGATCGCTTCCGCGATCAGATAGGTCGGGAGCACCGTCGAGAAAACCGCCATCGTCAGCGACAAGAGGTGAATGCGAACCGGCACGAGCAGCGCTGTCAGCGGACGCGTCGCGAGGAACTGGGCAAAGATGAACAGCGCCGAGGTCAGCATCGCCAGCGCGATGAAGCGCAGGCTTCCAAGGCGGGCGATCACCGGTCCGACACCGACCAGATAGCAGGCGTAGAGAAACGAGCTCGCGAACACCAGCGCGGCGCCGAGCCAGAGCGCGCCGGGATCGCCGGCCAACTCGAGGTCGCGCGCGAACACCAGCAGGATCCCGACATACGACAGCACCAGGGCGACGATGATGCGGCCGGTGATCCGCTGCTTGAAAAAAATTGCCGACAGCACGACGACGATCGTCGGATAAAGATAGACCATTAGCCGTTCCAGCGCGGCGGTGACGTATTGCAGGCCGATGAAGTCGACCAGGCTCGACAGGTAATAGCCGATGAATCCCAGCCAGGCGATCGACAGCCAGTCGCGGCGCGTGAGCGGCTTCGCGTTGGGGACGCGGGTCGACCACCATGCCATCAGCGCGAAAAATGGCGCTGAGTACGCCATGCGGAGCGTCAGCAGCGTTACCGCGTCGATCGGTGTCGATGCATAGGCGAGCTTGATCAGGATCGCCTTGAAAGCGAAACCGAGCACCCCGACCATCGCGAACGCCGGGCCGACGAGGTCGCTGCCGCCGCCGCGGCGAAATCCGGCTAATCCCAACGCACGAGCCCGGCGTACGCCGTGCCGAGGATCACCAGGCCGAAGGCGATCCGGTACCAGGCGAACGGAACGAAATCGTGGTGCGCGACATAACGCAGCAAAGCGCGAATGGTGAAAAATGCGCTGACAAAGGCGACGGCGAAACCCACGGCTATCATCGACAGGTCGCCGGTCGACAGCAGATGACGGTTCTTGACAAGGTCGTAGCCGGTCGCGGCGAACAGCGTCGGAATGGCGAGGAAAAACGAGAACTCGGTGGCGGCCTGCCGCGACAGGCCGAACAGCATTCCGCCGATAATCGTTGCCCCGGAGCGGGACGTGCCCGGGATCAGCGCGAAGGCCTGTGCAAAACCGATCTTCAGCGCGTCGGTCCAGCGCAACTCATCGACGCTGCGGATGCGCACGCTGTCGGGCCTCGCCCGCTGCCGCCGCTCGGCCCAGAGGATGACCAGCGCTCCTGCGATGAACGCGCCGGCGACGGGAACCGGCGCGAACAGCCGCGCCTTGATTGCGCCGCCGAAGGCGAGCCCCAGCACTGCGGCGGGCAGGAACGCGATCAGGAGGTTCAGCACGAAGCGCTGCGCGCCGCGATCGCCCGGCAGCCCGCGAGCGACGGCGAAAAGCCTGGCGCGATATTCCCAGCAGACGGCGACGATGGCGCCGGCTTGGATGACGATCTCGAATAGTTTCGCCCGCTCGCCGGTGAAATTCAGCAGCGATCCGGCGACGATCAGGTGGCCGGTCGAAGACACCGGCAGAAATTCGGTCAGGCCCTCGACCAGACCGAGGATGACTGCGACGATGAGGTCCGGTGCTGTCATTGCTTATGCTGGTCGCAAAAAAAGCGGGCGGCTCGCGCCGCCCGGCCGTTCATTTCAAGCCTGTGCTGCCGCGCCAGATCGCTTTGCTCAGGTTGACCGCCGTGCAGCGAGCGCGGCCATGGCCTGCTCGAGCAAGGCGCCGTGATTGCCGGGCACCTGTCCGTCCGGCGTCAGCTGGTTGATGATTTGCGGCAACATCTGCGCCAGTCCGCCCGCGGCCGCGCCGGGCGCAACGCCGCATTGCTCCGCGATGCGGCCGATGGCGCCGCTTCCCAGGACCTGCGACAACTGGTCTTGGCTTACCGGCATGTTCGCGCCGGTTCCAACCCACGAATCCGCGTGTTCGCCCAGCCCGGTTTGACGAAGCTTGGCCAGGATGCCGGTCAGACCGCCGTTCTGCTGAATCATTTGCAGCGCCAGCATGATCATCGCTGTCTGGCCGATGCTGCCGATCGCGCCTCCCTGACGCGGGACTGACGCATCGTCGGGCGCATTGGCGGTGCCAGCGTCGCCACTTTTGCCCATCAGGCCACCAAGTAATCCGTCTAGCATTCCCATGTTCACCTCCTCGCACGGCCCGCGTGCCTTACGCGACTATACATGCGTCTCGATTGTACGCTTTGCCGCCGCAGCGGTCAGGCCGGGCGCGCACCGCGCCGCGCTCCCTTGCGCGCGACCGTCGCGGATCCCGCAGGCAAAACCTCGTCGACGCCGACCACGTCGCCGGCGTGCGATGCACGATAACCGGGCAACGCGCCGATCAGCTCGCGGCAAGTCGCGCTTGCGAGGTAGTCGATGAGGGCGACGACACGCGCGTCGAGCAAGTGATCGCGCCGCAGCGCCAGGCAGTACTGTTCGGTAGCCAGCGGCACGAAATCGAGACGATATTGGGCGGCAGCGGCCGCGATGCCGAACCCGACGTCGGCCTGGCCGGCGGCGATCGTCGCCGCGACGGCGAGATGCGTGAATTCCTCCTGGTCGTAGCCGGTGATGCGAGAAGGCTCGATCTTGGCGGCACGCAGCAGGCGATCGAACAAGAGGCGCGTTCCCGACGCCGGCTGACGGTTGATCAGGCGCGGACCGCCGGTGAGGTCGGCCAGCGTGCGGATCCCCAACGGATTTCCCGGCGGCAGGAGCAAGCCCTGGCTCCTTTCGGCAAAGCGGATGATCGCGTGCCGATGCGCATGCAGCCTTTGGCGATAGGGAGCAACGAGATCGGCGCCGCCACGGCCATCGACATGGAACCCGGCAAGCTCGCAGCGCTCGGCAATCATCGCGTCGATGCTGTCGATGCTGCCGCGAAATTGCACGTCGAGCTTGACGACGCCTGTCTCGTTGAGCGCATCGCGAACCGCAGCCAGCGCGAGATCGTGGCTCGCGCTGATCATCAGTCGTCCGGGACCGTCGTGCGCAAGCCCGAGCCGGCGATCGATGCGCTCGCGCAATTTCGCGCAATGCGGGTCCAGCGCGGTGCGAACGTCGTCGTCGCAGCGCAACAGCAGTTCGCCGAGCTCGGTGAGCCGCGTCCCGCGTCCGCGGGTCTTGTCGATCAGCGGCCGGGCGAGCTCGGCGCTCCAGCTTTCGAGCAGGCCCCAGCCGTTACGGTAGGAAATGCCCAGCGCGACGCTGGCGCGCTGGATCGAACCCAGGTCGCGTATCGCGCGCAGCAACTCGAGCAACAACGGAGCGGCGCGCGCCCGCTCGCCCACCAGCCATGC
This sequence comes from uncultured beta proteobacterium, assembly GCA_963828595.1. Taxonomy (GTDB): domain Bacteria; phylum Pseudomonadota; class Gammaproteobacteria; order Burkholderiales; family Casimicrobiaceae; genus PALSA-1003. The sequence continues at coordinate 882,754 of CAWHEN010000007.1, forward strand.
CACCGCGATGTCGATTCTGGCCATTGCCGCATGCGCCGGGCGCGCAATGCATGCCCTCAGGTCGCCGGTGCCGCTGCTGCGGGCGCCGCGAAGACCCAGAAATCGTCCTGAGGGAGCTCCAGATAGCAATCGCTGCCGCCGGCATCCGGCACCGGCGTTCCATAGCAGCGCAGTCGCATCGCGCCGAGCTTGAACAGATTCTCCTTGCGATCGCCGAGGAACATGCCGGTCACCAGCTCGGTGCGCAGCCGATTGTCGCCCGCGCCGTTGGCGATCCGGGTGCGTTCCAGCCGGATGATGCCGGTGGCCGCGTCGCCCGTCTTGAGTGCGCCGCGCGCAGCGCCCCACAAGCGCCAGCCTTCGCCTTCGAGCAATGCGCGACCGTCGGTCATCTCTCGTCACCCGGCCCGACAGCTGGTTGTTGCTGCCCATGAACTCGGCGGTGAACTGCGTTTGCGGCCGGTTGTACAGATCTTCAGGGCGTTCCCTGCTGCTCGATCCGGCCGGAATTGAGCAGCAGGATCTTGTCCGACATCGCCATCGCCTCGGTCTGGTCGTGCGTGACCACCAGGGCGGAAAGACCCAGGCGCACGATCAGCTCGCGCAGCCAGGCCCGCGCTTCCTCGCGGAGCTTCGCGTCTAGATTGGACAGCGGCTCATCCATCAGCACGACCGGCGGGTTGTAGACCAGTGCGCGCGCGATCGCGACGCGCTGCTGCTGGCCGCCCGAAAGCTGATGCGGCAACCGCGCGGCCAGCGCACCGAGTCCAAGATTGGTCAGCGCCAGATTGACGCGGCTGTCGATTTCACTGGCCGGTACGCCGCGCAGGCGCAACCCGTAGGCGATGTTGTCGAACACGCTCCGATGCGGCCACAGTGCGTACGATTGGAAGACCAGGCCCAGGTTGCGCTTTTCCACGGGCATCTCGATACCGCCGGCGCCGTCGTAGAGCACCGTGTCGCCGATCGAGATCCGGCCCCGGCTCGGCTGCTCGAGACCGGCAACCGAGCGCAGCAACGTCGTCTTGCCGCTGCCGGAGGCGCCCAGCAGCGCGACCACTTCGCCGGGATTCAGCGTCATCGAGACGCCTTGAAGAATCTTGTTATCGCCGTATTGCAGGTGCAGATCCTCGACGACGAGCTTGCTGGCGGGCTTATTCATGGAGACGCACTCCGAAACGCAGGGCCGCCGCGAGACCGACGGCGACCAGCGCGATATTGATCAGCGACAGCGCGGCGACCTGGTCGATCGCGCCCGCGCCCCACAGCGAAACGAGCATCGAGCCGATGACTTCGGTGCCCTGCCCCAGCAGGTACACACCGGTCGAGTATTCGCGCTCGAAGATCATGAACACCAACAGCCAGCTCGCCAGCAAACCGAACCGGATCAGCGGCAAGGTCACCTCGCGCATCACCTGCGCTCGCGACGCGCCGGCGGTGCTCGCCGCCTCCTCGAGCTCCGGCCCGATCTGCAGCAGCGCGCTGGAGATCAGCCGCAATCCGTAGGCCAGCCACACCACCGTGTAGGCAAGCCACACTGAGAACACCGTGTTGCGCAGCTCCTTCAAGCCCGGTACGAACAGAAAGATCCACAGGAAGGCCAGCCCCGCCAGCAATCCCGGCACCGCGCGCGGGATCAGCACCAGATAGTCGAGCACCCGGGCAACGCCGCCCTGCTGGCGGTGACCCGCAAGTCCGATCGCCGTATAGCAGGCGACGGCGAGTCCGCCGCCGATCGTGCCGATCAGGAACGTGTTGACGATGGCGCGCACCTGATCGCTCTGGTCGAACACCTGCCGGAAGTTGGCGAGCGTCAGCACGTCGCCGAGCTTGATGCCTTCGCCCCATTGCTCGACGAACGCGCGCAACGCGATGCCCGAGATCGGCACGACGATGGTGAATACGAGCCACAGCGCGACGATCGCCAGCGCCAGCCATTTCCACGCGCCGAGTGGCAAGAGCTTCTGCCGCGTCGCCTTACCCTTGACCGAGACGTACTTGCCCGCGGTCTTGAGCAGCCAGCGCTGCAGCAGCACCAGCGGAAAAGTGATCGCGACGATGCACACGGCCACCGCGGCCATCAGGTGATACGAAGGCGTGCCGAGCTTGTTGGTCAGCTTGTACAGGTAAGTCGACAGCACCAGATGGCCTTCCGGGTCGCCCAGCACCAGCGGCAGACCGAACAGCTCGAAGCCCAGGAAGAAAACCAGCACGCCGGCGTAGAGCAGCGCTGGCATGGTCATCGGCAGGCTGACGTTGAGAGCTACCTTCAGCGGGTTGGCGCCGACGACCCGCGCCGCTTCCTCGACATCCGACCCCAGGCTTTTCAGCGCGGCGGAAGAATACAGATAGACGTGCGGCACGTGTGTCAGGCCGGCAATGACTGCGATGCTGGTCAGCGAATACACGTTCCACGGCACATCGCCGACGAGGTGCTTGGCCCACAGCGAATAAAAGCCGACCGGGCCCATCGAGACGACGTAACCGAACGCCAGCACCATCGGCGAAACGAACACCGGTATCAGCACCAGCACTTCGATGATCCGCTGCGCAGGAAGATCGGTGCGCGTCAGCAGGAACGCCAGCGCCGCGCCCAGTAGGCAGCGCGATCAGCACCATGCCCGAGGCGATCACGACCGAATTGAAAAGTGCCGTCCAGAAATCGGCATCGGCGAATATGAACTCGTAGGCGTCGAAGCCGATGTGGCGCTGCGGATTGAAGAACGGCGCGTTGAGGAAGCTTTGCCAGAAGATCAGCGCCAGCGGCGCGAGCACCACCAGCGCGGTGATCGCGACGACCGACGTGCGCGGCAAGCTGAAGCTGCGGGCGATCATCGTGTTGTTCGCCCTGGCTCACCTTGGTGGTGGCCTGGATCCATGTTTCTGCCGTCGTCCCGGCGCAGGCCGGCACCTAAGGTGCGTTGCGGCAAGTGAGTGATGTGCGACTTGGATCCCGGGCCTCGCTACGCTCCCCCGGGATGAAGCGTCCGTTGCCAATCGCTGCGATGCTTCGCATCTTGCTTGGGCAGACGCTTCATTTGCGCGCGAGCGCTGTCTGCCATTGCTTGAGAAATGCCAGCCGTTTGGTCTGGTCGAGACCCTGCAGCAGATCGTCGCTGACCGCGATCGGCTTGACCGCGCTGCCGAGGTCCTTCGAGAACCCGATGCCCGAGTCCTTGCCGGTCATGTCGGTGCGCACCGAATAGAGCTCGGCCTGTTCGGCGGTAATCGTCTGTCCGCGCTTGGACAGCACGTAGTCGAGAAACAGCCGGCCGGCGTTCGGGTTCTTGGCGTTCTTCGACACGAAGATCAGCCGCGACAGCACCAGGTTGTAATCGGTGGTGAACGCGACGCCGAGCGATGGGTCTTTTTTCGCCCGAGTCAGCGCATACGAGCCGAGCACGTTGTAACCGAGCAGATTCTCGCCGGAGGAAACGCGCTCGAGCATCGTGCCGGTCGACGACTGCACCTTGAGGCTGCGCGCGCCCAGCGCCTTGACCAGGTCCCAGAATTGCGGATCGAGCTTCGCGTCCTGGTTGGCGAGCATGAAGCCCACACCCGACTTTTCCGGATCGTACGCGGTGATCTTGTTCTGGTACTTGTCGCCCTTGGTGTTCAGCAGCTTGACCAGGTCGGCGTGCGTCTTCGGCACTTCTTCGGGCGGGACGAGGCGCTTGTTGTACACGATCGCGATTGGCTCGAACGTCGTCGCGTAGATCGTGTCCTTCCAGTGCGCCCACGCCGGCAGCGCTCCCGCTTCCGGCGACTTATAGAGCGCCGCCAGGCCGTCGGCGGCCAGCTTCATCTGCAAGTCCATCGACGAGCTCCACACCGCGTCGGCCGAAGCCGCGTTGGCCGCATTTTCGCTGATGTAGCGGTTATAGACCTCCGTCGAGTTGAGGTCGGTGTATTCGACCTTGACGCCGGGAAAAGCTGCCTCGAAGTCCTTGATCAGCGGCGTCACCAGCTTGGCGTCGGTGGTCGAGTAGACGACGACCTTGCCTTCCTTTTTCGCGCCGTCGACGATGGCTTTGTAATCGGCCGGATAGCCGGCGGGAACTTGCGCTTGCGCGCTTGCTGCGAGCGCGATCGCGCCCAAGACGAGCGACAAAATCCCGGTCAAGCGCATTGCGAGCTCCTTCTGGTATCGGTCAAGGCGTGCCGCCGGCTACATCGGCGTCGGCGAGCGGCTCTGGCGGCCAGTTTACACCGTTCCGGGCCGACGTTGGCGCCGGGCGCGCCAACGTCGGATCGTGCAAGCGCCTGACGGGCCGGACGCTCGATGATCGTCACCTTCAGTCGTCGCGATGCAAGCGCGAAATCGCCGCCTTCAGCGATTCGATCTCGTCACGGAGATCGCTGACGCTTTGCTTGAGCGCGGAGATTTCCGCCCGCAGCGTGTCGTCACGCGGCGGCGCGGTGGTCGAATCGATGTCCGCGGGCACGTCGGCGGGAGTCCCGGACAGCAGGTGCATCCAGCGATTTTCGCGCGCGCCAGGCAGCCTCGGCAACATGACCGCAAGCGCTCCGGCGCCGCGCTCCGCGAGCTCGTTCAAGAACCCTTCGACGGCCGAGCCGTCGGCGAACCGGTGCAGGCGATCGGAATTGATGCGAAGCTCGCCGATGGTTTGCGGTCCGCGCAGCATCATCGTGGCAAGCAGCGCCACCGCCTGCGACGGCAGTCCGAGAACGCGCTCGACGTTGTGCGCGTAGCGCATCACTCTGCCACCGCTCGATTCTACGACCAGCGAGTCGCCGCGCAGCCGGTCGATGCCGGCCTGAACCTCGCTCTCGCTGGCGTGCAACACCGGATCGCGGCTGGTTTTCTGATTGCATCCGGCAGTCAGCGCATTGAGACTGAGCGGGTAGATGTCCGGCACCGTGTGTTGCTTTTCGACCAGCACGCCCAGAATGCGCGCCTCGAGCAGCGACAATTCGGGCAGATTCAGCGCCATTGCATGCAACGCACTTGGATCCCCGCCTTCGCGGGGATGACGCAGCTGCTTCCAATCGCTGCGAAGCTGCGCGTCTTGCTCTTGGGCGGCTGCGTCACTTTCGGCCGTATTTTCCGGTGAATGTCGCCTTGCCGATCTGATTGGCATTGATCATGAAGCCCGCCAAGGCTCCGCTCGCGTCCTGATCGGCGTCGATACGGTCGACCTTCAACGCGTGAATCGTGAAAATGTAGCGGTGCGGCCGGTCGCCCTGCGGCGGGCACGGGCCGCCATAGCCGGGCTTGCCGAAATCGGTACGCGACTGGATCGCGCCGCGCGGCGCCTTGCCGCCAGCGGAATCGCCGGCGCCGGCGGGAAGCGCGCTGACGTCTGCGGGGATGTTGAACATCACCCAATGCCACCAGCCGCTTCCGGTCGGAGCGTCGGGATCGTAGACGGTCAACGCGAAGCTCTTCGTCCCCGCGGGCGCGTTCTTCCATGCCAGCGACGGCGAAACGTTGCCGCCCTCGCAGCCGAACCCCTTGAACACCTGCGCTTCGGCGATGGTCGCGCCCGGCTTGATTTCGGCACTCGACAGCGTGAATGATCCGGCGGCAAATGCGGCAGCCGGCAGCAGCGCAACGACCAACAGCAAGCGGCGAAGCATAGTGCCTCCTTCGGGCGGGTTGAGCGCAAAAGTCGTAAGTCTAAACCGGCCTCGTCCGGTGCGGAATGCGCGGCATCGCTTCGAAGGCGCCCGCCGGGCGGTCGTTGCGCTATGATGCCCCGATTGAGCGAGCGTCGCTCGCCAGACATTTTCCAAGATCCTCATGGCCAACGCTCCCGAAGTCACCAACATGGCGCTGTTCTGCGATTTCGAGAACGTCGCGCTCGGCGTGCAGGACGCCAAGTACGAGCGGTTCGACATCGGCAAGGTGCTTGAGCGCCTGCTGCTCAAAGGCAGCATCGTCGTCAAGAAGGCCTACTGCGACTGGGATCGCTACAAGGCATTCAAGGCACCGATGCACGAGGCATCATTCGAGCTGATCGAAATTCCGCACGTTCGTCAGTCGGGCAAGAATTCGGCCGACATTCGCATGGTGGTCGACGCACTCGATCTTTGCTATACCAAAGCGCACGTCGAGACCTTCGTGATCATCAGCGGCGACTCCGATTTCTCGCCGCTGGTGTCCAAGCTGCGCGAGAACAACAAGGTGGTGATCGGCGTCGGCGTCAAGAATTCGACCTCTGACTTGCTGATCGCGAATTGCGACGAGTTCATCTTTTACGACGATCTGGTCCGGGAGCAGAAGAAGGCGGAGTCGCGCAAGGCCGGCGCCAGGAAAGCAGCTGGGACCGGAGGCGCCAGGAAGAAAGGCGCCGAAGCGCTTCCCGGCCACGCCGAAGCCAGGGACTCGAGCGCGCCTCAACTGCCGCGGGCGGAAGCGAAGCAGGCCGACGCCGGCCGGCAGCAGGAAGCGATCGACATTATCGTCAGCACCGTCGAGGCACTGGTGTCCGAGCGCGGCGGCGACGACAAGATCTGGGGATCGATGGTCAAGCAGGCGGTCAAGCGCGTGCGTCCCGGCTTCAACGAATCGTATTACGGATTCCGCTCGTTCAACGGCATGCTCGAAGCGGCCGAACAGGCAGGTAGCCTTCGACTCGAACGCGACGAAAAGTCCGGCGGCTATATCGTGCGGCTCGCCGCGCACGAGGAATGACCACGATGCTGCGCCTTTTTGCGAGGCTGACCGCCGTCCTGGGACTCGCGCTCGGCTTTTCCGCGATCGCATCGGCGCGAGGCCAATCTCACGGTTACCGTCGCCGGGCGGACGACGACCTACGCTCCGGCGAGCCTGTTCGGCATGCCGGCGGCGACCAGCGTCACCATACCGGACGACGTCGCCTACAAGCGCGAGATGAGCTTCCGCGCCGTGCCTGCAGCGAGCCTGCTCGGTGGCGTCGCGCCCGACGACACACTGCGCTTTGTCGCCAGCGACGGCTTTGTCGCAACGCTTCCCGCGGCGCTCCTGCTGGCGCGGAGTGGCGCGGTCGCGTATCTGGCGATCGAGCCGGGCGACGCGCCGTGGCCGCCGCTCAAGCCGGAAGGCGGCGCCAGCGCGGGGCCGTTCTACCTGGTGTGGGTCAATCCCGAGCGTGCGCGCATCACGCCGGAGCAGTGGCCATACCAGGTCGCCCGCATCGAGGACGTCGCGCCGCTGGTCAAGCGCTATCCGATGATTGCTCCCGGCGGTGTCGGCGCACGACGCGGCGCGGCGCGGATACGCCGTGTTCGAAAAGAACTGCTCGGTCTGCCACACGCTGAACCTCGGCGGCGACGCGACCGTCGGTCCGGATCTGAATGTCCCGTACAACCCAACCGAATACATGCGCGTCGATGCTCTGCGGCGTTTGATCCGCGATCCTCAGTCGCTGCGCCGCTGGCCCGCGGCCAAGATGCCTGCGTTCGAGACGCGGTTGTTGAGCGATCGCGATCTGACCGATCTCTTGGCCTACCTGCGGCACATGGCCGATCGCAAGGTCACGGTGCCCTCAGGCAAGTAGCGCTTCCTCCTCGGCGCGGCGCCGTGCGCACTCTCGGCCGCCGCGGCAGGCCTGCCTTCCACGCTGATGCCGTACCGCTTCGCCGCCGATGCCGTCCTTGCGGCGCACCTGGCATTCGTGCTGTTCGTGGTTTTCGGCGGCCTGCTCGTGTTGCGCGACCACGCATCGCGTGGCTGCATCTTCCCGCGGTGGCGTGGGCCGCATTGATCGAATTCAGCGGATGGATCTGCCCGCTGACGCCGCTGGAAGTAGTGCTGCGCCGCGGCGCCGGCGAGGCCGGATACGGCGGCGACTTTGTCGAGCATTATCTGGTGGCGCTGATTTATCCGGCCGGGCTGACGCGCGAACTGCAGGTCTCGATCGGCGCTGCGGTGCTGCTGATCAACGTGGTCGATCTATTTTGTCTTATGGCGCCGCCGGTCGATCCGGCACTGACCATTCGACCTCGAGCTTTTCCATCAGCCGGCGCGCGTTCGCCGGGGCTTCAACCTTGTCGGTATTGTCGAAATAACAGAAGATCTCGCGCGGGCCGCCCGCCGGTGCGGGCTCATGCGAGATGCGCTTGATGCCGTGCGGCTCGCCGCCATCGGCCCAGGCGAGGATGCGTCCGCCCATAGCGTCAACACTGGCTCGATATAGGCGCTGCGGTAAAGCTCTTCGTCGCCGTGCAGGCGGATGTAGACGAAGTCCGCGGTGACGTCGCCGAGCTGCGGCCATTTGCCCGCGGTGTCGGCGATCACCAGCGCGACGCGATGTCGGCGCAGTTGTTCGATGAGCCCGGGATCGACGAAGCTGTCGTGGCGCACTTCCAGCGCGTGGCGCAAGCGCGCGCACCGGCCCGAAAGCGATCCGCGCGCGCCCGGTGACCCTGGCGTCGTGCCGGCGGGCTAGTTTCGAGGCGGCCGCGGTATCCCGCGGCAGCGATGCCAGGAATCGCTCGAGCGATCGGCGCGTCGTAGCGCATGCTGGGTGGAAGCTGCCAGAGGATCGGCCCGAGCTTTTCGCCCAGGTTGGCGACCCCCGAGGCAAAGAAATTGGCGAGCGGCGCGTCGATGTCGCGCAGGCGCTTGATGTGGGTGATGAAGCGCGGCGCCTTGACGCTGAAGACAAAGCCGGGTGGCGTCTCGCTGTACCATCTCGCGTAATTTTCCGGCCGCTGCAGCGAATAGAACGAGCCGTTGAGCTCGATCGAGGGAAACACACGCGAGGCGAATTCCAGCTCCCGGCGTTGCGGCAGCCCCTTCGGATAGAACACGCCGCGCCACGGCGGATAGCGCCAGCCGGAGACGCCGATGCGGATCGCGGCGGTCTTGCGGCGCAGGCGCGCTCTTGCGTTGCATGCTGCTGTCCCCGATTCGGCGGACCCGAGGCTCGACCGGAGGCCTGGCGATCGTGTGCCGCCTTCAGGCCTTGCTGTAGATCTCCGCGCCCTTTTTCACGAACTCGATCGCCTTCGATTCCATGCCCTTTTCCAGCGCGGCCGCCTCGTCGACGCCCTGCTTCGCCGCGTAGTCGCGCACGTCCTGCGTGATCTTCATCGAGCAGAAATGCGGGCCGCACATCGAGCAGAAATGCGCGAGCTTGGCGCCATGCTGCGGCAGGGTCTCGTCGTGGAATTCGCGCGCCTTGTCCGGATCGAGGCCGAGGTTGAACTGGTCTTCCCAGCGGAACTCGAAGCGCGCCTTCGACAGCGCGTTGTCGCGGATCTGCGCGCCCGGATGGCCCTTGGCGAGATCGGCCGCGTGCGCGGCGATCTTGTAGGCCATGATGCCGTCCTTGACGTCGGCCTTGTTCGGCAGGCCCAGGTGCTCCTTCGGCGTCACGTAGCACAGCATCGCCGTGCCGTACCAGCCGATCATCGCCGCGCCGATCGCGGTGGTGATGTGGTCGTAGCCCGGCGCGATGTCGGTGGTCAGCGGGCCCAGCGTGTAGAACGGCGCTTCGCCGCAGAGCCGCAGCTGCTCGTCCATGTTGTGCTTGATCAGGTGCATCGGCACGTGGCCCGGGCCTTCGATCATCGTCTGCACGTCGTGCTTCCACGCGACCTGCGTCAGTTCGCCCAGCGTGTGCGAGCTCGGCCATCTGCGCCTCGTCGTTGGCGTCGTAGACCGAGCCGGGGCGCAGGCCGTCGCCCAGGCAGAACGAGACGTCGTAGGCCTTCATGATCTCGCAGATTTCCTCGAAGTGCGTGTAGAGGAACGACTCCTTGTGATGCGCGAGGCACCACTTGGCCATGATCGAGCCGCCGCGGCTGACGATGCCGGTCATGCGCTTCGCGGTCAGCGGGATGTAGCGCAGCAGCACGCCGGCGTGGATGGTGAAGTAGTCGACGCCCTGCTCGGCCTGCTCGATCAGCGTGTCGCGGTACATCTCCCAGGTCAGCTCCTCGGCCTTGCCGTCGACCTTTTCCAGCGCCTGGTAGATCGGCACCGTGCCGATCGGCACCGGCGAGTTGCGGATGATCCATTCGCGCGTCTCGTGGATGTTCTTGCCGGTCGACAGATCCATCACCGTGTCGGCGCCCCAGCGGGTCGCCCAGGTCATTTTCTCGACTTCCTCCTCGATCGACGAGGAGACCGCCGAGTTGCCGATGTTGGCGTTGATCTTCACCAGGAAATTGCGGCCGATGATCATCGGCTCGGTTTCCGGATGGTTGATGTTGGCCGGGATGATCGCGCGGCCGCGCGCGACTTCGTCGCGGACGAACTCGGGCGTGATGAGCTCGGGAATCGCCGCGCCGAAGCTCTGGCCCGGATGCTGGCGCGTCACCAGTCTCGGGCAGCGAGCGCAGCATTTCCTCGCGCTTCAGGTTTTCGCGGATCGCGATGAATTCCATCTCCGGCGTGACGATGCCGCGCCGCGCGTAGTGCATTTGCGACACGTTCGCGCCGGGCTTCGCGCGGCGCGGCTGGCGCTGCAGGTCGAAGCGCATGCCGGCGAGCTCGGCGTCGGCAGGCGCGCCCGGCCATAGGCGGAAGTGAGGCCGTCGAGCTCCTCGGTGTCGCCGCGCTCCTCGATCCAGCGCGCGCGCAGCGGCGGCAGGCCGGAGCGGATGTCGATCTTCGCCGTCGGGTCGGTGTACGGGCCGGACGTATCGTAGACGGCGAGCGGCGGATTGATCTCGGCGCCGAACGACGCCGGCGTGTCGGCTTGCGCGATCTCGCGCATCGGCACGCGGAGGTCCGGCCGCGAGCCCTCGACGTAGATCTTGCGCGAATTGGGCAGCGGCTGCACGGCCGCGTCGTCGACGTGCGCGTCGCGGGCGAAAAACTGGTCGTTGGCGTTCATCGGACGACTCCTTGCGATTGAGATCGTTCGCAAGGGGAATCGGAGGCGCTTCCCTGCGGCAGGATTATCTGCATCAGGTTCGAAGGGTCTCTCTCACCCGGCGACGCGGCTAATGCGCCAGGACCCCCAGCACCCGCATTATCGGTCAAATCGCGCGCCGGTTCAATGGCACGCGACATTTGCTGCGCGCCTTTAGTCGGCGGCGGCCGGAACTGCGGCGTGCCCGCGCCGCGTCGCCAGCCACTGCGTGAACTGCTCGAAGTAGATGTAGACGACCGGCGTGAGGTAGAGCGTCAAGCGCCTGCGAGACGATCGAGCCCGCCGACGACGGCGAGTCCGAGCGGGCGTCGCGCTTCGCCGCCGGCACCCAGTGCCAGCGCGATCGGCAGGCTGCCCATCAGCGCGGCCATCGTCGTCATCATGATCGGCCGGAACCGCGTCATGCACGCCTCGAAGATCGCGTCGTGCGGCGACTTGCCCTCGGTGCGCCGCGCCTCGATCGCGAAGTCGATCATGATGATCGCGTTCTTCTTGACGATGCCGACCAGCATGATCATGCCGACGAACGCGTACATGTTGAGATCGATGCGGAACAGCCAGAGCGTCAGCAGCGCGCCGAAGGCCGCCGTCGGCAAGCCCGGACAGGATCGTCACCGGATGGATGAAGCTCTCGTACAGGATGCCGAGCACCAGGTAGATGACGAAGATCGCGAGCGCGAGCAGGACGCCCATGCCGGCGCAGCGACGACTGGAACGCCTGCGCGTTGCCCTGGAAGGTGCCGTTGATCGTCGCCGGAAGCCGCATTTCCGCGGTCGCCGTCTGGATCTCCGCGATCGCCTGCGAAAGCGCGACGCCGGGCGTCAGGTCGAACGAGATCGTCACCGACGGGAGCTGGCCGAGGTGGTTGATCGCCAGCGGCCCGATCGTCGGCTTGAGCGAGGCCACGGCGTTCAACGGCACCAGCGCGCCGCTGTTCGAGCGCACGTAGAGCAGCGATAGCGCCGAAGGGTCGGCCTGGAAGCGCGGCTGCGAGCTCCATGACGACCCAGTATTGGTCGGTCGGCGCGTAGATCGTCGACACCTGGCGCGAGCCGTAGGCATCGTAGAGCGTGTTCTCGATCGACTGCGCGGACACGCCCAGCGCCGAGGCGCTGTTGCGGTCGATTGCGACGGTGACCTGCGGCTGCGTGATCTGCAGGTCGCTCGTCACGTCGGCGAGCCCCGGCAGCGTGTTGAGCTTCGCGTCGAGCTGCGGCGCCCAATCGTAGAGCTCGTCGGTGTCGGTCGCCTGCAGCGTGTACTGGTACAGGCTTTTGGTCAGCTGGCCCATGCGGATCGCGGGCACGTTCTGCACGAAGGCCTTGATGCCCGGGACGGTCGCGATCGCCGGCCGCAGCTCCTGCAGCACGACGTCGGCCGTCGGACGCTCGTCGCGCGGCTTCAGCGTGACGAACATGCGGCCGTTGTTGAGCGACGAGGCCGAGCCGCCGCCGCCGACGAACGACATCACGCTCTCGACGTGCGGATTGCCGCGCACGATCTCCGCGACCTGCTGCTGCAGCTTGGACATCGCGTCGAACGAGATGTCCTGCGCCGCCTCGGTGATGACGAACAGCTGGCCGACGTCGTCGCTGGGCAGGAAGCCCTTGGGCATGTAGAGAACAGCAAGCCGGTGCCGACGAAAAGGCGCGCGAAGCCGAGCATCGTCAGCCGGCGGTGCGCGAGCACGGCGGTCAGGCTCGCGCGGTAGCCCTGCGAGCATGGCATCGAACATGCGTCCGGCGAACGCGTAAATCCGGCCGTGCGTCTCTTCCCGCTCGGCCTTGAGCATCCGGCTGCACAGCAGCGGCGTCAGCGTCAGCGAAACGAAGCCCGACAGCAGCACCGCGACGATGATCGTGACCGCGAATTCGTGCAGCAGGCGGCCGAGAATGCCGCCCATGAACAGCACCGGGATGAACACCGCGACCAGCGACAGCGTCATCGACACGATGGTGAAGCCGATCTCCCGCGAGCCGTCGAGCGTCGCCTGCATGCGCGTCTTGCCCATCTCCATGTGCCGCGTGATGTTCTCCAGCATCACGATCGCGTCGTCGACGACGAAGCCGACGCACAGCGTGAGCGCCATCAGCGACAGGTTGTCGAGGCTGTAGCCGAACACGTACATCAGCGCGAACGTGCCGATGATCGACATCGGCAGCGCGAGGCTCGGGATGAGCGTCGCGCGCGACGCTGCGCAGGAACACGAAGATCACGCCGACCACCAGGCCGAGCGCGAGGATGCAGCGTGAACTGCACGTCGCGCACCGATTCGCGAATCGACTGCGAGCGGTCGTAGAGGATCGACAGCTTGATCGAGGGCGGCAGCTGCGCCTGGAACGCCGGCAGGACCGCCCTGATCGCGTCGACCACCTCGATCGTGTTGGTGCCCGGCTGCCGCTGGACGGCGAGCACGACGCCGCGCGTGCCGTTGTACCAGGCGGCGATCTTGTCGTTCTGGACGCTGTCGAATACGCGGCCGATCTGGTCGAGCCGCACCGGCGCGCCGTTGCGGTAGGCGACGATCAGCGGCGCGTAGGCCGTGGCGTCATCGAGCTGGCCGGTGGCCATGACCGACGTGGCGCGATCGCGGCCGTACAGCGAGCCGGTCGGGAGGTTGACGTTGGCGTTGCCGATCGCCTGCTCGACGTCGGTGAGCGCGATGCCGCGCGTGGCGAGCGCGTTCGGATCGAGCTGGACGCGCACCGCGTACTTCTGCGAGCCGAACACCTGCACCTGGGCGACGCCGCTGACTGGTCGAGATGCGCTGCGCGAGGTTGTTCTCCCCGTAATCGTCGACGACCGACAGCGGCTGCGTCTGCGACGTGAGCGCGAGCAGCAGGATCGAGAAGTCGGCCGGGTTCACCTTGCGCTGCGTCGGCGGCGTCGGCATGGCCGACGGCAGCGAGCGCGCCGCCGCGGAGATCGCCGACTGCACGTCCTGCGCGGCGGCGTCGATGTTGCGCTCGAGCGCGAATTGCAGCGTGATCGACGTGCTTCCGCTGGTCGAGGTCGAGGTCATCGAGTCGATGCCGGCGATCGTCGAGAACTGTTTTTCGAGCGGCGTCGCGACGGCTGAGGCCATCGTGTCCGGACTCGCGCCGGGCAGGCTCGCCGAGACCTGGATCGTCGGGAAGTCGACGTTGGGCAGCGCATTGACCGGCAGCAGCCGGTAGCCGATCACGCCGAAGATCAGAATGCCGATCATGACCAGCGCGGTCATCACCGGCCGGCGGACGAACAGGGCGGCGATGTTCACGACGCTCTCGCTGCGCTGGCAGGTGTCGACGCGCATGCCCGGCGCGAGGCGGAGCTGTCCGACGGTGACGACCTGGTCGCCGACCTTGAGCCCGCCCGCGACGACCGTGTCGTCGCCCTCGGTGCGGGCGACCTTGATCGGCGCATCTCGACCGTCTGGTCCGGCTTGACGACGAACACGTACTGGCCGTTCGGTCCGTTCTGGATCGCGATCGACGGCGCGACGATCGCATCCTGCTGCTCGTAGAGCGTCAGCGCGACGTTGACGAACTGTCCGGGCCACATCGCCTTGTCCTCGTTCGGAAACGTCGCCTTGAGCTTGATCGTGCCCGTGGTGAGGTCGGCGCTGTTGTCGATGAAGATGAGCTTGCCCTCGATCGGCGCCGGGACGCGCGGCGCCATTCGCCTGGACGCTGCAGGTCGCCCTTGGCCTGATGCGACGCACGTCGCTCAAGTTCTGCTCCGGCACCGAGAACGACACGTAGATCGGAACGACCTGGTTGATGGTCACCAGCGGGACGGTGTCGTTGGCCTTGACCAGGTTGCCGCGCTGGATCGTGATCTTGCCGGCATAGCCGGTGACCGGCGAGCGGATCGAGCAGTAGTCGAGCTGCAGCTTGGCGCTCGCGATCGCGGCCTCGTCGGCGCGGACTGTCGCGGCGGCGCTGTCCACGTTGGTCTTCACCTGCCCGTAGGCGTCCGGCGAAATGAACTTCTTCTGCAGCAGGTCCTTGTAGCGCTTTTCCTGGTCGGCCGCGCGGTCGAGCAGCGCCCGGTCGCGCAGCACGTTCGCCTGCGCCTGCTGGAGCGCGGCGGCGAACGGACGCGGGTCGATCTCGAACAGCAGCTGGCCCTGCCGGACCTCGTCGCCTTCGTTGAAATGGACGCTGACGATCTGCCCGTCGACCCGCGCCTTGACCGCCACCGTCGTAAACGGCTCGACGTTGCCGATCGCGTAGAGGCGCACTGGCACCGTCTTCGCCGCACCGGCGCGACGGTGACCGGCACCGCGGGCGGCGGCTTGCGGACCGCTGCCCGCGATTCCTTGTTGTATTGCGCAGCGAGCCCGACGGCCAAGGCGACCACGGCCAGCGCAGCGGCTATCGCAAAGAGCTTTTTTCGTCGGGCCATAGGTGCGGTATCGTTGCGCTCGGGCGTCGAGCTTCCGGCGGTGCCGCGCGTGACAGAAGCGTCGCGCCGGAGCCGCAGTTTGCGTTCATTGCCGCGGACAACCAACTATTGTCGCGCAATTGCCGCTGCCCGTGCGCCTCTCGAAACATCCTGTAACAGCGGCACGGCCCGATGTAGGCTACGGGCGACGCGCGGGGGTTCGATATAATCCGCGAGCCAAAGAGTCGTGGCCAAAGGCCGCCAGCCGCGACGGTCGACAAATATTGCTCCGGGCGGGTGTAGCTCAATGGTAGAGCAGAAGCTTCCCAAGCTTACGACGAGGGTTCGATTCCCTTCACCCGCTCCAAACCCGAACAGCCTGCGTGGCCGTCTGAACCCCAGCTGGACCTCATGTCCAGCCCCCGAACCGCAGCGATCGCCGCCGCAGCGTCCTGGTTCGATTCCGGCGCGATGCTGGCCGAACTCAAACGGCGGGTCGCGTTCCGGACCGAAAGCCAGGATCCTGCCCGCGCCGCCGCGCTCTCGAATTATCTGAACGAGGAGATCGGCCCGAGTGTGTCGCGCTGCGGCTTCGAATGGGCGATATGGCCCAACCCGGTACCGGGCGCGCCGCCGCTGTTGTTCGCCGAACGCCGCGAGGACGATGCGCTTCCCACAGTCCTCATCTATGGCCATGGCGATGTCGTCGCCGGTTATGACGAGCAATGGAGCGGCGGACGCTCGCCATGGGATCTGTCGGTCGCCGACGGCCGGTGGTACGGCCGCGGCACCGCCGACAACAAGGGCCAGCACACGATCAATCTGGCGGCGCTCGCGCAGGTCCTGGCCAGTCGCGGCCGCCTCGGCTTCAACGCCAAATTGCTGCTCGAGATGGGCGAGGAGATCGGGTCCCCGGGCCTGCGCCAGACCTGCGAGCGGCGCGCCGAATGGCTGTCCGCCGATGTACTGATCGCCTCGGACGGCCCCCGCTTGCGCGCCGCCGCGCCGACGATTTTCCTGGGCTCGCGCGGCGTATTCAATTTCGACCTGAGCGTCAGCTTGCGCGACGGCGCGCATCACTCGGGCAACTGGGGCGGCTTGCTCGCCAATCCGGGGACCATCCTGGCCAATGCGATTGCCGCGCTGGTCGACGCGCGCGGCGGCATTCTGGTCGACGCTCTTCGTCCCGGGCCGATTCCCGCTTCGGTCAGGGCGGCGCTGGAGGGCGTCGAACCGGGCGAACCCGGCGGTCCGACCATCGATCCCGACTGGGGTGAGCCGGCGCTGAGCCCGGCCGAGCGCGTGTTCGGCTGGAACGCGCTCGAGGTTCTGGCCTTTCGCACCGGGAATCCGGACCGGCCGGTCAACGCGATCCCGCCCCGCGCAAGCGCTCACCTGCAGCTGCGCTTTGTCGCCGGTTGCGACTGGCATACCTTCGTGCCGGCGGTGCGAGCGCACCTGGACGCGCGGGGAATGGCGATCGTCGACGTGCGACAAGCGACGACCGAACCGATGGAAGCGACGCGGCTCGACCCCGCCGACCCGTGGGTGCGCTGGGCGAGCGAATCGATTGCGGCGACCGTCGGAGCGCCGCCGGTCATCCTGCCGAACCTGGGCGGCGCGCTGCCCAACGATTGCTTCGCCGACGTGCTCGGCCTGCCGACGATCTGGGTTCCGCACTCGTATCCGGCCTGCTCGCAGCATGCGCCGAACGAGCACATGCTCTCCGCGGTGGCCCGCGAAGGGCTGCAGATCATGACCGGATTGTTCTGGGACTTGGGCGAGGCGGCAACGCCACCGCGCCGCCGGCCTGTCGTTCAGGGCCGGATGTAAGCCCAGCCCTGCTGCTGGCGCTGCATCAGCTCGACGACGCCGGCGGGGACGTAGCCGATGCCGGACAGCATGTCGACCCGCGTGAGCTTCTGGGCGTGCATCGTGTTCTCGCAGGCGACGACCTTGACGCCGGCCTTCCCGGCTTCGTCGATGCGATTGCCGACGACCGAATCGGCTTTCAGCATGCCGATGCCGGGGCCGTAGGCGACGATTTCGACGTCGACATTGGCCGCACCGAGGTCGGTCTGGATGTTGCGGGCATTATTGAGCGCGAGATTCCACTTGGCGGGCTCGGCATCGCTGACCTGGATCACGACGCGATTGCGCGGCGTGGCGTTCTGACTCTGCGCGCCGGCGACGCCGGCGCTCAAGCACAGCGCGGAGGCGAGCAGCACGGCTGCGATCACGTCCGAATGTCTGGCGACCATGTTTTCTCCTGAATGGTGTCGACGTCCGGCGGCCTTTTCGCCGTCGGGCACCTGCAGTCAGCATTATCGGCGCTTTCGAGCGTCCGCGGTGCGGCGCGCCGCCGTTGGCGCGGCGATGCCGCGCCAGCTAAAATGACGAGTGACTCGACCTGCGCACATGCCGCTGGCGGCCGTGGTGCTGATCGTCGCCGCGTGCGCCTGCTTCACCAGCATCGACGTCACCGTCAAGCACCTGAGCCAGCGCTATCCGGTACCGCTTCTGGTCTGGGCGCGCTGGGGTGTGCAGGCACTGCTGATGTTTGCGCTGCTGGCGCCGACGATGCGCTGGAATCTGGTGCGTACGGCGCGTCCCGGCCTGCATCTGGTGCGCGGCACGGTGCTGATCGGATCGTCGCTGTGTTTTTTCACCGCGGTCAAGTATCTGCCGCTGGCCGAAGCGACCGCGCTCAACTACACCAGTCCCATCCTGGTGACCCTTCTTGCCGGATGGCTGCTGGACGAGCGCATTACTTTGCCGCGGTGGGGCTTCGCCGCTGCGGGCTTTGTGGGCATGTTGCTGATCGTGCGCCCTGGCACCGGGATCCTCGACAGCGCCTCTTTCTTCGCGCTGGCCGCGGCGGCAGCCTATGCGGTCTATCAGATCCTGACCCGGAAGCTCGTCGGCGAGGACTTGCGAGTGTTGCTCTTCTATCCCTGCCTGTGCGGCGCGGTGCTGCTGTCGATCGTGGTCGCGTTCGAGCACGACGAAACCTGGTATCCGACGTCCGACTTGGCCTTGTTTCTCGGCATCGGCGTCATGGGCTCGATCGGGCACTGGCTGTTCACGCGGGCGTTCCGGCTCGCCTCGGCGTCGGCGATCGCGCCGTTCACCTATGTGCAGCTGGTGTTCTCGACGATAGCGGCCTGGGCCCTGTTCGGGACGTTCCCCGACGCCTGGGCGCTGACCGGAATGGTCGTGATTGCCGGCAGCGGCGGCGTTCTGACCTGGTACGAGCGTTGGCGCGCGAGCCTGGCGCCCGCCGAGCCGGCCGCGGTCGACTGAACCCGCCTCGATCGGCTAGAATTGGCCTGACCGCCTTACCAATCCGGCTCCCCGCCGGCAATCCCGAAGGAAAAACGACATGAGCACCGCATCGTGAACGCTGCTGCCGCCCGCATCGGTTTCATCGGCCTTGGACTGATGGGCCACGGCATCGCGAAGAACCTGATCGCCAAGGGGTTTCCACTGACGATTCGGGTCCACAGGAATCGCAAGCCAGCCGAGGACATACTCGCGGCCGGCGCCAAGGAGGTCAAGACCAACGCCGAGCTCGCGCGTGCGTCCGACATCGTGATCCTGTGCGTGACCGGCTCGCCACAGATCGAGGAGATCGTCTATGGGCCCGACGGCATCCTGGGCGCGGCGCGCGACGGCTTGATCGTCGTCGACACCTCGACCGCGGAGCCCTCGTCGACGGCGAAGATTCGCGACGACCTGGCTTCGAAGGGAACGCGGTACGTCGATGCGCCGCTGGCGCGCACGCCTAAGGAAGCCGAAGAGGGCCGGCTGAATACGATGGTCGGCGCCGACGAGGCGACGTTCGCCCAACTCAAGCCGGTGTTATCCGCGTACTGCGAGAACGTCATTCACGTCGGCGGCCCGGGACACGGCCACATGCTCAAGCTGGTCAACAATTTCATGGCGATGGCGATTGCGACGGCGACCGCCGAAGCCTGTGCCGCCTGCGCGAAATCCGGGGTGTCGATCAAGAAGCTGCACGAGATCATCTCGGCCGGCGCAGTGAACTCCGGGATCTTCCAGATGACCGCCGGCAAGATGCTCGAAGGCGGCGATCTTTCGGGGCTCAAGTTCACGCTGGTCAACGCGATGAAGGACCTGCGGTATTACACCCACATGGTCGAGGCGCTGCCCTCGCCGGCGATCGTCGGCGAGGCCGTGCACCAGAGCCTGGTCAACGCCAACATGCTCGGGTTCGGCGACAAGTACGTCGCCTCGCTGATCGAGGCGCAAGAAAAGCTCGCTGGCGTCCGGATTGTCGCGCGCTAGTCCGGGCAGAATTCAAAGCCGCCAGTTGCGGCGGATGCGGGTGGCCGCGGGCAGCGGTATCCTCGGATTCACCGGCGATCCGGCAGGAGAATGAAAGTCATGGCTGCGCCTTCGCTCTGGGACAATCCGCTCGGCACCGACGGCTTCGAGTTCGTCGAGTACGCGGCGCCCGATCCGGCGGCGCTCGGCCGGCTGTTCGAGCAGATGGGCTTTTCGGCGATCGCCAAGCACCGCTCGAAAAACGTCCTGCTGTACCGGCAGGGCGACGTCAACTTCATCGTCAATGCCGAGCCTGGCAGCTTCGCGCAGGGCTTCGCCCGCGTGCACGGTCCGTCGATCTGCGCGATGGCGTTTCGCGTCAAGGACGCCGGCCGCGCCTACGCGAAGCTGATCGAGCAGGGCGCGTGGGGCGTCGAGGCGCATCCGGGGCCGATGGAGCTCAACATCCCGGCGATCAAAGGCATTGGCGATTCGCTGATCTATCTGGTCGACCGCTATCCGGTCGACGGCGCCGGCGTGTCGATCTACGACATCGACTTCGTGCCGATCGCAGGCGCCGAGCAGCGTCCGCAGGGCGCGGGACTGGTGACGATCGACCATCTGACGCACAACGTGCATCGCGGCCGGATGGACGAATGGGCGAGCTTCTACGAGCGGCTGTTCAATTTCCGCGAGGTCCGCTATTTCGACATCGAGGGCAAGCTGACGGGGCTGAAAAGCAAGGCGATGACCAGCCCCTGTGGAAAGATACGGATTCCGATCAACGAGAGCTCGGATGACAAGAGTCAGATCCAGGAATACCTGGTCGCCTACCACGGCGAAGGCATCCAGCACATCGCGCTGGGCACCGGTGACATCTACGACACCGTGCACATGCTGCGCCAGCGCGGCGTGGCGTTTCAGGACACGCCAGACACTTACTACGAGGCGCTTGCCGCGCGCCTTCCGGGGCACCAGGAAGACAGCGGTCGCCTCAAGAAAGAGCGCATCCTGCTCGATGGTGCGCCCGCTAAGAACGAAATGCTGCTGCAGATCTTCACCACGACCGTCATCGGTCCGATCTTCTTCGAAATTATCCAGCGCAAGGGCAACGAGGGCTTCGGCGAAGGCAATTTTCGTGCGCTGTTCGAGTCGATCGAGCAGGACCAGATTCGCCGCGGCGTGCTGAAGAGTTGAACGGGGCTGAACGCTGCGGCGCGCGGTGCGCCGGTCTCGATAAATGATCTGACAAGACACGTGCTGACGTCTCTCGGTTTCCGCTTGCTGCGCCGCCTTGCCGACGGCGAAATCCACTCCGGCGAAGCGCTGGCGAGCGCGGTCGGGATGTCGCGTGCGCGCGTGTCGCAGGTGCTGAAGGAAGCGGACACCGCCGGACTCAAGCTGGAACGCATCCGCGGCCGCGGCTATCGCCTGCACGATCCGCTGCCCTTTCTCGATCGCGACGCCATCGTGGCGGCGCTCGGTCCGGTGGCAAAAGCGGTGAAAGTGGACGTCATCGACACCGTCGATTCGACCAGCAGCGAGCTCAACCGCCGCTCCGCGCGGGAAGATGTGCATCGCCGGCTGCTGATCGCCGAATGGCAGACCGCGGGTCGCGGCCGCCGTGGCCGGGGCTGGACCGCGGTAGCCGGCGGCAGCCTCACCTTTTCGCTCGGCTGGCGATTCGAGCAGGGGGCGGGCTTCCTTGCGGGCCTCTCGCTTGCCGTCGGCGTGGCGCTCGCGCGCGCACTGGAAGGCTTGGGCATCGGCGGCGTCGAGCTCAAATGGCCGAACGACCTCACTCATCGCTTCTGCAAGTTCGGCGGCATCCTGATAGAGCTTTCCGGCGATGCGCTCGGACCGTCGCTTGCGGTGATCGGCATCGGGATCAACGTGCGCTTGGCGCCCGCGGCGCGGCGCGGCATAGCGCAGCCGGTCACCGATCTCGCGACCATCGCGCACGGACGGGTCATCGATCGAAACGTGCTGCTCGGCGCGCTGGTATGCGAATTGACCGCGATGCTGGATCGCTACGCGGTCGACGGCTTCGCCCCGTTCATCCCCGAATGGCAGCGACGCAATGCATTCCGCGGCAAGTCGGCGAAAATCATCCTGCCCGACGGCGGCACGGCGTCGGGCGACGTCGTCGGGGTCGATGCCAGCGGTGCCCTGGTGCTCGACCATCGCGGCCGGAGGCTGCGCTTTGTCACCGGCGAGGTTTCGCTGCGCCGGCCGTGACCGGCCAGCGTTCGCCAAAGCTCCGCTTCCGGCTGCGGTGCCGGTCGTGGATAATCGCCGCATCGCGCCGGCCTTCCAGCCTGGCAACGCATTTAACGTGAACAGACCCTGATGAGAACGCTGGTCTTCCTTCTTCTGCTCGCCAACCTCAGCCTGTTCGGCTATATCAAGCTCGACAGCCTCGGCACCGGTGAGGGCGTTCGTCTGTCGCAGCAGGTCCAGCCCGACAAGATCAAGCTGCTGACGCCGCAGGAGGTGGCGGCGCTGGGGCCGGCCAAGGCGGCGTCGCTGGCCGACGTATGCGTGGAGTGGGGTCCGCTGTCGGATACCGACCGCAATCGCGCGCTGGCGAGTCTCGAGCCACTGGATCTTTCTCGCCTGCTGACGCAGAAAAAAGTCGAGGTCATCGCCAGTTACTGGGTGTTTCTGCCGCCGGCCGCCACTCGCGCCGCGGCCGACCAACGCCTCGCCCAGCTCAGGGCCAGCGGCATCAAGGACGTCTCGGTCATCGACAGCGGACCGCAACGCAATGCGATCTCGCTGGGGGTGTTCCGCGGCGAAGAGGCTGCCCGCAATCGACTCGCGTCGCTGCAGGCGCAAGGGCTGACCAACGCGAGACTCGAGCCTCGCACGCAGTCGGTGCAGCAGACGATGCTGGTCGTGCGCGATCCGACCGCGCAGGTGATGGCGCGCCTGAAGGAACTGCAGGGCGAGTTCCCGGGCAGCGACACCAAGATCGGCTCGTGCGACAAGCAGGCTTGAACGCCGCGCGGCCTCCGGCAGGCGCCGCGACGATTCGCGAGGCGACGACCGCGACGGACATGGCGCTTGCGCGCGATCTGTTCGCCGAATACGCGCGCTGGCTGAAGGTCGATCTCTGCTTTCAGGGCTTCGACGAGGAATTGCGCACGCTGCCCGGCGCCTACGCGCCGCCGCGCGGGCGGCTGTTGCTAGCCGGATTCGATGCCGATGCGTTCGCTTGCATCGCATTGCGTCCTCTGGCTCAACCCGGGGTCGGCGAAATCAAGCGGCTGTATGTGCAGCCGGCGCAACGCGGCGAAGGCTGGGGCAGGAGGCTCGTCGCCGCGCTGCTCGCCGAGGCCCGCGCGATCGGCTACGAAGAGCTCAAACTCGATACGCTGGACTGGATGAACGCCGCGCGTGCATTGTATGAAGAGACCGGATTTCGGCCTTGCGCGCCGTACTACGCCAATCCGCTTCCCGGCGTCGTCTACATGTCGCTGCGGATGCGCGACGCCGTTGGCAGTTGACGCGGCCATCCGATGGCGCATCGGGCCTTTCTCGACCGGGGTGAATCGGCTGCCCTCGAACAAGCCATCGCCGGGCTCGAGGCGCAAACCGGCGTCCAGCTCGTCACCGCAGTCATCGGCAAGGCCGATAGCTACGTCGAGTTGCCATGGAAGGCATTCGCGCTCGGCACGGCGCTTGCCGGCCTCGTGCTCGTGGTCGCCGACGCGCTGTCGCCGCGCTGGAGCGGTGCCGAGAACGCGCTGATCTTCGCGGTTGCGATTCTGGGTGCGGGTGCTGCCAGCGCGCTGCTCGCCGTCGTCGCACCGCCTTACGCGCGGCTGTTCCTGCGCGCGAGCCGTCGCGATCTGGAAGTTCGTCATTATGCGCAGGCGTTTTTCCTGCGCCGCGAATTGTTCGCCACCCGCGGGCGCACGGGCATTCTGCTGCTGGTGAGCCTGTTCGAGCGCAAGGTCGAAATTCTGGCCGACGTCGGTCTGCACGCGCACTTCGATGCGGCCGACTGGCGGACGGTGATCGAGGCGATGACGCCTTTGTTGCGCGAGCGCCGCTGCTTCGGTGCCTTGCGGCAGGGCGTCGGGCGCATCGAGGCGCTGCTGCTTGCCAAGGGAATGACCGCGACTCGGGGCAGCAACGAGCTCCCCGACCGGCCTGTTCAGGAGACCGGAGCGCGATGAGGGCCGCACGATCGCTCGCGTGCCTCGCGCTTGCGCTCGCGGCGGGAGGCGCGTTCGCCGCCGATGTGCCGTATCTGACCGGACGCGTCGTCGACAACGCCGAGATCCTCGCCCCGGCGACGCGCGACAAGCTGGCGGCCGCGCTGAAGGCACACGAAGACGCCAGCACCGACCAGATCGCCGTGCTGACCGTGCCGACGATAGCCGGCGAGGCGATCGAGCAATACGCGACCCGCGTTTTCGATGCCTGGAAGCTCGGACAAAAGGGCAAGGACAACGGCGTGCTGGTCATCGTCGTGCCGAACGATCGGAAAATGCGCATCGAAGTCGGCTACGGGCTCGAAGGCACGCTGACCGATGTCGCGTCCAGCCGCATCATTCGCGACCGGATGACGCCTCGATTCAAGGAGGGCAATTACGACCGCGGCGTAAGCGACGGCGTCGACGCGATCATCGCCGAGCTCGAGGGCCGCGCGGAATCGGCGCCGGCAAGCGCGCCGACGGCGAGCTCGAGCGGCGCGAAGTCGCTGGTGCAGATCGAGGGGCCGGAGCTCGCGTGGCCGATGCGCATCCTGCTCGGCGCGTTCATTTTCGGCATCATCGGAATTTTCACCGTCGTCGGCGTGATGACACCTGGCGTCGGCTGGTTCCTGTACGTGTTCCTGATTCCGTTCTGGGCGATGTTTCCGATCATCATCGTCGGGCCGCGCGGCGCGCTGTGGCTGCTTGGCACCTACGTCGTCGCCTATCCGATCGCCAAGCTGATCCTGTCGCGGCAGCCGTGGTATCTGAAGGCGGCGAGCGATCTCAAGAGCAAGGGCAGCGCCAGCATCGGCGGATTCGTGATGAGCTCGGGAAGTCACTCTTCGGGCGGATTCTCCTCCGGCGGTGGTGGCGGCTTCTCGGGTGGCGGCGGCAGTTCCGGCGGTGGCGGCAGCTCGGGCAGCTGGTAGGCCTTCGGTCGCGGATCGCCTGCGACGCCTTCGCGGATGGGCGGCGACCGATTGCGCGCCGCGGGGAATATGCATCGATGGCGCCTTCGGATATCATGGCAATGGTCAAGTCGAGTTTCCCGCAATGACCGACCTGCAATCCGCTCTCCGCTATGCGCTGAACCAGCCTCCGATCGTCGGCGAAGTCATTGACGGCGAGGTCATGGTCATCAATCTCGACACCGGTGTCTATTACAGCCTCACCGGCACCGGCGCCACCGTGTGGCCGATGCTGGTCGGCGGCGCGACGTTGCGCGAAATCAGCGACCGGGTTGCGCGGCATTACGGCGCCGAGGCCGAATCGGTCGATACCGATGTCCAAAGTTTCGTCGCGCGGCTCGCCGACGAGGCGATTCTGCGCCCGCTGCAGGGCGACGTCGTTGCCAGCTCGTTCGATCCAGTCGAAGAGTGGCCTGCCGTGGCGTATCCGGGATTCGGCTTCGAGCGTTACGACGACATGCAGGCGCTGCTCCTCATCGACCCGGTGCACGAAGTCGGGGATTTCGGTTGGCCTTCGCGTAGCGCGGACGACGGCGAGAACGCATGAGCGGTGCGGCGGAGGGGGTGTCGGAGCTCGCGCTCCTTACCGCCACACTCGACGGCGCGATCGCGCGGCTTCCCGCTGAGCCGCGCATCTATCGCGTCGCCGGCGGCCTCGTTGCGATTCGCGCCGGCGATCGCGCCGCGTCGGTGCTTGAGGCGCTCGCCCCGATGCGGGCGAGCGAAGACGGCGGCGGAGCGGTCGCGCTCGACGTCTTTATCTTCGATGGCGTGACCGACAAACTGACGCTTCCGGATACGGCGATAACGCGTCGGCGGGTCGCACAGGCCGGAGGGCTCGGCGCCGTCTCCGCCTCCGGAGCGCAGGCGTTTTTTCAGCCCGATGCCGGTGTCCTTTCGTTGCTCGACGCGTCGCGGCGGCGCGCCTACTGCTGGCTGCGCGATTCGACTGCGCTGCCGTACTACGAATTTGCCGCGCCACTGCGGCACCTGCTGCAGTGGTGGATGCTCTCGCGCGGCGGCGCGCTGCTGCATAGCGCCGCAGTCGGCACGGCCAGCGGCGGCGTGCTGATCGCGGGTCCCAGCGGGAGCGGCAAATCCACGACCGCGTTGGCCTGCCAGGAATCCGGGTTGGGGTTCACCAGCGACGACTACGTACTCGTCTCCGCAGGAACACCGCCCACTGTACACATGGCCTATTCGACCGCTAAAGTGGTGCGCGAAAGCCTCGGCGCGCACAGCAGCTATCGCCGCCACTTTCGCAACCTCGAACGCGGCGACGAAAAACCGATGATGTTCATGCACGAGGTCGCGCCGCAGCGGGTTCTGACGTCCTTTCCACTCCGGGCGATCGTCCTTCCGGTCATTTCGCAGCGCAGCTCGACGCGTATTGTCGCGGCGAGCGCGGCGGAGATCCTGCGTGCGGTTGCGCCGAGCTCCATTCTGCTGTTCCCGCTGGCCGGCGCGACCGCGTTCCAGCGGATCGCGGCGCTGTGCCGGACGGTGCCGTGTTTGCGCGCGGAGCTTTCCGGCGATCGGCACGACGTCGCCGGTGCGTTCGTGCGGCTGCTTCGCGATGGAGCGATCGCCGGCGTGGCGGCGGCCGCATGATGCGGCTGAGCGTCGTGCTGCCGGTGTTCAACGGCGCATCGTATCTGGCCGCCGCCATTGACAGCGTGCTCGCCCAGACCCGGCCGGCCGACGAGTTCATCGCGGTCGACGATGGATCGACCGACGACAGCCGGGCGATACTCTCGCGATACCCGGGTTTTCGGATCATCAGCCAGGCCAATTCGGGCTGCGCCGCGGCGCGCAATGTCGGCGTCGCGCTCGCGAGCGGTGACGCGATCGCCTTTGTCGACCAGGACGATATCCAGGACGCCGACCGGTTCGCGCGCCAGATCGACGCACTGCAGGCGGATCCCAGGCTGGGCTTCGTCGTTTGCTCGCAGCAGAATTTCCTGAGCGAGGGGATCGAGGAGCCGCCGTCGTGGTGCGACCCGCGCACGCTGGCGGGGCCGCAACACGGGTTTGGCGCGAACACCTTGCTGCTGCGCCACGAGGTCTTCGGCCGGGTGGGACCCTTCGACCCCGACAAGGTGCCGCTGGACGATTCCGACTGGCTGGTTCGTGCGCTCGACGGCGGCGAGCGCTATCTTCATCTCGACGCGGTCCTGGTACGCCACCGCATTCACGACGCGAATCTCAGTGCCCGACGAATGTCGCCACGATTCACCCACCTGATGGCGCGCACGTTGCATGAGTCGATGAAACGTCGCCGCGACCGGGGCGAGACACGATGAACGCGATCGACGTCGTCATCCCGGCATTCAACGCCGCGCGTTATCTGGATGAGGCGCTGGTGAGCGTTCTTTCGCAGGACCATGCCGCGAATCGAATCATCGTCATCGACGACGGCTCGACCGATGGCACCGCCGAGGCTGCGTCGAGGTTCGGCGCACCGGTCGAGATCACGCGCCGTGACAACGGCGGGGCAGGCGCAGCGCGCAACACCGGAATCGCTCGATCGACAGCGGCCTTCGTCGCGTTTCTCGACGCTGACGACCGCTGGATCGCGCGCAAGCTGACTCTTCAGATGGCCGTGTTGAACGCCGATCCGGCGATCGATCTTGTCCTGTGCCTTGTCCGCGCCTTCGCGAGCCCGGAACTGCCGCAAGAGGAGCGGGCTGCGCTCGAGGCGCAGCAGCCGCGTCCATTCGAGGGATGGGTCCCCGGATCGATGCTGATCCGCCGCGCATCGTTCGATCGGGTCGGTCCGTTTGCCGAAGACCTTGGCGTTGCCGAAAGCGTGGATTGGTTCAACCGCGTGCGCCGCGCCGGGCTGAGCCATCGCGTCATTCCCGAGGTACTGCTCGAACGGCGGCTGCATCGTCACAACACGACGCGTTTGCAGGCTGCCGATCGTCGCGACTACCTGCTTGCCGCCAAAAGAAACGTCGAGCGGGTGCGCAAGGACCGCGAAAGCGATCCTCGATGATCGGCGGCGGCTGGCAGCCGACGCAAGCACAGGAAGATCTGCTCGAAGCCGCCGTGGGCAGCGAAGCCGGGGCGCCGGCGGCTTGGCGATCGTGGCGCGCGCGACAGGGGTCCCTCGGGCCGGATGCGGTGGACGACGGCAGCGCGCGGATCCTCCCGTTGCTCAAGCCGCGCGTTGTCCTGCTTCCGCCCGACGACCCGATGCTGCCGCTGATCGTCGGCTACTACCGGCGCTCGCTCTATCATGGCCGCATGCTGCGAGCGCGGGCGGCGACCTTGCTGGCGCTGTTCGCCCAAGCCGGCATAGCGACGATGGTGTCGAAGGGAGGCGTGCTCGCCGCCGCCTATTACGGCGACCTCGGACTGCGGCCGATGAACGACTTCGACGTGCTTGTGCCGCGCGGGCAGGCGCTCGAGGCCATTCGGATATTGCTCGATGCCGGATGGGTCAGCACGCAGCCGATGGCCGAAATGCTGCCGGACGCGTATCACAGCGCATGTTTCCAGTCGCCGGATCGTCTCGATTTCGACCTGCATTGGCATTTGCTGCCCGAATCATGCTTCGCCGACGCCGAGAGCCCTGCCTGGCAGGCTGCGGTCCCGTATGTGGTCGACGGGGTGGCGACGCAGGCGCCTTGCGCGACGGATCTGCTCGTCATCGTCTGCGCGCATGCCGCGCATTGGTCGCCGGTATCGCCGGCACGCTGGGTCGCCGACGCTCTGACGATCCTGAATCGCGCGCCGGAGCGCATCGACTGGGCGAGAATCGCGATGCTGGCGCAACGCTGGCATGTCGTCCCGCATCTGTCCGACACGCTTTCCTACCTCGCGCAGCGATGGGGTGCCGGCATCCCGCCATCGGTGCTGAGCGAGCTCCGGCAGATCCCGGTCGGTCGTATCGATCGCCGCGCCTACGCCCTGCTTGGCCGCATGCCGGGCCGGCTGACATATCTCGGCCGACCCTGGTTCCGCTACAGGTTGCGAACTCGAAATCGGTCCGGGATGGCCGCGTTGCCAGGCTTCACCGACTACCTGAAGATCACGCTCGGCCTCACCGACGACCGCACACTGACCGGAGAGATCTTTCGCCGGTACCGGCGCTGGCGTGCCGACCGCGCCCGAGGCAAGCGGTAACGCGGTTACGTTCGTGCCGACACTGCGTAGTGTCGCGCTGGCGCACCGCCGCGCCATGGCAGCACCTCGAAGCGGACGTCGTGATATCCGGCGTCGTCGATGAGCGCGGCAATCTCGTCCTCCGCGTACCATGTTATTTCGCGTACATCATCCTCGCGGGCGAGGACGCCGGTACGATCACGTTGCTCGAAACGGCTGTGGACGATGCTGCGCCGGCGCGCCACGTCGATCACGGTCTCGGAGCGGCGGGCGATCTGCGACCCATCGGCCAGCGCCAACATGGAGAGCTCGACGATGGGCGCGCCCGGCGGGTGGGCGGCTTCGTCAGGTACGAACAGATCGAGCAGCAACAGGCCCGGATCGATCAGGTGCGCGCGGATACGCAGGAGCGCGTCCAGCGCCGCGACGCGCTCGGTAAGCGACTGGAATGACGTCACCGGAGACGAACGCGGCGCCGTACCGGAATGGCAGGTTGAGCGCAGTGATGCTCTGCCGGAACAATTGCGCGCTTCGGCCGACCGCCTCCAGCCGCGCGCTGCAACGCTTAAGCGCCGTTTCCGACGCGTCGGCGCCGTGCACATTGAATCCCGCTTCGAGCAGCGGGACCAGCAGACCTCCGCTGCCGGTCATCGCGTCGAGCAGCGTGCCGGCATCGCGCGGCAAGCGCGACGCGTACCACGCGGCTGCGGCGCGGTGCGCGCGCGGCGATGGAGCCGTTTCGAACGCCGTGCGGAGCGCGCCATCGCTCGACGCTGGCACAGCCCGGGCGCCGCGTTGGCGGAACTTTCGGCGTGGCTGCTGCTGTCGCAATCGGCTTTGGCCTCCTCCGAGCGCGTCGCGTCCTGCGTCGGTGATGGAGTCGATCCAGCGATGCGCCGCCGGCACTTCGCCGGTCCAGCGCAGGAAGCCGTGGATCATGCCGGTGCAGCGGATCAGGCGAACCGGGATGCCCGCGGCTTCGAGCCTCGCCGCGTAGTCGAGCGCATCGTCGCGCAGTACATCGAATTCGGCGACCGCGATCACTGCCGGCGGCAATCCCGACAGATCGGCGGCCGCGAGCGGCGACAATCCGACGGCGCTTTTCGCCGCGCCGGCGCGATAAGCATCCCAGTACCAGGCCATGAGCCCTGCCGAAAGATTGTAGCCGGTGGCGAACTCGCGATACGACGGCCGCGAGCAGGTCGCATCCAGCGCAGGGTAGAGCAACAGCAGCAGGTTCGGCTGCGCGGCGCCGTCGGAGCGCAGCCGCAAGGTCAGCGCCGCGGCGAGATCGCCGCCCGAGCTGTCGCCTGCGACGGCGAAGCGCATGCCGTCTGCGCCGAGCGACTTCGCCTCGGCGCGGGCCCAGCGCCAGGCGGCTTCGAAATCGTCCAACGCCGCCGGATAGACGTGCTCCGGCGCGCAGCGGTAAGCGACGGCGACCAGCACGACGCGCAATCGATTGGCAAGGATGCGACACAGCCGGTCATGCGAATCGAGCGAGCCGGTTACCCAGCCTCCGCCGTGCGCGTAGACGAGAAGCGGCAGCAGCTCCGCCGCGGCGGGCCGGTAGATGCGCACCGGCAGCGGGTCGTCTTCGCCGGGAGCGAACGCATCGGTAATCGAGGCCACCGGCTCGGGCTCGCCGCCCAGGCGAACCGGCGCGGCCTCCGCGGCGGCGCGCAGCTGCGCGATGTCGGGAGCTTCGGCGCCGACCGGGACGTTGAAGACCGTGTCGAGCAGACGCTGGATATCGGGGTCGAGCATCGTCGCCATCGGTGAACCGGTGCGAAGATATTACCCGAATCGCTCGTGTGGTTGATACGCAGTTGACAACGGTGCGTCCAACCCTTACCTTAAAGCCAGCGCCGATTTGATTCGGGGGTGACCTCGCAGCTTGCGGGCGCTATACAAATCCAGCTAAAGCGGCTTTCGTCCGAAACCCGCTCGGCGGCAAGCTGAACGGGTTTTTTGTTTTTTGGCGGCTGGTGTGCTGAGTCAGAAATTCCGACGATAAAGGAGCGGATGGATTTGGCCGCCAGGCAAGGCGCGAGGCCGAAACCGTAGCTCGCGCTACGGTGAGGCTGAGCAACGCAGCATGGCGGCCAAAGCCGCCGCGAACTATCGAGCGAATTTCTGACTCAGCACACCTATGACGACGACCGACAAGACGCGCTGCTGCAACGCTGCTGCGGAACGCATCCTCATCCTCGACGGCGCGATGGGCACGATGATCCAGGCCAGCAAGCTCGACGAGGCCGGACTTTCGCGGCGCGCCGGCGTGCGGGCTCTGCGACCATGCGCACGATCTGAAGGGCGACAACGACCTGCTGGTGCTGACCCAGCCCGCCGTCGTCGCGCGCGATCCACGACGCCTTCCTCGAGGCCGGCGCCGACATCATCGAGACCAACACCTTCAACGCGACGCGCATCGCGCAGTCCGACTATGGGCTGGAGGCGAAAGTGCGCGACATCAATTTCGCGGCGGCGCGGATCGCGCGCGAGTGCGCCGACGCCTGGACGCGAAGACGCCCGACAAGCCGCGCTTCGTCGCCGGCGCGCTCGGGCCCGACCAACCGGACCGCCACGATCTCGCCCGACGTCAACGATCCGGGCTTTCGCAACGTGAGCTTCGACGAGCTGGTTGCCGCGTACGGCGAGGCGGTCGACGGCCTGGTCGACGGCGGCGTCGACCTGCTGCTGGTCGAGACGGTGTTCGACACGCTCAACGCCAAGGCCGCGCTGTTCGCGATCGACGAGTGCTTTCGAGCGCCGCGGCGCGCGCCTGCCGATCATCGTTTCCGGCACGATCACCGACGCATCGGGACGCACGCTTTCCGGCCAGACGACCGAGGCGTTCTGGAATTCGGTGCGGCACGCGCGTCCGCTCGCCGTCGGCTTGAACTGCGCGCTGGGCGCCGCGCTGATGCGTCCTTACATCGAGGAGCTCTCGCGCGTGGCCGACACGTTCGTCTCCTGCTATCCGAACGCCGGCCTGCCGAACCCGATGAGCGATACCGGCTACGACGAAGCGCCGGCGACGACGGCGGCGCTCATCGCCGACTTCGCGGCCAACGGCTTCGTCAACATCGTCGGCGGCTGCTGCGGCACGACGCCGGCGCATATCCGCGCGATCGCCGAAGCCGTGAAGAATTTGCCGCCGCGGCAGCGTTCCCGCCGAGGAAACCGCCGACGCGGCCGTGTGAAACCGACGCTGCCCGACCGCGGGGAGAGGAACAAGAACAACAGGCAACCTTCTCCCATGCCCCGCGCAATGCGCCTGGCCGGCCTCGAGCCGCTGACGATCGGCGACGATGCGCTGTTCGTCAACGTCGGCGAGCGCACCAACGTCACCGGCTCGCGCGCGTTCGCCAAGCTGATCCTCGCCGGCGACTATGCCGGCGCGGTCGAGGTGGCGCGGCAGCAGGTCCAAAACGGCGCCCAGATGATCGACGTCAACATGGACGAGGCGATGCTCGATTCGAAGGCGGCGATGGTCCGGTTCCTGAATCTGATCGCCGGCGAGCCCGATATCGCGCGCGTGCCGGTGATGATCGATTCGTCGAAGTGGGCGGTGATCGAGGCGGGGCTCAAATGCGTGCAGGGCAAGCCCGTCGTCAACTCGATCTCGATGAAGGAGGGCGAGGCCGAATTCCTGCGCCAGGCGCGGCTGGTGCGGCGCTACGGCGCGGCGGCGATCGTGATGGCCTTCGACGAAAAGGGCCAGGCCGATACCTTCGAGCGCAAGGTCGACATCTGCCGGCGGGCCTACGAGCTGTTGACGCGGCAGGCCGATTTTCCGCCGGAAGACATCGTCTTCGACCCGAACATCTTCGCCATCGCGACCGGCATCGAGGAGCACAACAACTACGCGGTCGACTTCATCAACGCGACGCGCTGGATCAAGCAGCATCTGCCGCACGCCAAGGTGTCGGGCGGCGTGTCCAACGTCAGTTTTTCGTTCCGCGGCAACGACCCGGTGCGCGAGGCGATCCACACGGTGTTCCTCTACCACGCGATCAAGGCGGGCATGACGATGGGCATCGTCAACGCCGGGCAGCTCGGCGTGTACGACGACATCGACCCGGAGCTGCGCGAGCGCGTCGAGGACGTCGTGCTCAATCGCAAGCGCGCCGACGGCGAAACCCGACCGAGCGCCTGGTCGCGTTCGCCGAGACGTACAAGACCGCCGGCAAGCACGTCGTCGAGGATCTGGCGTGGCGCGACGCCGAGCGTCGAGGCGCGGCTGTCGCACGCGCTGGTCAAGGGCATCACCAACTACATCGTCGCCGACACCGAGGAGGCGCGACGCAAGATCGAGGCGCAGGGCGGCAAGCCGATCCAGGTGATCGAGGGGCCGCTGATGGCCGGCATGAACGTCGTCGGCGACCTGTTCGGCGCCGGCAAGATGTTCCTGCCGCAGGTGGTGAAGAGCGCGCGCGTGATGAAGCAGGCGGTCGCGCACCTGATCCCGTTCATCGAGGCGGAGAAGGCGAAGTCGGGCGACGCCGGCAAGCCGAAGGGAACGATCGTGATGGCGACGGTCAAGGGCGACGTGCACGACATCGGCAAGAACATCGTCGGCGTCGTGCTCCAGTGCAACAATTTCGACGTCATCGATCTGGGCGTCATGGTGCCGGCGCAGAAGATCCTCGACGTCGCGCGCGAGCGCAACGTCGATCTGGTCGGCCTGTCGGGGCTGATCACGCCTTCGCTCGAGGAAATGGCGCACGTGGCGCACGAGATGCAGCGGCTCGGCATGACGCAGCCGCTGTTGATCGGCGGTGCGACGACCTCGCGCGTGCACACCGCGGTCAAGATCGCGCCGCACTACGGCGGGGTCACCGTCTACGTGCCCGACGCCTCGCGCGCGGTCGGCGTGGCCAGCAACCTGCTGTCGCGGCGAGCTCAAGGACGGCTACGTCGCCGAGGTCGCGGCCGACTACGAAAAAATCCGCGTCCAGCATGCCGGCAAGAAAGGGCCGCCGCTGGTCTCGCTGGCCGCCGCGCGGGCCAACGCCTTGCGCATCGACTGGCGGCATTACACGCCGCCGCGGCCGGCGCTGATCGGCCGGCGCGAAATCCGCCGCGCCGACCTGGCCGAGCTCGCCAGATTCATCGACTGGGGGCCGTTCTTCCAGACGTGGGAGCTGTCCGGGCCGTATCCGGCGATCCTCGACGATCCGGTCGTCGGCGAAGCGGCGCGCAACGTGCTGGCCGACGGTCAGGCGATGCTCAAGCGCATCATCGAAGGGCGCTGGCTGACGGCCAATGGCGCGATCGCGCTGCTGCCGGCAAATTCGATCGGCGACGACATCGAGCTCTACGCCGACGAAGCGCGCCAGCGGCTCGCGCTGACCTGGCGCAACCTGCGCCAGCAGAACGAGCGGCCGGCGGGAAAGCCCAATTACTGCCTGGCCGATTTCGTCGCGCCGAAGGACTCGGGCGTGGCCGACTTTCGTGGGGGCGTTCGCGGTCACCGCGGGGCTCGGCATCGAAAAGAAGCTGGCCGAATTCGAGGCGGCGAAGGACGACTACAACGCCATTATGCTGAAGTCGCTGGCCGACCGGCTGGCCGAGGCGTTCGCCGAGTGGCTGCACATGATGGTGCGGCGCGAATACTGGGGCTACGCCGGCGACGAGCGCCTCGACGGCGCCGCGCTGATTCGCGAGGAATATCGCGGCATCCGGCCGGCGCCCGGCTATCCGGCGTGTCCCGATCACTCGGTCAAGGCGCCGCTGTTCGATCTGTTGCGCGCGACCGAGATCGGCATGTCCCTAACCGAGAACTACGCGATGCTGCCGGCCGCTTCGGTGTCGGGCTTCTACTTCGCCCATCCCGAGGCGACGCTATTTCGCCGTCGGCAAGATCGGCGACGATCAGGCGGCGGACATCGCGCGCCGCAGCGGCGAGCCGGTAGCGCAGCGACTGTAGCGCGCTACGTCGGGCGCTGCCCCCGGGCGAGCATCTTGGCGACCGCGCGGCCGGCGGCATAGGTGGAAAACGCGAGGACGACGCTCAGCAGCAGCGATGCCGTCACGCCGGCTCCATCGGTCCACGAGAACCCGCCGCCATCGAACTGGCGACCGGCTATGGCAATGACGTCGTCGCCGCGCCAGCTCTGACCATCGACGCCGAACATCGCCGCCGCGCGCGAGACCGCGATCGCACCGAGCTCGTAGAAGTCGCCGCCGATCGACAGTATCGGCGCCCACGCGATCGCCAAGGTGAAACCGAACAACAAGGTTGGCGCCGTGCCGGGCACCGGTGCTCGCGCGGCGCGAAAGAGCAGCGGAACGCCGATCGCAACGGTCAAGACGAACGGGAAGAATACCGTCAGCGCATACGCGAGGTCGCTGCCGTGCGTGTCGAACCCGGCGAGCTGCCCGGCGTAGGCCGAGCCGACCTGGACATACGGAAAGATGCGCTGCAAGAGTCGCGCGCCGTAGATCGGATCGATGTCCAGCCGGGTCACCGTCGCGCCGCCGAGTTGCGCACCCCACGCGTGCATCAGTTCGTGCACCGGCACGTACAGCCACCATCCGGCGGCGCATGCGACGATCAGCAGCGGCAGCGCGCGCCCGCCTATGGCGTCGATCGACCGCTGCAGGCCGGCGAATAGATCGGTGAAGGGGGCGACGAAAAGCCGCATCCGGACGGGCCTTTGCAGCACAGGCGAGACGCCGATTGCAGCACGGCCGGGCGCGCGCGGCAACTCGCCTTCAATCCGTCTCGCGCCGCGTAGTATGCTGCGCATGCGCTTTCGACGCGCAGCTACCCACGCCCGCCCGCCATGATCGTCGTCTGCCTTTGCGCCGCCTGGTGCGATACCTGCACCGAGTTCCGCATCGCGTTCGACCGTATCGCGCTTCGTCTGGCTCGACATCGAGGACGACAGCGCGCTTTGCGGCGACATCGACGTCGAGAATTTTCCGACGCTCGCCATCTATCGCGGCGATACGCTGTTGCATTTCGGCGTATCCCTGCCGCAGGAAGGCACGGTGGCGAGACTGGTCGATGCGATGGCGGGCGTACGGATGCCGCTGCCGGGGCATCCGAAGCCGTGCTCGGGCTGCCGCGGCGCCTCGCGCAGCGCGACCAGGGCCTGAGCAGGCCTTAAAGCGCGGTCAGGCGGGCCGACGGGCTACTTCCAGGCGCCGACCGCCTGGCGGGCGGGCTCGTTCAGCGGGCGGGCGACCAGCCCGCTTTGCGAGACGACGACCTGATAGCGCGCGCCGTCGCTCATCGGGACGTAGACGGCGCTGCCGTAGAGCGCGTCGGCCCACGGCACGTAACGCCGCCCGGCGCGCAGCAGCGCCCAGACGTCGATGCGATCCGGCGGGTTGAGCGCATAGACGGTCCGCGGCTGTTCGCGCTCGCGCGCAATGTCGCTGTAGCGTCCGCTGATGCGCTCGAGGCGGTAGGCGGTGTCGAACCCCAGAATGTCGGCGAAGGGCGTCCATTTGAGCACCTTCGCGTCGACCTGCCATTCGTCGCCGGCGAGAGCGAGCTCCTGCGTCTCGCCGGACGGGTAGGTGAGGAGCGCCGCATAGCGCGCGTCGCCGGCGCGCTTGAACTGGGCCTCGAGCGCCTGCTGCTCGTGCGTCAGCCGGTGATAGGTCAGCAGGTTGACGCCGAGGAGGCCGATAGCGATCGCGGCCAGAAAAAGCACCAGCGCTGATGTTCCGTGGATCGCACAGGAACCGAAGCGCCGATGGCGCAGGCGTCGGACCGCCAGCAGCAGGAACAGCAATCCTGCAACCGCGCAAACACTGACCAGCGTCGCCAGCAGCATGTTTACGCCTCGCCCGGCGCTTTTGCCCTGTCAGTCCATCTTGCCGATATAGTCCAGCTTGCCGACTTCGATGCCGTTGTGACGCAGGATCGCGTAGGCGGTCGTCGCGTGGAAAAAAAAGTTCGGCATCGCATACTGCAACAGGTAATTGACTCCGCTGAACTTGTGCGGTTCGCCACGGACAGGTCGCACGATTTCGCGTCCTTCCGAGCCGTCGATCTCCGCGGCTTTCTTGGTGCGCAAAAATTCGATCGTGCGATCGATGCGCGCCATCAGCTCGGTCAAGGTCTTTTCGTTGTCCTCGAACGACGGAGGCTCGCCGCCGGCGAGCCTGGCGGCGGTGCCGCGCGCGAAGTCGCTGGCGAGCTGGACCTGCTTGGCCAGGGGCAGCATGTCCGGGTACAGGCGGGCATTGACCAGCACAGTCTCGTCGATCTTGCGGGCCTGCGCGTGCGCGGCGGCCTTTTGCAGGATGCCTTTCAGATTGGTGAGCATCTTGACGAATACAGGCACGCTTGCCTGGTACATCGATAGGGCCATGGTCGTCTCCTCCGGTTCGGGACCGGAATTGTAGCAGCGCCCGGCGCCGGCGAACGATCACCCGGCGCGCCGCTTTTCATTACACCCGCCCCCGCCCATAATGCTCGTGCACCGTCCGTGAAGGAGAATCCGATGCGCGCGCAGGGTGAATCGAAATGGCGCCTGCACGGCGTCCGAGTCGTGCACGCCGACGAACTCGACGTGAATACGCCGCAGACCCCGGGCATGAATCGCGCGGCGGCGATCACCGCTGCGCGCGCCGGCGCGGAAAAGCTCTGGGCGGGAACCGTCGTCATTCATCCGAAAGCCAAGACCGGCGCGCATCATCACGGCCCGGTCGAAAGCGTCATCTATGTGGTCAGCGGCAAGGCCCGGATGAAATGGGGCGACCGGCTTGAGTTCACCGCCGAGGCCGGGCCGGGCGACTTCATCTACGTGCCGCCCTATGTGCCTCACCAGGAGATCAACGCCAGCGACGATGCGCCGCTGTCATGCGTACTGGTTCGCAGCGGCCAGGTACCGGTAGTGGTCAATCTCGACATTCCCGCGGTCGAGCCGAATCCCGAGCAGGTGCATTGGGTGGACAATATTCACCCTGCGCCCGAGCGCTAACTCGGACGCGCAATGGGCGAGTTTTATCACCAGGCGAGTCGGGCGCTGCAGGACCGCTTCGACACGCGGCGGTTGGCCGACCGTATCGAGCAACGCCTGGTAGCGGATCACGTCGGCGACTCGGACCGTGCATTCATCGAGGCGGCCGACATGTTCTTCCTGGCGACCGTCGACGAAAGTGGCCAGCCGAGCTGCTCGTACAAGGGCGGCGCGCCGGGCTTCGTTCGTGTCGTCGACCCGCGCACGCTGGCATTTCCCAATTACGACGGCAACGGCATGTTCCTGTCGATGGGCAACATCGCGCAAAGCCGCAAGGTAGGCATGCTGTTCATCGACTTCGAGCGGCCGCGCCGGATGCGGCTGTCGGGCGACGCGAGGATCTCCGATGACGATCCGCTTCTTGCCGACTATCCGGAGGCGCAATTCATCGTGCGCGTCGCGTTGACGCAGGTGTTTCCCAATTGCCCGCGCTACATTCACCAGTACCGGCTGGTCGAGCGCTCGACCTACGTACCGAAGCCCGGCAGCACGACGCCGATTCCGAACTGGAAGAAAAGCGATTGGGCCTGCGACGTGTTGCCGGAAAAAGACCCGGCGCGCAGTTAGCCCGTCGTTTCGCCGGGCGGTGCGCTGCTCGCCTACCGGACTTCGAGTCCGTGCCTCCTGTGCCAATCGGCGATCGACTCGTCGGGGTACTCGCGAAAATGCTTGTGGCCGCGACCTTTCGGCACGTCCGACCAGGGCGCCGCGAAGTCGAGCATGATCGATACGTCTTCGGGCGGCTTGGGTAAGGGCGTATCGATCGCCGACGCGAACGGATAGACCCATTCGGCCCAGCGCGGGTCCCAGACCCACAACGCGCTGGCGCATTTGGCGCAGAAGTGGCGCCGCGCTTTCGACAGCGTCGGCTTTTTTGCACCCGCCTCCTTGAAGCGCGCGCGGTAGACGGCGATGTTGTTCGCGCCGCGCACCTTCAGCGTCTTGGTGTCGCCCATGATATTGACCGCATAGCCGCCGCCGCCGGCGGTCTTGCGGCAAATCGAGCAATAGCAGCGCATATAGGGCTGCGGCGTATGCGAGTCGACGCTGAACGTGACGGCACCGCAGTGACAGGACCCTTTGAGCTTCATAGTCGTCTCCTTTGGATCGGGCATTCGATCATAGCGCGCAGCAGCGGTGTTGCCCATACGCGCCAGCGGGGCTCACTTGTGCCGCGGATCCAATGCGTCGCGCAGGCCGTCGCCCAGCAGGTTGAACGACAGCACCAGAAGAAAGATCGACAGGCCGGGCCAGATCGCCATCCACGGCGCGTTGTCGATGTAGTTCTTTGCCGTGTTGAGCATGCTGCCCCACGACGGCGCCGGGGGCTGCTGGCCCAGGCCCAGGAAGGACAAGCTGGCCTCGGCGATGACGGCGGCGGCAATCGCCAGCGTCGACTGGACGATCAGCGGCGCAACTACATTGGGCAGGATGTGCCGGAGCGCGATGCGCAGATGCGAGTTGCCGACCGCGCGAGCCGCCTCGACGTAATCCTCGACCTTGACCGAAAGCACCTGCGCCCGCGTCAGCCGGATGAACACCGGCGTCGCCGAAATGCCGATCGCGATCATCGCGTTGGTCAGGCTGGGCCCGAGGAACGCTGCCAGCGCAATCGCGAGGATCAGGAACGGACAGGCGAGCATCGCGTCGGTGATGCGCGAGATCAGTCCGTCGCCCCATCCGCCGGCGTAACCGGCGAGCAGTCCCACAGGCACGCCCAGCGAAAGCGCGATGCTCACCGACACGAGCCCCGCCAGCAGCGACGCGCGCGCGCCCCAGATGACGCGCGATGCGACGTCGCGACCGATCTCGTCGGTGCCGAAAATGTACATCGCACTCGGCGCCTTGCGCACCGCGCTCCAGCTCGCTTGCAGCGGATCATGCGGCGCGATCCATGGCGCGAACAGCGCGAGCAGGATGAAAAACACGACGACGGCCAATCCCACCAGCGCACCGCGGCGGCGCATGAAGCGCCGCAGCACGCGCTGGCCCGGCGTCAGCTCGCGGTAGATCGGAAGGTCGGCGGCGATCGTAGCCATCGCTTCTTAGCCCCGCAAGCGTGGATTGACCGCGAAATACGCCAGATCGGCCAGCAGATTCAGCAGGATGTACGCGGTGGCCGTGAACAGTACGACGCCCTGCACGACCGCGTAATCGCGATTGAATACCGCATCGACGATCAGCTTGCCGAAGCCGGGTATCGTGAACACCTGCTCGGTAAGGACCGCGCCGGAGAGCAGCGTGCCGAATTCCAGCGCGCCCAGCGTAATGACCGGAATCAGCGCATTGCGCAGTGCGTGCTTGAGCACGACGACGCGCTCGTCGAGCCCCTTGGCGCGCGCGGTCCGCACGTAATCGGAATTGAGCACCTGCAGCATCGCACTTCGCGTGTGGCGCATCAGCACCGCCGCGATCGCGTTGCCCAGGACGAACGCCGGCATGATCATCGACGCCAGGTTAGCCTTCAGATCCTCGAACGGGCTGACGTAGCCCGATGCCGGCAGCCAGCCCAGCGTGACCGAGAAGAAGCAGGATCAGCATGATGCCCAGCCAGAAATTCGGCGTCGACAGTCCCCAGAGCGCGAAAATATTGGCGGCGTAATCCCAGACGGTGTCCCGGGCGACGGCGGCGACGATGCCTGCGGTGATCCCGATCGACAAGCGCGATGACGATCGCCAGCGCCGCGAGCTCGAGCGTGACCGGCAGTTTTTCGAAGATCAGCTCGCGCACCGGCTTCTGGATGCGCACCGATTCGCCCAGATCGCCTTTGAGCACGCCGCCTGCCCAATACAGGTAGCGGATCGGCAGCGGCTTATCCAGGTGCAGCTTCTCGTGCAGATGCGCGATCACCGTCGGATCGTGGTCCTCGCCGGCGAGGATCAGCGCCGGGTCGCCCGGCAGCAGCTGCTGCAGGCCGAAGATCAGGATCGAAACGAAGAACAGCGTCGGGAACCAGCGTCGCCACGCGCTGGACGAGGTAGTTGAGCACTCCGGACGCCTGCGAGTCTCATCCGCTTGAACTCAGTCCCTGCAACCCGCACCAGGCCGTCAG
Source organism: uncultured beta proteobacterium (assembly GCA_963828595.1). Lineage (GTDB taxonomy): Bacteria > Pseudomonadota > Gammaproteobacteria > Burkholderiales > Casimicrobiaceae > PALSA-1003. The sequence goes on from CAWHEN010000007.1 coordinate 923,565, forward strand.
GCACCGTGCGCAGGCCGGAGAGCTTGGCGGTGTGCGCCCACAGCCAGTGGCGATGGAACAGGTAGATGATCGGGCGATCCTTGAGCACGATCGCGGCGATCTGTTCGAACACCTTCTTCCGCTCGGCCGGATCGCAGCGTCGTGCGCGAGCGATTCAGCAGCTCGTCGACATCGGGCTTGCAATAGCCGGAATAATTGAGCGGCTGCTTGCAGCCGTAGAAGCTGAACAGGTTGCCGTCGGGATCGGCGCGGCCGCTCCATGCCAGCACGTAGGCCTCGAACTGGCCCTTGTCGGCCATGTCGAGCGAGGTCGCGAACTCGGTCGCCTGCAGCTTGACGTCGAATCCCGCCTCCTTGGCCATCGCCTGCACGACCTGCGCGATCTTCTGCGCGTCCGAGGTCGTCGGCATCACCAGCGTGAAGCACGGATTGGTCACGCCCGCCTCGCGCAGCAGCTCCTTGGCGCGCGCGACATCGCGCTTGGGGATCGGCACGTTCTTCGCATAGATAGGCATTGCTCGGGCGCGACCCATTGGTTGCCGATGTCGGCTTCGCCGTCCATCCCGACCTGGACGATGCCGTCGCGGTCCAGCGCGAGCTCGAAGGCTTCGCGCACGCGCGCGTCGCGGCCCAGCGGATTCTTCTGCGCCAGATCACTCTTGCCCATGTTGATCGTGATGCCCTGGTAGCCGATTTCGGTGATCTTGGCGACCTTGAAGCGGCTGTCGGTCTTGAGCTGCGGCACGTCGGAGGCGCGCATGCGCTCGATGAAGTCGAGCTGACCCGAGCGCAGGTTGGCCAGCCGCACCGTCGCGTCCGGGATCGGCTGTGTAGACGATGCGGTCGAAGTGGATCTCGCCCTTGTTCCAGTAGTTCGGATAGCGCTCGAGCACGATGCGGTCCTGCGCAACGCGCTCGACGAAGCGGAACGGTCCCGAGCAGACCGGCTTGGCGCCGAACTTGTCGCCCTCGGCCTGCGCGGCCTTCGGCGAGACCATCATGCCGGCGCGATCGGCCAGCGCGGCGAGCAGCGGCGCGAAAGGCGCCGACAGGTTCAATCGCACGGTCGACGCGTCGATGACATCGACACTGCTGACCGGAGCCAGCTCGCCGCGCCGGTTCGAGCCAGCCATCGTTTTGTGCCGCTCGATGTTGTATTTGACGGCCGCCGCGTCGAATTTCTCGCCGTCGTGGAAAGTCACGCCGCTGCCGCAGCTTCAAGCGTCAGCGCCTTGTGATCCGCCGACCATTCGTAGGAGGTCGCGAGCTGCGGCACGATATTGAGTTTTTCGTCGATGTCGACCAGCTTGTCGCACAGCGACGCGAATACGATCCGGCCGACAAAGGTGCGGGCGAGCGTCGGATCGAGGACGTCGGGATCTTCGGCGAGGCCGAAGCGCAGGGTTTGCGCCGCGACCCCGGTCGCTGCGAAGGCGGCCAGCAGCGCGAGCCCGGCCCGCGCGGTCCATGATTTCGCTTTCATCGTTTGCTCCTGTCGCCGTTGCTAAAGATTTGCCGATCGATCTGGCGCCCGATCTTAGCGCTAATACGCTCGTTTCGACCAATGCTCAAGCGGCGCGGAAGGCCTGTTGCAGCCTCGTCAGCCGCACCTCCGCTGCTAGCGGGTCCCCGGCGACGATCGGGGTAGCGGGCGAGGCGATGTCGCGCCAGAAATGGCAGGCGACCGCATGCCCGCCTTCCGCGGCGAGCGGCGGCGTTTCGGCTGCGCAGAGCGCTTGCGCGTACGGACAGCGGGTGCGAAAGCGGCAGCCCGACGGGGGGTCGACCGGGCTCGGCACGTCGCCCTGCAATATCATCCGTTGCGCCCGTGCACCGGCGGCGGGCACCGGAATCGCCGAAAGCAGCGCCTGCGTATACGGATGGCGCGGCCGCGCGAACAGCTCGCGCGCGGACGCGTACTCGACGATGCGGCCGAGGTACATGACGGCCACGCGCGCGGCGATGTGCTTGACCACCGCGAGATCGTGCGCGATGAACACATAGGCGAGCCCGAGGCGCTGCTGCGAGGTCCATCAGCAGGTTGATCACCTGCGCCTGAATCGATACGTCGAGCGCCGACACCGGCTCGTCGCAGACGATCAGCCGCGGCTCGACGGCCAGCGCGCGAGCGATGCCGATCCGCTGCCGCTGTCCGCCGGAGAATTCGTGCGGATAGCGTTCGGCGTGCTGCGGCGCCAGGCCGACCAGGCCGAGCAGCTCGGCGACTCGATCGCGGCGCCGGCCGGTCGCGAGACCGTGCAGCGCCAGCGGCTCGCCGAGCGGTCTGGGCGACGGTCATCCGCGGATTCAGCGACGCGTACGGGTCCTGAAAGATGATCTGCAGCGCGCGCCGTTGCGCGCGCATCGCCTCGGCGTCGAGAGCGAAGAGCTCTTGACCGTCGAAGCGCACGCTGCCGGCCGTCGGCTCGATCAGGCGCAGCAAAAGCCGCCCGGTCGTCGACTTGCCGCAGCCCGATTCGCCGACCAGCGCCAGCGTTTCGCCGGCCGCGAGATCGAAGTCGACGCCGTCGACCGCGCGCACGACGCCGTGCATCGCGGCCGAAAAAGCCTTCGCGCAGCGGGAAATGCTTGACCAGCCCGGCGACCTGCAGCAGCGGCGCAGCCGGGAGCGCGACCGGGGTCATGGCGGCGTCGCCAGAGCATCGGGGTCGAGCGGTGCGCGCCAGCACGCGGACCGGTGGCCATCGCCCATATCCCGCAGCGGCGGATCCTCGCGACGGCACCGCTCGAACGCGAACGGGCAGCGCGGGTGGAAGCGGCAGCCCTCGACAGGCGCCATCGGATTCGGCACCTGCCCCTCGATAGCCGCCAGCCGGGTCTGCTCGAGATCCAGCCGCGGGATGGAGCCCAGCAGTCCGACCGTATAGGGATGCTGCGGCTCGGCGAACAAGGCCGCGACGCTCGCACGTTCGACGATGCGCCCGGCGTACATGACGACGACGTCGTCGGCGAGCTCGGCGACCACGCCCAGATCGTGCGTGATCAGGATGATCGCCGTGCCGGTTTCGCGCGCGGAGCTGGCGCATCAGGTCGAGAATCTGTGCCTGGACTGGTCACGTCGAGCGCCGTCGTCGGCTCGTCGGCGATCAAGAGCGCCGGCTTGCAGGCGAGCGCCATCGCGATCATCACGCGCTGGCGCATGCCGCCGGAGAGCCGGTGCGGGTAGTCGTCGAAGCGTTGTTCGGGGGACGGGATATGCACGCGGCGCAGCATCTCCAGCGCCAGCGCCCTGGCGGTCGGCTCGCTGGCCGGGCGATGGCGGACGATGCCCTCGACGATCTGATCGCCGATGGTGAACGCCGGATTGAGCGAGGTCATCGGCTCCTGGAAGATCATCGAGATCCTGTCGCCGCGCAACTCGCGCATCGCGGAAGGCGATAGCCGGAGGAGGTCGACGCCGTCGAACAGGATGCTGCCGCCGCCGATCCGCCCGGGCGGTTGCGCGACCAGGCCCATGATCGACAGCGCGGTGACGCTCTTGCCGCAGCCGGATTCGCCGACGATGCCCAGCGTCCGTCCGGCGTCCAGCGAAAAGCCGACGCCGTCGACCGCCGCGAATTCGCCGCCGGCTTCGACTGCGAACAGTGCGCGCAAATCCCGCACTTCGAGCAGCGCCGTCATCGCTGCCGGCGCGCTGTCTGGAAACGTTCGACTTCGGCTTCGATCGCCGCGCGATCGGTGATGCCGGCGGGGCGTGCCGCGCTCGGCAGGCAGGCGAGGAACGGCTGATAGCGCTCGAGGCTCACCTGGTACAGGCGTTTCAATTCGGCGATCGGATCCGGGTGATCGTCGACGCGGAGGTCGAGAAACGCATAGGCCTCGGTCGTGTGGATCAACAGCGCCGCCGCCTGCCTGCCGCGCTTGTCGCCGCCTGCGGCCTCGCCCGCCGCCATCGCGGCCAGCAATCGCTCGGCGAACGGAGCGGGCGCGCGCGTCTGGTAGGCGCGCGCGGTTTCGTCGAGCACGGCTGGCCCCGCGAGCATATTGCCGGCGACCGAGAACCCGTCATGCGCGCGATCGCCGCACCAGTCGATGCACAGCGAGCCGGTGTGGGCGGCGCAGCGACCGCGTTGATCGATCAGGTGGAGCTGGCGATGCTCGCGGCCTTCGTCGCCGGCTACCAGGCGTGCGACGGCATCGGTCGCGGCAATGCCACGCTCGAGCAGGTCGAGTCCGGACGGACCGTAACCGGGATTGACCAGCGCCTGCGTCGACAGCGCGCCGATGCCGCTGCGCGCGTGCGGACAAAGGGCTCCGACGGCGAAAAAGCGGCTTGCTACGGCAACGCCGAACGCCCCATCCGCATCGCGCGCGACGATCGACCAGGTCACGGCAGCCTACGCGCACGCGGCCGCGGCGATGCGAAGCAGGTCAATCGAGACAGGAAAAACCGAGAAACTCGGAAGGGTCGTCGGCGTGGGCATGCCCGAAGCTGATCCGCCCGCGGCCGCGCAGCATCAGCTCCTCGCGGCGGATCATGATCTCGGGTTCGCCTTCGATGCTTATCCAGCTGCCGTTCGAGCTGTGGTCGATGAATACGAATTTATCGCGGCGGCGTTCGATGCGCGCGTGCATGCGCGATGCCTTGCGGTCGGCGATGACGACGTCGCTCTGCAGATCGCGACCCAGCGTCAGCACCGAATGCGCCTCGCCCAGCTCGATCTTGCGCAGACCGTGCACCAGCTTGACCATCGCCGGCGCCAGCGCGGCGCGCGGCGACATCGCGGTGAGCTCGTCTTCGGAGTCCTGCCACAGGAGCTCGAACAGGCCGATGTCGTGCTCCTTGCCTTTGACCGTCTGCGCGGCGTGGTCGCGCGTGCGGCCGCGCAGGACCGGCGAGAGCTCGGCGACGGTTTGCGCGGTCGTGAAGATCTGGCCGCCGGCGGCGAACGATGTCATGCGCGCGGCGACGTTGACCGCGTCGCCGAAGACGTCGCCGGCGTCCTCGATGGTCGGACCGGCGTGAAAGCCGATATGCATCGACAGTCCCGTGCCGCGGCTGGTTCGCTGCGAGGAGACGCGCATCTGGATCTCGATCGCGGCCTGCGCCGCCGCGTCGGAGGTCGGGAACGTGGCGAGGACTTCATCGCCTATCGTCTTGACAACATTGCCTCCGGTGTCGCTGCACACGCGCTTGACGATCGCAAGGCAGCGGTCGATCGCCTGCTGTGCGTCGGCGTTGCCGAGCATTTCGTACAGCTTGGTGCTGCCGGAAACGTCGGCGAACAGGACGGCGAGGTTGCGCGTGGAGGTCGTCATGCGGCGATTGCCCGTCGGATCATTGGAAGTATAAGGCATGGCATCGGCCGCGGCCCCCGGCTGCCTTGGCTTGCCGAGTATTCACGTTGACTTGACGGGGGTGCCGGCCTAGTATGCCCCGTACGTCGCCACCGCTTCGCCCATCGGCCTGACGGACCCCGCAATGAAACGATCTTTGACCTGGCTTGCCGGTTTTTTATTCCTGATCGCCGTCCCCTGTTACGGCGCGGAAACCGCCACGGTCACGCTGCTGTTCGGCCAGCCCAAGCTGCTGCGCGGCACGACCTGGTTCAACCTGAAGGAAGGGGTGCGGCTGCGCGACGGTGACGTCATCGACCTGCCGGCATCGGGGCAGTTGCAGCTCGAATTCACCGACAGCGGCGCCGTCAGCGTCATCGGGCCCGGCGCGCTCTACATCATCGCCGCCTCGGCGCACGACGCCAAGCAGGCCGGGTCGGCGGAATTCCAGCTCACCCGCGGCTGGCTGAAATTCGTGACCAAGCCGCCGGGGCCGCGCCTTCGCGTACGCACTGCTTTGGGCACGATCGCGGCCTCGGAAGCCGCCGCGGTCGTTCATGCCGGCGACGGATTCGAAGCCTTTGTCGAGACGGGGACCGCCAAGCTGTCGGACGTCGGCAAGCTCGAGCTTACCGGCGGCGAGATCAAGGCCGGCGGGTTCGCAAGTCGGTCGGCAGGCAAGCCGTTGACTGCAGAGCGGCGCCCGCCGGCGGCATTCGTCGGCGCGCTGCCGCGCGACTTCATGGATCCGTTGCCGATACGCGCCGACCGTTTCTCCGCGACGCGCGTCGAACCTGTTGTGGATCACGAGGCGACGTTCGCCGAGGCGCAGCCGTGGCTGACCGGCCCGTACCGCGCCAGCTTCCTCAAGCGCTTCCAGGCGAGGCTCGACGACCCGGCTTTCCGCGACGCGATGGCGACCAGCGGCAAGGCGCCGCCGGAATGGAGCGCCGCAGTGCCGCCGCCCAAAGTGGAAACGCCGCCGCCGGCCCCGGCTGCCAAGGCGGAGCCCGAGCGGAAATTCCGCTGGCCGTGGGAAAAATAGACCGAACAGGCGGACACACTTGAAGCTGATCTGGAAATTCAATCTCGCCATACTGGCCGTCGCGGCGGTCGCGTTCATCCTGGCGGCCGTCGTCTCGTACACAGTGCTGCACGCCAACGCTCGCGACGAAGTGTTGCAGAACGCGCGCGTGATGATGGAGTCGGCCAATGCGTCCGGCGATTACACCAACGCCCAGGTCAGACCCTTGCTCGAAACGCAGCTCAAGTACAAGTTCATCCCGCAATCGGTGCCGGCGTTCGCCGCGACCGAGCAGTTCAACGAGCTGCGCAAGAATTATCCGGACTACACGTTCAAGGCGGCGACCCTGAACCCGACCAATCCGCGCAATCACGCGACCGATTGGGAAATCGACATCGTCAACCAGTTCCGGCAGTCGGCGGCCAAGACCGAGGTGATCGGCGAGCGGGCCACGCAGGCCGGTCGTTCGCTCTACCTTGCCCGGCCGATCCAGATCAAGGATCCCGCGTGCCTGACCTGCCACAGCACACCCGACGCGGCGCCGCGGACGATGGTCGAGACCTACGGATCGGCCAACGGCTTCGGCTGGAAGGTCAATGAGATCGTCGGCGCAAACATCGTTTCGGTGCCGACGTCGGTGCCGGTGCAGCGTGCGAACTATACATTCAGGATTTTTCTGCTTTCATTGCTCGTCGTATTCGCGTTTACGATAGGCATGCTAAACGTTATGCTTTACCTGTTCGTCATCCGTCGCGTCAAGCGGCTGTCCAAGCTCGCGGACGAGGTGAGCCTCGGCAACCTCGATGCGGGTGAGTTCCAGACGAGGAGCAAGGACGAGATCGGCGTGCTGACCGAAGCGCTCGGACGGATGAAGACCAGTATGGTGCAGGCGATCAAGATGCTGGATGCGCACGGCTAGCGCATGCCGGCGCAAGACGAATCGAGCTGAAGGTGACTGAACCTACCCGTATCGGCAAGTACACGATCGAGAGCGTGCTCGGCAAGGGCGCGATGGGCGTCGTCTACAAGGCGTTCGATCCCGGCATCGAGCGCGTGGTCGCGATCAAGACGGTGCGCAAGGACCGCGTCGACCAGGACCTGATCGACCAGTCGATGGCGCGCTTCAAGAACGAGGCCAAGGCGGCCGGCCGGCTGCTGCATCCGAACATCGTCAGCGTCTACGAATACGGCGAGGACGAGGCCAATGCATTCATCGTCATGGAGTACGTCGAAGGTACCGGCCTGCGCGAGTACCTGGCACGCAAGGCGAGCTTCGACCTGCCGCACGTGGCGTCGATCATGACGCAACTGTTGCGTGCGCTAGACTTCGCGCACGAGCGCGGCGTGATCCACCGCGACATCAAGCCGGCGAACCTGATCCTCACCGCCGACGGCACGCTGAAGGTCGCCGATTTCGGCATCGCCCGCATCGACACGTCCAACCTCACCACGCTCGGCATGGTGATGGGAACGCCGTCGTACATGTCGCCCGAGCAATGCCAGGGCCAGGCGGTGGACCGGCGCTCCGATCTGTTCAGCGCCGCGGTCGTGCTCTATGAGCTGCTCGCCGGCGAGAAACCGTTCGCCGGCGCGACCGAGACAATCGCCTATAAGATCTGCCACGAAAGTCCGCGGCCGCCGTCGGCGCTGTCGCGGCTCAACCTGTCTCCCACGATCGACGCCGTCCTGGCGGTGGCGCTGGAGAAAAGCCCGGATGCGCGTTTTCAGAACGCGCGCGCGTTCAGCCGCGCGCTGCGTGAAGCGCTGAACGCGCCGGCACAACAAAGCCCGGACGAGACGGCGGCAACGCAGGTCAACACGGCGATCGCGGCGATGCGACCGTCGATCGCCGCACCGCCGGTCTGGGAAGACACGGTCCTGCGCACCGTCGAGCGACAGCTCGCGCACTATGTCGGTCCGATGGCCAAGGTGATGACGCGCAAGGCGGCCACGCAAACGACCGACCTGGCAAAGCTTTACGGCCTGCTCGCAGAAAACATCAGCGATCCGGCCACGCGCGAGAAGTTCAGCGCCGGAATACGCAGCGCGGCGGCGCCGGACGCGACCTCGCCGGGCCACATCGCCACAGGTACCAACACGCGGTCAATGCTGAGGCAAGCGGCGCTCGAGCAGAGCTTCGTCGACCAGACCAGCAACCAGCTCGCAGTCTATCTGGGGCCGATCGCCAAGGTCGTCGCCAGCCGCGCGGCGCAGAAGGCCACCAGCCGGCAGGAATTCGTGCGCCTGGTCGCCGGTCATCTGGGCGACCAGGAGCGCAACACTTTCCTGAAGGAAATCGGCTTCGAGGAAGCCTGACGCTAGATGCGCTCGATGACGGCCGCGATGCCCTGTCCGCCGCCGATGCACATCGTGATCAGCGCGTAGCGCCCGCCGGTGCGCTGCAATTCGTACATCGCCTTGATCGTCAGGATGCAACCGGTCGCGCCGATCGGATGCCCGAGCGCGATCGCGCCGCCGTTCGGATTGACCTTGGCTGCGTTCATGCCGAGCTCCTTGCTGACGCCCAGCGCCTGCGCGGCGAACGCTTCGTTCGATTCGATCACATCCATCTGCTCGAGCTTCAATCCCGCCTTCGCCAGTGCTCGCTTGACGGCGCTGACCGGCCCCAGGCCCATGACCTTCGGGTCGACCCCGGCGTGTCCGTAGGCGACCAGCCGCGCCATCGGCTTCAGGCCCTTTTTTGCAGCCGCGGATTTTTCCATCAGCACCACCGCGGCTGCCGCGTCGTTGATTCCGGACGCGTTGCCCGCCGTCACGGTGCCGTTTTCCTTGGCAAAGACGGCGCGGAGCTTGGCCATGCCTTCGGCGGTCGACTCGCCGCGCACGTGCTCGTCGGTGTCGAACACCGTCGGACCCTTTTTGCTCTTGAGCTCGATCGGCAGGACCTGACTCTTGAAATGCCCGGCGGCGATCGCCGCCGCCGCGCGCTTGTGGCTCTCGACGGCAAAGGTGTCCTGCTGCTCGCGCGTGATGCCGCACCGCGTCGCGACGTTTTCCGCGGTGACACCCATGTGGATCGTGTCGAATGGATCGGTCAGCGCGCCGACCATCATGTCGATATCCTTGGCGTCCCCCATGCGCGCGCCCCACCGCTGCGTGACGTTGGCGTAAGCCGCCCGGCTCATGCTCTCGGCGCCGCCCGCGACCGCGGCCTCGGTATCGCCCAGCAGGATGTATTGCGACGCGCTGACGATCGCCTGCAGTCCGCTGCCGCAAAGACGGTTCAAGGTCAGCGCACCGGTGTCGTGGGGCAAGCCGCCGTTGACGCAGGCGACGCGGGACAGGTACATGTCCCTGGCCTCGGTGTGTATCACGTTGCCGAAGACGCACTGGCCGACGTCCTTGGGATCGACCTTCGCCCGGCTCAGCGCTTCCTTGACCACCTTCGCCGCCAGCTCGGTTGGCGGCATGTCCTTTAGACTGCCGCCGTAATCGCCGATCGCGGTGCGCACGCCGCTCAGGACGACGACTTCTCGTTGTTCGCTCATGACTTTGGCTCCGGTGACAGGATGTCGATTATCCTGCCAATACGACCGCGGCGCACCGTCGGGCGTTCAACGGCTGCGCGTCCGGAAGCCAAGCCGCGATGGTTGGTCGGGCTCAGGCCGCGGCGAGCTTCCGGCTGATGCAGTAAAGCCCCTCGAGCACCAGGTTGTCGTGGAGCTCGAACGGAATGGTGAGCCGCGGCGCCAGCGCGCGCGCGGCCCCGCCCGAGATCAGGCACACCAGCTCCGGGGTCCTCGCCTCGTGCATGCGATAGACCCGCTCGATCGCGCCTGCCTGAGCGTGCTGGCAGCCGCTGGTGATCGCGTCGACCGTCTGCAGCGGATTTTCGACATATTCGCCGTCGGCGTCCGGCAGAGCGGCGGTGTGCTGGTGCAGGGCGCGCAGCATCAGCCCGACGCCCGGCAGGATCACCCCGCCGTTGAATTCGCCGGCGGCGGTCAGATGATCGATCGTCGTCGCGGTCCCGCAGACGACGACCAGCGCGGGCTTGGCGCCGAGCAGCTGGCGCGCGCCGATCAGCGCGGCCCAGCGATCGCTGCCGAGCTGCGCCGGATTGCGGTAGCGGTTGATGACGCCGCACTCCTCGTCCTGCGGAATCAGCCAGTGCGGCGGCGGCGCATCGGGCCAGGTTTCCAGCACCCGGATCATCGTGGAGCGCACGCGCGTGCCGGCGACATTGGAGATGACGATCTGCGCCGGCGTGGGGAACTTGGCGAACTGCGCGGCGAGCCCCGCGATTTCCTCCAGCAGCAGGTGCCCGGATTCGAGCCGGTTCTCCCGCGCTTCGCCTCTGGCATGGGCAAGGAACAGGCCCCATTTGAGAAACGTGTTGCCGATGTCGATCAACAGATCGTAATCGGGCTTGCGGGCAGCGCTCATCGCGGTCTTTTGTCCTGTTCGGTCGTCAGATCGGGTCGAGCGGAAAGATCGGCCGCGTGAGTTTGCGGTAACGATACACCGACAGGTCGGCGTTGGTGACCCCGGCGCCGGCGCATTCGACGATATGCGCGGCGATCGGCTTGAACCCGGCGCGGTAGTGAATACGCGACTTGAGCATGATGTAGCGCCGGCGCGAGGGGTCGATGCCGCAATGGGTGAATACGCCCACATCCATCGGCTCGTGTGCGCGCTCGGTGACAACGATTTCCATTTTCGCGCCGGCGTTGTCGATTTCGAGCACCGCGGTGCGGCCGAGAAACGTGCGTATGCCGGTGTACATCGGGCCGGTGATCGTGAATTCGCCGTCGGTGATCGCGCCGACCTTGCCGGACACGTCGAGCGGCTCGCCGCGTCGGCCGATCGCGGGCATGTCGGTGTGTCCGCCGAGCGAAAGCCGGACCGGGTTGCCGCTGCCGGCGGCAATCATCTGCCCCACCGCCGCGGGATCGCGAATCGGCGCGACTGCGACGTCGTCCAGCCTCTGCCGCAGAATCTCGGCGACGACCGCCATCACGTCCTGCGCGCCGCCCGAGCCGCAGTTGTCGCAGTGATCGATCAGCAATACCGGTCCGCCGGGTGCCGCTTCGCCCAGCCGGCGCGCCGCGGCGACCGATTCGGCCAGCGGCGGTGCGCTGAATGCGTACTCGGCGCGCCGCTCCCAGGCGATCGCCAGCATCCGGTCGCAAACCTCGCGCGCGGCGGTGTCGCCGCCGCGACGCCGATCGGCGACGACGATCGCCGACACGCCGGTGTACGGGGTGTCGGCGTGCGGAAACGACGGCAGCAGGCTCGCCGCCAGGATCTTGCCGCTTGCCTCCATCGCACGCGCGTACCGCAGGATGTCGCCCGACGGCCCGTCTTCGGGTGCGTGCCGCATGATCGAGGCCAGCAGCGGCAGCCAGCCCCAAGCCATCACCGGCTCGATCTCGCCGGCCAGCGTGCGAAGCAGGATTTCTCCGGCCAGCTTGCCGACCTCGTACATGTCGACATGCGGATAAGTCTTGTAGCCGGTAATCACCGTCGCATTGGCGACGAGCTCGGCCGAAAGATTCGTGTGGTAGTCGAGCGTCACCGCGATCGGCAGTCGGGGCGCGATCGCGCGCAGCCGCCGCACGATCTCGCCTTCGGCATCGTCGCAGTCCTCGATGACCATCGCGCCATGAAGATCGAGCAAGGCAGCGTCGCAGCCGGCGCGGACCGCCTCCTCGAGCGGGCGCACCAGCGCCTCGAACGTCGCGCGCGAGGTCTTGTTCGACGGCCAGGCTTCGGCGGCGACCGGCGTGACGATCTCGGCGCCTTCGCGCGCGGCCAGATCGAGATAGGCGCCCATCGGCGTATTGGTGCCAGCGAAGCGCGAGCGAGCCGCCGCGCCGAACGCGGGCCCGTTGCCGTGGCCGAATGCCGCAAGCGGCGTCGGCAACGGCGAGAACGTGTTGGTTTCGTGCTTGATCAGCGCGATGACAAAGCGGCGCGGCATGCGACGAGGCGTCAAGCCGGCTGGAACGCAGGTCCCAGCGGCTTCAGCCGCAGACCCGGGCGCAGGCGCTTCCAGGAGAACATTGAGGGATCCGCCTTGGCGGGGCCGGGCGCCGCGACGACCAGCACTTCCCGTGCGATCGGCTCGAAGTCGGCGCGAAAGTGGACCGAGCTTTTCAGCGCCAGAATGCGCTCTCGTTTGGGCTCGACGCCGAGATGGCGGAACATTTCCTGATCGGCAGCCTGGCACTTGCGCGAAGCCAGTACGATCCGCACGCCATTCTTTTCCAGCAGCGCCATCGGCCCCAGGTCCATGCGGAAGCCCCGGAACATCGGCCCGGTGCAGATAAACCGCCCGTCGCCCAGGGCCAGCACGGCGAACTCGCCGCCGAGCGGCTTGTGTCCCGGCACGCCGGAAATCTCGCCGAGCGCGAATATCGCCTTGCGGCCGACGCCGACCGCATGGGCCTGCGCGGCCGAGGCCGGGTCGATCAACAGCCCGAGCACCGCGCCCGGCGCGCGGCGCGCCAGCAGGGCGGCAAGCAATCCCGTCGTGTCGCCGTTGCCGCCGGCGCCCGGATTGTCCTGCGTATCGGCCAGTACTACTGGGGCGCCGGGCTCGCCTCGCTGCATCGCCCGAACGACCGCGGCGTCGGGCTCGAACAACTGCATCGAAAAATCGCCCTCGGCCTCGGCGACCGAGTTGGCCAATGCCGTGGCGGCGGTCTTGACGCGGCCGGCGTCATTTCCGTAGCCGAACACGGTCATGCCGCATTCCGGGAAATCGGCCATCGGGAAGCCCGGTGCAAACGACAGCACGGCATCGTGCTCGCGCTCGAGGCGATCGAGCAATGCATACAGGCTCCGGGCCGGCTCGATCAGCGTGCATTGCGAAGGCAGCCCGGTCAGGAAATCCAGCGGGTGAAACGAGCTGGCGGCCGGCTCGCCCACGCGCAAGGTCAGGTCGAGCAGCCGCGCCGCGCGCTCGCCGGTCTCGGCCATGTCGACGTGCGGGTAAGTGCGGTAGGCGACCAGGCCCTCGCAATTCTCGATCATCGCGCGCGTGACATTGGCGTGCAGGTCGAGGCTGGCGACGATCGGCGTGCGCTGTCCGACGATGTCGCGCACCCGCGAGAGCAACTCGCCTTCGCCGTCGTCCAGGTGCTCGGTGACCATCGCGCCGTGCAGATCGAGGTACACCCCGTCGACCGGGCCCGCCGCAGCGAGGCGTGCTAGCATGTCGCCGGCGATGCGCTCGTATGCGTCGCGCGTCACTTGCGCCGATGGCGAAGCGGCGCCCCACACGAGTCCGATCGTTTTGTGCCCGAGGGCGTGCAGCGCGGCGATTGCGCCGGCGGCGGGGATATTGGCGCCGGCAACGCGCGGCGCGATATCCGCGCCATAGGTCAGCGGCGGCCAGCCGCCGCCATGCTCGAAGGCGGCATAGTCCGCCTTCGACGGCGCAAATGTGTTGGTCTCGTGCTGGAAACCGCCTACCGCAATGACGCTCACCGTTCCTCCCGTGCAGCGCCGCCCGCTGCCGGGCGAGATTAGCCGGATTCGCCAGTGCGCGCAAACCGCGCCGGCGCCGCTAGGAGACGTCGATGACTGAAGCCATCTGGCGTTGGAGCGCCACGCGCGTCGCGGCGGCGATCCGCAGCCGCGACATTTCGGCGCGCGAAGCGATCGAAGCGTCACTGTCGCGCATGGCGGCGGTCAACGGCAAGCTCAATGCGGTCACCGTCGATCTGTCTGATGGGGCGCGCGCCGCCGCGGATCGCGCCGATCGCGCAGTCGCCGCGGCGGACGCGCCGCTCGGGCCGCTGCACGGCGTTCCGGTGACGATCAAGGAAAACGTCGACCAGGAAGGATGCGCGACGACCAACGGCGTCGTCGCCTTTCGCGACCTGATCGCGCCAGCCGACTGCCCGGCGGTCGCGAATCTCAAAAGCGCCGGCGCGATCATCATCGGAAGGACCAACACGCCAGCCTTCAGCTTTCGCATCGACACCGTCAACGACTTGCGCGGCCGCACCTACAATCCGTGGTCGAAGACGCATACGCCGGGCGGCTCGTCGGGCGGCGCCGCATCGTCGGTTGCCGCCGGCATCACGCCGCTGGCGCACGGCACCGACATCGCCGGCTCGATCCGCTTTCCCGCGTATGCCTGCGGCATCGCCGGCATCCGGCCTTCGTTCGGTCGCGTTCCATCGTACAACCCGACGCAGGCGGCGGAGCGCTCGCTGTCGTCGCAGCTGATGTCGGTGCAGGGACCGCTGGCGAGATCGGTCGCCGACTTGCGCGTCGGACTTGCTGCGATGGCCGCGCGTGACGCGCGCGATCCCTGGTGGGTGCCGGCGCCGCTGGCCGGACCGACGCCCTCGCAGCCGATGCGCGTCGCCGTCGTGACCTCTGCCGACGACCTCGCCGGATCGAAGCTTCATCCGCACGTTTCCGCCGCGATCGCCAACGCGGCGCGCTGGCTTGCCGACGCCGGTTACGAAGTCGTCGACGAGCGCACGCCGGGCTTCACTCGTGCCAAAGAGCTGTGGTTCGAGATGCAGTTGCCGGAGTTTCGCGACTACATGCTCCCGCTGATCGAAAAGGAAGGCGACCGGGGCATCCGGACGGCGGTGCGTTTCATGCTGGAGAACCTGCCGTCGCGCGACGCGCTGCCTTACATGAAGGCGCTGGCCGAGCGCGCGCGCCTGGTGCGGGAGTGGACGGCCTTTCTCGATCGCGTGCCGCTGGTGCTGGCGCCGGTGTCGTCGGTGCCGGTATACGAGCAGGGGTTCGACGTCGAAAGCGCGGCGCGCACTGCGGCGGTGTGGCGCGAGTGCGCGACCTTGATGGCGATACCGGTGCTCGGATTTCCGGCTGCGGTCGTGCCGACCGGCATTGCGGACGGCTTGCCTACCGCCGTGCAACTGATAGCACCGCGCTTTCGCGAAGACTGGTGCCTCGACGCGGCGGCCGCGATCGAGGCGCGCGCCGGCGTGCAAACACCGGTCGATCCCCAATGGTGAACATGAGCCTCGACGCATGCGATGCTGCAGCGGGTTGCGGCGAGCGCGACGCGTGCCCTCTTCGCGTAACGGGGGCCATTGCCATGGCGCCCGCCCTTCGGCTATCGTGCACGTTCGGCGCCTCGCGGCGACGACAGCTTCGCAACCAGGAGAATTCGATGCCCATTTCCCGCTGGCTCAAGACGACGGCGCTCGCTGCGGTTGCCGGGTTCGCCGCGTTGTCGGGGACGCCGAACGCCGGAGCCCAGGGCACGGTGCGCGCCGTCATGCACTCGGACCTGAAGATCCTGGATCCGATCTGGACGACGGCCTACATCCAGCGCAACTACGGGTACATGGTCTACGACACGCTTTTCGCCACCGACGCAGACGGCCAGGTGAAGCCGCAGATGATCGATCATTACGAGGTCAGCCCCGACCAGCTGACCTACACGATGACCTTGCGCGACGGCCTCTTGTGGCACGACGGCAAGCCGGTGACCGCCGAGGACTGCGTTGCCTCGATAAAGCGCTGGGGCGCGAAGGACACGATGGGCCAGAAGTTGATGACCTTCGTCAAGGACATGCCGGTCGTCGACGCCAGGACCTTCCGTATCGTTTTGTCTTCGCCGACCGGACTGGTGCTCGCGGGCTTGGGCAAGCCGTCTTCGAACACGCCGTTCATGATGCCCAAGCGCGTCGCCGAAACGAGTCCGAACGAGCAGATTTCGGATACGACAGGCAGCGGCCCGTTCGTGTTCAAGCGCGATGAGTGGAAGCCCGGCGACAAGGCGGTGTTCGTCAAGTTCGACAAGTACAAGCCGCGCGCCGAGCCACCTTCGGGCCTTGCCGGCGGCAAGGTGGTCAAGGTCGACCGGGTCGAATGGAGAGTCGTCGCCGACCAGCAGACTGCGATGAACGCCCTTTTTGCCGGCGAGGTCGACTACATCGAGCAGCCGCAGCACGACCTGCTCCCGCTGATGAAGGCGGACAAGAACGTGAAGCTCGTCGACGTCAATCCGCTGGGCAACCAGTACGCGCTGCGGTTCAACTCGACGTTCAAGCCGTTCGACAACCCGAAGATCCGCCAGGCGGTGCTCTATGCGCTCAATCAGGAGGACTTCCTGAAGGCGACGATAGGCGATCCGCAGTATTACAAGGTATGCAAGGCGATGTTCGTTTGCGGCGCACCGCTGGCGTCGACCAAGGGCATGGACGGATTGCTCGAGTCCAACTTCGCGAAGTCCAAGGCGCTATTGAAGGAAGCCGGCTACGACGACACGCCGGTCGTGCTGTTGCATTCGACCGACCTGCAGGTGCTGACCAATCTCGCGCCGGTGGCCAAATCGCTGCTGGAAAAGGGCGGATTCAAGGTCGACATGCAGTCGATGGACTGGCAGTCGGTCGTGGCGCGGCGCGCGAAAAAGGATCCGCCGGCGCAAGGCGGCTGGAATGCGATGATCACTTCATGGGTGTCCGCGGACATCCTGAATCCGGTGTCGACGGCGTTCCTGAACGCCAGTTGCGACAAGGCGCCGTTCGGCTGGCCGTGCGACGCCGAGATCGAACGGCTGCGCGACCAGTTCGCGCGCGAAACCGACCCGGCGAAGCAGAAGGCAATCGCGGAAGCGGTGCAGCTGCGCTGGACGCAGTCTCCGACCCATGTCTTTCTCGGCCAGTGGTACCAGCCGTCGGCGGTGCGCAAGAACATCGACGGTATCATCGTCGCGCCGGTTCCGGTGTTCTGGAACATGACCAAGTCCGGCGCGTAAGCGTCGCCTCCCCGCACCGACGGGGCGGCATCCTAGCCCATGTTCGCCTACATCGGACGACGCCTGCTCGCGACGATTCCGGTGATGGCCGTCGTCGCGGTCTTCGTCTTCATGATGCTGCGGCTGGCCTCCGGCGATCCGGCGGCGATCATCGCCGGCAACGCGGCGACCGCGCAGGACATCGTCGACATCCGGCAAAAGCTCGGGCTCGATCAGCCCATCGTCACGCAATTCTTCATCTGGCTCGGCCATGTGCTGACCGGTGATTTCGGCGAATCGTTCTTCTATAAAAAACAGGTCGCCGAGATCATCGCCGATCGCGCCGGTCCGACCTTGGCGCTGGCCGCGTGTACGCTCGTCATTTCGGTGCTGGTCGCCGTTCCGCTGGGCGTCGTCGCGGCATACCGCCGAGGTACATGGCTCGACCGTGTCGTCATGGGTTTTTCGGTGCTCGGCTTTTCGGTGCCGGTGTTCGTCATCGGCTACGCGCTGATCTACCTGTTTGCCATCAAGCTCAACTGGCTGCCGGTGCAGGGCTACCAGCCGCTGGCCGACGGCATCGGCGGCTTTTTCGCGCGACTGATCCTGCCCAGCGTCACCTTGTCGGTTATCTATATCGCGCTGATCGCGCGCATTACGCGCACCAGCGTGCTCGAAGTGCTGGGGGAGGACTACATCCGGACGGCGCGGGCGAAGGGCCTGTCCAACCGCGTCGTGCTCATGCGGCATGCGCTCTCCAACGCGGCGGTGCCGATCGTCACGGTAATCGGCATCGGTGTTGCGCTGTTGATCGGCGGCGTCGTCGTGACCGAGAGCGTGTTCAGCATTCCCGGGCTCGGGCGATTGACGGTGGACGCGGTTCTGGCCCGCGATTATCCGACCGTGCAGGCGGTTATCCTGCTGTTCTCGCTCGCCTACGTCCTGATCAATCTGCTGGTCGACGTCGCCTACACGCTGCTCGATCCTCGCATCCGCTACTAGCGCTCAATGGATACGCTCACCGATTCGGCGACCGTAGCCCTCGCCGCGCCGCCGCTTCTTGCGGGCGCCGCCGGCCGGCGCCTGCTGCGCAATCCTGCGGTCATCATCGGCGCAACGATTCTCGCCGTCATCCTGCTGCTGGGTCTCGCGGCGCCATGGCTCGGCACGGTCGACCCGGTCGCGATCAATCCTTCGGTGCGGAACAAATTGCCCGGCTTCGAGGAGACCGTGCGCAACGACGATGGCGGCACGACGACGGTCGTGCACCGGATGGGCACCGACACGCTAGGCCGCGACGTCTACAGCCGGACGCTGTACGGCGCGCGGGTGTCGATGCTGGTCGGCGTCGCGGTTGCGACGATCAGCGTCGCCCTCGGGTTGAGCATCGGGCTGCTCGCCGGTTATGTGCGCTGGCTCGACGGCCCGGTCATGCGGCTGATGGACGGACTGATGGCGATTCCGGCGATCCTGCTGGCAATCGCGCTGGTGTCCTTGTGGACGGCGGGAGTCGCAGCGGTGATCGTCGCCATCGTCATCCCCGAGATACCGCGGGTCGTGCGCCTGGTCCGCGCTATCGTGCTGTCGGTGCGCGAGGAGCCCTATGTCGAGGCGGCGATCTCGGTCGGGACGCCGACCCTGCTGCTGGTGATCCGCCACATCCTGCCGAACACGCTGCCGCCGCTGATCGTGCAGGCCACGTACATCGTTGCCTCGGCGATCCTGGTCGAGGCGATCCTGTCGTTCCTCGGCGTCGGGATTCCGCCGGAAACGCCGACCTGGGGCAACATCATGGCCGAGGGTCGGGCGCTGTTCCGCATTTTTCCGCACAACATCCTTTATCCAGGCATCTTTCTCGCGCTGACCGTGCTTGCGGTCAACATGCTCGGCGACGGATTGCGCGACACGCTCGATCCGCGCATGAAGCTCCGGCACTAGCATGGCGCCGCTGCTCGAAGTCGACCGTCTGTCCGTCGCGCTGCCGGCGGGCGCAGACCGCTCGCACGCGGTCGATGGGGTGAGCTTCGACGTCGCGGCCGGCGAGATCGTCTGCCTGGTCGGCGAATCGGGCTCGGGGAAAACGGTGATCGCGCAGTCGGTGATGGGATTGCTCCCGCCCGAGCTCCGACCGAGCGGCGGACGCATGCTGCTGGACGGCGAAAATCTGCTTGCCGCCGGCGAAGCGAGGCTGCGCGAGCTCCGCTGCACCCGGATGTCGATGATCTTTCAGGAACCGATGACGGCGCTCAATCCGGTGATGCGTTGCGGCGAGCAGATCGACGAGGTCCTCGCGACGCATACGCGGATGGACGCGGCCGAGCGGCGAGCGCGCGTCGTGGAGATCATCCGCGACGTCCATCTTCCCGACGCCGAGCGGATGATAGCCTCGTATCCGCATCAGCTTTCCGGCGGTCAGCGCCAGCGCATCATGATCGCGATGGCACTGGTGCTCAATCCCAAGCTGCTGATCGCCGACGAGCCGACGACCGCGCTGGATGTCACGACGCAGGCGCAGATCCTCGCGTTGATCCGGGAAATGCAGCGCATGCACGGCACCGGCGTGCTGTTCATCACGCATGATTTCGGCGTCGTCGCGGAAATCGCCGATCGAGTCGCGGTGCTGCGGCGAGGTGAGCTGGTCGAGTTCGCGCCGGTAGACGAGGTGCTCGCGCATCCGCAGCACGAATACACGCGCATGCTGATCGCCGCCGTTCCCGGCGTCGCGCCGCCGCCGCGCGAAACCCGGATCGGCCCGATTGTCCTGGCGACCGAGGGGCTTTCCAAGACGTACGCGCGAGGCGGATGGCTGAAGCGCCGGCGCGGCGATATCGCCGCCGCCGCCGACGTGACGCTCGAGATCCGGCGCGGCGAGACGCTGGGCATCGTCGGCGAGTCGGGTTCGGGCAAATCGACGGTCGCGCGCTGCATCGCTCGGCTGATCGAGCCGTCAGCCGGACGCATTGTCCTCGACGGAGAGGACATCGCACGGCTCGATAGCGACGCGCTTCGTCCGCGGCGGCGCCGCGTCCAGATCGTGTTCCAGGATCCTTACCGGTCGCTCAATCCGCGCCGCACCGTTGGCGACGCCATCATCGAGGGTCCGATGAACTACGGCGCGACGCGCGGCGATGCGCTGAAGACCGCGACCGAGCTGCTGACCCTGGTCCGGCTCGACGCGCGTGCGCTCGATCGCTATCCGCACCAGTTCTCGGGCGGACAGCGCCAGCGCATCTGCATCGCACGCGCACTGGCGATCGGACCCGACCTCTTGATCGCCGACGAAGCGGTCTCGGCGCTCGACGTCTCGGTGCAGGCGCAGGTACTGGCGCTGCTCGACGAGATCAGGCTGAGGCTCGACCTCGCGATGCTGTTCATCACCCACGATCTGCGCGTCGCGGCGCGGGTCTGCGATCGGGTCGCGGTGATGCAGCAGGGGCGCATCGTCGAGCAGGGGCCGGTCGCCGAAGTCTTCGGCGCGCCGCGGCACGAGTATACGAAGGCGCTGTTCGCCGCCGTTCCCGGCAGGCGCTGGGCTTTCGCCAGCGACGTTGCACGAGCTGCCTAGCGGCGCTTGTCCACGTCGTAATACTTCCACTGATTGCGCAGGAACGGGTTCTGCTTGTAACCCTTGAGCCACGGCTGCGCCAGCACGCTGACGTAGGCGTTCAGGTCCATCATCCACCGTGCGTAATTCAGCACCGCTTCGCTCATCGAGCGGAAGAGCGCCGTTCGCGCCGGTCCGTCCGGAAGATTGAGTGACGCCTCGTAGGCGCGATCGTAGGCCGGCAAGCGAAAGCGCGCGTCGTTCGACGTGCCGATGTTCTTGCTGTAGAGCGGACTCGCGAACGCGTCGCCGTCCGGCGAATTCGATATCCACGACAGCCCTCGGTGTTCGGGACCATGCGCACCGGGCGCGCGAAATAATCGTAGGTGTACAGCGATTCGAAGATCGCCCGGCAGATGTCGAACGAGTAGGAGTCGCTGATCGCCTGCGGATCGAAGCCCGCTTCGGCGACCTGCTGCGCGACGTGCAAAGTCTTGGACATGTCCGCGGCCGGTGCCGGCAGCGCTGCCGCGCAGGCGACCGCGAGCATGACGACCGGCGCAAGACGCGCCGGCGCCGCAAGGCGCGGACGCCGTCGGCGATAACTCGGCGTACCGGACGCCGACATCGCGCGTCAGGCCTTGCCGAGTGCGCGGCGCAGCCGCGCGACGCCGTCGGCGAGCCGATCGTTGTCCGCCGCGAAGCACCAGCGCACGAAGCCCTCGCCCTCGGGGCCGAAGGCGCTGCCCGGCGCGAGCCCCAGACGGACCTCGCGGACCAGCCGTTTGCAGAATTCGAGGCTGTCGGTGACGCCGGCGACGCGAAAAAAGACGTACATGGCCCCGGTTGGCGCCGCGGCACTGACGCCGGGAATCGCGTTCAGCTCAGCGACCAGGAAATCGCGCGCGGTCCGGTAGCGCTCCAGCGTGTGCGCGATCGTCGCTTCGCCGTGGTTGATCGCGACGACAGCAGCGCGCTGCACGAACGTCGGCGAGCACGAGGTGTTGTATTCGATCAGCTTGCCCAGGTCGGGCAGCAGCGTGCCTGGCGCGACGATCCAGCCAAGCCGCCATCCGGTCATCAGCCAGGCCTTGGAGAAGCTGTTGGTGCTGACGATGCGGTCGCCGGAGCTGCTCAAGTCGAGGAACGATGGGGCACAGGCTCGCGCGGGCGGCGCGTCGTAATACAGGCGCTCGTAGACATCGTCGGCGACGATCCAGATGCCGAGCTTGCGGCAATGCTCGAGTATCGCCGCCTGCCCGTCACGATCTATCGTCCAGCCGGTCGGATTGTTCGGCGAATTGATCAGCACCGCGCGGGTGCCCGACGTCAGCGCGTCGATCAGCCGGGCTACGTCGAGCGTCCAGCCGGCGGCGCCGAACGACAGCGCGACTCTGACGACTTCGGCGCCGAGGATCTTCGGGATCTCGGTCAGGTTCGGCCACAGCGGCGTGACGCAGACGACGCGGTCACCCGGATCGATCAGCGCCTCGACCGAAAGCATCAGCGCGGACATGCCCGAGGCCGTCACGGCGATATCGGCGGCGGCGACGCTGCGGTGCCAGCGCGAGACGTACGCGGCGATGGCTTCGCGCAACTCGGGAATCCCGAAGTTCTGCGTGTAGAACGTCTCGCCGGCGTGCAGCGAGGCGACTGCCGCATCGCGAATGTACGCCGGCGTCACCTGGTCGGGTTCGCCGAACCAGAACGGCAGGATGTCGGCGTCGCCCATGCCGACGTTGGCGACTTCGCGGATCTGCGAGGCGACGAGCGAGCGGATGGTATCGCGGGCTTGAAGGGCGAGATTGCGGGGATCGGCGGTCATTGCAAGCGCACGGGCCGCAAACGGGGCGCTGGCGCAGCGCCTTTATACTTTGCACCCGCTTCGAACGCAAATGAGTGGCAAATGAGTGGCCATGCGTGGTGAATGGCAAATGACGGCAAGCGAGGCAAGCGCGAGCACGCTGGTATACTCACCGCCGTCGCCATCGCTTGGGATCGCATGAGCTACCTCGGCAGCGCCATCGCCATACTCGTCTGCGGTGGCTTGGGAACCGCGATCGCGTGGGTGGTCGTGTCGCCGCTGGGCCTCGACGGTGTCGCCTCCGGCCTGACGACAGCGTTCGCCGCGATGGTCGCCGCAACGCTGTTGTTCGCGTGCGGGGTCGCGCTGGGCCGGGCGCTGCAGCTTTTCAAGTAACCTGTCGCCGACCGGGGAAGACTCGGCCGGTTTCACGCCCGCCGCGTTGCCTTTTCGGCTCCGGCGCAGCCGCCCCGACCGATAGGTCCTCCCCGCTCGGCGACCGATTTCCTTCAGCAATCCGCTCAGCGTGATGCGGCAGCGATCAGCGCCGGCGCGATCGGCTCGCCGGCGCCGGCAAAGCTATCGTCGGGCCGCGCGCGCGTCATCACCAGGACCGCCAATGCGAGCAATATGCTGAACAACACGCCGATGGCGACGGCCTCGCCGGCCAGCGCCGCCAGATCGCGCCATACACGCGGTGCGATCGCTTTCGCCCCATGTCTAGTCTGCATCTTTTATCCTTTGCCCCGGCTTGGAGTTTCCGCGGCAATGTCATTGCAGCCCTGCGCAGCGGCAAGGACGGGCCGGGCGGATGGCGCACCGGCGATCAATCATGGCGAAGCGAGGGCAGGCGGCAACGCGGCGTCTTGGCGTCGCAGCGCTGCGGTATAGTCGAATCGCCATGAGCCGCCGCATCGCCATCGTCGAGGATGAGCCCGCTATCCGCGCCAACTATGCCGACGCACTGAAAAAGCAGGGCTACGAGGTCGCGACCTACGGCAACCGCAACGACGCTCTCGGGGCGTTGCGCACTCGGCTGCCCGACCTCGCGCTGATCGACATCGGCCTGGGCGACGAAATCGACGGCGGCTTCGCGCTGTGCCGCGAGTTGCGCGCCCTGTCGGAATCGCTGCCGATCATTTTCCTGTCGGCGCGCGATTCCGACTTCGACGTCGTCGCCGGCCTGCGGCTTGGCGCCGACGACTACCTGACCAAGGACGTGAGCCTGCCGCATCTGTCGGCGCGGATCGCCGCGCTTTTCCGGCGCAGCGACCTGCTGGCCGCGCCGCATGCGGTCGAGGAGGTGATCGAGCGCGGGCCGCTCAAGCTCGACCTCAAGCGCTTGACCGCCTACTGGGCCGGTAGCAGGGTCGACCTGACGCTGACCGAATTCTGGATGGTGCACACGCTGGCGAAGCATCCGGGACACGTCAAGGGCCGCGATAGCCTGATGCGCGACGCCAGCATCGTCGTCGACGACAGCACGATCACCTCGCACGTCAAGCGCATCCGGCGCAAGTTCGTCGCGCTCGACCCCAAGTTCGATTGCATCGCGACGGTCTACGGCATGGGCTATCGCTGGAACGCGGCCGAGCAATGAGCCGCTTTCGCATCGCGCTGGGCATCCGTGCGCAACTGCTGCTGGTGCTGATGGTGTTCCTGACGATACCGTGGCTCGGTTACGAGTACGTGCGCGAGCTCGAGCGTTTCCTGCGGGACGCGCAGCAGAAGACGCTTGCCGGAACCGCCCAGGCGGTGGCGACGGCGCTGCACGACCGCCCGCGCTTGTTCGAGACGCCGGACGCCAATCGCGAGTCGCTGGCGGCGCAACGCGCGCTCGACGGTGCGCCGGAGGCCGAAGCGGCACCGCAGCTTTTGCGCGCGTCCGGTCCGGCTGCCACGCCGTCGGCCGAAATCGGGCAGATCATCCAGGGCTTGTCGCGGACGAGCGCGCGGATCTGGGTGATCGACCGCCAGCTCGACGTGCTGGCAAGGGCAGGGAGCCTCAAGCGGCCGCCGCTGCCCGAGACCGACGCGCCGGACTCGGCGATCCCACGCGTGTGGCGGTGGATCGAGCGCGAGACGCTGCATCCGTTGTACACGCTGATCCTGAGCCAGCCGACCGACGATTTCGTCGACGAGCTCGCGGCGCACGTCGCGATGCCCGCGCGTGAGGTCGACGGTGCGCTGTCAGGCATCCTGACCGTCGACCGGCGGCTGACCGGCGACGGCAAGGCGGTCGTCGTCTCGGCCGCGCACCCGATCTGGGTCGGCGATCAGGTCAAGGGCGCGGTGATCGTCGAGGAAACGACCAATGCGGTGCTGGCCGAGCGCAACCGCGCGTTCGAGCGCCTGTTCAACATCGTGCTGGCCGCGCTGCTCATCGGATCGGTCGCGCTGACGCTGTACGCGTCGCGCTTGACCACGCGCATCCGGCGGCTGCGCGACGAAGCGGAGGCCGCGATCGACCTGCAGGGCAGAATCCGCGGCACCGTCTCGCCTTCCGCGGCTGGCGACGAGATCGGCGACCTGTCACGCAGCTTTTCGAGCGTCGTCACGCGGCTGTCGCAATACGCGAGTTATCAGCAGAACATGGCGAGCAGGCTGTCGCACGAGCTGCGCACGCCGGTCGCGGTCGTCCGCTCGTCGCTGGACAATCTGCGCGCGGCGACGCTGCCCGACGACGCGCGCGTCTATATGGAGCGCGCGCAACAGGGCCTGACGCGGCTGACCCATATCCTGACACGGATGACCGAGGCGACGCGGCTCGAGGAAAGCCTGGGCGACGCGCAGCGCGAGCGCTTCGAGCTGGCTTCAGTGGTTGCAGGTTGCGTCGACGGCTATCGCGCCGCTTACGCCGGGCACGAGTTCGAGCTCAAGCTCCCGCCCGGTCCGCTGCCGGTCGACGGGGCGCCCGAGCTGATCGCCCAGCTGCTCGACAAGCTGATCGCCAACGCGGTCGAGTTCGGCATCGCGGGAACGCCTATCGTCGTCGCGCTCGAGCGGGACGACGACAGCGTCAGCCTTCGTGTGGAGAACGAGGGCGCGCCGCTTCCGGCCGGCATGCACGAGCGCCTGTTCGACTCGATGGTGTCGATCCGCGGCGAGCAGAAAAGCGAAGAGCCTCATCTGGGGCTGGGGCTTTATATCGTCCGCCTGATTGCCGGATTTCACCGCGGTCGGGTCAGCGCGGCCGATCGCGACCGCGGCGACGGCGTCGTCATCAGCGTAAGCCTGCCGCTGGCTGCGTAGCGCTCGCGACGCGGGTGCCCGGCGCCTTCTGCCGTCTCGCACATCGGCGATAATGGCGCTTTTTCGCCGCCCGCCGGACTCTCATGCCTGCCAACCTGCTGCAACATCCGGCGCTCGTCGCCGCCTTGCTGCTGGCCGCGTCGAACCTGTTCATGACCTTCGCCTGGTATGCGCATCTGCGCAACATGCAGGGCCGCGCCTGGTGGGTCGCCGCGCTGGCGAGCTGGGGCATCGCGCTGTTCGAATACCTGCTGCAGGTGCCGGCCAACCGGATCGGCTACACGGTGCTCTCGCTCGGGCAGCTCAAGATCATGCAGGAAGTCATCACGCTGACAATCTTTGTTCCGTTTGCCTTCCTGTACATGGATCAGCCGCTGAAGCTCGACTACGTCTGGGCGGCGATGTGCATGGTGGGAGCGGTCTACTTCATGTTCCGCGCGTGACCGCGCTGCGCGACCTGCTGGCAAGCGCCGCACGGGACGCCGCCGCCGGCAGAGTCGACGACGCGCTCGCCAATTATCGCGGCGCTCTCAGGCGCTCGCCTGCATTGGCCGAAGCGCATTACAACGTCGGCGTCCTGCTCGCGCGCAAAGGTGAGCTGGCCGGCGCCGAAAAAAGCTTCGACGAAGCGCTGCGGCTCAAGCCCTCGTGGGCGCAGGCCTATCTGGCGCTGGGCCACCTTTATTTCCGGCAGGCGCGCTATCCGGACGCAGAGCGCTCGTTCGGCCGCGCGGCCACGCATGCGCCCGAATCGGTCGAGGCCCTATTCAACCTGGCGACCTCGCGTGATCGGCAGCGGCGCTGGGGCGACGCGTTGCTGCCGCTCGAGGCAGCGCGCAGACTCGCACCGGGCAACGAGGACATTTGGTTCGCGCTGCGCGGGCATCTGTTGCTGTTCCAGCGCGAAGAGGAAGCCTTCGACGATTTTCGCCGCTTCGAGGCGAACGCGGCACTGTCGGCACGCATCGTCGCTGCAGGGTTGCTGTCGGCCCGAATCGCTCCCGGCACTGATTACGAGGAAAAATACTTACCGCTAGCGCTCGATTGGCCGTACCAGTCAGGCGAGGCGGCGTATGCAGCCGTCGCGGTTGCGCAGGCGCAGTATTTCGACGTTACGCGCGAGCAACTGTTGCGTGTCTACCAGGCGCATGATCGCGTCCGCCAGGTCGAGCGCGGATCGATCGGCGATTTCGCCGCGCCGCTGCTTCCCGCTGGCGCTGCCGGACGGCAGGTTCGCATCGGCTACCTGTCGGCCGATCTGCGCTCGCACGTCATGGGTCGATTGATGCTGGAGGTCGTGCGACGGCACGATACCGAGCGCTTCTCCGTGTATGCGTATTCGCTGGCGGTGCGCGAGATCGAGGACGAGGTGACCGGGCAATTCCGCGCCTGCTGCGCCGGCTTCCGCCGGCTCGACGACGTCGACGATTCGAGTGCTGCGAGGCTGATCGCCGACGATGGCATCGACATCCTGATCGACCTGATGGGACATTCCGGTTCGTCGCGCCCGGCGATACTGTTGTACAAGCCGGCGCCGGTGATCATCACCCACTTGGGCAACCACGGCGCGGTCGGCATGCGCCAGGTGGACTTCAAGTTGACCGATGCCCATGCCGACCTGCCCGACGCGCACCGTTACCAGATCGAGGCGCCGCTTGCGCTCGACCGCTGCGTGCTGCCGTTCCGGCGCGTCGTCGCCGCACCCGAAGCGCCGGTGACGCGCGCCGACCTGGGCCTTGGCGAGGGGGCGACGGTATTCGCTGTCTTTGTCAGTCTGCTGAAGCTTTCGCCGCGCTGCCTTGGCCTGTGGAAGCGGATTCTCGATGCGGTCCCGCAGGGCGTGCTGGCCTTTTCGCCGACAAGGACTGCGCAGCAGGCGCTGTACCGTAGGCGACTGAAAAGCTTCGGCATCGCGGCCGAGCGTATCGTATTCGTTCCCTGGGCGCAGGACGATGCGATCGATCGCGCGCGTTACCGTTTGATCGACGTGGTCCTCGACACGCTGCCCTACACCGGCGGCGACACGACCGCGGCTGCGATCGACATGGGCGTCCCCGTCGTCACCCGCGTCGGCGAGCGGCAGGCGGAGCGGATGACATACAGCCTGCTCGCCCATCTCGGCGTCACCGCGACGGTCGCGGATAACGATGACGATTATGTGGCGATCGCCGTCCGACTCGCGCGCGACCGTCCATGGCGCGATGCAGTCGCGGCGGAAATGCTCGCGGCGCTGCCGGTCTCGGGTCTTGCCGATGTCGGCCGGTATACGCGCAGCCTCGAAAGCGCATACGAGCGCGCGTTGGCGATCAAGTCGCGCCAGCCCGACTGAAAGCGAAACGCATGCATCTGCACATCCTCGGCATCTGCGGCACGTTCATGGGCGGCATCGCCGCGATCGCGCGCCAGGCCGGCCATACGGTCACCGGCTGCGACGCCAACGTCTATCCGCCGATGAGCACGCAGCTTGCGAACGCTCGGCATCGAGCTGACCGAAGGCTACGGCGCGGCACAGCTCGAGCGGTCGCTCGACGCCGACGTGTTCGTGGTCGGCAAGCGATCTCGCGCGGCAACCCGCTGATCGAGGCGATGCTGGAAACGCAACCTGACGCTATATTCGGGCCCGCAATGGCTGGCCGAAAACGTGCTGCGCGACAAGTGGGTGCTGGCGGTGGCGGGCACGCACGGCAAGACCACGACCAGCGCGATGCTGGCCTGGATACTCGAACGGGCGGGCCTGCAACCGGGTTTCCTGATCGGCGGGGTCGCGCCCGAATTTCGGCGTCTCGGCGCGCCTCATCGGACAGCGCGTTCTTCGTCATCGAGGCGCGACGAATACGACACCGCGTTCTTCGACAAGCGCTCGAAGTTCGTCCACTACCGCCCGCGCACCGCGATCCTGAACAATCTCGAGTACGACCACGCGGACATCTTTCCCGGACCTCGCCGCGATCGAGACGCAGTTCCATCATCTGGTGCGCACGTTCCCGCACGCCGGCCGGCTGATCGTCAACGGCCGCGAAGACAGCTTGAGGCGCGTGCTGGCGCGCGGCTGCTGGAGCGAGGTCGAGCGATTCGGCTTCGCGGCGGTCGCCGACACCGGCGCCGACTGGACGATCGCCGTCGACGGCACGATCAAGCTCGGCGGCGCCCCGCAAGGCGTGCTCGCGCCGTTCGCGCTGCTCGGGCGGCACAATCAGCTCAATGCGCTGTCGGCGATTGCGGCCGCGAGGCACGCCGGCGTGCCGGTCGCACAAAGCCTCGCCGCGCTGGCGGCGTTTCGCGGCATCGCCCGGCGCCTGGAGGTGCGAGGCAGCGCCAACGGCGTCACTGTCTACGACGATTTCGCGCACCATCCGACGGCCATCGCCGCAACCCTGGCCGCGCTGCGGCGCGACGTCGGCAGCCAACGAATCTTCGCGATCGTCGAGCCGCGGTCGAATACGATGAAGCTCGGAAGGATGAACGCGCAGCTGCCCGCTAGCCTGGAGCAAGCCGACCGTGTCTATTGCTACGCAGCCAACCTAGGCTGGGACGCGGCAGCCGTCCTGGCACCGCTCGGCGATCGGGCCCGAGTCGCCGGCGATCTCGACCGCCTGATCGACGCAGTCGTGCGCGACGCGCGTCCCGGCGATCACCTGCTGGTGATGAGCAACGGCGGTTTTGGCGGCATACACGGCAAGCTGCTGGCGCGACTGGCCTCCGGCTGATGCGACACGCCGTCAGCCCCCCAGCAACTCCACCAGATCCGCTGCCGGCACCGCAGGGCTGAAAAAAAAGCCCTGTCCGGCCGGGCAGTTTCTTTCCTGGAGGAATGCGAGCTGCTCGCGCGTCTCCACGCCTTCGGCCACGACCCGCTTCTGCAGAGTCCTGCCGATCGCGATCACCGCGCTGACGATACCGGCATTGTCCGAGTCCTTGGCGAGATCTCGCACGAACGACTGATCGATCTTCAGTGTATCGATCGGAAAGCGCTTCAGGCAGCCGAGGCTCGAATATCCGGTGCCGAAGTCGTCGAGCGCGAGTTGCGCACCTGTGTCCTTCAGTGCACGGAGCACCGGTCCGTTCGCCTGCGGATTTTCTATCAGGGACGTTTCGGTCAGCTCGAGCTCCAGGAACCGCGGGTCCATACCGGTTTCGGTCAGAGTCGCGCGGACGCCTTCGACGAAATCCCTGGCAAGCAATTCCACGGCGGAAACATTGATCCCGATGCGCAACCGGGGCAGCCCGGCGTTCTGCCAGGCACCGGCCTGCGTGCACACTTCGCGCAATACCCAGCGTCCGATCGGCAGAATCGCACCGCATGCTTCGGCGGCCGGAATGAATTTGCCCGACTCCAGCAGTCCGTGCCGCGGATGATGCCAACGGATCAGCGCTTCCACGCCGGCGATCGCGCCGCTCTTCAAGTTGACCTTCGGCTGATAATGCAGCGCAAACTCCTGTCGCTCGATCGCGTATCGGAAGTCGTTTTCGATCGGAGATAGGTGCAGCGACACGGTCCTCCCTGCGCGCCGGATCCCTGCCGGCGCGAAATGATGCTCTCGCTGTGTGTTCGACAGCGTTACAGATAGGACCCACTGTACGCCGATAAATGACTCCGCCGGACTCCTCGTGCCCAGATGGCATCGGATTTGTGCGGTGCAGCGGGCCTCGCTTCCTATTCGAGAGTAAAATCACCCCTATGTCCTGGCGAAGTCGCCTACTGCTACATTCCTGATCGCGCCACCCCGGCCGCGAGCCGGGTCCGCGCGTCGACATCCCCGACAGTCCGGTCGCGTCGCGCTCCCAAAAGGAGCCTGGGCGCTGCAACCGGGCCGCGACGACCGAGCAACCCTCCGGTCGACAGACAAGGAGTCAAAGCATGAAGAATCGCAACCTGCACGCCGGCAAGCCGGCACCAGCCGAATCGAGCGCGACGTATATCGACGCCGAAAAAACCTTTGGCGCGCGCAATTACGATCCCCTGCCGGTGGTTGTATCGCACGGCGAGGGCGCATGGCTGTGGGACATCCACGGCCGGCGTTTCCTGGACATGATGAGCGCCTATTCGGCCGTCGGTCACGGGCACGCGCATCCGCGCATCGTCACGGCACTGGTCGCGCAGGCCCAACAACTGGCCGTGACATCGCGCGCCTTCCACAACGACAAGCTGCCGCTTTTTCTGAAGCGGCTGACCGAAGTGACCGGTCTTGCGCGCGCGCTGCCGGCGAACGGCGGCGCCGAAGCCGTCGAGACCGCATTGAAAGCGGTGCGCAAGTGGGGATACAAGGTCAAGCGCATTCCCGACGGACATGCCGAAGTGATCGTGTGCGCCGGCAACTTTCACGGCCGCTCGATCACCATCGTCGGGTTCTCGTCGGAAGCGCAATACCGCGACGGCTTCGGGCCGTTCGCGCCCGGATTCAAGGCGATTCCGTTCGCCGATCCGGCCGCCCTCGAAGCGGCGATCACGCCGGATACGGCGGCCTTCCTCGTCGAGCCGGTGCAAGGCGAG
Source organism: uncultured beta proteobacterium (assembly GCA_963828595.1). GTDB lineage: Bacteria > Pseudomonadota > Gammaproteobacteria > Burkholderiales > Casimicrobiaceae > PALSA-1003. The sequence goes on from CAWHEN010000007.1 coordinate 954,677, forward strand.
GCAGGGATGATCGTGCCGCCGGCTGGCTATCTGGCGGAGTGCGCCCGCATCTGCCGCAAGCATCGCGTGCTGATGGTCTGCGATGAGATCCAGACCGGCATGGGGCGCACCGGCAAGTTTCTCGCGTGCGAGCACGATGGCGTCGTGCCCGATGGCGTGATCCTGGGCAAGGCGCTGGGCGGCGGCGTTCTCCCGGTGTCGGCGTTTGTCGCCACCGAGGACGTGATGCAGGTGTTCTCGCCGGGCGACCACGGCAGTACCTTCGGCGGCAATCCGCTCGCGGCCGCGGTCGGGCTCGAGGCAATCGCGGTGCTGTTCGACGACAGGCTGATCGAGCGCTCGGCCGAGCTCGGCGCGTATCTGCTCGCGCAACTGAAGACGGTGCGGAGCTCATTGATCCGCGACGTGCGCGGCAAGGGCCTGTTCATCGGTCTCGAGGTCGATGCCCGCCGGACCGATGCCCGGGCGGTCGTCGATCGCCTGCTCGCGCGCGGCGTCATCTCGAAGGACACGCACGGCACCGTCGTTCGCTTCGCGCCGCCGTTGGTGATCGACCGCGCGCAGATCGACTGGGCCGTCGGCGAAGTGCGCGCGGTGTTCGCCGAGCTCGACAACGGATTGCGCCGCGCTGCCTGACGTCGGCGTTGCGGGCGGCGCTATACTGACGCATGCCCAAGCCCACGCTCGCCGACAAGCTGGTCGTCGCGATTTCGTCGCGGGCGCTGTTCGATCTGACCGAAAGCCATCGCGTCTACACCGAGGCCGGCGTCGACGCGTATCAACGCTACCAGATCGAGCACGAGGAGCAAATGCTCGCGCCCGGGCCGGCCTTCGTGCTGGTCAACAAGCTGTTGCGCCTGAATCGCGCCGACAAGCAGTACGTCGAAGTCATCCTGCTGTCGCGCAACAGCGCCGACACGGGGCTGCGAGTCATGAATTCGATCTACCACCACGGTCTAGATATCACCCGGGCAGCGTTTACCAAGGGCGAGCCGACGTCGCGCTACGTGCCTCCGTTCGGTGCGCAGCTTTTCCTGTCCGCTGACACCGAGGACGTTAAGCGCGTGCTGAACGACGGCTATGCAGCCGCAACGATCGTGCCGTCCACGCTCGGCAAGAACGAATCAGACCAACTCAGGATCGCGTTCGACGGCGACGCGGTGCTCTTTTCGGACGAAGCCGAGCGCGTCTACCAGGAAAGTGGGCTGGCAGCGTTTTCGAAGAGCGAAACCGACGCGGCACTGCGGCCATTGTCCGGCGGCCCGTTCAAGGAATTTCTTGCCGGCCTGCACCGGATCCAGAGCGATTTTTCCGACGATGCCAGCCCGATCCGCACCGCGCTGGTTACCGCACGCAGCGCGCCGGCGCACGAGCGAGTGATCCGGACGCTGCGGGCGTGGAACATCCGCATCGACGAGGCATTGTTCCTCGGCGGGCTCGACAAGGGCGAGTTCCTGCGCGCGTTCGGCGCCGACATCTTCTTCGACGACCAGCGCACGCACGTCGAGTCCGCGTCGAAGCACGTTGCGACCGGCCACGTGCCGCACGGCGTGGCCAACGAGTAGCGGCCGCTAATGGCGTCCGCTAGTCGACGATCCGCCCGTAGAACGGATACTGCGGGTCGTTGTAACCGGGGGTCGACGGATGGCCGGGCGTGACCAGCGAATCGATCAGCGCCTCGTCTCCGGCATCGAGCGTCTTGCCCGCGGCGCTCAGGTAATCGTCCCATTGCTCGATCGTTCGCGGTCCGCAGACGACCGAGCTGACGATGCGATTGGACAGCACCCAGGCGAGCGCGAACTGCGTCGCGGTCAGACCCTTGCTCGCCGCGTGCCCCTTGATCGTCTGCGCCATCGCGATCGATTCGTCGCGGAATTCGGTTTCCATCATTCGAGGGTCCTTGCGCGCGACGCGGGAGTCGGGCGGAGGCGCGGCGCCGGGCGCGTATTTGCCGGTGAGCACCCCTCGCGCCAGCGGGCTGTAGGGAACGACGCCGATGCCGTAGTAATCGCAGGCCGGCAGGATCTCGACCTCGGGCATTCGGTTCATCGCATTGTAGTAGGGCTGGCAGACGACCGGCTGCGGCACGCCGAGATCGGCGCATAGGGCCACGATCTCGGCAATGCGCCAGCCACGATAGTTGGACACACCGAAATACCGAATCTTCCCCGATCGGATCAAATCGCCGATCGCCTCGATCGTCTCGACCAGCGGCGTGTCGGTATCGTCCTTGTGCAGGTAATAGATGTCGATATAGTCGGTGGTCAGTCGCTTCAGGCTGTCCTCGCAGGCGTCCATGATCCAGCGCCTGGAAAGCCCGCCGTCGTGCGGCGCCTTGGTCATCACGTTGCCGACCTTGGTGGCGAGTATCCAGCGGCGCCGATTGGCGGCGATCGCGGGCCCGACGATCGTCTCCGAGGCGCCTTTGGCGTAGGCGTCGGCGGTGTCGATGAAATTGACTCCGGCATCGAAGGCCGAGCCGATAATGCGCTGCGCGGTGGCAGCGTCTGTGCGATCGCCGAACATCATCGTGCCGAGGCACAGCACCGATACCTCGAGGCCGCTGTCGCCAAGACGGCGGAATTCCATGGTTGACTCCGGAGTGGGAATGCTCGGCCCCATCGTGCAGCAAAGCCCCCGGTCCTGCAACCGGACCGGCGTCACGGTATAATTCGCGCCTCCCTCCGCAGCAACTCCGCTTCCCATGCATGCTTTTTTCGAGGACGACGGCGCGTTCAAGGCCGGTACAGTCCTCGCCGACAACGATACGTCGCTGCAGGTCGAGACGGCATCGGGCAAGCGGATGAAGATCAAGGCAGCCAACGTCCTGCTGCGATTTGCCGATCCCGCGCCCGGGGCCTTGCTGGCCGAGGCGCAGGCGCTGGCCGAGGACATTGATCCCGCGTTCCTGTGGGAAGCCAGCGGCGGGGGTGAGTTCGCGTTCGTCGATCTGGCCACCGAGTATTTCGGACGCGTGCCGCGCCCCGGCGAAGCAGCATCGCTCGCCTTCTGCCTGCACGCCTCGCCGATGTATTTCTATAAGAAGGGCAAGGGGCGCTACAAGGCCGCGCCTCCCGAGGCGCTCAAGGCCGCGCTGGCCGCCGCCGAGCGCAAGCGCCGCGAAGCCGAGGAAGTTGCCGTGCTTGCCGCCGAGCTATTAGCCGGTCGCTTGCCGCAGGCGATACGCGACCACCTGCCGATGCTGCTCTACCGGCCCGACAAGCAGGCGATGGCCACGCGCGCCGTGGCGGCGGCGTGTGAAACAGCGCACACCAATGCGCTGGCATTGCTGGCTTCCTGCGGAGCGATTCCATCGACGCACGACTATCATTTCAATCGCTTTCTGTCGGAGGCATTTCCGCGCGGCACCGCGTTTCCCGACTACGGCACGGTACCGGATGCCCCCGAGTTGCCGCTGGCCCGCGTGGAGGCGTTCTCGATCGACGATGCGACGACGACCGAGATCGACGACGCCTTTTCGGTACGCGCGCTGGCCAACGGCAACTTCGAGATCGGAATCCACATCGCAGCGCCCGCGCTCGCGATTCTGCGCGGCTCGGCGCTCGATGCCATCGCGCGCGATCGGCTGTCGACCGTCTACATGCCGGGACGCAAGATCACGATGCTGCCCGACGAGGCGATCGCGCGTTTTACGCTCGCCGCCGGCGCGCCGCGCCCTGCCTTGTCACTGTACGTCGAGACGATGCCCGACGGCACGCCGCTCAGGCAGGCGACCCGCCTCGAGCTCGTGCCCATTGCGGCCAATCTGAGGCTCGACACGGTCGGCGAACAATTCGTCGCCGCGGCGTCGCCGGGCGATCCGTGCTGGACCGATGAGCTGCGTGCCCTGTGGCGACTGGGTGAAAAGCTCGAGGCGGCGCGCGGCAAGCCCGACGTGCCTCGACTCGATTACACGTTTCTGGTCGACTGGGACGCCGCGGCCGACGGCAGGATCGCGATCGTTCCACGAGCCCGCGGGTCACCGCTGGACAAGCTGATCGCCGAGCTGATGATTCACGTCAACAGCAGCTGGGGCAAGCTCTTGCACGAAGCGAACGCGCCGGGACTGTATCGCACTCAGCAGGCCGGGAAGGTGAAGATGAGCACCAAGCCCGAGCCGCATCAGGGCCTCGGTGTCGCACACTACCTGTGGGCGAGCTCGCCGCTGCGCCGCTACAGCGACCTGGTCAATCAGCGGCAACTGATCGCCGCTGTCGCCGGCGACACGCTTCCCTATGTCGAGGGCGACGCCGAGCTTTTCGCGGTGCTCGGCGCCTTCGAGGTCACCTACGCGCAGTACGCCGAATTCCAGAGCCGGATGGAGCACTACTGGTGCCTGCGCTGGCTCGAGCAGGAAAGGCTGCGCGAGGCGACAGCGAGCGTCGTGCGCGACAATCTGGTGCGGTTCGATGGGCTGCCCTTGTACGTTCGCGTCGCCGACCTGCCGGCCGCCGCCGCGCCGCGCGTCCGGCTCGCAATAGGCGCCGTCGATCTGCTCGCCGCGACCGTTGAGGTCCACTATGTGGGGGGAGCCCTAGACTGAGAGGGGTTGAGCGATATACTCCCGGCCTATGCCCAAGGGCACGCGAACGAGTGCGACGGTCACGCCGCTGATCACCGCGAGGAAAAAACCGGTGACACGGCCGCGTGCGCTGGTCGTGCATACGGAAGCGCGGACGATGTCGCTGCCGTTTCTGTTCGCGGATGCGACGCCGGGCAAGCGTCTGCTGTTCAAGGCGATCGTGGGATCGGTGCTGCTGCATCTCGCCGCACTGGCCGTTCACTTCAGTCCTCTGGATCTGGCCCAATTCGATCGCAACGGGCCGCCACTCGAGATCGCGCTGGTCAATGCCAAGTCGGCTTCGAAGCCGACCAAGGCGGACCTACTCGCGCAGGCGCATCTGGATGGCGGCGGCAACACCGACGCCAATCGCCGCGCGAAAAGTCCGTTGCCGGTGCTGCCCAAGGAAAGCGCCAGCAATCAGCTTGCGACGGCTACGCAAAAGGTCGATACCCTGGAGCGTCGCGCGAGTGAAATGATGGCGCAGCTCAAGGCCGCGGCGCCGGTTGCGGTGCCGCAGGCCAAGCCGAACGAGATGCCCGAGCGCACCGAGCTTCCGACCGCGACCGAACTGATGCAGCGCACCCTGGAGTCGATGCGGCTCGAAGCGCAGATCGCCAAGGATATGGATGCCTATCAGAAGCGGCCGAAACGCCGCTTCATCGGCGCGCGGGCCGAGGAATACCGGTTTGCGCGCTATGTCGAGGACTGGCGGCTGAAGGTCGAGCGCATCGGGAATCTCAATTATCCCGAAGCGGCCCGCTCGCAGAAGCTCTACGGCAGCCTGCTGCTGACGACGGGCATCCGCGCCGACGGCAGCATCGAGAGCATTGTTGTCGAGCGCTCGTCCGGAAAGCGGGTTCTCGACCTGGCGGCCGCCCACATCGTGCAGATGGCCGGGCCCTATTCGCCATTCCCGCCCGACATCCGGCGCGACACCGATATCCTGTATATCACGCGGACCTGGACGTTCGCGCCGGGCGATTCGCTGACGTCGCAATGAGCGAATCGGTGCGCGCGTGACCGGCGGCAAGGCATCGCCGGCCGACAGGCGGCCGGCGAACCGGACATCCGATGCCGGGGGAGCGTCGCAGCAATCTTCGCGCGCTCAAACGGTCGACCGCTATGCCGTCATCGGCAACCCCGTCGCCCATAGCAAGTCGCCGCTGATTCACGACGCCTTTGCCCGAGCCACCGGCCAGCGCATCCGCTATGAGCGGTTGCTGGCGCCGCTTGACGGCTTCGTCGCGACGGTCCGGAAATTTGCCGAGGCAAATGGGCTCGGCCTCAACGTCACGATCCCGTTCAAGCTCCAGGCGTTCGCGTTGGCGCGCGAGCGCAGCCCGCGAGCGCAAGCGGCGGGCGCCTGCAACACGCTGGCATGGCGCGGCGACCACTGGTTCGGCGACAACACCGATGGCGCCGGACTGGTGCGCGAACTCACCTGCAATCTGGGCGTGACGATCGCCGGCCGGAAGCTGCTGGTGCTCGGCGCCGGAGGGGCGGCGCGCGGCATTGCAGGGGCCTTGCTCGCCGAACGGCCGCTGCGACTGGTGATCGCCAACCGGACGCACGCGAAGGCGATCGATCTGGCGGCGCAATTCGAGCGCGGCGGCCCGATCAGCGCGGAACCGCTAGCCTCGCTCTCCGGCCAGCAATTCGACATCGTCGTCAATGCGACCAGCCTGGGACTGGGAACGTCGGTCCCGGCGGGATTATGGCCGCATCGCCTCTTCACCGCGCAAGCGCTCGCCTACGACCTGATCTATGCCGACCAGACGACGCCGTTCCTGCATTGGGCGCGCACCGAAGGTGCGGCGCGCACCGCGGATGGGCTCGGCATGCTGATCGAGCAGGCCGCGGAAAGCTTTTACCTCTGGCGCGGCGTGCGCCCCGACACCGATCCGGTTTTCCGGCTGCTCCGGGCAGCCGGCCGAGACTGAACCATGCGTCCGGCGCTGCGCTGGGCGATCAGGGCGATGCTCGTGCTGCTGACCGCTTTCGTGCTGCTGCAGCTGTGGTACGCGGCTCACATCTGGTGGTGGCGCGATCACCCGCCCAGTGAAACGGCTTTCATGTCGGTCCGCCTGGCCGAGCTGAAGAGAGTCAACCCCGGCGCGCGCCTGCAATATGCGTGGGTGCCCTATCAGCGCATTTCGGTCCAGCTGAAGCGCGCGATGATTGCCGCGGAAGATGCGAGATTCGTCGAGCACGAAGGGTTCGACTGGGAAGGCATCCAGCACGCCATGGACAAGAACCTGAAAAAGGGCCGCGTGGTCGCCGGCGGATCAACGATTTCGCAGCAGCTGGCGAAGAACCTTTTCCTGTCGGGAGATCGAAGCTACTGGCGCAAGGGCGAAGAGGCGCTAATCACCGTGATGCTCGAGGCGATTCTGGACAAGCGCCGCATCTTCGAGATCTACCTGAACGTCATCGAATGGGGCACCGGCGTGTTCGGCTCCGAGGCCGCCGCGCGTCACTATTTCGGAACGTCGGCGGCTCAGCTCGACGCCGAGCAGGCGGCGCGGCTCGCCGCGATGACGCCGAACCCGCGCCGATACGAACGCAATCCAGGATCGAAAGTTTTGGCGCGCAGGATCCCGATCATCATGGCGGGCATGCCGTCGGCGGAGTTGCCCTGACGCGCATTGTGGGGCACGATGCGCGGCATGCCGCCCGGCTTTCGCGCGCTACCGGTCCTCTTGCGCATTTGCGCGGAAATCGACCGCCTCTTTGTCGTCGAGGTCGGACCATTCGGCCGGCAGCTCGCCGAAGATGCGCGCGCCGCGTGGCTCGCGACCGGAAACAAGATCAAGCCCTCCGACGTAGAGGAATATGTCGCTCTGCTGGCGCGGCACATCGCGGATAGCGAAAGACGCGAAGCGTTCAGCAGCGAGGCGCGCGCCTGCATCCACCTATAAACGCGCCGGGATTCACGGACGAGAAAAGGGGAAAGCCATGCTGCTCAATCGCTCGATTACCACGCAGTTCACGATCGTCTTCATCGTGGCGCTGTTACTGGTCGTCGGTTCCTTCTACCTGGTGCTCGAAAGCGTCTACCGGAGCCAGCTCAAGGCGCAGGCCGAGACCGTGGCCGACAACGTCGATGCATTCGGCAGCTGGGTCTCGCAATACGGCCGCGTCTGGGTCAGGGACAACGACAAGAGCTATCTTGGCCAGGTGACGCTGATCAGCGCGCCAGAACCCGGTCAGAGCACGACGTCGGTCGATGGCGCCGCGCCGCCGCTCTGGCATTTCTACTCGAAGAATCCGGCGCTGGCGCAGCGCGAGTTTTCGGAAGTCGTGGAAAAGTCGGCGTCCCCGGCGAAGTTTCGCGTCACTTCGCACAACTTCATGAATCCGGTCAACAAGCCGGACGCATTCGAGGGCAAGGCGCTGGACGCGATCCGCAGCAAGCATCTCGCGGAATATTACGAGATGCTTCCGGATACCTACCGCTACGCGCGAACGCTGTACGTCAAGGCGTCGTGCCTTACCTGCCACGCCAGTGCCGAGAACGCGCCGGCCGACGTCAAGGTGCGCTACGGTACCGAGCGCGGCTTCGGCTTTCGCGAGGGCGAAGTCGCGGGCATCATCAGTGTGCGGCTGCCGACACGCTCGTTCTGGTCAGTGGCGACCGACGTCATCGGACCGGTGCAGATCGCGCTGCTGTTGAGCGCCTTCCTGGTCGCGATCCTGTTTATCCAGTTCGCCGTCGTGCGGCCGGTGCGCCGCCTGACCGCCGCCGCCGGACGGATCTCGGTCGGCGAGCAGGCGGATCTGGGCGTCGGACGCATCTCGCGCAAGAGCGGCAACGAGGTACATCAGCTTATACTTGCGACCGAACGCCTTCGCGCCAGCCTGATGCTGGCGATTAAGCGCAGCAGCAGGCGGCCGCCGTCCGGGTAAGCCACGCCCGGCATCATGGGAATAAGATCTGGCGGCGCGTGTTAGCGGTGCCGTAGCTCGACCGAGGCAGTGACACCATCAACGGGGAGAAGTGATGAATACGACGACACGCACAATCGGCACCATCGCAGCAAGCCTTTTCGCCGCGCTCGCATTATCCGCTGTCGCGCTGGCTCAATCTCCGGCCAAGGTGGCCGGCGGCGTGATGGCCGACAGCGCGGGCATGACGCTCTATGTGTTCGACAAGGATGCCGGCGGCAAGAGCGCCTGCAACGGTCCGTGCGCCGCGATCTGGCCGCCGCTGCTGGTCACCGGCGATGGCAAGGCGTCGGGCGACTGGACGATCGTCGCACGCGACGACGGCAGCAAGCAGTGGGCGTTCAAGGGCAAGCCGGTCTATAAGTATTCGAAAGACACGAAGGCGGGCGAAACGACCGGCGACGGATTCAACGGCGTCTGGCACGCCGTCAAGGGCTGATCGCGAGCGGATCCCGCGACGTCCGGCGCATCCGACCGAGGCCCGCGACAGGGAATAGCCCCGGCGGTCTTCCTGTTCCCTTCACCATGAAGCCGGTGGCAAAGCACGTCGCAGGGGCCGCCGGGAATAACGCGGCGCCCGCAGCGGTCTGACATACAGGGAACCCTCGGATGCCGGACTCGTTGCCTCACCCCGATCTGGTTGCGGCGCTGCCGCGCCTGCGGCGCTACGCGCGGGTGCTGACCGGCGATCTCAATCGCGCCGACGATCTGGTGCAGGACACGCTGGCGCGCGCATGGGAGAAGCGGCGGCTATGGCAACCCGGTAGCGATCTGCGAGCCTGGCTGTTCACGATCATGCACAACGTTCACGTCAACCAGTTTGCCGTTCGCCGCCGCGAGCAGTCGGAAAGCTCGCTGGACGCCGACGACGGGCCGGTCGCCGGCTGGGAAATTCCGGTGCGCGCCACCCAGTCCGATCGGGTCGAGCTCGCCGAAGTATTCGCGCAAATGGGACGGCTTCCGGTCGAGCAGCGCGAAGTGCTGATTCTGGCCGCGGTGGAGGAGTTGCGCTACGAAGAGATCGCGCGCGTGCAGTGCGTTCCGATCGGTACGGTGATGTCTCGCCTGAATCGCGCCCGGGAAAAGTTGCGGCGCATGTGTGAAGTCTCGGCTTCGCCGCTGAAAGTGATCAAATGAGCTCGAACCTGCCATTGTCCGACGACGACGTGCATGCGTACGCCGACGGCAAGCTACCCGAGGAGCGCAGGGCCAGGCTCGCGGCTGCGCTCGAGCGAGATCCCGCGCTCGCGGCGCGGGTCGCCGCGATCCGCAGGCAGAATGTCGAGCTGCGCGAGGCGTTCGATCCCTGGCTGGCCGAGCCGCTGCCGCGCGAGCTGATCGCGGCGGCGCAGCCGCCGCGTGGCAGGAAACCGCCGCGCGGGCGCTGGGCGATGCCGGCGCTGGCGAGCGCCGCCACGTTGATCATCGGCATCGGGCTCGGATGGATGGGCCGCGGCGAAGTCCTGCATCTCGCCGGCACGCCGACGACGTTCCCGCGACAGGCCGCGCTGACCCACGCGCTTTATGCGACCGACCCCAATCGTCCGGTCGAGATCTGGGCCAACGAAGAGGACCGCCTGGTGCGGTGGCTTTCGAAGCGTCTGAATTTTCCGCTGCACGCGCCGAACCTCCATGCGATGGGGTACGACCTGGTCGGCGGGAGGTTGGTCGCAGGCAACGAGAAGCCGGGAGCACTGTTCATGTACCAAAATGCCGACAAGCAGCGCATTTCGCTGCTGGTGCGCAAGGACAACGAACATACCTCCGAAACCGCGTTCCGCTACGCGCTCGAGGACGGAGTCGGCGTCTTCTACTGGATCGACGACGCGTGCGGTTATGCGCTGTCGGGCAGAGTCGACAAGGCGCAGTTGCTGGCGATCGCTCGCGTCGTCTACGGCGAGCTCGCGGCCGCCGAAGCCGCACCGCCGAAGCCCTGACGCCCGACCAGTAAGCGGCGCCACGCGAGCGCATCGCGTGGCCCAACGCTCCTCGACCTGTCTGCCTTTCGCAGACGGTTCCTCATCGCCGTCGTTTCGATTCGCCAGGACCGGATCGGCTATAATCCGCCTGTCCGAGCGAGTCCGTAATGGCCTTCGGCAACGGGAGAAATATGAATTGCAGGAACACGGCTTTGCTGACCTGCCTTTTCGCGTTGGCAGCCTGTACGACGGCACCGATGTACACGGTGACCGACGCGCCTGTCGTGGTTATGGCCGGCAAGCAGGCATCGACGGACGACGTCAGAGACGCGATCTTGCGCGCCGGCCATCGTCTGGGCTGGCAGATGGTTCCAGGCGAACGAGGCGTGATCAACGCGAAGCTGAGCCTTCGGACCCACGTCGCGGTTGTCGACGTTCGCTACAGCGCGACTAGCTACAGCATCGTCTATCGAGACAGCACTAACCTCCAGCACAGCGGCGATCAGATCCACAAGAACTACAACGGCTGGATTCAAAACCTGGACCGGGACATCCGAAACGAATTGCTCTATCACTAAGGGCTCCACCTCCGGGAGCTCTGTCGCAGGGCATACTGCATCGCCTCGCGTCCTGGCGGTCCGCGCGACCCGCGCTGGCCGAAAGGGTCGCCGTTTCTTCCACCGGTCCCCACCAGCATGAACGAGCTGGAAAGACAGATCGCGACACTGATCGTCGAAGAGTTGCGACTCGATGTTGCCGTCGATTCGATCGACCCGGCCGCGCCGCTTTACGGCGAAGGGCTGGGGTTGGACTCGATAGACGTGCTGGAAATCGCGCTGGTGATTTCTCAACGTTATGGCGTCCAGCTGCGCTCCGACGATGTTGAGAACAAACATATCTTCTCGTCATTGGGCGCGTTGGCGAACTATGTCGCCCAGGCGCGCACCCGGTAGCGCGACCTCCGGTACGCCAACGCAGGTGCGCCGATCGGGGCGGCGCTCATTGCGGCGAGTCGGTCGGCTGGCATGGCCGATACTCGCACTCGCCTACTTTGCCTACCCGTTCGCGGTTCATTGGCTACTCGTGGCGGGCCGGCCCTGGATCGCGCTGGCGCTCGCTGCCGCCGCCCTCGGCGGACTCTGCTGGTCGATGGCGGATGCGCGCTGGCGTTGGCTTGCGCTGTTGATGATCGCCCTGTCGTCGCTTGCGGCCGGCGCGTTGCACGCCGACGAGCTGGTTCTGTTTTTGCCGCCGGTCGCGATCAATCTCGGTCTCGCCCTTTTTTTTGCGAGGACGCTCAGCCGTGGCCGGGAGCCGTTGATATCCTGGTTCGCGCGCGTCGAGCGAGGGGGGCTGGCACCCGACCTCAAAGTCTATACGCGGTGCCTGACCTGGATCTGGGTCGGGTTTTTCCTGACCATGGCGGCGGTGTCGGTCGTCCTCGCCGTCACCGGCCCACGCATGGCGTGGGCGTGGTTCACTGCAGTGGGCAATTATCTTTGTGTCGGCATGCTGTTCGTGGGTGAGTATGTCTACCGGCGCGCACGATTTTCACACTACGAGCATGCATCCCCGCTCCGATTGCTGGGCATGGTTCGTCGCGCCATCCGCGAGCTGCGTTGACGAGGCGATCGATGGCACTCGACCGGATCGCAATCCTGGACGGCTTCGGACCGGACGATGTGCTCAGCTGGCATCGCGGCAAGCCGATCGCCGCGGCGCCGTTCTGCGGCGCCGCGCAACGCCTCGCCGCCCGGCTTCCGCCCGCGCGCTATGCATTCAATCTGTGCGAGGAGACGCCGAATTTCCTCCTCGGCAGCGTTGCCGCGCTCCTGTCGGGCCAGACGCTGCTGATGCCGCCGTCGCGGTTGGCGCAATCGCTTGCCGACATCCGCCTGTCGCATCCCGACAGCTACTGCCTCACCGATTCCGAGGTAGCCCAAACCGAAGCCATGCTTTGCGTCCGCGTCGACGTTGCGTCGGAGGTCGATGCCAGCCAGCCCGACTGGCCGCCGCCGGCAGCCGACGGGGCACACGTCGCCGCGGTCCTTTTTACCTCAGGGTCGACGCGCGCGCCATCGCCACACGCAAAGACGTGGGGCGAGCTGGTGGCGGGCACCCGAACCTTGATGGCGTCTTTCGGCCGGCCGCCGTCGGGCACGGGCATCATCGGCACCGTGGCGCCGCAGCACATGTTTGGTTTCGAAACGACTGTGATGCTGCCGCTGCAATCGGGAGCGGCGGTGCTCGAGGCGCGGCCTGCCTATCCCGCCGATCTCGCCGAAGCCCTGGCCGTCGCTACACGCCGGAACATCGGTACGGTATGGCTGATGACGACACCGCTGCAATTGCGCGCCTTTTATCGCGGGCTCCCTGCGCTGCGCGGATTGCAGCGCATCATCACGGCGACGATGCCTCTGGCGCGCGATCTTGCCCAGGGCGTCGAGCGCGACTGGGAAGTGCGACTGGAGGAAATCTTCGGCTGTACCGAGGGGGGAATCCTTGCGACCCGCCGCCCGGCCGAAGCACCGATGTGGACGCCGGCCGCAGGGCTCGAATTTTCGGTCGACGCCGACGGCAGCGCGCGCGTGCAAGGAGGGCATCTCCCGCGACCGCTGTCTCTCAGCGACCGGATTCGCATGATCGAGTCGCCCGCGGGTGGGACGAGCGGCGCCTTCGAGCTGGTCGGCCGCGACGAAGACGTGGTCAAGATCGCCGGCAAGAGAGCGTCGCTAAGCGGGCTCGCCGACCAGGCGTTAGCGATCGCTGGTGTGCGCGACGCAGTCTTCTTCGTCCCCGGGCCCGGATCGGTTCGGCTGGCCGCGATCCTCGTCGCGCCGGAACGTTCGCTGCCCGATTTGCGCGCCGAGCTTGCCCGGCGTATCGACCCGGCGTTCCTGCCGCGTCCACTGGTGTTGGTGGAAACGATCGCACGCGATCCGAATGGCAAGCTGCCGCGGGCGGCGCTCGAGAAGATGCTCGGTGCCGCCACGACAGCGCGCGCTCAAGCGCCGGTGCCGGAAGATGCTGTGCTCGAGCGCGCGTGGTGTGTGCCGGCCGATCATCCGGCGCTGCCCGGCCATTTTCCCGGCCGGCCCGTCGTGCCCGGCGTGATGTTGCTCGATGCCGTGCAAGCGATGCTCGCCGACCACGGCTATCGCCTGCGCGAATGCATGCACGTGAAATTCATCGCGCCGGTTGCGCCGGTCTCGCCGCTGACCTTGCGACTGGAGATCTCCGGTGGCCAGCGGGTGCGCTTTTTGATCCGCTCCGCCGGTCAGACTGCCGTCACCGGCGTCCTTCGCTGCAGCCGCATCGAGGCCAACGCGTGATCGTGCGGCCGTTGTGGATCGACCAGGCCGAGCGCGGCAGCCGTTGGCTGATGCAACTGATGGTATATCTGACGTTGCTGCTCGGACGCGCGGCGGGGCGTGCGCTGCTTTATCCAATCTGTGCCTACTTTCTGGTGTTTTCCCGGCGGGCGCGGCTCGCGTCGACCCACTATCTGTCGCGGGTGCTGGAGCGCCGTCCCGGTGCGCGCGACGTATTTCGCCATTATCTGTGCTTCGCAATGACAATACTCGACCGGACGTACCTGATGGCGAAGCGCATCGAATATTTCGATTGCCATGTCCACGGCGCGGACGCGCTGCTCGCCGTCGCTGCCAGGCGTCAAGGCTGTCTGCTCTTTGGCGCACATCTGGGGAGTTTCGAGATGGTGCGCGTTCTGGCGGCGACCGGCTGTCCGGTGCCGGTGCAGATTCTGATGTACGAAGAAAATGCAGGAAAGCTGAACAGCGTGCTGCGGGCTCTCAATCCGAGATCGGCGATGCAGGTCATTGCGCTCGGAACGCCGCAGACGATGTTGCTGGTTGCGGAGGCGCTCGCGCGCGGGGAAATCGTCGCCTTACTTGCCGATCGCGTCGTCGCCGGGGACAAATTTCAGCTGTGCCCGTTTCTCGGCGCCGATGCGCCGTTCCCTGAGGGTCCGATGGTCCTTGCGGCGGCATTGCGGGTGCCGGTTATCCTGTTTTCAGCGATATACCGGGGTGGACGGCGTTATGACATTCGCTTCGAGCCGTTCACCGAGCGCATCATCCTGCCACGGGCCGGGCGCGCCGGGGTGCTGCGAGCCGAATGCGCGCGCTATGCAGCATGGCTGCAAAGCCGCTGCCGCGACGCGCCTTACAACTGGTTCAATTTCTACGACTTCTGGAAGCATGACAAAGGTTGCTAGCGCAAAGCGCGCAGCCGCGTTCCGCCGGCTGCTTTCCCTGGCTGCGCTGTCTCTCTTTCCGCACGCCATCTCCATCGCCGCGTCGCCACTCGACGCCGCCGACCTCATGGCCCTCTTGTCGCAGGTCGACAAGAGCAGCGTCAATTTCGAGGAGACGAAACACCTGGCAGCGCTTACTGCGCCGCTGGTCAGACGAGGAACGATGCGCTACATCCGCCCCGAACGACTGGAAATGCAGGTCGACAAGCCGTATTTCGAGCGTCTCGAGGTCGTCGGTGATCGACTGACGATCGAGAACCGCGACGGCAAGCGACAGATCGACCTGGCAAGTCAGCCGCTCGCCGGCGTCCTGGTCGAGGGCTTGCGCGCCGTGCTGGCCGGCGACCTTCCTGGCCTGGCTCGCCGCTACCGGTATCGCTTCGAGGGCGAGATGAGCGCATGGAAGCTGGAACTGCAGCCGCTCGACAAGGGCGCGGCCGCCGCGGTCCGGCGCATCGATATCGAGGGATCGAAAGCGCAGTTGTCGCGAATCGCGATCGAAGAGGTTCAGGGCGACCGGACCCATTTCGTCTTGTCGCCCGGTCCCGCGCAATGAGCGCGCGCGGCCTGAGCGTCGTCTCATGGCTCGTTCTCGTGGTCCTGGCGCTGGCCTATGTGACGACTCGGGTGTCCGTCGAGTCCGATTTCTCGGTCTTCCTGCCGCGCGGACTGAACGATGCGCAGAGGACATTTCTCGCACAGCTGCGCAACGGCTCGGTGAGCCGGCTCGTCCTGATCGCACTGGACAACGACGAGCCGCAGTCGCTGGCGAAGCTGAGCGCCTCTCTAGCCACAGCCCTCGAAAAGGATCCGGCGTTCACTTACGTGAACAACGGCGGCAGCGCCTTCGCGCAACGCGAGCTCAACTCGATCGCAGCAGCTCGCTATGTGCTCAGCGATCGCGTGACAAGCGACCGATTCAGCGCCGAGGGACTTCGCGCGGCGCTGGAAAAGCGGCTCGAAGGGCTCGCCGGCAGCGCCGGCGCGTTCGAAAAAACATTGCTGGCGTCCGATCCTACAGGCGAGACATTGCATGTGCTGCAGCGACTGACGCCCGACAGGCAACCGCGCCGCATCGATGACGCCTGGTTCGACGAGTCAGGCAAGAGTGCGCTGCTGGTTGTCGAGACCCGTGCGGCGGGCTCCGACCTCGCCGGACAGGACGCGGCGCTCAAGAGGCTTGGCGCTGCGTTTGCCCTCGTTCGCGGCGACGGCGCTGCCCGGATGCGGTATTCCAGTCCGGGCGCGATGGCCGTCGAGAGCAGGGCGCTGATCGCCGCCGATGTCGCATGGCTGTCGCTGCTTTCGACGGTTCTCATCCTCTTGATCCTGGGGTCGGTCTATCGCTCGCTCCTTGTCGTGCTGGTCTGCGTCCTGCCTGCGCTGAGCGGGCTCCTCGCGGGCATTGTCGCGGTGAATGTCTGGTTCGGGACCGTGCACGCCATTGCGCTCGGCTTCGGCGCGACTCTGCTCGGCGAGGCGGTGGACTATCCGAGTTACCTCTTGACGCAAAGGCGTCCCGGCGAAGCGATGGGCGACACGCTTGCGCGGATGCTGCCGATGCTGCGCCTGGCGGTAGCGACGACGACCTTCGGGGCGCTGGCGCTGCTGATGTCGCATTTTTCCGGGCTGGCGCAACTCGGGCTGCTGACCGTCGTGGGCGTCGTCGTCGCCGGCCTGGTCACCGCGCTCGTGTTGCCGCATCTGATACCGCCGGCATGGCATCCGCGATTGGCGACGGCACGGCCGGCGAGGCTCCCGGGCGCATTCGCCGGAATCGGGCCGCGCGCCGCCATCGTGCTGATCATCGCGGCAACCGTCATGGCGCTGGCCGCGGACCGACCGTGGTGGGACGACGACCTGGCCCATATGAATCCATTGCCACCGGCGGTGCTGGCACAGGATCGACAATTGCGGCAAGCCCTGAATGCGCCAGAGGTCGGTTCGCTGCTGGTCGCCAGTGGCGCGACGCGCGACGAGGTGCTCGGAATAGCGGAGTCGCTTCGACCGGCGCTCGAGGGCTGGCGGGCGGCCGGCGACATCGGCAGCTTTACGCTGGTGAGCGATTACCTGCCCAGCGCGACAACCCAGACGATGCGGCGGGCGGCGCTGCCCGAGGCACCGCGTCTGCGCGCAAATCTCGATGCGGCGCTCGCAGGGCTGCCTTTTCGCGCCGACACGTTCGAGCCGTTCCTGCGGGACGTCGAGCAAGCACGGGCGGCCAAGCCGTTGACGCCCGAAGCGTTGCAGGGCAGCGCGCTCGGATTGAAAGTGGACGCGCTGCTCAGTGAGGACGGTGGCCGCTGGTCTGCCGTGGTGCCGATGACGCGCGTCATCAGCCCCGGTATGATGTCCGGCAAGGTTGCGGCGCTGCGCGTGCCCGGCGCGCAATGGATCGACTTGCGCACGCAGGCGGTGGCGATGGTAACCGCCTATCGCTGGCAGACGCTGACGTACACCGCGATGGGCATTCTGATGATATACGGGGCTCTTGCCTACGGATTGAAGAGTTGGCGTCGAGCGATCCAGGTGCTGTTCCCCGTAGTCATCGCGCTGCTCCTGACGACGGGGACGCTGGTAGCTTCGGGCCAGCCAGTCTCCATTTTCCATCTGGTCGCGCTGCTGCTGACGCTGGGCATCGGTACCAACTATGCGCTTTTCCTTGCCAGAGCGAGCCAGTCCGGCGCTGAGCGCAGCGGTACGCTGCGCACGCTGGCAGTCGTCGGCGGCACGACGCTCTGCGCGTTCGGTGCATTGACGCTATCGAGCACGCCGGTCCTGCACGCGATCGGCGTGACCGTGTGTCTGGGCGTCGTCTACAGTCTGCTGTTGAGCCTGCTGCTGCTTTGGCCACCACCGTTGCCATCGACATTGCCATCGACATCAACCTCGCCGATCGACGAATGACGCCGCTGCCGCTGGCGGCGGTTACGCTGACCAACGCCTGTGGCGTCGGCCTGGACGAGATACGGCGCGCGTTGCGCACAGGCAGCAGCGGTCTCCGGCAAAACGATTTCGAGCCGGCGCGTGGGCTCGACACGTGGATCGGCCGCGTCGAGGGTGTGGAGTCGGCAGCGCTTGCGCCGGACTGCGTGGCGCACGATTGTCGTAACAACCGCCTGGCGCGGTTATGTCTCGAACAGGACGGCTTTGTGGCGGCGGTGGGTGCGGCGCGCTCGCGCTATGGCGAGGGCCGCATAGGCGTGTTTATCGGCACGACGACCTCGGGAATTCTGTCGACCGAGCTCGCCTACCGGTCGGGATCGCTGGCGCCCGGTGGCCCATCGCCTCCGGAGGACGAGCCGGCGGCAGGATTGTCGCCGGAGCTTTATCGCTACAAGCACAGCATGTACGCGACGACGATGTTTGTTCGCTCCTACTTAAATCTTTCCGGGTACGCGATGACGATCTCGACGGCGTGCTCGTCCAGCGCCAAGGTTTTCGCCGCTGCTGCCCGGGCGATAGACGCTGGACTGTGTGATGCTGCGGTCGTGGGTGGTGTGGATTCCCTGGCCTTGTCGACGCTGTTCGGGTTCCATTCGCTGGAGTTGCTGTCGCGCCGGCCTTGTCGACCGTTCGCATCGGACCGCGACGGAATTTCGATCGGCGAGGGTGCGGGCTTCGCGCTGCTCGACCCGCAAGCCGAGAGCCCGGTGCGCCTTCTCGGTGCGGGCGAGAGTGCCGACGCATATCACATGTCGAGTCCGCATCCCGAGGGCGCGGGCGCGGCCGCCGCGATGCGCAAGGCGCTTTCCAGTGCTGGGTTGGCGGGGCGCGACATCGATTACATCAATCTGCACGGCACGGCCAGCCGCGCCAACGATTTGGCCGAAGATCGGGGAGTGGTGTCGGCGGTCGGCAAAGAGCCGGCGGCGAGCTCGACCAAGGGATGGACCGGACACTTGCTCGGCGCGGCGGGCATCACTGAGGCGGTGATCAGCGCCCTGTCGCTCATCGATCAGTGGATACCCGGTACGCTCAACTGCGAGCGCGTCGACCCGGCGCTGCACAGCAACCTTCGCGTCGATTCGCAGACTATGCGTTTGCGTCACGTGATGAGCAATTCGTTCGGTTTCGGCGGCAGCAATTGCAGCCTGGTGTTCGGACTCGGCCAATGAAGCCGCTGGCGATCACCGGCGTCGGCGTCTGCGGCGCCGGCTTGCACGACTGGATGCAGGCGAAGCCTGTGCTGGATGGAACGGTTCGATTCGAAGCTCGGGCAGTGGACAAGTTCGATCTCGTCTGCCTGCCGCCGATCGAGAGGCGGCGCGCGAACGAGAGTTCGCGTCTGGCGATGGTTGCGGCGCTCCAGGCCGTCGAGCATGTGAGCATGGCGGAGCGGGAGCGGCTGTCGACGGTATTCAGTTCGGCCGACGGCGATACCGAAGTACTGGCGCACCTGCTCACCAAGCTGGCGGCTAGCGACATCATGCTTTCGCCGACGTTATTCCACAACTCGGTGTTCAACGCGCCGGCCGGATACTGGAGCCTTGGCTGCAAGGCACAGGCGGCGTCGACGACGGTGTGTGCCGGGCGAGCGTCGTTTGCGGTGGGGCTGTGCGAAGCGAGCTCGCAAGTACTGGCCAGCGGAGAGGCGGTGCTGTATATCGCCTACGACATGGCGTTTCCCGAGGCACTGAAGCGTCTCGGCCGGACGACGATGGCATTCGCCTGTGCGCTGCTGCTGGAGCCGACGAGCGACGGCGCGCCGGGGCGCTTTGGCATGATCGAGGGCTGGCAACGCGAAGTCGGAGCGCGTGAGACTGACGTCGGGCTGCAGGTGTTGGCGGAAGGGTTCGCCGGCAACGCCGCCGCGGCAGCGTTGCCATTGCTGACGGCGATAGCGACGCAGGCCGGCACCGAGATTCGCCTGCCTTACCTCGATGACAGCGGGCTGCACTTGCGGTATTCCCCATGGTCCTGAACCAGGACGCCATCCGCGAGCTGATCCCGCACCGAGCGTCGATGTGCCTGCTCGATACCGTGGAGTATTGGGACGCCGAACGTGTGGTGTGTCGAACCAGTCAGCATCGTTCGCCAGGCAATCCGCTGCGTGCCAACGCCAGATTGTCCAGTATCCACGGCATTGAATTTGCGGCCCAGGCGATGGCCGTGCACGGCGGGCTGCTGGCGCCGAACGGGGCGGCGCCAACCCTCGGACTCCTTGTCAGCTTGCGCGATTGCGTGCTTCACTGCGAGCGCCTGGACGTCCTGGATTCTCCATTGACGGTCGAGGCGCGGCGAATCACGGGCAACGACGGCCTCACGATGTACGGATTCTCGGTGACTGCAGACAGGCTGATAATTGAAGGTCGCGCCAGTGTGCTGCTGCAACGCGAGGCTGCGGGATGATGCGGGCATTGGTCACCGGCGGAAGCGGCAGCATCGGCGCGGCAGTCTGCCGCACGCTGGCGTCGGCCGGTCACCACGTATTGGTGCACACCCACAGCCAGCCAGACAAGGCGGCGGCGATCGTCGCCGCCATTGCCGAGGAGGGCGGTTCGGCCGAGGTCGTTCAATTCGATATCGCCGACGGTGATGCAACAGCTCTCGTCCTGCAACACCTGCTCGAGCAAGGGCCAATACAGATCCTGATCAACAATGCGGGCCGCAATGCCGACGCTCCGCTGGCCGGCATGTCTCGCGCGCAGTGGTCCGGAGTGATCGATGTAATCCTCAACGGGTTCTTTCACGTCACTCAGCCGCTTCTGCTGCCGATGATACGTACGCGCTGGGGGCGCATCGTCAACGTCGCGTCGGTGGCGGCCCTGGCAGGCAACCGCGGGCAGACGAACTACGCGGCAGCCAAGGCGGGATTGATCGGCGCCGGCAAGGCACTCGCCCTCGAAGTCGCATCGCGGGGCATCACCGTGAATTCGATCGCGCCTGGCATCATGGCGACGCCGCTCACGGACGGCGTTTTCGATGCCAAGCGAATCAAGGAGATCGTTCCGATGCAACGCGCAGGAACGCCGGAAGACGTGGCGCAGCTGGTCAGGTTTCTCGTATCCGACAACGCGGCCTATATTTCGGGACAGGTTTTGTCGGTCAACGGGGCGATGTACTGATGCGCGCAGCGATCGTCATCCCTGCTTTCAACGAGGCTCGAACGATACGGGACATTGCCCGGCGTTCGCTGCAACATTGCGACACGGTCATCGTTGTTGACGATGGCTCGACCGACGGAACCGGCGACGCGATCAAAGGACTGCCGTTGACGCTGCTGCGACATGAGGTCAACCGCGGCAAGGCGGCGGCGTTGTGGACCGGTTTTGCTTCCGCGCTCGCCGGCGGTACCGACGTCGTCGTCACGCTGGACGGCGACGGACAGCATCGCCCCGAAGACATACCGCTGCTGATAGCGGCGGCGCACATTTATCCGCATCGGCTGATCGTGGCGGCACGTCTGCGCGGCCGGGACAAGTATCCGCGTGCCCGCTATTTTGCCAATAGGGTGGCCGACTTCTTGGTGTCGTGGGCGGCGGGCCACGCGGTCGCGGATTCGCAATCGGGGCAACGCCTCTATCCGGCTGCGCTGCTGGAAGGCATCTCGCTACGGCATGACGAAAAGGCCGCATTCACGCTCGAGAGCGAAATCATCATCGAGGCCGCGCGTCGCGGTTATACCTGCGTCGGCGTGCCGATTCTGGCCATTTACGATCCGGCAGGCCGCCGCGGCCACTTTCGTCCGGTCCGCGATATCGCGCGCATCGGGCGGGTGGTCGCTTTTCGATTGCTAGGAACCGGGATGAATCCTGCCGGCCTGTGGCGTTCCCTGCGCGAGGCACCGTGCATCGCCGATCTTGCGTACGAAGTCGAACCTGCGGAGCCCGTCGCGGAAAGCGCCTGATCGATGCGGAGCGATTCGACACCAGGGCGCTTCGATACGGTTCCCAAGATCGGCGACGTACTCGACGACGTCGACACTCCGGCGCTGATCGTCGAGCTCGACGCGCTGGAACGCAACGTCGCGGCGATGGCTGCGGCAGTCGAAGACGGCGGCGTGCGCCTGCGGCCGCACGCCAAGAGCCATAAGTGTCCGGACATTGCCAGGCGCCAGATCGCCGCGGGTGCGGTCGGTATCTGTTGCCAGAAGGTCGGCGAGGCCGAGGCATTTGTCGCTGCCGGCGTAACCGACGTGCTGATTACCAATGAAATCGTCGGTGCGGCGAAGCTCGCGCGTCTCGCGTCGCTCTCACGCAACGCAAGCCTCGGCGTGCTGGTGGACGACTGCGCCAATATCGGTGCTCTGGCTGAGGCGATGCGAGCGGCGGGCGCGTCGATCGATGTGCTGGTCGAAGTCGACGTCGGCGCCCATCGCTGCGGCGTGCTGCCTGGCGCGCCCGCGCTCGAGCTGGCCCGGGCCATCGCCGGCGAGTCCGGGCTTCGCTTTGCCGGCCTGCATGCTTATCAGGGAGCGGCGCAACACTTGCGGCGACCGGCCGAGCGCCGCGCGGCCATCGCGCGGGCAGCCGAGCTGGCCTTCGAGACCAAGGCGCTGATCGAGCAGGCCGGAATCGCGTGCGCCACGGTGACCGGCGCCGGCACCGGAACCTTCATACTCGAGCGCGATAGTGGCGTCTATACCGAGCTGCAGCCCGGCTCGTATGTTTTCATGGATGCCGATTACGGTCGCAACGAACGCGCCGACGACGAAATACGCTTCGAGCAAAGCCTGTTCGTCTGGACGACGGTGATGAGCACGCCCGCGCCCGACCGCGCAATCGTCGATGCGGGCCTGAAGGCCTTCGCCGTCGACTCAGGCATGCCGCTGGTCGCTCACGCGACGGGCCTCGAACTGGCCAAGGCATCGGACGAGCACGGCATCGTGCGAATTGCGCCCGGCGCTACCGGCCCCCGACTCGGCGAGCGGCTCAGGCTGGTGCCTGGACATTGCGATCCGACGGTCAATCTTTACGACTGGATCGTCGCCGTGCGCAACGACCGGGTCGAGTCGTTGTGGCCCGTCGCCGCGCGCGGCGCGCTGACCTGAAGGACGCTCGCGCTTAAAGCGTGACGGTGCCGCGGCGCGTCGAAAGCATCGCCGCGAGCCTTGCCGCGGCATCGAATGTGACTTTCAGCGTCTCGCTCAACCCCAGTGCAACCAGCACCGCGCGCATCGACGCGGGTTCCGGATGCGCCGCGGCAAGCGCGGCGATACGCACGCCGGTATCGGGCATGTCGTCGGCCGGATGCCGCGCGTCTTCCCACTGGATCAGCGTCGGCAACACGCCCGCGCCGGGCCGGCTGCCGTCGTCGGGTATGGTGATGCGCCAGCGGAAGCTGCCGCGCGACGCCGTATGCACAGGGCCGGGATCTATCGGACTCGTGCGACGCGCCATTTCGATGTCGTCGGTGCGGGCAACCCAGTGGATCAGCCGCGGTTGCTGCGCCAGGAGCGCGCGCATCGCCGGACGATCAAGATCGAACCATCGAGGCCGCGCCGGCGCCGCGGCGTCGGGGTCGATCGCGATCACCTCGAGAAAGCAGCGCTCGCCCAGCTTGAGCAGGCTGTTATGCGTCCCCATCGATGCGTGCTTGCCGCCGCGCAGCGGACGGACGCCTAGCACCGACTCGAGAAAATCTTCGCCGTTACCCAGCGTGTCGGCGGCGACGACCAGATGATCGAGCGTCGCGTGCGCCGAGCGCATCAACCCGGGACGCGCTCACTGGCGGGGAAATCGAGCTCGACCTTGGCGCCGTTCGGGTCGAAAAAAAAGACCTGCCAAAGTCCGGTGCCGGCCTGCTGTCGGCATTCGTACTCGACCTTGCGCGCCTTCAGTACCGACAAGGTCGCGGCCAGATCGTCGCCGCTGAACGCCATGTGGTCGATCACGCCCGGCTTGAGCTCGCCTTTCGGCCGTCCCCCGATGACATGCAATATCGGCTGGCCGCCGGCATACAGCCATGCGCCGGGAAACTTGAAATTCGGCCGCGCGCCGGGTTCGAGGCCCAAGAGATCGCCGTAGAACCGCACCGTGTTGTCGACGTCGTCGGTGAGGATCGTGAAGTGGTTCATGCCTGCGACTGCCATCGCGTGTCTCCTTGCTGCCGCATCTACCGGATCTGGTCGGCGACGAATGCGCCGAGCAGCGCCGTCGCATCGGGCGGCAGTGGATCATTGTACGGGAATGCGGCGTCGCCGCCGCTCCAGGCGTGGCCCAGACCGTCGACGCGCACCATGCGGACCAATGTGCGAATACCGTCGCGATACTCGATCGTCGTCGCCGTGCGTCCGGGAGAGAGCCGTTGCGTGATCTCGCGGTCGGGCGGCGGCAGCTCGTCCGGCGCAATCGCTTTCGGGTCGAGGCGGCCGTTGAACACCAGGTATTGGCGCACGAGCTGCCGCGCATTGCGCAGCGAGACGATGTGGTCTTCGCCGCCGTGCACGACCAGCAATGGGACCGGCAACGCGCGCCGGGGCGCGTCGGCGCGCGCGGTCGCGCCGATCTGTTCGACCGCCATATCGGCGCCGTGCGCTAGCACCTGCATCGCCGCCATCGGCCCAGAGGCTGCCCCACAGGCGACGGCGGAATGCGCCGCCACGCCGGCGAACAGCTTCGGATGGCGCAGCCCGAGCACAGCGGCAAGACAGCCGCCCGCGGACATCCCGGCGACAAATATCCGCCGCGGATGCACGCGGTACGCGCGCCGCACGGCGCGTATCTGCGCGACAACGATTGCAGCTTCGCCGCGGCCGGCGCTGGTCGCCTTGTCGAACCAGTTCCAGCAGGTCCAGCCATTGGCCTTGCTCGACTGGCGCGGCAGCAGGACCAGCCATCCGTTGCTGTCGGCGAGCGCGGCGATTCGGGTGGCCGCGGCGAAATCCTCGGGCGTCTGCCGGCATCCGTGCAGCAGTACCAGCAACGGCCGCCGCCTCCAGCCGCCGTAGGGGCGCGGCACGTAGACTAGGTATTCGCGCGACGGCCAGAGCCAGGGGTTGACCGCCAGCCAGCCGCGCCACGCCAGTTTGCTGTCGGCGACGAAACGGCCGGGCTCGGCAGGCTTCCGCCGGAACAGGCGCGCAGCCCATTCGCGCGCGGCGACCCAGAATCTGGCTATCATCGGTACGATTACAGCGCGTCGCGACGCGCGGCGATCAAATCAGCACGATGTCGTACTGTTCCTGCGTGTAGATCGACTCGACCTGAAGGGAAATCGGCTTGCCGATGAAATCGCCGAGCTGCGCGAGGCTCTGCGATTCCTCCTCTAGGAACAGATCGATCACCGACTGCGAGGCAAGGATGCGAAAGGCCCGCGCGTTGAACTGCCTGGCCTCACGCACGATCTCGCGCAGGATCTCGTAGCAGATCGTCTGCGCGGTCTTGATCTCGCCGCGTCCGCCGCAGGTCGCACAAGCCTCGCAGAGCACGTGCGCCAGGCTTTCCCGAGTGCGCTTGCGCGTCATCTCGACCAGGCCCAGCTGCGTGAAGCCGTTGACCGTCAGCCGGGTCCGATCGCGCTCGAGCGCCTTGTTGAATTCGGCAAGCACCGAGGCGCGATGGTCGGCATTCTCCATGTCGATGAAGTCGATGATGATGATGCCGCCGAGATTGCGCAGGCGCAACTGCCGCGCGATCACCTGCGCCGCCTCGAGATTGGTCTTGAAGATGGTGTCGTCGAAGCTGCGGCCGCCGACGAAGCCGCCGGTGTTGACGTCGATCGTCGTCATTGCCTCGGTCTGGTCGATGATCAGGTAGCCGCCCGACTTCAGGTCCACGCGCCGGGCCAGCGCCTTCTGGATCTCGTCCTCGACTCCGTGCAGATCGTACAGCGGTCGATCACCTGCGTAATGCTCGATGCGATCGAGTATGTTTTGCGTGTACTGGCCGGCGAATTCCTGCATTTTCTGGAACGTCTCGCGCGAATCGACCAGGATCCGGGATGTTTCCTCGGTCGTCATGTCGCGCAGCACCCGCTGCGCCAGGTTCAGATCCTGATAGACCAGCGACTGCTGCGGAACCGAGCGTGACTTCTCGGTCAGATCGCGCCACAGCTTGGTCAGGTACTCGATGTCGTTCTGCATTTCGCGCTCGCTGGCGGTTTCCGCCATCGTGCGGATGATGAAGCCGCCGGCGTGCCCTTCGGGCAGCAGCTGCTGCAGCTTTTCGCGGAGCATCTCGCGCTCGACCTCGTCCTCGATGCGCTGCGATATGCCGATATGCGAATCCTGCGGCAGGTAGACCAGCAGCCGTCCGGCCAGGCTGATCTGCGTCGACAGGCGCGCGCCCTTGGTGCCGATCGGGTCCTTGATCACCTGGATCAGCAGCGACTGGCCTTCGTGCAGGATCCGCTCGATCGGGCGGTTTTCATGGCCGTTCTGGCGGTGCTCCCAGATGTCGGCGATATGCAGGAATGCGGCCCTTTCGAGTCCGATTTCGATGAACGCGGACTGCATTCCCGGCAGGACGCGCGCGATCCGGCCGAGGTAGATGTTGCCGACCAGGCCGCGCGCGCTGGCACGCTCGATGTGCAGTTCCTGCACGACTCCCTGCTCGAGCATTGCTACTCGCGTCTCCTGCGGCGTGACGTTGACGAGGATGTCGTGACTCATGGCATGGGCGCGCTGCGATGCCGTCGAAAGCTCGGTCGCGGCCGGTTGCGGATGGGGAGCGGCAGCCGCCTCGGCCGGCGGCGTCGAATGGGCAACCGGAGTGTACAGCAGGTCCTCGGAAGGCTTCATATGACGTGGAACCCGATTTTGGCGAGAATCTCTGCGGTTTCGAACAGCGGCAAGCCCATTACACCCGAGTAGCTGCCCTCGAGGCGGCTGACAAAGGTGGCGGCGCGCCCCTGGATCGCGTACGCCCCGGCCTTGTCGAACGGCTCGCCGGTCGCAATGTAGCGCTCGATCTCGTCGCGAGCGATGGCGCGGAAGCTCACGCGCGACACCGACATGCCGAGCACGATCTGCGCGTTCCAGCGGATCGCCACCGCGGTCACGACGTCGTGCGCGCGGCCCGACAATCGCTCCAGCATCGAGGCGGCGTCGACTGCGTCGTCGGGCTTGCCCAGAACGACGCCGTCGACGACGACTTCGGTATCCGCCGCGAGCACCGGCTTCGGCGGCAACTCGCGGCGGCCCATACGATGCCAGCCGACGGCGGCCTTGGTGCGCGCGACGCGCTTGACGTATTCGAATGGAGCTTCGTCCTTGCGCGGGACCTCGACGATGTCGCGTCGGCGCCCCGGCGCCTCGCGCAGCAACAACTCCTCGAATTCGACGCCGATCTGTCGAAGCAACTCCTGCCGGCGCGGGCTTTTCGAAGCCAGATAGACCGATGGACGCTCGGTCAGCATGAAGAGCGTGCTCATTCGCGATGGTACGGATGTCCCGACAGCATGCTCGTTGCGCGATACAGCTGTTCGGCGAGCACGACCCGTGCAAGCCCGTGCGGCAATGTTAGCGCGGAAAGCGCCAGCACGGCATCCGCGTTGCGCTTGACGGCGGGATCGAGCCCGTCCGCGCTGCCGATGACGAACGCCACCGCCAGGGCGCGCTCGCGCCAGGCGGCGAGCTTCGCGGCGAATTCTCCAGTCGTCCAGGCTTGGCCGCGCTCGTCGAGCGCAACGACCTGATAGCCGCCGGTCGCGTCGGCGATCCGAGCCGCTTCGGCGGCGAGGATCTGGGCCGTGGTTTTGCCACGATCGCGCGGCTCGGGCTTGAGCTCGACGAGCTCGAGGGTGAATTCGCGCGCCATGCGGCGCGCATATTCGGCATAACCGGCGGCCATCCAGGCGGGAAGCCTGGCGCTCAGCGCGACGAGACGAAGCTTCATCGCGCTCCCGGGTGCCGCCGCGCTACGCTGCGACTGCGCGGGCGCCGCGCCGCGGCGCCGGCGTCCAGAGCTCTTCGAGATTGTAGTAGGTCCGCACCGCCGGCTGCATGATGTGCACAACGATGTCGCCGGCATCGACCAGCACCCATTCGCCCGATGCCTCGCCTTCGACCCCGACGATCGTCGCACCTGCCGCCTTCAGCGAATCACGGACGTGGCGCGCCAGCGCGCCGGCCTGCCGGCCCGATTCGGCGGTGGCAATGATCAACGTGTCGTAGAGGCTGGTGAGCTTGCGGACATCGAGCACGGTGATGTCGCGGGCTTTGATGTCTTCCAGGGCGGTGATTGCGGTCTTCTGAACCTTGTTAGCGCGCATCCGGAACGGATCGATAGAGTTGGTTGCGTTCAATATAAGCCAGAACCGCGGCGGGAAGCAAACCGCGGATTCGCGCCCGCGCTTCGGCTCCGGAGGCGAGCGCCGCGCGCAGCGCCGTCGCCGAAATCGGCTGCGGCGTCACCGCCAGCCGGATGACCGCGCCGGCGAGCTGCCGCGACAGCCGCATCGGATCGGTGGTCAGTCGCCTCTCGCACTGGATTTTCAACGCCGGTTCCAGTGCGTCCAGCGCGAAAGGTCTGTCGGGGCGGTCGATGACGATGAAATGCGCGAGCGTGAAAAGCTGCTCCCACCGCCGCCAGCTCGCGATGCCGCAGAACGCGTCGCTGCCGATGATTACCGCCAGCGGCCGGCCCGGGTTCTCTTCGTGCATTTCCTGCAAGGTCTGCACGGTGTAGCTCGGTCCCGGACGCAGGATCTCGCGATCGTCGGCAACGAGGCCGGGAAACTCCGCGCAGCCCAGCACGGTCATCGCCAGCCGCGCTTCGGCCGGGGCCACCGGAGGAGGCCGGTGCGGCGGAACGCTGGCAGGAATCAGATGCACTTCGTCTAAGCGCAGCTGGTCCCGCACCTCCGCGGCGGCGCGCAGATGCCCGTAATGAATCGGATCGAAAGTCCCCCCCAGGATGCCGATCGTTCCGCTCATTGCCGGCGCGCTTCCGCGCTTCGGGTATCTCCGTCGCGCGCGAGCCAGCGTTCAGATCGCATCGCGCGCGGCGCCGGTGATGCGCGTTTCCTCGAGGTCCAGATCGACCTGGAGGCGACGCAGCACTTCATCATTGATCACGTCGGTCTCGCGCATCTGCATCAGTTCGGTGCGCTCGGCGGCGATCGCTGCCAGCCAGATCCGGCGCTCCGACGCGTGCTGGGCGTCGAGCCGGCTCCTTCTCTCCGCATTGGCCGAATAGCGCTGCAGCCGCTGCTCGTACTGCCCGAGCAGCGAATTCGCGAACGCGGTCTCCTCGCCGGTTGAGAGGCGCGGCAGCCGCTTGCGCAAGCTCTCGATCGCCGCCTGCGCGGTCGCGATGCGGGCGGCGCGCTCCTCGCGCTCGGCGATACGATCGCCGCGGATATCGAGCCAGCGAATCAGCAGAGGAAGCGTCATGCCGTTGACCAGCAGCGTGACGATGATCACGCTCGCGGCCAGCAGTATGATCAGCTCGCGGCCGGGAAACGGCGCCCCGCTCGAGGTCACGAACGGAATCGAAAGCGCAGCGGCCAGCGTGATCGAGCCGCGAATGCCCGCCCATCCGGTCAGGAACACCGCACGAGGGCTGTGCACGCCTTCGCGTTCGCGAATCCGCCGCGACAGAAGCAACGGCACGTATGCTGCCGGAAACACCCAGAGGATACGCAGCACGATCACGATGGCCGACAGCGCCAACGCGTAGCCGGCAAGCTCGAGCGCGCTCGAGCGCGACAGCGCGCCGATGATCGAATGGAGCTGGACGCCCAGCAGCACGAACACCAGGCCGTTGAACGCGAACAGCACCATCCGCCATACTTCCCACGAATGCGCACGCGTCGCGGCGTCCAGGTTCCTGAGATCGTGCGCACCGGCGTAGAGTCCCGCGCCGACGACGGCCAGGATCGTGCCGATGCCCAGCTCCTCCGCGGCCAGATACGCCGCGTAGGGCGTCAGCAGCGAGATCACCGTCTGGATGGTCGGGTCATCGGCGCAGAACCGGCGCAGGCCAACCCTCGCCTGGCCTATCACCCAGGCGATCGCCAGCCCGAGCAGGAAACCGCCGCCGGAAGAGACGAAAAACTGCAGCGCCGCGCTCTCCCAGCTGAAGGCGCCGGTCATCGCTGCCGCGATCGCGAACTTGAACGCAATCAAACCCGATGCGTCGTTGATAAGGCTTTCGCCATCGACGATCGTCGAGACGCGCGAGGGAATCGCGAGCTTGGAGGTGACCGCCCTGACCGCGACCGCGTCGGTAGGCGAGATCACCGCGCCGAGCGCGAATGCCGCCGCGAGCGGGAGTTCGGGAACCAGCCAGTGCATCAAATAGCCGACGACCAGAACCGTCAGAAACACGAGGCCGAAGGCGAGCAGCAGCACCGGCCGGATCACCTTGAGCAGGTCGCGCTTGGGTATCAACCAGGCGTCGGCGAACAGCAGCGGCGGAATGAACAACAGAAAAAAGATGTCCGGCGCGATCGAGAGCGAGCGGAAACCCGGCAGGAACGACAGGCACACGCCGCCGGCGACGAGCAGCAGCGGCAGCGGCGCTCCGATCCATTTGCCGAGCGCGGCCACGGCGGCGACCGCAAGCAGCAGTCCCAGCGTGACTTCGATCAGTCCCATAGGGCGATGGTAGCCAAAGCTTTCAGAAATTGCTGCCCTGCGTGCCGAGAAAGGCGATTTCCTCCGCTGTCGATGCGCGGCCGAGCGATGCGTTGCGATGCGGATATCGGCCGAAGCGGCGGATGATAACCGCGTGCTTCTCCGCCCATACCAGCGGATCGGCGAGACCGGTCTCGTGCGCAAGCCGCGTGTACAGCGCCAGCGAGCGCGCTTGTGCGACAGGCGATTCAGCGTGCTCGAATGGCATGTACAGGAACCAGCGCTCGACCGGAATCAGCTCGCGGTCCTGCTCCTGATCGACGGCGGTGTTCGCCGCGGCAAGCGCCTGCGCATCGCCGGCGAACGCGCGCGCCGAGTCGCGATAGCAGTTGCGCGTGAACTGGTCGAGGACGAGTACGCGTGCGAGGACGGCACGCGGGGCGGTCCAGTCGGCGAAACCGCCTTCCAGCGCAGTCTCGATCACCGCGCCGAAGCGCCGGCGGATCTCGGCGTCGAACGCGGCGTCCTTGCGAAACCAGGCGTCGCGCGTTGTCCCGTACTCGGGGCTGTCCGGCGGCCCGAACCAGAAGTCGAGTATCGCCTGTTGCATCGCTTGCGTCATCGCCCGCTTGTCGTGCCCGCCGGCGCGGGGGCCAGCGGAAATTTCCAGTAGACCTCGTCGATCGTCTTGCCGGCGCTCGCCAGCAGCTGCGCCTTCAAGGCTTCGCCGAGCGCATACGAATCCGCGGTGTCGAACGGTCGCGCGCTGCCGGGTACGGCCCGCAGGAAGACGACGGCGTGATCATCGTCGACGACGACTGAGCTCGCCTTGGCGGTGACACCCTGCTCGGCGAGGTATCGTTGCGCGGCGCGATCGAGGTCGACGTCGGAGATGTCGATCAGCAGCCGGCGGTTGATCGCAGCCAGAAACAGCGCCATCGCACCGAGCAGCGCGCCGACCGCGATCGCGACGGTGGCGTCGAATGCCGGGTGCGGCCCCCACACGAACGAGACTCCAGCGACGACGAGCGTCAGCACGATCCCGAGCAGCGCGACGGCGTCCTCCAGGACGACGGCGAGCACGGTCGTGTTATGGCGGTTGACGACCAGACCCTTCCAGCCGCCGATCTCGCGCAGGGCAACGACCAGCGTGAACGATTCCAGCACCAAGGCGAACAGCAACAGCCCCAGCACCAGCGGCGTGAACGGCTCGACCGGCGCGCGCTGGATCAGCGCATGGATGCCGTGGTAGACATTGAGTCCGCAGCCGACGAAGAACACGCTGACCGCGGAAACCAGCGCCCAAAAGTATTTTTCCTGGCCGTAGCCGAACGGATGCTTGCGGTCGGCCGGCATCTTGCCGCGCACCTCGCCGGTCCTCAGCAGGACCTGATTGGCCACGTCGGCGAGCGAGTGGATCGTCTCGGCGAACAGCGTCGGCGACCCGGTGACGAACCAGCCGAAGCCCTTGGCGGCGGCGATCGCCGTGTTGGTGCCGATCGAGAGGGTGACCGACGCCGACATCAGACGCCTCGCGGCGCGGGATCGGGCATCAGCCGCGGATCTGCCCGGTGCCGAGCACGATCCATTTCTGGCTGGTCAGGCCTTCGAGGCCCACCGGTCCGCGCGCGTGCAGCTTGTTGGTCGAGATCCCGATCTCTGCGCCGAGGCCGTACTCGAAGCCGTCGGCGAACCGTGTCGATGCATTGACCATCACCGAGCTCGAATCGACTTCGCGCAGGAAGCGCATCGCGTTGCCGTGATGCGAAGTGACGATCGCGTCGGTGTGCTGCGAGCCGTAGCGGGCGATATGCTCGATCGCTGCGTCGAGGCTTCCCACGACGCGGATGGCGAGGATCGGCGCCAGGTATTCGGTCGTCCAGTCCTCTTCGCTCGCCGGCTTCATCGCGGGAACCAGCGCGCGCGCGGCGGGATCGCCGCGGAGCTCGACGCCCTTGCCGGCGTAGATCCGCGCCAGAGGAACCAGGACCTGCGCGGCGATGCGCTCGTGCACCAGCAGCGTCTCCATCGTGTTGCAGGGACTGTACCGCTGCGTCTTGGCGTTGTCGGCAATGCGGATCGCCATGTCGACGTCGGCGTATTCGTCGATGAACACGTGACAGACACCGTCCAGATGCTTGATCACCGGCACCGTGGCTTCGTCGGCCACCCGCTGGATCAGGCTCTTGCCGCCGCGCGGCACGAGCACATCGACATAGCGGTCCATCGTCGCGAGCATGCCGACGGCGGCGCGGTCGGAAGTCTCGATCGCCTGCACGGCATCCTCGGGCAGGCCGGCGACGGCGAGGCCCTCGTGCAGGCATGCGGCGATCGCCTGATTCGAGCGCATCGCTTCGGAGCCGCCGCGCAGGATCGCCGCATTGCCCGATTTGAGGCACAACGCGGCGGCATCGGCCGTGACGTTCGGCCGCGATTCGTAAACGATGCCGACGACGCCGAGCGGCACGCGCATTCGTCCGACCTGGATGCCGGTCGGCCGGTATTTGAGGTCGGTGATCTCGCCGACCGGATCGGGCAATGCGGCGATCTGGCGCAAGCCGTCGGCCATCGCGGCGATGCGTTCCGGGTTCAACGCCAGCCGGTCGACGAATGCCTCGCCGTCGCCGGCGGCACGCGATGCCGCGACATCGCCCGCATTCGCGGCGAGCAGCTCCCGGGCATCGCGTTCGATCGCTGCCGCCGCGGCTTCCAGCGCGGCGTCCTTTGCCCTCGTTGGCGCTCGCGCGACGACGCGCGCCGCCGCGCGGGCCCGTTCGCCGACCTTGCGCATGTACGAGGCAAGGTCGAGATGGGGAACGCTCAGGTTCGTCATGGCTGCATTCTATGGCCTGGCGCGAGGACCGGCTAGAACCGGTGCGCGTCGAGCGTCATCACGCCGGTCGGCGCCCCGACCAGGATGACATCGGCACCCCGGATGGCGAACAGGCCGTTGGTCACGACGCCGGCGATGTTGTTGATGCGCGCTTCGAGCTCGGTCGGATTCAGGATGCGCAGATCCGCCACGTCGAGGATCACGTTGCCGTTGTCCGTGATGAAGCCTGCGCGCAGCTCGGGGTGTCCGCCGAGCTTGACCAGCTCGTGCGCGACATGGCTCTTGGCCATCGGGATCACCTCGACCGGCAGCGGAAAGTCTCCGAGCACGCCGACCAGCTTGGACTGGTCAACGATGCATACGTACTTCGCGGCGACCGCAGCGACGATTTTCTCCCGCGTCAGCGCGCCGCCGCCCCCCTTGATCATCGCTCCATGGGCGGTGGTTTCGTCGGCCCCGTCGATATAAACCGGCAGCGAATCGACGCTGGCGAGCTCGACCACCGGGATCGCGTGCTTGTGCAGCCGTTCGGCCGTCTTGATCGAGCTCGCCACCGCGCCCTTGATGCGCCCCTTGATGGTGGCGAGCTCATCGATGAAGAAATTAGCGGTCGAGCCGCTGCCGACGCCTATGTAGGCATCGTCGACGACATACTTGATCGCCTCGCGCGCGACCATCTGCTTGAGCTCGTCCTGGGTCATTGCTGTCGGAATGTTGCGCATCGAGCTCTCATCGTAACAAAACCGGCTGCCGCCGACGATGCATCAGCATCGAATCATGGCCCGGCAATCGTGACACTCGTCCCCCATCGGCGCCAGCGTCGGTCGGAGGGATCGAACGACAGGCTGCGCTGCTCGCGGTCCCAGCGAAAAGGCCGGCCATTTAGCGGGTTCACGCTGTCCGGCCCCGCGCGCTCCAGGAATTGCGGCACCTCTGCAAGCGGAACGGCCGCGCTCCTGAGCTCCAGCTGCATGCGCACCAGCTTCAGATAGGCGGCGACGCCGTGCGCGTGCGCGATGTAGTCGACGTGTATCGGAAGATGCCGCGCGATGAGCGCCTTGCCCAGCGGATTGTAGATCCACGACGGCCCGATCGAGACGAGGTCGCCGGCGTCGGCGATGAATGCGTCGCGGGCGGCAATGAAGCGCGACGTCGGTTGCGCAGCGAGCGCAGCGAGCCCGGCGTAGAGCTCTGCGCTGCGATTGATCGACGCGTTGCGCCGATAGAACAAGTCGTAGAGCGGTGTCTCCTTCAGGTGGCGATCGGCCCAGGATTCGGGCTCGACGCTGATCGCCGGATCGGGCCAGCTTGCCAGCATGCGCACCGTTGGCACGAACGCCATCTTGAAGGCATCCGCCAGGCTCAGCTCCTTGGCGGTCAGGGGTGCGAGCAACATGCGCAGCGAAGGCCCGCAAGAGGCGGCATCGAACGCCTTCGATGCGATCAGCTCGCTGGCAAGGCGCGCATCCTCGGCGAGCGCGCGAAATGCCGACAGCTTGTCGCCCAGAGTGCCGTCCCCGGAGAGCATGCGCCGCCAGAACGCGCCATCGGCTTGCAGGAAGCCGCAAGCCTTGGCTGCATGCTGCTGCTGCGCGTCCAGCGCAGCCACCGTCAGCAACACGGCGTGCACGCGGCCGAGATTGCTGCGCTCGATATCGGCGCGACGCTTGTCCGCGATCGGAACGGCGGCGAATCCCGGCAGTCGCCGCGCCTGTTCGTACCGATCGATCAGAAGGCGGTTGCCGGCGAAGAGCGCGCGGACAGCTTGCTCGCGGGCCCGGGCGAACGGCAGGCAGGGCTCGCTGAAGATGTCGCAGCCGGCGTCGAGGTCTCCGGCGAAAGCGAGATGGTCATCCTGATCCGCGTCGGCCTCGCGCTCTTCGTGCGGCAGACGCTGCCGGGCGAATGGATCGGCCGAGAGCGCGCCGTCGCGCTCGGCGGCCAAGCGCTGGCCCTCGGCCATCGGATCGACGCGCGGCGGTGCAGTGAGCCCGAGCAGGACGAGATAGGCGTTGCCTTCGGCAGCAATCGCGGGCAGCTCGAAGAGCGCCATCGCCCGCGCTTGCGGCGAGATCTCCGGATCGCGCAGATTGATCAGCACCGCCGCCGCCAGCGCGCAGGCTACGACCGCGGCCAGCGTCCATGCGGCGAGCTTGGCGACGCGCGCCTGCCCGATTCCCATTGGCTAACGACCCGGGCCGACTCGCGGCCTATTTCTTTTTCGGGATGTAGAGATCGGTGATCGTCCCGGCGAAGACTTCGGCGGCCATGCCGACGGTCTCGGACAGCGTCGGATGCGGGTGGATCGTCCTGCCGATGTCTTCGGCATTGCAGCCCATTTCGATCGCCAGCGCGACTTCGGCGATCAGGTCGCCCGCGTTCGGCCCGACGATGCCGCCGCCGATGATCCGCTGCGTCTGCTGGTCGAAGATCAACTTGGTCATGCCTTCATCGCGCCCGAGCGAAAGCGAGCGGCCGCTGGCCGCCCACGGAAACGCCGCTTTGCCATACTTGATGCCCTGCGCCTTGGCTTCCTCTTCGGTGACTCCGACCCACGCGAGCTCGGGATCGGTGAACGCGACCGATGGAATCACGCGGGCGTCGAACCAGGACTTCTCACCGGCCGCAGCCTCGGCGGCGACGTGCGCCTCGTGCACCGCCTTGTGCGCCAGCATCGGCTGCCTGGCGATGTCCCCGATCGCGAAGATATGCGCAACGTTGGTCCGCAACTGGCCATCGACCGGAATGAATCCGCGCTCGTCGACGACGACGCCGGCACGATCGGCGCCGATTTTCTTGCCGTTCGGCGAACGTCCTACGGCGACGAGCACCCGGTCGTAGACCTGCGGCGTGGCGGGCGCCTGCTCGCCTTCGAACCAGACCTTGAGGCCACCCTTCTGGGCTTCGACCTTGGTCACGCGTGTCTTCAGCATGATCTTTTCGTAGCGCTTTTCCATCCGCCGCGTGAATGGCCGGACCAGGTCGGGATCCGCGCCCGTCATCAGCTGGCCCAGCATCTCGACGACGGTGATCTTCGCGCCGAGCGCCGAATATACCTGCGCCATCTCCATGCCGATGATGCCGCCGCCGATGACCAGCATGTGCGCGGGCACATCGTCGAGCTCGAGCGCGCCGGTCGAATCGATGACGCGCGGGTCGTCGGGAATGAATGGCAGCTTCACCGCTTGCGAGCCGGCGGCAATGATGCAGTGCTCGAACTTGACGACCTGCTTCTTGCCGTCGGCGCTCACTTCGAGGTGATGCGCATCGACAAAGCGCGCGACGCCGGTGACGACGCTGACCTTGCGCTGCTTGGCCAGCCCCGAAATGCCACCGGTAAGCCTGCGGATCACGGCTTCCTTCCAGCCGCGCAACTTGGCGAGATCAATCGCCGGCTTGCCGAAAGTCACGCCGAAATGGCCCATTTCCTCCGCTTCGTCGATCACCTTGGCCGCGTGCAGCAGCGCCTTGGAAGGAATGCAGCCGACGTTGAGGCATACGCCGCCCAAGGTCGGATAGCGCTCGATCAGCACCGTTTTCAAACCGAGGTCCGCGGCGCGGAAGGCACCGCTATAGCCGCCCGGGCCGGAGCCGATAACGACCATTTGACATTCGATATCGACCGCGCCGCGATATTCGTCGGCGGCGCGTGGTGCGGTCGCTGCAAGTGTCGCCGGGGACGCCGGTTGCGGCTTGGCTGCCGCAGGTGTGGCCGGCGCCGCTGGCGCGGCTCGCGCGGTGGGTGCCTGCTGCGCCGATCCGGTGGCGGCAGGCCGCGCCGCCGGCGCTTCGGCCGTCGTCTCGAGCGTCAGCAGGAGGGCGCCTTCGCTGACTTTGTCGCCAACCTTGACGCCGAGCGACTTGACCACGCCCGCGGCGGGCGCCGGCACGTCCATCGTGGCCTTGTCCGACTCGAGCGTGACCAGCGAATCTTCGACCTTGACCGTGTCCCCCGGTTTTACCAGGACCTCGATCACCGGCACATCGGTGAAGTCGCCGATGTCGGGAACCTTAACGTCGATCGTGCTCATTGCGTCCCCGATCGGATCCGGCGGCAGTGTGTCGATACCGGCACCGGCAACATCATTGTTGGATCTCGCGTGCGAACTCGCGTCCGAGCATCCAGTTCCGGATCGCCTCCGTCGTCGGCGCTTCGCGGCCCAGGTACCCGTGCTGAGACATGGCCTCGCACGGCTCGCTCTGCGGCGGATCGCCGCCGCTGACGCTGACCAGCGGGAATTTCTTCGCCAGGCGTTCCGCGCCGTAATAGGGGCTGCTGCGGCAACCATCGTCCCGGTGATGAACCAGCAGCACCGGCACCTTGATCGAGCCGAAGTCGAAGGCCGACAGCCCCGTGCCCGTGCGGTCGGAATTGGTTACCGTCGAGCTGAGCACGACGCCTTGCACGATATCGCCGAGACTGGCGCCAAGCGCTGCGGCGGATATCGTACCGCGGCTCGTGCCAAGCAGAAAAACCTTCGCGCCGGGAAACCGCCGCTTCAGATCGGCTATCAATGCCCGAATGTCGGTCGCGTGATCCTGCCCCAGGCGGAACCTGTCGCC
This sequence comes from uncultured beta proteobacterium, assembly GCA_963828595.1. Taxonomy (GTDB): domain Bacteria; phylum Pseudomonadota; class Gammaproteobacteria; order Burkholderiales; family Casimicrobiaceae; genus PALSA-1003. Next base: position 992,240 of record CAWHEN010000007.1, read on the forward strand.
CATGCCGCCGGGAAGCTGATCCGAAGGCGAATCGACGATGACATCGGCGACGTCGGGGTCGGTCATCCGCTCCCTGATGCGAACCAGGAAATTCGCCGTCGGCCCGAACTTCACCGGGCCCTTTTGCGCGCGCCGCTCCAGGCCGATCGCGCCCAATCCGCCGACGAAGGAGATGACAACGACCTTGGGCGCCGCCGACTTGTCCTGGTCGAGCAGGTAGGAGAGCGTGACGCCGCTGCGCGTCGGAATGGTGAACAAGTCCTCCGCCGCGAAACAGGGACTCGCCAGCGCGGCCAGCAGCAGAACGGCGAGCCAGTGTTTGTCGACGCCCATCTCAAAGCATCGTGCGCCGCATGTCGGCCAGCAGCGAGGCGAGATAGCTGTTGAAGCGGGCGGCCGCAGCCCCGTCGATCACGCGATGGTCCCAGGAAAGCGACAGCGGCAGGATCAGGCGCGGTGCGAACTGCTTGCCGTCCCAGACGGGTCGCGTGCTCGACCGGCACACGCCGAGGATCGCGACTTCGGGCGCGTTGATGATAGGCGTGAAGTACGTTCCGCCGATCCCGCCCAGGCTGGAGATCGAAAAACATCCGCCCTGCATGTCGGCTGGACCGAGCTTGCCTTCGCGGGCCTTCGCCGAAAGCTCTCCCATTTCTCCGGCGATCGCCAGCACGCCCTTCTGGTCGGCATTCCTGATGACCGGCACGACAAGACCGTTCGGCGTGTCGGCGGCGAAACCGATGTGGTAGTACTGCTTGAGCACCAGGTTCTCGCCGTCGAGCGAAGCGTTGAACTCGGGAAATTTCTTCAGCGCCCAGACACACGCCTTGATCAGGAACGCCAGCAAGGTCACTTTGATCCCGGCTTTTTCGTTTTCCTTGTTGAGCTGCACGCGAAACGCCTCGAGCTCGGTGATGTCGGCGTCGTCGTGGTTGGTGACGTGCGGAATCAACACCCAGTTTCGGTGCAGATTGGCGCCGGCGATCTTCTTGATTCTCGACAGCGGCCTGATTTCGACCGGGCCGAACTTGGCGAAATCGACCTGCGGCCATGGCAGCAAGCCGAGCGCGGCGCCCCCCGCGCCGGCCACCGCGCTGGCGACCTTGGCGCCGCTCATCACCTGCTTGACGTAATTCTCGACGTCCTCCTGCAGGATGCGCCCGGCCGGGCCGCTGCCCTTGATCTGCGACAGGTCGACACCCAGCGCGCGCGCGTGGGCGCGAACCGACGGCGAGGCGTGCGCCTTGCGGAAGGCCGCATCGTCGATCGGAGCGCTCGGCGCTACGGTTGCTTGCATCGGCGGGGCGGGCGGCGCCGGCGCTGACGGTGCGGCTGTGGGCGGCTTCGGTGGCGCTGCCGCTGCGGGCGCGCTCGGCGGCGCTGCGGGCTGCGCTGTCTTGGCCGCCGATGCAGCTTGCGCCGGTGCGGCGGCGCCGGCCGCCTCCTCCAGCGTCAGGATCAGGTGGCCTTCGCTGACTTTGTCGCCGACTTTGACGCCGAGCGATTTGATCACGCCGGCTGCCGGCGCCGGCACGTCCATCGTCGCCTTGTCCGACTCCAGAGTGACCAGCGAATCCTCGGCCTTGACCGTGTCGCCCGGCTTGACCAGGACTTCGATCACCGGCACGTCGGTGAAGTCGCCGATGTCGGGAACCTTGACTTCGATTGTGCTCATCGCGACCTCAAAGGCTGGCCGGCAACCGCGGAACAAGACCGTCGATGCCGCATCAGACCGTCCACGGCGCGGCCTTGGCCGCGTCGATGCCATATTTCGAGATCGCCTCTGCCGCTTTGGCGGCGGGCAGCGTGCCTTCGTCGGCCAGGGCCTTCAGCGCCGCGACTGTGATGTACCACCGGTCGACCTCGAAAAAGCGGCGCAGCTTTTCGCGCGTGTCGGAGCGCCCGAAGCCATCGGTGCCGAGGACGACATAACGGCGCGGTACGAATTCCCTGATCTGCCCGGCAAACGCGCGCATGTAATCAGTCGCCGCGATGACCGGGCCCTGGGTGTCGGCGAGCCGCGCCGTCACATGCGCCACGCGCGGCGGGTCGGTCGGATGCATCATGTTCCAGCGCGACGCGGCTTCGCCTTCGCGCGCGAGCTCGGTGAACGACGTGCAGCCCCAGATGTCGGCGTCAACGCCCCAATCCGACTTGAGCAATTCGGCCGCAGCGATGGCCTCGCGCAGGATCACGCCCGAGCCAAGCAGCTGGACGCGCGGTGCTTTGGTCTTCGCGCCCCGGTCGGCGCCGGCCTTGAACAGGTACATGCCCTTGATGATGTCGGGAGCGGCGCCGTCGGGCATCGCCGGCTGCGCGTAGTTCTCGTTCATCACTGTCAGGTAGTAATAGACGTCCTGCTGCTCGGCGTACATCCGGCGCAGCCCGTCCTGGATGATGACGGCGAGCTCGTAGCCGAAGGTTGGATCGTACGAGACGCAATTCGGGATCGTCGAGGCGTAGACGTGCGAATGCCCATCCTCGTGCTGCAGGCCTTCGCCATTCAGCGTCGTCCGTCCGGCGGTGCCGCCGAGCAGGAAGCCGCGAGAGCGCATGTCGCCGGCAGCCCAGGCCAGATCGCCTACCCGCTGGAAGCCGAACATCGAATAGAAGATGTAGAAGGGGATCATCGGAACGCCGTGCGTCGAATAGCTGGTTGCCGCCGCCATCCAGTCGCACATCGCGCCGGGCTCGTTGATGCCCTCCTGCAGCACCTGGCCGTCCTTGCTCTCCTTGTAAAACATCAGCTGATCGGCGTCCTGCGGCGTGTAGAGCTGGCCGAGCTGGTTCCAGATGCCGAGCTGGCGAAACATCCCTTCCATGCCGAAGGTACGCGACTCGTCGGGCACGATGGGCACGATGTGCTTGCCGATATTCTTGTCGCGCAGCAAGGTCTGCAGGATCTGCACGAACGCCATCGTCGTCGAGATCTCGCGGTCTTCGGTGCTTTTCAGGAAGCGCTCCAGCGCCGCGAGCCCCGGCACCGCGAGCGACCCGGACTTCCTGCGGCGCGTCGGCAAAAAGCCGCCGAGCTCCATGCGCCGGGCCATCATGTATTCGGCCTCGGCCGATCCGGGCGGAAACTTGACGTACGGGAGCTCGTCGAGCTTGTCGTCAGGCACCGGAATCTGGAAGCGATCGCGAAAGTGCCGGATCGAGCCGCCCGACATTTTCTTCTGTTGGTGAGTGATGTTCTGCGCCTCGCCTGCTTCGCCCATCCCGTAGCCCTTGATCGTCTTGGCGAGAATGATCGTCGGCTGCCCCTTGTGGTCGACGGCAGCCCGGTAGGCGGCATAGACCTTGTGCGGATCGTGGCCGCCGCGATTCAGATTCCAGATCTCCTCGTCCGAGTAGTCGGCCACCAGGGCCTTGAGCTCGGGCGTGTTGAAGAAGTATTCGCGTACGTAGGCGCCGTCCTTCGACTTGAACGTCTGGTACTCGCCGTCGACGCATTCCATCATCCGGCGCATCAGGATGCCTTGCTTGTCGCGCGCCAGCAGCGGGTCCCAGCGCGAGCCCCAGATCACCTTGATCACGTTCCAGCCGGCGCCGCGGAACTCGGCCTCCAGCTCCTGGATGATCTTGCCGTTGCCGCGCACCGGGCCGTCGAGCCGCTGCAGGTTGCAGTTGATGACGAAGATCAGGTTGTCGAGCGACTCGCGGGCCGCCATCCCGATCGCGCCCATCGATTCCGGTTCGTCCATTTCGCCGTCGCCGCAAAAGCACCAGACCTTGCGACCCTCGGTCTTGGCCATGCCCGCGATCCTGCAGATACTTCATGAAACGCGCCTGGTAGATCGCCATCAGCGGGCCGAGCCCCATCGACACCGTTGGAAATTGCCAGAAGTCCGGCATCAGCCACGGATGCGGATACGAGGAGACGCCCTTGCCGTCGACTTCCTGGCGGAAGTTGTCCATCTGCTCGTCGGTGAAGCGGCCCAGCATGTGCGCGCGGGCGTACACGCCCGGCGCCGAATGGCCCTGCACGAAGACGAGGTCGCCGCCGTGCTCGGCCGACGGCGCGTGCCAGAAATGATTGAAACCGATGTCGTAGAGCGTCGCCGCCGAGGCGAAGCTGGCGATATGGCCGCCGACGTTGGTGTGCTTGTTCGCGCGCACCACCATCGCCATCGCGTTCCAGCGCACATAAGACCGGATGCGATGCTCGATCGCCTGGTCGCCGGGAATCCGGACCTGCTTATCTACCGGAATCGTATTGATGTAGGCGGTGTTCGCCGAAAACGGCATGTACGCGCCGGATCGGCGCGCTTTGTCGATTACCTGTTCGATCAGGAAATGCGCGCGGTCCGGACCTTCGTTCTCGAGCACGCCGTCGATCGCGTCCAGCCATTCGCGCGTTTCCTGCGGGTCGACATCGGGCTTGATATCCATGCGGGCACTCCTTCGGCGATCTTTCAAGCGGTCGCGCGAAATTTCGATTGTATGCGTCGTGGCATGGCGCCGCATTGCTGCGACGCGACACTCGGCGGCTCAGGGCTGATTCGAGGATACCACAGCGTGGAAATGATTTCCAAAACCACCTGCGCGTGCTGTCGGCCAGCTATCCAGGCATCGGCAAGGTCCGGGTCTCGGTTGCGAGCGCCTGCACTGGCACGTCGTGCAGTGCGGCCGGCACGCGATCGACCAATTGCATTTCGTAGCCGCCGGCGATTCTCGCGGCGTCACTGCGCAGCTGAGGGAGCAGCCTGTCGTAGTAGCCGCCGCCGTAACCGAGGCGGTGCCCACCGGTGTCGAACGCAACGCCGGGGACCAGCACCCAATCGATCGCGTCGGCAGCGATCAGCGCGCAGTGCGATTGCGGCTCGGGTATGCCGCGATAGCCGGGCAAGACATCGCGTGAGGGCTCGGTCAGCCGGCAAAGCTCCAGCGTGCGCGCTGTCGCGTTGACGCGCGGCAACACGACCGCCTTGCCGCGTTCCAGCGCGGCGAGCAACAGCGCCATCGAGTCCCACTCGCTGCCGAACGGCAATGTCAGCAGCACGGTCGACGCCGCGGCGAAATCGTCGCGAGCCGTGAGCGCCGTGCCAATCGCCGCGCTTGCCGCCGCGCGAAACTCCGGCGGCAGGGAATCGCGCGCGGCGAGCACGCGCTCGCGCAGCGAGCGCTTGGCCTCGCGCAGCGCATCGGCGCTCTGCGGCGAATGAGCGAAGGAAGACTGCACCACGAAGCAGATGTTACCGCAGGCTCGGCGACCGGGCCGCGCTGCGCCTATAATGGCGCCTTCCCCCGACGCGCCACGCAATCCCAACGATGAATCACAGTCACCAGCACCACCGTGCGCGCCGCGCGCGATTGATCGCCGAGATGCGCCGCCACAGCGGCGGCGGGATCGCCGCAATCCCGACGGCGCCCCAAGCGATCCGCAACGCCGACACCCACTATCCGTACCGGCCGGACAGCTATTTCTATTATCTTTGCGGATTTCCCGAAGCCGAAGCGGTCGTCGTCCTGCTCGCCGGAGCGGACGAAGGCGACTCCAGCAGATCCTGTTGTGCCGGGAAAGAATCCCGAGCGCGAGATCTGGGACGGCTTTCGCTACGGCCCCGACGCCGCGCGCGAAATCTTCGGCTTCGACGAGGCGTATTCGATCGGCGAGCTGGAGACGAGGCTGACCGACTGGAGCGGCGATCGCGCCGCCGTTTTTACGCCGATCGGTGGATACCCTGCCTGGGACGACCGGTCATCACGATCTTGAACGAAGTCCGCAACCGGGTGCGCACCGGCGTCGCTGCGCCGGAAGTGGTCGTCGACGTGCGCGCGGCGCTCTCGAGCGATGCGCCTGACCAAGGACGAGCAGGAGCTCGAAGCTGATGCGCCGGGCCGCCGAGATTTCCTGCGGAGCGCATCGACGCGCGATGGCGCGCACGCGCGCCGGCTGGTACGAGTACCAGGTAGAGGCCGAACTGATGCACGAATTCCTGCGCTACGGCGCGCAGGCGGTCGCCTACCCGTCGATCGTCGCATCGGGCCCGAACGCCTGCGTGCTGCACTACCGGGACAACAACCGCGCAGATGCAGTCCGGCGACCTGCTGCTGATCGACGCAGGCTGTGAGTTCGAGGGTTATGCCTCGGACATCACGCGCACGTTTCCGGTCAGCGGCAAGTTCAGCGGTCCGCAGAAGGACGTCTACGAGCTGGTGCTGGCCGCGCAGCTCGCCTGCATCGACGCCGTGGCGCCGGGCGCCCGTTTCATGACTACCACGAGGTTGCGGAGCGCGTGCTGGCGCAGGGCTTCGATCGATCTGAGTCTTTGCGAGGGCTCGATCGACGCTGTGCTCGAGATCCGGTGCATACAAGCAGTTCTACATGCATCGCGCCGGCCACTGGCTCGGCCTCGACGTGCATGACGCGGCGACTCTATCAGCGTCAACGGCGAGTCGCGCCTGCTCGCGCCGGGCATGGTGCTGACGGTCGAGCCGGGATGCTACATCCGGCCCGGCCGACAAGCGTGCCCGAAGCAATTCTGGAACATCGGCGTGCGCATCGAGGACGACGTGCTGGTCACGCGCGACGGGCAATGAGAACCTGACCGCGGCGGCGCCGAAGACCGTCGCCGACATCGAAGCGCTGATGCAGCACTGACGGCGGATCGGCGCCGGTCTGTCTGTGACTTCAGACGTTCTCGACCAGGCGCTCCAAGGCATGTCTGAACGACGTCGTCATCGTCGGCGCGGGTCCGGTCGGTGCGACGCTGGCGCTGGCGCTCGCCGGCGGCGATCTCGACGTGGTCAGTCTCGACGCGCGTGCGCGCAGCACCTTGGCGTCCGGCGACCGTTCGCTGGCCCTGTCGCACGGCGCGCGACTGATTTTCGATCGCCTCGGCGTCTGGAGCGCTGTCGCGGGTACCGCGGCGCGGTGACGGCAATTACCGCCATCGACGTGTCGCAGCGCGGCGGCTTCGGCGCAGCGCGCGCTGGATGCGCGCGAGCACGGCGTGCCCGCGCTCGGCTACGTCGTGTCAGCTATCGCGCGTTGCAGGCCGCGCTCGATGCGGGGCTTGCCCGTGCCGGCCTGCCGGTCGATCACGGCGTCACTGTCACGCAGCGGTCGACGCGACGCCGGCGTACGCGCGCACGCGGCGAACGCCGAGGCGCCGCGCTGCGAATGGACGGCGCGACTGGCCGCCGTCGCCGATGGCGGCGGCGACATCGTCGCCGGCGATGTCCGACAGCGACACGATTACGAGCAGGTCGCGCTGGTCGCGAAGGTTTGGCGCGACCGAGCCGCACGACGGGCGTGGCGTACGAGCGCTTCACGCCGCGAAGGCCCGATGGCGCTGCTGCCGGAAGGCGATCACTACGCGCTGGTATGGACGACGACGCCGGCGCAGGCGCAGAGCGCTTGCGGCGATGCGCCGAGCGCCGAGTTCCTCGCCGCGCTCGCGACGCGAGTTCGGCGCGCGCGTCGGCGGCTTTCTGCAAGTGCGAGGATCGGCGCACGTTTCCGCTCGCGCTCGAGTTCGCCGGCACCGTCGTCGGCGCACGCGCGTGCTCTCGGGCAACGCGGCGCAGGCGCTGCATCCGGTTGCCGGCCAGGGTTTCAATCTGGGTCTGCGCGATGCGTACGAGCTGGCGCAGGCGTGCTGACGACGCCGCGCGATGCGACTCGGCGCGACGCAGTGCTCGCGCGCTTACGCCGCGTCGCCGACCGTCGACCGCTGCGCGCGGCATCGCGTTCACGCACGGGCTGCGTCGCGCGTGTTCGGCAACGACGCGCCGCTGCTGCGCTGGCCGCGCGGGTTGGCGCTCACTGCTGCTCGACTGCGCTGCCGCCGCTGAAGCGAGCGTTCACGCGCGCGATGCTGTTCGGCTGCACTGAAGCGAACACATGCGCCGACGTCGCAAGAATGGTTCCGCGCAGTGAACGGCGCGACACGAAGCGTCGTTCGGCGCTGCATTCCGCATATCTTTTGCGGTGCATCGGCGCAAACGCGGTATAATCCGTCCCCCGCCGCCGCTTCCGCAACTATTCCCAGCGTGCGGATCGGTCCCATCACATCGCGAACAATCTGTTCGTCGCGCCCATGGCGGGCGTCACCGACCGGCCGTTCCGGCAGCTGTGCAAGCGACTCGGCGCGGGCTATGCGGTGTCGGAGATGGTCGCGTCGAATCCGCAGCTCTGGGGCACCGGAAGTCGCGTGCGCCGCACCGACCACGCCGGCGAAGTCGGAGCCGATCGTCGTGCAGATCGCCGGCGCCGATCCGCCATGATGGCCGAAGCCGCGCGCTACAACGTCGAGCGCGGCGCGCAGATCATCGACATCAACATGGGTTGCCCGGCAAAGAAGGTCTGCAACGTCATGGCGGGCTCTGCGCTGCTGCAAAGACGAGCCGCTGGTCGCCGCGATCCTCGACGCAGTCGTTGCGCGCGTCGACGTGCCGGTGACGCTGAAGATCCGCACCGGCTGGGATCCGCGGGCACCGCAACGCGGTGCGCATCGCGCGAATCGCGGAGGCCGCGGCGTGCCGCGCTCGCCGTCCACGGCCGGACGCGCGCCTGCGGCTTCACCGGCCAGGTCGAGTACGACACGATCCGCGCCGTCAAGGCCGCGGTGTCGCATTCCGGTGATCGCCAACGGCGACATCGACACGCCGGAGAAGCGCGCGAGCGTGCTCGCCGCACCGGCGCCGATGCGGTGATGATCGGCCGCGCCGCGCAGGGGCGGCCCTGGATCTTCCGCGAGATCGCGCCACTTCCTCGACGGCGAGCATCTGCCGCCGCCGACGGTGGGCGAAGCGCGCGGGCCATCCTCGCGCATCTCGCCGATCATTACGCTTTTCTACGGCAGGAGTGCCGGCGTGCGCATCGCGCGCAAGCACCTGGGCTGGTACACGGAGATCTCGCCGGCGGCGAGGCGTTCCGCGCACGATGAACCGGTGGAACGCGCGGCAGACGCAGATCGCCGCCGTCGACCGGCTGGGGGAGCGGGTTGCGTCTCGACTATCGCGCCGGCACAGGCGCTGTCGTGGATGCCACCACAACGTCGACAAGCAAGGCAGCATTGCAAGGGGTAGGGAGGCCCTCGCCGCGTGAGAAAAACCATTCGCCTAACGGTAGCAACGAGATCGGCAAGACTGTCGAGAAATCGCTCGACGAGTATTTTCGCAAGCTCGACGGCGAGCCGCCTCACGGCATCTACGACATGGTGATCACCAACGTCGAGCGCTCGCTGATCGCTTCGGTGATGGATCGCGCCAACGGCAACCAGACGCAGGCGGCGGACATGCTCGGCATGAACCGCAACACGCTCCGCCGAAGCTCGCCAAGTACAATATACGGTAGGGCT